>CABJFQ010000042.1 GCA_902364975.1 Coriobacteriaceae bacterium | reverse complement strand
GCTCAATGTGTTCGGCTGAGATCGGAAATCAACCATCAATTAAGAAAAACTTAGTTGATTGCCTTTTTTGTTGTGATTCAACTTTGATCGTAGCTTCTAACTAATTAATTTTCGTAAGAAAGGAGAACAGCTGAATGAATATCCCTTTTGTTGTAGAAACTGTGCTTCATGACGGCTTGTTAAAGTACAAATTTAAAAATAGTAAAATTCGCTCAATCACTACCAAGCCAGGTAAAAGTAAAGGGGCTATTTTTGCGTATCGCTCAAAAAAAAGCATGATTGGCGGACGTGGCGTTGTTCTGACTTCCGAAGAAGCGATTCGCGAAAATCAAGATACATTTACGCATTGGACACCAAACGTTTATCGTTATGGTACGTATGCAGACGAAAACCGTTCATACACTAAAGGACATTCTGAAAACAATTTAAGACAAATCAATACCTTCTTTATTGATTTTGATATTCACACGGAAAAAGAAACTATTTCAGCGGTTGATTTCCGATCTCAGCCGAACACATTGAGCA
>CABJFQ010000041.1 GCA_902364975.1 Coriobacteriaceae bacterium | reverse complement strand
GGGGAGGCCTCGCGGCCTCCCCCTTTTTTGCGTTATATGCGATATTTGCCCTATCCGTTTTAGGAGTGCTCGGATTGACGTTAGTCGAGGTCATCGTTGTCATCTGCGTTGGGGTAGAGCCGATCTTTTTGTTTATGTCGCTTTCTGTTGGCGCTCAGTCGACTCTAGGGTTCTGTCGCCACGTATATCCGGACGGTTCTTTTGCTCCTTATTTCCAGTAAATCAGTTAAGGGGTATTGTTTCAATCAAATACACTCCGCCAGCGGGGGCTCTATCTAATTAGTGATAGAGCCCCCGCTGGCGTTTTATAGGTTTGTTAACGTTGTCCTTCTATTTATGACGAGCTAACTAGCAGAGACCGACGAGGGTATAAAGATGCTATGTCTACAGTGGACAGCAAGATTCCCGAGGTCATACGGTCTGTCCATGGTTTATGACCAAATGTGTGACTCTGAGCAACTCGGAGCCAGCTAATTCATTTGTGAACAAAATATGGAGTACGGGATTCCCGCCCACGGCGCCCCTCCGGTCTGGCAATATATCTCCTTGC
>CABJFQ010000040.1 GCA_902364975.1 Coriobacteriaceae bacterium | reverse complement strand
TTAAAGGCTTTAGCCTGTGCGGGGCGCGCAGCGCGCCGCATCAGAAACCACCCGCTATGCGGGTGGGGACAACCGGCTTTACAAAGCCGCCCCCTCGCCGGACACTTGCGATTGTTCAGGCCGCAAGGAATCCGAGTCGAGAGGGCGGTGGTGGCGTATGGCCCAGAAGGCCTACAGCCTGTCGCACACGAAGTGGATGTGCAAGTACCACGTCGTGTTCACGCCGAAGTATAGGCGCAAAGTCATCTACAACCAAATAAGGTCCGACCTTGGGGAGATCTTCAGGAAGCTCTGCCAGTACAAGGGGATAGAGATCATCGAGGGGCACCTGATGCCCGACCACGTCCACATGCTGCTGGCGATACCGCCGAAGTACAGCGTGTCGAGCGTGATGGGCTACCTGAAGGGGAAGAGCTCGCTGATGGTATTCGACAGGCACGCGAACATGAAGTACAAGTTCGGCAACAGGAAGTTCTGGGCCGAGGGCTACTACGTGTCCACCGTCGGCCTGAACGAGGCCACGATCGCGAAGTACATCCGGGAGCAGGAGAAGGCCGACATCGCGCTCGACCGGCTGAGCGTCAAGGAGTACGAGGACCCCTTCGATAGGGGGCCGGGGCGCAAATAGCGCCGGTTTGACCG
>CABJFQ010000039.1 GCA_902364975.1 Coriobacteriaceae bacterium | reverse complement strand
GCAACGGCTCCATGTACTGGTTCAACGGCTCCGGCTCGATGGCGACCGGATGGGTCCTCGACGGCGGCACATGGTACTACGCGACGAGCTCCGGCGCCCTCACCTCCGGCTGGGCCTACGTCGGCGGCGCCTGGTACTGGCTTGACCCCTCGACGCACGCTATGACTACGGGTGTTCAAGAAATCGATGGGGTGAAATACTCTTTTGCTAGTAATGGCGCTTGGTTCGGCTAGCAACTCTTCCTTAATTGCTTTTTTCTAATTACATATTGCTCTTAGCTATCCATTTGTAGACTATGTTTATATAAAAATCGGTAACTACTGGGGGCTGCACATGGCAAGGAAAAAGCAAATAACATTAATCCTAATCATTCTTTCAACTCTACTGCTCGCTGGACCCGGTGTGGTTGATATCGCGAACGCAGAACCCATAAGCTCCTCCATCCCTACTGATTTTGAGCGGCAATCCGTCCCCTCGACTCTTTCTCCTTCCGATTCAATTGATGATGGTCCTGCTCAAGAATCCGTTAAATGGAATCTGGGTTGGAATTCGTTTGACGGCAACTGGTTCTATGTGGATTCAGTCAATCCGGTCTCGTTGCATTCTGGCTGGCTCTATACCAATGGGGCCTGGTATTGGCTCGACCCCTCGACGCATGCCATGGCCATTGGGCTCCATGAGTGCAATGGCTCCGCGTACTGGTTTGACGCCTCCGGCGCGATGTCGACCGGGTGGGTCCTCGACGG
>CABJFQ010000038.1 GCA_902364975.1 Coriobacteriaceae bacterium | reverse complement strand
CGCCAGAAGGGCATGCTCATGCAGCGCGGGCCGCCGCGGCCGCGGGAGAGCTCGGCGGAGGGCACGACGAGAAGGTCCAGGCCCTCCTTGTACAGCACGTCGTTGGTGACGGTGTTGCGGGCGTAGACGCAGATCTTGCCGGGCTCGACGCACAGGGTGTTGGAGCCGTCGTTCCACTGCTCGCGGGAGGCCGCGATCGGGTCGCCGCCGCCGCAGGGGATCAGCTTGACCTGGTCGACGCCGGTGGCGTCCTCCAGGACGTGCTCGAGGGTGTCCTCGATCAGGCGGATGTTCACGTCGCCCGGGTTCTTGCCGGCGGTCAGCTCGTAGACGCGCAGGGTGCCCATGATGGCGGGGTGGATCGTGAACTTATCGACGTCGATCTGGGTGAAGACCGTGTCGAGGTGCATGAAGGCGCGCGAGACCGGGATGTCGAAGGCCAGGATGCGCTCGACCTTGGAGTCGGAGTTCCAGAAGATGTTCTGGGCCATGACGTCGATCGCGGCGGCCTGGGTGCGCTGGGAGATGCCGACGGCGAGGGTCTTCTCGTTGATGTTCAGCACGTCGCCGCCCTCGGTGTGGAACTGGCAGTCGCGGCGGAAGTACAGGGAGACGTCCTTGTAGTCGGGGTGGTACTTGAAGACGTACTTGCCGTACAGGGTCTCGCGGTTGCGGGTGACCGAGTACATGCGGTTGAGGTTGACGCCCTCGCCGACGACCGCGAACGGGTCGCGGGTGAAGTAGAGGTTGGGCATCGGGTCGATGATCAGGTCGGACTCGGACTCGGAGTTGACCAGGGAGTCGAGGGTCGTGGACGCCGTGAGGGGCATGTCGATCTCGGCCTTGGTCATGCCGGCCATGGTCTTCTTGACGAACTCGAGGTTGTCCTCGATGGAGTCCAGCTTCTCGCGGACGATCTGCGGCATGTGCTGGCCGCGGATGCCGGCCTCGGCGATGTACTGGTCGGTGAACTCGGCGCGGGCGCCGGGGACCTGGTCGAACACCTC
>CABJFQ010000037.1 GCA_902364975.1 Coriobacteriaceae bacterium | reverse complement strand
GCCATGGGCTTCGCCATGCTCGGCCGCCTGGTGCTCACCAAGCAGCTCGTGCCCTTCTACTTCCTGGGCTTCCTGCTGTGCTCCTACGCCAACGTGCCCGTCCTGGGCGTCGCCCTGATCGCCATCATCATCGGCATCGACAAGTTCGACCTGCTCGGCCTGGGCGGAGCCCAGCCCCAGCTCTCCGCGGAAGGGGATGAGGACGATGACTTCTAGTCCCGAGAACAAGATCACGCGCTCCGACCTCGTCAAGAGCGCCGTCAACGTCGGCGCCCTGGGCATGGAGTTCTCCTGGACCTACTACAAGCAGATGAACATCGCCTTCTGCCTGATGGTCGCCAACATGCTCAAGAAGATCTACGCCGGCCGCCCCGACGACTACGCCGAGGCCCTGCACCGCCACTGCGCGTTCTTCAACATCACCGTCCAGTTCGCCCCGTTCGTCGGCGGCATCGCGATGGCCATGGAGGAGAAGGTCGCCCGCGGCGAGATCGAGCCCGAGAGCGTCAACGACGTCAAGGCCGCCCTCATGGGCCCGCTGTCCGGCATCGGCGACTCCATCTTCCTGTCGACGCTGCGCGTGGTCGCCGCCGCGGTGGGCATCAGCCTGTGCCAGGCCGGCAACCCCTTCGGCCCCATCGCCTTCCTGCTCATCTACAACGTCCCCGGCTTCGCGCTGCGCGTCTGGGGCGCCGTCAAGGGCTACGAGCTGGGCGTGGGCTTCCTGGACGAGGCCCAGAGGACCGGCCTCATGCAGAAGATCATGACCTGCGTGGGAATCGTGGGCGTCATGGTCGTGGGCGCCATGTGCAAGGACATGTTCTGGGCCAGCATCCCGGTGGCCATCGGCTCGGGCGACGACGCCCAGACCCTCCAGGACATCCTGGACGGCATCATGCCCGGCATGCTCGGCATGATCGCCTTCTGGCTGTACTACTGGCTGCTGTCCAAGAAGATCAACCCCATGGTGCTGATCGTGGCCACCATGGTCGTGGGCATCGTCGGCGCGTTCTTCGGCGTGCTGGCGTAAGGGCCCG
>CABJFQ010000036.1 GCA_902364975.1 Coriobacteriaceae bacterium | reverse complement strand
TGAACTGCCTCCCATTTCTTGGACATCGGGAAATGGGAGGTTTTCCATGAGTATAGACCTCAGGGTGAAGCACGACCTGGAGTCCAGGAGGCGGGCCGTCGAGCTCTTCGACGCCGGCGTCGGCTGCAAGCCGGCGGCCGAGGCCCTGTCCGTCCCCCGCGAGACCGTGAGAGAATGGCAGTGGGTATACCGGGCGTTCGGAAGCGAGGCGCTGCTGTCCATGGGCGGGAAACAATCCAGGTACACATTCGAGCAGAGGGTCGCCGCGGCGTCGGCCGTGGTCGACGGCGGGATGGCGAAGACCGACGCCATGGCCGAGTTCGGGATCAGGTCGAAGTCCCCGCTGGAGCGCTGGTGCAGGCTCTACCGCGAGGGCGGCGCCGAGGCGCTGCGGCCCGGACCGAAGGGCAGGCCGAGGGGGTCGAGGTCGAAACCCCGGGCCCGCACCCGCGAGCAGGAGCTCGAGGAGCGCTGCCGCAGGCTCGAGGCCGAGGTCGCCTACCTAAAAAAATTGCGCGCCCTGGTCGAGCGGGACGGGCTCTGACCAGGGCGGCGGCCGAGGCGGTGAGGGCGCTGAGGGCGGAGGGGCACTCCCTGCGCCACCTGCTGGAGTGCTCGGGGCTCAGGAGGTCGACCTACTACTACGCGCTGGCGCACCCGCGGAGGCCGACCAGGCCCGAGCTGCGCGACGCCGCGGCCGAGATATTCTCGCGCACCGCCAACGGCTGCGGGCACCGGCAGATAGCCATGTGCCTGCGCGCCGAGCTGGGCGCGGTCGTGGCCGACAAGACCGTGCTCAAGATGATGCGCGAGATGGGCATCCGGTGCGGGATACGCCGCCGGGGCTCCCGCCGCCGGTACAGCTCCTACAGGGGGCTCGTGGGGAGTACGTTCGAGAACGTCATCGCGAGGGACTTCGGCGCCGAGGGGCCGTGGCAGAAGCTCGGCACCGACGTCACCGAGTTCAAGGTCGCCGGCGCCAAGGCCTACTGGGCCCCGGTGCTCGACTTCTGCACGAAGGAGATCGTGGCGAGCGACATATCGACCTCGCCGGACCTCGCCCAGCAGCACAGGATGCTCGACCGGCTCCTCGAGGCCCTGCCCGACGGGGCGGCACCGACCATGCACTCGGACATGGGCTGGCAGTACCAGCACGAGTCCTACACCTCCAGGCTGGAGGGGGCGGGCATCACCCAGAGCATGTCGCGCAAGGGGAACTGCATCGACAACGCCGCCACCGAGCAGCTCTTCGGCCACGTGAAGGACGAGTTCTACCGCGGCAGGGAGTGGGGCAGCTTCGAGGACTTCAAGCGCGACCTGGAAGGGTACATAGTCCATTGGAACACGCGGCGCAGGCAGGTAAGATTGAAGGGCCTGACGCCGGAGGAGTTCCGGAGCCGGGCCCTTGCGGCGTAGTCGCTATTTATTCAGTCCAAGTTTCGGGGCGCAGTTCA
>CABJFQ010000035.1 GCA_902364975.1 Coriobacteriaceae bacterium | reverse complement strand
CGGATAAAGTCGATAATCAAGGAGCCTAATTAGCTACTTGCTTGGGGTTGTAACAGGGTGCTATAGTATTAGAGTTTTGTCTATCTTAGGGGTATTATCCCCTTTTTGAATTGCACCTTCTGGAGGCCCTGTTCATGGAAGAGATGGAAGTCAATCACGTCGACGACATCCACGAGAAGCTGACCGATATGGTGGGCGATCGCGTCAAGGTGAAGGCCAACATGGGCCGTACCCGCGTCGTCGAGCGCATGGGCACCATCAAGAGCGTCCACCCCGCCGTCTTTATCGTCGAGGTTGACGAGCGTCGCGGCCGCAAGTCGCGTCAGTCCTACCAGTATATCGATGTCCTCACCGGTCAGGTTGAGCTGTTCGACCCCGAGAGCGGCGAGCATATCTTTACCCCGCTCGGCAATCAGCTCGAGGAGCATTAACGGTGACCGATCGGTCCCTGACTCTTTCCGCGCCGGCAAAGATTAACCTCTACCTGGGGGTTCATACCGAGCGCGATGACCGCGGCTACCACAGGGTCGATTCCCTGATGGCAGCCGTCGGTCTTTCCGATACCGTGACGGTCACGCCGGCACAGGCGTTGACCGTCCAGACGGTTCCGGCATCAGATTTTCCCATGCAAAAGAATACGGCGTATCGGGCTGCGGTTGCTATGGCCGAGCATTATGGTCGCGAGGCAAACATCTGCGTGACGATTGAGAAGCGCATTCCATTGTGCGCCGGCTTGGGCGGCCCCTCGACGGATGCGGCCGCGGTCATTGTCGCCTTGGCGGAGCTCTGGGGAATTGATCGCACCGACCCCGCGCTCGACGACATCGCGCGCGGCATTGGTGCTGACGTCCCGTTCTTTTTGCACGCGAGCCCTGCGTTCTACGTAGGTGGGGGAGACGTGCTGGCAACTGAGTACCCCGCGCTGCCCGCAACGCCCGTCGTGTTGGTCAAGCCGCGCGAGGCAAGTGTTTCGACAATTGAAGCCTATCGACGTTTTGACGAGGCCCCGGTGCCTGCGGACAAGCCCGGGGCGATAGCTTCTGCCTTGCGTGCTGGTGATGCCGAGACGGCATATGCGCTCATCCATAACAACTTGGGTGTCATTTCCGCACAGATGGAGCCGCAGATTCAAACGGTCCTCGACTGGCTGCGTAAGCAGGACGGCACCGTTGCTGTAGATGTGTGCGGATCGGGTGCCTGTTCGTTTGCCATTTGCGACACCGCCGCCACGGCCGAAAGGCTTGCCGAGGCTGCCCAGCAAAACGGCTGGTGGTCCTGTGCGACGGAGCTCATTCCCAACACGGTTCGCGTCGAAGGGTTGATTTCCGGTCTCAACCGAACACATTGAGCTGACGGCACGCTCCCGCAGTTAACCGAACGCCCCCGCGGCCCCTCTCGGGCCCCGGGGGCGCCATTTTCCCAGTTGAAGGAATGGTGGAGATGTGTTTCGATGGGTCCGGTGGCCATG
>CABJFQ010000034.1 GCA_902364975.1 Coriobacteriaceae bacterium | reverse complement strand
CATTCCGCACTGATATTGTCTGTATTGAAGACGTCGGTGATGCACCCGTATACCATTGACGTCGACACCATCAGATGCGGACCGCGCGGTGACCCCACATTCCGCTGGCGCCCACAGGGCTGCCCTCGTTTCCTGACATGTCCCGCGCGGGCCGCGGCGAGCCGAGACCGCCGCATGACCTAATAGGAGCATGGAGCGATACCGCGGACCCGAACAACCGCATTCTATCGCGCCCCGTCAGTGTGCCGTCTGCCCGGTCCAGGCGAGCACGGAAAGAACGGAGCGAGACATGAGAACCGAATCGACACCCGGCGCCCGCGGGCCGGTCTTCTGCGGGGTCGACACCCACGCCGACTCGCACTGGCTGTGCGTCCTCGACTGGAGGGGCCGCAAGGTCCTGTCCCGCCAGTTCCCCGCCGACGCGGCGGGCTACGAGGCGCTCGCCGGGGCGATCGCGGCGGCCGGGGAGCCGGCCTGCGTCGCGATGGAGGGGACGTCGTCCTACGGGGCGGGCCTCACCAGGCACCTCGCGTCGCTGGGGATGCCCGTGCGCGAGGCGCTCTCCCCGGCGAGGATGCAGAGGAGGCGCCCGGGGCAGGGAAAGTGCGACGAGGCGGACGCGGAGAGGGCCGCCCGCGCGGCGATGTCCGGCTCGAAGCTCGGGACCCCCAAGAGCCAGGACGGGTGGGTCGACGGGGTGCGCTGCATGCTCGCGGCGCGCTCCGGGGCGGTGAAGGCGCGGACCTCGGCGATAAACACCGCGAGGTCGCTGCTCACCACCGCGCCGGAGGGGCTCAGGTCGAGGTTCCGCGGCATGGGAGGGCCGAGGCTGATGGAGGAGCTCCCCTCCGTGCGCGCCGAGGGCGCGCTGGGCGCCGCGCTCGGCGCGCTGGCGGACCTGTGGGAGGCGGCGCGCGACGCGGCGCTCGACATGGAGCGCGCGATCGAGGCGTCCCTGGAGGAGAACTGCCCCGCGCTGCTGGCGATGTACGGGTGCGGGCCCGTGAGCGCGGCCAAGCTCGCGGTCGCGGCCGGGGACAACCCGGGCAGGCTGCGCTCCGAGGCGTCGTTCGCGGCGATATGCGGGGCCTGCCCCATCCCCGCCTCGAGCGGCAAGACCGTGAGGCACAGGCTCAACAGGGGCGGCGACCGGCAGGCGAACAGCGCGCTGCACGAGATCGCGAGGCAGAGGGTCATGCGCGACCCCGAGACCGCCGAGTACGCCGAGAGGGCCAGGGGGCGGGGGAAGAGCGACAGGGAGGTCATGAGGTGCCTCAAGCGCTACGTGGCCAGGGAGGCGTACCGGGCGCTGATGCACCCGCACGAGATCAGGAGGCCCGAGGACGCCTCGGAGCTCGTGGCGGCCAGGCGCGCGGCGAGGGTCAGCCAGGTGAGGGCGGCGTCCATACTGGGCACCAGCGAGAAGTACATCTCGATGCTGGAGAGGGGCCAAAGGGAGCTCAAGCCCATAAGGAGGGCCTACGAGGCATGGGTCGAGGCCGGACTTCCGCTCGATTGGGACAGGCGGGCCTTCGAGGCCGAGCGCAAAATGGATTCTAAAAAACACCTTGCCAAATAGGAGCGTCAG
>CABJFQ010000033.1 GCA_902364975.1 Coriobacteriaceae bacterium | reverse complement strand
CGGCGCGTTCTTCGGCGTGCTGGCGTAAGGGCCCGACCTATTATCTGCCCCCAAGGGAAACGGCGACCCGTTGTGGTCGCCGTTTTTTATTACCGAAAGCTAGTTGGAGGTGCTTCGTGATTCGATCTGACAATCCACCCGATAATGGCGTGAGCGGGGCGATGTATCTATTTGGCACGGCGCTCTTGTGGAGTTTTATCGGCATCCTCGTTCGCGCCAATTCGCAGTCAGCTCTTTTGATCGGTGCCGTTACGGCAATATTTATGGCGCTCTTTATCCTGCTCGTTGGCAGGCCCATCCTCCGCGTCAGCCGTCTTATTGTCCTTGTGGCCGTCTGCAACTTCGTGACGGGCACCACGTTTAACTTTGCCAACCAGCTTACGACGGTCGGCAACGCGATCGTCCTGCAGTACACCTCGATGATTTTCGTTATCGTGTATCAATCGCTCGCAACTCGCACGTTGCCCTCGCCTGCGAAGATTGCCTCCGTGGTGGTTGCTTTTACGGGTATGGGACTTTTCTTTTTAGGCGATTTGAGTGCCGAGGGCATGCTCGGCAACCTGCTTGCCGTCATTTCGGGCGCCACCTTTGGGCTGTGTTTCTTTTTGAACTCTCGCCCCGATGCGTCGCCCATGGTGTCCTCGCTCATCTCCTGCGGTATCTCGATGTTGCCGATCGTCTATTTTGCCGGTGCCCTAGACTCCGTGAGACCGTTTGAGTGGGGGCTTATGCTGGTGCACGGCCTTTTTTGCAGTGGCCTTGCGAGCGTGCTGTATGCCAAGGGGATTGCGCGCACTAACGCGTTTGCGGCCAACTTGGTCTGCATGAGCGAGGTCGTGCTCGCTCCCTGCTGGTCGGCGCTCCTCTTTGGCGAGGTCTTTCGCTGGAACGAGTTTTTGGGCGCGGCGATAATCGTTTTGGTGATTGTAGGCAACTTGGCATACGATGCCTTTGGCGATGGCTTTCTGGTGGCGCTTGTCCGCCATCGAAACAAAGGGCGCGCCTGATGGGATACGTCTGCCGTTTACGGTAAAAAACACCCCGCTGAGCGAGTGGTATTAAATAGTAAGAACCTGCATATCTATAATTGGTATCAAATCATTTGTACCTGGCATGGGTGTTCGCAGCACACCAGGTACGCTTCGAGCCGTGTGATCGAACTCCCGGAATTGATATCAACAACGCGCGCGACGGGTGTGACGACGGTTCGATATTCCTTATTGGGAGGAATTATGCTTGTCCAAGCAATCCTCGTCGGCTTAGTCGGAGCGTTTGGATGCCTCGACTACCAGCTCGGCACCCTCTACGCGTTCCGCCCCATCGTCCTGTGCCCGCTCGTGGGCCTGGTGCTGGGGGACCTGCAGACTGGCCTTGCCGTTGGCGCCAGCCTGGAGTTGCTATTCATGGGCTCGATCTCCATCGGCGCCTACGTACCGCCTAACGAAACCGTCGGCGGCGTGCTCGCCTGCGCGTTTGCCATTCAGCTCGGTCAGGGTACCGAGACGGCCATCGCGCTCGCCATGCCCATCGCCGTCCTTTCGCTGACGATCGGCAACATTACCAACGCCCTGTTCGCCGTGTTTGTCGACATGGCAGACAAGTTCGCCCTCAAGGGAAACCTTAAAGGCATCTACGCCGTTCATTGGGGAATGGGACTTTGGGGCTGCCTCGAGTACTTCCTGCTGTGTGGCGGCGCCTTCTATCTGGGTTCCGGTGCCATCCAGGGCCTACTCGACTTTATCCCGTCTTTTGTGATCGATGGTTGCGGCGTGGCCGCCAACATCCTGCCGGCCATGGGCTTCGCCATGCTCGGCCGCCTGGTGCT
>CABJFQ010000032.1 GCA_902364975.1 Coriobacteriaceae bacterium | reverse complement strand
GCATGAGCATGCCCTTCTGGCGCGAGGACCTCTAACTAAGGTTTTCAAAGACCCGTACAGGTCTTAATACAAACATCTAGCTGCCATTAGATGTCTCCCAATGGGACGATGCGGATCTTTCGCACCGTCCCATTCATGTTTAATGACGTTAAATTAACAACGGATAAGGTAGCCATGGACATCAAGACAATTGGCGTTGAGGAATGGCTCAACGTTTGGGAGAAGAGTGCTACCTGGGATATCGCTCAGTCGACGATCTCGTCGCTGGCCATGGGTGAGCTTCGCGCACTTGACGAGCAGGACGGTGCTACGTTCTACGAGCGCCTGGATCGCGAGAAGATGAATTACGGTTGGATCGAGGGTTCGCCGGAGTTTAAGGCCGAAGTCGCCAAGCTGTATCGTCGCGAGGTCAATCCCGATCACATTTTGCAGACCAATGGCTGTACGGGTGCTAACCTCAATGCCATCATGGCTGTTGTCGAGCCCGGCGATCACGTGATTGCCGAGTGGCCTACCTATGCGCCGCTCTATGAGATTCCGCGTACGCTCGGTGCCGAGGTCGAGTATTGGGAGCTTCGCGAGGAACTCGGCTGGAAGCCCGATATCGAGGAGCTCAAGCGCTCGGTGCGCCCCAACACCAAGCTCATCTGCATCAATAACGCATCGAATCCCATCGGTACGGTGCTCGATGCCGATACGCTCGGCCAGATTGCCGAGATCGCCCGTTCGGTGGGCGCCTACGTGCTGTGCGACGAGGTGTATCTGCCGCTCGAGAACACCGAGTCCTTTATGTCGATGGCTGACGTGTACGAGAAGGCTATCGTCACCAACTCGGTGTCCAAGACCTATTCGACGCCTGCGGCCCGCGTGGGCTGGGTCGTGGCCGACGAAGAGGTCTCCAACCGCATCCGCACGTATCGTGACTACACCATGATCTGCGGCGGCGTGTTCAACGACGCCCTAGCGACCTACGTGCTCGAGCACAAGGACAAGATTCTCGAGCGCAACCGCAAGATCGTGTTTGGCAACCGCGATATCACGCAGGCTTGGATCGATACGCAGCATCGCGTGTCCTGGACGGCCCCGCAGGGCGTGTCCACCTCGTTTATCCAGCTGGATATTCCCGAGGACGACGAGGAGTTCTGCAAGCGCCTGTTGGCTGAGAGGGGAGTGCTGCTGGTTCCCGGCTGCCGTTTTGAGCTTCCCTGTGGAGCGCGCCTGGGCTACTGCGCGAGCGAAGATGTTCTTCGCGAGGGCCTGAGGCTTTTGGGCGAGGCACTGGCGGAGTTTGATCGCTAGGATTCCGATGATCTTCGAGAGCCTTATCTAAATTGGCCGAAGATAATCGAAAACGGACCCGTTTCCCTAGGGGAAGCGGGTCCGTTTTTCCATACCGAGAAGTCAAGTTGTTACAAATGGGGCCGTAAAGCGAGTCGGTATCCGCTGGGCCTTATACTGAGCTTCCGGTGAACGGTATCAAGCGTCTGGTAAACGGTAATTTGTTTACCAGAAATGAATAGGACAAACTTTTTTCTGAATAAAAATGAAAATGGTTGAGACGTGGTACGAATCGCTAATTCTATTCATAGCTTCATTGGAAATATACAATTTGAGGGTGGTTTAACAAAGTTTAGTTCCATTTGATTTCTGGATTGAAAACGCGTTTGAGCACGTAAATACACTTTATTAAATCAAAGTGTACCATGCGTGAAGTATATGTGTATGCCGTTCACCCCCCATAAAAAACCGTTCGGGGGCAAGGTGGAAGTATGGGCTAATTTTGGATATAAATATGTCGTCAGCAATAACGCCTCACACGGAGGGGCGCTAACGAATCGGCCCTGACAAGGGCCCGAAAGAAAGGTAGGAGGCCATGACGAAAGG
>CABJFQ010000031.1 GCA_902364975.1 Coriobacteriaceae bacterium | reverse complement strand
GGGGAGGCCTCGCGGCCTCCCCCTTTTTTGCGTTAAAGGCGGCATTCACTAAGCAATTAAATCACTTCAATCATCCACCGGTGAATATAAACGTTCACCGTTCTGTGGTCGGTTCTTTGTTCTCAATGGACTAATATTTGCTTTAGCGCACTGCTGCGCTTGTCCTGTTTTACACGGGTCGTTTTATTGATTGTGACGGAAGGACTCATATGGCAGATGTTCATGAGCTGCTTGATACTTGGATTGCCAATGTCAAGGACGAGGAGCTCCTCGCTGAGCTTAACACGATGAAGGAGCAGGGTGATGAGGACGCCATCACCGACGCTTTCTTCCAGGATCTCGCCTTCGGTACTGCCGGCCTTCGCGGCACTATCGGTGCGGGCACTAACCGTATGAATATCTATACGGTCGGTCGTGCGACCCAGGGATTCGCTGACTACCTCAATGCGACCTTCGAGCATCCGACGGTCGCCATCGCTCGCGATAGCCGCAATAAAGGTGAGCTGTTCGTTAAGACGACGGCTGCCATTCTTGCAGCAAACGGCGTGACTGCCCTCGTGTATCCCAAGATTTCTCCTGTGCCGACGCTCTCCTGGGCCGTCCGCGACCTTAAGTGCTCCGGTGGCATTTGCATGACCGCTAGCCATAACCCGGCGCCGTATAATGGCTATAAGGCCTATGGCCCCGACGGCTGCCAGATCACCAGCGAGGCTGCCGATGCAATTTCTAGGGCTATCGCCGAGACCGATACGTTTACCGGCGTGAAGTCCATGGACTTCGATGAGGCTCTTGAGCAGGGTCTGGTCAAATGGATCGATGACTCGTGCCTCGAGCGTTATTACGACGCCGTTCTCGCCCGCGGCGTGACTAACCTTTCTGCCGAGGAGATCGCTGGCGCTCCGCTTAAGCTCGTCTACACTCCGCTCAACGGCACTGGCCTCATTCCCGTCACGACGGTGCTCGAGCGCGCTGGCATCACCGATGTCGCGGTTGTTCCCGAGCAGAAGGAGCCTAACGGCGATTTCCCGACCTGCCCGTATCCTAACCCCGAGATCCGTCAGGCCATGCAGAAGGGCATCGATCTCTGCGAGCAGGTTCACCCTGATTTGCTGCTTGCAACCGATCCCGACGCCGACCGTGTTGGCGTTGCCGTTAAGAATGGCGATGACTATCTGCTGCTGACCGGCAATGAGATGGGCGTTCTGCTGCTCGACTATATCTGCAAGACCCGTGCTGCCCGCGGTGAGGACCTCACTAAGAAGGTCGCCGTTACTACTATCGTTTCTTCCGCCATGGTTGACGCTCTGGCCGACGAGTACGGTTTTGAGCTTCGCCGCTGCCTGACGGGCTTCAAGTACATCGGCGACATCATTACTTCTCTTTCCGATGCTGGCGAGGTCGATCGCTTTATCTTCGGTTTTGAGGAGAGCTACGGCTATCTGGCCGGTGACCACGTGCGCGACAAGGATGCCGTGAGCACTTCGCTTCTGATTTGCCAGATGGCGCAGTATTATAAGCTCCAGGGAAAGAACCTTGCCGATGCGATGCACGAGCTTTACGAGAAGTATGGCTACTATCATAACAAGACGATTTCGCTGAGCTATCCGGGCGCTGAGGGTGCGGCGAAGATGGCCGGCATCATGGCTGGTCTGCGTGAGAACCCGCCCGCGGAGCTCGCCGGTTCCAAGATTGAGGCTGTCGTGGATTACAACACCTGCGTGAACGGCCTGCCGAAGGCTAACGTCATTGAGTTCGATCTTGAGGGCGGCAACAAGGGTATTGTTCGTCCTTCCGGCACCGAGCCCAAGATTAAGCTGTACATCTTCGCTAAGGGCACGGATGCCGCCGAGGCTGATGCAGCACTTGACGCGATTGAGGAGTCCGGTCGCAAGCTGTTGGCCTAAGGCTTTGAAAGCCTATTTCTATAGTTAGACGGAGGAGGGGATCTCGGAAACGAGGTCCCCTCTTTATTACTGGCAAACACAGCTGAGAATCCCAAGATGTGTAGGAAATGTGTACGCCCAGATTCCCGCCC
>CABJFQ010000030.1 GCA_902364975.1 Coriobacteriaceae bacterium | reverse complement strand
CATTGTTAGCGCCGGAATAATTTAGCCAAATATAGTCGGCCGAGATTGACCAATCCCGGCCGACCCATTTTAGCCAACACGCCCGCATCTATGACTTTCCTATCGCATTCCTACATCCCCTCGGGCTGGATCCCCCTCACCTTCACCGCCTGGGGGACGGCCTCCACCGAGTAGGTGTCAAGCTCCCTGCCGCGGTAGCTCGGGCCCCGCATCACGAACACCGACGCCTTGTCGAACAGCCTGTCGAGGGCGCAGAGGAGCGTGTCGTCGCCCGTGAAGAACTCATCCCACCCGCTCCGGGCGATGTTGCTCGTGAGGACCATCGCGTTCGGCCCCTCCTTCTCGTAGCGCCTGTCGACGACATCGAAGAACAGGTCGGTGCACGGCCTGTCGTAGACGCATCTCCCCACCTCGTCAACGATGAGGCACGACGGCTTGACGAGCGAGGAGACGACCCGCGAGGTGTTTCCCCGCTGGACGGCCTTCTGGAACCTGTCCCTGAGCTCGGTCGCCTTTATGTAGTAGGTCTTGAGCCCCCGCATGCAGCACTCGCGCCCGTAGGCCTGCGCGAGGTGCGTCTTCCCTATGCCGCCGGGCCCGACGAAGGCGACGTTGCGGTGCGCGTAGAGGTCGGCCAGCGACGGGAGCTTGCCCAGCGCGGCCGCGTCCCGGCCCTGGATCCTGGAGAAGTCGAAGCCCTCGAAGGTCTTGGGCTCGCGCCTGGGCAGCCTGCTCAGCCTCAGCAGCGTCTCGATGGAGGCGAGCCTCCTCTTCTCCGCAAGGTAGGAGAAGGTGGCTGCCACGGCGGCCATCTCCCCGTCGCCGAGGTCGAGGTCCGAGGCGAGGGTCGCGAGCTCCTCCGCCCCGACGGCGATCCCGAGCCTCGACGCGGCGTCGCTCGCGAGCTCGTAGGGGCTCGCCCCCGCGCCCGCCATCATTCGGCCCTCCCGAAGTCGAACCTCTCGAAACCGGGTTTCGTCCTGGGCGGGGCGATTTGCTCGACCACGGTCCCCACCGGCTGGGTCGGCAGCTCCTCGGGCTGCGCCGGCGATGTCTCCCACTGCCCCTCGCACCAGCTGTCGGCGCCGGTGCCGACGGCGTGGGCGACGAGCTCGCGGGAGAGGTCGTCGCTGTATATGTGCACCACGCGCCCCTCCCGGTTCACCCTGCACTCGCGGCGGACGTACCAGTAGGGCACGCCGTAGCGGTGCCCCTCGAAGCTCACGAAGCCGTCGAAGGAGATCTTCCGGCGCGGGCACAGGTACCGCTCGACCTCGGCCGTGACCTCGAGCGGCCTGGTGTTCGCCGAGCACGCCGCCTCGTGCTCGCGCATCGGGACGCATGCCGCCGCGCGCCGCCAGCGGCCTCCCTGCTCGGCGCACCAGAGGGCGGCCTCCCGGTTGAGGGCGTCAAGGTCGGTAAAGGACCTTCCCGCGAGGAAGTTCCCCTTCACGAAGCGGACGAGCCTCTCCACCTTGCCCTTCGTATAGGGGTGGCGCGGCCTGCACAACCTGGTGCGGAAGCCGACGACGCCCATGAACTCGGCGTAGTCGGCCTGCCAGACGGGCCGGCCGTCGGCATCGCGGCGGACGACCACGCTCTTCATGTTGTCGGTGAGCACGGTCGCGGGCACGCCCAGCGCCGAGAACGCGTGCAGCATCCCGATGAGGAGGTTCTCCTGGCGCGCGTTCGGGAAGAACTCGACGTGGGCGCCCCCGCAATGGTGGCAGACCATGGCGAAGCAGGCGATCCGCGCCCGCTCCCCGCCAGGGCGCTCGACCGCGACGAAGCCCCAGTCCATCTGGTAGGCCTCTCCGGGCGCCGTCCTGAAGCGCTGGCCGCGGCAGCCCTGCGGGGCCGCCTGCCGCCTCTTCGCGGGCACGAGGTCCCGGTGCGCGGCGATATAGGTCTTCACCGTGGTGAGGCCGCCGGCGTAGCCCTGGCCGAGCAGCCGCTCGAATATCACCTGCGAGTTGGTGACGCCCTTCCGCAGGAGGTCGTCCACCAGGCCGGTGTGGCCGGCGAGCACGCCCGGCGCGGCCCTCCTCCCGCTGTTCCCGTGGGGCAGGGCCCTGAACCCGTGTGCCCTGACCGTCCTCGCGCGGGAGCGGGTGAGCCCCGTCCTCCTGCAGAACTCCGCGAGGTTGCATGCCTGCGGGTCGAACCCGTCGCCCTCCTCCGCGGCCATCTCCCGGAGCGCCGCGTCTATAATCTCCTGTAGGTCATCGTGTCTCTCGTTCACCTCAATGGTCCTCCTAACGCCGGCGTGTTGGCACCACCAGCGTAGTGGCGGCGGGGAGGCACGGTGGCCATTATTCGGTGACCGGGATTGGTCAAAATAGTTTGACTATTAGCGGCTAAAATCGCCCGGCGCTAACA
>CABJFQ010000029.1 GCA_902364975.1 Coriobacteriaceae bacterium | reverse complement strand
GTCCAAGTTTCGGGGCGCAGTTCACTGTCCCCTTTATGGTGGTTTTGATGGTGGTTATTTGGCTCCTTGCATGACTTCGTCGAGGGTAACGTTGACGGCGTGCTGTGTCGGGACCCAGTCGACCTTCAGGAACAGCGCGGCCACCGTGATGGGGATATAGCTGAACATAAAGATCGGGAAGGTAAACAGGTTAGTCACCAGACGCCACTTTTGCGCGCAGTGAATGTGCTTGTACTCAAAGATAGTCGTAAGCAGCGCCAGGATAAAGAAGGTCTGATACATCATGGCAAAGGTCATAATGAGCGAAGCAGCGCACGCCTGCATCTCGACCTCGGTGGCCAGGAAGCCGTGCGAAAGACCGCCCACAATCAGGAACGTGGCATTAGCGAGCATCGAGATCAACGATAGCAGCATACCCGGAGCGATGGTCATAAACATGTCATATGCGGCAAAGCGATGATAGCGGAACGTCGATTTGACAAGATGCTTGCCGTAGGTAAAAAAGACCTGGTAGAAGCCCTTGGTCCAACGCATGCGCTGTTTCCAGGACGCCTTAAACGTCACCGGCTGCTCGTCAAAGAACTCCGCCGGCGCATAGCCAATGCGAATGCCGTGAATGGCGCAGAACGTAGTGAACTGGATGTCCTCGGTCAGCGTGTGGAACTGCCAGCCGTGCATGCCCTCGATCACGCTGGCAGAAATGAGATAGCCAGAACCCGAAACAGCGCAAGAAGTCTTGCAGATGTTGCGAGCGTTGTTAAGAAAGCGCGCCTCTCGCAGATACCACGTAGCATTAGCCGCCGAGATCCACGAGCTGCCAAAGTTCTTGGAGTTACGATAGCTCGTGACCACATGGAAGCCCTGGTCAAAAGCATCGTTCATCTTGGACACGTAATCGCGGGCGATGACGTTATCGGCATCGAAGATAAAGTAGCCTTCGAAGGTGTCGGGATACTCGTTAAGGATGCGGTCGAAGCCAAAATCCATGACCCAGCTCTTACCCTTGCGGGCCAGGTCGTTGCGTTCATAGACAATGGCGCCCGCCTCGCGCGCAAGCTGCGCCGTGTTGTCGGTGCAGGCATCGGCGACCACGAAGACCTCGATGAGCTCGGAAGGATAATCCTGATCCTTGATGGAGCGAACGAGGTTGGCGATCACGGCTTCCTCGTTATGCGCCGCGATAAAGAAAGCATACCGGTGGAGCTTTTTGGCCTTGGGAGGTGCGACCTCACCGCGCAGGGCGCCAATGACAAAGAAGACCACCTGGTACAAAAAGCAGACCGTGAGCAGCGTAACCACAATCTGGTTAAAGATCACGATGGGCGTGTTGGTTTGTAAAAAGGCGAGCATGCAGGCTCCCAGGAACGCGTTACGTAAACAACCGTATATCTTACCGCAGGCTAGGGGCGTTCAAGAAACCACCTAATACTAACTAGGCTTCGAGAAGACCGAGCTGAGGAACGATCTCGTCGCCGGCAGCGGTGCGGCCAAGCGAACGCGGAGCCAGATCGTCGAGAACCGCAGCGAGATCCCACGGCAGCTCGTCGCGGCACTCAATGCGCTCCCCCGTCACGGGATGGTCGAACGCCACGCGCCAGGAATGCAGGAACTGCCTGGTCAGGCCCCGATCGGCGCGCGCATCGCACTTGCCGTAGAGTGGATCGCCCACGCAGGCATGGCTGATATGGCGCATATGCACGCGAATCTGATGTGTGCGGCCGGTAAACAGGTGGCACTCGACGAGCGTATAACCGTCGTCAAAACGCGTGGAATCGAAGCGCTCGAGGACCTTAAAGGTCGTAATGGCCTGACGGGCAAAGGGATCGTCCGAAACCGCCATCTTGACGCGGTCACGCGTGGAACGGGCGATACCGGTGTTGATGGTACCCTCGTCCATGGCAATGTGGCCGTGGACGAGCGTAATGTAGCGGCGGTCGAGCGTTCGCGTGCGGATGAGATTCTGGAGCGCGCGCTGGGTGTCGTCGTCCTTGGCCGCAAGCATGAGACCCGAGGTATCACGATCCAAACGATGCACGATACCGGGGCGGTCCTCGCCCTGCACGGTGCCCAGATGGTCGATACCGCAGTGATAGACCAGGGCATTCGCGAGCGTACCGCTCTCATGACCATGCGCCGGATGGCACACCAGGCCGCGCTGCTTGGAGAGCACGATGAGATAGTCGTCCTCGTAGCGGATATCGAGGGGAATGGCCTCAGGAATCACGTCAGTCGGATCGTGAGGCTCGGGCAGGTCGACAGAGATGCGGTCACCGGCGCGTACGGCATACTTTTTTGACAGACAGGTCTCGCCGTTCACGATTACGGCACCGCCCTCAATCAGATGCGCGCAGGCAGAGCGCGTAGGGCAGCCGTCATTGGCGCCCAGATAGGCGTCAAGACGCTGACCAGCGGAATCGTCGGCAACAAGAATATGGATGTCGGCCATTAACGCTCATTCCTTTCGCGAATCTTGCGGGCACGCTCCCCACGCTGCTTGGCATTGCGCTTGGCGCGGGCCTCGTCACGGGCGTTAAGCTCGGCGGTCGCATCGACCTCACGGGCGGCGGGGCTCAAAAACATGTAGCCGAAGAGGGCAAGCACCACACCGACCGTAATGCCGACATCGGCCACATTGAAGACGGGGAAGCCGATGAAGGTGGTGGCGATAAAATCGGTCACAAAGCCAAAAGCCAGACGGTCGATCGCATTGCCAATGGCGCCGCCCACGACCATAGCCATGCCCACAACCTCAAAGCGAGCAAGCTGGGGCGCGCGAAGCAAGTACACCGCGATCGCAACGATAACGACAAACGCCAGCACGGCAAACGCGAGGCCATGTCCCTCGCCCATGCTAAAGGCAGCACCGATGTTACGCACGAAAAGGAAGTCGATCACACCGGGGATAACAGTCACATGCAGAGCATCGCCAACGGCACGAACCGCAAGCTTGGTCAGCTGGTCAACAAGCAGCACGGCCAACGCCACGCTACCAGCAACACCCAACCGCCAACGCAAAGGCGGCGTCATATCCGCAGAACGACCCAAAGAAATCCCCTACCCTCAAAGCTCAAATAACGTTAAGTGCAATTAACCATCTTATATTGCCACACGCAGAGCGCACGACACATTCGCTAACGTCAGATAAATAACCAGCATCAAAACCACCCCTAAAAGGGGTGGTTTGCTCTT
>CABJFQ010000028.1 GCA_902364975.1 Coriobacteriaceae bacterium | reverse complement strand
TCTTCAATACAGACAATATCAGTGCGGAATGTTTTGGAAAGTAACCCAAAGCGGCCCGGCGGGGTCCTGTGTAGTCACCCTTTAGGCGGAACTCTCCTAATGGGTTGAGCGTTCTGGATTCTTGCTTGCTACCGTTTATCGCGTATAGCTACCGTTTGCGGAATAAGTAACACTCCTTAATAAACCGTGTAGAATCTCAGATAAGCACGGAGCTTTCCAGGGAGACGCTGTCCTTTGTTATGTGCAAAGGGCGGCGTCTCTTTGGCGCTTGGACGCCGTTGTGCAACAGTGCGGCGGCGCGTGCCATGTATTGAAAAGCCAATGTCGAGATGGGTCGTGATGATAATGGGCAAGTACGTAATCGTGGTTGAATCTGGTTCGGATGTAACGCCAGAGCTTTGCGAGCGCTACGGCATCGTGCGTGTGCCCATGCATGTCACGATTGGTGACGAGACTGTCGAGGACGGCTCGATCGATCCGCTCGAGATTTATTCGCGCTGCAACGAGTTTGGCGTGATGCCCAAGACCAGCGGCTGTGCGCCGGCAGATTTCTCCCGCGTGTACGACCGCATCCATGCCGAACAGCCCGACGCGACCATTTTGCATCTTGCATATTCCGAGGCCACGACCTGTTCGCATCAGTCCTCGAAGATCGCCGCCCAGGGGCGCGATTACGTCTACTCCATGGATACGCGCTTTGTCTCGGTAGGCCAGTCGCTCGTTGTCGTCGAGACCGCCAAATACATCGAGGCTCACCCCGATGCCACCGTTGACGAAATCTTTGCATTTACGAACTCAGTCATGGACCGCGTGCTGTTGGGCTTTGTTCCTACCGACCTTGCCTTCCTTAAGGCGGGTGGTCGCTTGTCCAACGTCGCGTTCCTAGGCGCCCATTTGCTCAAGATTAAGCCCTGTATCGAGGTGACGGGTGGCAAGTTCGTGGCCACCAAGAAGTTCCGCGGCTCTATGCTCAAGTGCGCCCGCGCCTTTATCGATCACATGGTTGAGAAGGGCGAGATCGACTATTCGCACATTGGCTTGGCGTATTCGGTGGGCCTTTCCGAGGAGCTGCGCGACGATATGGAAGTCTATGCGCACGACCTGGGCTTTAAGGACGTTACCTGGACTCAGGTCGGCGGCGTCATCTCGAGCCACTGCGGCCCGACCGCCTTTGGCGCGGTGCTTACGCTTAAGGCGTAGGGCCTGGCGTCTATCGATTTCTATTGCTTCGGCGGCGAGCGGGTTGTGACAACCTTCCCGCCGCTTTTGCGTGGAGTCAAATAGGACGATCTAATTGACCGCTAAACCGTTTCGCCATCAGGCGTATGGGCTAGAATGGCTCTGGCATTTTAATTGACAAAAACCAAAGAGAGGCAAGGTTGCGGGAATGGCTGAGATGACGCTTGAGGGTGTGGATGCTCATCCCGAGGACTCTGCGTATGCCCTGGGTCGCGTGCATTCGATCGAGACGATGGGAACGGTCGACGGACCCGGCATCCGCTTTGTGGTGTTTGTTCAGGGCTGTCCCATGCGCTGCGCGTATTGCCACAATCCCGATACCTGGTCTGTTAACGGCGGCACGATGGTGACCGTCGAGCACCTGATGGACGAGTTCCAGAGTAACCATGAGTTTTACCGTAGCGGCGGCATTACCGTTTCGGGTGGCGAACCGCTCCTGCAGCCCGAGTTTTTGGCCGACCTGTTCCGCGTGATGCACAACAACCCCGATGGCCGCGTGCATACCTGCCTAGACAGCTGCGGATATGCGTTTGACCCCAACCACCCCGAGAAGTTCGACGCTGTGCTCAACGAGACCGATATGGTGCTGCTCGACATCAAGCATGCCGATCCGGTTGAGCATAAAAAGCTGACCGGTTGCGATCCTGCGCGCATCCTGGCGTTTGGCGATGAGCTTGCCCGTCGCAAGATTAAGGTTGTTATTCGCCACGTGGTGGTGCCGGGTATCACCGATACGGCGGAGGAATGCGAGAAGCTCGGTCGCCTGATCGCTCCATGGCACAACGTGGTGGGCCTGGAAATGCTGCCGTATCACACGATGGGTGTCGTCAAGTACGAGCAACTGGGTATTCCCTATAAGCTCGAGGGCGTGCCCCAGATGGATACCGCGCGCATGCCCGAGCTGCGCAACGCCGTCATGGCCGGCATGAAAAAGCGCCGTGCCGAACTCAAAAACGCTATCGGCTAGCAGGGCACTCATTGGGGACAGACTTAAATGAGTGCCCCCGGGCACCTAGTTGATTGCTAGGGAGCCCCGTCAAGTTGCGGTGGAATAGTTCTTGTTTTTCGGCTTATGCCGCCCAAACAGGAACTATTTCACCGCAACTGCGTTTTGGGCAAAGATGCGCAACGGAATCGGTGTTTTTGCATAGAAACGCCTGTTTATTGTTTAGAGACACCTTAAACGCGACTGAATATCTTTGGAAAGAAATGCCTGCTATCGACATCGATGGCCGTACCTATGTCATGAGCGCCATGACATCGATGCCGTGGAGCGACCACTCGAGCGAGGTTGCGGCCGCGATTGCAAAGGCGCTGTTTGATACGCGAGCTGCGCTGGCTTAGCGTGTTCGTTTGGCGAGGTCAAACAAAATGCTGGTACCATACCGTGGTTGAGAATTTCGTATAGGTTTGGGGAATGGTATGGCTACCATCGCGATTATCGGTGCGCTCGAAAAAGAGATCATGCAGATTAAGGAAGAGCTGAGCGACGTTTGCGAGGCGCGGGAGGCAGGCTTGACCGTTGTGAGCGGTGAGCTCGACGGTCTGACAGTTGTTGCCACAACGGCGGGCATGGGCACGGTGAACGCCGCTGCTGCAACACAGCACCTCATTAGCAAGTATGCTCCGCAGGCTGTTGTGTTTTCGGGCATTGCGGGCGGTTTGAACCCCAAGCTCCATATCGACGACGTGGTCATTGGTAAACGCCTACGCTATCTGGATACCGATACCGCGCTTATCGCCGAGTCCGCACCGGGGCTCGAGGAGTTTGGCTCGACACCCGCGCTGGTCGATATTGCCGTCGACGTGCTTGCTGAGCGTGGGTTCGTTGACGCTTCAACAAATGCAGTCGCTTCGAACGAGGGCACCAAACAGTTCCTGGTCGGCACGATTGCCACGGGTAACCGCTTTGTGACGGGCGCCGCCATGCGCAACGACGCTATCGAGGCGACGCATGCCGATTGTGTCGGCATGGAGGGCGCGGCAATTGCCCATGTCGCAACCAAAAATGGTGTCGATTGCCTGGTGTTGCGCGCTATCAGCGATAATTGTGACGAGGCGTACGATGCAATTTGCGACCGAGAGTTCGATCTGTTCGAGTATGCGCGTGTCGCAAGTGATATCACGCTCGATATCGTCCGCCGCATTGCCGCCGCGCAATAGCGCGCTCTTTTGTAAGAACCTACGACCAAGGAGTGTCCATGGCCGATTCCATTAACTACCAGCTTGCCAAGTTCGTCGCCAGCTACGGCAAGGTTTCGCAGATTCCCGAGTCCACCTGCCCCGAGGTGAGCTTTGTCGGCCGCTCCAACGTGGGCAAGTCGTCGATTATGAACAAGCTCTTTGGCCGCAAGAACCTGGTCAAGGTTTCCAGTACGCCGGGCAAGACGAGCAACATCAACTTCTTTGAGGCCGACGACGTGCACTTCGTCGACCTGCCGGGCTATGGTTTCGCCCGTCGTTCTAAGGCCGAGCGTGACCGCTGGGCCGAGCTTATCGGCGACTTCTTCGACTCCGAGCGCAGCTTTAACTTGGTCGTCTCGCTGGTGGACATTCGTCACGACCCTAGCAAGCTCGACCACGACATGATCGACTACCTACAGGGCAACGAGTTCAACTTTATCGTCTGCCTCACCAAAGCCGACAAGCTCAGCCGCACCCAGCAGGCCCGCCAGGCAGCAGCCATCAAAAAGCAGCTCAACGTCCCGGCCGAAAACGTGATCATCACAAGCTCCCAGACCGGCACCGGCATCGACGAACTCAAAAAGCGCATCGCCGAGGCCTGCCTCTAGTAAGGGTCCCATCCCAGTAAGGGCCCCCACCAATAAAAAGCCAAACCATCAGCCCGGCGCCCCTTCAAAGCGTGGGTTCCTATAGACATCGTCGACCACGTTGCTGTAGGGCCGCCCAAGGGTATCCCCTTAAAAACATTCCGCACTGATATTGTCTGTATTGAAGA
>CABJFQ010000027.1 GCA_902364975.1 Coriobacteriaceae bacterium | reverse complement strand
TGCGCGCCCCGCACAGGCTAAAGCCTTTAATAAAAGAAAGCGGCATTCCGAAAAACGGAATGCCGCTTTTATTCAGCGGAGCAAATGGGCCGAAGGCGCCCAGGTTCTCCCTATAACTAAAATGCCGAGTTACCGTGCCTTAAAGGGCATTCGCGCAGCGCTTGCAGATGTGGGCGTGACCGTTGTACTCGCCGACGGTGCTGCGATAGTTCCAGCAACGATCGCAGCACTCGCCCTCGGCTGCCTCGATGGCAACGGAGAGTTCCTCGCCCTGGGTCAGCTCAACATCGGAGACGATGTAGAACTCGGCCAGGTCGACGGCCTTATCACCGGTCAGCAGCGCATACATCTCGGCGGGAACGACCGCCTTGACGCGGACCTGTTGGCTCTTAGTGAAGGTTCCGGCGGAGCGGGCATCCTCAAGGGCCTTGGTCACGGCGCTACGGAGCTCGAGTGAAGCCTCGAGCACGCCCTCAAACTCATTGGCCTCGTCGACCGTAATGGGCGACTTATACCAATCGAGCAGCGCGGCGTACTTCTGGTGATCGACGCAGCCGGCGGGCGCATAGGCCATGGCCTCGTCGACCGTGTAGGACAGGATCGGCTGCAGGTCGCGCATGAGCATCGAGAAGAGCTCGGCAAGCACGGTCTGGGCGCTGCGGCGCTCGAGCGAGCCGGGCTTCTCGCAGTACAGGCGGTCCTTCAGGGCGTCGAGATACACGTTGGAAAGCTCGGTCACCACGAAGTCGTAGAGTGCACGGTAGGCACGCGGGAACTCGTAGCTGGCGTAGGCGTCGTCAACCTCGGCCTGGACCTGGGTCAGGCGGGCAACCATGAGCTTGTCGAGTGGCAGCAGGTCGGCAAAGGCAACGCCGTCGGTCTCGGGCTCAAACTGACCCTCGAGCTCGGAGAGCAGGAAGCGCAGCGTGTTGCGGAAACGACGGTAGGCATCGGACGTACGGGCGAGAATCTCGTGGTCGATGGACACGTCGGAGCTGGTATCGACGGATGCAACCCACAGGCGGATGATGTCGGCGCCCATCTCGTCGCAGACCTTGTTGGGGTCGATGACGTTGCCGAGCGACTTGGACATCTTGCGGCCCTGTCCGTCGAGCGTGAAGCCCTGCGAGACGACCGCCTTGTACGGAGCATGGCCGTTGGCGCCCACCGAGGTGAGCAGCGAGCTCTGGAACCAACCGCGGTGCTGGTCGGAGCCCTCGAGGTACACATCCGCCGGATACTCCAGCTCGGGACGGTACTCGCAGACGGCCTTCCAGGAGACGCCGGAATCCCACCACACGTCGAGGATGTCCTTATCGGCCTTGAGGTGATGGCCGCCGCACTTGGGGCAGACGCAGGCCTCGCCCAGGTAGCTCTCGGGAGCGTCGGTGAACCAGGCGTCGGAGCCCTTCTCGTGGAAGAGTTTGATGACGGCGTCGAGCGTAGCGTCGTTCATGACCTTCTCGCCGCAGTCGGCGCAGGTGTAGCTGGGGATAGGCACGCCCCAGTTGCGCTGACGGCTGATGCACCAGTCGGGACGCTGCTCGACCATGGCACCGATGCGGTTGGCCGCGTGGGCCGGATACCACTTGACGTTCTCACGGACCTCCTTGCCAGCCTGCTCGCGCAAATCGGTCTTGTCCATCGAGACAAACCACTGGTCGGTAGCACGAAAGAGCACCGGGTGCTTGCAGCGCCAGCAGTGCGGATAGCTGTGCGTGATCTTCTTCTCGAGGACCAGGGTGCCGCGCTCGCGCAGGAACTCGATGATGTGCGGATTGGCCTCGTCAGTATCCATGCCGCTAAAGGGACCGCCGGTGCCAAACTCCTCACCGGTGTAGAACTTGCCGTCGTCATCGACCGGCATGCAGATGTCGGTGATGCCCTCCTTGAGGCAGGCAAAGTAGTCGTCGACGCCGTGGCCGGGCGAGTTATGAACGATACCGGTACCGTCATCGACACCGACGTAATCGGCCAGCAGCGCCACGCCCTCAACGCCGTCAAAGATCGGCTGCTTGTAGTGGATGTGGTGGAAGGTCTCGGCGGGAACCACATAGGGCTTGCCGTCGACCATGACCGGGGTGTACTCCCAGCCAAACTCCTCGCAGCACTTGGGGGCTAGGTCCTCGAGCATGACCTCGGCACGGCCATCGTGCTCAACGGCGACATAGGCAGCGCCGGGCTTAAGGGAGACTGCCTGGTCGGAAGGGATGGTCCACGGCGTAGTCGTCCAGATGATAAAGTCGACCGGGCCATCGAAGCTCTCGAGGCCGACGGGCTTGGAAGTCATCTCAAAGCGTACGAAGATGGAAGGGCTCGTCTCGTCGGAGTATTCGATCTCGGCCTCGGCCAGCGCGGTATGGCAGTGCTTGCACCAGTGAACCGGCTTGTGGCCGCGATAGATCATGCCCTTGTCGAACATGGCCTTAAAGACCTCGATGTCGGCAGCGTCATGCTGGTGATAGAGCGTCAGGTAGGGGTTATCCCAGTCGCCGAGCACGCCCAGACGACGGAAGCCGGCCTTCTGCAGCTCGATGTTCTCGACAGCGAACTTGTTGCAGAGCTCACGAATCTTGGCCGTGGGGGTCTGGTTGAACTTCTCGGTGCCAAGCTTCTCCTCGACCTTGTGCTCGATCGGCTGGCCGTGGCAGTCCCAACCGGGGACGTAGGGAACCTCATAGCCCTGCATCATCCAGTAGCGGTTGATCATGTCCTTGGAGATCTTGTTCATGGCGTGGCCGATGTGGATCGGACCGTTGGCATACGGAGGGCCGTCGTGCAGCACGAACTTCTTGTGACCCTCGTTCTTCTTCAGAACTTGCTCGTAGACCTTGTTGTCCTGCCAGTCCTTGAGTCGCTTGGGCTCGGACTTGGAAAGACCGGCACGCATGGGAAAACCGGTTTTGGGCAGATTCATCGTCTGCTTGTACTCGTTTGCCACGGTACCCCTTTCATGTCGTGGGCGCGCACGCCCGTTGGGCACCAAAAAAAGCGCCCGTCCCTGCAAGCTGGGACGAAGCGCCACAAAACGGGCCGTGTGCCCGCAAAAGCTCTTCGCTTAACCACCCAGCTTAGATGCCCTCACCCGCATTACAGCGCGCTCGCATCCGTTACTCGGCTGGCCTGTATCGACGACCATCTCGGCGATGTCTACTAAGACGTGCCTGTACGGCGCGTCCGTTGGGACCGCAGCTCCGGGGTGATTTTCATCGGTCGCATGCACGGGTTCTCAGCGCTCCCCGTTCTCTGTAGCACACGGACGGCCGACTACTCGTCCCCATCAACGCTTATGCGCTGTATGGTAGCACGGTCAACGCCGGTGAAAAACCCTCAACATCGGTTTCATACTTTAGTAATTTCTCGCGGTCGCAAGCACTCACTTGGAGCAAAATACCTGAAAGCACTTTATCTAACGAAAGAAGGCTGCTATGCGCACGATTGGAATGAGCGACTACACCGTCGGCGAGGACTGCTTTGACGAGCTGCCCGGCGCGCTGGACGAGTACGGAGCGGCCAAGGTCGCGATTATCGGCGGTAAACGAGCACTGGCCGCGGCGCTTCCCAGTATCGAAGCGGCACTGGAGGGCACCGACATCGAGATACTGGAGACACGCGTCTACGGCACCAACAGCACGCGTGCCAATATCGCCAAGCTTGTTAACTCCCCCGCCTGCCGAGAGGCCGATGTGCTCATCGCATGCGGCGGCGGCAAAGCGCTCGACACCGTCAAGACGGCGGCCATCGAGCTCAAGAAGATCGTCTTTACGGTACCGACGATCTGCTCCAACTGCTCGGCCGCGACCGCCATTGCCGTTGTCTACAACGACGACGGCTCGCTCGAGGGCTATTCGTACCCCAACCGCCCCGCGCACATCTTCATCAACCCCAAGATCATCGCCGAGGCTCCGGCGGAGTACTTCTGGGCGGGCGTGGGCGATGCCCTGTCCAAGCAGCCCGAGGTCGAGTACGCCACGAGCGCCGGCAACCTGGAGCACACCGCAGGTCTTGGCCTGGCGCTCGCACACACCTGCTCCGAGCCGCTGTTTACCTATGGCGTGCAGGGTCTTGAGGACGTTCGCCAGAACCTGTCGACCGAAGCCGTCAAGCAGATCGCGCTCGATATCGTGGTCAACACGGGCTACGTCTCCAACCTGACCAACCAAAACGATTACTACTACAACTCGAGCGTGGCGCATGCGTTCTACAACGCCACCTGCAGCATTCCGCGCGAGGGCACCTACCTGCACGGCGAGGTCGTGAGCCTGGGCGTGCTCGTGCTTTTTGCCTACACGGGCGACACCGAGAACCTTGAGCGCTACGCCGCCTTTAACAAGCAGATGGGGCTGCCCGTAACGCTTGAGCAGGTCGGGCTTTCCGTGGCCGATATCCCCGCCCTGTGTGAATACGCGCACGCCACCAACGAATGGAAGCAGGGAAACCCCGAGCCCTTCACCGACGAAAAGTTCGCCGCCGCCATCAAGGCCGCCAACGCCTACGGCCACACGCTCTAGGCCCAGCCCAAAACCACCACAAAGGGGACAGGTGAACTGCCTCCCATTTCTTGGACATCGGGAAAT
>CABJFQ010000026.1:4388-6592 GCA_902364975.1 Coriobacteriaceae bacterium | reverse complement strand
AGCACCAGGCGGCCGAGCATGGCGAAGCCCATGGCAGGCAGGATGTTGGCGGCAACGCCAAAGCCAGCAAGGACAAAGGGCGGGATGAAGTCGAGCATGCCCTGGATGGCGTCAGCACCCAGATAGAACGACAGCGAGCACAGCAGGAACGCCATGATGATACCGGTCAAACCGATCAGGAAGTGCATCGCATAGACACCCTTAAGGTTGCCCTGGCCGGAGAAGACATCAGCGCGGTCAACCAGGATCGGCAGGGCGGCGTTGAGGATGTTCTTGATGGCAAGGCACAGCGTGGCGATGGGCATGGCAAGCGCGATGGCTGCCTCGGTGCTCTGGCCCAGCTGGATAGCGAAGGCGCAGGCGAGCACGCCGCCGATCGTCTCATCAGGCGGCACGTAGGCGCCGATGGAGATCGAGCCCATGAACAGCAGCTCCAGGCTGGCGCCGATCGCGAGGCCGGACTGCAGGTCCCCCAGCACCAGGCCCACGAGCGGGCACAGGACGATGGGGCGGAACGCATAGAGCGTACCGAGCTGGAAGTCGAACTTACCAAATGCGGCGATAAGTCCGATGAGGATTGCTTGGGTAAGCATATATCCCCCTTTCCTAATAGGAAACTACGAAGAGCTCAGACTCTTCGAAATTGAACGCCTAGAGCACGCTGGCGCAGTCAACCTTGGGGTCATCGGCCAGGGGTCGAATCTCGACCTCAACGCCACGATCCAGCATCTCGCGCACATCGGCTTCCTCGGCCGCGGTCAGGAAGATCTGACGAGAGACCTGACGCGCATCGGGACGCTTCTCGTCCTTGGGCTTGGTGTTGCCCAGGTTGACCGACTTGATCTGCGGGCAGCCCTCAACAAGCTGCTTTGCCTCAGCAATAGTGGCGACACAGATGATCATCTTGTACTTGTCGGTCACGCCCGAGTTGATAGCTTCGATTGCATGCTCCATATCTTTGATGACGAGCTTGCAGCCGGCAGGCTTGCCCATCTTGAGCGTCGTCTTCCACACCGGGTCGTTAGCGACCTTATCGCCCACGCAGAAGATGCAGTTGGAGCCAAGGCCCTGAACCCAGGAAACTGCGACCTGGCCATGAAGCAGGCGATGGTCAACGCGAAGTAGCTGAATCATAATGTGACCCCCCAAAGGTCTTGTACCGTCTTACGGCGTGTCAGTAGGTGCTGCGGATTAGAACTCTTCTTCCTCGTCGTCATCGACCAAAAGATCGTTGACAAACTTCACGCGCGTATCGTCCGCAGCGACGATGGCGCGAATCGTCTCCTCAACCGGCGCCGACTCGTCAGAGAACAGCAACTGGATGAGGAGAGGAAGGTTCATGTTGGTAACGAGGTACGTGCGGGGACGCGTCTGGACGATCTTGGTGAACTCGTTGTTGACGCTGCCGCCAAAGAGGTCGGTGCAGACAACGACATCATCGTCGGCAGACATGCCTGCCAGCAGTTTTTGGGCCTCCTCGGCCACGTCCATGCGGCCATCGACGAACATCGAAAGATCGTGGACGTTGTCGCGAGCGCCCGAGAGCAGCTCGACGCTCTCCTTGATGCCGGTAGCGAAGTGCGCATGGCTGGCGATGATGTACTGTCTCATTCTGTGTTCCTCTCAATAGCCCGGCACGTTCCCGCACCCGTTTTCTTTAGTAGTCGAACTGGTGATAGTAGCGACGATACTTGAGGTTGTGCTTGGTGACCGTCTCGTAGTAGCGAGCCAGGCGGTCGGTCACGAGCACCGTCAGAATCCACGGGGAGACGATGACGCGGAACTCGTCGTCAAGGCCGGGGATCGCGAACTCGGCGGTGTCGATGACGTTGACGTCGGTGTCGCCGGTCACGCCGCGGGTCAGGAACGCGCGGACGCGCTCGTCGAGCTTGCGGTTCTCGTCCTCGCCCATGAACAGGAAGACCGGGACGCCGGGCTCCACGAGCTCGAGGGTGCCGTGGAAGAAGTCGGCCGAGGTGATGTAGCGGGTGCGCTTCCACTGCATCTCCTCGAGGATGCACATCGAGAACAGGATCGTCTCGCCCCACAGGGCGCCGGAGCCGATGAACATGGTGTAGGGGGCCAGGGCGTACTTCTTGGCGAGCTCCTCGGCGCGCGGCTCGAAGCGCTTGCGGATATCGAGCATGTCCTTCCAGATGTCCTTGGTCTGCTCGATAAACAGATCGAACTTGGGGAAGCAGCCG
>CABJFQ010000026.1:0-4378 GCA_902364975.1 Coriobacteriaceae bacterium | reverse complement strand
CGGTTCTCGTCCTCGCCCATGAACAGGAAGACCGGGACGCCGGGCTCCACGAGCTCGAGGGTGCCGTGGAAGAAGTCGGCCGAGGTGATGTAGCGGGTGCGCTTCCACTGCATCTCCTCGAGGATGCACATCGAGAACAGGATCGTCTCGCCCCACAGGGCGCCGGAGCCGATGAACATGGTGTAGGGGGCCAGGGCGTACTTCTTGGCGAGCTCCTCGGCGCGCGGCTCGAAGCGCTTGCGGATATCGAGCATGTCCTTCCAGATGTCCTTGGTCTGCTCGATAAACAGATCGAACTTGGGGAAGCAGCCGCGGCGGTTGAGCAGGCGCAGGCCGAAGCAGTCGGCGAGGTAGTAGCCCTTCTCACAGCCGCCCGAACCATGGTCAGAAGCCATGGCGACGCAGTTCTCGGCGCCGACAGCCTGGCCGATGAGGCCCTCGGGCTTGGTCATGGCGTAGACGCGCACACCCATGCCCTTCATCTTCTTGACGGCCTCGAGGACCTCGGGGGTGGTGCCGGACTCGGAGGCGGTGAGCACGACGGACTTCTCGGTCATGCGCTTGTGGCCCATGGCGTTCCACTCGGCGGCGTGGATCAGGTAGACCTCGAGGTCGCGGTCGCCGAACTTGTTCATGAGGTACTCGAGCTGCATGAGCTCGTCCCAGGTGCCGCCGACGCCCATCAGGAACACGGCGTCGTAGCCCTCGTCGGCGACCTTGTCGGCGAGCGCGGTCATCTTCTTGCCGGTCTCGTAGAGCGCCTTGCCGTCCTCGAGATAGCCCTCCTGGTCGAAATGCATGATCTCGATCTTCTCGGTTTCCTTCATTTGTCTCTCCTTTCTGGGGTTGTTTCCACATCCCCCGTGCCAACGGGCATCAAAACCCGCTTACATTCCGTAGCACTCGGCCGCTTTGGCCTTAAGCGCATTGACTGACTCTTCGTAGCCCTCTGCCTTGACCTCCATTTGCTTGGAGACGGCATCAAGATACGGGTGCACGTCCCATGACTTCAGACGCTCGGCTATCATGGCCGCAATCGTCTGGAAGAACACAAGATTGGGAATTGCGCTGAGCAGCGGAGCCACCTGAGGCACCGCAACCTCGTGAGCCCTACCCTTGGGATGGGCCGTGAGCAGCACCGTTTTTGTCGTAACGTTCGATAGCGCATCAGCGATATTCGCAAGACGCTCCGACCCCTGCGGATCGTCGACGATAAACACCAGATAGCCCGGAACGATCTGCATCTCGGGACCGTGGACGAACTCCTCGCCTTCGTGATGCATGGCAGGAATCTTGATGGTCTCGCTCAGCTTGAGGGCCGCCTCTTCGGCAACGCCATAGTTGGGGCCGTTGCCGACGACCATGGCGGGCGTGTGCTCAGAAAGCTCGAGCATGTGGTCTTGGACATATGCCTCGGCGGTCTTGCACATCACGGCATTGGCCTGGATGGCCTCGCGCAGGTCGTCAAGACGCTGGGCAACGCCCTTGGCGTCAATCGTTCCGCGCGCCTGACCGCCGTAAATACCAAAGAGCACCAGGTACTCAACGAGCACCTCGACGCCCAGAGTCACAAAGTCCACCGACTCGACGCCCACACCGTAGTCAAGAACGATGTCAGCGTGTTCCTTGATGGGTGCCTCGACGTTTGCCGTGAGCGCAACTGCAGCCATATCGTGTGCGCGCATGTAATCGAGCGCCGCAATCGTATTGGTCGAATAGCCACTCTGCGAAACGGCAATGTTGAGCGCATGCTGCGGATAGGTGTGTTCAAAATCGACGAAGGCCTCGGGCGTCACAACGGACACCTGCATCTGCAGCGCATCTTGCAGGTAATCGCGGGCGCAATCGGCGGCATGGCGCGACGAACCCGAAGCAACGATGCGCAGCGCGTCAAAAGAACCGGACTGGAAAATATCAACGAGCTGCGCTACCAGCTCAGACGAACGCTCGAGGTTCTCCCCCATACGCACATGGGCAAGCTGAACGTAATCGAGCATCTTCATCGTCTCACCTCGTAACAAATCATTAGTATTTGATACCAATCACAGTTACAGGTTACGGCTTTTTGATACCTCTTTGTCGATTAATTTATCCCCATCGGCGAACGGTCGATTTTGAGCCCTGTAAGGTTGTATATACAGCTGACCCAACGATCAAAACTGGTTAGTTTCCCAGCCGTTATTCACAAAATACCAGCTAGTACGTATAGGTGTAGCCGCCCGTATCGCCACGATTGAAGGACTTTACATACTCGATAGCCTGACCGCTCGCGTCATAGCTCACGCATTCCAAAAGCAAAACAAGATCGCCCTGTTCCAGTCCAAGGAGGCCGGCATCTCGTGCGCCCAGCGCTTCGATATCGAGCTTTTCCTGTGCCATGACTGGCTTTCGGCCCAGCATCTCATAGGTCTCGTACAAACTGAAGACCGACACGTCAATATCTTCGATGGTTGGGAACAGCAGGCAGGGAATCAGCGCCGTCTCAATCGATACGGGGCTACCGTTTATGCAGTTCAGGCGTCGAACGGAATAGAGCAGGTCGTCCTCGGCGATGCCAAACAGGTCGGCGTAATATGGCCCCGCATAACGCTTGGAACGCGCGAGAATACGGACGGACGGCTCGCCGCCCGAAGCACGGACCGATTCACGGAAACCGACCGTGCGTTCAAAAAAAGCAGGTACTTTCTGCGCCACAAAGGCACCTTTTCCCCGAACACGGCGAATCTGCCCGCGCCGAACCAGCTCATCGACAGCGCTTCGGATGGTCAAGCGTGTCGTACCAAATTCCTCGGCAAGGTCTTTTTCGGACGGAATCATGGAACCCGTGGGATATATACTGCGCTCGATACGTTCCTCGATGCGGCGTCGAATGCGCATATAAACCGGGGTGGCATCTACTGTTTCAGCCATTGTTCACCTGCCACGCTCCTCATGCCGTTCTCTTCGCCGTTATCGGCAAAGCGGAACTTTGTGGGCAAAATCACCGATTTGCAATGCTCCACAAAACGCATGTCCTTATCAAATTCGATCGAGCTCTCATAGAACACCGGCGTTCCCTCTTCTTGCTGGAGCAGCTCGGCCTCTTCGGCGTTCAAACGCGAGATGGAGATATGCTCACGTCCATGCTCAACACGCACGCCACCTTCTTTGAGCAAGACATCGTAAAGGCTCTCACACTCAAAATCGTGTTCGGGAAGCGATGGGCACAGGGACAGGTTAACGTGAGCGGTCTCGATTGACGCCGGCTCGCCCTCAATAAGTCGAACGCGCTGCATGCGGAGCAAGGGAGCGTCTACAGCCACCCCAAGCTTGTCGGCAAGCGCCTCATCCGCCTCGATGGTCCCGGTGGAAACCAGACGAGAAGAGGGGTGCAGGCCGGCAGTCCGTACAGCATCGGAAAAGTTATACGTTTCCTGGAAGATGTTCAACGGCTTGGGAGGACACACATACGTACCCGATCCGCGACGGCTCTCGAGCGTTCCACACGAGATGAGCCGCGTGATACCGGCACGCAACGCCGTACGCGAAACGCCAATCTCTTCGCACAGCACGCGCTCGGCCGGCAGGCGATCGCCGCCGGCAAGCTGATGGTGCTGGATATACCAAAGAATTCCCTCAACAGCACGATCTTTGGGGGGAATTGCATAAGATTCGCCTGCCATTGCACAGACTCCTCATTCAGACACGTATGCCGACAAAATTAGGCCAGCCCTCCCATGGCATCAAATTCGGCCTTGATCTTCTCGGCGACATTCCGATACGACTTATACAGGCTTGAATCGCGTTTGACTTCATCGGTCATAACGGGAATCTCTAGTTTGGAAACCTCGTCTTTTCCCGTCTGAACCGCCACAACAACGCCCATACCAAGACACATATTACGCTTGGCTGCGTTCATTTTTGCCGCCTTAGCGGGATTTGCCAGAATACGCTGGGCAAATTCCTGTTTAGAGACCGCTTCATCGGCCTCCGGATCGCCCGCCTCGGCCACTTCGCACTGCAACACGTCCGCATAGTCAAAAATCTTCGGCTCGCCGCCGCGCTGATGTACGGCCCACTTGCGACGCGTGGCATCCTGGTAGATAGCCGGCAAAAACGTAAACCGCGGCGGGTCCAAAATCGTATCCGTGATGGTAAACACATCGGGATCAAAGGCATCCTGCGGGTTTTTCTTCTTGAACAGCCCCATATCAGCCTCTCCTACTAACATTTAACAACTAAAGCTGAATATAGCACCAATTTCAAGCCGCCACCTCACCCTATCGGTACGCGGCGTCTATGACTCGCCCAGCGGAAGAGTTCACGGACGAGGGCCGGGGAGGCATACTCTGTTTTGAGAAGTGGGCTTCGCGAACTTCTCAAAACAGAGTATGCCTCC
>CABJFQ010000025.1 GCA_902364975.1 Coriobacteriaceae bacterium | reverse complement strand
GGGCGCCGCTGACCGGTGGACGGCACCGAGCCGTCATCGAGATTGAAGAAGGGGGAGGCCTCGGGGCCTCCCCCTTTTTTGTATCTCGGGCAATTTGTCTCACATAGTAGCTGTGTTTTATAACCCTCGTTTGTCGCATCTTCTGTGAACGGGCTACAATAACTTAGTCTGTGCGATATGGAGGTGAACATGGCTGAAGCTGGTATCGGCGTTGATATCGTCGAGATTTCCCGCATGAAATCAATTCTTGAAAAGACGCCGTCGTTTGCTCGGCGTGTGTTTACCGAAGAAGAGCGTGCGTATTGCGATGCATCATCGCGTCCCGCTGCTCACTATGCGAGCCGCTTTGCTTCGCGCGAGGCGGTGCTTAAAGCTCTCGGCACGGGTTTTAGTCAAGGCGTGGGTCGCAAGGATGTTTCGGTAACGCGTGATAAACTCGGCAAACCGAAGGCTCTGCTTTCTGGTCGTGCTCTCGAAATCGCCCAGGATTTGGGTGTTGTTGAGGTCGCTCTTTCCATTACGCTTACGGGAGACTTGGCCGTTGCGAATGCCATCGCGATTACCGAAGATGCTCGGCCTAAGCCAAAAGATGAAAAGGTGAGCACCAAGAAACGCGTTGCGCAGACATTTAAAGAGGCTCGCTCTGTATTAGATGAGCTCGAGCAGCTGCAGAATTCAGCATTGACGGAGCACCTGGGCGATGCTTCGCAAGATACGCTAGGAGCATAGATGAAACCGGTTTTGAGTACCGAAGAAGTCGTTCGTCTCGAGGATATCATCGAACGCGAAGGGACTTCGAAGGCCGAGCTTATGGAGCTAGCGGGTGAGTTTGCCGCCAACGAGGTCTTGAAGCTCAATCCCGATCGGGTTCTCGTTCTGGTCGGTTTTGGTAATAATGGCGGCGACGGTTGGGTTGCCGCCGATATCCTGAGCCACAAGGGTGTGGACGTGGATATCGTTTCTCCGGTTGAGCCGGATGAGATTCCTGCTGCTCTGGCACGTCATGTTGCTCGTCGAACTGCCGGCCGCGATGTGCACGTTTGCGTCGGTCCCTCGCGTGACGAACTCGAGGTTTTGATCGATAAGGCCGATGTTGTTGTCGATGCCATTTTTGGTACCGGTTTCCACGGGAATCTGCGTGCGCCGTTCTCCATTTGGATTCCTACGGTCAATGAATGCGCCGATTGTGTCGTATCCATTGATGTCCCCTCGGGCCTGAATGCCGAGACGGGCGTTGTTGATGACGACTGCATTCGTGCCGAGCGCACGGTGACGATGATTGCGCCCAAGATTGGTCTGTATAGCGCTGATGGTCCTGAGTATGCTGGCGATTTGATCTGCGGCAATCTTTACGACCGTCTTGACGAGGTCATCGATGATGTCGACCACGCCGCCGAGATTGTCGAGCCCGGTGACTTAGTTGATTACTTTGCTCCGCTACCATCGAATATCGATAAGTATTCCCGTGGCTCTGTGCTTATTGTCGCCGGATCTGCGCAATATCCTGGTGCTGCCATTATGGCGGCCAAGTCTGCAGCTCGCGCGGGTGCTGGTTACGTGGCAGTCGCGGCTCCTGACGCCTGCGCCAATCTCATTCGCATGGCACTTCCTTCGATTCCGGTCTTTGCTATTCCGTCTGATTCCCGCGGCTCCTTTGGCGCCGCTGCGCGCATGACGGTGTGCGAGATCGCAAAGAAGTACAGCTGCGTGCTGTGCGGTCCCGGTATGACGACGTCTGCCGGCGCTATGCAGGTGGTTTCGGGCTTGCTCGAGCTTGATGTACCGCTAATTTTGGACGCCGATGCACTCAACTGCCTTGCTAAGATTGCCATTGACGGTATTGATAGTAACCCCGAGATGTATCGCCGCGAGCAGCCGTTGGTTATGACGCCGCACTATCGTGAGCTTTCGCGCCTGGTTGCCGGTGACGAGGTGAACGACCTTGGTACCGCGATTGCGGCCGCGCAGAAGGTTGTCTGGGCTGCAGGCTCCGACAATCTGGTGGTCATTGCCAAGGGGCCGACGACGGCTATCTGTGGCGTTGAGCGCGTGCTGCTGCCACTCTCGGGTCCGGCTTCTCTGGCAACTGCCGGTTCGGGTGATGTTCTCGCGGGTATTTTGGCCGGCACGCTTGCCACCATGCGCGACGAGATGGATCGTTGGGAGTTGCTGTATTCGTACGCCGTTGCACTTCACAGCTACGCCGGTTTTGCTGCGGCGACGGAGTATGGTGAGAAGAGCGTTATCGCGACCGATCTTATCGACTTGATCGGTCCTGCCATGGAGCTGGCGGCAAAGGATGCGCTCGAAGATCTGGGAATCATGGACGAAGGGTCGGATGACTAATCATGAATAAAGCCGATTTGACGCGCTGGTCCTGGGTCGAGATCGACCGCGGGGCGCTCCGTCGCAACACGAGAGCCTATAAGAACTTATTGAATCCGCGTCAGCGCCTGTGCTGCGTGGTCAAGGCCGATGCTTATGGTCATGGAGCTGTTGAGTGCGCTAAGATCATGTATTCGGCTGGTGCCGACATGTTTGCCGTGGCGACGGTCAACGAGGGCGTTGGGCTCCGTCAGGGCGGAATTACTAAGCCCATCCTGATTCTAAGCGAGCCGCCTATCGAGGCTATTCCTGCATTGCTCGAGTTCGATATCATGCCCTCGGTCTATACGTCCGATTTTGCTCTCGCGTATGGCGAATGCGCCGTCGCGGCGGGCAAGGTGGGCAAGTACCATCTTGCCATCGAGACGGGCATGAATCGTATCGGCGTTCACTACACACAGGTGCTCGACTTTGTCCGCGGCATCAGCTTCCATCGCGGTATTCAGTGCGACGGCGTATTTACGCACTTTGCCACGGCCGATGAACCTTCGGGTTGGGACTACAAGCTGCAGTGCCAGCGTTTTACCGAGGCCGTTCAGGCCATTAAGGACGCAGGTTTTGAATGCGGTATCGTGCATTGTGCCAATACGCCATCCTCGATGCTCGATTCTTCAATGCACTTTGACATGATTCGTGCCGGCATCGGTTTGTATGGTCTGCAGCCATGTGAGCTGAGTGGTCGCGTGATGCAGCTTGATCCCGTCATGAGCGTCCACGCGCGTGTGACGCGCGTGGCACACCCTGCGATGGGCGAGGGCGTGGGCTACGGCTTTACCTACCGCGTACCGCGCACGCGCGTTCAGATCTGCACCCTTCCGATCGGTTATGCCGATGGCCTTTCGCGTACGCTTTCCAATCGTATGGACGTGCTGTATCGCGGCGAGCGTGTGCGTCAGGTGGGCAATATCTGCATGGACCAGTTTATGGTCGCCATTCAGTCCAACCCGGCGCATGAGATTCCCGAGGCCGAGTATGGTGACGAGATGATCATTGTCGGCCGCGATGGAGATGCCGAGATTACCATGGACGAGATGGCGCGCCTACGCGGCACGATTAACTACGAGGTCGCTTGCGGCTTTGGTATGCGTCTCGACAAGGTCTACGTGTAGGAGTCGCTATGGGCGTCATGCACATTCCCGGCCATAGCCATCAGGCGCCGCGTGAGGTCGCACTCGAGGAGATCGAGGCCGTTCTGGGCGATTGTCACCTTTGCCAGCTTTACCAGTCGCGCCACAACATCGTGTTTGGCGTGGGAAACCCCCGCGCTCGCGTGATGTTTATTGGCGAGGCGCCGGGCCGTAATGAGGATTTGCAGGGCGAGCCCTTTGTGGGGGCGGCAGGCGAGGACCTCAACGGCATTTTGTCGCTGGCGGGGCTCAAACGCGAAGACGTCTACATTGCCAACGTGCTTAAGTGCCGCCCGCCGGGAAACCGCAATCCGCGTCCCGAGGAAGTGCTGGCTTGCTCGCCGTTTTTGCGCGAGCAGATTCGAAGCATCTGGCCCGATATCATCGTGACGCTCGGCAACCCCGCAACGCACTTTGTGCTCAAGACCGAGATCGGCATTACCAAGCTGCGCGGCAGGTTCCATCAGATGGGGCACTTTGTGGTGATGCCCACTTTCCATCCGGCAGCAGCGCTACGCAATCCAGCGTGGCAGGAGCTGCTGGAGGAAGACTTTAAGATGCTGGGCGACTATCTGGGGCGACATCCCGCACCAGAGGACGCCTCGGAATAATAAGGAGCATATATGTCCCTGGAGCGCCTGGGGGTAGGTACTTACAAAACGACTTGCGCTGCCGATACGGAGTACTTTGGCGAGCTAATTGCACCGTGCCTTGAGGACGGAGATGTGCTCATCCTGACCGGTGGCCTGGGAGTGGGCAAAACTCACTTTACCAAGGGCGTCTCGCGCGGGCTGGGCGATGGGCATATGGTTACGAGTCCTACGTTTGCGCTCATGGCCGTTCACGATCAAGGTCGTATTCCGCTGTTTCACTTTGATCTATACCGCCTGGAGCATGCCTACGAGCTCGAGGATACGGGCATTTTCGATGTGCTGGGCTATGAGGGTGCTTGCCTGCTGGAATGGGGCGAACAATTCCAGGACGAGCTGACGGATGAGTATCTTTCGGTGACGCTCAGGCGTGATGAGGGCGACAGCGATGTGCGAACGATAACGCTCGAGGCGCACGGTGACCGCGCAATGGAGCTTTCCCATTTGATTGATAAGGCTGTACAAGATGAGCTTGCATAACGACAACGCGCTGGTGGTGGCGCTCGATACCTCGACCGACATGCTTGCCTGCGCGGCAAGCTGGATTGATGGGCAGACGGGTGAGACGAAGCTCGTGAGTGGCGACCACATGTGTCGCCGTCACGCCAACGTTGAGCTCGTGAATACCGTTGATGGCATGCTGGCTCAAGCCGGTCTGGATCGCAGCGATGTTGGTTGCTATGTGGTCGGCCGCGGCCCGGGGTCCTTTACGGGTGTGCGCATCGGCATCTCCACTGCCAAGGGCCTCGCGCGTGGTGCCAATGTTCCGCTGCTGGGCGTGTCGACGCTCGACGCTTGCGCTTGGACGGCGTGGAAGGCTGGCGTGCGCGGCAAGCTTGGTATCTTGGCCGATGCTATGCGCGGTGAGGTATATCCGGCGCTGTATATGCTGGTCGATGAGGGTCCCGAGCGTCAATTTGAGCGCGAACACGTGGTCAAGGCCGCCGTGGCGCTCGATGAGTGGCGCCAAGCAGCGGACTGGGGCCAGGTTCAGCTGACCGGTGACGGTCTCGTGCGCTATGGCAAGCTGCTGGATGAGGACGAGGCCGCCCGCTGCGTGGAGCGCGACCTGTGGTGGCCTTCGGGCGAGGGCTTGCTGCTCGCGCACGCTGCGGGTGACGGCGATCCGGCCCGCGTCCTGCCGATTTACACGCGCCTTTCGGATGCCGAGGAAAACGAGCGCAAGCGTCTTGGTCTTGCCGAGAGTGCGCAGAGCGAAATTACGGGTGTTGCCGATGAGCTCGCCGGTCGTCATCTGCAGTTCCGTCCCATGGGCGCGGCGGATGCCGAGGGCGCGAGCGCGCTGGAGACTGCCTGCTTTGAAGGTGCCGGACACGAGGCATGGACGCCGGGCATGTTCCTGTCCGAACTGGGCGAGGACGTCGCTGCGCCGCGTAGTTGGTGGGTAGCACACGACGACGGCAAGCTGCTGGGCCTTGCCGGCGGTATGGTCGTGGACGGTGATGTGCAGATTCTGGATGTCGCCGTCGACCCGGCATATCGCCGTGAGGGCATTGCCCGCAAGCTGCTGTCGCACGTGAGCTATGATGCCCAGATGCTCGGCTGCACCACGGCTTCGCTCGAGGTCGAGGACGGCAACGAGGGAGCGATCGCGCTTTATAACGCTCTGGGCTTTACCGAGGCAGGACGGCGCCGCGGCTACTATGGTGCCGGCAAGGATGCCATCGTCATGACGGCTCCGCTGCCCCTGGTGCTTCCGGTCGACAATGCTTCACCCGAGCCGACGGCAGCCGAGCAGCGCGTATGGCCGCTGCCTGCGCCTAGGCGCTCCGAGGGGGAGCGTGCCGAAATTGAGCGCCGCCGCCTAGTGCTTGCCATCGAGAGTTCCTGCGACGAGACGGCCGTGGCGATTATCGATGCGGATGGCAATATGCTGGCCAACCAGGTGTCGACGCAAATTGATTTTCATGCCCGCTTTGGCGGCGTGGTGCCCGAGATCGCCTCGCGCAAACACGTTGAGGTGATTGTGAGTGTCGTGGATGCGGCGCTCGAGGATGCCGCAGCATCGCTTGGTCTTGAGGGTGGAGCCATTGCCCCCGGCGAGCTCGCCGCCGTGGGCGTGACGCAAGGTCCGGGCCTGGTGGGCGCCCTGGTGGTGGGCGTCGCCTTTGCCAAGGGCTTTGCGTATGCTGCCGGCAAGCCGCTCGTGTGCGTCAATCATCTGGAGGGCCACCTGTTTGCCAACCTGTTGGCGCAGCCCGACCTCAAGCCCCCGTTTATCTTCACGCTTGTCTCGGGCGGGCACACCATGCTCGTGCATGTAAAGGCATGGGGCGACTACGAGGTGCTTGGCGAAACGCTCGACGACGCCGTGGGCGAAGCCTTCGACAAGGTGGCCAAGGCGTTGGGTCTGGGCTATCCCGGTGGCCCCATCATCTCCAAGCTGGCCGAGACGGGCAACCCCAAGGCGATCGATTTTCCCCGCGCGCTTAACAGCAGGGGAGACTATCGTTTCTCGCTTTCGGGGCTTAAAACGGCCGTGACGCTCTACATTGAACAGGAGACCAAGGCCGGGCGCACGATTCACCTGCCCGATCTGGCGGCTTCGTTTGAGGCAGCTGTCTTTGACGTTCAGTACAAGAAGGCCAAAAACGCCCTGCATGCCACCGGATGCAAGGAATACTGCATCGGCGGCGGCGTCTCGGCTAATCCGCATCTGCGCGAGATGATGATCAAGAAGCTTGGGCGTCAGGGGATCCGCGTAACGGTGCCACCGCTTTCGGCGTGTACCGACAACGCCGCCATGATCGCAGAGGTTGCCCGCCGTAAATTCGACCGAGGAGAAATCTCGCCGTTCGACGTCGACGCCGATCCGAACATGACGCTGTAGCCGTATGGGTGCGGTCCCCGACCGGAGGGGCCGGATATAAGGTTTCCTGCTCTACAGTCCTGCGCAAGACGAAGGCCACATTAAGTGGCCTTCTTTGCGTGCGGAACTCGCGATAAACCTTATATCCGGCCCCTCCGGTCGGGGACCTTTCTGCATCGATATGGCTTCTGGGCTGGATCGGCGTCGAAAACGTCCAGCAAGGTTGGCCAGCCTGTGTCGAATTTCCGGCGTGCTTTAGCTGAAAGAAACCTACCTGATAATCGACTCAATATCTCGTCTCTTATATAGCAGTCGGCGGACTTCCATAACGTCGTCGATGACGACATAAAAAACCATGTAGTTGCCAACGTAGAAGCGGTAATACGGGTGCAACCGCCTTCTTGTCGAAGGGTATGTTGGTGACATGGTTGGATTCTTGAGATGTTCGAGTATGCCTGCTTCAACATTGTCGACAAGCCTATTTGCTGCAGCGGGGTTATTGAGATCAAAGGCGATATATGACGCTGCTTGGCTGAGGTCCTCCCAAAATAGGGGAAGATAGCGGAGCTTATAGGGCCTGTTCATCGAGACCGCCGTTGAGCATTTTTCTGACAGAGCCAAAGACATCGTCGTGTGTATAGCGAAGTTGCATGCTGGCGGCCTGACGATCAGCGGCATCAAGGGCGCTCTCGATTGTATTGCTCAGCGACTTGTACTGCTCAAAGCTCATGACGACCATAGAGCCCCGCCCGTTTTTAGTTAGAAAAACCGGACCCTCTTGTTCGACTTCGCGTTCAACGTCCGGGTAGTGATTTCTGAGATCTGAGACTGGCCTAATATTCACAGCTACCTCCTGAGCTATCAGGATATTATCGTAATTATGATAACAGAGTTTAGATTTGGGATGGGAGCTCCTCGGGGGCGGGGCGGGTGCCTGCCGCCATATAT
>CABJFQ010000024.1 GCA_902364975.1 Coriobacteriaceae bacterium | reverse complement strand
TAAAAAACACCTTGCCAAATAGGAGCGTCAGGACGGAGGAAGCCCCCGCCGCACGTAGTGCGCAGCGGGGGCTTCCGACATGTCCGAGGACGTTTTCAGAGCTTTACCCTGTAGGGTCCCGAGAGGATACGTCCGCTACTCAGCCATCTGAGCCTGGACGGCGGTGATGGCCACGACACCCACGATGTCGTCGGCAGAGCAGCCGCGCGACAGGTCGTTGACCGGCTTGGCGATGCCCTGCAGAATGGGGCCGTAAGCGTCGGCGCCGGCGAAGCGCTGGACCAGCTTGTAGCCGATGTTGCCGGCCTCGAGGTCGGGGAACACGAGCACGTTGGCCTTACCGGCGACGGAGGAGCCGGGAGCCTTGAGCTGGGCGACGGTGGGGACGATAGCAGCATCGAGCTGCAGGTCGCCGTCGATGGCGAGCTCGGGTGCCTTCTCCTTGCAGAACTTCACGGCCTCCTGGACCTTCTTGGCGACCTCGCCACCGGCGGAGCCCATGGTGGAGTAGGAGAGCATGGCCACGTGCGGCTCAACATTGCCCATAAAGGTGGACCAGGAGTGGGCCGAGGCGATGGCGATCTCGGAGAGCTCGTCAGAGGACGGGTTGATGTTGAGGCCGCAGTCGGCGAAGATCAGCGTACCGTCGGTGCCGAATTGCGGGGTGTCGGTGCACATCACGAAGAAGGCCGAGACCAGCTTGGTGCCCGGGGCAGTCTTGAGGATCTGCAGCGCGGGGCGCAGGGTGTCGGCGGTGGAGTGGCAGGCACCGGAGACCAGGCCGTCGGCATCGCCCATCTTGACCATCATGGTGCCAAAGTAGGTGGCGTCCATCACCTGGGCACGAGCCTGCTCGATGGTGACGCCCTTCTTGGCGCGGAGCTCGGCAAACTTCTGCGCGTACTCCTCGTGCTTCTCGGCGTTGCGCGGGTCGATGACGGTGGCGCCGGGAACATCGATCTCGTCGGGGTTGCCCAGGATGACGAGCTTTGCCAGGCCCTCCTCGATGATTTTGTTTGCCGCGACGATGGTACGCGGATCCTCGCCCTCGGGCAGGACGATCGTCTTAAGGTCGGCCTTGGCGGCAGACTTCATACGGTTCAGGAAATCGCTCATGATACTCCTTACAAGCGTTTCGCTAAGCTCCAGGCCCTCGGCTGTCCACGAATAAACCCGCTGCTAGCGGGTTTACCTTTCAATAATGTACGCCGCGGTGCTTGAGCTTTCCTTGTGTGGCAAGCTCATTATAGGACGCATTAGCGCTATAATCGCTCTGATAAATATGTCTCGACGTATGTTCGAGAAAAAGCCCAGTTAAAAAGCGTGTGGCTTTTGACAAGGAGTATCGATGCAGATTACCTCAGGCCTGCCTGAAGGCTTTAATGCCGGTGCGTACGACATGATCGTTGTCGGCGCCGGTTATGCCGGTGCCGTTTGCGCCCGCCGTCTTGCCGAAACTATCGGCTATCGTGTTGCCGTTTTGGAGCGTCGCGGCCACATCGCGGGTAATGCCTACGACTGCACTGACGAGGCCGGAATCCTGGTCCACGAGTACGGTCCGCACATCTATCACACTTTTAATGAGCGCGTCCATAACTTCCTGTCGCGCTTTACCAAGTGGACGGACTACCAGCACAAGGTGCTCGCCAACATCAACGGCACCCTCATGCCCGTACCCTTTAACCATGCGAGCCTCAAGCTCGCCTTTGGCGATGAGCGCGGCGAGGAGCTGTACCAAAAGCTCGTGGAGACCTTTGGCAAGGACGTCAAGGTGCCCATTATGGAGCTGCGCAAGAAGAACGACCCGGATCTTGCCGAGGTCGCCGATTATGTCTATGAGAACGTCTTTTTGCATTACACCATGAAGCAGTGGGGCCAGACGCCCGACCAGATCGACCCCTCGATCACCGGCCGCGTTCCCGTCTTTGTGGGCGATGACGATCGCTACTTCCCGCAGGCTCCTTTCCAGGGCATGCCGCAGGACGGCTATACCGCGCTGTTCGAGCATATGCTCGATCACGATCTGATCGACGTATTCTGTGACGTAGACGCCCGTGACCTCTTTGAAATCGACGAGACCACCGTCAAGATCGACGGCAAGGTCTATGGCGGCGAGATCGTCTACACCGGTCCGCTCGACGAGCTATTCAACCTCGACCTGGGCGCGCTGCCGTACCGCACGCTCGATATGAAGTTCGAGACGCTCGATATGGACCAGTTCCAGCCCGTGGGCACCGTCAACTACACCACGAGCGAGGACTATACGCGCATCACCGAGTTCAAGAACATGACTGGTCAGGTCCTGCCCGGCAAGACCACCATCATGAAGGAGTACTCCAAGGCCTATACGCCCGGCTCGGGCGAGACGCCGTACTACGCTATTCTGGAGCCCGAGAACCGTGAGCTCTATGAGCGCTACCTTGAGCGCGTCCAGAACCTGACGAACTTCCACCCGGTGGGTCGTCTGGCCGAGTATCGTTACTACGATATGGACGCCGTGACCAATTCTGCCCTCGATCTTTCGGATGAGATTATCGCCTGCCATGCATAAAGTCATAACATTCGGTATTCCCTCATATAACGCCGCCAAGGACATGGACCATTGCATCACCTCCATCTTGGAGGGGAGCAATTACGCCACCGATATCGAGATTATCGTGGTGGACGACGGCTCCAAGGACGAGACGGCCGCCAAGGCCGACGAGTGGGAGGCCCGTTATCCTGGAATCATCCGCGCGGTGCACCAGGAGAATGGCGGCCACGGTATCGCCGTCCTCTCGGGCCTGCGTGAGGCGCATGGTACGTACTATAAGGTCGTTGACTCGGACGACTGGCTCGACGGTGCGGCGCTTTCGACCATGCTGTCGATTCTGCGTGGCTTTGAGGAGCGCGACCAGCGCGTCGACCTGTTTATCTCGAACTACGTGTACGAGAAGGTTTACGAGGGCACGCATACCGCTATTGGCTACAAGTTTGCCCTGCCGCGCAAAAAGATTTTCTCTTGGGACCAGATCGGACACTTCCGTCCCGATCAGAACCTGCTTATGCACAGCCTGTGCTATCGCACCGATGTGCTGCGTGAGTCCAATCTGCCTATGCCGGCACACACGTTCTACGTGGATAATATCTACGCATACGTGCCGCTGCCGCGCTGCAAGACCATGTACTACGCCGACATCGACCTCTATCGCTACTTTATCGGTCGCGAGGGCCAGAGCGTCAATGAGGCCACGATGGTCAAGCGCCTGGGTCAGCAGTTCCGCGTAACGCGCATCATGATGGAATCGTTCCACCTGTACCAGGACGTTGAGTCCTCGCGTCTGCGTTCGTACATGATGGGCTACTTCACCATGATGATGGCGATTTGCTCGGTGCTCACCAAGCTTTCCGAGGAAGATTGTGCCGATGAGCGCCTGAAGACGCTGTGGAATGATTTGAAGGCCTATGACGAGCGTATGTATCGTCGTGCACGTTACGGTGTGGTCGGCTTCTTCACTAACCTCCGCGGTCGTGCCGGAGACAAAACCACACTCGGCCTATACCGTCTTGCCTCAAAGATCTTCAAATTCAACTAGGGCAGAAACGCTCGGGTAACGGGGACCCCTGGTCCTTAACTTGCTACTTCGAACAGTCCTGCGCAAGACGGAGGCGCCACTGGCGCCTCCTTTGCGTGCGGAACTCGTATCAAGTTAAGGACCAGGGGTCCTCTGCTATGTCTCGCTTTATGTCAGACGGCTGAATTTGAAGATCTTGGACGCGCGGTACACAGGGGCCTGGGCTGAAAGGGATCTTGTTGAGTAGGTTGCCCGGTGGAGCTTGGTTATGTTTGTCGCGAGTTCCGCACGAGCCGAAGAGCACTTAATGTGCGCTTCGTGCGAGCCAGGACTGTAGAGCAGCAAACATAACCAAGCCCCACCGGGCAACCGGTCAGGTTAGGCTACTTTGCGGCGCCGGGGATGCCGTGGGAGGTTTTGGCGGTTTTGGCTCCGTTTACGATGGCGGTCTGTAGGGCCCTTACGGCGAGCATGCCCAGTAGGTCTAGGGGAACGGTGGCGCTTGTCTGAGCGTCTAGCTTGCCGCTGGCGAGGGTGTAGATGGTGTCGCCGTCGTTCGTGGTGTGCGTGGGACGGATGGCGTGTGCATAGGCGTCTGCGGCCATCTGGGAGACCTTGGTGGCCTGAGCCTTGGTGAGCTCAACGTTGGTGACGATGCAGCTGATAGTGGTGTTGGTGCGGTCGAGCGGCATCTGCATAGAGCCGGCGGCGGCAAAAGCGGCGAGCTCCATGTCGACGATCTGGTCGCTATCGGCTGCGGCGCGCATGCCGGCTACCCACTCGCCCGTGGTCGGGTCGACGACGTTGCCGCAGGCGTTGACCGAGACCACAGCGCCCACCTTGACAGGGCCGAGCGCCACGGCAGCAGCGCCAAGGCCGGCCTTCATGCAGGTGGCGGGACCCATGAGCTTACCTACGGTAGCGCCGGTGCCGGCGCCCACATTGCCCTGTTCGAGCGTGGTGGGGGTGTTGTCGAGTGCCTCGCGCACGGCGGCGATGCCGGCCTCTATGTCGGGGCGCACGGTGGGATCGCCAAAGGCGAGGTCGAAGATGCAGCTGGAGCACACGATAGGCACCTGCGTGGGGCCGACGGGAAGGCCGATGCCGCGGCTCTCGAGCTCGCGGGCGACGCCGCTTGCAGCCTCCAGACCAAAGGCCGATCCGCCCGAAAGGCAGACGGCGTGGACCTTGTCGACGGTGTTCTCGGGACGCAGCAGGTCGGTTTCGCGCGATGCTGGAGCACCGCCGCGAACGTCAACGCCGCCGGTGGCGCCCTCGGGTGCCACGATTACGGTGCAACCGGTGCCGGCCTCCTCGTCCGTATAGTTGCCATAGCAAAAGCCATCGACGTCGCAGACGTCAATGGCCTCGAGCAGTGTATCCATGTTTAACTCCTATCGGTTTTCCGCCGCGCCTTGTGCCCGGTCGGGATCCGTACGGTACGCCAAAATTGTAGGCGCCGGGGGATACCCAGCGCCAGATGCAATTACGAGAGTTTTTGAATCGCGCGCGCGACGCGGGCGATGGGTAGGCCCACCACGTTATAGAAGTCGCCCGAAATATCGTGCACGAGCATGCGTCCTCCTGTGCCCTGAATGCCGTAGGCGCCGGCCTTGTCCATGGGCTCACTCGAGGCGACGTAGTGCTCGATCTGCTCGTCGCTGAGCTCGTAGAACGTCACGTCGGTCACATCGACAAAGGATAGGCTTTCGGCGGCATGCGGGGCGGCCGTATCGCCTGCCTTAACGATGCAGACGCCGGTTGCAACCTGGTGCGTGCGGCCCGAAAGCTCACGGAGCATGGTGCGCGCCTCGTCCTCGGTTGCCGGCTTGCCCAGAATCTTGCCGTCAAAGGTGACGATGGTGTCGGCCGCGACCGTCAGCTCATTGGGCTCGGCATGCTCGGCGGCAACGGCGGCGGCTTTTGCGCGTGCTAAGCGTTCAACGAGCGTAAGCGGGGCCTCGCCATCAAACGGCGTTTCGTCGATATCGGCAGGAATGATGCGAATGGTATAGCCCGCCTCGCGCATCAACTCGATGCGGCGCGGTGATTGCGAAGCCAAAATCATAGCTGAATGCCCTCGGCGACCTTCTCGACGGCCTTGTCGCCAGCGAGCGTGCGCAGCAGCTCGAGCGCAAAGGGGAGCGACTGGGCCATGCCGCTGGCGGTGATGATGTTGCCGTCTTGCGTAACCTTCTCGCCGGTATAGGCGCCTTCGGGGAAGCATTTCTCAAAGCCAGGGAAGCACGTGGCGTGGCGCCCCTCGAGCAGGTCGAGCTCGCCCAGGATAAACGGGGCGGCGCAGATGGCGGCGACGTGATTGGTCGCGGCGAACTCGCGGACCACGTCGCAGACGCGCTGATCGGCGCGCAGGTTGGTGGCGCCGGGTAGGCCGCCGGGCAGCACGACGCAGTCGTACTCGTCAAAGTCGATTTCATCAAAGAGCGCATCGCAGGTCACGGGGATCTGCAGCGAGCTTACGACCTCGCGCGTGGGCATGATCGAGACGAGCGTGGCACGCACGCCGCCGCGACGCATGACATCGACCATGGTCAAGCATTCAATAGTTTCAAAGCCATCGGCGGCGAGAACGGCAACGCTGGGCATGAGGGTTCCTTTCATAGGCGGCATACAATTAGCCGTCTTATACCCCGAAGACCTCCGCTTGCCACGCTCGATTTCCCAATGATTTTTCTGAGCAATGATTAAGTGGCTAGTTGCGCTTGAGGTGGACGACGGTTTCGCAGTGGAAGGTTTGCGGGAACAGGTCAACTGGCGTGATCTTTACGGGGGAGAAGGTGCCTTCTTCGACAAAGCGTTTGAGATCGCGTGCCAGGGTGGCCGGGTCGCAGCTCACGTAGGCGACATCGCGAGCACTCGTGCTGGCGATAAGGTCGATCGCTTCGGGGGCGAGGCCTGCGCGCGGCGGGTCGACCACCAAGACGTCGGCATCCTGGTCGGGGAACTCGCGCACCGCGTCTCCGCCAATGACGTCGACGTTATCAAGCTTGTTGATCTCCAGATTACGGCGCAGGTCGCGCACGGCGGGGCCGTAGGCCTCGACGGCGGCGACAAAGTCGCAGCGGCGGGCGAGCGGCAGGGTAAAGGTGCCGGCACCGCAGTACAGGTCCACGGCAAGCTCGTCTTCCTGCGGGTCGAGCGCTTCCATGACAAGGTCGATCAAAATCTCGGCACCCTTGGTGTTGACCTGGAAAAAAGACGGGGCAGACAAGCGCATCTGGCCGTCAGCGATGTTCTCGGTCCACGAGCCCTCTCCGGCGAGCATCTCGACCTTGGAGACACGGCGGGCCTTCTTTTCACCCTTGCTCATAACGCGCACTATGCTCGTGGGGTGTGCGGCGTCTGCCAGCACGCGCGAGACCTGTGAGCGCGGGAAAGAGCCCGTAGGCGTCCAGAGCGCCACCTCGAGTGCCTTGGTGCGGCGCGAGGCGCGAATGCCCACGCGCTCCAAGCCCAGGTCGTGGCTGCCGCTCAGATAATTGAGCGCGCCGACAACCGATTTGAGTGCCTTGGGGAAGCGTTTGTCGAACAACGGGCACGAATCGACGGTCACAATCTTGCTGGGATCGACGCCGTGCATGCCAAGACGCACGCGGCCGTTTACAACGGTCGGTTCGAGCTCAATTTTATTGCGGTAGCCCCAATCGTCCTTGGTGTGGCGGATGGGCTGCACCAGCTCGTCGACTTGCTCAGGGGTGAACTTGCCGATGCGCTCGAGCGTGGAGCGCAGGTTTTGCTCCTTGGCGGCAAGCTGAGCGGTGCGTGAGAGGTTGCCCCACGAGCAGCCACCGCAGATGCCCACGAAGGGGCAGGGAGGCTGAATTCGATCGGGGCTCGGCTCCAGAATCTCGGTGGCGCGGGCGCGCATAAACGATTTGCCGTCCTGCACGATCTCGGCCTCGACGGTGTCGCCCGCCACGGCGCCCTGCACAAATACGGCTTTGCCGTTATCGGCATGCGCCAGACCATCGGCGCCATACGTCATCGATTCTATGGTGAGCTTCATATTCCTGCCCGTCATTCGCGTTGTTGTCCGCAACCATGGTAGCAGGGAAAAGCGCCCCGCATCCGAGGCTTTCCTCAAATGCGGGGCGCTTCTACAAACGACTATTTCGTCTTGCCGGTAATGAGCGTCTTGAGTCCTAGGCCGATTAGGCCCAAGCCCATGCGCACGCGACCGGGGCGATGGCGCTCGATGGCTTTGGTCTTGCCGGCGGGTTTCTCGCGGCGGGCGCTTGCCTGGGGCGCGGGCTTGGCGGTCTGCGGCTGAGGCTGGGGTGCAGGCTCGGGCTCCAGGTCGGGCTCGATGACGGTCGCCTGGACCTTCTGTACCTTAGGGGCTGCCGGCTGTGGCTCGGGCTTGGGGCCCAGAACAGGTGCGGGTTCCGGTTTTGCTTTGGCGACGGGCTCCGAAGCCACGGCTGCGGACTCGGCGTTGCGATAAGCGCGCTCCAACAGGAACTCCTGCGAGTTAAAGGGCTTCTCACCCTCTTTTCGCTCTACGGGAACCCAGGTGCCGTCGCTCGTCAGGCTACGTGCCTTCACGTTGTCGCGCAGTTGCACGCCCATGTACTCGTGCACCAGCGCGCGGCAGGTGGGGTCGAGCACGGGGAAGGCGATCTCCACGCGGTGCTCGGTGTTGCGCGTCATCATGTCTGCCGAGCTCAGGTAAATCATGTCCGAGTCCACGCCGAAAGCATAGACGCGCGCGTGCTCCAAAAAGCGTCCGACGATGGAGCGGACATGCACGTTCTCGGTCTTGCCCGGAACACCGGGCTTGAGGCACGAGATACCGCGGATGATCATGTCTACGCGCACGCCGGCACACGATGCCTCGGCGATCTTGTCGATAACCTCGCGGTCGGTCAGCGAGTTGAGCTTAAAGAACACGCGGGCGGGCTCGCCGGCAAGGGCGCGCTGGATCTCGCGGTCAAGCCCGCGCATGATGAGCGGTTTCAGTCCGACGGGCGCCACACCCAGGAAGCGGTAGTCGCCGCGCAGGTTGCCCAGCGACAGGTTGCGGAAGAACAGGTTGGCGTCCTCGCCGATGCCGGGGTGGGCGGTCATGAGCATAAAATCGCTGTAGAGCTTGGCCGTCTTCTCGTTAAAGTTACCGGTGCCCAGCAGCGTCAGGCGCGTTAGCGCCATGCCCTCGCGATAGGTGAGCTGGCAGATCTTTGAGTGGCATTTAAAACCCTCGGAGCCATAGATGACGGTGCAGCCCGCTTCTTCCAGACGCTCTGCCCACTCGATGTTATTTTGCTCGTCAAAGCGCGCGCGGAGCTCCATGAGCACCGTGACCTCTTTGCCGTTCTCGGCGGCATCGATCAACGACTCGCACAGGCGGCTCTGCTTGGCCACGCGGTAGAGCGTGATGCGTAGCGAGATGCACTCGGGGTCGTATGCGGCCTCGTGTACCAGGTCCAGGAACGGATTCATGGCCTCGTAGGGGTAAAAGAGCAACTTGTCGCCCTGCAGCACCTGCTCACGAATGGAGCGGGACATGTCGATGGTGGGGTTGGGCTGCGGCTTAAACGGCGTAAAGAGGAGCTCGTTGCGCAGGTGCTCGGGAATTTTGCCCTCGATGCCAAAGACGTAGCCCAGGTCGAGTGGGATATCGCAGGTAAAAACCGAGCGGCGCGAAAGCTCGAGCGCTTTGCGGATGGTCTTGAGCGTCGCCTTCTCGAGCGAACCGGAGACGGCAAGCACCACCGGCTGCAGGCGCAAACGCTTTTTGAGGATGCGCTTCATGTGCTGGCGGTAATCCTCTTCCTCCTCGACGCCCTCGCCGTCCGGGTCGATATCGGCATTGCGGGTGACGCGGATCAGAGCGCGGTCGAGCGGCTTATAGGAGCCAAAGCAGCTGTCCAGGCAGGCGAGAATGACGTCCTCGAGCAAGATGTAGGAGTAGGTGCCGGCGGGCGAGGGGATCTCGACCACGCGGTTCATCGAGGCGGGAATCTCGATAAGGCCCAGCAGGCTCTCCTCGTCCGTGACACCGTCCAGTCCGCAAGCTAGATAGAGTGCGCCGTTGCGCAGGTTGGGGAAGGGGTGGCGCGGGTCAATGACCAACGGCGAGATGACCGGCGACACGTAGGCCTGGAAGTAGCGGGTGACAAAGGTGCGTTCCTCGGGCGTAAGCGAGTCGATGCGAGCGCGGTGAACGCCCAGGGCGTCGAGCTTGCCTTCGATGCTCTTGAAGATGGTCTCCCAGCGGGTAAGGAGCCCGGGCAGCTCTGCCATGACGGCATCGACCTGTTCAGAGGCGGTCATATTACTCTTGTTATCGACAGGCTGTTTTTTGAGCTCTGCCAGGTCGGACAGGCCGCCCACGCGCACCATGAGAAACTCGTCGAGGTTGGACTCGAAGATTGACACGAACTTGAGGCGCTCAAACAGCGGGACGGTCTCGTCGAAGGCCTCGTCAAGCACGCGGTTGTCAAAGCGCAGCCAGCTAAGCTCTCGGTTTTGCGTGTACGAGAAGTCGCGCGGCGGCTTGCGTAGCTTTGCGGCGGCTTGCTTCTTTTCGATTTTGCTCGGCATATGCATCTGTCCGTTCAGTCCCCGCAGGGGACGATAGCCTAACTCTATTCTATTGTCTCAATTTAGTTGACCGCTGGCACGGACGTATCGCGTGAACGGTATCTTTACCTACTTCTTACGCTGACAAGCCATAGAGCTGACGCCCTTCGCGTTGTGAAAAACGGTCTATATCCTCACTCAACTGGTGAGTATGTGTGAATAAGAATGATAGGTAGCTGAATATCATCGAATACAGACAGAAACACGAACAAGCGTCATTTATATACATAAAACCGTTTTAGATATGCAATTCTTAATCGAAAGATTGGAGTTGTAATTGCGAATGATTTTTAAGAAAAAAGAGCGTTTACCTTAGAAAAGTTACTTTAGAGCGCCGAAGTGCATTATGGGGTAATCACATGCGATATACCGTTCATCGCACTTTGTTGACCGTTCGGGGGCGAGGTGGAATTGCGGGTGGAATTTGGATATAACTAGAGCTGTCAGCAAGCAGCGCCCGTTACGGAAGGGCGCTGATAGATTCGGCCGAAAGGCCCGAAAGAAAGGTAGGAGGCCATGACGAAAGGTCTGCACGTGCCTTCCGAGATCGGCAAGCTCAGGAAGGTCTGCCTGCACCGTCCCGGCGACGAGCTCCTCAACCTGCCGCCCGACGAGCTCGAGCGACTCCTGTTCGACGACGTCCCGTTCCTTGAGGTCGCGCAGCAGGAGCACGACACCTTCGCCCAGATCCTGAGGGACCAGGGCGTGGAGGTCCTCTATCTCGAGAACCTCGTCGCCGAGGTGTTCGACCAGGTCCCCGGCGCCCGCGCCGA
>CABJFQ010000023.1 GCA_902364975.1 Coriobacteriaceae bacterium | reverse complement strand
TCCGGAGAGAAGCCCCGTCACGCCCCCGGATTCCCTGCGTTTACGGCCTTGAGGTCGGCGTGGGCGGAGATCGTGGCTGATGGGGATACGTGTCCCGGTCGCTGTTTCGCGGCTTTGTCGCGAAAGGCGCGTTACTTTGGGACGGGTGGGGAACGTGGTTGTTGCGGTAACTGGTCCCCGCCATAAATTACCCATGGCATACTTGCGCGAAAGCCTACTGGTGCTACACTTGCAATTGCTGTTTCAGGGCGGGGTGAAATTCCCCACTGGTGGTAAATCGGGCGGTGCCAAAGGGGTGCCGTGGCGCAGGCGAAGTGCCAGCGACCGAGCCGATGAGTCCGCGACCCGTGCGTGCGTTGGTTCGCATGCCGGCTGAACTGGTGAGATCCCAGTACCAACGGTTAGAGTCCGGATGAAAGAGGCAGGTGATCTTATGTCTGAACAGTCGCAGCATATCCATTTTGAGAACACGAATAGGTGGAGCACCAAACAGCTCGTTACCATGGCGTTGATGTGCGCCTTGGGAGCACTGTTTATGTATGTGCAGCTGCCCATCCTTCCCTCGGCGCCGTTTTTGACGTATGACCCGTCGCTGGTGCCGGCGATGGTGTGCGGATTTGCGTATGGCCCTGGTGCCGGCACTGCCGTTGCCGCCATGGCGATCGTTATCCATGCGCTCACTACGGGTGACTGGGTCGGCGCGCTTATGAACCTGGTTGCCACGCTGGGCTACATTCTGCCTGCGGCTATCGTCTACCAAAAGATGCACACCTACAAGGGTGCCGTGATTGGCCTGGCGCTCGGCGTCATTGCCGCTACGGCGCTGTCCATGGTCGCGAACCTGACCATCGGCGTTTGGTTCTGGTATGGCTCGGTTGATGTGATCGCCCCGCTCATGCTTCCCGCCGTTTTGCCGTTTAACCTTATCAAGACCGTGCTCAACTCGGTGTTGACGCTGGCGGTGTACAAGGCGGTCTCTAATCTCATCACGCCCAAGAAGGACCAGGTCAAAGGCCGCGCATGATTGAGTGTCGGGGCGTTTCCTTTAGTTATGACGGTGCCACACCGGCACTCGACGGCATCGATTTGAACATCGAGGATGGCGAGTTTTTCTGCATCCTCGGCGGCAACGGGTCGGGCAAGTCGACGTTCGCCAAGCATTTGAACGCGCTGCTGCAGCCCGATACGGGAACGGTGCGCGTCAACGGCATGGACGCGTCCGATCCCGAGCTGGTCTACGACATTCGCTCGACCGCGGGCATGGTATTCCAGAACCCGGATGATCAGCTGGTGGCGACGCTTGTCGAGGACGATGTTGCCTTTGGTCCCGAAAACCTTGGGGTGGAATCGGCCCAGATCGCGCAGCGCGTACGCGAGGCACTGAAGGGCGTGGGTTTGGTGGGCTTCGAGCGCCACGAGACCCATGCACTTTCGGGCGGACAAAAGCAGCGCGTGGCGCTTGCCGGCGTGCTCGCCATGGAACCGCGCGTGCTCATTTTGGACGAGGCGTCCTCGATGCTCGATCCGCGCGGGCGCAAGGGCCTTATGAAGGCCTGTCACGCGCTGCACGAACGCGGCATGACCATCGTGATGATTACGCACTTTATGGAAGAGGCAGCCGAGGCCGATCGTGTCGCGGTGTTTCGGGCGGGGCGCGTTGCCATGCTCGGTACGCCCGAGGAAATCTTGACGCGGGCGGACGAACTTGCGCAGCTCAACTTGGATATGCCGGCGTCGTGCTGTCTAGGTAGGGCACTTCGTGAGAAGGGCGTACCCGTTTGCGCACAGGTGCGTGAGGCGGATATGGTCGCTGAGATTGTGCAGGCTTATGCCGAGCGAAGTGGAGCAGGCATCGCGGGGCAGTCTTCCGTATCCCAGTTGGAAATCGCTGACGGCACTGTTTCGGCAGACAACGAGGACAACGCGTCGGAGCCCATCATCGAGCTATCCCATGTTTCGAACAGTTATTCGCTCAGTCCGCGCGAGCGCCGCCGCTGGCATAAGCGCTCGGCCACTGCGGGCAAATCGAGCAAACAGGCTCTCTGGGGAAACGACCCAAGCAGCCCGTGGGCGCTGCGCGATGTATCGCTGACGGTGCGTCGCGGCGAGTTCCTGGGGCTAGCAGGTCATACCGGTTCGGGTAAGTCGACGCTGGTCCAGCATCTCAACGGTTTGATTCGCCCCCAGGAGGGATCCGTCCGCGCGCTGGGGCTCGATCTGTCAAACAAGAAAGACGCCGCCGCGGTTAAGGCCAAGGTCGGCGTGGTGTTTCAATATCCTGAGCGTCAGCTGTTTGCCGAAACCGTGGCGCAGGACGTGGCGTTTGGTCCGCATAACCTTGGCTTGCCGCAAGATGAAGTCGACCGTCGTGTTGAGTCATCGCTCTCACGCGTGGGCCTCGACCTTTCCACGGTCGGCGACAAGAGTCCCTTTGAGCTTTCGGGCGGTCAGCAACGGCGTGTGGCATTCGCCGGCGTGCTCGCCATGGAGCCCGAAGTCCTGGTACTCGATGAGCCCATGGCGGGGCTCGATCCGGCTGCGCGCAGTGATTTCCTGGAGCTCATCGATCGACTTCACCACGATGGCCTGACCGTTGTCATGGTTTCGCACAGCATGGATGACCTGGCCAATTGCTGCGACCGTATCGTCGTAATGAACGAAGGTGCGGTGTTTGCCGAGGGAACCCCCGCGCAGGTGTTTGCGCATGCCGATGAGCTCAAGTCGATCGGCTTGGGCGTTCCCGCCGCCCAGCGTATGGCGCTGGCGCTTACGGAGGCGGGCGTGCCGCTGCGTCGCGGCGGGCTCTATACGGTTGAGTCTTTGGCCGACGAGTTGGTGGACCTGCTAATCGGTCGCTCGGGCGGTCCTTCTAACGTCGCGGACATTGCTAAATCCAAGACGGTTGCGCGAGAGGAGGGCTGCTAATGGAGGCGTTTTCGTTTGGCAGCTACTATCCCGGCGATAGTGCGATCCACCGCCTGGACCCGCGAACTAAGTTGCTCTTGGGCTTTGTGTTTCTGATCACGACGCTGACCGTCGGCGGTTTCCGCGGACTGGCCCCGGTCGCAATCTTCGTTGCCCTGATCTATACCGTGTCCCGGGTGCCGTTGCGCCGGGTCCTATCATCGATGGCGCCGCTGCTGGCGATTGTCGTGGTGGTCGCGGTGCTCAACCTGTTTTCCGACCAGAGCGGCCGCGTCCTGTGGCAGCTTGGCTTTTTGCAAGTGAGCGAGGGTTCGTTGCGTTCTGCGACGTTTATGGCGTGCCGCCTGACCCTGATGATGGCCGGCATGAGCGCCATTACGCTCACCACGCCCACGCTCGACCTCACCGCGGGCTTTGAGCGTCTGCTCGCACCGTTCGCACGCGTGGGGCTTCCGGCGCACGAGCTTGGCATGATTATGGGCATCGCGCTGCGGTTTATGCCGCAATTTGCCACCGAAATGAAACAGACAGCCGATGCGCAGGCAAGCCGCGGCGCGCGCGTGACGGGTGGTCCGCTCGGCGGCGTGCGCATACTCGCCAGCGTGGCAATTCCGCTGTTCACGGGTGTGTTTCGTCATGCCGAGACGTTGTCTGCCGCCATGGATGCCCGTTGCTATCATGGCGAGCAGGGCCGCACACGTCTGCATGCGCTTGCATTTGGCCGCGGCGATGCGTTGGCGGCGGTAGTGACGGCGTTGCTGCTCATCTGCGTCATCGTCATCAATCTTCAACTTGTTTAGGCGCGATTCGAGCGCAAGAAAGGGGTCCCTATGATCGACAACGACCGCACGGCGCAGCTCGAGCGCGCCTGTTCGTATCTCAGGCGCATTCCGGCGTGGTATCTGGCCACGACCGATGTGACCGACGGACATCAGCCTCGCGTGAGGCCGTTCTCGTTTGCCATGGTCGATGATGGCAAGCTGTGGTTTTGCACGTCGCGCGACAAGGACGTGTGGGCGGAGTTGAGTGCGAATCCCAAGTTTGAGGTATCGGGCTGGAAGCCGGGGGAGTGCTGGATCGTGTTAACTGGCGAGGCAGCGCTCGAGGATGATGCGGTCGTGAGCGACAAGGTGCGCCAGGCAGGCTTTAAGCACATGGTGGGCATTGGCGAGCAACACGATAGCGCCAACGACGGTCGCCTTGCGTTTTTCTCGGTGCGCAATATCGCCGCCCGCTTCTGCGATATCGACGGCAGCGAGGAGCGCCTGGTGCTCTAACGCTCACCAACCAGTATTCCGGGGTAGTTAATTAGCTAGTGCCAGGAGGACACATGGACGGATTGAAGACGGTGTTGGAGTATCTGACGTCAGTGCCGGCATGGTATTTGGCGACGAGCGTTGACGGACAGCCGCATGTGCGTCCGTTTTCGTTTGCGCAGATTCAGGACGGCAAGCTGTGGTTTGTAACGGCGCGCACCAAAGATGTGTGGCAAGAGCTGCTGCAAAATCAGCGCTTCGAGGCCACGAGTTGGTGGCCGGGCCATGGTTGGTTGATTCTGCGCGGGCGTGCGGGGCTGGAAGACCGGGCTTCGAGCGAAATGCGCGAGGCCGGATGGAAACATCTTGAGCGCTTGAGCGAGCACTATGAGGGGCCTAACGACCCCACGCTCGTCTTCTTTAGCGTCGAGGATCCCGAGGCTTTTATCTGCAATCACGACGAATGGGTGCCGGTCGAGCTCTAGCCGGCTGGCTCATCCTAACAACTTGGTTTTCGCATGGGCGGGCCCTGTATTGCCCGGCGCCGTTAGGAGCGCCGGTCAATACGGGGCCCGCTCCATTTGTCAATTCCTTCAAGCGAATGTGTCGGGAATGTTTCAATGCATGAATATGCAAGCCATTTACGTATTCATGCATCTTTTGGTGCTAAAGTTTCAACCCACTTCATAACGACCGCTGCGAAATGCGCATCGGTGCATAAATCGCAGACAAGGAGTCTGATATGTCATTGAAGGTTGGAATCGTTGGTGCGGCTGGATATGCCGGTGCCGAGCTCATTCGCCTCGTCCTCGGTCATCCCGAGTTTGAACTTGCTGCCATTACGTCTAACGCCGATGCCGGCCAGCCGTTGTCTGCGGTGTACCCGAGCTTTGCTGGCGTGAGCGATCTGGTCTTCACGACGCATGATGCCCCCGAGCTCAAGAACTGCGACGCGGTCTTTTTGGCCGTGCCGCACACGGCTGCCATGGCACAGGTGCCCGCCCTGCTTGCCGCAGGCGTTTCCTGCTTCGACTTGTCTGCCGACTACCGCCTGAGCGATCCGGCCGTGTTCGAGGCATGGTATGCCGCCGAGCACACGAGCCCCGAGTTGCTCAAGACCCGTGCCTTCGGTCTGCCCGAACTGTTCTCCCAGGATTTGGAGACCGCTGCATCCGACCACGCCGACGGCAAACCCTTGCTGGTCGCCTGCGCCGGTTGCTATCCCACCGCAACGAGCCTTGCCGCCGCGCCCGCCGTGCGCGCCGGCTGGGTTGCCCAGAGTGGCCCCGTGATCGTTGACGCCATCAGCGGCGTGACGGGTGCCGGTAAGTCCTGCAACGCCCGTACGCATTTTTGCAGTGCCGACGAGAACTTGGAGGCCTACGGCGTGGGCAAGCATCGCCACACGCCCGAGATTGAGCAAATCCTTGGCCTGACCGATCGCGTCGTCTTCACCCCGCATCTGGCACCGCTCAAGCGCGGCCTGCTCTCCACGGTGACGCTGCCGCTCACGCCGCAGGCCATCGACTCCCTGGCTCTTGAGGATGTCGTCGACTATTACAAGCAGTTCTACGCTGGACGCACCTTCGTGCGCGTACTCGATGCCGGTCAGCAGCCTAAGACGGCTTCGGTCGTCGGCACCAACGCCGCCCAGATTGGCCTCGCGCTCAACAAGCGCGCGGGCGTTCTGGTGGCGACGGGCGCCATCGACAATCTGTGCAAGGGCGCTGCGGGCCAAGCAGTCCAGTGCGCCAATATCGTCTTTGACTTTGACGAGCGACGAGGCTTGCCCACAGTGGCGTGCCCGGTGTAGCACATTCGATTGTTAACGATTTGGTAGTCGGGCATCGAGCGGGACGCCACTCTTAAGCTGGTCTCATGATCACGACTGGCATGGCGCACCAACCGATGTCCGTTTTTTGTTTGACATAAGGAGTCATAAAGACGATGAATACCGAGCTGTTTGATATCAAGATTCGCGCCGTCGAGGGCGGCGTTACGGCTGCGGCTGGTTTTAAGGCTGCGGGCATCCATGCTGGGTTCCGCAAGAACCCCGAGCGCCTGGATTACGCGCTCGTCGTGCCCGATAAACCCTGTCCCGGTGCCGGCGTGTTTACCACCAATCGCTTTTGCGCGGCGCCCGTGCAGGTGAGCCGTGCCAACCTGGGCGGTGCCGACAAGGGCTACGGAATCATCGCCGGCGTTTCGGTCAACTCTGGCAATGCCAACGCCGCCACGGGTGAGACGGGTCTTGCCTGCGCGCACGAGACGTGCAGCATCGCATCGCAGGTCATCGGCTGCGAGCCCCAGCAGATTCTGGTTGCCTCCACGGGTGTGATTGGCCAGATTCTGCCGATCGACACGTTTGAGACTGCCATTCCTGCTGCCTACGAGGCACTTTCCGCCCACGGTGGCGCCGATGCCGCTCGCGCCATCATGACGACCGACACGCACTCCAAGGAGTACGCCGTGTGTTACCGCAGCGAGGCCGCGGGGCACGCAGGCAATGCCTATACGGTGGGCGGTATGTGCAAGGGCTCGGGCATGATCATGCCCAACATGGCAACCATGATCGCGGTCATCACTACCGATGCCCCCGTCGAGTCGGCGGCGCTCCACGCCCTGTTGCTCTCCACCGTCAAGCAGACCTTCAACAAGGTAACGGTCGATTCCGACACCTCGACTAACGACACCTGCATCATGCTTGCCTCCGGCGCCGCCGCCGCAGATGCCGAGCCTATTGTCGAGGGCTCTGACGCCTTCGACGAGCTGGCCTTTGCCGTGCATGAGGTGTGCGAGAGCCTGGCGCGCAACATCGCCGCAGACGGCGAGGGCGCATCCAAACTCGTGACGGTTAGCGTCACCGGCGCCGTGAACGACGAGGAGGCCGATATCGCCGCTCGTGCTGTTGCCAACTCGCCGCTCGTCAAGACCTGCATCGCCGGCCACGACTGCAACTGGGGCCGCGTTGCCATGGCGCTCGGCAAGTGCGGCGTGCAGTTTAACCAAGAAGATGTGTCCATCGACATGATGGGTATGCCCGTCTGCCGTGATGGCCTGACCGTTCCCTTTGACGAGGACGAGGCGCTGCGTCGCTTTGAGGCGCCCGAGATTGTGATCTCGGCAGACCTGGGCGCAGGGGACGCGGCGACCACCGTGTGGACTTGCGACCTCACGCACGAGTACATCTCCATTAACGGCGATTACCGTTCCTAGACTCCCGATGTGCCGCGCGTCCCGCTGCAATCGCGGGCAACGAGGTGCGGCGCGATAGCTACACGAAAGACGAGGCAGACTATGAAGTTCGCACGCGATTGTCGCTCGAGCGAATCCAACGAAGTTACCGCGCAGCTGCTGTTCGAGGCGCTGCCGTGGATTAAGAACCTGACCGGTAAGACGGTCGTTATCAAGTACGGCGGTGCCGCCATGGTCGACGAGCAGCTGCGCCGTGACGTGATGAGCGACATCGTCCTGCTCAAGATTATCGGCATGCGCCCCGTTATCGTGCACGGTGGCGGCAAGGCCATCAACGAGGCGCTCGGCCACTACGACATCCCCGTCGAGTTTAAGAACGGCCAGCGCGTGACCACGCCTGCCACCATGGATATCGTGCGCGAGGTACTGGGCGGCAAGGTCAATCAGGAGCTGGTCGCGGCGCTCAACCACCACGGCAACCTGGCCGTGGGCGTGTCCGGCAGCGACGCCGGTACCCTTATCGCCGAGCCACTCGACCCAGAGCTCGGCCGCGTAGGCAAGGTCACGCACGTCAACACCGACTATATCGAGCGTTTGCTCGACAGCGAGTACATTCCCGTTATCGCCACGGTCGCAGCGGGGGAGGACGGTGGCTTCTTCAACATCAACGCCGATACCGCCGCCGGCGCCGTTGCGGCGGCGCTCCACGCGCATAAGGCAATCTTCTTGACCGATGTCGACGGCCTGTACAAGGACTTTAGCGATAAGGATTCGCTCATCTCCAACCTGACGCTCGACGAGGTCAACGAGATGCTCTACGGCGGCGAGGTCGATAAAGGCATGATTCCCAAGCTGCGCGCCGCCGTCGATGCGCTTACCGCTGGCGTGTTCCGAGCCCACATCATCAACGGCACGACGCCGCACTCGCTGCTGCTGGAGCTGCTGACCGATGCTGGCGTCGGTACCGTGATTCACTCCACCGAGACGGCCTACGAGTTCGATACGCATCCGCACCCGCTTTCGACGTTTGCCGCGCGCCTGACCGAGAACCTTGACGAGGTCGAAAAGCTCCAGACGGTCTAGCTGACCCGCGGTCGTCGCGTCCCTGCACCCATAGCCCTGCGCCGTACGGCGCCCAACGAAAGGCATCCCATGTCACTTGCAACTCAACAATCGCTCGAATCCCATTACGTTATGCATACCTTTGGTCGCTCTCCGGTAGAGTTTGTCGAAGGCCACGGCATGAAGCTCACCGGTGATGACGGCCGTGAGTATCTTGACTTTCTTGCCGGTATCGGTGCGTGCAGCCTTGGCCACGGCAACCCTGCAGTGCTCTCGGCGCTCGAGGCGCAGACCAAAAAGCTCATGCATGTCTCCAATTACTTCTACATCGAGCAGCGCGGACAGGTCGCGGCGCTGCTGTCCAAGCTTGCCAACGACGACGTAGATGGTGCGTGCGTGCTGGCCGATGCCATTGCCGCCGGCGATGAGACCACGGCCGCTGCGCTCGGTGCCCCGGCTGCGGACGAGCAGGTGTGGGAGACGTTCTTTGCCAATTCTGGTGCCGAAGCCAACGAGGGCTCGATGAAGCTCGCACGTCTGTACGCCAAGCGTGCTGGTAACGGCGGCAACACCATCGTATGCATGCGCGGCGGCTTCCACGGCCGTACGCTCGAGACCATTGCCGCCACCATGCAGGATTGGCTGCAGGACAGCTTCCGTCCGCTGCCGGGTGGCTTTGTGGCCTGCTCGCCCAACGATGTCGACGAACTGCGTTCGATCTTTAAGCAGCTGGGAAGCGAGGTCTGCGCTGTCATGCTCGAGCCGATTCAGGGCGAGAGCGGTGTGCACCCCATGACCGAGGAGTTTATGGCGGCGGCGCGTGACTTGGCACACGAGGCAGGCGCCGTTCTTATCGCCGACGAAGTCCAGTGTGGCATCTTCCGCTCCGGCAAGCCGTTTGCATTCCAGACCTATGGCGTGGAACCCGACATTATGAGCCTTGCCAAGGGCATTGCCGATGGCGTGCCCATGGGTGCCGTGGTGGCAAAGAAGGAAATCGCCGACGTGTTTAAGCCGGGCGACCACGGCTCGACCTTTGGCGGTAGCTGCTTGGCTGTCGCGGCGTGCGCCGCGACGCTCTCCGCGCTCGTGCGCGGCGGCTATGCTGAGCATGCCGCCAAGGTGGGCGCCTATATGGAGCAGGCGCTGGCCAAGCTTCCGCACGTTACCGAGGTGCGCGGTCGCGGCTTGATGCTCGGCTGCGACTTGGATGACGCTGCGGGCGATGCGCATGATATTGTTGCCCGCGCGCTTGCCGCCGGCGCTGTGATTAACGCTACTGGTGCCCACACGCTGCGTTTCCTGCCGCCGCTTGTCTGCGAGGAAGTCGACGTGGACGGCCTGATCGAGATCCTGGCGGGCGTTTTGGGCTAACGCGGCGCAATAACTCAATTTGGACCGGGTTCCGGAATGCGGACGTGCCCTATGCGGCATGATTCAGCGGTCTGGAGCCCGTTTTGCCACAAATCTGCAATGGCCAGGAGGTGGCGCGCGCAGACGTGGTGTAAGAGCGTCCCGAGGTCCGTCGCTGCAAGTCCCGATGTTACTCCTTCTTGAGACCGCGCCTCTCGACTATCTCGTCCACTATCTCCCTGGCGCGCCGCCCGAGCGCGCGGCGCCTCCCCTCTGTCGGGGCCGGCCTGCCCGCGGGCTCGGCGAAGCCCTCGGCGGCCGAGGCCTCGGAGAACACGCGCTGCTGGGACCACTGCCCCTCGGTCTCCATGAGGCTCGCGCACGTCAGGCGCAGCATCGACTCCCTCGAGGGGAAGGACTGCACGACCCTGTAGCGGCGCTTTATCTCGCGGTTGGCGCGTTCCTGGACGTTGTTGGTGCGGAGCTTGGCCCAGTGCGCCCTGGGGAAGGCCGTGAACGCCAGCGCGGAGTCCTCGGCCTGCTCGAAGACCTCGCCGGCCCTGGCGGACACCGACGCCACCCAGGGCGCCGCCTCGGCCCACACGCAGCGCGCGAGGTCGGGGTCGTCCTGGTAGACCGCGGCGTGCACGAGGTCCCTGACACCGCCTTGGAGTCCTCGGGCCTGCCCGAGCAGGCGCTCTGGAGGTTGCGCTGCAGGTGCGTCACGCAGCGCTGCCAGGCGCAGCCCTGGAACAGGCGCGAGACGGCGGCCACGAGCCCGGCGTGGTGTCGGAGACCACGAGGCGAACGCCGGCCAGCCCGCGCTCGCGCAGCCCGCCGAGGAATGCCGCCCAGGAGTCCTCGCTCTCGGTGTCGACCACGTCGCAGCCCAGGAAGTGCTTGCGCCCGTCGGCGCCCAGCCCGATCGCGGTCACGACGCCCTGCGAGACGACCGACGAGCCGACCCTGCAGCTCATGTAGGTGGCGTCGAGCCACAGGTAGCAGCACGGCGTGCCCGACAGGTCGCGGCGGCGGAACTCCGCCACCTCGGCGTCGAGGTCGGAGCAGAGGCTCGAGACCTCCGAGCTCGACAGCGAGGATATGCCCAGCTTGGACGCCACGCGCTCGACCTTGCGGGTGGACACGCCGCATACGTACATCTCCTGCACGATGGCGGCCACCGAGGTGTCGACGCGCGACCATCGCGCGAGCATGCCCTCGGGGTAGTAGGTGCCGTGCCTGAGCTTGGGTATCTCGAGCTCCACGTCGCCCACGGCGGTCTTGAGCGACCTGGGGCGGTAGCCGTTGCGGCTGTTCTCCCTGCCGTCGCTGCGCTCGTTGCGGCTCGCGCCGCACATCTGCTGGGCCTCGGAGTCCATCAGCGCGTTCATCACGCTGCCCAGCACCCTGCACGCGAACTCGCGCGCGTCGCCGCACTCCTGCCAAAGCCTCGCCGCCTCGAGGGCCTCGTCGCGGCCGAGGCGCAGTACACTCTCTTCTTGGGGCATCGCCTTTCCTTCCATCCGTCACCTTCATTACTCCAACGACGAATTCTAGGCGGTGTCCCCTCCCTTTCGAGAAAGGGCGGAGGCGGGGCATGCCCCGCCTCTTACACCACATCTCTGCGCGCTACCGGCCAGGAGAGCCTTTGGACAAAAAATGCCAAATGTGAGTACTGTCACCAGCTGAATCTCATATGAAACCGACTATCTAGGATTAGTTAGACCACACATGTTCAGTTATGTTAATGGGGAAACAGCTAGCAAAGGCTTCAAATCGCTGATTCAGGGCTAGATTTACCCAGCGAAACCCAAAAATCGCTGCTACAAAATTAGTAACAGTACTCATTTTTGCCATTTTTTGGCCACGGCCTTTGTGACGGACGTGCTGGCGGGTTCGAATCCCATGCACCGGGCGCAAACAAAAACGGTCCCCTTTCGAGGACCGTTTCCAAATCAGTGGTGGGCGATGAGGGATTCGAACCCCCAGCCTTGTGCGTGTAAAGCACCTGCGCTAACCGTTGCGCCAATCGCCCGTGCGGAGAGAGTATAGCAAAACAATCGCCTCATTCATCTCATATCCATTAAAGGTAACCGTCGCGTGTCACAGCCCTTGATTATCGACTTTATCCGAACACCTCCCATA
>CABJFQ010000022.1 GCA_902364975.1 Coriobacteriaceae bacterium | reverse complement strand
CTATATTTGGCTAAATTATTCCGGCGCTAACAATGGTTGGCGCTTGGGTCGATGTCCCGTGCTATTCGCAGTACCCGGAACTTCCTACTGGCTGTGAGTCGGTTGCCCTTACAAACTTGCTTAACTACTATGGTTTCGGTTTAGGTAAGACGATTATTGCGGATTACTATTTGCCCAAGGGAAGCAATGGCAATTTTGTTACCGCTTTTGATGGCAATCCAAGGCGTAGCAGCGGGGGTCTCATGGGATGCGTCGCACCTGCGATTACTATTGCTGGTAATAACTTTCTGCGTGCTGCTGGAAGTGGCAAGCAGGCAAAAGACGTTTCTTTCTCGTCAATTTCTTCCATTAAGAACAGGCTGACCTGTGGTCAACCTGTTGAGATGTGGAATACCGAATGGGGAAGTTGGCCAGGAGGCCGTTATGCTGCGCGTTGGTATAACGGGCATTCCTATGGTCTGTGGGGCGGTAATCATGCCGTAGTCCTTAAAGGCTATGATGACGAGCAGGGAATTGTCTATCTTTCGGATTCGATTAACGGCAATGTTACGCGAAATGCCCAAGTGTTCTTCGGCACGTGGCAACAGATGGATAGCCAGGCCGTGGTAATTGAATAGCCATGATGCTAAAAGGGGAGAACTCGACGAGCTCTCCCCTTTTGCTACTTTGTTAATCTAGCTACGCCGTCTTCTTACGTCCAAATAGTTCGTCCCAGTTACTGGCTGCCAAAACTGTTCCGCATACAATTACAACGCAGCAGATTACGGATGCCATGTCGGGAATTGTTCCAAGCAAGATCAGGCCAAAGACCACTGACCATGCCGAATAGGAGATATTCAGAGCCATCGCACGCGCTGCTCCGATTGCCGCAATGCCCTTGTAATAGAACAGATAGGATGCAGTTCCTGCGAGTCCGGCGAGTGCAATAATCAATGTGGGCATGCTTGGGATAGCGCCCAACGTGAAATGCCATGCTCCGAAGAGGGGGAGTACGAGCACTCCATAAACAAGTGCACTTGTAGTTTCGCGGATTTGCAAAGCCGTTTCGTCATCAACGGCATCATCTTTCATTCCCCATGCGCACAGCACCGCTTCGGATCCCCATCCAATAACGGCAAGCACCGCCCCGAGTAAGCCGAGGGGGGCATTTGCAATCTCACTCGACCCGGCCGATAGATAGCCCATCGTCATTACGCCGCAAAGAGCAACGAGAAGGGAAAGAATCTGGCCTTTGCCCATTTTCTCCTTCAGCAGCACGAAGGAAAGGAATGCTCCGACTGCGGGATAGAAGGCGGAGATGATTGCCGTGTAGGCAGCTCCGATGTTATTAATTGCCAATACGTAGCCGGTCATTCCGATAGGTCCACCGAGTAGAGCGCCGGCGATGACGACCTTGCCCGAACGAGTTTTAAGTGCAGCGAGCGTGTCTTTCAGTCTGCCTCGGACTCCCATGTAGCCAAAGAGCCAGATTGCACAGAAGGCATCATGGAGAAAGGATCCCGCAATGGAGGCGCATGCAAGCGCTTCCGCCGATCCAATATAGGGCGCAAGCGCCAAGCCGATTCCAAGAATTACTGTATCAAGGCCCCAAAGAAGACCGCTAAAAAAGCCGAATTGCATCGTTACTCACCTTTCCGATAGATCTCCAGTGCCTTTTTAAGGTATTTGGCACCGTAATTGAAGTAGATATAGAGCCATTCGCCCACGAAGTCGCCTTCGGCTTCTTTCAGAAGAGACCAGAGGTACCAGCACCATCCTGCAAGGGCAATGTGCGCATAGTTATGCGCAATTTCGTTGTTTGTTGCCCTGCGCCCAAAATATGCATCAAGCGCGCGGTCGACTTCATCTTCGGAAAGCTCACAGCAGACACTGCAAGTTCCAAAATCGTTCGCGTAATCGCTCATGCCAGCATATTCCCAGTCAATGAGATAGTACTTGTCGTTTTCATCGATAAGAAAATTGAGGTAGAAGAAGTCATTGTGACAAAGGCATTTTGGCGCATTGTCGGCCTGAACAAAGCGCTCCAATTCATCGATTTCGGCGGCCATTTCCCTGTAGCCTGGAATGTCGATGGGACCTTTTTCCAGAAGAAGTGATTCGTAGCGCTTCGCTTCGAGGTAGAAGTCAAATTCGGTTTCGACGTTTGCACCGCTCTCGTGAAGCGAACGACACATCTGCATCATTCGATTCATTTGGGCAGCATCGTGTGGATTAGGCTGCTTTGCGTTGGGTACAAACTTCGAAATTTTCCAACCGCGCTTTGGGTCCTCATGGATGAACGTATCGTCAAGGCCGAGTTCCTTGGCCTTTTTAAGTGCGGCTACTTCTCCATTTCTGTTAATAAGCAGTTCGGTTCCGACTCCCGGATGGCGGTAAACGTACTCTCCATCATTGGTTCTAAAGTGGCACGATAGGTTCGTAAGACCTTGTTTAAGGGGATAAACGTCGTGAATCTCTGATTTGGAGCAGCCGAGCACTTGCTCGATGTTATCGAAAATATCGGAGTCAACGTTTTCGATAAAATGCGGATCAAAGGCACGCAGCTCATCAAGAGAATCGAATTCGTTGATCTCGCCCTCAGGATACTTCTTGATCACCATATCGAGCTCCTTGATGTGCTCGATATACAGATCTTCCCAAAGTTTGTCCGTTGTTTCGGGCTTGTTATATTCCGTTTCAAGAATCTGCTTAAACGCAAGCGAGAAGGCTTTATCAAAGTAGACATGCCCGAGCATGTACCATGCATCGGACCCGCCAATCGTAACATTGGTGATTCTATCCATTGCTCCCGTTTGAATGCACCATTCTTTGGTGGCGCCTTCAGCATATTGAGCAGAATAAAATGCTTTCCAAACATATGCTTCAAACGGATTGTTTAGAAGGTAATCATCGCTTGAGCAAATGTAGGTGTTGCCAAGTCGCTCCCTTACGCACATAAGTGATGCGTGGTTATTTTTGGATGCGTATTCGTTGTTGACGACAATCGAAACGCCGAACTTGCTTTCAAGATAGAAGAAATATTCTTTTTTATAGCCGACAACGACGGTGATATTGCTGATACCTGCGTCTTGCAGCTGCCTAATCTGACGTTCGATGAGAATCTCACCACGTACCTTTAAAAGGCCTTTGGGCTTTTCATACGAAATGGGAGCAAAGCGGCTCGAAAGCCCCGCAGCCAATATCACTGCGTTTTCAACCTTATAGGGGTGAAGTGCTTCGTAACCGCTGTCGGTTAGGCTGTCCGATTCGAGAAGGCCCTCATTCGTAAGCTCTTTATTTGCTGCGTTTACCGATCCAAGTGAGAGGCCAGTGCGCTCGGCAACTTCTCGCTGGCTGGCATATGGGTTCTTTAGGTATTCGTACAGAACAGTAAAGTTACGCTTGGTCAGTTCCACTGCAGGCCTCCAATTAAGATGTTCATTGCTTAGGGAAAGAATAGAATGATTGAACGTTTTGTTCAATTTAATATATTTATCTACATAGACTGAACAGACAGTAACGAAAATCAATCCTGGAATGTGGATTAAAATAAATAAATGAGATATCTGGGAGGGTCGCTTATGTATCGATTCGAAAAGAAGGCCACGTTTGTTTGTGCTGCTGCGTCATTAGTCACTGCTTGCTGCTTGCCCCTGAGTGCGAATGTCGCGTTTGCACAGGATTCCGTTGAGGCTCAGAGTATTGAGTCAAAAGCGGATTTTTCTTCTGTGGTTTCCGATGATTTGCAACCTGATAATTCTTCCGTCATAAAAGATGGCTGGCAACGAGACGAGTCGTCTGGAGTTTGGTATTACGGAAAAAACGGTAAACACCAAACTGGCTGGCTGCAAAGCGGGGGCTATTGGTATTGGCTTGATCCAGCCAATGATGGTGCAATGCAGACAGGTTATTTCAATGTGACCGATGCTGGCGGATCGACTGTTTCGTTTTATGCGAATGACGGCAATGCCGCAACGCCTTTTGGCGCGCTATATCAGAACTGCTGGCTACGTAACTCAGATGGAAATTGGTTTTATGCCAATGCTGGAGGCGATTTAGCTGCTGGTTGGTTTTATCAAGACGGCACATGGTATTACCTGGATCCTGCCACCCATATAATGCAGGTTGGTTTTGTCGACCCCGGGAGCGGGAAATACTATTTAGATGCCACTGGTGCTATGAAAACCGGCTGGATTCTCGTTGACGGGAATTGGTACTGGGCTTATTCATCGGGTGCCCTTGCTTCGTCATGGCAAACGATAGGTGGGGCTCGCTATTATTTTGACCCACAGACGTTCATCATGTTTAAGGGTCGTCAAAAGATTGATGGAAGAACCTACATTTTTGGTGACTATGGCCTCGCAAATGGATGGTACAAAGACGGAGCAGATTGGTATTACTGCTCTAACGGTATTGCGGCCACTGGCTGGAAACTCGTTAACGGCGCTTGGTATTATCTCGACCCAGCCTCCGATGGTAAGATGTCCGTTGGGTATTTAGACCTTGGCAATGCAGCTTATTATTTAAAGCCTAACGGGGCTATGGCTGTTGGTTGGGCTCAGGTCGAGGACGGCTGGTATTTCGCCTCCCAATCTGGTGCACTTATTTCTGGCTGGTATAAAGAGGGCACGAGCTGGTATTACCTGGACCCTGTTAGCCATCTCATGAAAACGGGCTTATTTGAGGTGGGCGGCAACGATTTTTTTGCAAACCAGAGCGGTAGGCTTATGGTTTCCAGCTGGGTTACCGTTAATGACGGCGTTCAAAGATACGCTGATGATAATGGATATCTTTGCAAGGATGTGATTCGCGAAAACGGCACTATCCTTAAAACCGCCGGAGCTGATGGTTGGCAGGTTGCGTCCGGCTGGGTTAACGTCGCAAATCTAAGGTTTTACGCAGAGCCCGGAACGGGCGTCATTCATCGTGGATGGCTGCAGATTGACGGCGATTGGTATTGGCTTGATGCTGATTCTGGCGTGATGAAGACCGGATGGGTTTTTACTGGCGGTGCATGGTATTACCTAAACGCTGACGGAAAAATGGCAACTGGTTGGAAATGCCTGAATGGAACATGGTATTACCTTGAGTCCAATGGAAGCATGCATGTTGGCTGGCTTAAAGATTCGGGTAAGTGGTATTGGTTAGACGGCAGCGGCGCTATGGCAACGGGCGCAAGAACCATCGATGGCGTTCGTCGAGTTTTCTGGAGCGATGGACAGTGCGACAAAGTTGGCTGGCAAAATCCATCCCAGTATCCTCAGGTCAGTTCTTGGACTGTTCGGCTGCCTGGCTATTGCACCGGATACTTTACCTATGTGACCCCTTCTCGCATTTCTGTCGAAGCAACGCGGGAAGATTGCGTGAACGCCTTTATCCAGCGCGCCTATGAGTATATTGGTACGCAATATATTGAGCCTTGGTCTACCGCTCCCGGTGGAGCTGTTGATTGCTCTGGTTTTGTCTTGCAGTGCCTTTATGCTACTGGCATGGATATGGGTGTTTACAACCCTTATAACCATCGCTGGGATCCAAGCCAAACCTATAATTCCATGAATTGGTATCGAAGCAATATCTTTATGCCCGTGAGCACGAGCTCGATTCAACGCGGCGATGTGATTTATTACCGCGGTCATATTGCAATTGCACTTGGCGGCGGCTTGATGATTGATTCCTGGCCTCATCAAGGTGTCGGAATTCATCCTATTAGTGCAAGGGGAAATGTAATCGGCGCAGCTCGTCCGTTTATTTAATAGATTCCCTGCAAGACAGTCGGTACCGGTTGGGGGCCTGAAATGAATGCTCGGATTGATCATCGAATTTGCTGGCGAGTAATTGGCTTGATGCTATTTTCCGCCTTACTCTCAGTTATAGCCCCCGCATTTTCTTGCACTGCTTATGCCGTGGAAGAGGGGGCGGATAACGGTGTCGTAGAGCGCGACTCGACAGGTGGGCCGGGAGCATTGGTCGGTGGCGGTTGCTCTCAAGACTCCAGCGATTGTGCCGGCAAAACAACGGAAGATTCGAGCCTACAGGTTGTCGAAAGCCATGACCCGTCGACTACAGAACAACTATCTGGATGGCAATGGAACGGTTTGTCCTGGTATTACTATCTAGATGGCTGTCGTTTGACCGGAATTCAGAATATTGACGACTCGCTGTACTACTTGGACCCCGCTCGTGACGGCGCAATGAGCTGCGGCTGGATTTTTACTGAAAATAAGTGGTATTACGCGGGTCCGTCAGGCGCTTTGGCAAGTGGCTGGCAGTTTATTGGAGACCAATGGTACTGGTTTGACTCCCTTAACAGCTGTTCTATGGCTACTGGTCGACGTGTTATTGATGGGCACCCTTATCTTCTTGGAACCTATGGACTGATTAATGGATGGTGCCTTGATAACGGTTTATGGTATTGGGGTAGCAATGGTGAAGTCTTAACCGGCTGGCTTCAAACTGGCAATAACTGGTATTGGCTTGATCCCGCCAATGATGGTGTTATGTCTAGAGGAATCGTTTCTGTCGGTTCGTCTCGTTACTATTTATCGGATTCCGGCGCAATGGCTGTTGGTTGGGCGTTTGATGGGACGGACTGGTATTACGCTGACGGTTCCGGCGCACTTGCATCGGGCTGGCGTTTGGTGAATGGCGTTTGGTATTGGCTCGATGTCGCAAATGACAATAGAATGGCTACCGGCTTTTTTGTCATCGGATCCAATCAGTATCATTTTTCTTCAACGGGAGCGTTGTCACTCGGCTGGTTTATGAGCGATGGAGACTGGTATTACGCTGAGCCTTCTCATGCGTCGGGCATTATAAAGGCTGGATGGCTGAAGGACGGTAGTCAATACTATTATCTCGATCCTGCCGCCGACGGTAAAATGCTGCTTGGTCATTTTTCTGTAAATGGGAAAAGCTATTATGCAAAAGCTTCAGGCGCTGTTGCTTGTCGTGAATGGGTTGATGTCCAGGACTCGGTTCAGGATGAGCCATCTAAGGCTTTTGCAGGTTCTGATTGCTCATTGTGTGGAGCATTGCTTAATGGAAAACTGTTTACATCAAACGGCGATGGCGAATTGATCGAAGCTCACGGGTTTGTGATGCTTGGAGGCTGTAAGTTCTATGCTGATCCAACCGATGGCTCCCCCTGCGCTGGATGGAAGAACGTTAACGGAAAATGGTACTTCTTTGATGAGACCGCTGGCTATGCACGATCTGGCTGGCTGTACAAGGATGGCTCCTGGTTCTATTTGGACCCATCTACCTACGTTATGAAAACCGGCTGGGTTGCCGTTAACGGATCTTGGTATTACTTGAATTCGTCTGGTTATATGCAAACAGGGTGGCTTAACCTGGGGGGTACCTGGTATTGGTTTGACGCTAGTGGTGCCATGGCTACTGGCTGGCGCGTTGTGGACGGATCCTGGAATTATTTCATGGCCAACGGCGCGTGGGTGTCAGACTATATGGATGCTAAGGCTCAAAGTTATTCAAGCAATACAAATTGGCTGATACTTGTCGATACGTCACGTTGCGTTACGAGTATTTACACTGGATCCTGGAATAACTGGTCCTTAAACCGTCGATATGTATGTTCGACGGGAAAGGCTAGCACGCCTACGGTGATAGGGGAGTATCAAGTCTACGGTAAGGGATACTCCTTTGGGCATGGATATACTTGCTATTACTACACGCAGTTCTATGGTGATTACCTATTCCATTCCTCACCCTACTATGTTAACAGCAATCGCGTGATGGATCCCACGATGGGGGTCCCATCCTCTGCCGGATGCGTGCGTCTTGAGATCCAGAACGCAAAATGGATTTACGATAATATTCCTTATGGAACGAAGGTTGTTACTTATTGATATTAGGCACTCGTTTTAAGAGACAGGGATAAATACTCTATTTTTAAAAGAGTTTCTTTTAACTGAGGGTGCTTTGATAATCTTTAGCAATGAATTTGGGAGGATTTTTGGAAATAGAAATGGGAAATGATATTGGCGTATGCGTACTTCTCTCAGCTTATAAACCCGATCTTAAGTTTTTCGCGGAACAACTTGATTCGATAGATAAACAAACGTTTCCGCTTACGCTTCTAGTTAGAAATGACTGCCCTGAATCGGATTCATTAGAGCGGTTTATCCAAGCGCATATAACGAAAAACGCCTATCGGTATTATCACGGTGATAATAATCTCGGTTATGTCAAATCGTTCGAGGCGCTGCTCTCCTTGGCGGAAGGGGATTACGTAGTACTTTGCGATCAGGATGATATTTGGGAGCCTAATAGAGTTGAAGTTTCGCTCAACCATATGCTAGAAGAAGGCTCAATTCTAGATGTTTGTGATAGATCGGTAATTGACGAAAACGGAAATATTCTGGTAAAGAGTTATAGGAAAGCTCATCCTAATTCGCCGGAAGTAAATTGGTGCTCTGGAGAGGATATTACTGTACAGGCCGCAAGCGTATGTTACGGCATTGGTATGGCTCTCATGTTAGATGCGAGTGCGGCGAAGTCGATGATTCCCTTTCCGGAATCGACTGCACATGACTTGTGGTTGACATTGGGTTGCAGTGAACTGGGGAAGTGCAGCTTTACTATGACTCCTTTGGTTAAGTATCGTCGACATGGTGGTAACGAAACTGGATTCCTTGCAGGTGTTTCTTCAAAAGATGATTGGTATTCGACAAGAGTTAAAAACAGGGTTGATACTGCTAGGCGATTTGCCGATAGATTTCCCGATTCACCGCATCTAAAGGAAATATTGGGGTTCGCTGAAGCAAGGGAGCGGCGCTCCATAATTGGTTTACTTAAATACCGACGAGCTTGCCCGTCTATCGCTAAAGCAGATATCATTATACGTCTTGTGCCGAATTGGCTGTTTATTTTGATTTTAAAAGAACTTAAAGCTGCGAGATAGCTCCGTATCCTCATTTCGACAGGTTTAGAAGGGCACTTATATTTGTGAAGGCCACAGAGAAGACTCTTTCGATTAAACTTAATATGTTCTGGAATACCGTCGGTTCGTTGACTAATTTAGGCTGTCAGTGGCTTATCACCATTTTGGTCGTTCGGCTGTCTGATGGATATAGTGCTGCAGGCATTTATTCGCTGGCTATGTCTATTTTCAACATGTTTTCTCAATTAGCCCAATACAGGATGTACACGGTGCAAATTGCAGATGTTGAAAGGAAAAACTCTGCTGGTGAATACCTGACTTTTCGTTTCTTTACTACGTTTATAGCGTTTGCAATGTTAGCCGTCTATTCCATTGCAACGTGTCGTATTGGTACGGTGCCCGCTATTCTTCTGTATGCTCTCTATAAAACCGCTGGCTTAGTCATTGATGTCATGCATGCTAATGATCAGGTTGGTCATAGGATGGACTATATTGGGAAATCCCTCATAATGCAGGGCATCGGCTCTCTCCTTTCATTCATTCTTGTCTTTGGATTTTTCAATAGCCTCGAAGGTGCACTGTTGCTTATGACGGTAGTGACAATAGGCATTGGAGTTATTTACGATTTTCCAAGATCAAATCGGATTTCTGCAATCAAGCTTGGAATTAGCGGAGCGAAGGTCAGAGCCTTCCTATGTAGCTGTTTGCCCATCGTTCTGGGCGGCATTGCTGCTTCTGCGGCGCCGAATATTCCCAGGCAGTATTTATCTTATTCATTCGGAGATTCTGCTCTGGGTATTTATGCATCAGTTGCTGCACCTGTGGCAATTATCCAAATGGGTGCGACTTATATTTATAATCCTTTATTAGGTTATCTAGTAGAGCGTTACCATTCTAGAGAAAAGTCCTTTTTTTCGCTCATAGGTAAAATACTTGCTGGCATCTTTTTTGTCGGTGTCATATCTTCAGTTGCCCTTTTCTTTTTCGGTAAATTATTGCTGTCACTGTTTTATGGCGCTGGAATAGCTAAACATACCGATCTCCTTCAGCCTATGTTGGCTTGTGCCTTTTTGACTGGGATCGCTTGGTTTGTCAACGATTTGCTGGTTTCTCTTGATAATTACCGAGGGGTATTTGTTGGCAGCATGCTGTCCTTAATTAGTGCTGTCGCTGTTATGGCTCCTGCGCAAATGCTGTTTGGCTTAAATGGCCCTACTGTATCGGCGCTTATATCCAATGCCATTTGCCTTATTTATCAGTCTTCTGTTTTGGGGAAACAGACGCAACAATGGTTCGGGGAAAAGGGATAGGCCGATGATGTCTAAAGCTCACGCGCTATTAAAGCTTCAAAACACTGAATTGGATATCCTTCAGGTTGTCGCCGCATTCTGCTCTAAGCACGGCATCAGGTGGTGGCTTGACGGTGGAACATGTTTAGGAGCAATGCGTCATAGGGGGTTTATCCCTTGGGATGATGATATAGATATCGGAATGATGCGTTCAGATTATGACCGCTTTTGCTCTTTAGCCGAGGGTGGGTTACCGGAAGGATATTCGCTCCATACATCGCGGAATACTACTGGCTATGCTGCGATGTTTGCTAAGGTGTATCGCGATGGAACTCGCTTCGAGAATCAAGAGGCTCGAGAGGCTTCCAGTTCGATGGGCATTTTTGTCGACATCTTTCCATATGACCAGCTCTATACAGATAAACGCCTTCGTGCAAAGCAAGTCCGAACTGCATCAATTGCACAGAAAAGAGCTTATTTATATCATTCTTCTTCCATTGTTGTCCCTCATAAAGGGTTCCTTGGTCAACTCGAGCAAATTGGTTGTTCTGCTATGCACGTGGTGGAACAACTGGTTTCTCGAGGCGCATGCTCTTACCAGGATTTGTTCGATTCCTGTATTGCCGACTCAAATACGGGTGAGGTCTCTGATTACTGTCTGACGTTAAGCTGGCCGAATATGGCGCCAGTGCCTATTTCAGAGATTTTCCCTCTGAGCAGCGCGGTTTTCGAAGGCAGTGAATTCCCTGTTCCTCGTATGACGGATAAATATCTTACAACGATGTATGGCGATTGGAAAAAAATACCGTCACCGGATAATCGACATACCCATCTTCCGCTCTTGCTCGACTTTGGAGATGGGGAAGTCTGGACGGCACAGAATTAAGGATATGACATCTATATCAGATGAGGTTATGTGATGAGCTCCTCTATTTGTATTTTCACTCACCATTATCACCCGCAACTTAGTGGAATTGGTAATTTTGTCGATGGTCTCGCTCACGCCTTGACTGCACGCGGCGATAGGGTGGTTATCGTTACTAATGATTCGATGCGCGTGGGAGTCGGTCATTCAGTCGAAAACGGCCTGGAGGTAATTCGTCTTCCTTGCATTCCGTTACTTGATGGAAGACTTCCTCTTCCCAAAAAAACCAGTGATTATTACCGACTCCTGCAAACCCTTGATGATTATGAGTGGAATGGTGTTCTGATAAACACGAGACTTTTCCCTCTCTCGCTCGAAGGGCTGAGGTTTGCTGCGGATCATAGTGCTAAGGCTGTCGTTCTCGACCACGGCTCAGCGTATCTTTCCTTCAATCAGCCACTCCTTGATTTTTTTGTGCGCCGATATGAGGATTGGATTACGGATCGCGTAAAGACGTTTGACCCTGATTTCTATGGGATTTCTTCTAAAAGTGTTGAATGGCTTCAGCACTTTAATATCACTGCAAAGGGCGTCATTTCAAACTCAATCAATGCCTCATTCTATAGGAGTATTTCTTCGGGGAGAGATTTCCGATCTGAATTAGGTATCCCTCAGTCATCTTTGGTTGTAGCTTTTGTCGGGCGGCTTATTCCTGAAAAGGGAATTAATTCAATTATTGAGGCGGCTCGCACAAAAGATATTACCAAGCGTGATATTTGTTTTGTTCTTGCAGGGGATGGTCCGCTGGCTAATGAGGTCAAGGAAGCCTGTTCGTCTAACTTGTTTTGGCTTGGGAGATGTAACACAGAGGATATTTCTTCCTTACTTCAGCAAGCAGATGTGCTTTGTCTTCCAACTCGTTCCGAAGGCTTTTCAACGGTACTTCTTGAAGCTTCAGCCTGCGGAACGCCTGCAGTGGTAACAGATGTGGGCGGGGCACGCGAGCTTATCTTAGATGATAGCTACGGCACAATAATTCGGTCCATGGCATCTGATGAGGTGGTTTCGGCATTATGCAGGCTTTTTGATGATCGAGAGCTGCTTTCTCTTCAGTCTCGAAACTCTAGGGCGCTTGTTGAAAGTCGATATAACTGGGATGCCACTGCTATGGATGTCGAGAAGGCGTTTTGTATTTGCTAAGTGATACTTGGCTGGCTTTTGTTCGGATGAAGTTGATAATCAAGGGCTTTTGTTCGGCTTTTGCGTGAAGTTGGATATAAGTGCCGATTTTGGTATTGTCGATTCCTCCTATTTCATGAATATTTGCTCGCTTGAGCACCGCTGAATATCAAGAAGCACGCCGCTGTTATTGCGCCTGGCTTTGGGGCCGACATGGGTCTCGGCGCCTATTTATTGCTAGCGTCCGGCGTCGCGTCGCTGCTGCATGTTGGCCTCGCCTGTATCAACCCAGATCGCGTTTCTTTAAGCTAGTGCCAAAGATTAAGGCTATCGTTGGGATGGGGGGGATAGTTGGAGCAGTTTTGTCCGATTAGAATGGCGTCGAAGTCTTATGCACCGCGCAATTGGGCGAGAGCCGCAGCGGATTTGTATCTTGCGATGGCAGATGGGGGCTCCAGGTGAACGTCAGCTGTATGCCAGCCGTGCAAACTAAATATCCAAGCTTGAGATGTAACTTCGCGATGGTTAGTCCGGATGCTGTAAACTTTATTCATTACTAGACAGTGCGTTGGACTGTAAGGGTCGCATTTTCTTCGAGCGTCGCTAAGGGCCAACTATTATTTGGAATGGATGAAACTCGATTGTCATTTGCTTTAACAAAAGATTCAAAAGGATATCCGCGTGTTCTGGTAATTATTCCCGCTTATAACGAGCAGGAATGCATTCTCAATACCGTTGCTTCAATTAAGGCTGCTGGATATGACTATGTCGTAATTAACGACGGCTCACAGGATGGGACACTTAGGCTTTGTCGAGAGCATGATGTCAACATATTGGATCTCCCACAGAACCTTGGTATCGGTGGGGCGGTCCAGGCGGGGCATAAGTATGCTCAGAGATTTGGCTATGATATTGACATTCAGGTTGACGGCGATGGCCAACATGATCCTTCTTATATACCTGAGCTTGTTAAGCTGATTGAGGGTGGGGCGAGTCTGGCGATAGGCTCTCGATTCTTGGTCGAGACCGACGGTTTCCAATCAACCTTTATGCGTCGTGTTGGAATCAGGTGGCTCTCTTTTTTGCTTAAGTTGCTTACAGGTAAGGCGGTCACCGATCCCACTTCTGGCTTTAGAGCCTGCAATAAAGACGCCATCGACTTATTCTGCAAGAGCTATCCTGATGATTATCCGGAGCCGGAATCGATAGCTTTGGCTATGAAGCTTGGTCTCCCCGTTATGGAGGCACCTGTAAAGATGAATGAGCGCCAGGGCGGGCGTTCATCCATTGGGCTCCTCTCTTCCGTCTACTACATGATTAAAGTTACGCTTGCTATTGTCCTTGTGTGTTGGATCCATAGGGGAGACCAATAATGAATTATTTTCTAAGGATTGGGGCAGCCATCTTTTTTGGTGGGTTCCTCGTTTATGTTCTTCGACTCGTATCCAAAGGAAAGATGCTTCTTAAGTATTCTTTGCTTTGGATTTTAATGTGCATGGCGGCCTTGCTTTGTGATTTATTCCCTCAGCTTATTTTTTATTGCTCCACGGCTATTGGGTTTGTTAACCCGGCCAATTTCCTCTTCCTGGGTGCAATTGTGCTGTTGCTTGCAATCTCTCTATCCCTTAGCGTTGCGGTGAGCCGTCATGTTTTGGCAATCAAAAGCCTTACACAAAGGATTGCCTTGCTCGAAAAAGAGCTTGAGAATCGGTTGGATTATTATGACTGAGCTTGATACAATTATTTGATTCAGTTTACTTTTAGTTCTTCAATGTTGCTAGTTGAGGAAAGTGGAAATCTGCCTTATACAAACGTTGCTTATACCCTTTGCTGAGGTCTGGATCGGTACCAAATCCGATGATTCTCATCGCGGGTTGCCATTTGCTTGTCAATGGAGGCGATATCCCTGCTCCGGCTGCAACGTTGTTTCAGCTGTTATGTCGTGGTCGAATAGTTTTGTATTAATAATGTAGAACAGATAATAGAATCAGCCGGAGGACTCCATTACAAAAGAGCGTAATTCCATTATCGAGCCATTTAGGTTAATTTCGATGTGGTGTGTAGTTACGCATCATTTTGTAATGCATAATGCAGATGATGTATCGGTTTTTGCTAGCCCTTTAACCCGTTAAATTTATTAGGACGATATCACTGGCCTGGTGGCTGAACTACTACCACACTACCGCTACGCCCCAGTGGGGCTGGGTTTTAAATACGCCTTTGGAATGATATTGCTTTGGCTATCTTGCGGAAAACAATCTCGAAGAAGAGTGGGCTCCTTGACGTAGGTCGCGTCGAGCCAGACGTAGGGCACTGGCGAGCCCTCGAGCGGCCTTCCGTACAGATCCTCGATGCTGTTAGCGCCGGGCGATTTTAGCCGCTAATAGTCA
>CABJFQ010000021.1 GCA_902364975.1 Coriobacteriaceae bacterium | reverse complement strand
AGAGCAAACCACCCCTTTTAGGGGTGGTTTTGATTGCACATATGTTGCGTAAATAGCGTTGCAGGCGCCTTCAGCGGACTCGGATTTCGGAAGTATGCGGCAAAATTTGAATAGGCCGAGCACACTGGATATGCCCAAGCTTTGTACCTGCGGTTTTATTGGTGAAAAACCGGGGTGTGCTCGAGGGCTCCGGAATTTGCCGCATACTTCCGAAAACAACGTCTCGGTGGCACCAAAAATTGCCTCCAGAACCCTGAGATAATGAACATATGTAGCCGTTCGCCGCAAATTATCGTCCGTTCATGGAACCTATCTCCAACGAGTTGTAACCATATGGTTTGATGTTGGAAACATATGATTGCCGGCAGGCCATAGGCGACGTTCCCCCTGATATCGGAGGTTCCAGGTATGTTTCACGCTCCGTTAAGCAACTATCGGCTGGGCTAGCATGGGCCGCCGCACTATCTCAATAACCCTTGCAGTGGTCTGCCTGGCTGTGCTCCTGGGCGCTACAGGGCTGTTTGCTATAAGCCGAGAAACGTCCTATATGCAGGAATGCGCTTCCGAAGGGTTTGCCATTGATGGTTTCTATCGGGATGACAAAACGAGTCGGGTAACCCTGGCTTTTCTTGAGGAGGACAACTGTCGATGGCAGCTGGTCGACCAAGACGGAATCTGCACAGACGGGCAGTTTAAGCGTACGGATGACCCCAACATCCTGATATTAAAGAAGGAAAACGGTGAAGAATTCGGTACGGTCCACGTGGCGTACTTGTCACGCCGACGCGATCAGGGCTTGCTCTACCTATTTAGAGATACCAGGGTGACCCGTTTTTATCTGGTGAGTACCGGTCCGGCGTTTACGGTGGGGTCTGGCGATGTCGATGCGGACAGTTGATTCACGGCAATAAAACAGCGAGCGGGGCACGGACATGAATCGCGCCCCGCTTTTTTGCTCGCGGCCTGCGTCGCGTCTGCGCCTCGTTCCGACTCGCGCCTGTGCGCGCATCCATCTCACATCCCGCATCACTTCACGTCAAACTCAACGCGATCGAGTTCGGGCACGTTGAGGTCAATGAGCTTGCGGGCGACGTGACGGTCGTGCGCCCCAAGCGTCTCGCTTGTCGTCACGTGGGCGACAACCTCGCGCTCGACCATGCCTTCCTCGTTCCCTTCGGCAGCCGAGGTCTCGACGGCGACGGTGTAATCCTTAAAGCCTGGCAGCACCGCGGCAAGCTCGCGTGTGGTCTCGGTGACACCGTAGCCGTCCTGCACGCCGGCCTGTGCCGAGCCAATGGAACCCGCCGTCATGATGATGCAGGGGATGGCAAAGATCACCGTGCCCACAATAATGCGGCGGCGCACCTTGCGTGACAGCTCGTCGACCTCGGCATCTTCTTCGGCGGTCACAATGCCGTCGCCGTTGAGGTCGCGCTTGAGCGGCACGCGCAATAGAAGTAGTACGGCTTCGGCCGCGAGCGCGATAAAGACCACGTTGATGCCAAACTCGTAGAGCGCCGAGAGGAACAGCGAACCGCTCGCGATGGCGATGCCATAGCCCGCCGCGCACAGGGGCGGCATGAGCGCGGTTGCCACGGCCACGCCCGCGATAAGCGTGGCGGGTTCCTGGTCGCGTGAGTTGCCTAGGCCGCCTGCAAAGCCGCCGGCGAGCGCGACAGCGAGGTCCCACACGGTGGGCGTCGAGTTGTCGATGATGGCGGCCGTGGTGGTGCCAAGGGGCGAGAGCTTAAAGTACAACGTGGATGTGACCAGGCAAAAGGCCATTTGCAGCGCAAGGCCGGCGACGGCTTCGACGGTAATCTCGCGGTCGAGCGTGGCGATGCCGTATGCCGTGGCAAGGACCGAGCCCATGAGCGGGCAGATGAGCATGGCACCTACAATGGCGATATCCGAGTCGATATCGAGGCCGATGCTCGCGATCAACATGGCAATGATGAGGATGCATAAGTGCGAGCCAGTCAGGCGCGCCCCGTTTACAAAGCGCTTGCGAATCACGTGATAGGGCGCGCGTCCCTCGCGTATGTTGAACGCCTGCTTAAGGAAACGGGTGGCATTCTCCATGGCCTCGCTGTGTGCAGGGCGTATACCGTGACGACGATGATGACGCTCGCGCAGCCGCTTGATCTGTTGTTTGTCGAGTTCCATGCTTACCTCGTTTAGCTTCTGAGCCGCTTCTTGCGTCTGTCGTCTTTACTCTACACCGCGTTAGGCGAGGTGTCAGACAAGGTTTGTTGACCTGGAAGTCAGGACAATCGACATGGCTAAAACGCCGTGAGGATCATAAGAGTCAAATAGACAAAAAAGCGCGGGGCCGGTTTGATTCCGACCCCGCGCTCTGCGCTGGTGCGTTGTTGTTCGGCCTACCCCAGCAGGCTCAGACCAACAGAGACAAACGCCAGGATAACGCCGACGATGGACTCGCCGCCGAGCAGGCCGCTGGCAACGACCAAGCCCTGCTCCTGGAAGGCGGCATCCTTGGCAGCCCTCTCCTCGTCAGAAAGACCGGCGGTGGCGTCGCGGTGGGCGGACCACTTGTCGTAGGCGAGTTTGACGCAGGAGCCCAGGAATGCCGTGAGTGACATGTAGAACGGCAGGTACACGCCCAGGCCGATCATCATGGCCGGAATGCCGAGCCAGTACATGACGATGCCGGCGATAAAGCCGCCTGCGAACCACGGTACGCTCGGGATGCCCGAGACCATGGTGGCGACAACGCTTGCCTGCGCGGCCACAAAGCTCTTGTCGGGGCCGAAGGCGTCCGGACCATAGGCGGTGACGAGCGCGACCATGACGGCGGCGGCGACCAGGGCGCCCACGATGCCGCCGATGGCCTGGCCGACCCACTGTGCGCGCGGGTTGGTGCCCAGCACGGCGCCGGCCTTAAAGTCGTTCATGACGTCGCCCGCAAGGCCGCACGCCACGGCCACGATGCCGGCGATAAAGAACAGTTTGACCTGAGCGAGCTGTGCGAAGGCGGCAACGATGAGCATGACGATGAGGCCAAAGATCTCCATGGGGTCGATGCCCGTCTGGCCGCAGCTCTGCGCGCTCATGATAGTGGTGACAAAGGTGAACAGCGTCACGATGACGGCCGGAACGGGGCCAAGGTCAAGCACGATGGCGATGATCACGGCGATGGCGGCAGCGCCCAGGCCGATGATACCGGCGTCGAGCTTGAGGGAGCCCGAGATGAGCGACTGCTCGTCGGTGTCGGTGGAGCTGTCGGCGGCGAGACCGCGGACGATACCGGCGACCTGCGGCAGGATGTCCTTGAGGACGACGGCGACGCCAAAGCCCATCATGAGGCCCATACCCAGGGACTTGACGATGCCCTGCGCAGTCACAACGTCGAACAGACCGGCAGCGGTGCCGCCCACAATGATGCCAAAGTTGCCCAGCAGGGCGCCGGCAAACCAGAAGGCGACGGGGGCGAAGCCCACGAGGAAGCCGACGGAGAGCAGCATGGGCGAGTTGTAGATGCCAAAGGTCACGCCGGGGATGTTGAGCGTGCATAGCATGCTGGGCACCACGCCCAGGGCGTCGCGAAGCACGCTGTAGATGCCTGCGATGGCCATGGAGCCAAAGAGCTGCTTGCCGGTCTTGCCGCCGGCCTCGGTCGCGCGCAGGGTCTGAGCTGCGGCGTTGCCGGTGGGGAACTCAAGCGCGGCATCCACGATAAAGTGACGGTGAATGAGTGCCGTGGCCAGCAGGCCCAGGATGGTGCCGGCGAGTGCCACGATAAACATGTCGAGCCAGCTGATCTGGTCGGCATAGCCCAGCATCCAGGCGCCCGGGATGGTAAACGCCAGGCCGCCGGCGACCATGGCGCCTGCGGACATGATGGTGTGGGTGACGTTGGCCTCGTTGAGGCTGGCGTTGCCCATGAGCTTCAGGAAGAACAGCGAGATGACGGCAGCGAAAATAATCGGCCAGGGGAGTGCACCCATCTTGAGGGCCGTGTAGGCCGAGCTTGCCGTGATGATCACGCAGCCAAGGACGCCGATGACGACGCCGCGCAGCGTGAGTTGCCCGCGCATCGAAGCGCGGTTCGAGGGATTGCTCATATAAAACTCCTTTGCGTATATCCGCTTCCCCCGGGAGCGCCGCTACGGATACGGCGCGGGAAGTCGGGTTACCAAGGGCCGCTGCGTGAGCTCGCAAACGACCGCGCACCAGTATAGCCGCAAGTTAGTCATTTTGGGATGACTGGTTTAGGTAGGCGATATACTGCTGGGCAGACGAAAGGAGCGCCGACGATGCTTAATGGGTGCGCATATATATTGACGGTCGACGTGGGCAACACGTTCATTCGCTTTGGCCTGTTTGCCGAGGATTCGGCCGCGGCGCAGGAATGTCCGCTTGCAACGTGCGAGATCACCACGCCGTCGAGCATCACAGCAGACGAGGCGCGCATGCGTCTCGTGCAGGTCATGGCCGCGCTGGCGGCCGATGCGGGCATGCCCGGTGCGCTCGTTCCCGCAGCTGCAGTGCTGAGTTGCGTGGTGCCGGCGCTCGAGCGCCCATGGAAGGCGGCGCTTTCCCGTACCTGCACGGGGCGTGTGCTCACCGTGGGACCGGGTCTCAAGACCGGCATGCCCGTACACTACGACGATCCGGCCGAGATCGGCCCCGACCGCATCGCCGACGCCGTGGCGGCCCGTGCCGTCTACGGCTCTCCGTGCATCGTGATCGACCTGGGCACTACGACCAATATTGAGGTCATCGATGCGCGCGGTACCTTTGTCGGCGGCGTCATCGCGCCGGGTCTGGCGCTCGGCGCCCGCTCGCTCTCGGCTGCTGCGGCACGCCTGCCGCAGGTCGAGCCCTCGGCACCCACGCATGTAATCGGCCGTAACACGCGCGAGGCGATGCGCTCGGGCGTGGTTCTGGGCGAGGTGGCCCGCATCGACGGCATGCTCGACATGGTGCTCGCCGAGATGCGCGCGATCAAGGCCGCGGGGGAGGGCGACGTGCCCATCGTCATTACCGGCGACGACGCCGAGGCACTCGCGGCGTTGGTCGGCCACAGCCTGACGGTAGACGACGCGCTGACGCTGCGGGGTCTCGCCGAGCTCTACCACATCAACCAAAAGCCCCGTCGCGTGTAAAAGTGAGGGCGCCGGTGGGACAAACGCCTCCACCTTTCACCTGCTACAATGGGTCAAATTATTGCGATTACGGAGGTGTCTGCCATGTCGGACGATCTTCATCAAACTTCGTCAGGCAAGCGCCTGGACGTCATTAGCTGGGACGAGTTCTTTATGAGCGTGGCCATCGCCGCGCAGCGCCGCAGTAAGGACCCCAACACGCAGGTGGGCGCGTGCATCGCCAGCACCAACCACCGCATCCTTTCGGTGGGCTACAACGGTACGCCCTCGGCGCTCAACGACGACTTTTTCCCGTGGGGCACGAGCGACGACCCGTTGCAGGACAAGCACAACTACGTGGTGCATGCCGAGGCAAACGCCGTGCTCAACTACCGTGGCTCGCTCAAAGATCTTGAGGGTTCCACGGTCTACGTCACGCTGTTCCCGTGCCACGACTGCGCCAAGATTTTGGCGCAGGTGGGCGTGGGCGAGGTTGTCTACCTGGACAACAAGTACGCCGACACCGATGACGGACGCATCAGCCGCCGCATCCTCGACTCCTGCGGCATCAGCTACCGCCAGGTTGTCGTCGATGTTCACATCGGCACCGAGGGGCAGGCTCAGCAGTAGCGCGTGGCAACGCCAGCTGGCGGCAAAACAGCCAAAAGAGACCCGTCCCAAATTGACCGCTCGTGAAAGTCGTGTCCGCACGCATGGCTGGCGCCTAAGCGGGTACATGGCTGTAGTAACATAGCCCCTGTCCGCGGGCGTGCCCGCGTTATTGTGAGAAAGGAGCCCCTGTGGCTGTTAACGAAGAGCTGCTTAAGAAGGTTCTTGAAGAGATTCGCCCCAACCTGCAGGCCGACGGCGGCGATATGGAGTATGTGGGCGTTGACGACGAGGGCGTCGTCAAACTGGAGCTGCAGGGCGCTTGCGCCGGCTGCCCCATGAGCTCGCTGACCCTGTCCATGGGTATTGAGCGCATCCTCAAGGAGCATGTGCCCGGCGTTACCCGCGTGGAGCAGGTCAATGCCTCCGGTGAGACCGACGACCTGTACGACGAGTACGCGCCGTTCTAAGATGCGAAAGCTGCGGACGGCATACTCCGCATAGACGTTACGCCCAAATATGCGGCTGCGAGCGCAAGGCCCGCGGCCGCATTTGTATGTAGGGAGTAGGAGGGTCGACATGCTCAACGACTTCTACCATATGCTTGATCCCGTCGCGATTTCGGCGGGGCCCATCACGATTTACTGGTATGGTCTGGCCTATGTGGTCGGCGCCCTGCTCACGGCGGTCGTCATGTACCGCACGCAGCGTCGCTGGGGCTTTAACATCACGATTGATGACCTGACGAGTGTCGTGGTCGGCGTGGTCTTTGGCCTCATTATCGGTGCGCGCCTGTTCTACGTCATCTTTTACGGCGACGGCTACTACTGGGCACATCCGCTCGAGATCTTTGCCACCAACGAAGGCGGCATGAGCTTCCATGGCGGCTTGGTGGGCGGCATTATCGGCGGCATCATCGTGTGCCGCATGTATAAGCTCGACGCCTGGACCATTGCCGACCTTGCAGTTATCGGTGCTCCGCTGGCGCTGTGCCTGGGACGTTGCGCCAATTTCGTGAACGGTGAGCTGTGGGGCAAGCCGACCGATCTGCCCTGGGGCGTGGTCTTCGGTGGCACCGCGGGCGATATGCCGCGTCATCCCTCCCAGCTCTACGAGGCATTTCTTGAGGGCATCGTGCTCTTTTGCATTCTGCAGGTGCTCAGCCGCAAAAAGCCGCTGCTGCCCCAGGGTACGTTTATGGGCGTGTTCGTGATGGGTTACGGCATCGTCCGCTTCCTCGTCGAGTTCGTGCGCGTGCCCGATGCCCAGCTTGGCTATCTGCTTGGTGGCGTCATCACGATGGGTCAGCTGCTGAGCCTGCCGCTCGTGATCGCCGGCCTGGCGCTCGTCATCTTTGCGCGTCGCCGCAATCGCCCCCAGCGCATCTACCTCGACGCCTAACCACCACATACCACCACAAAGGGGACAGGCACCTTTGTGGTGGTTTGCTGGGCAACGATGACAGAACCGTAACGTTTCCCCAGATAAAACCTGCCAAAATAAACCTGTCCCTTTTTGGCAGGTTTCTAGAAAGGCTCTTTGGACTGTGAAGGATTCCGATCTCTCCACAACGGCTGCGCGCGACGCCGCCCGCATCGTCTGGTTTAAGCGCTACCCCGCCAAGCAGACGCTCATCGCATTTTTGCTCGCGCTGTTGGCGACCACGGCGTTTTCCATCGATCCCGCCCCGGTGTCGAGCAACGCAGTCTTGGCGATTGACCCCAAAGCCTCGGGCATGCTGTACGTGTGCTACGAGGTACTCCTCTCGTTTGCCGGCCATACCGACGCGGTCATGCTGCTTGCGCTTGCCTGCCTGCTCACCTTGCCGTTTCGCTACGTGTTCTTTGGCCGTGGCGACACCTGGCGTCCATCGATCATTCTGCCGTCGCTGTTCTTCGCCATCTGCATGGTGTTCGGTCGCAGCTACGATCTCACCGACTCGGCCGAGATTGTCCTTGGCGACAAAGCTCGCATCATCTGCGCCTGGATTGGCGGCGCGGGCTGGATGCTCCTGGCGATCGTTGCCTTCTACCTTGCCTTTGAGTGTCTAGATTGGCTGAGCTCTCGGCGCATTCCGTTTTCGGAGGCGCACTTTGGCCGCGTATGGCGTGTGGCTCACGCCGTGCTCTCGGTCCATCCCTTTGCCGGGCCCTTCCTGGTGCTTATGGTCGCCTGGGCGCCCACACTCATCGCTTCGCTGCCCGGCCTTTTTATGGGGGACACCGGCGCGCAGATTCGCCAGTGGTTCAACTATCCCAACGGCACGAGCGACTACCTGCGCCTACTCAACCCCAACGTGCTGCTCAACGGACATCACCCCGTGGTGCACACGGCCATTATCGGCTCGTGCGTTCAGCTGGGGCTTTCGCTGTTCAACAGCGCTAACGCGGGCCTCATCATCTATACCTGCGCTCAGTTTGTCATCACGGCTGCCTGCATGGCCTATTCCATCTCGTCGCTGCGCAAACTGGGCGTGAGCCTGCCGGTTCGCGGTGCGATCCTGCTGTTCTTTGCGTTTATGCCGATGTTCTCTAACTACGCGGCCCTGCTCACCAAAGACGTGCTCTTTGCCGACGCGTTTTTGGTGCTGCTGGTACAGACCGTCAAGCTCGTGGCATGTGGCTTGCCCCGTCGTGATGCCAATGTCGAGCGAGCGGGTGAGAAAGCCCCCGTGCTCTTTGCGCGTCACGACTGGCTGTTGCTTGCGCTGGCTGCCATGGGTTCCACGTTTTTGCGCAATGGAGGTCTGGTCTTTCCGTTGGCGGCCTGCGTGATTGCGGCGGCGTTTTGCGCATGGGATGTACATGTCGCTCGCCGTGCGGCTAAGCAGACGGGCACCGCGGTCTCATGCGCCACGCTGCGCTTCCGCTGGGTTGGCGTCCTCGCGGTGCTCGCGCTCTGCCTTGCCTCTAATATGTACTTCACCAAGGTCTTTATGCCGGCGCACGACATCACGCCTGGTTCCAAGCGCGAAATCCTCTCGATTCCGTTCCAACAGACGGCTCGTTTCGTCCAAAAGCACGACGGCCTCAACTCGGGCGTCAACCCTACGGTTAAGGAGGACGGCACTATCGTGGAGGCACCCTGCGACGGTTTGGTGACCGACGTGGAGCGCGTCGTGATCGATCGCGTGCTCAAGTACGAGAACCTGGGCCGCCGCTACAACCCTGACAAGTCCGATGCCGTCAAGAACTGCTTTAACGAGTACGCCTCGCAGGAGGACATCAAGGCCTATTTTGAGGTCTGGGCGCAGATGTTCAAAAAGGATCCCGAGTGCTATATCTCGGCGCTCATCAATAACTATTACGGCTACTTTTATCCGAGTGCCCGCGATGCCTGGGTCTACAGCACGGCGCGTAGTGCCGAGATCATGGCGCGTCCCGACAACCTCAAGTACTTCGACTTCCATCCGGTTGACAGCAACGTGGTGCGCTGGTGTGACCACCTGATCAATCTGTACCGTGTGGCGGTGCAGCGCATCCCGTTTATTTCGCTCACCATGAGCTCGGCCACCTATGTGTGGATCATGATTGCCGTGGTGGTCTACCTGCTGCGTCGTCATTCGTGGCGCGGGCTGGCCATTTGGGTGCCGCTGCTGGGCGTGCTCGCCGTGTGCCTGATTGGCCCGTGCAACGGCTCGACCTACATGCGCTACCTGTATCCGGTCATCGCTTGCATGCCCTTCGCCATCGGTGCCACCGTCACCCGTAGCGACTTCCTCTGGTCCTAACTTGGTGCATTGGGGTCAGGTTGCTTTGCACCAAAGGGTGGCATCATCACGACGCCTTCATTTTGGGGTTTATCTCGCAGGCCAGTAGGTATATCATAACGACGTTTGTTTATATTGCCCGAGCATCTGCGCTGGGCTTTAGGTCGAAACCGATAGGAGACACGTATGTCCGGACACTCTAAGTGGGCCACAACCAAGCATCGTAAGGGCGCGCAGGACGCCAAGCGTTCCGCCCTCTTCTCCAAGCTCAGCCGCAACATCACCGTTGCTGCCCGTCTCGGCGGTGACCCGCTGCCCGAGAACAACGCCAGCCTCGCCGCTGCCGTTGCCAAGGCCAAGGCTCAGTCCATGCCTAAGGACAAGATCAAGTCCGCTATCGACAAGGCTTTTGGTTCGGGTGCCGATGCCGCCGTCTACGAGAACATCGTGTACGAGGGCTATGGTCCCGCCGGTGTCGCCGTCTATGTTGACTGCCTGACCGACAACCGCAACCGTACTGCCGCCGATGTCCGTTCCGCCTTCTCCCACGCTGGTGGCAACCTGGGCACCTCCGGCTCCGTCGCCTTCCAGTTTGAGCGCAAGGGCCAGATTGTCGTCGCCAAGGAGATCCTGGACGAGAACGCCAAGAAGGAGACCATGATCGCCAACGGTGCTGCCGGTGACGAGGATGAGTTCATGATGGCGATCGCCGAGGCCGGTGGCGAGGACTACGAGGACGCCGGCGAGGAGTGGATCGTCTGGACTACTGCCAACGAGGTCATGGCTGTCTCTAAGGCGCTCGAGGAGCAGGGCGTCCAGGTCAAGGGCTCCGAGACCACCATGGTCCCGACCACCCCGACCGAGGTCTCCGGTGCCGACGCCAAGAAGGTTCAGCGCCTCATCGACCGTCTTGAGGAGCTCGACGACGTCCAGGATGTTTACAGCACCATGGACATGACCGACGAGGTCATCGCTGCCCTCGAGGAGGAGTAGCGCCCGCACGGGTTAAGCCGTGCATATCTGGGCATAATGAAGCGAGCATGCAAGCCTCGTGGAATAGATGAGCCGGATCCGCGTGCGTAGAGCACCGGACCCGGCTCTTTTATAATGATGCGAACCGTTTTGCATTTCGAGAGCCGAGATTTGAAGGGAGCGCCGCGTGCGCGTACTCAAACGAGCCCTAGCGATCGTGTACCTTGCCGCTACCATCGTGGCGCTGGGTACGCTTGTCTGCCAGTTTTGGGGGCCGTATACGTATCGCTTTATGTTGCTGATGCGCGACCCCATGCCGCGCATCGTCGTCACGGCGTGCGCCGGCGTCGTGGCGATCGGCGTGCTGGTAAGCTTCTTCCGCCTGATGTTCGCCCGTCGCGAACCGTCCTGCGTGCATCCGGCGGGGGAGCGCAATATCGAGGTTACCCTTGCGGCGCTTTCTTCGTGCGCCAGGGCTGCTGCCGAGCGCGACGACCGCGTGATGGTCGAGCATGTCGAGGCCCGCGTCCAAGGCTCCGACGATTCGCACGTCCGTTTTAAGGTCGAGGCTATCGCGCTTGACGATAAGGACGTGGCATCTCTGGCTACCGCGATGCAGCAGCGCATCGAGGAAGCTTGCGACACCATGCTCGGCACGCCGGGTACGACTACGCGCGTCCGTTTTTTGCCGTCCAAGACTACCGTCCAGACCGTGGAGGTTTCCGGTGAGTGATACCAATCAAGATAAGACCGCTCGTACGCCGCGCTTGACGATTGACCAGAGCGCCACGCCGGCGAGCGAACCTGTTGATTCCAAAGCAGAGGCAACCGAGTTGCAAGACGCGGCAGCCGTGGATTTTGACGAGGCTATGGGTCTCATCAAGGGTACGGGCGCTGCCATCTGGAGCTATGCTGTGCGTCATCCCAACACCACGCTCGGTGCCGTCGCTGGCTTTATCCTCGCCGTGTTGGTGCTCACGCTCGGCCTGTGGGACACGCTCGTCATTGCATTCTTCGTGCTGATCGGCGCTGTGATCGGCCAAATTCGCGACGGCGAGAACGGGATCGTCAACTTCTTCGGCCGTCTGTTTAGCGGTCGCTAATATGTATTCGACTGTCGCATCCGCGGCAGGCATAAGGAGGAACCATGGCTTTTAATACGAAGGTCGATGTAGCCGATACCGAGCTCGAGGCAGACGAGACCGTCGTCGCCGAGGCCGAAGGCGTGACGCTCGAGGACGAGGCGCTTGTCGAGGCCGAATCCGATACGGATGAGGACGACGAGGAAGCAGACGAGTCCGAGGACTCGCTGACCTATTCCAACGGCGTGATCGAGAAGATCGTTGCCATGGCCACTCGCGAGGTTCCGCACGTTCTGGGCATGAAGGGTAACCTCATGCACTTTGTGCAGGAGCAGTTTGGTGCCGAGAATCTGACCAAGGGCGTGACGGTCGAGGTCACCGATGACAATCGCGTGGTCGTCAACATCTCCGTCATCATCGAGTACGGCGCCTATGCGCCCGCGATCTTCGACGATGTCAAGGCACGTGTCACCGAGCGCCTTGCCGCGATGACTGGCCTTGAGGTGGCGGGCGTCAACCTGCGCATCGAGGATGTCATCACCCCCGAGGAGTACGAGCACCGCACCAGCCAGCACGAATAACCTTCCAAAAGGGGACAGGTTTGTTTTGGCAGGTTTTATCTGCGAAAACGTTAAACGGCCGACCGCGCAAGCAAAAGCGTGGCCGGCCGTTTTTATACGTTCCCGATGTAGTCATACCGCTCGTCTAACTGGGGGTTGCAATCCCTACGTTCCGCGTTACTCTAATGGGCGCATTGTTTCCAAATTGTTAACGAGGAGTTGCCGTAATGGCCGACGAGCACGAAACAGAAAGCAAGGCATGGGCGATTGAGGCCGCTGCGGCAGAGGCGGCGTCGCGTGCTGCCGAGGAGGTGCATCGTCCTCCCGTGGTGCCGATGGAGCGCGTGGTCGATCGCGATGTTATCGAGCGGGGCGAGCGCGCTGGTCGCAAGCGCAGCCAGGAGCCGGGCTTTCCGCGCTTTTTTGCCGAGCTCAATTTGGGCCTGATCCTCACGGCCTTTGCCATCGTCGCGTTTAAAACCCCTAATCACTTTGCTTTTGGCGGCACCTCGGGCGTGTCGGTCATTCTGTCCACGCTGTTCCCGACCCTGCCCGTCGGCGTTTTTATGTGGATTATCAATGCGGTCCTGGTCGTTCTGGGCTTTATCTTTTTGGAGCGCAAGGCAATCCTGTGGAGCGTTTTCGCCTCGTTTGCGCTTTCGGCCTACGTCTCGCTGTTTGAGCTCTTCATTCCGACCGATGTCTCTCTGACGGGTGATATGTGGCTCGACCTGTGCTTTGCCGTCATCTTGCCGGCGCTCGGCAGCGCTATTGTCTTTGACATCGGCGCCTCGACGGGTGGCACGGACATTCTTGCCATGATCCTCAAGCGCCGCACCACGCTCGAGATTGGCCGCGCTCTGCTGCTGGTCGATATCGGCATCGTGACCATTGCGGCCTTTTTGTATGGCCCGCGTGTCGGTCTTTATTGCGTGCTTGGCTTGTTTGCCAAGACGCTTGTGGTTGACAAGGCCATCGAGAGCATTCACCTGCGCAAAGTCTGCACGGTCATTTGCTCCGAGCCGCGCAAAGTCGAGGAGTTTATCGTCAAACATCTCAACCGTACGGCGACTATCAGCCGCGGCTACGGTGCCTTTTCGGGCAAGTGCGTGACGGTGATTATGAGCGTGCTGAGTCGTCGCGAGGCCGTGCAGCTGCGTCGCTATGCTCGCGAGATCGATCCGGGTGCCTTTATCACGATCGTCGACAGCTCCGAGATCGTCGGCAAGGGCTTCCGCGGAACGAACTAACGCGGTCGAGCTTATCAAACAATCGAATAGCGCCCTGCGCATTGCAAATGCGTCATGTTGGAGTATTTGTCCCCACATTGGGTGATAATGATGCCAAAGACATCGTTTGCGATCCAGATGATTCGCTCAAGATACGAAGGGATGATCTCGATGTTCTGTTCGCAGTGTGGTGCCCCCATGGGCGACAACGATAAGTTCTGTGGTGCGTGTGGTGCCCCCAATGCCGGTGCCGCAGCCTCTGCCCCTCAGGGTCAGCCCCAGCAGTTTGTTCCGCAACCGCCCGTGGCGAATGCGCCAAAGGGCTGTGTGGCTCAGGCGTTCCAAGATATGACCAAGACTCCGGGTGTGCTTCAGCGTGTATGCCAAATCGCGTTTTTGCCGGCGCTGATTTGCGTTGTGTCGGTGCTCGTGTTGTTTATTCCCGTTATTGGCGGCATTGCGGCTGCCATCGGCTTTTTGGCAGCTTGCATTGCGAGCGTGTGTGGTTCCGGCTTTGGTATTGAGTGGGGTCGCGATCTGTCGCTCAAGGTTGATGACGGTATGGATCGTCCACTCATGCGTTCCACGTCGTTTGGCCTCGGAGTCTTTTCGAGCGTTATCTCGGTCGTGCTCGAGGTTATCGCTGCCATTCCCGTTATCGGTGTAGTGCTTTCGCTGGTGGAGAGCGTGGTAATTGGCGCCGCGGGCTCGTATTCGTATTACGGCTCTTATGCACTCGAGGCAGCGCTGTTCGGCTCGCTTGGCCTGCTTGTCCTGGCTATGATTGCCACGGCGGTCTTGGGGGTCTTCTTTAAGATGTTCGCCGACATTGCCGTGATGCACTTTGCGGTGACCGGTCGTGTCGAGAGCGCGTTTTCGCTCGATAAGGTCTGGGCGGCCTTTAAGCACAACAAGACCAAACTGTTCTGCGCTTCGTTCCTTCCCGAGTTTTTGACGGGCCTGGTCGCCAACGTTGTCACCTGGATCCTGACGTTCGTCTTTGGCACCATTGCCTCTGTCGGTATGTATAGCTACTACTACCGTCCTACGGCTATTGAGGCGCTTGTTACCGGCGGTGGCATCACGCTCGTATTGTTCTTGGTGCTGACGGCGTTTGTCACGGTATTCCTCACGGTCTTTGGCAAGATGCTCAAGCACCGTGCCGTTGGCTATTGGGTCGCGCGCTACGCAAGCGAGTGGGCCGACGAGGACAAGGACGACGTCCTGACTTTTGTGCTGCCGTTTGAGAAGAAGTCTGCTCCGGCTGGTTTTGGCGCCGACGCAGCGCCCGTATCCGATTCCGCTGCGGCGCCGGCGCCTGCGCCCGAGCCCGAGCCCGAGCCCGAGCCCGAGCCCGAGCCTGAGCCCACGCCCGTGCCTGAGCCCGAGCCCGCGCCCATGCCGGAACCGGAGCCCGAGCCTGCGCCTGAGCCCGAGCCTGCGCCAAGCTCCGACGAGGACCCGCAGGACGAGTAACCCTGCCACCTGCCATTTGGGGACGGGGTGGAAACGGTAGAAATAGCGCTTGACAAATAAGCGGGGACGGACGTGCCGAAGCGTCCGCCCCCGCTTTGATATCGCGATGCGGCTATGACTGCGAGATGGTCGTGGATCGACTACTCGTCGTGCTTCTCCTCGCGGCGAGCGGCGGCACGTGCATCATGGATGCCCTTGATGGCGGCATGGCGCGCCGTGCGGGCATCATGGATAGCATCGCGAGCCTCGGCGGTCGTCGCCTTGGCAGAGCGCAACTTGGCGGCCAGATCGGGGTTGGTTTCGGCGACCGCGGTAATCGCGGGGCCGTCGAGCTCCTCTTGCGTGGGCTCGGCCAAAAAGTCGATAGCATACTGGGCGGCCACCATGGAGCCCTTTGCCAGTACGGTCTCGTCAATCTTGTAAAAGCAGGAATGCTGGGCGTACGTGGCGCCAATCTTGGGGTTGCGCGTACCTACAAAGGCGAGCACGCCCGGTACGCGGCGCAGGTACTCCGAAAAATCCTCGCCCGAAAGCGTGCCGCGATAATGGCCTTGGCCGGTGGGACCCAGGCATTTGATTACAGCCTGACGGCAGCGTTCGCTCGAGGCGACCTCGTTTTCGACCTTGTAGTTGGCGATGGTGTAGTCGGTGAGCTCTGCCTCGGCGCCCAGAGCTGCCGCGGTATGCTCCACGATGCGGCGCATAAGCTCCGGCATTTCCTCGTGGGTCGAATCTCCGTAGGTGCGCACCGTGCCGGCGAGGTAGGCCGTGCCGGCGATAACGTTGCGCGCGGTGCCGCCGTGCAGCTCGCCGACGGTGATGACAGCCGGCTCATAGGGGCTGATCTCGCGCGAGACGATGGTCTGCAGGGCATTGACGATCTCGGCGGCCACCATGACGGCGTCGTGGCCGCGTTGGGGCATGGCGCCATGGCACGAGGTGCCGCGGACATCAATGCGGAACCAGTCGGTATTGGCCATGCGCGGACCGGGCTCGCAGCTTACGGTGCCGGCGTCGACCTCGCTCCAGATATGCGCGGCGTAGGCACCATCGACGCCGTCGAGCACGCCCGTGCCGATCATGAGCTTGGCGCCCTGGCCGTTTTCCTCGCTGGGCTGGAAGACGATGCGGACCTCGCCGTGGATGTCATCGGTCATGTGGCGCAGAATCTGTAGCGTGCCGAGCATCATGGCGATATGGCAGTCGTGACCGCAGGCGTGCATGCAGCCCTCGTTGACGCTGGCGAATTCCTCGCCGGTCTGCTCGGTGACGGGCAGGGCGTCGATGTCGGCGCGCAGCAGGATGCGGCGGCGCGGCGTGCCGTCCTCGCGGTAGGCATCGGGCGCGGTACCGCGAAGCGTCGCCACCAGGCCCGTCTTGAGCGGGCGCTCGTAGGGGATATTCATGGCGTCGAGCTGGTTGGCGATGTCGGAAGTCGTGCGCTCCTCGGCAAGGCTCAGCTCCGGGTGCTTATGGAAGTGCCGGCGCTGCTTGATGATGTAGGGTTCAAACTCGGTGGCAATATCTCGGATGGCCGCGGTGACGTCGTCTGCCGCGCGAACCTCGGTTGCCGCCATAATCTGCTGTGCCTTGGTCTTCGTCATGGTCGATTTGCTCCTTGCTGGGTTGATCGCAAAATCGTACAGGCTCTCTCCAGTATGCCACCTGCCGCTAGGGCTGGTAAAGTTGCCGTTTGCCGCTTGGGGTTTTGTTGCAAGGGCGGGGGAGTACACTCGGGGGTGTTGAATTACCTGCCAGAGATGGGGATGCCCATGCAACATATCGATCGGATTATCCGCTCCAAGAACGTCTTTACCGCGCAAGACGGTATCGATACCGCCCGCGAGCTGGCGATCGCCATCGCGGGTGATCGCATCGTCGCAGTCGGCGCGCCCGATGACGTGATTGCCGCCGCACCTGCCACTACGTCGGTGGTCGATTACGGCGAGCAGTTTATCTGCCCCGGTTTCCATGACGCTCACCTGCACTTCTTCCATACCTCGGTCGGTTCCTCGCCGTACATGCTCATGGATATGGGCACGTCAGAGGCGGCGCTGGTGCAGCATGCGCTCGAGTTTTCCCAGGACCTGCCCGACGACGCCTGGGTCGTGACCCAGGGCTGGCGCGATTACCGCTGGGACCCGCCCGAGCATCCCACCAAGGCATCGCTCGATGTGGCCTTCCCCGATCGCCCCTGTGTTATGTATTCGGGCGACGGGCATACCCTGTGGCTCAACAGCCGCGCACTCGAAGCCCTCGGCGTGACACGCGACAGCGAGCCTCCGGCGGGTGGCAGCTACGACAAGGATGCAAATGGCGAGCTCACGGGCATTGCTCACGAGGCTGCGGCCATGCAGCTGCTGCCGCGCTGTCTTGAGTGGCTGGGCGAGGACCGCATCGCGAGCTCGTATGCCGACCAAATGAAACGCATGGCCGAGCAGGGCATTACCTCGATTTGCGACATGTCGCTCATGCCCATGCCGGGCTGCGACTTTATCCGCGACGACGTCTACGACAAGCTTCAGGCGATCGGCAAGCTGGGCATTCGCGCCCATCTGTTTCCCACGCTGCTGGATGACCAATCGCGCTTGGAAGAACTCCAGACCCGCTACGCGAACAACGCGCTGCTCTCGGCGCCAGGTTTTAAACAGTTCTTCGACGGCGTGTCGAGCGAGCATACCGCATACCTCACTGAGCCCTATACCAACCCGCGCTTCCCGGGCGACCAGGGTCGCCTGACGGTTCCTGTCGAGCGCATGCGCAAGCTAGTTCTGGCTGCCGCGGAGCGCGGCCACACCGTGCGCATCCACGTCATCGGCGACGGTGCCATCCATGCCGCGCTTGATATCTTTGAGGAAGCCGCCGACCTGTATGGCCTGCCTAAGCATGGTCACAACACGCTTGAGCACCTGGAGAATTTGCTGCCTCAGGACATCGATCGTCTGCGCAAGCTCAACGTCATTGCCTCGAGCCAGCCTTGCCACATCACGCTCGACCCGGGTGGCCCGGAACGCGACCTGGGCCTGGAACGCAGCCGCATCATGTGGCCGTTCGCGACCTATAAGCAGCGCGGCATCCGCCAAGCCTTCGGTACTGACAGCCCTATCACGCCCGTTACCAGCATGAACGTGCTCTACACGGCTATCACGCGCCAAGACCCCAAAAGCCACTGGCCCGAGGGCGGCTGGTTACCGAGTGAGCGTATCGACGCGGCAACAGCCCTGCGCAACTACACCCTGGGCAGCGCCTATGCAGCGGGCGACGAGCAAAACCTCGGCAGTCTGGAGCCCGGCAAGTACGCCGACCTGGTAGTCCTGGACCAAAACCCACTCACCATCGACCCCCAAGAACTCCAAGCCACCAAAGTCCAAGCCACCTACCTGGCAGGTAACTTAATCTACGAGCGCTAGCCCCATACCCCACCCACAAGGGGCGCGTTTCAGCAACGTGCCCCTTTCTTGTTCGCACCATCCGCATCGCCATTTTGCTGCACTGACTTTTTTGAATGCCGGGCCCGAATTAGTTAACCTGCCTCCCGTGTGGCTCCGGAGGGGCGGGGCATAAGGTTTATCGCGAGTTCCGCACGAGCCGAAGGCCACTTAATGTGGCCTTCGTGCGAGCAGGACTGCCCGAGCAGGAAACCTTATGCCCCGCCCCTCCGGAACCACACGGGGGCCACCGCTAAGTTATCCCCCGGCATTCAGAAAATCTAAGTGCCAAAAAATAAGATTTTTTGACTCCGTGTTGTATAACCCGCCATTCGTGGGTACCATTCAACGCGTACGCAAACAAAAAGGGTTAATTCGCGTGGTATAACCGCGCGGCCCAAAAAGGAGGAGACAAGCATGTCGTCTTTGAAGCCGCTTGCAGATCGTGTTCTGGTCAAGCCCGACGAGGCCGAGCAGAAGACCGCTTCTGGTCTGTACATCGCCAGCAACGCCCAGGAGAAGCCGCAGCGCGGCACCATCGTTGCCGTTGGCGCCGGCAAGGTCAACGACAAGGGTGAGCGCATCCCCATGGACGTCAAGGTTGGCGACGTTGTCATCTACGGTAAGTTCGGTGGCAACGAGGTCAAGGTCGACGGCGAGAAGTATCTGCTGATGCGCGCCGACGACATCTACGCTGTCGTCGAGGCCTAGTCTCGTCAGAATCTCTGATTCGTCTTTGAACGCGCCTGCCGCATAGGACTCGGAAGCGGCGACGCGAGTCACATTTCTTTTGGAGGATTACCTACCATGGCAAAGAACATTACGTTCAACACCGATGCCCGCGCTAAGCTCGCCAAGGGCGTCAACACTCTGGCCGACGCCGTTACCGTCACCATGGGCCCCAAGGGTCGCTACGTTGCGCTGCAGCGCACGTTCGGTGCCCCGACCATCACCAACGACGGCGTTTCCGTCGCCAAGGAGATCGAGCTCGAGGACAACATCGAGAACATGGGCGCCCAGCTGGTGAAGGAGGTCGCCACCAAGACCAACGACACCGTGGGTGACGGCACCACCACCGCAACCCTGCTCGCTCAGGCTATCGTCAACGACGGTCTGCGCAACGTCGCCGCCGGCGCCAACCCGCTGGCCATCCGTCGCGGCATCGACAAGGCCGTTAACGCCGCCGTCGCCGAGATGAAGAAGCAGGCCAAGCCGGTCGAGACCAAGGAGCAGATTGCTTCCGTCGGTACCATCTCCGCTGGTGACCCCGAGGTCGGCGAGAAGATCGCCGAGGCCATGGAGGTCGTGGGCAAGGACGGCGTCATCACCGTCGAGGATTCCCAGACGTTCGACATCACCATCGACACCGTCGAGGGCATGCAGTTCGACAAGGGCTATGTCTCCGCTTACTTCGTCACGGACAACGACCGCATGGAGGCCGTGATGAAGGATCCGTACATCCTCATCACCGACCAGAAGATCTCCAGCGTTCAGGACATCATGCCCGTTCTCGAGGCTGTCCAGCGCGCTGGTCGTGGCCTGCTCATCATCGCTGAGGACATCGACGGCGAGGCTCTGCCTACCCTGGTCCTCAACAAGATCCGTGGCGCCCTCAACGTCTGCGCCGTTAAGGCCCCGGGCTACGGCGATCGCCGCAAGCGCATCCTCGAGGACATCGCCGTCCTCACCGGTGGCCAGGCTGCCCTGGACGAGCTGGGCGTGAAGGTCGCTGACATCACCGCCGATATGCTCGGTACCGCTAAGTCCGTCACCATCTCCAAGGACAACACCGTCGTCGTCGGCGGCGCTGGCTCCAAGGAGGCCATCGACGCCCGTATCGCTCAGATCAAGGGCGAGATGGAGAACACCACCTCTGACTTCGACCGCGAGAAGCTCCAGGAGCGCCTGGCCAAGCTCTCCGGTGGCGTTGCCGTCATCAAGGTCGGCGCTGCTACCGAGTCCGAGCTCAAGGAGATCAAGCACCGCGTCGAGGATGCCCTGCAGGCTACCCGCGCTGCTGTCGAGGAGGGCATCGTCGCCGGCGGCGGCGTCGCCTTCATGGACGCTGCTCCTGCGCTCGATGCTGTCGAAATCGATGACCCCGAGGAGAAGATTGGCGTCGACATCGTCAAGAAGGCTCTGACCGCTCCGGTCGCCACCATCGCCAAGAACGCTGGCTTTGAGGGCGCTGTCGTGGTCGACAAGGTTGCCGAGCTGCCCGCCGGCCAGGGTCTCAACTCTGCCAACGGCGAGTGGGGCGACATGATCGAGATGGGCGTTCTCGACCCCGTCAAGGTCAGCCGCGTCACCCTGCAGAACGCTGCTTCTGTCGCCAGCCTGATCCTCATCACCGAGGCCACCGTCTCCGATGTGCCCAAGAACACTCAGCTTGAGGACGCTATCGCTGCTGCTACCGCTGGTCAGCAGGGCGGCGGTATGTACTAAGGCCGACAAGGTCTAGAACTCCCACCGGGAATCCGGGGGCGTGACGGGGCTTCTCTCCGGAACGTCCTCGGACATGCAAAGAGGCTCCGCATCGCGCTTCGCGCTGCGGAGCCTCTTTGCGTCCTGACGCTCCTATTTGGCAAGGTGTTTT
>CABJFQ010000020.1 GCA_902364975.1 Coriobacteriaceae bacterium | reverse complement strand
TTCCCGATGTCCAAGAAATGGGAGGCAGTTCACAGTGCACCTTTGTGGTGGTTTTTACGTTTGAGCGCTCAGTCGGGAGGTTCGATGGTCTATATCCCATTTTGGATCTGCGTCTTTGCCGGTGCGGTGGTTGATGTCCGTGAGCGGCGGTTTCCGAATGCGCTTGCCGGCACGTGTGCCGTGGCGGCGTTTGCAGGCGTTTGGCTCGACAAGGGCGTTAGCACGGCGCTTGACCATGTCGGTCTTGCGGTCATCGTCTGCCTTGCCCTTGTGCTTACTGAGTTGCTCTGGCGTCGTGTTCGCCACGCTCCCGGCATTGGCATGGGGGATGTCAAGGCGCTTTTCGCGCTTTGCACGCTCGACCCTCTGGGCGGCATCGTGGCATTTGCCGTTGCTCTCCTGGTCCTGGCCCTCTCCTGCCTCTTCACAAAATCGCGATCCCTGCCTTTGCTACCGTTTTTGGTGCCGATTTTTGCCATAATCGAGGTCGTGGGCTGCACATTGTAACTGATTGCGCATCCTTCTTAAGGAGCATGCCATGGCAACTAATCAAGAAACGGCCGTTATTAAGGCGCGTATGGATCGCATTCCTGCGGCGTTGTCGCCCGAACTGGTCAAGCGTATCGCTGCCGACCGCGCCTCTGGTGTCGTTAATCCTTATCGATGCGGTGACGACCAGGTCATCCGACGTGTCGATCGGGCCGCAGACAAGGGCACGCTCATGCGTCCGGCATTTATACGCGATACCGAAAAGATTTTGCATCTGCCCGCATACACCCGTTATGCGGGCAAAACGCAAGTCTTTAGTTTCCGTAGCAATGACGATCTGTCACGCCGCGGTTTGCACGTGCAGCTTGTCTCCCGCATTGCGCGCGATATCGGTCGCGCCCTGGGGCTCAATTGCGATCTGATCGAGGCGATTGGCCTGGGTCATGACTTGGGACACACGCCTTTCGGCCATGCCGGCGAGCGCTTCCTCAACGATACCTATCATGAGCGTACGAGGCGTTATTTTTTCCATAACGTGCAGTCGGTCCGCGTGCTCGACGCGCTGTACGGCCGCAACGTGTCACTCCAGACGCTCGACGGCGTTCTGTGCCATAACGGCGAGTACGAGCAGCGTGTGTTTGAGCTCTCGGACATGAGCTCCTTTGACCAGTTCGATCAGACGGTTGAGGACTGTATCGCCACAGGCTATGGCGCTATTGAGCACCTGCGTCCCATGACGCTCGAGGGCTGCGTCGTTCGCATTTCGGACATCCTCGCCTACGTCGGTCGTGACCGTCAGGATGCGATCGCGGCGGGCCTGCTTTCGCCCGACGCTTTTGATGATGACCGGGGCGGTGCCTACAACAGTTGGATCCTCACACACGCCTCCATCGATATCGTGGAACATAGTTACGGTAAACCGCGTATCGAGATGAGCGAGGACCTGTTTGAGGAAATCCGCCGGGCCAAGCGCGAGAACTACGAGAAGATCTACAGCAAGGGCGGCATCGAGGGCGATTCCGAGGCGGAGTTGCGCGAGGCATTCGAAAAACTCTACGACCGTTGCCTGCAGGATATATACGAAGGCGACGAGTCTTCGTATATCTTTAAGCATCATATTTCGCGCATTGAACAGCAGCTTTCCTACTACGATCGCACCTATACCTGGCAGGACGACAAGGATCAAGCGGTGGTGGATTACATCGCGAGCATGACAGACGGCTATTTCTGCGAGCTGACGAGCAAGCTGTTCCCGGGCTTGAAGTTTCCACACCGTACCTATATTAACGAACGGTAGTTCGTATCCTTTCGGTATACTGTTGGTCAACAACGATTTTGATTGATGTACAGGATGGCTATGGACGACCTTTTTTCTGCCTCAACGCGCGAGCGTTCCTTTAAAAATGCCCCGCTCGCGGTGCGCATGCGCCCCAATTCGCTCGACGAGTATGTGGGCCAGCAAAAGGCCGTCGGTAAGGGCTCATGGCTGCGTGCCGCGATTGAGCACGACGTGCTATCGAGTGTGATTCTGTACGGGCCAGCCGGTACGGGCAAGACGACGCTGGCCCACATTATTGCTAACCATACCAAGAGCGAGTTTGTTGAGGTCAGCGCCGTGACGGGCACCGTGAAGGACTTGCGCCGCGTGATTGACGAGGCAAAGACGCGCCTGAATACGTATGACCGCCGCACCATTCTTTTCATCGACGAGATTCATCGCTTCTCTAAGTCGCAGCAGGATGCCTTGCTGCATGCGGTTGAGAACCGCACCGTTATTATGATTGGCGCCACGACGGAGAACCCGTACTTCGAGGTCAACTCGGCACTGTTGTCGCGCGGGCGCGTGGTGGAGCTTGAGCATCTGAAGGATGAGGATATCGCCACGCTTATTGAGCGTGCGCTTGAGGCACCGCAGGGCTTGAATGGAAAATTCTCGGCCGATGGTGATACGGTCAAGACCATTTGTACGCTGGCTGCGGGTGATGCACGCTCGGCCCTGACGACACTCGAGTTGGCGAGCGAGATTGCCGTCACGCGTCCCGATACCGAGGGAACGCCAGCGCCTGCGGCGGGGGAGCGCTATCCCATTACCGTGGATGACGTGAAGATTGCCAATCCGCGCCGTGGGTTTTCGTATGACAAAAATGGTGACATGCACTACGACATTATCAGTGCGTTCATTAAGTCCATGCGCGGCAGCGACCCCGATGCCACCATTTATTGGCTCGCGCGCATGATCGATGCGGGTGAGGATCCTAAGTTTATCGCCCGCCGCATTATGATTCAGGCTTCTGAGGACGTTGGCAACGCCGATCCGCAGGCACTTTTGGTGGCGCATGCTGCCTTTAAATCTGCTGAAGTTATTGGCTATCCTGAATGTCGCATTAACCTGGCACAAGCTGCGCTCTATGTGTGCTTGGCGCCTAAGTCCAATGCGTGCGAGGCCTCGATCGATGCGGCGCTAGCCGATATTCATTCTAGTGGGCTTCGCGAGGTGCCGAGTTATCTGCGCGATCGCCATCGCCCTGGTAGCGATGAATACGGTGTGTATAAGTATCCGCACGATTATCCCGAAGGCTGGGTCGACCAGCGCTATTTGCCCGAAGGCTTAGAACGCGGTGCATTTTGGCAGCCTGCCGGCCGCGGTTGGGAAGAATGGCGCGTAGAGCAAAGCGAACGCGACCGCAGCGGGAATGCACCGAAGTAGCTGCTGATAATTTTGTCCCACGTTGCTGCTCTTGGCATGTTCGGTCCCCTTTGGGGTACCATGGAAAGCGTTTGTATTTCGATTCCTTTGGGAGGCTTGTATGAGTCCCATTCAAATCGCCTTGCTGCTGCTCGCCGTTGCCGGCGTGTGGGCTATCGTTGAGCTTGCGCTCACCCTGCGCAAAACCCGCACCGTTGTCGACTCGCTCGACAAGACGGTAACCGACCTCAATAATACGATTGCCGAGGCGCAGCCCGTGGTGGCAAAGCTTGATTGCGCCGTTGACGAGCTTACGCCGGCACTTGCCCAGATGGAGCCGCTCCTCAAGTCGAGCAAGACTGCCATTGACGCCCTGACGTCCAACCTCGTTGAGGTTGAGGCGGTAGTTCGCGACATCTCCGAGGTCACGGGCAGTATGGCCGAGGCCAGCAATGCCGTATCGAGCGTGACAGATTCTGCGGCTGGCGCCGTGCAGAAGCTCTTCAATAAGGTGAAGGCTCCTGCAGCCGACGCCGATCGTAAGCTAGCCGCTGCCGCCGCCGAGGCCGAGCAGCCTACCGAGCGCGTTCTGATCGGTGAGGCCGAGGACGAGGCCGCCGATGGTGCGGATGCGGCTCAGAAGCCCGCAGCCAAGCCGGCTCAGTATTACACCTATACGCCCGCCGAGTCCTCTGAGGAGTCCTGCGATGAGTAGCGAAGCAACCTGCCCCATTACGCTGAGCGTTGCCGGTGATCCGCGTCTCGCGCGCTTGGTGCGCATGACGGCCGCCAACGTCGGCGCCCTGTGCTCTATGTCCGTCGATCGCATCGAGGATATTCGTATGGCTGCCGAAGAAGCCTTCATCTTTGGCTGCACGGCTGTTGATTCCGACGATATCTCGATCAAATTCGATGTCGACGAATCGCATGTGGGCATGACCTTTACCTTTGGCGACCAGGCGACTGTCGATGAGGATGACCAGGCTGCCGTGTATGCCGAGCTCATTTTGGCGAGTGTGTGCGATTCCTACGAAAAGACTGCGGCGCCCCTGACGCTTTCCCTCGATCTCAAGGCGGATATCTAATATGACCGAACGTTCCCGGAGCGGCAAGACCGCTTGGGACAAGGAGAAAACCCGCGAGCTGTTTCGTCGCTACAAGGAGACCGGTGATCCGGACGCCCGCGAGCAGCTCGTCATGTCCCATATGAACCTGGTAAGGTTCCTTGCCAACAAATTTAAGAATCGCGGTGAGCCGCTCGACGACCTCATGCAGGTCGGCTATCTGGGCCTGCTCAAGGCAATCGACCGCTTTGACCCTGAGCGCGGACTCGAGTTCACCACGTTTGCCACGCCCACCATCTTGGGCGAGATCAAGCGTCACTTCCGTGACAAGGGCTGGAGTGTGCGCGTGCCGCGTCGACTGCAGGAGCTCTCGGCCAAGGTCAACCAGGCTACCGATAAGCTCACCAACGAGCTACAGCGTTCGCCCAAGGTTGAGGAAATCGCCGAATACCTCGACGTGACTGTCGACGAGGTGCTCGAAGCCATGGAATCGTCCTCGGCCTACACCTCGGTGCCCATCGAGGCTCCTGGCGCGTCCGATTCCGACGATGCGCCTTCGATTCTTGACCGCTATGCCGACGAGGACAATGAGCTCGACTTTACCGATGACCGCCTGGTAATCGAGGAAGCCATCCGCGATTTCTCGCCTCGCGAGCGCGAGGTTATCGAGTTGCGCTTCGTAAAGGGCATGACCCAGATCGAGATCGCCAAGAAGCTGGGCATCTCGCAGGTGCAGGTCTCGCGCCTGCTGCGCCGTACCCTTAAGAAGATTCAAGATAAGATCGACCCCGACGGAGTGATGATTCGTTCATGAGTGAGCACCCCCAACAAATCGACCGCACGCTTCGCGATACCCGCATTCTGACGCTGCGCATTTGGGGCGTCGTCGGCTGCATTGTCATCGCTGCCGTAATCTTTAACCTTATGGGCATCCTGGCACCGGTCATCGAGTTTCTCGCTGTCGGTTCCATCATCGCTTTTGTGATGTCTCCGATCACCAACTGGCTCGAGCATCACGGCGTCGGACGTGGCCTCGGTTCGCTCATCGCACTCATTGTGGTTGTTGCCGTGCTCGTCGGCGTCGTCTGCATCCTATCGCCTATTTTGCTCGGTCAAATCATGGAAGTCCTGAGCCGCCTGCCCGAGCAGCTTCGTGTTGCGGGTGGTGATCTCAACGAGATGCTCTCGCACGCTAAGACGCTCAACAACACACCGCTCAAGGAGTATCTGGACGACAATCTTTCTTCGTTGGTTACCGTAGCGTCCAAGTACGTCTCGCAAATCGCTGCTGAGCTCGGCCGCGGTGTGTTTCCGCTCATTACCAACACGGCCTCGCAGCTGTTCGTCATCTTCCTGGGTCTGGTGCTTGCCTACTGGCTTGCCTGCGATTATCCCCGCATGCACCACGAGGTCTGCACCATCATCGGGCAGGAAAAGGAGACCTCGTACCGCTTTATGGTGGCCATCCTTTCGCGTTCGGTCGGCGGCTACATGCGTGGCATGGTCATCACATCGATCTGTGGCGGTTTTCTTGCCTTTATTGGTTTTACGATCATCGGCCATCCGTATGCGGCACTCATGGCCATCTTCACCGGCATTATGCACCTGGTTCCGGTTGTCGGTCCCTGGGTGAGTGCGGCGATCGCCACGGTGCTCGGCTTTATGTTCAGCCCTATGCTGGCGTTATGGACGCTTGTCGTGACCATGGTGGCTCAAAATGTCACCGATAATGTCATTTCGCCTAAGGTCATGCAGAGCTCGGTGCAGGTGCATCCCGTTATGAGCCTGACGGCCCTCGTTATCGGTTCGGCACTCATGGGTCCCATCGGCATGGTTATCGCCATTCCGCTGTGCGCGGCCCTCAAGGGCATCTTCGTCTACTACTTTGAGAACGAGACCGGCCGTCAGCTCGTGGCATACGACGGCGCCGTGTTTAAGGGCACTCCGTATCGCGATACCGAGGGTAACCCGGTCGCCGCCTACGACGCGCTCGGAGACGATACGTTCATCTATGAGTCCGAGCTTATCGGCAACGAGACCGCGCCCGAGGCCCAGGCAATGCCCAAGCCCGAGCTCGATAATCCCTGGATTAAGCTCTCAGGCCTGCAGCCCGACGCGACAGGCTTTTTCAAGAACCCCTTCGCCAAGGATGACGATTCCAATACGGACGACGACACCAAAACCGGCATCGACGGCTCCATGGACGATTCGGATTCCAAATAGGCCCTGTTAGCGTTTCTTGATGTTGTACTTAACAATAAACGCGATCAAAGCGATTGATAAGGGGCCAGCCACATAGAAAAAGATGGCGTCAATTGCGCTTAGGGTGTAATACGCTTTATCGCCAGATGTTACTGCGTACAATGCGTAGCCAAATCTCGGCTGGTTCACATACCAGCTCGAGTAAGCGAAGATTGCTAAAAGGGCTACTGAGGTCAGTGCATTCACGACAAACCGTTTGCTATTCATCGATCGCTCCTTCCGGACGATTCTTATATGAAATTTTACCGAAATCATTTTTTTTCAAAGTATTTGACAGACCTAAATAACGTGCACTTTCGCTGGAGGGTCGCTGTTTGGCGGCCCTCTTTTTTGCACAGGCGCGGTGGGATGGTAATATCGTTACGTTTGAACTGTTTCGATGTGAAACCGAGGAGATTCCCTCTATGAGTGCTGACTACCCGTCAATGACTACGGCCGAGATTCGCTCCAAGTTCCTCAACTTCTTTGAGGAGCGCGGTCTTAAGCTCTATCCTTCTTCGTCCCTCGTCCCCGACGATCCTTCGCTGCTGCTTGCCAACGCCGGCATGAACCAGTTTAAGGAGTACTACCAGGGCAAGAAGACCATGAAAGAGATCGGCGCGATCTCCTGCCAGAAGTGTGTCCGCACCAACGACATCGACTGCATCGGTGAGGACGGCCGTCACCTGTCCTTCTTTGAGATGCTCGGCGACTTCTCCTTTGGCGGCGTCTCCAAGCAGCAGGCCTGCGCTTGGGCCTTTGAGCTCATCACCAAGGAGTTCAAGCTGCCGCTCGACCGCCTGTACTTCACCGTCTTTACCGAAGACGACGAGACCCACGACGTGTGGCGCTCTCTGGGCGTTGCCGAGGATCACATCTCCCGCCTGGGCGAGGACGACAACTTCTGGGCCGCTGGCCCCACCGGCCCCTGCGGTCCGTGCTCCGAGATTTACTTTGACATGGGCGAGGAGGTCGGTTGCGGCAGCCCCGACTGCAAGCCTGGCTGCGACTGCGACCGCTTCCTTGAGTTCTGGAACCTCGTGTTTACCCAGTACGACCGCCAGGAGGACGGCTCCATGCCGGAGCTGCCGCACCGCAACCTCGATACGGGCATGGGTCTGGAGCGCATGGCCGCTATCATGCAGCACAAGACCGCTAACTACGACGGCGATCTGATGCAGCACCTCATCAAGCTCGGTGAGAAGATCAGCGGCAAGACCTATGACGCCGACGATTACTCCGGTGCCAGCCGCTCCCTGCGCATCATCGCCGACCACTCCCGTGCCGTCGACTTTATGATCTCCGACGGCATCCTGCCCGGTAACGAGGGTCGCGAGTACGTCCTGCGCCGCCTGCTCCGTCGTGCCGTGTTCCACGGTCGTCTGCTGGGCATCGAGGGCGCCTTCCTGACCAAGTTTATCGACGAGGTCAACGCTCAGATGGGCGAGGCTTATCCCGAGCTGCTCAAGAACGTCGCGCTCGTTAAGGGCATCGTCGCCTCCGAGGAGGAGCGTTTCTCAACGACGCTCGACAACGGCCGCGTTTACCTGGACGAGGCCCTGGCCGCGCTCGCCGACGGCGCTGTCCTTCCGGGCGATGTTGCCTTTAAGCTTCACGACACCTTTGGTTTCCCCATTGACCTGACTGTCGAGATCGCCGGCACCGCCGGTCACGACGTCGACATGGATGGCTTTACCGCTTGCATGGAGGACCAGAAGGCCCGTGCCCGCGCCAACGCTAAGGGCGATGCCTGGGGTAGCTTTAACGACGTGTGGGTCGAGCTTTCCGACAAGGTTGCCGCGACCGAGTTCGACGGCTATGACAACGACGCCATCGAGGGCGCCAAGGTTGTCGCCATCGTGCGCAACGGCGAGTCCGTCGAGTCCGCTGCTGCCGGCGAGGATGTTGAGGTCGTGCTCGACCGCACCCCGTTCTATGCCGAGATGGGTGGCCAGCAGGGCGATGCCGGCGAGCTTTCCGCCGAGGGCGTTGTTCTGGCCGTTGCCGACACCAAGAACCACAACGGCCTGTATGCTCACGTCGCGCACGTTGCCGAGGGCACGCTGACCGTCGGTGCTACCGTGACCGCCGCGCTCGACGCCGAGCGCCGTGGCTTCCTGCGCCGCAATCACACCGCCACCCACCTTCTCGACGCTGCGCTTAAGCAGGTTCTGGGCGAGCATGTCTCCCAGGCCGGCTCGCTGGTGACGCCCGAGCACCTGCGCTTTGACTTCACGCACTTCGAGGCTCTGTCTTCCGAGCAGCTCAAGGCTGTCGAGGATCTGGTCAACCAGCAGATCTTTGCTTCTAAGCCTGTCGTTACCCGCGTCATGGGCATCGATGAGGCTAAGGCCGCCGGCGCTGTCGCCCTGTTTGGCGAGAAGTACGGCGACGTCGTCCGCGTCGTCTCCGTGGGCGCCGAGGACCAGCCGTTCTCCCGTGAGCTCTGCGGTGGCACCCATGCCGCCAACACCGCCGAGATCGGCCTGTTCAAGATTATTTCCGAGTCCTCCACGGGCTCGAACGTCCGCCGTATCGAGGCCGTGACCTCTAAGGGCGCACTCGACTACATGGCCGACCGCTTGGCACTCGTTGACGCCGCTGCCGCTGCGCTCAAGTGCCGCGCGGACGAGGTTCCCGCCCGTGTGGAGAACCTGCAGGCCGAGCTGCGCGAGACGTCCAATAAGCTTAAGAAGGCTCTGACCGGTGGCTCCTCCGATGCTATCTCCAGCGCCATCGAGGGCGCCGTCGAGCTCGACGGCTACAAGCTCGTCGTCGCTGAGCTCCAGGGTCTTGAGGCAGCCGATTTGCGCAACGTCTGGGATACCGTGCACCAGAAGGTTGCCGGCCCTGTCGCCTGCGTCGTTGCCAGCGTGACCGAGAAGGGCACCCCGGCCCTGCTCGCCGCCGGTTCCGATGACGCCGTGAAGGCCGGTTTCCACGCCGGCAACGTGATCAAGCAGATCGCGGGCCTGGTCGACGGTCGCGGTGGCGGTCGTCCCAACATGGCCCAGGCTGGCGGCAAGAACGCTGCCGGTATCGCCGATGCCCTCGCGGCTGCCAAGACCGCGCTCGGCGCTTAAGTAGTCGCTGTGGTCGCGCTCGCGCTGGACATAGGGGAGACCCGGATTGGCATTGCCGTCTCGAGCCGTGATGGCAAGATGGCAATGCCCGTCAAGGTGCTCCCGGCTGCCGAGGTCACTGGCATGGCCAAGACGCTCCGTTACCTGGTTGAGGACTATGAGCCCGATATCCTGGTAAGCGGACGTCCCTTGACCATGGCCGGTGAGCCCGGCCCCCAGGCCGAGCGCGTTGCCGCCGTTGCGCAAAAGATTGCCCAAGAGCTCGATCTTCCGCTTGAGTTTGAGGATGAGCGCCTGTCCTCGCAAGAGGCAAAGCGTATCCTGCGCGAGCAGGGACTCAACGAAAAGCAGATGAGGGGCAAGATTGACATGATCGCCGCCAGCCTGTTCTTGCAGACGTGGCTCGATCGCAAAAACGAGGAGGTTTCGCATGCCTAGCGCTTCCGATCCGCGCCAGCCGAATCGCCAGGGGCAACCTACGCCACGCCCTGCCCAGCCTGGCCAGCGTCCGGCACAGCCGACCCAGCGCGCAGCTCAGCCTGCTGCGCGCCCGGTGCAGTCCTCCTCCCGTTCGGCCCAACCTGTTCAACGGACGGGTCAGCAGCCTTCTGCTCATTCGGTTCAGCATCCGGCCTCTCACGCGGCTCAGCAGCCCACTGCTCGTACGGCCCAGCCTGCAGGCGGTACCCGCTTTAAGCAGCAGGTACCTACCCAGCGAACGCAGGCCCCGCAATCGCATTCTCATCACGCTCGCGGCACGCATGGCGTTGCTCCGGCGACCCGTTCGAGCTACAACACGCATGCTCGTCGCGGTTCCCAAAAGAAAAGCTCCCCGGTGCCTATGATCATCGGCGTTGTGGTGGCCGTAATCGCGCTTGCTACTATCGCTTTCTTTGTCGTGCCTGCCGTCAAGGGCTTCTTTGCCGGTGAGGATACGAAGGTCACGGCTGGTCAGCAGGTTACGGTGACCATTCCCGACGGTGCTTCGGGCGATGCGATCGCCTCGATTCTCTCCGAGAACCATATCGTCGAAAATCCCAAGGATTACTACGCGGCGGTGAAAAAGCTCAACGCCGATATGTCGCTCAAGCCTGGTACTTATTCGTTCACCACACTCATGGATGCGACCAAGGTTGTTCAGCAGCTCATGGAAGGCCCCAACGCGGGCTCCAATGCGCTGACTATCCCTGAGGGTCTGACAGTCGATCAAGTCGCCGACCGCGTGGCCCAGGCCTACGACAGCATCTCTAAGGAAGACTTCCTCAACCAGGCCAAGGCCTCCAATTACGTGGACGACTATAGCTTCCTTAAGGGTGCCGCCAACGATTCGCTCGAGGGTTTCTTGTTCCCCAAGACCTATTCGTTGGGTGATTCGCCGACGGCCGATGACGTGATTCGCGCCATGCTCGATCAGTTTAAGACTGAGTACAAGTCGCTTGACTTTGCGAGCTGCGAAGCCAAGATCAAGGAGCGCTACGGTGTGGAGATGTCCGACTACGACATCGTTAACTTGGCCTCGATCGTTGAGCGCGAGGGCCTCAACGCCGATCAACGTGCGCACGTGGCCTCGGTCTTCTACAACCGCCTTGCCGGCAAGCTCGACGGTCTGCGCTATCTCAACAGCGATGCGACCATGATGTATGTCACCGGTGGCGAGGTTACCGCCGACGACCTGCAGAGCGATAGCCCGTATAACACCTATAAGCACGAGGGCCTGCCACCCACGCCCATCTGCTCTCCGTCGCTCGAGGCACTCAAGGCCACGCTTGAGCCGACCGACTCCGATGACCTGTATTTCTACATTACGCAGGACGAGGAGTACTTCTCGCAAACCTACGAAGAGCATCAACAGTCTTGGAATTAGCATGAGGATTTTTAGCCCCAAACGATACGTTGCCTCGGTCGATCGCATCGACCTTGATACCCTGTGGGCCGACGGCAAACGCGCCATTCTGCTCGATCGCGATAACACTCTGGTGCCGCGCGACACCGAGCAGGTTCCCACTGCGGTTTCCGCTTGGCTCGACGCCGCCCGCGCCAAAGGCTTTAAGCTGTGCATGGTGTCCAACAACTGGCATCGCGACCAGGTCATGAGCTCTGCACGCGAGCTGGGACTCGAGGCCATTAGCCACGCCATGAAGCCCGCCCCGTTTGCCTTGAAGGCGGGTCTTAAGCGCCTCGGCGCCACGACAGACGAGGCGGTGCTGATCGGCGATCAGCTGTACACGGACGTGTGGAGCGGTAATTTTGCCGGCGTTGACACTATTCTGGTCAAGCCGCAGGCGACCCAGGACCTGTGGTACACGCAGATCTTCCGTATCTTTGAGCGCCGGGCCCTGCGCGACCTTCCCTGCGAGGAATAGGTTTCGCCATGTCTCAGCACATCAAACACGGCTGCGACCATATCTTCTTTATCGGCTTTTTGGGCGCGGGCAAGTCGACGCTTGCGCGCAACGTGGGCACTATGTTCAAGCGTCGATTCGTCGATACCGATCGTTTGGTTGTGCGTCGATGCGGCAAGTCGGTGACCGAGATATTTGAGACCGAGGGCGAGGATCGTTTTCGTGAACTCGAGACCTCGGCACTCCGTTCGCTTCAAAGCGAGCGCAGCCTGCTGGTATCGTGCGGGGGTGGCATCGTCGAGACGCCGGTGAACATTGAGCTGATGCACGAGATGGGTACCTGTGTGTACCTCGAAGGCGACTTTGAGGACTCGTTGCGCCAGATTCGCCGCTCCGATACCCGGCCCGATTTCCGCTCGCCCGAGCACGCTGCGCGCCTGTTTGAGCATCGCCGTCCGCTGTATCGCCGGGCCGCCGATATTACCCTTGATATTCGCAACAAGTCCTTCGAGGACGTTTCCTACCTTTGTGCCGAGATGCTTTTGGAGCGTGGACTGCTATGATTCGCCGTCAACTTATCAATTTCCAAAACCGCAGCGTCGATGTCCGCGTCGGATTGGGCGCGTTCGAGGAGCTGCCGCGCATGTTTGCCTCGGCTGTGGGCAAGCCCAAGCGCGCGATGGTGGTTTGGAACGACGCCACATCCGAGCGATTTGGCGAGGTTGTCGAGCATGCACTGGTTGACGCCGGTTTTGCCGTGTCGCTGCTCGTCCTCGAGGTTTCCCCTGCTGGTGCTACTCTTGCCGATGCCGATACCGTCTTTGGCGCCCTGTCGGCTAACGGCATTACCTGCGACGATCTCGTTGTCGCTGTCGGCGACACGGCGACCTGCTCGGTCGTTTGCTGGTGTGCCAATCAGTGGTGCGGTCGCACCGAGTGCGCCTTGCTGCCGACGACGTTCGACGCCATGCTCACGGTCGCGACGACCATGAAGCCGCTCGTCGCCTCGTCGGCGCATGCGCTTCCCGCTATCGCGTTCCGTCCCGAGCCGGGCTTGGTCGTGTGTGACCTCGACCTTGTACGCGAGGCGGACCCCGAGGATCTCAAGCTCGGCTATGCGGTGCTCGTTGTCACCATGCTTTCGAGCAGCAAGTCCCGCTGGAATCAGTTTACTGAGACCGTCCCCGAGATTCTCTCGGGCGAGGAGGTTGCGCTCGTCAATGCCGTTCAGTGGTCTCAGACTGCCCGCAAGGACGTACTGATGGCCACGAACCCGAGCGCCCGCCATGCGCTCGATTTTGGCAAGACGGGGGAGCGCACCCTGCGCGCCTGCTTGGGCGATGCCGCTTCGCAGGTCCCTGCCTACCAGCTGTCGTCCGAGGGCATGCGCTTTGAGGCGCGCCTCGCCCATGATGCCTGCGACTTCGATATCGATTACGTCTTTGAGGTCGATGACTGCCTGGAGGACTTTGGTATCGAGGAACTTGCCTTCGATCTGGAGCCTGTCGCATATATCGAGGAGTTCCGCAGGCAGCAGTTTGCCCGCTCAAACCGTAGCATGTTGCCGCTGCCCGCGGCACTCGGCGCCATTCGTCTAACGAGCGTTGAGGACGAGGTTCTTGAGCGCCATGTTCACGCCTACTTGGCTTCTCGCAAAGAACTTCTCTAAGATTTATTGACATCCATCGTCTTTCGTATCATGTTGAGGGGCGGGTTTTCAATCGGTTGCGGATCGCATGCGATTCCGTCGTTCGGTTGAGACCCGTCCCGTCTATATAGAGACAACAAGAAAGGAAACTGCATGTCTGAGTTTGCTGCCGGTCCTGCCGGTCGTATCGAGCGTGTCCGTGCCCTGATGGTCGAGCGTGGCTACGATGCCATCGTGGTGCGCGACGAGGCTAACCTTCGTTGGCTCACGGGCGTGAAGGGCGTCTTCGACTACACCTTCGAGTTCCCGCACGCCGCGTTTATTACGGCTGACCAGTGTCTGTTCCACACCGACTCGCGCTACCTCAACAGCTTTGAGGAGAACACGCCCGCCGGCAGCCCCTGGGTCTACGACATGGACGAGGGCACCATTCCCGGCTGGGTCGCCGGCAAGATCGCGGCCAACAAGTGCCGCGTCTGCGCTGTCGAGGATGACATGCAGATTAACTTCTACCAGGGCATTCAGCGCGGCCTGGAGGACCGCTCTGTCGCCTGCATGCTGCCGTTGATGCACGACGACATCCGCAAGATGCGCGCCATCAAGGATGCCGAGGAGATCGAGCTCATGCGCCATGCGCAGTCGATCACCGATGCCGCCTTCCAGCATATGCTCGGCTTTATTAAACCCGGTATGACCGAGAAGCAGGTTCGCAACGAGCTCGAGAACTTTATGTTCGCCAACGGCGCCGACAGCCTGGCCTTCGGTTCCATTGTGGCGAGCGGTCCCAACACCGCCAACCCGCATGCCGTGCCGAGTGACCGTGTCATCGAGAAGGGCGACTTCGTCCTCATGGATTACGGCGCGGGCTACTGCGATTATCGTTCCGACATGACGCGCACTGTCGTGATGGGCGAGCCTACCCAGGAACAGCTCGACCTGTACGCGCTCGTGCGCCGTACGCACGAGGAGTGCGTCGCCGCCATCCATCCGGGCGTCGAGGGCAACGACATTTTCAAGCTTTCCAAGAAGATCATCGGCGATGCCGGTTATGGCGATTACTACAACCATGGCCTGGGCCACGGCGTTGGTATCGACATCCACGAGCTGCCCAACTTTAACCGCAGCAAGAACATCATCGAGGTCGGCTCGGTTGTCACCATGGAGCCCGGCGTCTACCTGCCCGGTGTGGGCGGCGTGCGCCTGGAGGACTACGGCGTGGTCACCGAGAACGGATATGAGCCCTTCACCAAGACCCCGCACGACCTGCACGTCATCGATTGCTAGCCCATTTCGATAGATTTTTGGGGCGGGGCGTCCGGAGCAATTCGGACGCCCCGCGTTCTCTTTTTATGCGCTCGCTGCAGGCGCCGTCTGCAAGTGTATAATTTCGGTCGTATGTAATTTGGACGCTTGTGCGTTCTGCCCATAACAAGAAAGGTCGCTATGCCTACCATTTCTACCGCCGACTTCAAGAACGGCCTCGGTCTCCGCATTAAGGACAAGGTCTACACCATCGTCGAGTTCCAGCATGTCAAGCCGGGCAAGGGTGGCGCTTTTGTGCGCTACAAGACCCGCGACATCAAGAGCGGCCGCGTCGTCGAGAACACCTGCAACGCCGGCACCAAGTTCGAGAGCGTCATGCTCACCACCCGTGAGTTCCAGTACCTCTACAACGATGGCACCGACTACATCTTCATGGACAACGAGTCCTATGAGCAGGTTCCCGTTCCCGACGACATGGTGGGCGAGAACTCCAAGTGGCTGCGCGAGAACGACATTTGCCAGCTGCTCTTCGCCGACGATGAGCTCATGGGCGTGACCCCGCCGATGTTCATCGAGACCACCATCGTCCAGACCGACCCGGGCTTTAAGGGCGACACCGTCCAGGGTTCCACCAAGCCGGCCACGATTGACACCGGCGCTGTCATCCAGGTCCCCATGTACCTCAACGAGGGCGAGGTCATCAAGGTTGACACCCGCGACGGCAAGTTCGTCTCCCGCGTCTAGCAACCAACTCTTCTAGGAGGACTCATGCCCCAGGAAATCAAGATTGACGGCATCGGCATTTCGCCCGATGTTCTGACCGCCATCGTCTCGCGCGCCGTGTCGGATGTCGAGGGCATCGCCTCCGTTGGCGTCAAGGACCTTGCCACCAACCTTGTCTCCATGATGCTCTCGTCCAAGGCCCCGGCTTCCGAGCCGGCGGTCGAGACCGAGGTCGTCGGCGACAAGCTCGCACTCACCGTGCGCGTTGTGGTGTTCTTTGGCTATCCGTTCAAGAAACTCGCCGAGGCCGTTCGCGCTGCCGTGGTCGCTGCCATCGATGCCCAGGTGGGCGTTGAGGTCGAGCGCGTTGACGTTTGCATCGACGGCCTCGTTTTCCCCAAGGAGTAACCTTTGAGCCTTAAGGTTTATCGCGGGCGTACGCTTGCCCGCAGTCAGGCGCTGCAGCTGCTGTTCCAGGCCGAGGCCACGGACAGCCCGCTCGAGCGCGTCCTCGAGGGCGATTTCCTGATCTCGAAGGGCCCCCTCGACCCCTATGCGCTGGAGCTGTGCCGCGGTGCCTACGAGCATATCGATCGCATCGACTGTGCCCTGCGCGCCGTCGCCAAGAACTGGGATCTTATGCGCATGCCCGGCGCCGACCGCAATCTGCTGCGTATCGCCGTCTACGAGATGCGCTTCCTCACCGACGAAGAGGTCTCGGACGCTATCGTGATCAACGAGGCCGTCGAACTTGCCAAGGCCTATGGCACCGACCAGTCCGCGTCGTTCGTCAACGGCGTGCTGGGCAAGATCGCGCGCAGCGAGGAGTTGCCGGGTGAGGACCTGTACCAGGAACTGCTGGCCGAGGATCGCGCTCGCGAGGAGGCCCAGGCTGCTGAGGCTGCCGCCAAGGTCGCTGCCGCTCAGGCTACCGCCGGTGTACTTGCCGAGGATATGGACGCTGCTGAGGCCGTCGAGGCCGACTCCGTCGAGGAGTAGCCATGCCAGAGGGTTCTGTCCGTAACTTTGACGAGATCTCGGACCGTCTGGACCAGATCATCGCTACCGTTCGCTCCAAGGATACGTCCTTGGAGCGTTCACTCGATCTGTTTGACGAAGCGATTGAGCTGGGCTCCCGCGCGGTCGATATGGTCGACAAGTTTGAGCTGACGCCGCGTGAGGCCGATAAGCTCGAACAGGAATACGATGAGGATGCGGCAAACGAATCCCAGGATAGTTAGCCGCATCTCCGGATACGAATGGTTGATGGCATTCATGAAACGCGTGCGTCTTGATGACGAACTGATTTCACAGGGCATCTGCGCCGATCGCGCGGATGCCCTTCGCACTCTTATGGCCGGCCTGGTCTCGAGTGGCGGTGAGCGTTTGACTTCGCCGGGCCTTAAGGTGATCCCGGGCCTGCCGCTGCACGTGAAGGGGCGCATTCCCTATGTTGGCCGCGGTGGTCTTAAGCTCGAAGGCGCGCTTGATGCGTTTGGTATCAATCCGACGGGCCTTGCCTGTCTGGATGTTGGCTGCTCTACCGGCGGCTTTACCGATTGCCTGCTCAAGCGCGGAGCTGCGACCGTTGTCTCGGTGGACGTGGGCCGTGCCCAGTTTGATTGGTCGCTGCGTCAGGACGATCGCGTGACGCTCCACGAACGCACCAACGTGACGCAGCTGCCCGAGCTCGGCTACGGCGGCGCTATCGACCTGGCTGTGTGCGATGTCTCGTTTACCAGCATCGCGAATATAATCGACGCCGTGCTGGCGTGCCTGAAGCCTTCGGGTTCGTTCTGCACGCTCGTAAAGCCCCAGTTTGAGGCGCCGGCTGCGCTGGTGGGCGACGGCGGTATCGTGACCGACCCCGCCGTCCGCCGCGATACGCTCGTGGCGGCGATTGAGCTTTTTGCCGTCAAGGGCCTGTTCCCGCTTGACGTGTGCGTGTCGCCCATCCATGGCGCTAAGGGCAACGTTGAGTTTTTCTTGTACGGCACAAGGTTTGTCCCCGGGGAGCGCGCCGACGATGAGCTGCAATCCCAGGTATCGGTTTTGAGCGAGAAAGCTGCAACGCTATGAAGGTCTTTCTGGTTCCCAATTACTACAAGCAAGAGGCGGTCGAGAGCGGCCTGATGCTCGAGCTTTGGCTGACGCGCCAGGGCTATGAGGTCGCATGGGCTGCCGACCAGCGATCGAAGATTCAAAGCACGCCTGATATTGACGGCTCCGATCTGGTCATTACGCTCGGCGGCGACGGTACGCTGCTGCGCGCTGCCCGCATTCTCAACCATCGCGAGATTCCTATCCTTGGTCTTTCCTATGGTCACCTGGGTTTTTTAACTGCTGCGAGCCCCGAGGAGCGCGACATTCTGCAGGTGGTGAGCGACGCCCTGTCCGGCGAGCTGCACGTGAGCCGCCGCGCCACCATCGCCGCGGATATCGTGTCCGTGCGCGAAGACGGCACGAAGGATGTCGTGCGCACGTTTGCCCTCAACGATATGGCACTTACGCGCGGCCCCCTGTCCGATATGGTTGAGTTTGACATCACGGTGTCCGGCCATCATATCGACCGCCTTCGCGGCGACGGTGTCGTCGTTTCGACGGCGACCGGCTCCACCGGCTACGCGCTTTCCGCCGGCGGTCCCATTGTCAGCCCCGATTACACGGGTATGGTCTGTGTGCCCATCGCCCCGCATACCATTCAGGCTCGCGCTTTTTTGACCTCGCCGAGTGATGTCGTCGAGATCTTTATGTCTGATGATCGCCCGAGCGTGCCGGCGATTGCCATCGACGGACAGTTTATTACCTGCGATGGCACGGTTGAGAGCGTGGCCGTGCGTCGCGGTCCCGGCGATGTGCTGCTGCTGGATTACGGCCCCGAGAGCTTCTACAACTCGGTGAGCCGCGTGTTCTACGGAGTGCGTCATGATCGATGAGCTGCAGGTTTCCAACATTGCACTCATTCGCGAGGCGACGTTGGTTCCGAGTGCGGGCCTGACTGTCCTGACCGGCGAGACCGGCGCCGGTAAGACCGCGCTGCTCTCGGCCCTCAAGCTTATTTTGGGCGAGCGCGCGGATTCGTCGACGGTGCGCGAGGGCGAGGCGCTGGCGAGCGTCGAGGCGCGCCTGTTCGACGGTCCGCACGACACGGAGGGGTTCACCGTACAGCGTAGCCTTTCTGCCGAGGGCCGCAGCCGCGTAAAAATTGACGGCCGCATCGCCAGCGTGCGTGAGCTTTCGGAGCGCGTCGGCGTGATGATGGATCTTTGCGGTCAGCACGAGCACCAGCGCCTCCTCGATCCGGCGCATCATGTTGCCATGGTTGATGCCTGGGCTGGTCGCTCTGCGCTCGAGGCGCTCGACCGTTACCGTGCCTGCTTCAAGGCGTCGCGTGCGGCTGCCAAGGAGGTCCGTCGCGTGGAGGAAGCCTCACGCGCGCAGGGGAGTCGCGTCGAGGAAGCGCGTTTCGCCCTCGAGCGCATCGCCGAGGTCGACCCCAAGCCGGGCGAGTATGAGGAACTCGAGGAACTGCTGCCGCGCTCCGAACATGCCGAGGTACTGGTTGCCACAGCTAACGATGCCCATGCATCGCTTGCCGCCGAAGGTGGAGCGCTCGATGCCGTGAACAGCGCCGTGGCCGAGCTTTCCCGTATGGCTACCGTCGATCGCAAACTGGGCGACATTGCCGATGCGCTTTCGGATGCCTGCATCTCCCTTGAGGATAGCGCGAACGAGCTTCGTGCCTATCGCGATGGCGTCGCCTTCGACCCGCGCGAGCTCGCTCGCATGCGCGAGCGGTATTCCGACCTCAAGGGCCTGCTGCGTCAGTGGGGTCCCACCATGGACGATGTTTTTGCCATGCGCAATCGCTCGCAAGAGCTGCTGTCCCTGGTCGATGATGGCGATGAACAGATCAAAAAGGCGCGTGAGGCACTCGGGAGCGCCGAGCGCGAGCTGTTCGCTGCTGCCAAGGCACTTAAGCGTGCTCGCAATACGGCGGCCCCGCGCTTCTGCCACGAGGTCGGCCGCCAGATGGCGCGCTTGGAGATGGGCGCCGCCGAGCTCGTTTGGGAGTCGCGTGATCTTCCGCGCGCCGAGTGGACGCCGGCGGGTCCTTCGAGCTACGAGCTTTTGTATCGCAGCGGTGCCGGCTTGACGCCGCGACCCCTGCGCCGCATTGCGTCGGGCGGCGAGCTCAGCCGCGTTATGCTGGCGAGCAAGGTGGTCTTGGGTAATGCGGACGGTGTCGATACGCTGGTGTTTGACGAGGTCGATGCCGGTGTCGGCGGCTCCACGGCGCGTGCACTCGCGGGCGTGCTGGCAGATCTCTCCGCTACGCATCAGGTGATTGTCGTAACCCACTTGGCGCAGGTCGCCGTCATGGCCGACAAGCATTATGTTGTCAGCAAGGAATTGGGCGATGTTCCTCAGACGCATTTGGACGAGGTAACCGGCGAAGCGCGTACCGCCGAAATCGCCCGAATGTTGAGCGGTGATCAGTCGGAGGCAAGCTTGGCCCACGCAAAGCAGATGCTCGAAGAAGCTCGAGGCTAAGTCGTATCAGCGGTGTTGGTGGGACAAAATAGACTGAAATTTTGTTCCACTTCGCGTTTTACTCTACGACCTTATCCGGTTGGATGAGCTCCTCGTAGTAGCTGATGTGCTCTCGGGCGTCCTCGATTTCGGGCAGCAGGAAGTTGTAGATGACTTCGATGATCATCGTGGCGCTGATCTTGGAGAACGCAAAGTCACCCGTCGTCAGCAGCGCTTCATGGTTGACGGTATTAAAAGTGTAGTCTGCCAGGCGCGCGAGTGGAGACTTGCTGTCGCTGCTGATGACGACTACGGTGGCACCGCAGTCGCGAGCCGCTTTTGCCATGCGATTCAGTCGGCGCGACTTGCCGGAGTTTGAGATGAGCACGATGACGTCACCCGGGCGCAACGTGAGCGCAAAGCCGATAGATGTCTCGCTAATGGTGCTTGCCATGCAGCGCAGGCCCAGCTGCGAAAACTTAAACGTCGCATCGAGCGCGACCGCGTTCGTATTGCCCACAGCCGCAAACTCAATAACCCCTGCATGCTTAAGGGCATGCACAACAGCCGCCAACGTATCGTGGTCGATCCCGTCGATGGTCGCATTAAGCTCGCTCACCTTAGCAGCCAGGATGTTCTTGAGGCTCTGCTCCATATTGTCGAGCGAGACCTCGTCAGTCAGGCCCTCGTTGCGCTGGCTTTCCAAATCCCTCGCCAACGAAAACTGAAAGCTGCGGAAGCTGCCAAAGCCCAGCTTGCGGCAAAAGCGCGAAACCGTCGCCTCGGACGTTGCGGCGGCTCGTGAGAGCTGGGCGGCCGTCAGGCGCGGCGCCTCGGACTGGTGCTCCAATATATAGTCGACAATGCGCTGCTCGGACTCACTGTATCCCTGGTGGGTACTAATGAGGGAAAGTGCGCTCTTGCTACTATCGGTCATGGATGGCTCCTGGTTGGCATGAAAATCTAACTTGATTTGCAATGCCATAGTATACGGGCATTTTCAATTACAAGATACACCTTGCCGTTTCAAGTGTTGATGGTAAACTTTCACTTACCGTTTACGGTTATGAAAGAACCTTTCACCGGAGAATTGCGCCTTGTCTCTTCTCACGTGGACGGTAGGTTGGTATCTTTCAGTTGTGGAAAAGCGCGCAAGGATGCGCGTGTAGGGGAGCGCCTGCGGGCGCAGTACTCAAGAAGGAGGGACACATGGCTAAGTTTGACATCATCGCCGCTACCGGTTGCCCGACCGGCATCGCGCACACCTTCATGGCGAAGGAGGCGCTGGAGAAGGCAGCTGCCGAGCGAGGTCTGACCATTAAGGTCGAGACCCATGGCCAGGTCGGTGTCGAGAACGAGCTCACCAAGAGCGAGATCTCCGGTGCCAAGGCCGTCGTCGTCGCAGCCGATAAGGATGTCCAGGCGGAGCGTTTCGCCGGCAAGCGCATGGTTTCCGTTGGTGTTTCCAAGGCCCTGTCCGTTGAGGCAGCCGGTAAGCTGATCGACCGCGCGCTCGCCGCCAAGGGTGACGACTCGGTTGCGGCTGCTGCCGATGTCGAGGATGAGGTCGAGGAGAAGGAGTCCATCGGCCACATCATCTACAAGCACCTCATGAACGGCGTCAGCCACATGCTGGTCTTCGTCGTCGCCGGTGGTGTCCTGACCGCCGTTTCGTTCCTGTGGGGCATCACGTCCTTCGATTCGACGGCGTCTGACTACAACAGCTTTGCCGCTATGCTCAAGATCATCGGCGGCATCGCCATGAACCTCATGGTTCCCGTGCTTTCCGCCTACATCGCCGAGTCTATCGGCAAGCGCCCGGCACTCGTCCCCGGCTTTGTTGCCGGTATGATCGCCATCCAGGGTCTGCCCGTTAACGCCGAGACCGGTATGATCGACGCCGGCGGCGCCGGCGTGGGCTTCGGTTTCCTGGGCGGCATCGTCGGCGGCTTCCTCGCTGGCTATGTCATCCTGCTGCTCGAGAAGGTCTTCTCCAAGCTGCCCAAGAATCTGGACGGCCTCAAGGCTATCTTCCTGTACCCGCTGTTCTCGACCGCCATCGTCGGCCTGGTCATGCTCGGCATCTCCGGCCCCATGGCTGCCATCAACACCGCCATGATGGACTTCCTCAAGGGTCTGTCTGCCTCTGGCGCCATTGTCCTGGGCCTTGCCATCGGCTGCATGTGCGCCGTTGACATGGGCGGCCCGGTCAACAAGGCTGCTTACGTCACCGGTACCGCTATGCTCACCGAGGCCCTGGCCGCCGGTGTCGGCACCGACACCTACAACTTCGGCACCAACTTCATGGCTGCCGTCTCCGCCGCCTGCATCGTTCCGCCGCTGATCACCACCTTCGCCGTCGTCGTCGGCAAGAAGTACTTCAGCCAGGAGGATCATGACGCCGGTATCGTCAACCTCATCCTTGGTTGCACCCACATCACCGAGGGCGCCATTCCGTTCATGACCAAGAACATCTGGCCCGTCATGCCCATCATGATGCTTGGCTCCTCCATCGCCTCGATCCTGACCATTATGTTCAACGTTCACGATCCGGCGCCCCACGGCGGCTTCCTGGTCCTGCCCGTTGTCGAGAACGGTCCGCTGTGGGTCCTCGCGATCCTCATCGGTGCTGTGGTCGGCGGCATCCTGTTCGTGGCCTTCAAGAAGTACGACTTCGAGAAGAATCAGAAGGCCGCTCCTGCAGCCAAGCCGGTTGAGGCCCCCAAGGCCGCTGCCGTCGAGGCCCCTAAGGCCGAGGCTGCCGACTTCGTGAAGGTCGAGAATGTCTTTGTCGCCGAGGACTTCGCTTCTCGTGACGAGGCTCTGAGCTTCGTTTCCAACCAGGCTGTCAAGGCCGGTATCGCCAGCGACGCCGACGCCGTGATGAACGCCTTCCTGGCCCGCGAGTCCGAGGGCACCACGGGCATGATGGAGGGCTTCGCCATTCCGCACGCCAAGTCCGACGCCATTACCGAGGCTGCCGTCATCGTCGTCAAGGACGAGTCCGGCGTGACCGGTTGGGATACCATGGACGGCGCTCCCGTCAACGTGGCCATCGCTCTGCTCATTCCTGGTGCACAGGCTGGCACCACGCACCTCAAGATCTTGTCCAAGGTCGCCGAGGCGCTCATGGACGAGGACTTCCGTGCCACCGTCAAGGGTTCCACCGACGCCGCCGAGATCGCCAAGACGATCAATGCCCGCCTGGTCTAATCCCACAGTACGCGAATAACATCGCCCCCTGTAACAAAGGCGAGGACTCCACCAGGAGCCCCCGCCTTTTTCTATGCCCTCCCATAAGTTGCGGTGAAATGGGGACTGTTTAAACGATTCAACCCCAAATTCAGTCCCTATTTCACCACAACTTACAAAAGGGCATAGAGTGGGCTGCCTATCGAGTCTTTGTCGCGAACAAGTCATCAGCCAGAATTCCGTTCGCACGATATTACTTTGGACCGACCGAGTTTCCGCAGTTTGCTCGCCCCGGACCCCGCGCGCGGGGGCCATGA
>CABJFQ010000019.1 GCA_902364975.1 Coriobacteriaceae bacterium | reverse complement strand
ATTTCCCGATGTCCAAGAAATGGGAGGCAGTTCACTGTCCCCTTCGTGGTGGTTTCGTTGACTCAAAAGCAAGAGACCCGGTCCTGCACGAGGCAGAACCGGGTCTCTTTAGCAATGCTTGCTTTGCTCAGGCAGTAACTGTTAGTTACTCAGCCAGGAAGTCGCGCTGGATAGCGGGATCGACCTTGACGCCAGGGCCCATGGTGGAAGACACGGAGATGGACTTGACGTACTTGCCCTTAGCAGAAGAGGGCTTGACGCGCAGGATCTCGGTGTACAGGGCAGCGTAGTTCTCGACGAGCTGCTGCTCAGAGAAGGACTTCTTGCCCAGGGGCACGTGGCAGATGCCGTAGCGGTCGGCGCGGTACTCAACGCGGCCAGCCTTGAGCTCGGAGACCATCTTGGCGACGTCCATGGTCACGGTGCCGAGCTTGGGGTTCGGCATGAGGCCACGGGGACCAAGGATCTTACCGATGCGGCCAACCTTGGCCATCATGTTCGGCGTAGCGATAGCGGCGTCGAAGTTGATCTCGCCCTTCTGAATCTGGGCGACAAGCTCGTCGGAACCGATGATGTCGGCGCCGGCAGCCTCAGCCTCGCGGGCCTTCTCGCCCTCGGCGAAGACGGCAACACGAACGGTCTTGCCGGTGCCGTGGGGCAGGGAGATGGAACCACGGATGTTCTGGTCAGCCTTACGAGTATCGATGCCCAGACGGAAGTGGGCCTCGACGGTCTCGTCGAACTTGGCGGTGTCGAGCTCCTTAATGAGCTTGGCAGCCTGAAGGGGGGTGTAGAGCGTGGCGCGATCGATCTTCTCGGCAGCGGCGTTATAGCTCTTACCATGCTTAGCCATGTGCATTACCTCCTGTGGTTAAACGGGCGTGAGCCCTCCCACATCGTATCGTGTGCCCTATTGCACACATTTAACGGGCGCCCAGGTCGGAGCACCCGTCGTTACCATAAGAAATCGCTACTCAGCGATGGTGACGCCCATGGAACGGGCGGTACCGGCGATGATCTTCTTGGCGGCGTCAATGTCGTTGGCATTGAGGTCCGGCATCTTGATCTCGGCGATCTTGGTGAGCTGCTCCTGGGAGAGCTGACCAACCTTGTCGGCCTGGGGCTTAGCGGAACCAGACTTGAGGTTCAGCTCCTTCTTGATGAGGTGAGCCGCCGGCGGGGTCTTGGTGATGAAGGAGAAGGACTTGTCCTCGTAGACAGAGATCTCAACGGGGATGATGTCACCCTTCTTGTCCTGCGTCTCGGCGTTAAAGGCCTGGCAGAACTGCATGATGTTCACGCCAGCAGCGCCCAGGGCGGGGCCGACGGGAGGAGCGGGGTTAGCTGCACCAGCAGGAATCTGGAGCTTAATGACGTTGGCAACCTTCTTCTCAGCCATGGTCATTCCTTTCGAATCACGAGTGTGAAGTACTTGCTATATCGTAAGCACGCACGTGTTAGAAGCACTCCTGAGATGAGCAGTCACAGAAGAAGCACGCTCGCGCGAACGGACAAAAACTTAAGCGATGACAGCGACCTGGTTAAAGTCGAGCTCGACCGGCGTCTCGCGGCCAAAGATCATCAGCGTGACCTTGAGCTTGCCAGCCTCGGTGTTAACCTCGGAGACCTTGCCATCAAAGTCGGTAAGCGGGCCATCGGTGACGCGGACGGACGTGCCGACCTGAATATCAACCGAGGTGCGCTTGGGCGAATCGCCCTTACCGGGACGACGAGTCATCTTATTGTACTCGTCACGGGAAAGCGGAGCGGGCTTGCCGTTGCCGCCCAGGAAACCGGTGACGCCAGGCGTGTTACGAACGCACGTCCAAGCGTCGTCATCCATTTCCATGCGAACCAGGACATAACCCGGGAAGATCTTAGAATCCTTGGTCTCACGCTTGCCACCCTCTTTAATCTCGGTGACGCGCTCCATAGGAATCTCGATATCAAAGATACGGTCCTGCATGCCCATAGTCTCGATGCGATGCTCGAGATCGGACTTAACGCGGTTCTCGTATCCAGAGTAAGTGTGAACGACGTACCAACGCTTAGACATGGTTTAGCCCCTCAATCCAGAGAACAGAGCAAGAGCCTCGCCAAAGCCAGCATCGAGCAGAGCGATGACGACGCCGACGACGATCAGAGAAGCGCAAACGACGACCGAGTAGTTCACGAGCTCCTTCTTATCGGGCCACGTGACACGCTTCATCTCGGACTTCACCGAAGCGAAATACTTCCTGGTGCGGGCGAAGAAACCAGGCTTCTCGTTCTTCTTGGACTTCGCAGCCTTCTCGTTCTTCTTGGCAACGGCCTTCTTGGCCTCAACCTTGGAGTTGGCGGCAGCGTTGTTGGCAGGTGCCGGCTGCTGAGCCTTCTTCTTGTTCTTCTTGTTGGCCATTTGGGTTACCTCCGCGCAATGCGCTTATACATGAGTAAACCGTAAGCCCCCAATTGGGAGCTTACGGAATAATGACTGGCACGCCAGGAAGGACTCGAACCCTCAACACTCGGTTTTGGAGACCGATGCTCTACCAATTGAACTACTGGCGTATGTGACTAGAGACTAGCGAGTCTCTTTGTGCAGCGTATGGTGACGGCACCAGGGGCAATACTTCTTGATCTCCATACGATCAGGCATGTTCGCCTTGTTCTTAGTGGTCGTATAGTTGCGGCGCTTGCACTCAGTGCACGCAAGAGTAACTAGAGTACGCATGTATCCTGAACCTTTCATATCCGCCCCGTACGGGCACGAGATGGTACTTTATCAGCTCTATGTAAGTGCTGTCAATGAAAACCTCGAATCAATTGGTTCTCGGTGGATCCATTCATATTTGGAACACATCAATGGGGCCAGCGAGATCTAATCGACGGTGTACCCAGAACCATTATCGATCCTCTCGACACCAGCAACGGCTCAATATCCATTGCAGAAAAGAACCCGGCACCCAAATAAGTGCCGGGTTCTCTAAGTCAGCTATATCAAAGAGCTAATTTACTCAATGATCGTGGAGACGATGCCCGAACCGACGGTGTGGCCACCCTCGCGGATAGCGAAGCGCAGGCCCTCCTCCATGGCGATCGGGTGGATGAGGTCGCCCTCGATGGTGATGTGGTCACCAGGCATAGCCATCTCGGTGCCCTCGGGGAGCTTGACCGTACCGGTAACGTCGGTGGTACGGAAGTAGAACTGAGGACGATAACCATCGAAGAACGGGGTGTGACGGCCGCCCTCCTCCTTGGTCAGAACGTAGATCTCGCCGGTGAACTTGGTGTGCGGGGTAACCGAACCGGGCTTGCAGAGAACCTGGCCGCGCTCGATGTCCTCACGCTTGATGCCACGGAGTAGCAGACCGACGTTGTCGCCAGCCTCACAGAAGTCCATGGACTTACGGAACATCTCGATACCGGTAACAACGGTGTTCTGGGTATCCTTGATGCCGACGATCTCGACGGGCTCGTTGAGCTTGAGCTCACCGCGCTCGACACGGCCGGTAGCAACGGTACCACGGCCGGAGATGGTCATAACGTCCTCAACGGCCATCAGGAACGGGAGGTCGTTGTTACGAGCAGGCGTCGGGATGTACTCGTCGACAGCGTTCATGAGCTCGCGAATGGCGTCCATCCACTTGGCGTCGCCCTCGAGAGCGCCCAGAGCGGAACCACGGATGACGGGGATGTCGTCGCCGGGGAAATCGTACTCGGAGAGGAGCTCACGGGTCTCCATCTCGACGAGGTCGATGAGCTCGTCATCGTCGACCATGTCGCACTTGTTCAGGAAGACGACGATGTAGGGAACGCCGACCTGACGGGCGAGCAGGATGTGCTCGCGGGTCTGAGCCATGGGGCCGTCGGTAGCGGCGATGACCAGGATAGCGCCGTCCATCTGAGCAGCACCGGAGATCATGTTCTTGACGTAGTCAGCGTGGCCCGGGCAGTCAACGTGAGCGTAGTGACGGGAAGCGGTCTCGTACTCGACGTGGGAGACGGAGATCGTAATGCCGCGCTCGCGCTCCTCGGGAGCCTTGTCGATGTTCTCGAACGCAGTGAAGTCAGCCTTGCAGCCCTCGGTCTCGGAGAGAACCTTGGTGATGGCAGCGGTCAGCGTGGTCTTGCCGTGGTCGACGTGACCAATGGTGCCGATGTTAACATGCGGCTTAGTGCGCTCAAACTTCTCTTTGGCCATAAAGCCCTCCTCTAAACAGGTCGTCCCCGGACGGGACTTTGCCTTTATACCATAGTGGCCTCTCAACATACTATTGAGAAGCCACCGTGTTACCTATGGTAGCGGTGACTGGATTCGAACCAGTGACGCCACGGGTATGAACCGTGTGCTCTAACCAACTGAGCTACACCGCCGGATGGAGCCTGCAACCAGACTTGAACTGGTGACCTCTTCGTTACCAACGAAGTGCTCTACCGACTGAGCTATACAGGCACTTGACGGGTGGGAGCTATAGGATTCGAACCTATGTAGGCAGAGCCAACGGGTTTACAGCCCGTCCCCATTAACCACTCGGGCAAACTCCCAATCGTTCAAGTATCCGCAGGTCCTTTGGTCTTTTGGACCGCCGCCCCCGCGAACGAAAAAGATAATACGATGCAACCTTGGGGGCTGTCAACGAAAACCTCTAGATACACGGTTCCGGGCGTATCTATATAGCCGTGACCTGCGGTTTTGTTGAGTTTGGATGTGAAGGACGGTGGTTTTGGATACAGCGGTGACATTTCCCGAGGGAACACTTTGGCACGGTGGAGTGAGCCTGCAGAACATCCCTTCGATAACAACTCATTTGTACCTATATATAGGTTGAGATCGGGCTTCCTTGGCAAATTCGAGCGTGGATATTCTCCCGTTTGAAATCGAGCGTGGACAATCTCCCACTTTTGGCGTGCCACTGGGCCCAAAGTGGAAGATTATCCACGCTCATTCTCCAGGCGGGAGAACTATAGAGCCGAACTACTCGGGCCAGGCCAAAGTAGACCCATAGAGCGGCTCCCCCTTGGTGCAGGGGTAGCGACTCAAGTAACACGACGATAGCAAGTCGAAGAAATAAGTCATGGCATATTTCGAATAAACGCCGAGTCGGTCAATTCCGTTTCCCGCATTACCAAGACGATATACACGGTCAAAAGACCTCGATTTGTCATCGTTGCTAAACGCAGTAATTAGAATCTTCCTGCCCGAACGGCAATCAAGATACTCACGTGCCTGTGACGCAAATAGCCCGGAGACCGATACGAGAATTATCAATGACTGCGAAACGTCTCCCATGTTTTTCAATTCCGCGACGTTAGCCCCAGCAACTATGCGAACTATCTTGCCCGCATAAAACATTTCCTGCTGAAATCGTACGAGATTGGCGCTCACATTATTGGTGCACCAGATTTCAACGTTTTTATGGCCATCAATTTCGTCGGCAAGGTGCTTAATAGCGATATCGGACACGCCGCTTTCAACCTCAGCGAACATCTCGATCATGCGAACGTCGAGCTCTGCCCTGTACTCCTCGTAGCCAAATTCCTCCTCTCGATGGCTTAAGTCGCTTGGAAAGACTGATTGAGTAAATGATTCTTTCAAATCGCTAAGAGACTGGTAGCCCAATCGATTGCAGAAACGACGAACAGCGGAACGGGTCACGAATGCATCGCGGGTTATTGCGGCAACATTGATTTCGCTCGAACGCCTAATGTGAGCGATGAGATATCGAGCGATGGCGGCATCGTTTGACCCAAACTCGCTGTTGATGATTGAGCTAATGCGATTGAGCACATCGAAGTCATTGATATTCACGTGATCCCTCTTTCCGCTCTCCTCGAAATCATGGTTCATTTATTGAATCAAACAGCTTTGGTCGTTCTCCTATGATTCAAATCAGTTGACGTCATCTTAATCGTAATTCCGCCACACGTATCCACCGTGTTGAATGATGGAAAGGGGATTCATGGACAACGTGAACAACATGCCGTTTCTCTGGGGTTCCGCCACGGCGTCTTATCAGTGCGAGGGTGCCTGGAACGAAGACGGCAAAGGCCTTGGCGAGTGGGATTTCTTTAGCCACACAAGCAATAAGAACATCAACCATGTTGACGGTGATGTATCTTGCGACTTCTACCATCGCTATGAAGAAGATATCCGCATGATGAAAGAAGGCGGACAAAACACTTATCGCTTCTCTCTTTCATGGAGTCGAATCATCCCCACGGGTATCGGCGAAGTGAATGAAGAGGGTATCGATTTTTATAATCGGGTCATTGATTGTTGCCTCGAAAATGGCATAGAGCCCAACGTTACGCTGTTCCATTACGATCTACCATTCACGCTTGCTTGCAAAGGCGGATGGCTGAACAACGACATGGCAGAGTGGTTCTGCAAATACGCCAAGATTTGCTTTGAGCGCTTTGGAGACCGCGTCAAAATCTGGGCTACCGTTAACGAGCCGCATTTCTACAGCTACTGCGTAAACATGTTGGGCAACTATCCCCCCAATCGATCGCTCGACGTTCAGTCGTACATGCAGTTTCAGTACAACCTGATGCGCGCGAGCGCACTCGCAGTCCGAACATATCGTCAAATGGGCTACGACGGCATCATCGGCGCCGTCCACGATGGCGGCGTTGTCGAACTCGACCCGGCAACCGAGCACCCTGATGACGTATTTCGATACGCAGACTTTTTCGCCAATCGCATGATTCTGGCACCAGCGCTTCAGGGTCAACTGCCGCCAGAAATGGACGAAATCCTTGAAAAACTTGGCGTCTCGCTCTATCGATCCCCAAATGACGTAGAAGAATTCAGAGACGGTAAAGTCGATTTTATTGGACTCAACGTGTATTGCCGAGAGTATGTAACCGACTGGCACGGTGGAGAGCTTGCCGTTTCGGCGAACAATAAGGGCGGTTCGAGCAAAAAGGTCGAAGGAAAATGCATTGCGCCCTTGTTTGAAAGCGCCCGCGACAGCAATGTTCCCCGCAATAAATGGGGCCGCGAAATACTCCCAGGTTGCATGTATTCAACCATCATGGATGTCCACGAGCGCTATGACGCGCCCCGCATCTTTATTACGGAAAACGGACATGGCGCCTATGAGCAACCAGACGCAGACGGAATGATCCACGATGATGACCGCATCGAGCTTCTGGGCCAGTTCATCGAGCACATGATGAGGGCTAAGCGCGACGGCGCGCGCGTTGAGGGCTACTACCTCTGGTCGACGATGGATCTGTATAGCTGGATCAACGGCTACGAAAAACGATACGGACTTGTCCATATCGACTTCGAGAACAATCTGGAGCGCACCCCCAAAAAGAGCTGGTATTGGTACCGAGACCTTATCTCGAAGTATCAGGAGCAGGAAGGTTAGGAGAAAGAGATGAAATATCAGGCAATGTCCGAAACAGTCCTAAAGGCTGTTGGCGGCAAAGAGAACATTACATCGGTAACTCATTGTGCGACGCGTCTTCGCATCGACGCACGAGACACCTCGATCATCGATCTCCAGCTCGCCAAATCGGCCGATCAGGCGCTCGGGGCAGTAGTCAGCGGTGGCCAGCTTCAGGTGATCATCGGCCCCAACGTCACCGAGGCTTACAACGACTTCCTCGACTTCGCGGGAATCGAAGTCGGCGGTGGCACGGTTGCCGACGATGCCCAAACCGCCAAAGACCTTGCAGAAGGCATTAAAAGCGGTAACACCGCCATGGGCTTGATTGAGAAATTCGGGAACGTCTCTGCACAGGTATTCATGCCCATCGTCCCGGCGCTCATCGTTGGCGGACTCATTCTTTCGATCAAGAATCTCCTGGTCAATTATTGCGGATTGAGCACCGATAGCGGAACCGCCCAGGTCCTGTTGGCGATCTTTAGCGCTTCGTTTAGCTTCTTACCCGTTTATCTTGGTTATCAGCTCGCGGCCGTCATGAAGATGCAGCCCATCATGGGCGCATTGCTGGGCGCGATCATGATCAGCTCGTCCATTAGCGGTGCCGAGGGTCTCGACTTTCTTGGTATTCCCATCCCGACGAACGACTATTCGAGTACGGTAGTGCCCATCGTACTGGGCGTTGTATTCATGTACTTTGTCGACCGCGGCCTTCAGAAGATCATTCCCGACGTTACCAAACTGTTCTTGAAGCCGCTGCTCACCATGATCATCGTCGTGCCCGTCGAGCTTATTATCCTTGGCCCCGCCGGCAGCATGATGGGCTACGCGCTGAGCGATGCCGTCACGTGGCTTATGGACAACGTGGCATTTATCGCTACTCCGATCCTGGCAGCCCTTAACCCCTATTTCGTCATGCTCGGTCTCGATAAGGCTTACATCGCAATCGAAGTTACGAGCCTGGCGCAGCTCGGTTGGGCACCCATTATCTTTGGATTCATCTCGAACCTCTGCATTGGCGGCACGAGCCTCGCCCTGGCAACTGCCATGAAGGGAAACAAAGAGAAGAGGGGTATGGTCACCACGGTTGCCGTCACCGCACTCTGTGGCGTAACCGAGCCCGCGTTCTACGGTTGCCTCATCGAGCGTCCCCGCCTGCTTGTCGGCACGGCAATCGGCGCGCTCTGCGCTGGACTCCCTGCAGGCATCTTTGTTCTGAAAGAGTATGTTGCGGGAGCATGCCCCGGCCTTCTTTCGGCACTCATCTTTATCGCTCCCGATGGGTCCATGGGTAACTTCGTGCTGGCATGCGTTGTCGCCATCATCGCCATCGTCGTCTCCTTCATCGCTGCACGCGTGATCATCAAGAAGAACCCCAGCTATATTGAGTAGATGCCCGCTGTTTGCATTGGGGACATCCTCGGCAGACCATTAGCAAGAACCCAAGAAGTTCCTTAGGAGCTCGATTAATCCATTCGGATTCCTGAGGCACAAACGACCCCGATTCCACAATGAAATCGGGGTCGTTGTTTCTAAAGCCGCCGATAGACAATCGGTGTTTACCTTAGCTCCCTATCCAAGTTAATTATCCACGCTCGTTCTCCGGTCGGGAGATTTTCTTCGCTCGCGTATCCAGAAATCCACGCTCGAGCAGGACATCCAGATCCGCGCCCGCCCTTGTCTCGATCTGTAACAGCAAGAGGCCTATTCCGCTTCTACATGTTACAGATCAAGATATTCCTAAAACACCCTAAGTTTCATCTCAATCTGTAACAGTTAGATGCCGAATATCGGTCTTGGTGTTACAGATTTAGACAAACTGGAAGACGAGACAAACCAAAAACGGGATGGGCGCTAACCCGATGGCGCACCACCTAAATAGAAACGGGCTCTGTCCCATATAGAGACAGAGCCCGAAACTCTCATGGAGCCAGTGACAGGAATCGAACCCGCAACCCACTGATTACAAATCAGTTGCGCTACCGTTGCGCCACACTGGCACACTTGGCGCTTTCGCGCGAAGCCAGTTAAGAATAAAGGAATTGCGGACGAGGCGCAACAGACCCTTCGACCGACCACATCTCAAAACTATTCGCCAGAACGAATAATTTTATCTGTTCGCCAAAACCAAAAACTATTCGTTTTGGCGACGGCAACGGACCGGCCAATTGGGAAACGGGTCTCTATGGATAATCCCCTACCTCCCGCGAAGGGCCTTGAGCTTGGCCAGGGCATCGGGGCTCAGGCGGCTGCCCAGGGTCATCTTGATCTGCGGGGCTTCCTCGGCCTCGTGCACGTCGTTGTCGATCTGTTTGATCTCGTCCACCAGCATGCGGCTCGAGATGCGCGTAACGCCCTTACCCATGACGACGGCCTGGATCGTGCCGTCGCTCGACACCACGGAGCACGCGCGGCCTTCCTCGCGCGCCTCGATGCAGAGCTTCTGCACCACGGTGTCGGCCGACACGCCCGTCGGCGAAAACTCGATGCGCACGCCGCGGGCGGGCAGGTTGGGGCGCTCGCTGGAGATATTGCCCGCGCCGTCAAACACGATTACGGCCTCGTAGCGGCCCTGGGCAAACGCGGCAACATCGTTGATGAGTGCCGTGCGCGCCATATCGTGAACGTCGCTGGAATACGGATCATCGGAATGGTCGTAGACGAGCTTTTCGTAGCGCGGCGTGCAGTGGATCACGTTGTAGCCGTCGACCACCAGCAGCTCGGGCTTATTGGAGTGCACCGTCGAGACCGGGTCGGCGATGGCCTGCGCAAACGCATTGCCGCCCACGCCATAGGTCGCGGCCGAAACAATCGGCTTGGCCGAGCCTTCGCCAAAGCGCTTGGCCTTGGACTTGGCGCGGTTCTTCTTGGACATGCGCTACTCCTCCCCCATGAGCTCGCCGGCATTGCGGCGCAGCCACTCAAAGCACAGCGCGGTGGTCGCCTGGGCCACGTTGAGACTCTCGGTCATGCCGCGCTGGGGAAGCTTGGTCAAAAAGTCACATTTCTCGAGCACCAGACGCGAGATGCCGTCGCCCTCGGAGCCCATGACGAGCGCCACGCGGCCCTCGAAGGGAGCATCCCAGCAGCTGCCCTCGGCATGCTCGGAAGCGCCACCCACCCAAAAGCCGGCGGCCTTGAGGACATCGAGCGCACGGGCGATATTGGGCACCTGCGCGATAGGCAGATGCATGACGGCGCCGGCGGAGGTCTTGTAGCTGCCCACGGTCACGCCGGCGGCACGCTTGTTGGCGATGATGACGCCCGCTGCGCCCACAACCTCGGCAGAGCGCACGATGGCGCCAAAGTTACCGTCGTCGGTCACATGGTCGAGCACCACGACAAGCGCCGGGCCCTCGCCTGCGCGGTCGAGGATGTCGGCGACATCGGCGTAAGGGAAGTTGCCCACCTCGAGCGCAATGCCCTGGTGAGCGCCATGGCTCGACAGCGCATCGAGCTGCGCGCGCGGCACATACTTAATGCGGGCACCCGCGGCGTTGAGGTCATCGACCAGGCGCGACAAGGCGGCATCGCGCTCCCCGCCCTCGGCGATGAGCGCGCACTTGATGGGAAAACCAGTGCGCAGCGCCTCGGCGGCAGCACGACGACCTTCGATAAACTCGCCCTTGGGGACCTGAATGTTGTCGCGGTTGCGATCTCGCTGCGAACGCGCAGCCTGGGCTTGGGAGCGCTCGCGCTGGTCCTTGGAAGCGGCAGCGCGGTCATTGCGGCGAATCGGGCGCGAGCCAGAAGCAGCCTGTTTGCCACCACGAGGCGCACACTTGCGATTGTCGGCCATAAAGCGACCTCCTAAATACAACTATCAAACGAAACAAATAGACCGACCGCCCGAGGTGCGGCAGATTGCCTTGAAAGAGAAGGGCATAGACCTTGAGGTCATGCCCGACGATTGAAAGGCAAGGTGCCGTGGCTCGGGCGGTCGGGTGCTTGGAAAACCCGCAGGGATTAGAGAGTCTTAATACGAGTGCCGGCGGCCGTATCTTCAATCGTCAGACCCAAGTCCTTGAGCTGGTCGCGGATGGCGTCTGCCAGATCCCAGTTCTTGGCGGCACGGGCATCGGCGCGAGCCTCGAGAATCTTGGCAGCGGCCTCATCCACGTCGTCACCAATGTAGGCAACCAAACCGGCGGCAACGCCCAGCAGGCCAAGCGGCAGCTCGACTTTGGGCTCGGGAAGCTCAACGCCAAACGTATCGAGCAGCTCGACCAGCGTATCGGCGGCGGCAAGCGCGGCGGCCTTGTCGGCAGCGTCGCCCGCCTGCTCCAGGTACTGGTTGCACTCGGTCACAAAGCCAAAGACGGCACCCATGGCACCGGCGGTGTTAAAGTCGTCGTCCATGCACTCCTTAAAGGTGGCACGGGTCTCGGCGGCCTTGGCGGCAAACGCCTCGGATGCTGCCTCATCGGCCTCGGCCGTCGCATGGTTCGCGGCCCAGCGCAGGTTCTCGACCGTACCGGCGATACGCGTGAGCGAGTTCTCGGCACCCTCCAGGCGCTCCCACGAAAAGTCGAGCGGCGAGCGATAGCTCGTCTGCAGCATCAGCAGGCGCAGGGCCGCGGCAGAGTGCTGCTCGAGGACCTCGGCCAGCGTAAAGAAGTTGCCGAGCGACTTGGACATTTTCTCGCCGTCTACCAGCAGCATGCCCGTGTGCATCCAGGTGTTGGAGAAGCCCTGGTGCCAGGCGCAGGTGGCCTGGGCGCACTCGTTCTCGTGATGCGGGAAGGCAAGGTCGGAGCCGCCGCCGTGGATGTCGATCGGGGTGCCCAGGTAGCGATGCACCATGGCGGCGCACTCGGTGTGCCAACCGGGACGGCCCTCGCCCCAGGGGCTCGGCCAGCTGGGCTCGCCGGGCTTAGCGGCCTTCCACAGGGCAAAGTCGAGCGGGTCGTTCTTGTCCTCGTTCTCCTCGATGCGCGCGCCAACCATAAGGTCGTCGATGTTGCGGCCCGAGACCTGACCATAGTTGGAATCGCTGCGCACGGCAAAGTACACGTCGCCGTTATCGGCGGCGTAGGCGTGGCCCTGCTCGATGAGCGTCTTGATCATGGCGATCATGGGGCCGATCTCTTTGGTGGCGCGGGGGCGCACATCGGGATCGAGCACGTTGGCGGCACGCATGACGCCGATGAACTTGTCGGAGAACTCCGTCGCGACCTCGGCAGCCGTACGGCCCTGCTCGTTGGCGCGCTTGATGATCTTGTCGTCGACATCGGTGAGGTTCTGGGCGAACGTGACCTCGTAGCCGCTCGCGATGAGCCAACGACGAATCACGTCAAAGCTGATGAACGTGCGGGCATTGCCGATGTGGATGTTGTCGTAGACCGTGGGGCCGCACACGTACATGCGGACCTTGCCGGACTCGATGGGCTGGAACTCTTCCTTTTTATGGGTAGCGCTGTTGTAGATACGCATTCGTTACTCCTTAACGGTTTTCTGTAACAGGCAGACGGCCCAGGCGCCAATTCCCTCGCCTTGACCTTCCCAACCGAGCTTTTCGGTCGTAGTGGCGGCGACGCCCACGTTTTCGACGTCGACGCCCAGGGCATGGGCCAGGTTGGCGCGCATGGCATCGCGATGCGGGGTGATCTTGGGCTGCTGGCAGGCAATGGTGCAGTCGGCATCGACAAACTCAAAGCCCAGCTCGCGTGCATAGTCCATCACGCGAGCGAGCAGCACCATCGAGTCGGCGCCCTCATAGGCGGGATCGGTGTCGGGGAATAGCTTGCCAATGTCTCCCCCGCGGCAGGCGCCCAGAATGGCGTCGGCCAAGGCGTGCGCGAGCACATCGGCATCCGAGTGGCCCAGCAGGCCGCGCTCGTAGGGAATGTCGACACCGCCGATGATACATCGACGCCCCTCCACCAGACGGTGAACGTCGTAGCCGTGTCCAATGCGCAGGTTACTGAACATGGGGAAGGTCCTCTCCCTCGGCCATGCGACCGAGCAGAATCGCGGTTACGGGACGCAGGTCCTCGGGCACCGTCACCTTAAGGTTATCGCGCGGGCTCTGGACGCAGCGGACGCGCCCACCCATGCGCTCGACCAGCGACGAATCGTCCGTACCGATAAAGCCCTCGGCAATCGCCGTGGCATGGGCACGCCTCATGGCGTCGACGCTAAAGATCTGCGGCGTCTGCGCGGCCCAGTAAAGCTCGCGCGGCGGCGTCTCGACGATGTTGTCGCCGTCGACAATCTTGAGTGTGTCGATGGCAGGCTGGCCGCACACGACACCGTCGAGGGCGCGGTCGCTCACGAGCACGTCGATCGCATGATCGATGGCCTCGGTCGTGATGAGCGGACGGGCGCCGTCGTGGATGGCGACGTATTCAAAGCCCGCCGGCACCGCGTGCACGCCGGCGCGGGTGGAATCCTGGCGGGTCTCGCCGGCATCGGCAAAGCTGATGGGCGTGCTATACGAATACGGGCTGATGGCCAGGCGGCGCATCTCGGCACGACGCTCGGCAGGGCAAACCACGACGATGTGGCCGACCTTATTGCTACGGTCAAATGCGCGGATGGACCAGCTCATAAGCGGACGACCCGCTACATTGACGAGCTGCTTGCCACCGGGGTTACCAAAGCGCTGGCCGCTGCCACCGGCAACGACCACGGCGCATACGGGCGCCATTATGCGTTCCCCTGTTTGGTGCCCTTCATGCGGTACAGCGAGTCCGCAAGAATGGCAGGGTTGTTGACGCCAAAGTCGCCCAAGCGCTCCGGATCCTCGCTGATGTCATCCATGAGCTCCTGCAGCGATCCATACTCGTCGACGATCTTCTCGGCCACGCCGTCGCGCACGACGGACACGCGCGAAAGCGTGCGCAGGCCCAGCGGCGTCATGACGGAGTCCTCGTCCAGGTCGTCGTAGCCCAGAACCGCCGCCACATGCTGTGGGTCGGACAGGTCCTTAGGTGTCATACGGCTTAGGTTGGCGCGGATCTTCTCGGCGTTGGCCTCAGAGGAATCGCTTGCGTAGTCACGGATCATCAGGTCGTATTCGGTATCCATGCTGGAGCCCGCGAGCTGCTCGAGCTGCATCTGCACGAGCTTGCCCTGATTACCCAGCTTGACGATGCAATCCTTAAGCTCGGTTTTTGCCTGCTGCATGATCTCGAAGCTCGAGAAGATGCCGGTGATGTCGGCGAGCGTGACGTAGTCGTCGAGCTCAAGGGCCGTCAGGCGCAGCAAGGAGCGGTCGAGCGACTGACGGGTGGTCTGAAGCGTGGCGACGAGCTGGTTGACCGAGCTCATGATGGTGGTGACGGGCTGGATCTCGTAACTCTTGCCGTGGACGTACACGTTGACGACGGCACGACGGGCCGAGACCGAGATCACGATGGCATCGGTGAGCACCGACATGCGAGCGGCAGTACGGTGACGCATGCCCGTCTCACTCGTGGCGAGCGAGGGATCGGGATTGAGGTGGAAGTTGGCGCGCAGAATCTGGGTGAGGTCGCCATCGATAACGATGGCACCGTCCATCTTGGAGAGCTCGAACAGGCGGTTCGAGGTGAACGAAATGTTGAGTGGGAAGCCGTCGTTACCGGCAGCGAGCACGTTTTCGGTGTCGCCGACGCAGATAAGGGCACCCAGATGACCGGCGATGATCATGTCGAGGGCGGTGCGGATCGGCTGACCAGGTGCCGTCAGGCGGATGGCCTGTTCCATACGCTTTTGCAGCTCGTTCTTATCCAAGGCATCGCTCCCATCGCATACGCTCCATAAACGCTAAATAGTTTCTCACGGTTTGTCCCCGCGGCGCTCGCGAAATCCGATGCTTACAGAATGAGCGAACACCGCTTAGGCAGCTCATTTGGGACGGGGCTCTTTTGACTGCTCATGTGGTAGCATCGGGTCTCATATAAATGAGGGAGTAGTCGTGTAATCGGGTTCGCCCGCAGAGAGGGAGCCAGACTATGGGACTCGCAGAGCTCGTGTTGCTCGCCGTTGGCCTTTCGATGGACGCCTTTGCCGTTTCCATCTGCAAGGGCCTTGGCATGAAAAAGATCAACCTTAAAGTCGCCGTTGTGCTCGGCCTGTTCTTTGGCGGCTTTCAGGCCGGCATGCCCGTAATCGGATGGGCGCTCGGCAGTCAGTTTATGGGCATCATCGGCCCCATCGACCATTGGATTGCCTTTATTCTGTTGGCCTCCATCGGCGGCAAGATGCTGTGGGAAGCCTTTACCGAAGACGAGGATGAGGGCGACAACAAGAATGCCGAGACGGTTGACCTGGGCGAGTACCTGATCCTCGCCATCGCCACCTCAATCGACGCCCTAGCCGTAGGCATCTCGTTTGCGGCGCTCTCGGTCGATATCGTTCCCGCTGTATCGCTTATCGGCGTCACAACGTTTATCTTCTCCGTCGCCGGCGTAGCGATCGGCCACACCTTTGGCGCGCGCTACGAAAAACCCGCCACCATCGTCGGCGGCGTTGCGCTCACCCTCATCGGGCTTAAGATCTTGCTTGAGCATCTGGGGATTTTGGCGCTGTAGTGCCAAACACAATCGCTCAAAACTCAACGCCAGCACAAGGCCTCATGCAGAGTTTTGCATGAGTCCTTTTCATGCAGACTTTTGCATGTCATACTGATATGCAAAAGTCTGCACGTTCGGAGATCGCCGTGGATACCTTCCCCATCACCACACCCCGCCAAGCTGGCATCTACGTGCGCCAGGCACGCGAGGCTCAGGGTCTCACCCGTGCCGCCCTCGCCAAAAAGGCCGGTGTTTCGGAGCGTCTGCTCGCATCGCTCGAGCTAGGAGACGCCACCGGCATTCGACTCGACAAGTTGCTGACCGTCTTTAACGCACTCGGCATAGGTCTCTTTGTGCAAATCAATAACGACTCCATCGCATCACACACCGAACAACCAACGACGGCAGCAGACCTCCCTATCGCAAGCTCAAATACCCTGCCAAAGCCAAACGTAGGCAGACGGCCTCCTCGACAAGGAACGCCATCCTCCTACGGTGCCTTGCTGGCCCAAATCGCAGCCGAGCAAGGCCTTTCCAGCACTTCGAATCTCTCCTTTGGGTGTAAGGTTGTGAAATAAATGGCAGTGATGGAACTTACGACCCTCATTTGTGGCGAAATCGCCGGCACACTCCGACAAGACAAGCAAGGACTCTGCAGCTTTGCGTACGCTCCAACCTATTGCGGGGCACCGCTATCGCTTACAATGCCGCTTTCCAATCGCACGTATAGTCATAGCATCGTCCGCCCGTTCTTATTTGGCCTTTTGCCTGACAGTCAAGAGCAGCGGCGCGCTATTGCCGCCGAGTATGACGTTGCTTCCAATAACCCTGTCGCCCTCTTGCGTCATATCGGTCTTGACTGCGCGGGCGCCGTTCAGTTTTGTCAAATCGATCAATTAGATGCTGCCTACAGCAGAATCTCGACATACCGCCCGCTTACCAATTCTCAAATTGCTCGCAGACTCAAAGCAATTCGCGATGACGAAAGTGAAACATGGATGGGCTCCAACGAAAGCTGGTCCCTGGGCGGCAACCAAGGCAAATTTGCACTAGCCTGGCATGACGGCCAATGGTGCGAATGTCTAGGGTCGTCCCCCACTACCCATATCTTCAAAAATGGTGTCGTTGGGTTCAAACATCAGGCCTTAAACGAATTCGTCTGCATGAAAACGGCTCAGCGTGTTGGCATTCCAACTGCCAACGTCTCCTATTGCACATTTGAAGACGAAGCCGCACTCGTCATTGAACGGTACGACAGAATGGTCAATAACAGCGGAAGTATCGAAAGGCTGCATCAGGAGGACTTTTGCCAGGCGCTCGGTGTATTGCCAAGCCAGAAATACACCGCCGACGGAGGACCGACTACACGAGACATCCAAGAACGACTGATTAACACAGTCCCCCACCACATGAATCTTGTGCTTTTTACCTATATGTTGTTCTATAACGCCATTATCGGAGCGCCTGACGCACACGCTAAAAACTACTCGCTCATCCTAGGCAAAGGCACAAACGCGGCACTCGCACCCATGTACGATGTCGCATCGGGCTTGGCGTATGAGAGCATGCGACGTCGGGCACGCCTTGCTATGAGCGTTGGCGGCGAAAATCGTGTGGGGCGCATCGGTCCAGGTGCTATCCGCCGATACCACGGTATGGGCGACCCCGCGCTGGAGACGGCGCTCACCGATGCCGGGCTATCCGAGAAGTTTTGCTTTGCGACCATGATGGACCTCGCCTACGAGGTACCCATTTGCATGGAAGAGGTCATGGACGAATACGCCGACCTGCCCGGCATGGCGGACCTGCGCGATCATATGCTCGGCCCCGTCCGCGAAAACTGCCAGCGAACCCTCGACCTCATCAGGGCGGATATGGGCTAGACGCCAATCAATTTCCCATTTCTTAAAAGAAGAGAGGGGACACCTGTCGCAAAAGACCGGGTACCCCCTCTCGTAATGTCATTTGCAATCCGCTAGCACGTGGCTCGGACTGCTGCTAGCGCAACCTTTACGCGGCGAGGCGCTTGAGCACGTCGATGAGCAGCTCGTAGAAGCGCTCGGCAGAAGCGAGCTCCATGCTCTCGTCCGGGGTGTGGACATCGGAGAGCGTCGGGCCCACGGCGATGGCATCCAGGCCGTGCAGGGCCTCGGCAAACAGGCCGCACTCAAGGCCGGCGTGAATGGACTCGATGCGCAGCTCGGAGCCAAAGAGCTCGCGATAGCTCTCGACAAAGACGTCGCGGACCGGCGAATGCTCGGCATAGCTCCAGCCGGGATACTCGAACTCAAACTTGGCGTCGAAGCCCAGGACATCGGCAAGCGTCTGCAAACGATCCTTGAACTCGTTCTGCAGCGAGGTGATCGAGGAGCGCGGGGAAAGCATGATCTTAACCTCGTCGTCAGAGGTGGCAACCACACCGATGTTGGAGGAAACCTCGACGGAGCCGTCGGTGGCGACGTTGCGGCGAATCACGCCGTTAGGGGCAAGACGCAGGGCGCGGATGAGGGCAAGCGCGGACTTCTGGTCCATGGCCTCGACCTCGGCGTCGTCGGCAATCTCGACGGTGCAGGTAAAGCCGGGGTCGAAGACCTCGAGCTCGGCAGTGACGTCGGCGATGATGTCCTTTGCGATCTGGGCCGCGGCCTCGGCGGCAGCGTGGTCGGCATAGACCAGAACAGCCTTGCACTCACGGTTGATGGCGTTGTCCTTGGTGCCGCCGTTAAAGCTCACGATGGCGGGCTCGCCGGCAACCATCAGGCGGTCGATGATGCGGGCCATGATGAGGTTGCCGTTGCCGCGCTCCAGGTGGATATCGCTGCCGGAGTGGCCGCCCAGCAGGCCGGAGATGTCGAGCGTGAGGGTGCTACCGGTCTTGTGCTCGCGCGCGATGGGGCAGGTGTAGGTAACGACGACGCCGCCGGCGCAGCTGACGGTGGCAACGCCCTCTTCCTCGGAGTCAAGGTTAATCATGGTGCGGGCGCTAATCTGGGACTTGTCGAGCGTCTCGGCGCCGACCAGGCCAGTCTCCTCGTCGGTGGTGAATACGCACTCGAGGGCGGGGTGAACGATCGAATCGTCATCGAGAACAGTGAGCATAAGCGCGACGGCGATACCGTTGTCGGCGCCCAGAGTGGTGCCGTTAGCGGTGAGGACGCCGTCCTTGACGACCAGGTCGATACCGTCGGTCGTAAAGTCGTGCTCAACAGAGCCCAACTTGTCGCACACCATATCGATGTGGCCCTGCAGCATCACGGTCGGAGCATTCTCGGCGCCGGCAGAAGCGGGCTTGCGAATGATGACGTTGTAGACCTCGTCCTGGTACACATCGAGGCCGCGCTCCTTAGCAAACGCAACCAGGAAATCGCTGATGCCCTTCTCGTTGCCAGACCCACGGGGGATCGCGCTGACCTCCTCAAAGAAATGGAACAGTTGGGCGGGCTCGTAGCCGGTGATCTTGTAATCCATGGTGCCTCCTTGGCGCAACTGGTTAGACAGTAAGACATGCGACTTGTATATTCCCAGACTTTGCGTGCATAAACCAGTCGAAAACGCCGAGCGCCCTTGCATCATCGGCTAACGGCGGGGAAACGCCACTTTATCAAGATAAAGCAGGTCAGATGTATCATGCCGAGGATCCTTTGCCCTCTCCGACCAATTTCAGAGCTTGGTAAACGTCAATGCATACGCCATTGGTATGTTTGATAAGGTCTTTATCCCCCGTCACGACGTAATCGGCATCAATGCGATTGGCGACGCCCAGCATCAGGTCGTCCTCAAAGTCATTGTGGTGGTACTTGAACACAAAGGAGTCGAAGACCTCGTCTGCACCGACCGGGGCGATGAGGGCTAGCTCGCGCATCTGTCGAACGCATGCCCAAGCCGTTTCGCCTGCCGCCGCAATGGCGTTATCGCTCAGTGAGCCAGTCTTTCTTCGGCACTCCTGCTTGATTGCCGCCGAGACAAGATATGAAACGTCTTTGACCGAAAGCGACGAGGCAAACAGGGCAATCCGCTCCGAGGCGTCGGCAATCTCGATCAGATGGACGACATTTGCCGTACGGTCGGACCTGCCAGAAAAATAATCCATCCATACGTTGGTATCGATTAACAGCTTGAGGACGCCTTCTGTGCTCATAGTTCCACCCATTCGGGATAGCGCTCCGCCATGGCCTCCTCATAGAGGTCGTCATAGTCTCCCGAGAACTCAGGGATGGGGATGCCGTATTTGAGGCACGAATCGCGAACGATATGGCTGCCTTGCGCGGCCCTTGACTCCATGCGCTGGGGCTCCACTCCGTCAGAAACCGGAGCCGCCGCGTCTCCCTTCGAGGGCATGCGTCCGTTAACGACCAGATACTCCCAAAGTGTCCGAACGGCTTGTGACGGCGTCATGCCAATATGAGTCAGGACGGCGTCTCCCGCCTCTTTGAGCTGGCGATCTATACGCACGTTCATCTGAACTGGCCGCGTGTCGAGTATTGACGTAGGCATATCGGCTCCTTTGCTATACTATATCTCGATTTTAGTATAGCACGGCAGATTGAAGCGCATTTCAATAGAAATGGGGGCGCTTCCTTATCGGAAACGCCCCCGTTATACAAGGTATGTTTAATCCCTACAGCGCACCAGAGCCGGCTTGCATCATACCGCCGGGGCCCGAGGTCACGCCGCCGCTCACGGGCGCGGCGTTGCCGGTGTGCGGTGCCGCCGGGGCGGTATCGCCACCGAGCGTGCCCGCCGGACGCGGTGCCGGGATCTCGCCCGTGCCATGGCTAAAGACAAACTTGCCATCGGCCACGTCGCACAGGACGGTATCGCCCTCACCCCACTCGCCGGCCAGAAGCTCCTCGGACAGCGGGTCCTCGATGAGCTTTTGAATAGCACGGCGCAGCGGACGCGCACCGTTGGTGAGGTCGGTGCCCTCGGCCACGATCTTGTCATAGGCCGCATCGGTGAGCTTGATGTTCATGCCGTTGGCAATCAGGCGCTGGCGCAGATCGTCCACCAGCAGGTGAGCGATCTTGGTCAGGTTCTCGCCCGAGAGCTTCTGGAACACCACGATGTCGTCGATGCGGTTGAGCAGCTCGGGGCGGAACAGGCGCTTGAGCTCGCCCATCGCGCGGCCGCGGATCTCACTCGACGTGAGACCCTGCTCGCCGGTGGTGCCAAAGCCCACGCTCGCATCCTGCGCAATCTCGCGGGCGCCCACGTTGGACGTCATGATGATCACGGTATTGCGGAAGTCGACCGTCTTGCCCTGGCTATCAGTCAGGCGGCCCTCCTCCAGCACCTGCAGCAGGATGTTGAAGATGTCGGGGTGCGCCTTCTCGATCTCGTCGAACAGCACGACCGAATACGGGTGACGACGAACGGCCTTGGTAAGCTGACCGCCCTCGTCGTGACCCACGTAACCCGGAGGGCTACCGATAAGCTTGGAGACCTCGAACTCGCTGCCGAACTCCGACATGTCGAAGCTGATGAGCGCGTCCTTGCTGCCAAAGAGGTACTCAGCGAGCGTCTTGGCGAGCTCGGTCTTGCCTGTGCCGGTGGGACCCAGGAAGATAAAGCTGCCGCCGGGGCGACGCGGGTCCTTGAGCGGCGAGCGGCTGCGGCGCACGGCCTTGGCGACGGCCTCGACAGCCTCGTCCTGGCCGATAATGCGGGTCTTGAGCACGCTTTCGGTCTGCAGCAGGCGACGGCTCTCGCTCTCGGTGAGCGAGGAAACCGGCACGCCCGAGGTCACGGACACGATGTCGGCAATCTGACTCACGTCGATGGTGAGCGGGCTGGCGTCGAGCTCGGCGGTCCAGGCGGCCTTGGCTTCGGCGAGTTCAATCTCGGCGGCCTTCTGCTGCTCGGTGATCTCGGCGGCCTTGTTCATGTCGTCGCTCTCGGTAGCCTCCTGTGCGGCAGCCTTGAGTTCCTCGATGCGATGCTCGGCCTCGCGCACCGGCTCGGGTGCGCGATTCGCGGCGATGCGAGCACGGGCACCGGCCTCGTCAATGAGGTCGATGGCCTTATCGGGCAGGAAGCGATCCTGAATGTAGCGGTTGGAGAGGTTCGCAGCGGCCTCGATGGCACCCTGCGTGTAACGCACGTGGTGGTGCTCCTCGTAGCGCGGCTTGAGCGCAGTCAGGATCTTGACCGTGTCCTCGACGCTCGGCTCCTCGACATCGATGGTCTGGAAGCGACGCTCGAAGGCTGGGTCCTTGGTGAGGTACTTGCGGAATTCCTCGGCCGTGGTGGCGCCGATAATCTGGAAGGCACCACGCGCGAGCACGGGCTTGAGCATGGAGCTTGCATCGATGGATCCCTCGGCAGAACCGGCACCGATGATGGTGTGCATCTCGTCGATAAACAGAATGACGTCGTCGGCCTCGGTCGCCTCCTGGATCACGTTCTTGAGGCGCTCCTCAAACTCACCGCGATACTTGGCGCCCGCGACAAGACCCGGCAGGTCAAGCGTCCAGATGTTCTGGTTCATAAGGTTCTCGGGCACATTGCCGGCAGCGATCTGCCGTGCCAGGCCCTCGACGATGGCCGTCTTGCCCACGCCGGGGTCGCCCAGGATAAGTGGGTTGTTCTTGGTGCGGCGCGAAAGAATTTCCATCATACGCTGGACTTCCTTTTCGCGACCAATTACAGGGTCGAGCTCGCCGTCGCGCGCCTTCTGCGTGAGGTTGGTCGCGAACTGCTTAAGCGTATCGGTGCCACTCCCCTTTTGCTGAGAGGCATCCGAGCCGCTAAAGAACGGCAGGCCCGCACCGGGACGACCAGCACCGGCGCCGGCGAGCGGACGCTTCTTGTCCTGGTCCTTGGCGGTGAGTTTCTCGATAGCCTTTTTGATGGAGGCGGACGACACACCCAAGCGCATGAGGATGTCCATGGCCATGCCGTTGCCCTCTTCGACGATGCCGATCAGCAAGTGCTCGGTCGACACGTAGGTCTGGTTGTTCTCACGCGCCACGCGGAATGAACGCTCCATCACGCTAATGACGAGCGGCGTAAAGGCGAGCTTGGCCGCCTCGGTCTCCTCACTGGGCTCGGGAACCGTGGTCTGGACCTCTTTGAGAGTATCCATGATGTCATCGTAGGAGATGTCGAGCGAACGCAGTGCCTCGGCGGCAATGCCCTCGTCCTCCTTGGCAAGCGCGAGCAGCAGGTGCTCGGTACCCACCTTATTTGAATGAAGATCGAGCGCCTCTTGCTTGGCCATGGACATGACCTTGCGCGCGCGATCGGTAAAACGGTCTAACATGCTAGTTCCTCTTAGACGAGCTAGTTTTTTCAAACGCAAAGCGCCGCCCCGCGGCAGCGCTTTGGTCTCTTTACCCATATGGAGTATATGTTAACCGTTGGGACCTTTCCCGCATGCAGCCATACGGCAACGTCTACAAAAAAGGAATTGCCAGGTGCGTCTGCATCGGCCCAACGAGCGTGGATTTTCGGACACCCATTCCACGAGCGTGGATAATCTCCCGTTTTGAGCCCGTAAACAGGCCAAAAACGGGAGATTATCCACGTTCATGTTTTGCGGATCAGTTTCATTTGCACCAATTAGCTGGTGTGGCGCCAGCGAGGGTCGGTGAGCGTACGCGCCACACCCAGGCCAACGGGCAAAAACGCCACGATGAGCACTGCACGCACAAACCAGCCGAGCATATTGACCGTGTCGAAGGTGCACATGTAATACATCGAGCGATACAGATACAAGCCCGGCACCATAATGACAATCGATGGCACCGTGAGGGCGATACGTGGGTAGGTGAGCTTGATTTCGGCTAAGCTCGCGAGCAGGCCCGATACCAGCGCACCGATAAACGCTGCTGCCTCGGGAGGCATACCTAAGCTCAGGCCCAGGAAGGGAAACAGCGCCGGCGCATCGACAAGGGTCAGACGCAAGGTATTGGACACGGCGCCGATCAGCCCAGCTGCCGCGGCCATCTTTACCGGGCTGTTGAACATCACCGAGAAGCCAAATACACCGATAAAGCTCATCAGTATGCGCAAGAGCGTAAGAGCCAACGGTGAGAGGCCGAGCGGGGCGAAGTCATCCGGCGCCAGCCCCACACATTCGGCAACCATCCAGCCTACGAGGGTCGCCATCACAATAATTGACACAGCATACGATAGACGCTCGATGCCGCTTCGCATATCGAGCTTTGCGATGTCGAGGCCTGCCGTAATGAGGGGGAAGCCGGGGATGACAAAGAGCATCGCGCCGATATAGCCTTCTTGGTGCGACATTGCCCCCGGTACGACCTGGCCAAGGCCGAGCAATGCCAGCAGATACGAAACGCAAGCGAGCGCAACGCCAATCGTCAGCGCGCTAAACTGGCCAAGACCCTGCTTGAGAATATGAGAGCGAGCAAAGTTGCCAACACCAGCGCCTACGAATGCGCAGGCCATCTCGATAGGGCCGCCGCCGAGCAAAAAGACGAAGGCGCCGCAAGCACAAGCTGCCGCAAGGCCCTGTTGCCAGGGAGAGTAATCGGGTTTTGAACTCTCAACGGTCTTGAGCATCTCGTGGTATTCGTGCACGGTAAACCGGCGCCCATACGTCTCGATTTCCTTTAGGAAGCTCTCCATCATCCAAATGCGATGGGTATTGACTCCCGTTGTGGGCAGGCTGACAACCTCGTTAAAGCAGTGGCCATCTTCGATGCAGGTGCACTCAAACGACAGAAGACTTAAGTCAACGTGGACGGTGACACCGAGTACGGCGGCGACGCGATTCATGGTATCGCGTACACGCCAGGCACCCGTTCCGCTCGCGAGCATAAGCATACCGGTGCGGCAGATGATGGATGACTTATCGGTGAGCGGCGCATCGACGGCAAGCTCATCGCCTGCCGTCACGATCTGGTGCCAGTCAGTTTTCATATGGAGTGCGCCGGCACGAACACCGTGGTGCATGGGGGCTCTCGAAAGCAGCGAGTCAAGGCGCGAAGACTGTGGGGACTCCATTGATTCGTCCTCAACCTCATCAGTCTCTTCATCGACCAGATCAAATGAGTCAAGCGATGCCGGCTCGCGACGATCGATTAGCTCCTCATCCTCATCGTCAAAGTAATTGAACTGATCGAGCATGTCCTCTTCGATTGCACGCTCGCTCGCGTCGTCCATATAGACGCTCCCTTCCTACCGACTAACCCCCATCCTAGGCAGCGACGGCTAAAGGAAACATAAAAGAGACGACTGTCATGCGAGCCATGCGCGCAATAGCCGTTGGGTAGTCGTTTAAGAACGTCCCCAATGACTATTGACAGCCAAGGCAACGTCGATGCCCTGGCAACGACAGCGAAAGCCCGCCAGAGCGAGCAAGGTGCTTTGAAACGAGATGCCACCATAGGTTGAGCATAAGTCAGCGAGCGGGTCGCATTTGAGACAAGGTGACGTGAAACGAAAGGGCGCTGACCTTCTGGTCGCGCCCTTGAAGTTGAACGTCAGATTGTCCAAATGCGGCCCGCGCAGCGTCGAGCCGTTACGCGGTTCGTAGAACCGCGTAACTAGTTAGTACATCTTTGCGCCGGCGGGGATGGAAGCGTCGAGCTGGATCAGGTTGAGGCGCTCCTCGCCCTCCTCCTCGTGGACAGCGCTGATCAGCATGCCGCAGCTGGGAATACCCATCATCTTGCGCGGAGGCAGGTTGGTGATGGCGAGCAGCGTCTTACCGACCAGGTCCTCGGGCTCATAGTAGCCATGAATGCCGGAGAGGATGGTACGGTCGGTGCCGGTGCCGTCGTCGAGCGTAAAGTTCAGCAGCTTCTTGGACTTCTTGACGGCCTCGCATGCCTTGACCTTCACGGCGCGGAAGTCGCTCTTGGAGAAGGTATCAAAGTCGACGAACTCCTCAAACAGCGGCTCAACGGCAATCTTGGAATAATCAACCGTGGGCTTGAGCGACTTAACGAACGGGCTCGCGGCGTTGCCGGCCTCGGCAGCCTTGGCAGCAGCGGCACCGGACTGGAAACCCTTCTCGGGCTTCATGTGCGGGAACAGCAGCACGTCGCGGATGGAAGCCTGGTTGGTGAGCAGCATGACCACGCGGTCGATACCGATGCCGATGCCGCCCGCGGGAGGCATACCGTACTCGAGGGCGCGCACGTAGTCTTCGTCATACTCCATGGCCTCATCGTCGCCGCCGGCCTTCTCGGCCATCTGGGCAGCAAAGCGCTCAGCCTGGTCGACCGGGTCGTTGAGCTCGGAGAACGCGTTGGCGTACTCGTGACCGGCAATAACCAGCTCAAAGCGGTGCGTCAGGCGCGGGTCGTCCTCAAAGCGCTTGGCAAGCGGGCTGACCTCGATGGGGTAATCGCACACGAACGTGGGGTTGACGATGGTGTCCTCGCCCAGCTCATCGTAGATCTCGGCGATAATCTTGCCGGCGGTCCACTCGGGCTTAATCTCCAGGCCCTTCTCGCGCGCAGCGGCAGCAAGCTCCTCGACCGGCGTATCGATGGTGACCTGCTTGCCGAGCACGTCGGAGACGATGTCGGTCATGGGACGGCTGGCCCACTCACCAGAAAGGTCGATGGTCTGGCCCTGGTACTCGATGACCTCGGGGTTGCCGATGGCCTTGTTCGCAGCCTTGATGACGCCCTGGGCGAGCGCCTTCATGCCCTCGAGGTCGGAGAAGGCACGGTAGGCCTCCATCGTGGTGAACTCGGGGTTGTGGGTAAGGTCCATGCCCTCGTTACGGAAGATGCGGCCGATCTCGAACACGCGCTCAAAACCACCGACGATGCAGCGCTTGAGGTGAAGCTCGGTGGCAATACGCAGGTAGCACTCCTGATCGAGCGCGTTAAAGTGCGTGATGAACGGCTTGGCCGTGGCACCACCCTGGATGGTCTGCAGGATAGGGGTCTCAACCTCCATGTAGCCGTCGGACTCCATAAAGCGGCGGAAGGTGGAGAGAATCTGCGAACGCTTACGGAAGGTCTCGCGAACGTCGTCGTTGGCGATCAGGTCGACATAGCGCTGGCGATAGCGGGTCTCCTTGTCGGAAAGACCGTGGAACTTCTCGGGCAGCGGACGAACGGCCTTGGCAAGCAGGGTCGCGCTCTTAGGGGCAACGGAAAGCTGGCCACGCTGGGTGCGCACGACCACGCCGGTCACACCCAGGATGTCGCCCAGGTCGAGGGCCTTGAGCGTACTCCAGGCAGCCTCGTCCATGTCGTTGATGCGGCAGAACAGCTGAATCTCGGCAGTCGCATCGCGCACGACGATGAACATGATCTTGCCCTGACCGCGCTTGGCGACCACGCGGCCGGCGATCTTCACGACGTCCTCGGTGTCCTCGCCATCGGCAAGCTCGGCGTACTTAGTCTCGATATCGGCGACGTAGTCCTCAAGCTCAGAGTGCTCGGGATAGGGGTTCTGGCCCGCCTCGAACAGGGCGGCGCGCTTGGCCAGGCGGGTGGCGCGCTCGTCGTTGAGCGTCGATGCCTGATCGGCGGCGTTCTGGTTCTCTGCCATAAGTTAGCTCCTCAAACTAAAACGCTCCCCAGGATTCGGTCCCAGGGAGCGAAAACATACCTTTACGCGGGACCGTGGTCTAGCGTGCGATCTTGGCGATGGTGTAGACGCGAGTCTTGCCGGAAGGCGTAACGACCTCGACGGAGTCGCCCTCGCCGTGACCGATGATGGCGTGACCGACCGGAGACTCGTTGGAAATCTTGTGCTCGAGCGAGTTGGTCTCGGTGGTACCGACGAGCGTGACTTCCATGACCTCACCGTTGGGATCAATCAGAGAAACGGTGGAACCGATGGAGACGGTCAGATCGCCCGCGGTGGCAGCAACCTGAGCGTTGGCGAGGATGGCCTGGATCTCGGCAATACGAGCGGCGTTCTGGGCCTGCTTGTCCTTGGCGGCGTCATACTCGGAGTTCTCCGAAAGGTCGCCGAACGCGCGGGCTTCCTTGATGTCCTCGACGATCTCCTTGGCGTAATCGCCCTCACGCCAAGCGAGCTCCTCGACGAGCTTCTGGCGGCCCTCAGCGGTCAGTACGATCTGGCTTGCGTCCATACGGATATCTCCCCAACTCTGATCAAACAATCAACTGTCAACAAAACGAAAAAGACCGGCTAGCCTGCGGGCAAGCCGGTCAGGTGCTCACCCCAAAGGGATGGGACTACTCTGCGTCCGCGTCGCTGTCCTCTGCCTGCTTCTTCTTGGCAGCAGCGAGCTTGGCCTCGAGCTCAGCGATCTCCTTGTCCTCCTCGGACTGCTCGACCACGACCTCCTCGGCCTGTTTGGTCTCGGCCTTATCGTCGCCCTCCATACCCTCGCGGATATTCTTGACGGTAGAGCCGAGGGACTTGCCGAGCTTCGGCAGGTTCTTGGGCCCGAAGATAATCAGGACAACGACGAGAATAATGATGAGCTCAGGAGCCCTCAGTCCAAACATGTAGACCTCCACAATACAGCGAGACAAGCTCGAATGAGTATACCGCGGGTATCGCGGTATCACAACAATAGCTAAAAAAAGGGACCGCAAGAAGCGGTCCCTCCTCATGCTCTGGTCGGGTTGACTGGATTTGAACCAGCGACCCCTGCGTCCCGAACGCAGTGCTCTACCAAACTGAGCCACAACCCGTTAGCTCGACTATAGTAACAAAGATTTCCGTCGTGTGCTAGAGAAATTTTTACTTCTTTGGCACTTCGACGCGAACCCTTGATTATCAACTTTATCCGAACACCTCCCACATTCATCCGCACATGTACGGATGAATATGGGAACCCGATACCCTGAGGGCCGGATCGGCCGGCCCCGGGAGATCGGAGGACGGCATGTCC
>CABJFQ010000018.1 GCA_902364975.1 Coriobacteriaceae bacterium | reverse complement strand
CCTTGCTCCGGGAAGTTCGCGAAGCCCACTTCCCGGAGCAAGGCAACCCGCCCGGAGCAGGCCCCAGCGCGAGACCGTCCCGGATGCCTACCTACTCGTTGTCGCCGGCAGTTAGCTGCGTTGCGGAGAGCGCGCCGTCGGCAGCAGTTGCGGCTGCGGCGTCGGGCCAAACCCAGTCGGTAAAGGCCGGGTGATCGAAGCCCTCGTCGCACGCGAACTCAAAGGCCTCGGTGCGAAAAGCCTCCCACTCATCAATCTGCTCGGCAAACTTATCGGCGTCGACCATGCGCAGCACGTCGGCGGCCAGGGCCCAGCGGTCCATGTTATTCAGGCGCAGCATGTCGAAGGGCGTGGTCGTGGAGCCCTTCTCCTCGTAGCCGTGGACGCGGAAGGCGTCGTGGCCGGGGCGGTTCCAGATCAGGCGGCGAATCGTGCCGGCATAGGCGTGGAATGCAAAGAGCACGGGTTTCTCACCGCAGCCGAACAGCTCAGCCCAGCGCTCATCGCTGATGGCCTGGTCGTTCTCGCAGACGTTCTGAATCTTGAGCAGATCGACCACGTTGACGAACCACACCTTAATGCCCAGCTCGCGCAGCATATCGGTTGCAGCCAGGGCCTCGAGCGTCGGCACGTCGCCGCACGTGGCGACCACGACGTCGGCCTCGGCGAGCGAGTCGGCAGTCGATGCCCACTCCCAAGTCGCGACACCCTCGGCGAGCTCGGACTTGGCCTCGTCGACCGTCTGGAAGGTGGGGGCGGGCTGCTTGCCACAGAAGATGGCGTTAACGCAGTCGGTGGACTGGTAGACGCGCTCGGCCACAGCAAGCGCCATGTTGGCGTCAGCCGGATAGTAAGCATTCACGATATGCGTGTCGTTGGCTTTGTTGAGCAGCAGGTCGATAAAGCCGGGATCCTGGTGCGAGAAACCGTTGTGGTCTTGGCGCCACACGTGGCTCGACAGCAAAATGTTGAGACCGCTGATTGGAGCACGCCACGGAATCTCGCGCTTGGTGGCCTCGAGCCACTTGCAGTGCTGGTTGACCATGGAATCGACCACGTGGACAAAGCTCTCGTAGGAGCTCCACACGCCGGAGCGGCCGGTGAGCACGTAAGCCTCGAGGAAGCCCTCGCACTGGTGCTCGGACAGCTGCTCGACGACCTTGCCGGAGCCGGCCAGCAGCTCGTCGTTGGCCTCGTCCTCGTAGAAGCCGGCATCCCACTGCTTCTTGGTCACCTTGTAGGCGGCCTGCAGGCGGTTAGACGCGGTCTCGTCGGGACCAAAGATGCGGAAGTCGTCCATGTTCTTGGCCAGAACGTCGGCAGTGTACTCGCCAAAGACGCGGGCGGCCTCGGTGGAACCCCAGCCGTGGCCTTTCTCGGCGACGGGAATCTCGTGAGCGTGAATATCGGGCAGCTCGAGCTCGCGGCGCACCTTGCCGCCGTTTGCGTTGGGATTGGCGCCGATGCGCAGCTCGCCGGTCGGCATAAAGGCCGTCACCTCGGGGCGCACCTGGCCCTCGGGCGTAAAGAGCTCCTCGGGCTTGTAGGAGCGCAACCACTCGCGCAGCACGCGGAAGTGCTCGTGGGTGTCCTTGGCACTCGCCAGCGGCACCTGATGCGCGCGCCAGGAGTCCTCGGTCTTCTTGCCGTCAATCTGCTTGGGGCAGGTCCAACCCTTGGGCGTACGGAACACAATCATGGGGTAGGCCGGGCGGACCACGGTCTCGCCTGCGGCGGCCTGGGCCTGTGCGGTGGCCTTGATGTCGCAAATCTCATCGAAGACCTGCTCAAACAGGGCAGCGAAACGCTCGTGGATGCTTGCATGGCTCTCGTCGTCAAAACCGGCGACAAAGAAGTGCGGCTTGTAGCCCATGCCCTCAAAGAACTTGGTGAGTTCTTCGTCGGACACGCGGGCAAGAATGGTGGGGTTGGCGATCTTATAGCCGTTGAGGTGCAAGATCGGCAGGACGATACCGTCGGTTGCCGGGTTCACGAGCTTGTTGGACTGCCAAGAGGTCGCGAGCGGACCGGTCTCGGACTCGCCGTCGCCCACCACGGCCACGGCCAGCAGGCTCGGGTTGTCCATGACGGCGCCGTAGGCATGGCTGAGCGTGTAGCCGAGCTCACCGCCCTCATGGATGGAGCCGGGCGTCTCGGGCGCAAAGTGGCTCGGGATGCCGCCGGGATAAGAGAACTGGCGGAAGAACTTCTGCAGGCCGGCCTCGTCATTGGTGATGTCGGGGCGAATCTCACGGTAGGTACCATCGAGCAGCGACTGGGCAGTGCCGGCAGGGCCACCGTGGCCCGGGCCCATCAAGAAAATGGCGTTCTGGTTGTGGTCGGCGATGAGGCGGTTGACGTGGCCGAACAGGAAGTTGATGCCGGGCGTGGTGCCCCAGTGACCGACCAGGCGGTGCTTAACGTCCGGGCGACCAAAGTCGCGCACCTCACCGGTTTTCTCGTCGACAAAGTCGGGGCGCATCAGCGGGTTGGAGCGAAGGTAGATCTGACCGACGGACAGATAGTTCGATGCGCGCCAATACAGGTCGACGCCCTCGAGCTCGGAAGCCGGTACCTCGTGGCCCAGCTTTTGCCACGGCGTCCCCAGTGTTTTAGCCATTGTTTATGTCCCTTCGCTGTGCGGTCGCCTTCCGATACGGCAACCTTTCGTTGGGACTAGTATATTTGATAAAACGTTTTATCATGCTGAAAAAACGTTTTAGCATGCTGATTTGCCATGTGGATAGGCAAAAGCAGACATTCACCTGCGGCATTGCCTGTCACAGGTACTCCACATTCAATCTGTATGAATTGATAAACGTGTTTAGTTGTGTTTAGTAAGCTCGAGCACGCTGTCCTTAACGATAAGTGCCGGCTCCAGAACGACCTCTTCGGCACGCCTACCGCCCCTACCGGCAAGGCGCTTGGACATGCAGCCAAAAGCATGCTCCGCAAGAACACCAGGATCCTGCTCAATCGCGGTCAGCGCCGGCTCAAAGAGAACGTCGGCCGCCGAGTTGTCATAGCTTACGACCGAGATATCGCCTGGGATGCTCTTCCCCATCTCGTGCAAGCGCTTGAGCAGGCCCAGCGCAATGTTGTCCGAGCTTGCGAACACGGCAGTGGCGTCAGTTGCGAGCACCGCCTCCGAGGCCTCGTATGCGCTCGGAATGTAGTACTCGCTCTCGAACTCCAAGCGCGCATCGATGGGCAGCCCCACCTCGCGCAGCGCACGCTCGTAGCCGGCAAGACGTTTACGACCCGTATTGGAACGGCGCGCATTAACCAAGCAGGCAATGCGACGGTGGCCCTGCTCGATCAGGTAGCGGGTGGCCATATAGCCGCCCATCTCGTGGTCGAACATCACCTTGTCGCACTCGAGCCCCTCAATGGCACGGTCGACCATTACCGCCGGGATGGGCAGATGGCTGACTTCTTCGCGCAAAGCGCGGTCGTCCGAGAACTCGTCGCCCACGACCAAAAACACACCATCGACGCCGCGCGTCACCAGCTGGCGCAGGAGCTCCAGATCGTCCTCGGCGCTTCCACCCGAGCTGGTAATAAAGAGCGCGTAGCCGTCCTCGCGGCAGCGCTTTTCCAGGCTGCCGGCGAGCGAGGCAAAAAAGCGGCTCTCGATATTGGGAACGATAAGGCCCAGCGTGCGCGACTCGCGCATGACCAGGCTGCGCGCGATCTGGTTAGGAACATAGTGGTTGCGCGCCGCAACCTCCTTGATGAGCTTGCGGTTTTCTTCCGAAATGCGACAGGGCCGATTATTGAGAACAAGCGAGACCGACGAGGGGGAAAGCCCCACCTCCTGGGCAATCTGCTTGAGAGTAACTTTGTTGCCCATCTCGCTCCTTCCGAGTATTCGCGCAATCTCTTGAAAGTATAGCGACCGTCCCTCTACCTTGATGATAAACACTTTACCAATCCGGTAGACGGCTGTTTTATCGCCGCGATTGGTGCAAAGTAACCTGACCCCTTTGCACCATGTGATGCATTGGGGTCAGGTTACTTTGCACCAAATCCATCCGGGTGGGGTATATTGCATTCGATTAATTAAAACGACCACCATAAGGCGGATGTTCGTATGCACGAGAACGACTTTTTTAACGAGGACCTGCTCTGCGCGCTCGCCGGTGTTGCCGGCGAGGACAACGTGCTCATGAGCGAGCCCATGCGCGAGCACACCACGTTTAAGATCGGCGGCCCGGCCGATGTCTTTGTCACGCCCGACACCGAGCAGGGCCTCGTCGCCACGCTCGATACCTGCTATCGCTGCGATCTGCCACTCACCATCGTGGGCAACGGCTCCGACCTGCTCGTCGGTGACAAGGGCATCCGCGGTGTCGTCGTAGCGCTGGGCGAGGGCCTCTCCAACATCACCGTCGACGGCACGCACGTCACGGCGGCAGCCGGCGCCCTGCTTTCCGATGTCGCCGCGGCTGCCGCCGAAGCCTGCCTTACCGGCATGGAGCCCCTCTCGGGCATCCCCGGCTCGGTCGGCGGCGCCTGCTATATGAACGCCGGCGCCTACGGCGCCTGCATGGCCGATGTTTTAGAGTCCGTGCGCGTCTATAAGCCCGCCCGCGCGCTCGACGACGGCACCCGCGGCAGCGGCAATATCATTGAGTTCGATGTCGACGAGCTTAACCTGGGCTATCGCAAGAGTCGCATCGCCGACGACGGCTTTATCGTGCTCTCTGCCACCTTTAATCTCGCCCCGGGCAACGCCGCGATGATCAAGGCCGACATGGACGACTACCGCCAGCGCCGCGAGGACAAGCAGCCGCTCGACATGCCGAGCGCCGGCTCCACTTTCAAACGCCCCGAGGGCCACTTTGCCGGCAAGCTCATCATGGACGCCGGCCTGCGCGGCCATGCTGTCGGCGGCGCGCAGGTGAGCGAAAAACACTGCGGCTTCATCGTCAACGCCGACCACGCCACCGCCGCCGACGTCGACGAACTCATCCGCCACATCCAAGCAACCGTCAAAGACCAATTCGGAGTAGACCTAGAACCCGAAGTCCACCGAGTAGGCGAATTCCTATAAAAAGAAGGCCCCGAAAGGGGCCTTCACCATATTTATTCAGATAACCCAGTCCGGTGTGTCGCGCCTTGAACCCGGAAGGTCCGGGGCTGCGGGCGAGGCGTAAGGTTGGTCGCGAGTTCCGCACGCAAAGAAGGCCACTTAATGTGGCCTTCGTCTTGCGCAGGACTGTAGAGCAGGCAACCTTATGCCTCGCCCGCAGCCCCGGACCAACTTACTTCAAACTGCAGCTACGACAGCGCAATACCGCCGAGCCAGCCCCAGCGCACGCCAGAGCCAGTGCCGTAGAACCCAATGAACGAGTCAAGCGACCTCGACGTGATGGCGCCCTCGTTGCTCATAACGATGCCGCCGCCAACATAGATGCCCACGTGTCCGTACAGCAGACCCGGCGTACCGGTGCCACTGTGCGACGAGTCGGCCACGATCATGCCCACCTGCAGCGCCGAACGGTCGGAGCTGTAGCACCAGGCGTTAAACATGTCGCACGCGTTGCCGCCAAAGTAGCCCACGCCGGCGTTGCGGAACACGTTGGTAACCCAGGCGGCGCACCAGTTCAGGCCAGGCGAAGGCGTGGAGTAGCATGCATTGACGACAGCCTGCTGCTTGCCCGAGCCGGCATTCTGCTGCGGGGTGCCGCCGGCATACGAGCCGCCACCCGAGCTTGAACCACCCGAGTAGGAATTGTTCTTGTTTGCGGCAGCCGCGGCAGCGGCAGCCTTCTTGGCAGCTTCCTCGGCCTGAGCGGCAGCGAGAATCTCGGAATCGCGCTGAGCCATGAGCTCCTTGACGTCGTCGGAAAGACCGTTCAGCACGGTCTGGACTTCTTGCTGCTTGGCCTGCATATCCTGCATCTGAGCCGTCTGCTGGTCCTTGAGTTTCTCCAGGTTGGCCTTTTGTGCTTCGAGCTCGGTCTTCTGCGCGTCGAGCTCAGCCTGAATCGTCTGGATATCCTCGATGGCATCGCGGTCGCTCTTGTTGATCTTCTCAACGTAATGCGCGTTGGCGACGAGTTCCTCAAACGAGCCAGAGGCCAGCAGCAGCGACAGGATGTTCGTACCGCCGGACTTGTAGCTGGCGGCCACGCGATCGGAAAGGTCGTTGCGCTTCTTCTTGAGCTCGGCCTTCTTTTCATCGATCTGGGCCTGCGTGTCGTCAATCTTGCCCTGGACATTCTCGATGTCGTTGAGGGTCTGGGCATTCTTGTTGGCGAGCGCCGCGTACTCATTGGCAATGCTGTCGAGCTGAGCCTGGACCTCGTCGAGCTGGGCCTGGGCGGCATTCAGTTTGTCGGTGGTTTCTTGACTGGCCTCAGCCGCATGGGCGCGGGCGGGCAGGCCAAAAAGAACAGCCGCAGAAGCGGCGCCGAAAAGAGCCTTAAGGGCAGTGCGGCGCGAAAGCTCCTGCGTAAAGATGGAATCGTTGTTTGGTGACATATGTACTCCGTTACATGCTTATTTATATGTCGCTCAACTCAAACATATTAACGCACATCGCGCTTGTCCCAACTATTTCCACGAACGGCTGGAAAAGCATGGTCAGCGGCTCGCAAATACGTCCCACACCAAAGGTAAGGATTATGCAAATAACACCCTATGAGTACGTTAACATCAATCCTCTGGTTTTCCTGCCCCGCGTGTTTTGGGCGCCCCCAGCTGCGCTATACTCCCCTCAAGAAGTGTTCCTGATTCGATAGGAGACTACATGTCCAAAGCACTCGACCCCAAAGACACCTGCGTCCTCGTTACCGGCGGCGCCGGCTTTATCGGCTCGCACACCGTCGTTCAGCTGCTCGAGGGTGGCTACCAGGTTGTCGTCGTCGATGACCTCTCCAACTCCAGCGCCGTTGCCATCGACCGCGTCAAGACCATCGTGGGCGACGAGGCCGCCAAGAACCTCACCTTCTACGAGGCCAACGTGCTCGACCGCGATGCGATGAACAAGATCTTCGATACCCACCAGATCGACCGCGTCATCCACTTCGCCGGCTTTAAGGCCGTTGGCGAGTCGGTGAGCAAGCCCGTCGAGTACTACCACAACAATATCGAGAACACCCTGGTGCTCATCGATGTCATGCGCAACCACGGCTGTAAGTCCATCATCTTCTCGAGCTCTTCGACCGTCTACGGCGATCCGGACAATCCGCCCGTCACCGAGGAAGACCCCAAGAAGCCCGCGACCAACCCCTATGGTTGGACCAAGTGGATGATTGAGCAGATCCTCATGGACGTCCACACCGCCGACCCCGAGTGGGACGTCGTGCTGCTCCGTTATTTCAATCCCATCGGTGCCCATCCGTCGGGCCTGATCGGCGAGGACCCCAAGGGCATCCCCAACAACCTGGTGCCCTACGTCGCCCAGGTCGCCGTCGGTAAGCTCGAGGCCGTTCAGGTCTTTGGCAACGACTACCCCACCCCCGACGGCACCGGCGTGCGCGACTACATCCACGTGTGCGACCTGGCATCCGGTCACGTTGCCGCCCTCAACTGGATGAACGGCAAGACCGGCGTCGAGATCTTTAACCTGGGCACCGGCACCGGCACCTCGGTACTCGAGGTCGTCGCCGCCTTCTCCAAGGCCTGCGGCAAGGAGCTGCCCTACGTGATTCGCGAGCGCCGTGCCGGCGATATCGCCGCCAACTGGTGCGATGCCTCCAAGGCCGAACGCATGATGGGCTGGAAGGCCCAGTACGACATCGCGGACATGTGCCGCGACAGCTGGAATTGGCAGAGCCATAACCCCAACGGCTTCGCCGACGCCGAGTAGCCACTCCCCCGTGCTAGGTTTTGTGGCATGCCTCAAAACCTAGCACGCGACATGCTCGGCACATGCCGCTTCCTGCATGGGTAGATTTCTAGACATGTCCCAAAAATCTACTGGCCCCGGCCTCCAATGTGAGGTCGGGGCTTTTTAGGAACTCGTTCTCGAGCTCGAGCTCGCGCATGCACTTGCGGCCGCCGCGACCGGGTGGTTGGTCAGCTCCTTCTTCCTGACCGTCACCCATCTTCCCAGGGTCTTCTCGTTGATGCCGAGGTCGGCTGCCACTTGGGCGATGGGCTTCCCCGACGCGGCGGCGAAGTCTGCGGCCTCGGCGCGGTACCCCGCTGTGTAGGAGGGCCCGTCTGCCATGACTGACACTCCTTTCTTTTTGGCGCTGAAACGATTATCGCCGCTCAACGCCATTCCTCTAAGTCAAGTGTCCTTGAATACGATACAGTTCAAATGGACGAGGAGAATCTGGCGCTCCTCTCGATGAGCCCGGAGAGGTCCCTGGTCGTCACCTTCCCCCGCGCGAACGCGAAGCGGACGGCGGCGAGCCATGTCCTCACCGCGCGTTCCATTTAGGGAGTCCTCGAGAAGTCGATCTCTCTGTGCGATAATCGAGCTATTGAGTCTCGCGAGTTTAGAGCTGGTGATATGCATTGAAAATCAAGATGAAAAACATCGGCAGGGTCGCTGAGGCCGATATCGAGATTAATGGTATTGCCGTGATCGCCGGGGAGAACGGGACGGGGAAAAGCACGGTTGGAAAAGCGCTTTATGCGGCCTTCAACAGCATGTCCGATTCGGAGAACAAAATCGACCGCATGAGGCGCAATAGTGTTGAGCGCGCCATCAGGAAGGCATATGTGGGAAGCCCTCTCGACTCCACGTCTCGCCACAGGCGAACTGCTGGAAGAATGAATAGTTTCATCGACAGGGTTTTTTCGGGCGAGTGCACGAGGGACGAGCTTATTGATGAGATAAAGGAGTATTACGGGGAGGAGATCTCCCGTGAGATCGAATCCGATTTCACGAATGGCGTAGCAGGAGTTGCCGATCAGATTATCGAGATCATGGATATCTCCGATGATGAGGTATTTCGTGCGATTGCGACAAACAGGTTCCGAAGCGAGTTCAACGGCCAGATCAATTCGGTTTTCGGCGAAGAGCCCGGGAAGGTCGAACTCCAGATAAAGGACGCATCTACGGTTTTCTCGGTTGCAAGTGACGAGGTGGCGGAGGTGCACGATAGGAGGGTTTTGCGATTCAGGGCGCATTATCTGGACGACCCGTTCCTGATCGATTCTCTCGGAGGACCCTACGGCCCCGCTTTTCGGTTCAAGCCCCTCCTTGGACACCAGGAGGAGCTGCGGCAAGATTTGATTCAGGCGACCATCCGTAACGATGACAGCGAGTCCTCGCTGTTCGAAGAGATCGCGAAGGAGCGACACCTGAAGGTTCTCATGGACAAGGTTTCCTCCTTATGTCCGGGGCATTTCGAGAGGAGCGAAAGTCGCGGTCACCTTACGTATCTCGAAGAGGGCTTCGCTCGGGGGTTGGAGCCTGGGAACCTTTCTGCTGGCTTGAAGACGTTCGCCATCATGAAGGTGCTCTTGAAGTCCGGCGCGCTAGATGCCGGAGGGACTATTATCCTCGATGAACCCGAGATTCATCTTCATCCTGCATGGCAGCTGGCCTTCGCCGAGATAATCGTGCTGCTCCAGAAAGAGCTCGGGATGCACGTCTTAATGAGCACCCATAGTCCATATTTCCTGAATGCGATCGAAGTGTATTCTAAGAAGCACGCTGTTGATGGATTGTGCTCATATTATCTTGCGGAGACCTGCACTGATGGACGCTCTCGCTTTGCCGATATAACCGGCTCGACTGAGGTCGCCTACGAGAAGCTGGCGGCTCCTTTTGATACGCTTGAGAGGGAGGAGTACGGCCTTGAGTAGCGACCTGTGCGCCTCCTGCCCTCATCCGAACTCTCCCGCGGTGCCAGATGGCAGCGATGGTTGCTCCCGTTGCAGGACCTGTATCCTAAGGGACTGCACGTCGACCATCTCCAAAACATCCAGAGACGGGAGCGTCTCTCTTGTGGATGACGATTTGCCTGTTGTCAATTTTGACTCTGTTAAAGAATGCTACTGCAAGAAGGTCAATAGGTGGATGCAACTCCCGCGCTCCGCCGATGCGCTGTATTGCGATCGGGAAACGTTATATCTAGTCGAATTTAAAAACGGCAGTCTGAAGGAGACGCTGGGGAAGAGGCTCAATCCCAAGGATGACGAAGAGCTTGGTATCAATCTTGGCCAAAGGGACGCCCTCATCGAGAAGTGCAAGGACAGCGTTTTGATCTGCTCGGACCTGTGGGGAAAGAGGACGAGATGGTTTCGCGAGCACTGCGTCTTTGTTTTGGTATACAACGAGGACAAGAACAAGACCGCGTTGAAGCGGGTTGCCAGCTCGATTAGGAAAAAAGCGCGTTTTGGGCTTCCTGACAAATTGAAAGGTTTTTGCGTGAAGGATGTCTTGACGCTAACCGAAAAGGAGTTTTCGACATCGCTCCTTTCAACTTGGCGAGACGCAGAAGAAATCGCGGAGGTCGACGCGTAGGAGACCGAAAAGCATCCGGTGGCTATTTGCTCCCGATATCGATCGTTCGTCTGCAGTCGGTTTTCTTTCCGCTGCGCCCGCCAGTTTGCGATGAGTCGCGCACCGTGTGAAGCTCAACACGGATGAAATACAAATATAATCCCCCCTTGCACTGTGTTGATAAATATTGCTCGTCGAACTCATCTGAACTGGGCTTTCTTGCATAGAACTGCCTGAACCTGAGCGTTTTCGGGTATCGCATTGCCCGATCGAGCACCATCGCGACCTTCTCAAGCTTGTCCTCGGGCGGACTCATAGCCACAGCCCCGCATGTCGTCCCGGTTGGAGCCGGGATGAGCCCTCAGGAAGCACTGCATGAAGTAGCGCATCCGGTTCACGGGCCCCAGCGGGTTCTGGCCGTCGGGAACGCCCTTGAGCAGCTTCGCGTTGTAGTGCTGGCTCTTCAGTGACAGATTGTTGACGGGAGCCGTGTGGCGCCCGGCTCCATGTCGTGGATGAGCGCGGAGCCGGGCGCCACACGGCTCCCGAACGTCGCCAAGGTCTTCGCCCTGCTTGTCTTGCCAAGGCCCTCCCGGATGAAGATTGAATTGCCTGGCTCATCGCAGCCGAGCGCGACACGGCCTCTACCCGAGACCATCATCTCTACACATAGCCCATCATTCGACAAGAACGCGCAGTTTGTCCTGCATAGGCGCATGGTGTCCCCCTCCGCCGCAAGAGGTGAGCAAAAGAGAGGCTCCCCTCGCCACTACCGGACAAAGGGACCTCTCTGGGGAAACACGCTATAAAACCTTCTTGCCGGGCGGTCGAGTACAGCACCGACGGCGTACCCGTGGAGACCTACCCAGAGCCCACGCCATTTCAAGTTTCTTGGTCTTCAACGCCACAATCCGATAATCATCCAGCCGTCGAAATGACCTCGTCACAGGCGGCAAGCATCTCCTCGTCATGAGTGACAACGATTACAATATGGTCTCTCTTAATTTCATGAAGCAATTTGATCAGCGCGCCTCGACTCTTCGCATCAAGTGCTGAGGTCGGTTCATCAAAAAGCATAACGTCCGGCGATTTCAACAGCTGTCTCACAATTGCAATCTTTTGCTTCTCGCCGCCGGACACCCCTCCTTTCCCGCCGTCAAGCATCGCCGTTGCCCCGTTCTCCACAGAAGCAACCATTTCGTCTAGCCCCAATATGACAAGCATCCGATTCAGCTTATCCATCTCGTAATCATCAGAAAGCAGCGTAAGATTATCGAGAATCGTCCCCTCAACGATAGGGGGTTCTTGCTCCGTAATGCTGACTCGACACCGCCGCAATGCATATCGATCGATGCAACGCTGTGACACCCCGTTGTAGCGAACGGCCCCTTCTGTGTCATCTGGATATAGCCCCAATATCACTGACAGCAGCGAGCTCTTCCCCGAACCATTCGGCCCCGAGATTCCATATAGCCGACCCCTGGAAAACGCGAGCCCCTCAATGCTTAACGCGACCCTTTCCGCCCCTGGATAACGTAGCTTGATGTTCTCTAGACGGATTTCCTCAATCGGACCAAGCGCCAATTTGCCATTCGCTTCCACCGGGACATCCCAAATTCTTTTCAGCCGCTCATAGCATACGCGATTAGTCTGGTAATCCCTTCCCCAGCCCAACAAATACTGTACCGCTGAGCTTAAGTTCGAATAATATCCAACAGCAGTCACGAGAAAACCAGGCAACAGTCTCCCGCCCATCACTTCAACCGCGCCCACAGCAAGAAGACATCCTTGAGCGGCGGAAGCGACCAACGCGTTGCCAAAGGTAAATCTAGACCCTACTTCCTGATTTGCTCTCATCGTTGGATAGAGCCCATTAAAAGCTTCGACCAGTACAGCGCGGGACCTATCGAACAAAGCATGTTTGCGGATGAAATCAACTTTCTCCAACTGATCTTGTAGACAGGAAAAAAACCTCGCGCTCTGCTCTTGTACGTCAAAACTTCTCTCAAACAGCCTTGCGCGTGAAACCGCATAAAAAGCGGCACTCGCTGCCGCAAGAACAAGGCAGACCACACTCAACTTGATATTCAGGCTACCGAGAACAAACAGGGCGGACAAAAGGGTGATAACGTTGCTTGAAACCCCCACAACCGAGTTGATTACGAAGATGACAAGGTCATTAGCGTCGTGATTGATTTGCTGGTTATAATACGACGCGTTGAAGCCCTCGAAGAATGCCTGGGGAAGGTGCTTCACGTGCTCAAGCGTATCCGCATTTAAGCCGAACCCCGCATGCGACTGAAGGTTGATGTACAGCATCTCTGAGCAATACACTAGTCCCGCTCGAACCGCTTGGACCGCAACCAAAATAAGGCAACAAACGAGAACGGCGGCAAGATCGGCGCTGGCCGGCATCGCCAATCGGTTTACCACTATGCCGGTAAGAAAGGGACCCGCAAGCGCAAGCAGCCCGACCAAAACTGTTACGACAAGATAGGCGTAGAATCGACCGCCCAGTATATATTTTCTACAGAGATTAAGCATCAGCCTCATTTTGCCCCGCACCCCGTTTTGCCGTATTCATCATCTGGGAGAGCAGCATTTTTTGCTCGGCATCATACCGGAAGGAAACGCAACGTTTCCCCTCACCGTTTAAGGCGTGGTTGGGGCACCCTCCCATGCACATGGGAAAAGCAAAGCACTCTTGGCATTCCGTGTCATCCGGCTCATATGCCATCCAGTTAATCATGTTCTTGCTCAACATTGGCGGCTCGAAAATAGTTCCGACCCTCCGCTCCTTCATTCCAATGTCATCCCAGCACTTATACAAATCTCCGACGGGATCAACCACGTACGAGTTGATTCCAACGGCGCAACATATCCCGAAATTCGTCCCACCAAAAGGTTGAACTTTGAAGCCCCGCGCAATTGCCCTTTTATAAAACTCAGTCTCCTCATACGAGAACTCTTTTACAGTAAAGCAGTGGCTGTCGTTCGCACATACCTGATTGATATCGTCAACAGGGGCTAAATAGAAGTGAACCTTATTCATCAGGCCATTTAGCTCGAGATAATCCAATAGCTCTTGAGCGGCCTCGATGTTGGTCTTGTCGACGTTGCTCCTTATCGAAATATCGATGATGTCGGCACACTCTTTGACGTTCTTGAGAATACGTTCGTATGTAGGGCTTCCGTCGTGAAGAATCCTTCTCGAATCGTGATCCGACTTCGATCCATCTATAGTCACTTGCGCGCTCGTCACACCACATGCCGCGAGCCTCCTTGCAACATCAGGCGTCAGCAGATAGCCATTTGTCACTATCGATGCGGAATATTCACACGTTGGCCCCACGACATCTTTCAGATCCGACGTAATCCGTTCGATCATCTTCATTCCGAGCAGAGGCTCGCCGCCGTACCATCCAACTGAGAGACTTGCGATACCAGGATAGTAATCTTTCACGAACTTGGAGAGCTGTGTCAAAACCTCCTCGCCCATCGTCGTGTACGCCTGTCCCTTTTCATAGCAGTAGGGACAGCAAAAGTTGCAAGCCATCGTTGGCGCAATGGTAAGGGACAGAGCAGTATTCGCAAAGCGCGCGGCGCGACTTTGCAACCTGATCTCCCCAAGCTCGTCCCTCTCCTCATTGACTAGGATGCCTCCCCTTATCAGCTCCGCGACAAGATCATCGGCATCCCGAACGTCCCCTTCTTGAATCCTTTTGAATTTCTGCGCGTATTCCGGATTTAACGACAGGATGCCGCCGGTTCGCGCATTCATGATAAGAAGACTTCCGTTATGTTCATGCACCACATTAAATTGCGACAGTTTCACTTCGCACCATCTCCATTTCCAACCAAATCCATATCGACCCTCAGACGCTGCGCATACGCCAGCGCACTACCTTCTTCGATAAAAACTGCACGAAAGCAGCAATAGACATGCGAGCGACACGATGACCGCATGGCCGCATGCAGCCATCAGGACCGTCCCGCCGGCAGCCCCGCACGCCCTCATCCAATAAGCCATGTGAACCGGGGGTAAAACGGTTGGGAAACTCATCGCGATAACAAGGCCCGCGAACGTTGCGACCAGCAAGGCTCCCGACACAAGAGATCTGATCCTGAACACCTCATATGCAACCGCAACCATCAGCGTATAAGCGGCGTCTATAACGATATTCGACAGGAGTGCCGAGGTCACATTACCAACCGTAAGGCTGTCTAGACCGCTTCCGGAGCACACGGCAAAGACCGCAGCGACACCGAGAGTAAACACGATGTAGGGGCACAGCGTATACACTTCGCAAGCCAATGTCTTTGCCGCAAACAGCTGCCAGCTGCGGAAGCCCCGAGCAATCGAAACTCCCCTTGCCGACACGCTCGTCGCATCACCGAATAGCGTCCCCGCCACAACAACAGAGACGATTGGGAAGAACACCGTATGCGCCATGGAGACGACACTTAGCCAGGAAGAGATACCCGTTGGCCCAACCCCTATCGAGAAAAGATAGCCCGGATCGGCGGAAAAGCCAAAGAACTGGCCCTCTCCCCCTGCGGAGACCCATGCGCCGGACCCGGCAAACACATAAATCCCCGCGATGCCCAAATACATCAGCGCTATTATCACGGCGAGTTTCATTCTCCTTGCGCGGAACAGTTCCGCCCTGACCGACATCCCAAGATTCATCGAACCGCCGTCCTTACAAATAGCGAGACGAGCGCAACTCCAACCGACACAAGCACAGTGCCGCCCGCATACAGCAAAACCTGAATTACACCAACATTCTGCATACTCAGGGAACACAGGTTCATCAGGTAATACACGGGCGAGAGCATGAGCAGCAAGCTGGGCTGACCGCTTCCGTATGTACTTGGGAACCACACCATCACAAATGTCGAAACCGCTATTGCAACGACGCTGCTCGCCACCACACTCCTCGTGAGCAAATACAGGGCGAAGGTAGCGGCGTACATCGAAATGAGCAGCAGCGCGATCATCAGCGCAATCGATACAAATTGGGCAAACCCTGAGCACGAGGCCCCAACGTCCCATTGGGCCATCTTGGTTAAATACAGCGCAGTCGTAGAAAGAAGATACACGGCACCGACCAGAGTGCAGTTCACCAACAGCTTCGTGATCACAATCGCCGCCTGCGACACCCCTCGCGATCTCGATACGGCGTAAGCCACGGATTCAAAGTCTCTCGACGTAGCGTAAACCGCGTAGAGAATCGTCACCGGAATCCAGACCACTGTAGACGCAAAAGACGTCCGGGCAACAGAGCCCAAAACGTCCCCTGCATCCACTAGGTTTCCAATAAAACCTATAGCCCCTCCAAGCGTATACGGGTCATCACCGGCGACCATGATCAGCACCTCAGACGAAGTCGCAGCCGCAACCACATACAGCACAGCCGCAAGCGCAATCATCAGAGCGGTCGCCGGGTGCCTGGCGAGCAACCATACCTCGCTCCGAAAAGCTGAGATGAACTCGCGTTTCATCACAGCTCGCTCTCTCGACCGATGAGCTCCGAATAAAACTCCTCAAGGCTCTTCCTATGAGAATACGCCTCCGCAACCCTCACACCTGCGGTCGAGAGCGCTTCGATTGCAATGCCCCGCCCTTCCTTTTTCTCCTCATAGCGCATAAGGACGCTGCCGTCCGGCAGAAAAGAATGTGAGGTCTCATCTCCGAGAACCGATCTCGTTCGCTCCAGATCGTCCACATGCAACACGAAACCACCGCGGCATGACTTTTCCAGCTGAGGTGCGGTCATCCTTCGAATGAGGCGACCATGACTTATGAAGAGGTAATCAGTTGCCAGCTTGTGCATCTCCTCAAGATTGTGGCTGGATACGAGAATCGTTTTACCTTGATCTTTGTTAAGATGCGTAAGGATTTTTCTTACTTCGACTATCCCCATCGGATCCAGGCCGTTTGTCGGCTCGTCCAGGATCAACAGCTCCGGATCGCCCAGCAACGCTATGGCCAGATCGAGACGCCTCCTCATTCCCATTGAGAAGTTCTTCACTTTCTTCCCGCCGGCCTCCCCCAAACCGACGGTTGATAACACACCGTCGATGGAACGATCGGTGGGAAGCCCCCACTCAATACAGCGAACGACCAAGTTGTCTCGCGCGGTCAGATTAGGATACGAAGCATTGAGGTCGGGCATATAACCCAGCCTTTCCCTGCAGCTCCGTATTTCACGTCTCCCGGTTTGCCCAAACATCGAGATCGTTCCTGACGATGGCTCCGAAAGCCCCGTGATCAATCGAATTAACGTGCTCTTGCCGGCACCATTCTCCCCAATGAGTGCACACAGCTCGCCTTCCATTAAAGAGAACGAGACTGATTTAACCGCTTCAAACCCGCCATATCTCTTGGATATGGCACGCAATTCAACTGGGACTTCCCGCATGGACGACATCCTCCCCGTCAATAAAAAGGGACGACATGGCAATTGTGCGGGGTTATAGGTAACGTCGGTTCGCCCCCCATATTGCAATGCCACATCGCCCCTCAGGCGCTGCTGGCCAAAATATCTTTGAACAGTCTGTGCACGCCGTACGGCGTGCACTATCCGCTAAAAGCGGATAGTGCACTCCTGTGAAGAACACTTGGTGCTGCAGCTGCCGTGCGCGTAAAAGAAGCAATTGCTGCACATGGGCTCAGCCCCGGCTGACGGCTCGGTAATCCATTCCATTTCATTCCCCTCCTTTCGCGGTAGAAAGCCAGTTCATCTCTGCCCCCTAGAAACGGAACGTGCAGGACTGATTGGGGCACCTCTTCGTGCATCCCCCGTGCGCGTAGAAGAAGCAGTTGCCGCACGCGGGTGCAACGCCTTCCTCCGGCTCGTTAATCCAATCCATCTCTCCCTCCTTTCCTTGCATACCGAATTGATAATGTTATTCTAATTCGATATGTATCATATTTCAATATAAGCTTATTTATATATTACACAAGGTAAGCACCCCCCTGCATCCAGCACAGGAAATGACTCTCTCGTTCCCCAGTGACGCGGCGAGAAATACAGGCCACTGCAGGACGTTGAATGAACAGCCCGTGAAAACCGTTGTTTTCACGGGCTGCACCTGCTCAATACTTTTTTATTCTCCAGCCTCAGTCGTCTCTAAGATCGACCACGTAAACATGATCTGACTCCAGGACCGGGTCATCACCCGTCGCGGTCGCCCTGCTCAGCGCGTTGCGGGCGCGCCGCGTCGCCAGTTCCTCAAGTTCTCTTTCGTTGACGCGCTTAATAAGATCGCCAGGCTGGCAATCAAGCTCTACGCAAATATCCAGCAATGTCTTTAACCTAATTGCCTTCACCTTGCCATTTCGTATTTTTGAGATACTTGCCGGTGTGTGCCCGGTCGCCCGAATGATATCCGTACTCGTCTTTCCGCGTCGAAGCAATAAGCTTTCAAGCTCAATAATCAGATAGTCCATGCCGCCCCTCACACCAAATCCTCGGTCTGGTCTTGAAGCAGAGCTCCGTAGCGCCATATCGCAGAAATCGAGAAGCAGCAAACGGCCCCCAGCACAGCACCAATATCTATGGGCAGGGCCAGGTTTTCAAACATCGAATAGGCGTTCCCCAGCAAGTCGAAGGGGCCAATCACTATCGAAAGAAACCCCGGAGAAAACAAGAGGTCACCTATTGCCGCTGCAACAAACAGCCACCCGATAATCGAGATTCTTCGAGCATGCGAAAGGGTAAAGGGCGATTCGCCATGAGCCATGTCCATGCTGATTCCCCGCAGGGTCCATGTGGCCCCTCCGGAAATCAGAAGATACATCAAAGGAACCACTACGGAAACCGTCTTTGATGGATCATATAGGTTTCCTTGAGCAGCCATAAGCCCAATGGAAATAACCACCACCACCGAACAGCAACACACCGCTATAAACAGCGCCGTAAACAGAATCCCAAGCCTTCTTCCGAGAGTCATCATCTTCTGGATGGACTTATCGATCTTCTGGGCGCTATTCACCACAGCTCCTCCTAAAGCAATCAGAGGTCTTCTTACTTACTGTTTTTCCTACATTGTAACGAACTCGATAAGAAGAGGGTCGCTTCACGCCGCGCAATCCCGAACTCCAAGCGTTTCTCATCAGCATTGCCCATCTTTCGAGTCGAAATTCAAATCCAGTTTCTTATCGCATGCTGAAATCAACCCGAACTGGATGTGACTGGAAAACAGCGCGCTGCGTCGGTCGCGCTTTCCCGAGCGACTCTGGCACAACAGACGATATGAGTTGAACATTGGGGCCTCTCCCCTTGCAGCTCTCTCGTGGGTCGGGCGACAATGGTCGTACCATCAACCGCGGCCGCGCGCTGCGGGCCCTCGGCCTCGGCTGCGTCGTCGGGGCGGTCCCGAAGATGCACCGGCCCGCGGCCGACCGCGGCCGCAAGAACGACCGCCGCGACGCCGAGTGGCTGGCACGCATGCTGGCGCGCCGCAACGTCGTCGAGGTGTGGGTCCCCGACGAGCGCCCTCGAGGACGCGCGCGACGACCTGCAACACGCCAAGCAGCGGATGTCGAAGTTCCTGCTGCGCCACGGCCTCGTCTTCGACGAGACGACGCCGGCCGGCAGGCGCAGGGGCGCCTGGACGGGGGCCTACTGGGACTGGACGGAGTCCCTCTCCTTCGACGAGCCCGACGACGCCGCGGCCTACGAGCACTACATGGACGGAAATGACCTGGTAGAGAACCCTCGCACCGTCTACGTCGCAGGGGACGTAGACGAACTCGTCGAGCACGAGCAGCCTCGCGGGCGACACGTCGTTCAACAGTTTCGACAGCGTTCCCTTGCGCTTCGCGTTGCCGAGCTCGAGAACCAGCTGCGCGGTCTGCCAGAACCTGACCGACATGTCCGCGGCGACCGCGCGCATCGTGAGGGCGACTGCCATGCGCGTCTTGCCGCGCCTGGACTTACCGAAGAAGACGAGGTCTTCGCGCGATTGTTTGTGTCAACGGCCAACTGAATGTGAACCCTTCTTGCATTGTTGCAACCTGGCTGGCAGCCGGTCTTTAATGACGACGACCATTGTCGCCCGACCCACAAAAGAGCCGCAAGGGGAGGAGCTCCCAATGTTCAACTCATATCGTCTATGGCGCACTACCATTCACCGAAAGTCGGCAACTTTTTCATTCTCTCTATACATGTTTAAACAACATGTTCTACAATAGGGACAATAGCAATGGAAACTCGGGACGAGCCGTCTATCCATCTACGGCGCAGCCCCTTATTCAAAAGGACGGTGAGTGCATCCATGGAGCGTGCAAGCGGCGTTCTGATGCCCGTTTCGTCATTGCCCGGACCTTACGGTATCGGCGGCTTTGGCTGGAACGCCTATGACTTTGTCGATTTCCTCGCCTCGTGCAAACAACATTACTGGCAGATTCTCCCCCTTACGACAACGAGCTATGGCGACTCGCCCTATCAGTCGTTCTCGGCCCGTGCGGGCAACCCCAATTTCATCGACTTTGCCGAGCTTATCGAGGCCGGCTATCTGGAGCAGTGCGATTTCGACGGCGTGTACCTGGGCTCCGACCCCAGCAATGTCGACTATGGTGCCATCTTTGGTGGCCGTCGTCAGATTCTCGACCGCGCCGCCGAGCGCTTTGCCGCCGACAAGCCGGCCGACTTCGACGACTTTGTCCAAGCAAACGAAGACTGGCTCATCCCCTACTGCGAGTTCATGACCGTCAAGGAGGAGTGCGGTCTCAAGGCCTTTTGGGAGTGGCCCGCAGAGCTCCGTACCCGCGGCGAGGCTTCTGCCAAGGTCTGCGCCGCCCATCCCGCGCGCATGCTCTACCACCAGATGACGCAGTACTTCTTCAATCGTCAGTGGAGCCGCCTCAAGGCCTATGCCAACGAGCGCGATATCCTCATCATCGGCGACCTGCCCATCTATGTCTCGCGCGACTCCGTCGAGATGTGGGCCACGCCCGAGCTCTTTAAGATCGACGCCGCCGGTAATCCTGTGAGTGTCGCCGGCACGCCGCCCGACCAGTTCTCGGCCACCGGCCAGTACTGGGGCAATCCCATCTACGACTGGGACGCCATGGAAGCCGACGGTTTCTCCTGGTGGGAGGGCCGTATCCGCGCCGCCCTCGACATGTACGATGTCATCCGCCTGGATCACTTCCGCGGCTTCGAGGCCTATTGGGAGGTGCCGTTCTCCTCGCCCGATTCGTCCTACGGTTCGTGGACGCAGGGTCCCGGCCTCAAGTTCTTCAAGACGCTCGAGGAAAAGCTCGGCACGCTGCCCATCATCGCCGAGGACCTGGGTTTCCTCACTCCCGGTGTCATCGACATGCGCGACAACTCGGGTTTCCCCGGCATGAAGATCCTGCAGTTCGCCTTTGAGGGCACCAACTCGTACTACCTGCCGCATAACTACATCGCCAACACCGTCGCCTATGTGGGCACCCACGACAACGAGACGGCGCGCGGCTGGTTTGAGGGAACGGCCACCCCGCGTCAGCGCGAGCAGGCAGCCCTGTACACCCATCAGCAGGCCGGCGAACCCATCGCCGACGCGCTCAACCGAACCATCGCAGCCAGCGTGAGCGACACGTGCATCTACACCATGCAGGACCTGCTCAACTTGGGCAACGAGGCGCGCATCAACACCCCTGCCACCCTGGGCGGCAACTGGACCTGGCGCATGCTCGACGGCGCCATCACCCGCGAGCTCGAGCACAAACTCACCGACTGGACCGAGACCTACTTCCGCATCCCGTCGGAAGCCGAAATCGAGCTTCCTCAATAGGAGCTACCGCGCCCGACCCCTCCCCACCGTGCGGACGCGCTTGCTTTCCCGCGCGAGGCCACCCCAATCCCCTCGCGCGGGATTCTTTTGAATTTCTGACATGTAGTCAACTCACCACAGGAGGAAACATGCCCCGCATCAATCTCGCGGATCTTGCCGAGCAGTCCTTTGGAACTTCGCTCGAGCAACTCGATGACCGCCGCATTTACAAACTGCTGGTCAAGCTCGTGCAGGAGCGCTCTGCCGCCTGCCCGCTCAACAACGGCAAGAAAAAGCTCTATTACATTTCCGCCGAATTTTTGATCGGCAAGCTGCTCATCAACAACATGATCGACCTCGGCATCTACGACGAGGTTAAGGACCAGCTCACCGCCGCAGGCCACGACCTCAACAAGATCGAGGAGTTCGAGGTCGAGCCGTCGCTCGGCAACGGCGGCCTGGGCCGCCTGGCCGCGTGCTTCCTGGATTCCATCGCCACGCTGGGCTTGACCGGCGATGGCGTGGGCCTCAACTATCACTACGGCCTGTTCCGTCAACGCTTTGTCGACAACCAGCAGAAGGCCGTCCCCGACGAGTGGCTCGGTGAGCAGGACATCCTAGTCGACGACGACCGCTCCTACACCGTCGAGTTCGGCGATTTTGCCGTTACCTCCAAGCTCGTCAACATCGACGTGCCCGGTTACGGCCAGCCCACCAAGAACCGTCTGCGCTTGTTCGACCTGACGAGCGTCGACGACGGCCTGGTCCCCGGCAGCTCCATCGACTTCGACAAGACCGAGATCGCCAAGAACCTCACCTTGTTCCTCTACCCCGACGATTCCGACGAGCAGGGCCGCCTGCTTCGCATCTACCAGGAATACTTCATGGTGAGCAACGCCGCCCAGCTCCTGATCGACGAGGCCATCGAGCGCGGCAGCAACCTGCACGATCTGGCCGACTACGCCGTGGTCCAAATTAACGACACGCACCCCACCATGGTCATCCCCGAGCTCATTCGCTTGCTCACCACCGAGCATGGCATCGAGTTTGACGAGGCCGTGACCATCGTACGCTCCATGGTCGCCTACACTAACCACACGATCCTTGCCGAGGCACTCGAGAAGTGGCCGCTCGTCAGCCTGCAGAAGGTCTCCCCTGCCATCGCCGACATTATCGTCAAGCTCGATGAGATCGCGAAGGCCGAGCACGATGACCCGCGCGTCGCCATCATCGACGAATACGACACCGTCCACATGGCCCACATGGACATCCACTTTGGCTTCTCCATCAACGGCGTAGCCGCCCTCCACACCAAGATCCTGGAGGACACCGAGCTTCATCCGTTCTACGAGATCTATCCCGAGAAGTTCTCCAACAAGACCAACGGCATCACCTTCCGCCGCTGGATCCATGGGGCCAACCCCGCGCTCGCCAGCCTGCTCGACGATGTAATCGGCACCGACTGGCGCAGCACCGGCGATCTGAGCAAACTCGCCAAGTTCGCCGACGACAAGGATGTTCTTGAGCGCCTGGCCGCCACCAAGGTCGAGGCCAAGGCCATCATGCGCCAGTTCATGGCGCTCGAGCAGGGCGTGACCATTCCCTCCAACGCCATCATCGACGTCCAGGTCAAGCGCATCCACGAGTACAAGCGCCAGCAGATGCTCGCGCTCTACATCATCTGGAAGTACCTCGATATCAAGAACGGCAACAGACCTAAGCACCCCGTCACCATCATCTTTGGCGGCAAGGCGGCGCCTGCCTACACCATCGCGCAGGACATCATCCATCTGATCCTGACGCTGTCGCAGTGGATTGCAAACGACCCCGACGTGGCTCCTTACCTGCAGGTTGTCATGATCGAGAACTACAACGTCACCGCCGCCGAGCGCGTGATTCCCGCCGCTGACATCTCCGAGCAGATCAGCCTGGCCTCCAAGGAGGCGAGCGGCACCTCCAACATGAAGTTCATGCTCAACGGCGCCCTAACCCTGTGCACGCTCGACGGTGCCAACGTGGAGATTGCCGAGCTCGTGGGCGACGAGAACATCTATACCTTTGGTGCCTCGTCCAAACTGGTCGAGCAGCTCTACGCCGACGGCACCTACAACGCCGGTGCGCTCTACCGCAAGCCCGGCATTAAACTGCTGGTGGACTTCATCACCAACCCGGCCTTTATGGCAACCGGCAACGCCGAGCGCCTGCAGCGCCTGCACGACGACATTAAGGGCAAGGACTGGTTTATGGCCCTGCTCGACATTGAGGAGTACATCCAGACCAAGGAGCGCGTGCTGGCCGACTACGAGGACCAGGACGCCTGGATGCGCAAGGCGCTCATCAATATCGCCAACGCCGGCACCTTCTCGTCCGACCGTACGATCTCCCAGTACAACGACGAGATCTGGCACCTGAGCTAATTCGGTTTCATCGCCCATCCTCTTGAAAACGGAGCCACGGCAACGCGGCTCCGTTTTTTGTGCCCGCACGTTACCCTGTGATCCGACTCGGCCAAACAATCTCGATCCATAACAACTACTCAACCAAAACGGTCCCAGCTGTTACAGATTGAGACATACCGGCCCCTCCCCTTGGGTTTATCTCAATCTGTAACATCTAGCAGGTGAAATTCGCCTTTGGTGTTACAGATTTAGATGAAATGGTTAGCTCAGCGGAACCGCCTCGATCTGTAACATCTAACGTCCGAAATCGGCCCTATCCGTTACAGATCGAGACAAACGACCGGTCAGACAGTCCCAACACAAAGAAAGGCTCCCCTCTCGCCCAGTGGACGGGAGGGGAGCCTTATATGTGACCGCGGCAAAAGGATGGCAAAGCCGCAGTCGCCCAAAGGGAGGGCCTGGATGCACCGGGCCTAGATAAGGTTCTTGCCAGACACCTTATCGAAGAGATGAGTCGCGTTCTTCTCGAACTTGAACCAGATGGGGTCGCCAGCCTTGAGCGCGCCCTTGGCCTCGAGGTCGACGACGGGGATAATCAGGACAAACTGGCCGTCGGGAGCGGTCACGTGGACATGCTCGGTCGAGCCCATGAGCTCGGTCACCTCGACGGTGCCCTGGAGCGCACCCTCCTCGCCCTTGTCGGCAAGCAGAATCTGCTCGGGACGCACGCCGGCCGTGATCTCCTTCACGTCGCCGCCGTCCCAGTTGAGAGCAAGCTGAGCGCAGGTCTCGGGGGCGAGCGCCACGTTCATATCCTCGGTCTTGACGGTAAAGCCGTTGCCCGAGCGCACCAGCTGGGCATCGAAGAAGTTCATCTGCGGCACGCCGATAAAGCCGGCGACGAAGATGTTCGCGGGATGGTTGAAGACCTCCTGCGGGGTGGCGATCTGCTGGACGACGCCATCCTTCATGACCACGATACGGTCACCGAGGGTCATAGCCTCGGTCTGGTCGTGAGTAACATAAATGAACGTGCCCTTGATCTCATGACGCAGCTTAATGAGCTCGGCGCGCATCTGGTTACGAAGCTTAGCATCCAGGTTGGACAGGGGCTCGTCCATCAGAAAGACCTTGGGGTCACGTACGATGGCGCGGCCGATGGCGACACGCTGACGCTGGCCGCCGGAGAGTGCCTTGGGCTTACGGTCAAGATACTCGGTAATACCCAGGATCTCGGCAGCGGAGCGAACCTTGCGGTCGATCTCGTCCTTGGGGACCTTCTTGAGCTCGAGCGTAAACGCCATGTTCTCGTACACCGTCATATTGGGGTACAGAGCATAGCTCTGGAACACCATGGCGATGTCGCGGTCCTTGGGAGCGACGTCGTTGACGCGCTTGCCGTCGATGAGCACGTCGCCCGAGGTGATATCCTCCAGGCCGGCGACCATGCGCATCGTCGTGGACTTACCGCAGCCAGAAGGGCCAACGAGGACGATGAACTCCTGGTCGTGAACGGTGAGGTTGAAGTCCTCTACAGCGAGCACACCGTCCTCGGTAACCTTGAGGTTGTGCTTCTTCTCCTCGGTTTTCTTCTTTTTGCCAAAGAAGCCCTTCTTTTTTGACTCGTTGTTGGGATACACCTTCTGAACATGTTTGAGAACGATCTCGGCCATGTCTTTACCTTTCGATACGCGGCGCCGCGCTGAGAGGCGCCGCCAAAACTTGCAAAACAGTTACGGCATCAGCCCTTGACGGCACCTGCCACAACGCCGTCAATGATGTACTTCTGGCAGAAGATGTACATGATGACGATGGGGATGACGACCATCATGATGCATGCCATCATGGGGCCGAGCTCGACGTGGCCATAGCCGCCACGGAAGTACTGGATCAAGATAGGAATGGTCTTGTACTTGGTGGAGTCGAGCGTAAGGTAGGGCAGCAGATAGTCGTTCCAGACCCACATGGTCTCAAGGATGCCGACCGAAAGATAGGTGGGCTTCATAATGGGAAGGACGATCTTAAAGAACACCTGGACCGGGTTGCAGCCGTCGATCATGGCCGCTTCCTCAATCTCGAGCGGGATGTTCTTGACGAAGCCGGCGAACATAAAGACCGCGAGGCCCGCGCCAAAACCAAGGTAGATGAAGCAGATGTTAAACGGCGTGTTAAAGCCGATGCGGTCCGCGAGGTTGGACAGCGTGAACATGAGCATCTGGAACGGTACGACCATCGAGAAGACGAACAGGTAATAGAAGAAGTTCGAGATCTTGCTGTTGACGCGCACCACGTACCAAGCGCACATGGAGCAGCACACCAGAATCAGCACGACCGACGTGACCGTGATGATGAGCGAGTACATAAACGCCGAGGCAAAGCCCTGCTCGTTCAGAGCGTGCACGTAGTTTGCGAGGCCGTTGAACGTCTCGGGCGTGAGCAGATCGAACGCCGTGGTGGTGCTGATTGCGGTCGCTTTCTTAAAGGAATTGAGCGCAATCATGAACACGGGGTAGATCCATGCGAGCGACAGAATCGTAAAGAAGATCGAGAGCGCGCGGTTGATAGCCTTATCGCGTTTCATTACTGCTGCACCTCCTTGGACCTCGTGGCCTTAAGCTGGATCATAGAAATAGCGACAACCAGGATGCAGAAGATAACTGCCTTGGCCTGACCGATGCCCTGCCATGCGATGCCAGCACGCGAATAGAACGTGTTGTAGATGTTCAGGGCGAGCATCTCGGTGGAGTGCGCCGGGGCGCCACCGGTAAGGGCGAGGTTCTGGTCGAACAGCTTAAAGCCGTTGGTGATGGACAGGAACAGGCAGATGGTGATGGTCGGCATCAGGTTGGGGATCTTAACCTTCCAAAACGTCTGCCATGCCGTAGCGCCATCGACCTTGGCGGCCTCGATGTAGTCAGACGGGATGGACTGCAGACCGGCGATGTAGATGATCATCATGTAGCCGACCTGCTGCCACAGGGTCAGGATGATAAGGCCCCAGAAGCCAGCAGCAGAGTTAAGGGCGATGAGCTGGGCGCCCACGTTGGAGAGCAGGCAGTTGATCAGAATCTGCCAAATGTAGCCCAGCACGATGCCGCCGATCAGGTTAGGCATAAAGAAGATCGTACGGAAGATGTTGGTGCCCTTGAGCGCTTTGCGGGTGAGCGCCTGCGCGATGGCCAGCGCGATCACGTTGATGAGCACCGTCGACAGGAAGGCAAACGCCACGGTAAAGAAGAACGACGTGGAGAACTGCGGATCGGACAGCGCGCGCACGTAGTTCTCGATACCGACAAAGTGCGCGTTATTGATGGTAATAAACTGGCAGAACGAGAGATAGAAACCCTGGATAAAGGGAATCACGAACCCGATCATAAACGCCAGGCACGTGGGCAGCATAAAGAGCGGCCACCAGCGCTTGAGTGCTTTGCCCATAGAAGGGTCCTTTCAATATGCAGGGGGCGGGCAAACCTACGTCTGCCCGCCCCCTGTCGCTAATCAGATAGCTTGGGCAGCAACTGCTTACTCGGAAGCAGCCTTCTCGGTCTTCCAGCCATCGACGAAGGCGTTCTTGACGCCGTCCCACTTGGTGTTGTCGGCAGCATAAGCGATGAGAGCCTGCTTGAGGTTCTTCTTCCACTCCTCGGAGGGGATGTAAACGAAGTCCCAAGCGACGGTCTTCTTGCCGTCCTTGGCCATAGCAACGGCCTGCTGCGAGAAGACGTTGGTGGTCTCCTTAGCGCTCTTGAACGGGGCGGTCAGACCCATCTTGTCAGCGATGATGCTGGTGGCGGTGTCAGAAGTGACGCACCAATACATGAAGTCCTCGGTGGCCTTCTGGGCATCCTCGGAAGCCTGGGAGCTGACGCACCAGTAGTTCTCGCCGCCGGAGCACAGGCCCTGGTTCTCCTCGCCGTCGACGCCGATGTAGATCGGCAGCATGCCGAGCTGGTCGTCGGTCATACCGGCCTTGGTGAGGTCGGCGTAGGCCCAAGAGCCGTTCTGGTAGAAGACGGCCTTGCCGGTTGCGAACTCGTTGGTGGCGTCGTCACCGGTCTTGGAGGCGAGCTGCGAAGGATCGCAGGTGGAGTCGGTGATATACAGGTCGAAGATCTGCTTAAAGTTGTCGAGATACTCGCCCTTGATCTCGTCGTCCTCCTGATTGTGCTCCTTCTCGAACTCGTAGTAGAGCGGGAGGTTGGCGAGGTGCGTGGTGTAGCGCCAGCTGGAGGAGTCATCCATGCCGGCGGAAGTGAAGGCACCGTCAACGCCGAGCTCGTCCTTGCGGGCCTGGATGTCATCGGCGCAAGCCTTCAGCTTGTCGAAGGAGTTGATGTCCTCGGCCTTGTAGCCGGCCTTCTCGAGGAGCTCCTTGTTGTAGATGATGCCGTAGCTCTCCTGAACCCAGTCGATACCCAGATCCTTGCCGTCGGACTGCAGCGCCAGGGAGTCGTCGATGAGCTCACCGCGGAGCTTGGTGTCGGAAAGATCGGCGCAGTAGTCCTTCCAGTTCTTAAGGCCGGTGGGGCCGTTGACCTGGAACAGCGTCGGAGCGGAGCTCTTGGACATCTCGGACTTGAGCTTCTCCTCGTAGGTGTTGGAGGCGGCGGTCACGATCTTGACCTCGACGCCCTTCTCCTTCTTGTACGCCTTGGCGATCTCCTTCCACTCCTTGTCGACCTCGGGCTTGAACTGGAGGAAGTAGACCTCGGCAGCGTCACCAGAAGCAGAGGAGCCAGAGCCGGCAGAACCACCGCAGCCCACGAGGCCCAGACCAAGAACCGCAGCCGCGGAACCAGCAAAGCCCAGGAACTGCCTTCTGCTCATTTCGTTCTTCATTACAATCCACCCTTTCACACCGTGGCGGCACCCTTTGCCGCCGCCTTCGGAGATTGGCTCGGGGACTTTGCCCCTTTTGCTGACTTGTACAATACGCTATTTGGCTAGTTGTTTGAACAAGTATTACTAGAGCGGTAGAAAAACTTCGGTGAACGGTAATTTCGACTTGATACTTGACAAGTTTTGTATAAACAATTATTTGTTATCGAATGCAGAGAAAACGCCCGATCAAGCCGATGCATCGTCGGTTTGACCGGGCGTTTTCGCTTTGAGGGCATGAGTCTCGTCAGGCTGCGAGCTAGCCGGCTATCGCTTGGAATTGACGCGGTAATGGAAGATCTCGGGGTGTGTGCGGGCATGCGTGACCTCGAACAAGATGCCGTCCGAGGTGTACGACTGGCTCTCCATAACGGCGACGCAGTTGTACTTGCCAAGGTCCAGATAGCTGCAGTCCTCATCGTTGGCGAGCTCGACACTCACCGTACGGCGGCTCGCCATCACTTTGATGCCGCGCTTGTGCTCCAGATAGCCGTAGATAGAATCCGCCGCGATCTCGGGGGTCAGGCCCTTGGCGATCGACGCCAAAAAGTAGCCGTGGTCCACTTGGCGCGCGCTGCCGTTGAGGCTTCGGACACGCACGACGCGAATCAGCTCCTCGCCCACCTTAAAGCCCAGGCGACGAGAGAGTTGCTCAGTGCAAATCAAATGTTCAAAAGACTTGACCTCGGTCGATGCGACGGCATTGTTGCGTTTTGCGAACTCGCCAAACGACTCAACCTCTTCGAGTGCGCCCAGCATATCGGTTTCGCCCTTAAGCCAAATAACGCGCACGCCCTTGCCGTGTATAGGCTGCACAAACATCTGGTCGGCCAGCATGCTCAAGGCGCGTCGAACGGTATTGCGCGTGCAGCCAAACTCCGCGGTCAGCTCGGCTTCGGTTGGCAGCATCTCCTGAAACGCATAGGTCCCGTTGATGATGCGCGAACGGATCTCGCGGTAGATTCCTTCGTAAATCGCTTTTGGCATGATTTCACCTCTAATGAATATGTATGGCTAGGCACGATAGCATTTCTTAAAGTTGTTTAAACCGATTATCGGTAAAGCACGGATTATTTACCGTCGACGGTTCCCCCGAAACCCAAATCGGACCGAATCAAAACCGTCAATGCGGCAAGCAGCCAGTCCTCTACAATGAGTTCATTGTTTAAACGTTCTTGCTCGCACAGCATGTTGCATCCGAAAGGCATATTATGCTGCAGAAAATCCAACGTTTTGGCGGAGCCATGTTCGCGCCCGCCATGCTGTTTTCTATATCAGGCCTCATGGTCGGCATCTCCGCCCTCGCAACGACCGTGGATATCGTCGGCGACCTCGCCGTATACGGAACCCCCTGGTACGTTTTCTGGACTATCATTCAGCGCGGCTCGTGGACGGTCTTTAAGCGCCTTCCACTCCTTTTTGCCGTAGCGCTGCCCATCGGCCTTGCCCAAAAGCAACCGGCACGCTGCTGCCTCGAGGCGCTCGTAGCCTATTTTGCCTACTGTTTCTTTTTGAGCGAGATCATTAAGCTGAGCGGCGACAACCTTGGACTTAAGTACCCGTCGTCTTTAACCCCCGCCAGCGGCATCACCGTCATCGACGGTATCAAGACGCTCGACACCGGCATTATCGGCCCGCTGGCGGTGTCGGCAACCGTCGTTGCCATCCATGACCGCTTCTACGATGCCAAGGTTCCCGATTGGCTCGGCACGTTCTCGGGTTCCTCGCTCGTCTACCTCATCAGCTTTTTTGCCGTGTTTGCCCTTGCCGCCATCTCGGCCGCCATCGTGCCCTTCGCATACGCTGTGACCGAAACGCTGCGCCACGCACTTGCGGGCGTCGGCCCCTTCGGCGTGGGCATCTTTGTGTTTTTGGAGCGAGCGCTCGAGCCCATGGGGCTGCACCATCTGCTCTATATGCCCATCTATTACGACAATCTGGTCATTCACGACGGTATTTACGCCACGTGGACCAACCTGCTCCCCATTCTCTCCCATAGCACGCGCCCTTTAAATGAACTTGCGCCCTGGGCAGGTTTTACCGCCACCGGCTGGGGCAAGCTCTTTGGCCTTCCCGCCATCGCGGCAGCATTCTATTTCACCGCCAAACCCGAACGCCGCGCCGGCCTTAAGGTCATCCTTTTGCCCGCCATCGTCGCCTCGGTGGTCTGCGGCGTCACCGAGCCGCTCGAGTTTCTCTTTATGTTCACCTATCCCGGACTCTTTTTGCTCTACGCCGTCCTGTCCTCCTGCCTTGCCATGACCATGAACTTCTTTGGCATCGTCGGCATCTTCTCGGGCGGTCTCATGGAAATGACGGCCTTCAACTTCATCCCACTCATGCGAATGCATGCCGGCTCCTACCTTTTGGCGCTCGGTATCGGTCTTACCTTTAGCCTCATCTTTTTTGTTAGTTTTCGAGCACTCATCTTGGTCTATGACCTTAAGACGCCGGGCCGCGAGGATCATGTCTCCAATCGCGCGGCAATCGATCGTTTAACGGGAAGCGGCTTTGCCAAAGAGCAATCTCCCAATGGCGAGGTCAGTATTCAATCCGATCAAGATCACGTCCTCGCTGAGCGGGTAATTCAGCTTTTGGGTGGCGTTGGCAATATCGTGGGCGCAACCAACTGCGCCACGCGCCTGCGCGTCGAGGTCGCAGACCCTTCCATCGTTGCAGATAATGCGTCGTTTGTCGCGGTGGGCGCCAAGGGCCTCATCATTACGGGCAAGACCGCCCAGGTGATTATTGGCATCTCCGTTCCCCGCGTTAAAGAGCATTTTGACCAGATCATGGGCCTCGAGCCGGGATTTGTGTCCACCACCTCGGCCTCCCCTGCCGCCAGCGCAGCCCATAAGCGCGGCGATATCTGCTTCTTCGATATCGACGGAACACTCGCCTGGCAAGACCCTCGAGTGGCACAAGAGCTTCCCGAGAGCGAGCGAGACCTCTCCCCCTATCCCAATGAAGCGGTCTCGCAAGCCATCCGTGATTTTGTCGCCAAGGGCAATATGGCGTTTATCTGCACAGGGCGCACACTGAGCTGCATCCATCCAAAGCTGCTCGAGCTGCCCTGGACCGGCATCGTCTGCCTCGCGGGTGGCTATGTCGAACTTGAGGGACACGTGATTCGCGATTTGGCGATGACGCCCGGCATGCTGCAGCGCCTTGCTCCCATTCTTGAGCAATCGGACGAAGTGATTCGTTTTGAGGGACTCAATGGCGTCGTTCGCATGAGTGCCGATGCGCCCGACGCTCCGGGATACGCCCGCACCGTGGGCGATGCAATTACGCAGCTGCAACATTACAGCGCCTACAAGATCTTAATGTCCACGTCGCTTGCCAACCGCATCGCTCAGGATCAAGCGTTTGAGCCGCTGCTCTGCTTTAACGAGCTCGAGCTCGAAGTGACCGAGATTTCGCCTCGCGAATGCACCAAGCGCGAGGGTATCCAGTCCGTACTCGACGCCCTCGATCCCCACCACGGAACCGTATACGGCATCGGCGACGCCAGCAATGACGTCTCGCTGATGAACGCCGTCGATGTCGGTATCGCCATGGGCAATGCGCCGGACTTCCTCAAGGAAAAGGCCGACTATGTCACCGACAGCATCGACCACGACGGCGTCGTCACCGCGCTCGAACACTTTGGGCTTATCTAGCCAAGCCCCTACCGCACTTGCGGCCGCATGGACCAATCGTCTTCAACCGCCGCGCTCGACGCCCTAATGTGGCAATATGTTGTCTGCATAATGCAACGATGCAACCTATCAAAGAATGCGAGAACCCGTGTCCAGTCCGTTTACCAGCTTTTTAGCCCAGCACTTTGACCAGATTAACGACTATCTGGCCACGTTCTTTGACGGACAGGCGACTTCCGCCGATATCGAGCGCTACCTGTATACCCCGCTCTCGGCATTTACGGCAAACGCTGGCAAGCGCCACCGCCCGCTCATCTGCATGCTCGCCGCCACTGCGGTAGGCGGCAGCTTTGAGAGCGCCCGCAGCGCAGCGGCGGCCATCGAGCACTTTCAGTCGGGCGCACTCATCCACGACGACATCGCCGACAACGGGCAGATTCGTCGCGGCAAGCCCTGCATGCACCTTACCGAGGGCACCGGTCTTGCCATCAACTGCGGTGACCTGGCGCTCACCATGGTCACCAAGACGGTTCTCGACGACCCCACACTCAACGCAGACGTGAAGCTTCACGTGCTCCACGAGCTTACCGAGATGATCGTCCGTACCATCGAGGGCCAAGCGCTCGACCTGGGCTGGGTCCGCGACGAGCGCTTTGACATTTCGGTCGACGATTATCTGGACATGGCGACGCACAAGACCGCGTACTACAGCGGAGCGACGCCGCTTGCCGCCGGAGCCATTATCGGCGGCGGCAGCGAAGAGCAGATTGAGGCACTGCGCGCCTTTGGGCTGCACACGGGCCTTGCCTTCCAGATTCAAGACGACCTGCTCAACTTGATCGGCACCAAGGAGGCCGCCAACAAGGACTTCCGCACCGATATCACCGAGGGCAAGCGCACCCTCGTTGCCGTGCATGCCCTGTCAGACGAGCGCTATCACGACGAGATCGAGGCAATCCTTTCCTCGGGCACCGAGGACCCTGCGCAGCTCGCACGCGCCGTGGAGATCTTCCAGGAGACCGGCTCCATCGATTACGCCCACACCTATGCGCTCGACCTGACCGCTAAGGCCAAGGCCGCTATCGAAGGCGTCGAGCTCGACCCGCATGCGCGCGAGCTCTTCCTCTCAATGGCAGATTTCTTTGTGGAGCGTCTTAACTAGCGGGGGTCATAAAACCTGTGGGCAGCGAGTTTGGGTACAAGTTGCTACACTATTGAGTGCATGTTTATAAATTGTCTCGCGTTGTCTATCCGACACACGCTCAAAATAGTACGAATGGTACGCCGAAAGGGGTTCGTTCATGGAACCTATTACCACGGGCATGCAGGGAGCAGCCGTCGAGGACGTCCAGTCCCGCCTTCTGCAGCTCGGCTATACAATCGATGACGCCGAGGTTGTCGACAAGCGCTTTGGCACCACCACCGAGCAGGCCGTCAGCACCTTCAGGCTCGACAGCGGCCTTGCTGCCGGTCATGCCGTCGATATCCCCTGTTGGAGCGCCCTGGTCGACGCCTCGTATAAGCTGGGCGACCGCACCCTGTATCTGCGCATGCCCAATTTCCATGGCGCCGATGTGCAGGCCCTGCAGCGCGCTCTCAACGTTTTGGGCTTTGCCTGTGGCGAAGACGACGGCTACTTTGGTCCGCATACCGAGGCCGCCCTGCAGCAGTTCCAGGAAAATGTCGGCCTGTTTGCCGACGGCATGGCCTTCCAGGACACCTACGCCTACATCAACCGCCTGCACCATGTGTGGGAGGGCAAGCCCTCGGTCACCGAAGCCGAGTCCCGCATCGGTTTTGCTCGCGCCGCCAACGTGCTCGAGCGCTTCCAGATCGCCGTTATCGGCGAGGACCCCATCGCACGCAGCGTTGCTTCGCGCATGTGGAACATCGCCACGGCAACGACCGACAACAGCGGCATGATGCTCTGCGACTCCGAGGTCCCAACCGACGTTGACCTGGTGCTCGAGATCGCAAGCGACGAGCTGCCCGCCGACGCCGCGCCACGCGCCACGATTGCCCTCGCCGAGTGCCACAACCTGGCCCAGCGCATCCGCACCGCCAATGTCGCCGCGCAGCAGAAGCCGGCTCGCATTCGCATTGAGCTCACGGGCATGACGCGCTACAACGGCACCTTCACGGCCAGCGACGCGCAGACGCTCGCCGTACGTCTACTCGACGGCGTTTGCGATGCCCTCGCAGATTAGGTAAACTAGACGAGTTGCTTTTGGGCAACACCACACATTGGGACGTAGTTCAACGGTAGAACTCCGGTTTTTGGTGCCGGCTGTTGGGGGTTCGAATCCCTCCGTCCCAGCCATTAAAACTGAGCGCCCTAAGCCCATAACGGCCCAGGGCGCTTTCTTGTGGGCAAGCGGAGGAATTCGAACCCGCAAGGGTGCGGAGCTGAGGAAACGCGAAGCGTTTTCCAGCGCAGCACGCAAGGAGCGAAGCGACGCAGCGGGGCGCGGCCGCCGACCAGGCGGACGCGGAATCCCTCCGTCCCACACCAGCCAAGAGCCCCTCACGTCAAGCAAATCGAGCCAACGCCGCCAAGCGGAGGGATTCGAACCCGCAAGGGTGCGGAGCGATGCAGCGGGGCGCGGCCGCCGCAGGCAGACGCGGTGTCGGCACTTGGGGACGCTCCTAAGTGCCGGCATTATAGGAACGTCCCCAAGTGCCGGCTCGGGACTATTTTCGAGGACCCTCCGAAGGACTGTGGCCAAAAAACGGCAAATATGAGTACTGTCACCGTTGTAGCTACATTATTTTCGTTAATAAAAGAAGATCTTAATGAGATTTATTCGCATCAAGGTCTTCCTTTAATGAACACTTGAGGAGATACGGCAGCTTATCTGCTCGATCGACACGTCAAATCACCTTAAATGTGGTCAAAATTACTGCTACTAAAAGAGTATCAGTACTCATATTTGATGTTTTTTGGCCACGGCTCTTTATAGACACCCTGCACAGCGACGGTGGTAGATTTCGGAACGTGTCCGTCAGCCCCGTTCCGAAAAGCGAGCCGCATGCAACGGCCAAGCCACGACAGGCCCCGGGAGAGCGGAATTTAGTTGTTTAGCATGCGGTCGAAGCTTCCCGAGTCGCCATCCCGATAGTCAGCGGTCATCAGAATCTCCTGCGGAATGCGCCCGCCTTCACGTAGCACGTTGCGGAACTGCACACGCGTGACCATGGGCAGATCCTTGATCGTCGCCGCCAAGTTCTGCGGCACGCCCTGGTTGGCAGCCGCGGGCTCGCACTCTCCGCCGGCCTTCACGCGACGCTTGTGCTCGGCGAGCATGGCGCGGTACATGCCAGCATGCAGGCGAATCTCAACCACATTGGCATTGCGAGCCTGCTCGACGATGCGCGCGCCCTCGCGGTCGATATCGCCCACGTAGTAGACGTAGTTAAAGCGATAGCCAATCTCGGCCAGATAATCGTCCAGGGCATGCGAGACGCTCGCCTTGCATCCGCCGCCAAAAATCACGCCGCCCACCTTGATGCCAAAGAGCTTGGCGTGCTTGCGGCCACGCAGCAGCTTGACGATCTCGTCGTAGGTGTCCAGGTTTTCGACCATAATGAACGGCTTGTCGGCGCCCAGCGTAAAGAAGCCCGTAAAGTGCACGGGGCGATTGGGGGCGACCTTGATCGCCTGCATGCTGATGCCCTTTTCGGTCATGCGCCTTATCAGGCGCTCACCGTGCTTGCCGTCAAAAGCCTTCTCGTCGTTAAAGATCTGGTAGGCACGCTGGCGGCGCGAGGCAACCGGCGTATCGGCACCTCGGTTCTGCTCGATCCAAGCCTGGATGATTGCGATTTCCTCGGCAATCTTGCGGTTGGACATCTCGTTGTGCTGAGTGCGCTGCGGAGCCTTTTTGCCGTCCTTGCCCTCGACCTTTACGATCTGTGTCTGCTGCTCCTTGATCTTAGAGAGCGCCGTAGGCGTAGGGACAACCTTGAGCAGCTGCCTGCCTAAAACGCGGGCAAGGGCGAACGCCGATACCTCACCGCGAACGGCCGACTTGGGCTGCTGGGCAGCAGTACCTGCTGCGGAAGACTCCGGCTTCTTCTGAGACTTGCGTTTAGAATCGCCTTGGGAATTGCGCTCGCGCTTCGGCATAGACGCCTGCTTCTGCGGACGATCGGACTTGCTCTCCTTCGCCGGCTGGCGCTTAGGCTGCCCCGAAGAAACCTCGGCCTTCGCATCCTCGTCCTGCGGCGTGGTCCTCTCGGCTGCAGTCTCGGCATGGGAACTGCGGCCCCCACGATGGCGACGGCGGCGAGGCTTGCTCGACGCGCCCCGCTCCGTCTGCTCATCAGTAGGCTGCTGGCCCTTGGCCTCGGCATCAGCCTCAAGCTGCGGCTCAACAGGCTTTTGCTCGCGAGCCGCCGGCTCAACGGCCTTCTCGTCCTGGGTGGTCGAAACCGACTCGCCCTTCTCCTGACGCTTTACGGGATACGCGCGTCCCGCAAAACCGCGGCCGGGACGACACGAACCCGGAGCCTTCTTGGCAGACTCCTCAACATCGTCTGCAACCTCAGAAGACTCTTCGACCTCACGCGCGGCACCCTGCTGTGCAGCCTTAAAGTGAGCACCGCGGCGGCGCTTGGGCTCTTGGGCCTCCACGGGCTTTTGCTCCTTCGCGGGCTTCTGCGACTCGGCAGCAACCTCGGTCTCAACAGCCTCGGCATCCGTCTCACCCTTTCGAGCAACGGCGCGACGGAAGCGCTCCTGCTGGGCGCGGCGCTGTGCATCGCGCTTGCCTCCCCCGCCAAAACCGCCGCGTCCTGCCTTGGCCGTAAAGGCACGCACAACGTTCTCATCGAGCAACTCATCGGTATCGACATGCTCACGCGGAGCAACTTCTTCCACAGCAGGCACGTCAGCGGAATCCTCGACGACAAAATCTTCGACGGACTCGGCAGGTTGCTCCTGGGCATCGCGGATCTCGGCATTGATGGTATAGAACGCCGGGCGCCCGTTAATGCCACTACCCTCGATCTTGGTCACGATATTTGCCGCGATAAGCTCATCGCGCATCGCCTTGGTGTCGCACTCCTTATCGACGGAGCGGAAAATCTGCGCCAGCGCGCTCGACTTAATCTTGAGCGCCTTGCGGCAGAGCAGGTCGTAGGCAACCAGCTTGGCGCGCTCGGCAGAAAGCGACGTCTGGCTGCTCAGACGCTCAGCCAGGGCATCGACATTGTTTTGATTATCGGAATATACCGTCTTGGCCACGGGGCCCCTTTCATATGCACACATATACGTCCATATGGTACAACGCACGAGCCTATCCACGCAAAACATCTGCGAGAACGCCCTTGCACCACCTGTTCTCACAAGAAAAAAGACCGGGTCCGCTTGATTGCGGACCCGGTCTTTCCGAGTCAAATAGACGGGAGATTCAACCCGTCCGACCGACTAGGCCTTAGCGGCCTCGGCGTCGGCAGGAGCTTCAGCGGCAGCGGCGCGACCGTACTCGGCCTTGCCCATCTCGGACCACTCGGGCTCCTCATCAGGCATGGAGCCAGCCTCCTTGCCGAAGAACTCCTTGAGGCAGTTGACGGCGACGATGAGGCCCAGGACCATCAGCAGGACGGCAAAGACGAGCTGCAGGCCCTTGGTGGCGGCGACGGAGACGGCGGCCGTGGTGGCGGTAGCCGGGATGGTACCGAAGAAACCGTAGGCCTGGACGGCGGTCATGCAGCCCATGGCGCTCTGGACCAGCGAGGTGAAGGTGCAGCAGAGCAGGAAGGCGACGGGCACGTAGAGCATCCAGCCCTTGCGACCGGTGCACTTGCAGAACACGGCGAGGGTGATCATGGTCATACCGCCGAGCAGCTGGTTGGAAGCACCAAAGAGCGGCCAGATGTTGGCATAGCCACCAAAAGCGAGGGCGAGACCGGGAAGCAGGGTAACGACCGTGGCGAACCAGGGGTTGCCGAGGACCTTCATATAGCCGGCCTTGGACTCGATGGCCAGAGCATCGTTGGTCTGGGCAAAGAACTCGGAGAACGAGGTGCGGGCGATGCGGGCGACGGCGTCGAGCGAGGTCAGGGCCAGAGCGGAGACGTTCATAGTCATGAAGACGGTAGCGAGCGTGCCGTCAACACCGAAGGCCTGCATACCGCGGGAGATACCAGCGGCGAAGATCTGGAACGGGGTGGAAGCGACGCCGGCGTTGAGGGCACCAGTGCCGGCGGTGTTCATATCGGAGAACATGATGCCGGCGACGATGATGGCAAGGATGCCGACGAAGGACTCGACGATCATGGCGCCATAACCGACCTTGACGGCGTCCTGCTCCTTCTCGACCTGCTTGGAGGAGGTACCAGAAGAAACGAGGCTGTGGAAGCCGGAGAGGGCACCGCAGGCAACGGAAACAAACAGGACCGGGAACATCATGCCAGAAGCGCTGGAGAAGCCGGTAAAGGCCGGAGCGGTGATGGTGGCCTGGCCGTTAACACCCAGGACGACGATACCGAGGACAGCGCAGGCGATCATGACGATCATCATGATGGAAGTGAGGTAGTCGCGAGGGGTCTTGAGCATCTGGATGGGCATGGCGCCAGCAAAGACCAGGTAGACCATGACAACGGCGAACCACTGGAACTTGTCCAGGTAGACCGGGAACTGCATGCCGACGGCAAACATGAGAACCATGAGCACCACGCCAGTGACAAACTCGGCAGCGCCGGTGAGGTTGAACTTCTTCTGGGCCCAACCAAAGGCGATAGCGACGAAGGTGAACAGGATGGAGATGGTACCAGCGCAGCCGGCGGCATAGGACTTGGTGAAGTCGATAGCACCGGTGGCAGCGCCAGAAGCGTCAACGACCGAGGTGAACATGAACGTCTTGCAGACCATGTCGGTGAAAGCGGCGATGACGATGATGCAGAACAGCCAGCAGAACAGCAGGAACAGGCGACGGCCGGTCTTGCCGATGTATTTCTCGATGAGCTGGGCCAGGGACTTGCCGTTGTTCTTCATCGAAGCGTACAGAGCACCAAAGTCGTGGACGGCGCCAAAGAAGATGCCGCCGACGAGGACCCAGAGCACGACGGGCAGCCAGCCAAAGGCCATGGCGACGATCGTACCCGTGACAGGGCCAGCACCGCAGATCGAGCTGAACTGGTGCGAGAACGCGGTAAAGGCGGAGACGGGCGAGAAGCTCTTGCCGTCCTTCATGCGCTTGGCCGGCGTGAGGGCCTCTTTGTCAACGCCCCACTTGTTGGCCAGCCAGCGGCCGTAGCCCAGATAGCCACAGGCGAGCACCGCCGCGGCCACAACCATGAGCAAAACTCCGTTCATTACATTTCCTCCTCTAAAAAGAACTTCCTAGACATAAAAAATGAGGGCCGTCGGTTGCGCTCGACGGCCCTCATCTTCATCAGCCGCCCGTTATCGTACGGGCTAGCTGTATGTGCTAACCCGCATCAGATAATTACTACGCTGATAATGTTTAGCTGATGCGTGAACATGTCTAAGAAATCCTCTTCAATCATGATGTGAACGATCCGTGCGTGTTCACATCCCCCAGTGGTTGAAAAGGAGTATGAAACTTTAGTTACCTAAAGTCAACGCAAATTTGTAATGGATTTTCAACTTTTTTGAATTTCTCGTTATAAAACGCCACTGACCTCGGACTTTACCGAACGACAGTTTTTGCTTGAGAGATGCCCTCGGGGGCGGGGCGGGTGCCTGCCGCCATATAT
>CABJFQ010000017.1 GCA_902364975.1 Coriobacteriaceae bacterium | reverse complement strand
ATTCTAAAAAACACCTTGCCAAATAGGAGCGTCAGACCAGGAAACCCCCTTATCCACAGCTCCGAAGGAGCAGGATAAGGGGGTTTCCATGGTCGAGGACGTTCTGAAAACTAAGTCCAGCACGGGCCCGGACAAACAGCCGACTACAGGTCGATGTGCGATTCCTTAATCGGGAACGGCTCCGCGAAGTGGCACGCGCAGCAGTGGCCCGGGGCAACTTCCTTAAACTCAGGAAGCTTCTCGGAGCAGATGCCCTGCGCGATCGGACAGCGCGTGTGGAAACGGCAGCCGGTCGGCGGATCTAGCGGCGACGGCGGATCGCCAGCGAGGATGATGCGCTTGCGGGTCTTCTGAATATCCGGATCGGGCACCGGCACGGCAGACAGCAGCGACTGCGTGTACGGATGGTGAGGCTCGCTATAGAGCGTCTTCCAATCCGAAACCTCGACCATCTTACCCAGATACATAACGGCAACGCGATCGGAGATGTGCTGCACGACGGACAGGTCGTGGGCGATAAAGAGATACGCCGTACCAAACTTGTCCTGCAGTTCCTTAAGCAGGTTCAGAACCTGGGCCTGAATGGAAACATCCAAAGCGGATACCGGCTCGTCACAGATAATCAGCTTGGGCTTCAGCGCAAAAGCGCGGGCGATGCCGACACGCTGACGCTGGCCGCCCGAGAACTCGTGCGGATAGCGGTTGATGTGCTCGGGGTTCAGACCGACGACATCCAGCAGCTCGCGAACACGCTCGATACGCTCTTCCTTGGTGCCCACACCATGAATGGTCATGGGCTCGGAGACGATCTCACCAATCGTCATACGAGGGTTCAGCGAAGCATAGGGATCCTGGAAGATAAACTGCATCTCGCGACGCATATCCTTGATCTCGTGCTTGCTCATCTCGGCAACATCTTTGCCCTGGAAGAACACCTTACCTGCCGTCGGCTTCGTCAGGCGCATGATGGTGCGGCCCGTGGTGGACTTACCGCAACCAGACTCGCCGACCAGGCCAAAGGTCTCGCCCGGATAAATCTCGAACGAAATGTCATTCACAGCAGAGACGACGCGCTTGGAAAAACGCTTGGCGAACATGCCGGACTCTGCGGGGAACTCCTTAGAAAGATGCTCGACCTTCAGCAGCGGAGTGCGCTCGTTATTGTCTGTCATTTACGCCTCGCCTCCCTTCTTGGAATCCTTGCGCGTGCGGGACGTCTCAGGGGCGTTCTTGAGGAACTCGGGGTCACCGGAATAATGGCACGCAGAATAGTGGCCGGACTCGGTAACAACGCGCTCGGGGCGCTGCTTGCGGCACTTGTCCGTCGCATAGGGGCAGCGAGGAGAGAAGACGCAGCCCTCGGGCAGGTTCATGAGCGAAGGCGGGTTGCCGTGAATCGGCGTCAGCGGCTTCTTCTCATCGATGGCCTGCTCCGGGATGGAGCGAATAAGACCCCAGGTGTAGGGATGGCGGCTCTCGTAGAAGATTTCCTCAGCAGTACCGAACTCGACGGGACGGCCGGCGTACATAACCATGATTTTGTCGGCCATATCGGCGACAACGCCCAGGTCATGGGTAATCATGATAATGGCGTTGCCGTTCTTCTCCTGCATCTCCTGCATAAGCTCAATAATCTGAGCCTGAATGGTAACGTCCAGGGCAGTCGTGGGCTCGTCGGCAATCAGGATATCGGGGTCGCAGGCAAGAGCCATAGCGATCATGACACGCTGACGCATTCCGCCGGAGAACTGGTGCGGATATTCATTGACGCGCTTCTCGGGCTCGGGGATACCCACGAGGTCCAAAAGCTCGGTAGCGCGCTTGAGCGCCTCCTGCTTGGAATAGCCACGGTGCAGACGAAGGCCCTCGCCCACCTGCTTGCCGATCTTATAGACCGGGTTCAAGGAGGTCATAGGATCCTGGAAGATCATCGCGATATCGTTACCGCGAATGTGCTGCATCTCTTCCTCGGTCATTTCGAGGATAGAACGACCGCGATAGCGAACGTCGCCGCCCTCGATCTTTCCCGGAGGCATCGAAATGAGGCCCATGATGGTCATGGCGGTCACGGACTTACCAGAGCCGGACTCACCGACGACACCCAGGGTCTCACCGCGATCGAGCGTGTAGGACACACCGTCGACGGCGCGAACGACGCCATCCTCGGTGTGGAAATACATCTTAAGGTCATCGACCTCGAGCAGATGCTGGCCCTCGGGAACCGGCTGGTCCTTCAGGTCCACATAGTTCTTGTTCTTCTTCATCCTTATGCGTCCTTCATCTTGACGTCGAGGGCGTCGCGCAGACCGTCACCCAGCAGGGTGAAGGCGAGCACCGTCGAGAGAATTGCCAGACCGGGCATGATCATCATCCAGGGAGCAGTCAGAAGATACTGCTGACCGTCCTGAATCATGGAGCCCCACGAAGGCGTAGGCGGGATAACGCCCATGCCGAGGAAGGACAGGGCAGACTCGGTCAGAATAGCGCCGCCAATGTTCATGGTCGCATAGACCACGATAGAAGCAACGGAGTTCGGGAAGATATGGCGCATAACGATACGCGCATCGGATGCACCCATAGCGCGAGCGGCGTCAACATAATCGTTCTCTTTGACCGTTAGGATCGCAGATCGGAAGACACGGGCAATCGAGGGCCAGCCGAGAATGCCGATGGCGATAAAGACATTCTGAAGACCACGACCGATAACGGCAATCATGGCAACAACGAACAGCACGTACGGGAACGCCAGGAAGATGTCCGCACAGCGCATGATGATCGTATCCCAGATGCCGCCATAGAAACCGGCCAGGGCGCCCATGACCAGACCGATCACCGTAGAGATGGCGGTGGCCATAATACCGACGGAAAGCGAAACGCGTGCACCGTAGATAACACGGACGAGAATGTCACGACCAAGAGAGTCGGTGCCAAACGGATGCTCGGCACACGGAGCCAGCAGCGACGTCTCGGCCATGGTGGTCGAGTCGGAAGCCGTCGGCGAACCGAGCCAGGGCTTAGCCCACAGATCGGCGGTCAGGGCGACCACAACAACGATGATGATCCAGCAGACACCGATAACGGCGAGCTTGTTCTTACGAAGACGCTTAAAAGCGTCGCCCCACAGCGTGCGGGACTTGGCGGGAGCAGATGCGGCCTTGGTGGCGGTAGCCTGCTCCTGAGACTGAGAATCAGTTTCCTGCATGAGACGTACCTCCCTTAGGCCTTATCCGACGGACCGCCAAGGCGGATGCGCGGGTCGAGGAATGCATAGCTAATGTCGACGAGCAGGTTGATCACCATAACGACGACAACAATGAGCGTAACGCCGCCCATAACGATGGGCCAGTCGCGCATGCTAATGGCGCGGTAGACCTCGAAGCCGATGCCGGGCCAGTTAAAGACCGTCTCGGTCAGGATGGCGCCCGAAAGCATGCCGCCGAAGTCGACACCAATATAGGTAACGACGGGGATGAGTGCATTCTTAAGCGCATGCTTGATAATGATCGCGCGATTGGAGAGACCCTTGGCCTTTGCCGTACGGATGTAATCCTGGTTCATGACGTCAAGCAGCTGCGAGCGCATAATGCGGGCGGCATAAGCGGTCGAAACCGAAGCCAGCGTAATGGTCGGAAGCACATAGTGCATCCAATCCTGATACTGAGAGCTGGAACCGCCGGCACCCGAGATCGGCATGGAGAATGCACCGCCGGTGGCATCCTTAAGGATGACGCCAAAGAACAGCTGCAGCAACATACCGAGCCAGAAGGCCGGGACGGCAACGAGAATCGACGTGGTGAGCGTTACCAAAATATCCCAGAAGGAATAACGCTTAACCGCCGAAATGATACCCGCACCGATACCCATGATCGCCTCGAGCACGATGGCGCACGCGGCAAGTTTGACCGTATACGGATACTTCTGGGCAAAGATTTCCGTAACCGGCAGCTTGCGCTGGTACGAATTGCCCAGATCGCCATGAAGCAGGCCGTTCATGTAATACAAGTAACGGTCCACGAGCGACGTTTGAACGGGATCGCCGTTCTCGTCAAGGATCGCGTTGCCGTCCTCGTCCGCCTGGACCAGGTGATAGCGCACGCGAAGTTGAAGCTCCACCTCGGGGGACAGAGCCTTGTCTCCACCGATCAGCTTGATCGGATCTCCCGGCACGATGTTCTGGAGGGCGAACAGAATCAGCGTAACGCCCAAAAATACCGGGATGAACTGAAGCACACGTTTAACGATGTACTTACCCATACCACTCCCCTATCTAGGGATTAACCTAAATGGGATGCCGATCGCCAGACCGGCATCCCAAAATTACCATCAGCCAGTTTACCCCAGGTTAGGGAGAACTGTATGTTTCCCATGAGGTCTACGTAAATACTTGACCCTCACGGAAGCTGCAAAACCCTTAGGCGAGCTCGGCGGTACCCAGATCGGCGTGCTTCTGCGGATCAACATAGAGATGCTTGACGCGGTCAGAGCCAGCGATGGTGTGCGTGTAGAACATCACCGGGATAACCGGGCAGTCAGCAGCGACCATGGCGTCGGCCTCCCGCATCTTGGCGATGCGCTCCTCGTCATCAACCGTGGTGCGGGCCTCGTCGACCTTGGCATCGAACTCGGGGTTGCTGTAACCGGAGCGGTTGTCGCCACCGAGGGAGTCGGAGTGGAACAGCGGGTACAGGAAGTTGTCCATGATCGGGTAATCGGCGATCCAGCCCAGACGGCCGAACTGATAGTTGAAGTTCTGATACTGCTCGAGCAGGGCAGACCACTCAGGGGTATCGGAGACAGCGGTAACGCCAACCTTGGCGAGGTCGCCGATGATGGACTCCATGATCTCCTTGTGACCACCGTCCTGGTTGTAGGAAAGGGTCACGCTAATGCCACGATCGCCGTTAGCGCCAGCGGGAGCGACCTTGTCGAGGTACTCGTTAGCCTTGTCGACGTCATAGGCGCAGAACTCCCATGCGCCCTCCTTGTAGCCGGCGATTCCCGGAGGAACAATACCGTCGGCGGGGGTACGGGTACCCTTGAAGATGGTCTTGCAGATGGCCTCACGGTTGATGGCCAGGGAGATGCCCTTGCGCAGGTCGGCGTTATTGAACGGCTCGGCCGTGGTGTTGCAGGTCAGATAGTACGTGGAAGGCTCGGCACCGAGCAGCATATGCTCGCCGTCACCCATGGTGTAGCCGTCCTTGGACTCGCCACGGTCCTTCTTGGCGGCGTCGATCTGAGCAACGGGAACGTCGCAGACATCGAGGTTACCGGCCTGGAACTCCTTGTAAGCGGTCTCCATGTCCTTGATGACCTGGAAGTGGATGCCATCGATCTTGGCCTTGTCGCCATAGTAATCATCGAACTTCTTGAGGTTGATCTCCTGGCCATCCTCCCACTTACCGTCCATCATGAACGGGCCGTTACCGACCGGGGCAAGGTAGAAGCTCTTGACATCGGACTCGGCGCACTCGGGAACCGGGGACAGAGCCGGGTGAGAGGCGACGAAGGGGAAGTCGGCGTAAGCGGAAGACAGCTTGACGACGAGGGTCTCATCGTCGGGGCAAGTAACACCGCTGAGCTCGGTAGCGTTGCCGGCAAGCAGATCGTCATAGCCCTCAACCATGGAAAGGTGATAGGAGACCTCGGAAGGACCATACTCGGTGGCGATGGCCGACTTGGTGTTGACTAGACGCTCCCAACCGAGCTTGAAGGACTTGGAGGTAACGTCGTCACCGTTGTGGAACTTAGCCTTCTTGATCTTGAAGGTGAACTCGGTGGCGTCGTCGTTAGCCTCAAAGGACTCGCAAGCCAGCGGAACGATCTCGCCCTTCTCGGGGTCGTACTCCGTCAGAGCGTCGAAGAGCTGGTACTCGACCTGAGTGCCCTGATCCTCCTGGACGTTGTAGGGGTCGATGCAGACCGGGTTGTTGATGTAGAAGTTCAGCGTCGAACCGGAGTCAGATCCGGAAGCGTCGCCGCCCTTCTTGCCGCACGCGGCAAGAAAAGCCATGGAGCTCGCAGCGAGGGTGCCGCCAACAAAGGCGCGACGACCCATAACGGGCTGGTGGAACATAGAATCAGCCATGCCATCCTCCTTATGAGATAGGACAAAGAAATGTTCAGTCGGACATATGTCGAGACAATCCGATCCGAACCATCAAAACGCCGCCCGCTGCTATGGCTGGTTATGCACAACAGACCAACGTTTTGCAATACAGTAGCGCATTTTATGCACGATTTGGGGCTAATTCCGGTTAACGGTCGAGAATTTCTTTAGTTGGGCGAAGTATGTGGGGATATTTTGACTCTGTTACAAGTCTGTAAACAAAAAGGGCCCCGCACATACGGGACCCTTTACAAACGTATAAACGCCGATGCTTAGTAGCCGACGATGCCCTGCGGGAAGAAGAACATGCACAGAACGACACACACGGCAAAAACGACGGCCATAATTACCGTCAGGCGATCGAGGTTCTGCTCCATGACGCCCGTGGCAGAGCTGGAGTTATACAGCGAGCTAGCGATCATATCCGAAACGCCGGTACCCTTACCGGAATGCATCAGAACGAGAATCGTCAGTGCCACGGCAGAAACAGCCCAAACGACAAACAGAAGAATCTGGAACGGACCCATAGATAAGCTCCTTAATAGAACAATTCAAACTCCAGTACTGTACCACAACCCCCAACACTCCCCCACCTGCCATTTAGGGACGGGGTAGAAATGGCAGAAATACCAAAAAAGGGGGTCGTCCAGTTGTGGACAACCCCCTTACTAGAAAACGATATTTGTTTTCTATTAGGCCTCGGTGGCGAGCACGCGACCCGTCATCTCGGCGGAAGGCTCAATACCAGCCATGGTGAGCATGGTCGGAGCGATATCGGAAAGACGGCCGTCCTCGATACCGGTGAGCTTGGCCTTCTCATCAACGATGATGAACGGCACGCGGTTGGTGGTGTGAGCCGTAAACGGATGCTTGGAACCGTCGGAAGCAACGTCAAACATGTGGTCGGCGTTACCATGGTCGGCGGTAATCAGCGCAAAGCCGCCCTTGGCGAGAATCGCCGGGACAACCTTGGACAAAGCATCGTCAACAGCCTCGACGGCCTTAACGGCCGCGTCGAAGACACCGGTGTGACCAACCATGTCGCAGTTCGCGAAGTTCACGATGTAGAAATCAGCGCGATCCTCGTTGATTGCGGCGACGAGCTTCTCGGTAACCTCGGGAGCGCTCATCTCAGGCTGCAGATCGTAGGTAGCGACCTTGGGGGAAGCGACGAGCACGCGCTCCTCGCCCTCCTTGGGCTCCTCGATGCCGCCGTTGAGGAAGAACGTCACGTGGGCGTACTTCTCGGTCTCGGCGGTGTGCAGCTGCTTGAGGCCATTGGCGGCGATAACGTCGGCCAGAACGTTCTCGGGGAACGTCTTGGGGAAGGCGACCTCGACGTCAAACGTCGGATCGTACTCGGTCATCGTCACAAAGTGCGAAAGCTTGATCTGCTCGCGCTCAAAGCCGTCGAACTCCTTGTCCGTGAACACGCGGGTCATCTGACGAGCGCGGTCGGGACGGAAGTTGAAGAAGATGGCCGCGTCGCCCTCGTGGATACCCTCGTTGTGGGCAGCGAAGGGCTCGACGAACTCGTCGCCGCGCGGATCCTTCTCGTAGTAGGCCTTGATACCGGCAACGGGATCGGTATCGGCATCGGACGCGTTGACCATGACGTCGTAGGCGCGCTGGATGCGCTCCCAACGGTTGTCGCGGTCCATGGCCCAATAGCGGCCCGAAACGGTGGCAACGCGAGCGTCGCAACCGGTCTCCTCGGAGATCTTAGCCAGGAAGGCGCAGAACTCACTCATGTAGCCGGCACCGGACTGCGGGTCGACGTCACGGCCATCCATAAAGGCGTGGACGCGAACGGTCTTGACGCCATGCTGGGCAGCCATCTTGACCAGAGCCTCGACGTGGTTCATGTGAGAATGAACACCGCCAGGGCTCATAAGGCCCATGAGGTGGAGAGTCTTGCCTTCGGCCTTGACATCGTCCATGGCCTTGACGAAGACCTCGTTCTTGGCGATGGAGCCGTCCTTGATGGCATTGTTGATGCGCGAAAGCTCCTGGAACACGATGCGGCCGGCACCGATGTTGAGGTGGCCTACCTCGGAGTTGCCCATCTGACCGTCGGGAAGGCCCACGTCCTCGCCCGAAGCACCGAGCGTGGTGTGGGGATACTGAGCGTACAGGCTATCAAGGAAGGGCGTCTTGGCAGCGGCGACGGCGTTCTCGCCATCGGCCGGAGCAAGGCCGCAGCCATCCATGATGATCAGGAGTGCAGGAAGATGACGCTGTGCCATATGTCCTACTCGCCTGCCTTGACGACCATAGAGGCGAAGTCGGCAGCCTTGAGCGAAGCGCCGCCCACGAGGGCGCCGTCAACGTCGGGCTTGGCGACGAGCTCGGCAATGTTGCCGGGCTTAGCGGAACCACCGTACAGGACGCGGATACCGTCGGCGAGCTCCTCGCCAAACATCTCCTTGAGGGTCTCACGGATAGCGCCGCAGACCTCCTGGGCGTCCTCAGCGGTAGCGGTCTTTCCGGTGCCGATGGCCCAGATGGGCTCGTAGGCGACGACGACCTGCTTGGGGCAGGTGATCTCAAGACCAGCAAGGCCAGCCTTGACCTGGTTCACGACGTGCTCGACATAGGTGCCAGCCTCGCGGACCTCGAGGGACTCGCCGCAGCAGAAGACGGGAACAAGACCGGCGGCAACGAGGGCCTTGGCCTTCTTGTTCTGATCCTCGTCGGTCTCGTGGAAGTAGTCGCGACGCTCGGAGTGACCGATGATGCAGTAGGTGCAGCCAGCGGACTTGAGCATGTCGCAAGAGGACTCACCGGTGAAGGCACCCTTGGCCTCCCAGTACACGTTCTGAGCACCGAGGGCGATGGGGGCAGCCTGAATACGGTCATGAACCGTGGTGATGTCAATGGTCGGAGGGCAGACGAGCACCTCGACGCCAGCCGGAACCTCGGGCAGAGCCTGAGCCAGCTCGTCGGCGAGCTTGGCGGCCTCGGCGACGTCGTTGTTCATCTTCCAGTTACCAGCGATAAGAAGGGTGCGATTAGGCATCGAGAAGCGCCTCCACTCCGGGCAGGGCCTTACCCTCGACGAGCTCCATGGAAGCGCCACCACCGGTGGAGATCCAGCTCATCTTGTCGGCCAGGTTGAACTTGTTGACAGCCGCGACAGAGTCACCACCGCCGATGATCGAGGTGCAGTCGGCCTCGGCGACGGCCTCGGCGATAGCCTGGGTGCCGTGAGCGAAGTTGTCGAACTCGAAGACGCCCATGGGGCCGTTCCAGAACACGGTCTTGGCGCCCTTGACGGCCTCGGCGTAGAGCTCCTCGGTCTTGGGGCCGATGTCCATGCCCTCACGATCGTCGGGGATAGCGTCGGAAGCGACAACCTCGGGGACAGCGTCCTCGCCAAAGTGATCGGCAACGCGGTTGTCGATGGGGAGCAGGATCTTGACGCCCTTCTCCTCGGCCTTCTTGAGCATCTCGCCGGCGCGCTCGACCCAGTCCTCTTCCTTGAGGGACTGACCGACGGTCAGACCCTGAGCCAGGAAGAAGGTGTAGGCCATGCCGCCACCGATGATCAGGGTATCAGCGGAGTCGATGAGGTGATCGAGAACGCCGATCTTGGAGGAAACCTTGGAACCGCCGACGATAGCGACGAAGGGGCGCTCGGGCTCGGCGAAGATGCCGGTCAGCGTGTCGACCTCCTTCTCGAGCAGGAAGCCGGCGACGGCAGGCAGGTAAGCGGCGGGGCCCACGACGGAACCCTGGGCGCGGTGAGCGGTGCCGAAGGCATCGAGAACGAAGACGTCACCATAGGAAGCGAGCTTCTTGGCGATCTCGGGATCGTTCTTCTTCTCACGCTTGTCAAAACGGACGTTCTCGAGAACGAGGACCTTGCCCGGCTCGACGGCGGCAACAGCCTCAGCAGCCTTCTCGCCGTAGGTGTCGGCGACAAAGGCAACATCGAGACCAGAGAGCTCAGCGAGCTTCTTGGCGACGGGCTCGAGGGACAGCTCGGGCTGGAAGCCGGTGCCATCGGGACGGCCGAGGTGGCTCATGAGGATGACGCGAGCGTTGTGCTCAACGAGGTAGTTGATGGTGGGCAGGGCAGCCTTGATGCGGGTGGTATCGCCAACGACGCCATCCTTGATAGGCACGTTGAAGTCAACGCGGACGAGAACGCGCTTGCCGTCGACATCGATGTCGCGGACGGTCTTCTTGGTAAAGGCCATGTTTGCTTCTACCTTTCGTACGTGTCTGCCTCCCATTACGGCAGACGATTTCCTATAAAAAGGGCGCGACCCTAGGGTGTAAGCCCTATGAGGCCGCGCCCTTCTTTAGACGCTCAACGAGCTATTCGCTAAAAGCTAAATTAAGCAACGAACTTCTCGAAGTACTTGATGGTACGGACCATCTGAGAGGTGTAGGAGTTCTCGTTGTCGTACCAAGAGGTGACCTGAACGAGGGTCTGGCCGTTGCCGAGGTCAGAGCACATGGTCTGAGTGGCGTCGAAGATGGAGCCGTGGGTCTCGCCGATGATGTCGGTGGAGACGATATCGTCCTCGTTGTAACCGAAGGTCTCGGAGATGGTGGAAGCGTAGGCCTTCATAGCGGCGTTGACCTCGTCGACGGTGACCTTCTTGTCAACGACAGCGTAGAGGTTGGTGATGGAGCCGGTCGGCGTCGGGACGCGCTGGGCGGCACCGATGAGCTTACCGTTGAGCTCGGGGAGAACCAGGCCGATAGCCTTGGCAGCACCGGTGGTGTTGGGGACGATGTTGACGGCGCAGGCGCGGCTACGACGCTTGTTGCCCTTGCGCTGCGGGCCGTCGAGCGGCATCTGGTCGCCGGTCCAGGCGTGAATGGTGGTCATGATGCCGGACACGATGGGAGCGAAGTCGTTCAGACCCTTGGCCATCGGGGCGAGGCAGTTGGTGGTGCAGGAAGCAGCGGAGATGATGTTGTCCTCAGCGGTCAGCGTCTCGTGGTTGACGTTGTACACGATGGTGGGCAGATCGCTGCCGGCCGGAGCGGAGATGACGACCTTCTTGGCGCCAGCGTTGATGTGGGCCTGAGCCTTAGCCTTGCTGGTGTAGAAGCCGGTGCACTCGAGAACGACGTCGACGTCGAGGTCGCCCCAAGGCAGGTTGTTGGCGTCGGCCTCCTTGTAGATCTTGATCTCCTTGCCGTCAACGGTGATGGAATCCTCGCCAGCAACGACCTCGTGATCGCGAGCGTAGTTGCCCTGCGTGGAGTCGTACTTCAGCAGGTAAGCGAGCATATCGGGAGAGGTGAGGTCGTTGATAGCGACGATCTCGGAGCCCTCATGACCGAACATCTGACGGAAAGCCAGACGACCGATGCGACCGAAGCCGTTAATAGCAACCTTTACTGCCATTGTGTCTCCTTTCGTAAGGCCCCCGCAAGCTACAGCGCCCGCCGTTGAGGCCCACAAACTAACCACTCGCCTAATATACCTTTTTTTTGACTTGAATTTCACGAGAATGCTCGAAATTGAAAATCAAATTTACGTTAAAACGTTTTAAAGAATAAAATAGCAGCTAAATCCGTATATAAGTCGATACTTTAAACTACCTGTTTGCTTCAATGAGCTTTTCAAGTCTCAAAACTCGATGGTAGAGGGCCGACTTCGACAAGGGAGGGTCAGCCATCTCCCCCAAATCGCGCAGTGACAGATCGGGATAGCGCTCGCGCAGGTCGCAAAAGACCGCCAAGGCGTCCGGAAGCGTGTCGCGCAAACCCCGCAGTTCGAGCTCATCGATCAACGCAAGCTGATGCTGGGCGGCACCCGCGCTTCTGGTCTGATTGGCCAGCTCGGCATTCACGCGACGGTTTACGTCGTTCTTAACCAATTTGACCGCGCGCGCTTCCTCGATCTCGGCAACGCTGCGCTTGGCGCCGACCAGCTTTAGGAGCTGCTCGATCTCCTCGGCGCTCTTAATGTACACGGCATAGGATCCGCGCCGCGCGTTAACGCGCGCATGGACCCCAATCTGCTCCAATAGATCGCAAAGTCCCCGGGCATACTGCTCGCCCTGCACCGCGATCTCCAAATGAAAGTCGCCGCGGGGATCGGCCACGAAACCGCCGGCGATGAGCGCGCCGCGGATGTAGGCAAGCCTGCAGCAGGGACGGGCAACGATGTGCCGGGGAACACCGGCGACGAGCCCTCCCCTGCGGTCGAGAATGCCCAGCAGTACCAGAGCCTTGTCCAGGTCGGGTTGATCGGGCAGGGTAATGAGATAGTTACGGACCTTATGCAAGACCGATTTACGAACGGTGAATTCCGTTTTGAGCTTAAGGATGCGATGCGTCAGCGTGATCATCGTGCGCGCGACGGCGCCCGTCTCGGTCGCGACAGTCAAACGATACCGCCCGGAGCCGGCCAGCGAAAGTGTACCGCTCACACGCGTCAGGGCGGCAAGCGTCGACAAATCGCAGTATTCACATTCGGGTTCGCAGCGCGCAAGCTCGTCGCGCACCTCAGCGGTAAACGACATGCAGGCCTATGCTTTCGTGTTCGCGCGCGACAGGTCGCGATGGGAAATGCTCACGTGATACTGGGCGCCTTCCAAATAACGTGCCGTGGCCTCGGCAATGGCGACGCTGCGGTGTTGACCGCCCGTGCAGCCGATGGCGATAGAAAGCTGCGGCTTGCCCTCCGCGATATAGCCTGGCATGACCGTATCGAGCAGCTGTGTCCAAGCCTTCCAAAACTCCTGCGTCTTGGGATGGTCCAGAACAAAATCGGAGACTTTCTTATCGAGACCGGTCATGGTGCGCATCTCGGGATCGTAGAACGGATTGGGCAGGAAGCGGACGTCGATCATAATGTCCGCCTCGACGGGCATGCCGTGCTTAAAGCCAAACGAGAACACATGGACGTCCATGAGCTGTTGGTCGGACAGCTCGGAAAATGCCATACGTAGCTTGTTGCGCAGCGCAGAGGTGTGCAGACGGCTCGTGTCGATAATCATATCGGCTCGATCGCGCACACCCTGCAGCTGCAGGCGCTCCCGCTGAATCGCATCGGCCGTAGTCTCCCCCGGCTTGGCAATGGGATGGCGGCGGCGGTTTTCGCTATAACGACGGATCAGTACCTCGTCAGAGGCCTCGAGAAAAACGATGTCGCAGCTCATCTCGCGCTCCTCGAGTGCGGCAACGGCATCGAGCAGCTCATCGAACAAGCCCTGGCTGCGCAGGTCGCAGGTGACGGCAAGGTGCCTACCCACGCCCGTATTGATGCCGACGAGCTCAGCAAGCTGGGCAATCAGACGCGGGGGCAGGTTATCGATACAAAAATAGCCCATGTCCTCGAACACATGCATGGCCTGCGTTCGGCCCGATCCGGACATTCCGGTGATGATGACGATATCGGGGATGCGCTCCGAGCGCTCCGCCGCATCCATGGCATCTCCCTTTTGCATGTGCTGCCTCCTAAAAACAAGCGCGGGACCCAGCAACCCGGATCCCGCGCGGTCAATTGCCTTTAATGAGTATACCGCCCTGAGCGGATACAAGGTCCGTCTTACGCCTCAAGCGCGGCTTTGAACCAACTCGTAATACTCGTGGGGTGCGTGATGGCAGTGCCCACGACAACTGCCCAAGCGCCCGCATCAATTGCGGCGCGGGCCTCCTCGGGCGTGTGCACGCGGCCCTCGCAGATGATGGGAAGGCCGGGAAACTCCTCGGTCGCCTGGCGCAGGAGCGGCAGATCGGGACCGTCGGCCATGGTGCAATCGATAGCGGCAACACCATGGGAAAGCGTGGTGGACACCAGGTCGAAGCCCATGTCGACAGCACGACGAATATCCTCGATGGTGGCACAGTCGGCCATCAGGAGCACGCCCTCCTCGTGCAGCGGACGGAAGGTGTCCTCGACGGTCTTGCCATCGGGACGCGGGCGATCAGTGGCGTCAATTGCCACGATGTCGGCACCGGCGGCAACGCAGGCGCGAGCATGACGCAGCGTCGGCGTGATGTAGACGCCCTCGTGTCCATCCTTCCACAAGCCGATGACGGGAACCTCGCAGCGGCCCTTAATGGCGGCGATGTCAGCAAGACCCTGGCAGCGAATAGCGGCGGCGCCGCCAAGCTCGCAGGCGCGAGACATCTGAGCCATGGTTTCGGGCGTACGAAGCGGCTCGCCCATATAGGCCTGAACGCTCACGACGAGCTTGCCCTTCAGGGATTGAATCAAAGGATCAACGGTCATGTTCGACTCAACCTTTCTCAAAATAGCCTTCTGAGACACCGCACCTTGACGTTCAAACCGTCGCTCGCGTACCGAAGTACGCTTCGCTCCTCTTTCACGTCAATCTGCGGCACCTCAGAAGGCGCACTTGGTAGTTATGTTTACTTCAACGACGCAAGAAGGTGTTCGGCGGCACCGATGAGCGGCGCGTCGCCCTCCAGAGAACCGATGAGGATCGGCGTGTCCTGAAGCGGGTCGAGCGCCTGGCTGGCATAGCCCTCGTGCACCGAGTCCTTCCACGTCTGCGAGCGCCAATCGGGACCCTGGTGAATCACACCTCCCGAAAGCACGATGACCTCGGGATCCAAGATGTTGGCAAGCGAGCCCAAGCTGGCGCCCAGCGCAAAGCCGGCGTCATGGATGACCTCGGTCGCCTTTGCGTCGCCAGCACGGCACAGGTCGTTCACGTCGCGACCGACCGAAGGACGGCTGGGGTCAACTCGACCGAAGCGCTCGTCGTACATACGGCCAATCGAGGTGCCCGAGGCTACCGACTCAAGATGACCAGAACGCCCGCAGGCGCAGGGAATGCCGGCGGCAGCCGAGCACTCGATGTGGCCCATATGGCCGGCAGCACCATGGAAGCCCTGCATTACGCGGCCGTTCTCGACATATGCGCCGCCAATGCCCGTACCGATGCCAAGACACAAGACGGAGAACTTGCCCTTGCCGACGCCCCAGTGGGCCTCGCCCAGAGCATGAGCCTGCACGTCGCCTACAACGGCAACGGGAAGACCGAGATCCTCGCGCAGACGCGGCCCCAACTGAACGCCGGACCAGCCGGGCATGATCTCATTGGCATACGCGATGGCGCCCGTCTTGGGATCGACGACGCCGGCGGCACCGATACCGACGCCAAGGACCTCGACATCGGGATTCGCCTCGAGAGCAGCCTTGACGGACGCCTCGATACGCTGGAAGACGGCCTCACCGCCCTCTTGGGCCTCGGTGGGAACCTCAGCTTCAAAGACCGGATGGGGCACGCTGCCATCAGCCGGATACTCCATAATGGCAGTCGCAATCTTAGTTCCGCCGATATCGACAGAGCAGACGTACTTGTTCTCCATGTCGCTCTCCTTCGGAGATAAAAACAACTACAGGAAATGCGCCGTCAGGCTAGCCGTCACAGCGCAGTAAAGGTTATCCAGGTGCCCGAGATCGCCGAGAAACCGTGTGGCCATTGACCTAACGGGTCATGGCCACACGGTTGAACGGCGAGGTCGGGTGCCTGGGAAAGCTTTACAGGAGACCGTTGTCCTGGAGGACCTTCTTAATAGCCTCGACGTTCTCGCCGGTCATGGCCTTCACCGGGCGCGGCATGGTCGGGCTGTCGAAGATGCCCATGAGGTTCATAGCGGTCTTGAAGGCGCCGACGCCACCGGCATAGCCCTGGACGCCCGAGGTGACATCCCAGATGTGGGAAATCTCGTTGAGGCGATCCTGCTCGACCTTGACGGTAGCCCAGTCACCGGCCTGAGCGGCCTTCCACTGGCGCACGTAGCCCTCGGGCTCAACGTTGGCAAGGCCCGGGACAGAACCGTCGGCGCCACCGAGGTAAGCGCCGTCGACAACAACCTCGTGACCGGTGAGGATGCTCATCGGATGGCCGTTCTTCTCGTTCTCCTGAACGAGATAGCGGAACGAGATGTCATCACCCGAGGAATCCTTGACGCCAGCAAGGACGCCCTCGGCGCCGAGCTTGGCAAGGAGCTTCCAGGGGAGCTTGGTGTGAACGCACACGGGAATGTCATAGGCAAAGATGGGCAGGTCGAGCTCCTCGTGCAGGATGCGGAAGTGCTCCTCGACCTCGGTCATGCCCTGCAGGGCATAGAACGGGCAGGTGGCGACAAGCGCATCGGCGCCCAGCTCCTGAGCGACCTTACCGTGCTCGATCATGCGCTCGGTCTCGGTATCGATGATGCCGACCAGGACGGGCACGCGGTGGTCGACGATACGAACGGCCTCGGCGATGATCTGGCGACGACGCTCATCGGTGGAGAAAACGACCTCGCCCGAAGAGCCCAGGAAGAACAGGCCATCGACGCCGGCATCGATCATGCGGTTGATGCTGCGCTCAAAGGAGGCAACGTCGAGCTGGTGGTCTTCGGTATCGGGAACAACGACGGGAGGGATAACGCCGGTGAATTTCTGAGTTGCCACAAGAATCTCCTTAGTTGTCTGGCGGGCGGCCCTATGCCACCCACTCTTGTTGGCAGTGTCCAGGCCGTTCAGGCCAAAGAACACGGGTAGAACGTTTGGTTAAAGAAGTCGACGACTTCGTTTTCGAACGCATTGATGCGCTCGTGAGCGTATTTGGCATAGATGATATGCCTCCGGTCACACTCAAAACCGTTGAATACGGCAAACTGGCCTTTGGGATCGCTCACGGCATCCATGAGCGATGTGCCCATGAGCACCGATCCGCGCACCCGAGACGACAGAGCCTCGAGACCGCCGGGCAGCGGGTTGGCAACCGCCGTGCAGGCGAGGCCCCGCTCGTCCAGAGCAGAAACCGCCAGCGCGACTCCGCCGCCAAGACCCTCGCCCCATGCAAAGATGCGGTCGGGGTCCATGCCATCAAGATTGCGCGCCACCTTCGCCATCGCGCAACCCCAACGGACGCGCTTGACAAAAGCGGGCGAAGCAATCCCCCGCTGCAGGTCGTCCGCACCAGCGACATCGTCATCCAGCGCGAGGACGGCATACCCCATGGCGGCAAATCTCGTCATGTGATGCCAGCCGCGCACAGGCCGATCGATGTCGTGGAACATCAGGCACAGCGGCACGCGCTTAGATACTCGGGCACGACCAACAGGCTCAATCAAGCGAGCGTGGACCGCATCGTCACCGAGCTCAAAGGAAATCTCCGAGTAACGAGCGCAGGGGTTAACAAAGTCAATCGCCGTAATGGCCTGGCCTTGAATCTCAAGATTCGAAGCGCATGTCTCTAAATCAGAAACATCTGCTTGGACATCGCCGTGCCAGTCCCGATATTCTGCGAGCCTTGATGAAACCGTTCCGGGAATTCCCACGAGCCCGGGGACTATCAGCTCGTCAACATTGCTCTCGCACTTAGACATGAGCCTCCCCTCCCTCACAGAAAAACGGAATGATCAGATCGTCAAAATCCTGAATCTCCTCGTGGCCAAAGCCCTCAAAGAACTCATGACGCTTATCGCAGGACAGGTTGTTGTACACCGCAAACTGCGTTGCCGGCGGACAGACGGTATCGGCCGTGCCCGTGCCAAACAGCACGGGGCACTTGACCATGGGGGCAAAATTCTTGGAATCGAAGTACGCCAGCTTGGCATAGGCTTCCTCGATACGAGTCGAGTCCTCGTCAAACCAACGCGACCAATAGCGCAGACCCTCGTAGGCAATATCGTCGGCGTCCAAATCCCAGACCAGGCGGAAATCCGACAGGAAGGGATAGAGGATGGCGGCGCGATTGATAAGCTCGCCGTTAAGCGCACAGGTCGCAATGCCCAAACCGCCGCCCTGCGACGCGCCGTTCACAAATACGTGGGCAAGATCGATGCCCTCAAGCTCGCGAACGATGCGGCACAGGATGCGAATATCTTGGTGCAAGCGGACATAGTAGAGATTGGCCGGGTCGCCGTCGATACCGGCGACGATATGGCCCGCGACCGTCGTGCCTTCAAATCCACCAATATCCTCGGAGGGACCACCCTGGCCGGGGCAGTCGAGGGCGATGAGCGCCATGCCCATGCCCGCAAACGACGCCTGCTCAAACCAGCTGCGGCTTGCACCCGGATAGCCATGGAACTGAAGCACCAGCGGCATGGGCTCCTCCGAGACCGGCTTGAGGTACTTAGCATGCAGGCGTGCGCCACACATGCCGGTATACCAGAGGTCGAAAAACCGACAGGTTGCGGAATCCGCAACCGAAGCCGCCTCAATCGCGTAGTCGAGCTCGACGGCGTCGGCCTCGGCCATGCGGTCCTTCCAAAAGAGATCGAAATCCGATGGACGGGGCATGGCGCCTCGATATTCACCAAATTGATGTTGTAGCTCCTGAGCACTTGGCATGGCTCGTGAACCCAACCTTTCGAAATCGCAACGGAGGTGCGCCCGGCAAGGGAACCGGGCGCACGGGAGGGAAAGCGAGGCTACTCGCCGAGCTTGGGATGCAGCAGCGACGGCGCAGCGCCGAGCAGCATCTTGGTGTAGGGGTCCTGGGGGTGCTGGAAGACCTGCTTGGCCTCGCCCTGCTCGACGATCTTGCCGCCATTCATAACGATGATGTCGTCAGAGATATAGCGGACCGTCTGGATGTCATGGCTGATGAACACCATGGCCAGGCCGAGCTCCTTCTTAAGGTCGGTCAGCAGGTTCAGAATCTGCGCGCGGACCGAAACGTCCAGAGCCGAGGTTGGCTCGTCGGCGATGATGGCATCGGGGTTCAGCGACAGGGCACGGGCAATTGCGACGCGCTGGCGCTGGCCGCCCGAAAGCTGGCCGGGAAGAACCTCGGCGGCGGAGCTGGGCAGACCGGTGAGCTCCAAGAGCTCCTTGACGCGCTTCTCCTGCTCGGCCTCGGTACCCAGGTTGTGGACGCGCATGGGGTCGAGCAGTTGCTCGCGAACGACCATGCGGGGATTGAGCGCCGTAGCCGGATTCTGGAACACAACCGAGATGACACGGCCCATGTGGCGACGGTCCTCGGCGGTACGCTTGGTTACGTCCTTGCCCTTAAAGTAGACCTTGCCGCTCGTGGGGGCCTGCAGGCCGCACATGACGTTGGCGGTGGTGGACTTACCGCAACCGGACTCGCCGACGATGCCGATCGTCTGACCGGGCATGAGCCTAATCGTTACACCCTGGACGGCGTGAACCAGGTTGGGGTGCAGAATCGAGCCGGTACGGGTCCTAAAGGTGACGTGGACGTCATCAAGGAAGATGATCGGCTCGACGCCGTTGACTGCGGTCTCGCTCATCTACATCACCTCCGCGTGAGGGGTCAAACCATTTGCCTTGAGCACCTCGTCGGGGAGCTCGGAATAGAAGTGCTCGGTGCCGGGCACGCGCTTGAAGACCGGACGGGTGTCCAGGCCAATGCGCGGATGGCTCGAGCGGGGCGCGAAGCGATCGCCCTTGGGGAAATCGCGCGGGCTCGGAACGGCGCCGGGCACCTGGTGCAGGCGGCCCGAACCGCTCTCGATGGACAGGACGGAACCCAGAAGACCGCGGGTGTACTCGTGGATCGGGTTGGTGAGCAGCTCCTTGGTGGGCGCCTGCTCGATAACCTGACCGGCGTACATCACCGTGATGTTATGGGCGACCTCGGCGACCAGCGCCAGGTCATGCGAGACGAAGATCATGGCAAAGCCGAGCTTGGCCTGAAGATCGTTGAGCAGCTTGATGACCTGCTTCTGGACGGTAACGTCCAGGGCGGTCGTGGGCTCGTCGCAGATGACCAGCTTGGGGTCGCGGGTAAGGGCCATAGCGATCAGAACACGCTGACGCTGGCCACCGGAAAGCTCGTGCGGATAGCTCTCGAGCGTACGCTTGGGGTCGAGGCCCACGAGCTCCAGGAGCTCCTCGGCGCTACGGGTGCCGCCACGCTTGGTGAGCTGCTTCATCTGGGCAGAGATGAGCATGGAGGGATTGAGCGAGGACAGGGCGTCCTGATAGACCATAGCGATATCGGTACCGCGCAGGCCGAACCACTCCTTCTTACTCATCTTGAGCAGGTCGCGGCCCTCCCAGAGGACCTCGCCGGAAAGGTGCTCATCGTCGTCGGTCAGGCCCATGATGGCCAGCGTGGTGATGGACTTACCGCAACCGGACTCGCCCACCAGGCCCATGGTCTGACCAGGACGGACGTCAAAGTTGACATGGTCGACGACGTTGATATCGCCGTGGTGCTCAAACTGGATGCAGAAGTCACGGACCGAAAGGATCGGTTCGACAGACTCGTCGGGCACATGGCGATCGTCACGCTTGAGCTCGACATCGCGCAGGGCTCCAAGGCGAGCGGAGAGGGACTGGGCCTGCTCCTTGTAGGCGCGAACGGGGTCGGAGACCAGCAGGTCGGCCTCGCGGCGCTTGGAGGAATCGGTCGGATCCAGGGCGGCGGAGGGAGCAGCGGCCATGGCGTCGGTAATGCCCTCGGAGAGGATGTTGAGCGCCAGGCAGGTGATCATGATGGCCAGGCCCGGGAACAGCGCCTGCCACCAACGGCCGGCGAGCACGCCGCCGCGGGCGTCGGCTAGGATGTTGCCCCAGGTAGCGGTGGGCTCCTGGATACCAGCGCCGATGAAGGTCAGCGAAGCCTCGAAGATGATGGCGTCGGCGACCAGGGTAACGGTGAAGACCATGATCGGGGCGATGCAGTTACGCAGAACATGCTTGATCAAAATCCACGGAGCCTTGGCGCCGGAAACGATGACCGCGCGGACATAGTCCTCGCCGTACTCGGACACGATGTTGGCGCGCACGATACGGGCAATCTGCGGAGTGTACATAAAGCCGATGGCGAAGATGATCGACGGCACGGAGTTGCCCAGGATGGAGACGAAGACGGCCGCGAGGGCGATGCCCGGGATGGACATGATGATGTCCAAGATACGCATGATCGTCTCGGAGACGGCCTTGCGCGAAACCGCTGCAAGGGCGCCCACGACCGAGCCGCAGACCAGAGCCATGGCAGTGGCGCCAAAGCCGATAATCAGCGAGTAACGACCACCGTAGAGCATACGCGACAGAATATCGCGACCCTTATCGTCGGTCCCGAAGATAAATCCGTTGCCGGGAGCCTGGCGAGCCGTAAAGATCTCGACCGGGCTATAGGGGGCAAGAAGGGGCGCCAGAATCGCAGTCAGGGCGACCAGCACCAGCACGACGGCGGCAATCTTAGAAGACAGCGTCATCTTCTTCCAGCCACCGAGCTTGAGCCCCTTGGAGGCAGCCTTCTCGAGCTGCTCGGTTTGCTTCTCTCGAATCTTTACCATAATCTACACCGTCCTGATGCGCGGGTTGATGAGCAGGTAGAGCATGTCAACCACGATGTTGATGATGATGAAGGCGAGAGCAACGACGATAACGACGCCCTGAACCAGGTTCGCCTCGTTGCCCTGAACGCCCTGCAGAATCGCGGTGCCCATGCCGGGGAGGTTGAAGATAACCTCGATGACGACGGCGCCGCCCATGAGGTAACCGATCTTAAGACCGAGGGTGGTGACCGGGGTGATCAGCGCATTGCGAAGAACGTTGATGCCGACGACGACCTTCTCGGGAACGCCGGCGCCGCGAGCCATACGGACATAATCCTTATCGAGCTCCTCGACCATGGCGGTACGCACGATACGAGTCATCTGGCCCGTCAGCGGAAATGCCAAGGCGATAGCGGGCATGATCATACGTCCCAGATAGCCAGCCGGATTCGTGGTGAAGTGAGGCAGAGCACCCGATGCCGGAAGCACCTTAAGGTAGGAAGAGAACAGCAGGATCAACAGAACGGCAAGCCAGAACGACGGGGTTGCCAAGCCGGCGATGGAAAAGACGCGGATCACTTGGTCCGGCCATTTGTCGCGATACAGTGCCGCGATGACGCCGAGTAAAAACGAAACGACCGCACCGATGGCAAGGCCGATGAAGGTCAGCTGCATCGTGACGGGCAGGGCCGTGGAGATGCGCTTGGCAACGGAGTTGCGAGCAGCACCATAGGTGCCCATGTCGCCATGGATCAAATCGCCCATATAGCGCACGTAGCGCACAGGCCAGGGGTCGTCCAGACCATACTTCTCATGGTACTCGGCAACCGCCTCGGGCGAGGCACCGTCACCCAACGCCGTGTAGGCGGGGTCGGTCTTGGAGAACGACATAAGGAAGAACACCAGGACGGTGACGCCCAATGCCATGATCGGCAGCGCCACAAGACGCCTTCCAATCAAACGTAGCAAGTTGTTCACGTTCTCTCCCCTTTCTTTTGTCGGTAGGACCAACTGGTATATGAGTACGGATACTCATTACAAGACCCGAGCGACATCGAGGTCGCCCGGGTCTTTGTTTCAACTATGAGGATACGGTCCCAACGACCGACATCCTGCATACAGACTCAAGCGAGTCTTACGCCTTGACGGTCGCAACGCCCCTGAAGGACATGCTCGTCGTGCCGATGCCCTTGAAGCCATCGAGGGCCTCGCCGTTGGGCGCAGTGGACGGATCGTCCCAGGAAGCGGAGACGGTCTTGACGTGGACAACGGGGTACAGAACGGCGTTGTCGGCAATGATGTCGAAGCACTCGTTCCACTTCTTCTGCTGCTCATCGCCCTCGGCGGCAAGAGCCTCGTCCATGAGACCGTGGAGCTTCTGCCACTCAGCGGACTCCTTCCACGGGCAACGGGTCTGCATCCAGACGTTGTCGCCGTACCACCAGTTGAGCAGCAGGTCGGGGTCGGCGCCGAAGCAGGAAGGATCGCCAGGGGCAAGGAGGATATCGTAGGCCTCGCCGCCGTCGATGGCAGCGTAGGTGGCCGGCGAGGTATCGGTCTGGATGGTCACATCGAAGCCGAGAGCGTCGAGGTCATTCTTGACCTGGGCGGCCATGCCCTTAATCTGCTCGTTGTCGGTGGTGCGCAGGGTGATGGCACCCGGGGTGATGCCAGACTCCTCGATGAGCTTCTTAGCCTTCTTGGCGTCGGTCTTGTACACCGTGGAAGCCTCATGATAGTTGGTGAAGCTCTTGGGCAGGTAGCAGCTGGCAGCGGTGGCAAGGCCGGCGAAGGTGTTGCTGACCATCTTCTCGGTGTCGAGCGCATACATGACAGCCTGACGGACCTTGACGTTGTTCCAAGGCTCCTTGGCGACGTTGAACATGATGAAGCGGGTGCCGAAACCCTGAACGTTATCGATCTTGCAGCCGGCGCTCTCGAGCTGGTCGACGGCGTCAGCGGTAACGAGCTCCATAACGAGCGTGGAGCCCTCCTGCTGAGCGGTAACGCGAGCGGTGGGGTCGGTCAGGATGCTGTACTGGATCTTCTTATCCTCGGCAGCATACTCACCGTTGTACTCGGGGTTGGGAACCAGGGTGATCTCGGTATCGGAGATAGAGTCGTACATCCAGGGGCCGGAGCCGATCGGCTGCTTGGCGCGATCCTCCTCGGTCTGGGTGGCCGGGGTAACGCGGACGATGGCCAGACGATCCTTGAGCAGGGAGAAGTTGGGGACCTTGGTCTTGACCGTCACGGTGCTGGCGTCCTTGGCCTCGATGGACTCGAAGGGCTGGAAGAACGGAGCATAGGTAGCGGAAGCGGCGCAAGCGATGTAGGAGGCAACGACATCGTCAGCGGTGACCTCGGTGCCATCGGAGAACTTGGCGCCCTTGCGGATGGTGACCTCGAAAGTGGTGTCGTCCACAGACTTGGGATCGTCGGTGGCGAGCTCTTTGAAGGTGCTGTAGTCGTGGTAATCGATGCCGTAGAGGCCCTCGACGACGTGCCAGTTAGCACCCAGGCCCACAGCGGAGCCGGTGCTGGCGGGATCGAAGCTGGACGGAGCGTAAGCGGAACCAGCGGTGATCACGCCGCCGCCACGGTTGGCGGAATCGGTGGAACCGGAAGCGGAACCCTCGTCGCTAGAGCTGCCACCGCAGCCGGTGAGACCAAGCCCTGCGACAGCAGCGACGCTGCCGGTGAGGCCGAGGAACGAACGCCTGGACATACCCTTGTTGATGATGGCCATGTCTTCTCCTATCAATAGAGAATCTTACCCGGGAGCGCCTAGACGTGCCCCCGCGCAACTTGCGGACGATATATACCTTACCTACCGACGAACCCAACTGAGGTGCCGCGCTCGGCGACCGATACATACATACGCTTGAACGGTATTTGCTACCGTTCACCGAATTCATTGACAAACGATTCGCCAGACAGTATGTATCGACGAGGTGAGATATCAGTCTTCGTCAACCCGCAGGATAGCAGGGTTGTTCACCATGGCTAGTCAAACGTTTTAGCGTTAATTAAACCCGAAATCGGCTGGTAATCGCCGTGAAATAAATGATTGAAAATCACGCAATCATGTATATCAGTTGTTTAGAGGCGTGTTTAGTTTTCGGATTGCTTTGCCGCCGCCTCGGCGCGCTCGGCATTCCATGCAACGAGCGCCTCGTGAACCGCTTTGGCGACATCGGCAGGAATGCCTCGAACTTCCGCGATCTCTTGCTCGCTCGCCGCGCGCAAACGCTTCATCGAGCCAAAATGGCGCATAAGGGCACGTTTTCTGGTGGGTCCCACGCCTGGAACGTCATCGAGTACCGAAACCGTCATGGCTTTATCGCGCAATTCGCGATGGAACGTGATGGCAAAACGGTGCGATTCATCGCGCACCTGTTTAATTAGATAGAGCGACGCGGACCCGGTCGGCAGCACGACGGGAGTCTCGTCCCAAGGCACGAAAACCTCCTCATCGGCCTTTGCCAAGCCACAAACTGGTATATCGAGCCCAAGAGCCTCAAGTTGCTTGATCGCAGCGGTCAATTGCGGCTTACCGCCATCGACAACGAGCAAATCGGGGCGCGAGCCAAAGCGCTCGTCGGCCATGCGCTCGGGAGCATAACGTCGTCCCAAAACCTCGGACATCGACACGAAGTCGTTTGCCTCGTCCAATTCGGCCTGAATTTTAAAACGACGATACTGACTCTTGTCGGCGCGCCCGTTGGTAAACACCACCATCGAGGCGACCGTAAAGGTGCCATGCAGTGTAGAGATATCGAAGCACTCGATACGCAACGGCGGCGATGGCAGCGCCAACGCACTTTCGAGCTCCAGGAGCGCTTGATTGGTGCGGTCGTCAGCGTACCCCGTTCGCATCATGTAGCGCATGAGGGCATGGCGCGCATTTTTGGATGCCATATCGAGCAGACGGTGCTTTTCGCCACGCTGCGGCCTATGGAGATGGCAGGAACGCTCACGCTTGCCCGCAAGCCACTCCCCCAGCGCTTCCGCATCCTCAAGCTCGACGGAAAGGTTGACCTCAGCTGGAATATCAGCCGTCTCGTCGTAATAGCGCTTAAGAAAGCCCGACTGGAGCTCTTCCTCGTCAACATCAAGACCCTTGTCGAGAATGAACTCGCAGGTGCGAACTGTTCGGCCCTCGCGAACGACGAAGACGCAAGCGGCGGAGATGGTCTCCTCGCGATAGAAACCGATGACATCTATATCGACACTGGAGGGAAAAACGACTTGCTGACGATCGTCCAGACCCCTGATGACCTCCAAACGACGTTTGACGCGTGCCGCGCGCTCAAAGTCGAGCGCCTCAGCGGCATCCGTCATCTCGGAGGTCAGCTCATCGACGACATCCTTGCGATGGCCCGACAAAAAGCGCTCGACACGCTTGACGTTCTTGGCATAGTCTGCCGGGGAAATCACGCCGACACACGCACCCGGGCCGCGCCCGACATGGTAGTCAAAGCAGGGGCGCCCGTTTTGCGCGCAAATCATATTGACGATGTCTTCCTCGCCCTTGTGGGACTCGACGATACGGCGACAACGACGCCACTCCGCACAGGATGCGGAGCAGATGGGGATAACCTTGCGCAGCGTATCTATCGTCTCACGTGCCGCGCGGCTATCGGTATAAGGTCCAAAATAGCGCGTTCCCGGCTTATGACGCTCACGCGTGTATTTGATAGCGGGATACAGGTCGCCCTTTGTAATGGCGATAAAGGGGTAGCTCTTGTCATCCTTGAGGTCGACGTTAAAGTACGGATGGTACTGACCAATCAAATTGCGCTCGAGCACCAACGCCTCGTGCTCGGTCTCCACCACGATATAGTCAAAGCTCGCCACCAGCTGCATCATCAGCGGGATCTTCTGGCGCTCGTCCTGCAGCGTCACGTACTGACGCATACGGGCGCGCAGGTTTTTCGCCTTGCCCACGTAGATGACATCGCCCTTGGCGTCTTTCCAAAGGTAGCAGCCGGGCTGCGTGGGAACGCGCGAAACCTGCTCGGCAAGCGTTGGAATGTTGTCGTGACCGGCCACGCGCACCTACTTGCGACGAATCAGCGCCGAGACCTCGGGCATCTTAAGGACGACGGCAAGGCCAAAGGTAACAGCAAGCGAGACGACACCCGCAACGCAAACGTAGCCAAGAGTAATCAGAATCGAGCCGCCAAGTGCCCCGACAAAGTGCTCAAGCGCCCACATGACGCCGGCGCCTGCGGCAGCACCCAGGCCACCGAGCAAAAGGCCAAAGAAACCGCCATGCAGGATAGATTTAACCTGAAGACCACGCAGACGACGACGCAGCCACCACAGCGAGCAACCGACCAAGATCACGTAGTCGACGACATACGAAAGCGCGATTGCCGGCATACCGAAGCCCAGCACAACGCCAAACAGCAGAACCGAGCCGGCCTGGCCGATGGCGGAATACAGGCAATAGCGGCTATAGGGCTTCATGTCGAGCAAGGCAGAGAAGCTCTTCTGCATCAGCACGACCACGCCGTAGAGCGGCAGGGAAAGTGCCAGGTAGATAAGGAACTCCGACACCAGCGCCACACCGGACTCATCGAACTTGCCAGCGCAGTAGATCATGTTGAGCGGACGCGCGAAGACAATCAGGTACAGCGCGAATGGAATCAGGAAGAACAGCATCTGGGCGACGCCACGCGAAATGCCCGTGCGGACGCTGTCGTAATCCTTCTCCTGTGCGTCGTGAGAGAGCTCGGTATAGAGCGCCGTCGAAAGCGAGGCGGCAATCAGCGCGTAGGGCAGCGTGTACCACAGGCGCGCATAGGCGATGACGGAAGGACCGGTCTCGGGCTGGACCACCAGCGCGGCAGCGTTCGTGATAGAAGTCGAGACAAACATGCACACCGTAGCGAGCAGCGTCGGGATACCGAGCGCAATCGTCTGGCGCAGTGCGGGGTCCTTAAAGTCGATATGGATATGGGGATGCACGCCGTGCTTGCCAAGCGCGGGGATCTGACATGCCATCTGAACAAAGACACCGAGGGTCGTACCGGCCGCAATCAAGATGATGCCGGCACGTTCGCCAAACTGTGCGGACACGGGCGCAAAGCCCATAAAGCTCGCAATGACGATCACATTGTTGAGGACCGGGGCAAACGTCGACCAGAAGTAGTCGCGGTGTGCGTTGAGGACGCCCGAAAACACCGAGCCCAAACCATAAAACAGAATCTGGATGGCAAAGAAACGGAACATGAACGCAGCGGTATCCATGCTGCCGCCGTCACCCGAAAGGAACGATTGCGTCCAGATAAAGCCCGGGGCGAACACGGTCCCCAGCAACGAAATGCCACCCAGCACCAATAGCAGAATACCGAGCAGGTTGCCCACGTACTCGTTAGAGGCCTCGCGACCCTGCTCACGCCTCACGCCCATGTACACGGGCAAAAACGCCGTCACGAGCATGCCGCCCATCACGAGTTCGTAGAGCATATTGGGCAGGTTGTTGGCGACCTGATAGGAAGACGAGAGCAGCGACATGCCGATAGCGGCCGCCATTGCCCACGTGCGGATAAAACCGGTGACGCGAGACACGATGGTCAGGATGGTCATAAGCCCGGCGGAACGACCAACCGTGGAGTAGTCCGACGAGCCCATGTCGTCAGTGTCGTCTCGCGACGAAGAAGCTTCGGATGAGGGTGTCTGAGGCGCAGATTCTTTTGCAAAATGAGCTCCGCACTTCAATTCTTCCTGCGGCATCGCTCAGTCCTCTCTCGTAATCGGGGCGACCGTCGCCCCGCAAAATGCAATTAAATCATCAGGTGCAAGCTCAAGCTGATAACCACGCTTGCCTCCCGAAATAAAAATGGTATCCCAAAGGACACATGTCTCATCAATGAGCGTCCGGTAGCGTTTTTTCATACCGACCGGACTGCAGCCGCCGCGAACGTAGCCAGTCGCCGCAAGCAAATCCTTCACATGCACCATGGCCAAGGACTTCTCCCCCGCGGCACGCGCGGCGGACTTTAGATCGAGCTCATCGGCAACAGGGATGCAGCACACGACGTGGTCGTTGGACGGCGTCACGCAGACCAAGGTCTTAAATCCTTGTCCGGGCTCCTCGCCAAGCTGCTCCGAAATCGCGACCCCCAGGCCCGCCGACTCATCACCATCGTCTTCGTACGTATGTAGAACATAGGAAATGCCGGCGCTTTCCAGCTCGCGCATCGCATTGGTTTTTGGCGTCTTTACAGCCTTTGCCATGGCATATCCTTTCCCTCGCATTCGGACGCAAGGATTAAGTATATGTCCAATTCGGCTGCATACGTCACTTCGACACAGCAAGCGCCATCGAATCACAAGGAGTCGATGGCGCCCATAAACTGAATCGCCTATTTATTGAGCATCAAGTTGAGCCTGACGCTCCCGGTCACGCCTGAGCAACGGCGCCAAAAACTTGCCCGTATAACTCTGCGGACAGTCCGCAACCTGCTCCGGTGTGCCCGAAACCACGACGGTTCCGCCGCCGTTACCGCCCTCGGGGCCCATATCGATCAGGCGGTCGGCAACCTTGATGACATCAAGGTTGTGTTCAATCACCAGCACCGTGTTGCCCGCATCGACCAAGCGCTGCAGCACATCGAGCAGCTGGCGGACGTCCTCAAAATGAAGGCCGGTCGTCGGCTCATCCAAAATATAGAACGTCTTGCCCGTCTGGCGTCGATGAAGCTCCTTGGCGAGCTTCACACGCTGCGCCTCGCCGCCCGAGAGCGTTGTAGCGGGCTGGCCCAGGCTCACGTAGCCCAAGCCTACATCGTACAGCGTCTGGAGCTTGCGCTTAATCTGCGGGATATTCCCAAAGAAGGCCAGTGCCTCGGTGACGCTCATGTCGAGCACGTCCGAGATGGTCTTACCACGGTAGGTGACCTCAAGCGTCTCGCGGTTATAGCGTTTGCCGCCGCAGACCTCACAGGGGACATAGATATCGGGAAGGAAGTGCATCTCGATCTTAATTTGTCCGTCGCCCTTGCATGCTTCGCAACGACCGCCGCTCACGTTAAAGGAGAAACGTCCCGGCGAGTAGCCGCGCGCCTTCGACTCCGGCGTACTCGCAAACAGCGCGCGAAGATCATCCCACAGGCCAATGTACGTAGCAGGGTTGGAACGCGGCGTGCGGCCAATCGGCGACTGGTCGATATCGATAACCTTATCGATACACTCGATGCCCTCGATTTTCTTATACGGGCCCACAGGGCGCGTCGAACGGTGAATGGCATTCGTAAGGGCAGGTGCGATAGTGTCGGTAACCAGGGAGCTCTTACCCGATCCCGACACGCCGGTAACGACCGTAAGCGTACCAAACTCGATCTTGGCGGTAACGTTTTTGAGGTTGTTGGCGCGGGCGCCCGTGATCTTAAGGCAGCCGCGACCGGGCTTGCGGCGCTCATCGGGAACCCGAATCATTCGCTTGCCGGTCAGGTAGGCGCCCGTCATCGAATCGGGGCACGCCATGATATCGGCAGGCGTTCCCGCGGCGACCACGTGTCCGCCGTTCACGCCCGCGCCGGGGCCCATGTCGATCACATAGTCGGCAGCACGAATCGTATCCTCATCATGCTCGACGACGATGACGGTATTGCCGATATCGCGTAGGCGCTCAAGCGTCTTGATCAGGCGCTCGTTATCACGCTGATGGAGGCCAATCGACGGCTCGTCCAAAATGTACAGGACACCCATGAGGCCGGCGCCGATCTGCGTTGCCAGGCGAATGCGCTGGGCCTCGCCTCCGGAAAGCGTCGCCGAGGCACGATCGAGGGTCAGATAGTCGAGTCCGACATCGACCAGAAAACGCAAGCGCTCCAGGATTTCCTTGACGATGCGCCCGCCGATAAACTGTTGGCGCTCGGTGAGTTCCAAGCCCTCAAAAAACTCGAGCGACTCGCGGCACGATAGGCAACAGACCTCGTAAATGGACTTACCGCCTACGGTAACAGCGAGCATCTCGGGGCGCAAACGAGCGCCGTGGCAGCTCGAGCACGGCTCCTCGCGGATGTACTTCTCCAAGCGCGCCTTGGTGTTCTCATTCGTCGTCTCGGTATAGCGCTCGTACAGGATATTGCGCACGCCCGAGAACTTGGTGTCCCACTGGCTGCGGCGCCCATCGAGCTTTTGATAGTCGACCGAAATCTTCTGGTCGCCCATGCCGTCTAAAAACGCGCGACGCACCCGAGGAGGCAGATCCTCCCACGGCGTATCGACGCTCACCTTAAAGTGTTTGCAGACCGCAGCGAAAATCTGCGGATAGTAGTTAGAGTTGCCAAACAGGCTGCCAAAGACCCCGTCGGCGATCGACTTCGAGGGGTCTTCGATTAGGGCCTCGGCATCGACCGTCTTCTTAAAGCCCAGGCCATCGCACTCTGGGCACGCGCCATAGGGCGCGTTGAACGAGAAATCACGCGGCTGCAGGTCATCGATGGAGTGCCCATGCTCCGGGCACGCTAACGCCAGCGAATACTCCAGCAACTCGCCTTCGGTCCCCTCGGGAGCGTCGCGGTCGGGCAGCAAGTATACGTTCACATTGCCGTGCGCCAGCGCGGTCGCCTGCTCAACAGACTCGGCGATACGGCCCAGAGAGTTCTCACGGATCACGATGCGATCGACCACGACCTCGATATCGTGCTTGAACTTCTTGTCCAGATCGATCGGATCGTCGAGCGAGCGCACTTCACCGTCGACACGCACGCGGCTAAAGCCCTCGGCGCGAAGGTCCTCAAACAGTTTGGTGTACTCGCCTTTTCGCCCGCGTACCACCGGTGCCAGCACAAACGCGCGGCGGCCCTCCCCCGCCGCCAAGACCTTGTCGGCAACCTGATCGGTCGTCTGACGCTCAATGACACGGCCACATTCGGGACAGTGCGGGGTGCCCACACGGGCGAACAGCAGGCGCAGATAGTCATAAATCTCGGTTACGGTGCCAACCGTCGAGCGCGGGTTCTTGGATGTCGTCTTTTGATCAATTGAGACAGCCGGCGAAAGGCCGTCGATTGAATCCAAGTCGGGTTTGTCCATCTGGCCCAAGAACTGGCGCGCATAACTCGAAAGGCTCTCGACGTATCGACGCTGGCCCTCGGCATAGATAGTGTCGAATGCCAGCGAACTCTTGCCCGAGCCAGAAAGACCGGTAATGACCACGAGTTGGTCACGCGGAATGGAAACATCGATATCCCGGAGGTTATGCTCACGAGCGCCGCGAATAACGATAGAAGAATCAGACATGGAAGCTCCTTGCCTCCTATTGCATCGAATCATACTGCCGATGAGTTTAGCGCACTCGACGCGCACAGATGTTCGTAATACAAGATTCGCAGACCTTTAGCTTTGCGTATCGGGCGCTTTGTTTCTCGAAATGCCGTGGAAAGGTTACAGTAATCTAATACTGAACTTAATTTGCTGTACCAGAGGAACGTCCATGACCGAAGATATCCCCCTTGAAATCACTTCGAGCGACATGGCCAATCTGCCCATATTCGTCGCCGTCCTTATCGTGGCCGCCGTCGTCGTGCGCGTGTATTTTTCAATCAAACGCAACGAAAAGCCACCCATTGCCCGCGTCTTTTGGTGCGCGACGCTCCTCATCCCGCTCGGCGTGGTAGCTGCATGGGTTACGAATCAATTGCTCGTAAATGAGGGCAGCTCCCTATGGATCCTTTCTTATTCGGCGCTCGGTGCTGCCGCCGTCATGCTTCTTGTCGAGCCCTTGGTTTCGGGACTTATCGACCAAACCGACCTTGCGACGGGAACAGTTGCCTGTATTTGCCGTGACATCCTTGTCATCGCCGCTGTTTCAGCGCTCTCGTTCGTTTCACTCGAAATTGCCTGCAACGAAACGTTCTATCGCATTCCCGCCAACTCATTCGGGTTTTCCGTCGGGCTGCTCGCGACGGTTCTGCTCTCCCTTTATTTGCTGGGACAGCGTCATGGAGGCGTCATGGCCCTCGTGCCCATCGTCTGTTGCATCCTTGGCATTGCCGAGCACTTCGTCATAACGTTTAAAGGCGAAGCCATCCTGCCAAGCGATATCTTGGCCCTTGGCACCGCAATGGAAGTGAGCGAGGGATACGAGTTTACCTTTACCGCCGGAATCGTAACCTCTCTCGCCCTGCTGGAGATTTCCTTGGGGCTTCTTTCGCTCATCCGACCGCAAAAGCTCCGTACGCCCACCCATGTCTTCCCCGCTATCGCCGCTAACCTCTGTGCTTTTCTGCTAGTGACCGTTGTGGGGCTCTCAGGCTTTTCCAACATCGACTTGGAGCAGGCGCTGGATTTTGGATTTGACCGTTGGCAGCCCATCACCACGTATGCGTCTCAGGGTTTTATCACTTCGTTCACCGAAATGGTCAACGAGTTGCCCATTGAGAAGCCCGAAGACTATACGCCCGATGAGGCACAGAGCATCGAGCAGGAGCTCGCCGCCGTCTACGACAGCACATATGGCTCGAGCGAACAGCGCGCGGCGGCCGTTGCCCAGTTCAATGAAATCAAGCCGACGATTGTTGCCGTCATGAATGAGAGTTTTAGCGACCTTTCGTGCTTTGAGCAGCTCCAGGCGGCCGGGTACACCGGCCCCGCATTCTACAACTCGCTTCCCGACACACTTGTTCGCGGCACCATGCTCGCTTCGGTCGCCGGTGGCGGAACGGCGAACTCCGAATTCGAATTTTTGACCGGAGCGACAACGGCCTTTGTCGGATTAGGCAAGATCCCCTATCAGCTGTATCAGATGAATGGCGTAAACAGCCTGGCAAAAGACCTTAAAGAGCTTGGGTATACCACTACCGCTATGCACCCGCAAAACCCCGTCAACTACCATCGAGATAAAATCTATCAGCAGCTGGGCTTTGGAGACTTTCTTTCAATCGGCGATTTCGAAGGTGCGCCCTATTACCATGCCGGCGTATGCGACTACGCCACCTACGACAAGATACTCGACTTGCTTAGAACCGACGAAGCGCCACAGTTCATCTTTGACGTCACGATGCAAAATCACGGCGGCTACGACTATGGCACCGCTCCCGCCGAAGAGCTGACAAACTATTGGGTCGAGGGAGCCAGCGAAGGCGCCAACAGCGCGCTCAACACCTATCTCACCTGCATCAACGCATCCGACCGGGACCTCGAGTACTTTATCAACGAGCTCCGCAATATCGGCAGACCGGTTGTTCTTGTCTTTTTTGGCGACCATCAGCCGAGCGCCGCAACGACTCTCAACGACGAGCTGTACCCTCAGGAAGATACGGCAAGCCACGCTTTCCGTATCTATCAGTCGACATATCTCGTCTGGGCTAACTATGAGATCGCCGGCAATACCGAGCTCAACGTCTACGACACCGTCGGGGCAAACGAGATTGCAGCCATTACCCTTAATAAGATCGGCGCTCCGCTCACCAATTACCAAAAGGCCCTGCTTGCGACAAGGTCAGATGTACCCACCATCAATGTCGCCGGCTATCTCGGTGCCGATGGGCTGCGCTACGACTTGGAATCGGAAGACAGCCCCTACGCCTCGACGATCGACAAGCTGCAGCGCATGCAGTACCTCGAGTTCGCCAGCAAAGTTCAGTAAGCCCGCCCATTCGCTTGGGCCCATCATATTGCAAGCGCGCTCGGCCCAAATGCATCGCAAATGACTCCCGCTCGCAAACGAGGGTACAATGACGCTCGTGTCACATCGCGGGGCCCCGGCCCCAGCATATACAAAGGAGTCATACATGGGTTGCAAACACGCACAGGCCGCCGGCGGACAAACGTCGCCATCGCAATTTGAGGAGAACACGCTGTCCGAGGTCAAGCGCGTCATCGCCGTGCTTTCCGGCAAGGGCGGTGTCGGCAAGTCGTTTGTCACCGGCGCCATCGCCACCGAGCTTGCCCGTCACGGCCACAAGGTCGGCGTCCTCGATGCCGACATCACCGGTCCCTCTATCCCCAAGATGTTCGGTATGAGCGGACGCCACGTCCATGCCCTTGGCAACCTTATGCTGCCCGAAATCTCCGAGCACGGCGTCAAGGTCATGAGCTCCAACCTGCTGCTCCAAAACGAGACCGACCCCGTCCTTTGGCGCGGTCCGGTCATCGCAGGCGCCATTAGGCAGTTCTGGAGCGAGACCTCGTGGGGCCCCATCGACTACCTGCTGGTCGACATGCCTCCGGGAACAGGCGACGTCGCGCTCACCGTCTTCCAGTCGCTGCCCGTCGACGGCATCGTCATCGTCACGAGCCCGCAGGATCTGGTCTCGATGATCGTCGCCAAGGCGGTCAACATGGCCGAGAAGATGAACGTCCCCATTCTGGGCATTGTCGAGAACATGAGCTATATTGAGTGCCCCGACTGCGGCAAGAAGATCGAGGTCTTTGGCAAGAGCAAGCTCCCCGAGGTCGCAGAGCGCTATAACCTCGACATCTTGGGCCAGCTTCCCATTAATCCGGTACTCGCCGAGGCCTGCGATAAGGGCGAGGTCGAGACCGCGCTGCCCGATGGCATGTTGCCCAAGGCAGTCTCTGCCGTCGAGGCTATTACCCCGCACGAGACCGACGAGGCCTAAGTGAACGCGAGCGCCATCTATGACGTCTTGGTAATCGGCGGCGGGGCTTCAGGCCTCGCCGCCGCCATTACGGCCGCACGCGCTGGCAAAAGCGTCTGCATCGTTGAGCGCGATGTCGCCTGCGGCCTCAAGCTCCTTGCGACCGGTAACGGCCGCTGCAACCTCTCCAACGAATCGATTGATCCTCAGCGGTATAACCACCCCGCATTCGTCGAATCCGTCATGGGCCTCCAGCCCGAACAAGAGCTTATGGGTTTCTTCTCCTCGCTGGGCATCATGACGACCTCCGAGGAGGGCCGGCTGTATCCGCGCTCCCTTCGTGCCGAATCGGTGCGCGATGCGCTTCTCAACGCTTGCAATCGCCTGGGTATCACCTTGATCTGCGGAGCAAACGTTGCCTCGGCATTCAAAGCTCCCGAGGGCTGGGCACTCCAAATAGACCGTCCCGCGCGAGCACTCAAGGCAAAAAAGCACGATGACCGAAAATCGGAACTCCGCTCGCTTCGGAAGGCGCTCGCCGACACCCCTCGCAAGAACGAGACACTGCAGGCAAAGGCCGTAATTATCGCTACGGGCGGCAACCCTGCCGACATCGCAAAGACGTTCGATCTTTCCCTCACCCCGCAGCACCCCGTCCTCTGCCCTGTGTCGGCATCGGTCTTCGGCGACCGGACTGCGCTCAAGACACTGGATGGCCTGCGCGTCCGCGCCCGTTTGACGCTCACCCGCAATCACGAGGGGCTCTGGCGCGAAGACGGCGAAGTGCTCTTCCGAACCTTTGGCATCTCGGGCGTTGCCGCCTTTAACCTCTCCCGTCGCGTCCAGTGCGGCGACACGATTCTGCTCGACGTTTTCCCCGACCTCTCCAAAGACGAGTTGCTCGATATGCTCAACCGGCGCGTTGAGTTGCTCGGCGGCTTTTCACCCCGCGATCCCCGCTGGCTCGACGGCATGCTCGCCCCGCAGTTCTCTCACGTTGTCTGCACCGCATTCGAACAGTGCCACCCCGGGTCGTACGACGCCATCCATCTGGTCTCAATCCTCAAGCATTTTAAGCTGCTCGTCGAGGGAACGACAGAGGAGCGTTCGGCCCAGGTCACGCGCGGCGGCGTGCCCATCGAGAGTGTCTCAGCTCCCAACCTCTGCGTGAGCAACGCGGCAGGCGCCCCACTTTACATCTGTGGCGAGGCGCTCGACATCGATGCCGATTGCGGCGGTTTCAACCTTGCGTGGGCTTGGATCTCGGGTATTCGCGCTGCAAGCAGCCTATAGCCGCGCAGTCTATAATCAAAACGCATTCGGGCCGTCTGGGACACCGAGCGGCCTCTTTTTTGCATCTAAGGAGACCTCGATGATCGAAATCACCCAAGTCCACGCGTCGCTCGATGAGGCCGGCGACGAAAAAGCCTGCCTCATCGTTGGCAAGCGAGTCGTCAAACGCGTCCTGCGTTGCAAAGACTCCGAGATCAAGTCCATCGAGCTCCACCGCAAGTCAATCGACGCTCGCAAAAAACGAGACGTCCATTTTATCCTGAGCTTTCGTGTTGAGCTGACTAGTCCCCACCTCGAGCGAGAAGCGATCGACAGCGTTGCCGAGCGTGACCGCTCGCGCGTACGCGCGATAGAAGACTATGAGCCTTCATTCCCCTCCCCCGCCTCCGACGCACCTCAAGAACGCCCTGTCGTTGTCGGCGCCGGATGCGCCGGCCTTTTCGCTGCGCTTACGCTCGCCGAAGCAGGTCTTAAGCCCTTGCTCATCGAGCGCGGCGACCCGGCATTTCGCCGCTCGCGGGCGATCGACCTCTTTCTAAAGGAGCGCATCCTCGACCCCGAGAGCAATATCCAGTTTGGTCTGGGCGGCGCGGGGACCTTCTCGGACGGCAAGCTCAATACGGGAACAAAAAATCCCGCCCATCGTCTTATCCTCGAAACCTTCGTCGAGGCGGGTGCGCCCCGCGATATTCTGTGGGATGCCAAGCCGCACATTGGCTCCGACATCCTTCCCAAGGTTGTCACCGCTATATCCCAGCGCATCGAGCAGCTCGGAGGTGCCGTCCGTTATCGAACGAAGCTCGTCGACATTCGCATCGACGCGTCTGGCGCCATCACCGGCATTGATGTCCAATCGTCCCAAGACGCCGCTTACGAGTCAATCGAGACAAAGCACCTCATCCTCGCCTGCGGGCATTCTGCTCGCGATATTTTTGAGCTCCTTAAGGACCACAACGTGGCCCTCGCACAAAAGACCTTTGCCATGGGCGTTCGCATCGAGCATCCGCAACGCGACATCGACCGAGCCCAATATGGAGCCTCGGCGGGACATCCAGCGCTCGGGGCGGCCCCCTACAAACTTGTTGCCCATCTTCCCAACGGCCGCAGCGTGTTCTCGTTTTGCATGTGCCCCGGCGGGCAGGTTGTCGCCGCCTCTTCCGAGCAGGGCCATCTGTGCGTCAACGGGGCCAGTCTCAATGCCCGCGACGGACGCAACGCAAATGCCGCCCTGCTCGTTAACGTCACGCCTGAGGACCTTCCCAACAATGACCCGCTCGCCGGCATCGAGCTCCAGCGTGCCTGCGAGGCGGCCGCCTATCGCCTGGGCGGTTCCAACTGGAACGCACCAGCACAGCTCGTCGGAGATTTCCTCGCAGGACGCGCCAGTAAGGCGCCCGGAAAGGTAAAGCCCACCTATCCGCTCGGTGTGACCTGGACGGCAATTGACGAAGCCCTGCCGCAGCATATCATCGAGTCGCTCCGCCTGGGACTTCCCCTACTCGGAAAAAAGCTACGCGGCTACGACTGCCCCGATGCCGTTCTTACCGGCGTGGAGACTCGTTCGAGCTCACCGGTCACTGTCACCCGAGACCGAACGTGCCATGCCGTGTCGACCCCGGGCCTCTACCCTTGTGGTGAGGGAGCTGGATATGCCGGCGGCATCATGAGCGCGGCCACCGACGGCATCCGTTGTGCCGAAGCCCTGATCGCAGACCTCTAACGCACGAATTCCAGCGCGCAAAAGACACAGGCCCCAAGCTCCACAGGGAACTCGGGGCCTGTTCACTATTTCTTAAACCGTGCACCCTGGCGTTTTCTGCCCGATGCGAACGTGGAACCCTTGCGGGCCTGCGAACGTAAGCGCTCGATCGTCTCGTCCTCAGACGCACCCTCGAGCATCGCCCGAATCTGAACGACGGCATCGCGCAGGCGCGCCGCCTCCTCAAAGTCCATGGCGGCAGAAGCGTTACGCATATCCTCTTCCATGGTTTCGACGATCCGCACGAGCTCGTCATGCGGCAGTTCTTCCAACTGCTCCGCAAGTGTCTGCTCGGGCGCCACTGTTTCCGGCACGCCACCCTCGCCCAACTCATCGGGCGTATAGAATGCGCCATGGCCAAGAGAGTCGCCCTTCGAGCGTCCCTTGGAACCCACGGTTTTTTCGGCCTCGGCAATAAAACTTGAGATGTCGTTGATGGCCTTGCGCACCGTCTTGGGCACAATGCCATGTTCTTCGTTATATGCCATCTGAATCTCGCGACGGCGCTGCGTCTCCTCGATGGCCTCTTTCATCGAATCGGTCACAACGTCTGCATACATGATGACTTCGCCATCGGCGTTACGGGCCGCGCGGCCAATCGTCTGAATCAGCGAACGGCGGTTGCGCAAGAAGCCTTCCTTATCGGCATCGAGAATTGCCGCCAGTGAGACCTCGGGGAGATCCAAGCCCTCGCGAAGCAGGTTGATGCCAACGAGAACATCAATCTTTCCCTCGCGCAGCGTTCGCAGGATCTCGACACGGTCCATCGTCGCTGTATCGGAGTGCATGTAATTGACCTTAATGCCGGCATCAAGCAGATGGTCGGTCAGGTCCTCGGCCATGCGCTTGGTGAGCGTGGTCACCAGCACGCGCTCCTTGCGGGCAACGCGCTCGCGAATCTCGTCCTCAAGATCGTCAATCTGCCCACGAACCGGACGCACATCGATCTTGGGGTCGAGCAGACCGGTCGGACGAATAATCTGCTCCACGTCGTTTTGGCTCACCCGCAGCTCGTAGTCGCCCGGTGTGGCCGAAACATAGATAAACTGGGGTATCCTTGCCTCAAACTCATCGAAACGAAGCGGGCGATTATCGAGTGCCGAGGGCAGGCGAAAACCGTGTTCCACCAGCGTTACCTTACGCGAGCGGTCACCTTCGTGCATACCGCGAATCTGCGGCACCGTCACATGGCTCTCATCGATGATGCAGAGCATGTCCTTAGGAAAGTAATCGATCAGGGTAAACGGCGGCTCACCCGGCTTACGCCCGTCCAGATGACGCGAGTAGTTCTCGATGCCGTTGCAAAAGCCCATCGTCTCGAGCATCTCAAGATCATAATCGGTACGCTGCTGCAGACGCTGCGCCTCGAGCAACTTGTCGGTCGCCTTGAGCTCCGCCACGCGCTTCTCGCACTCTTCGCCGATCGATTTCAGAGCCGCCTTGACCTTCGGCTTCTCGGTCACGTAGTGCGATGCCGGCCATACGGGGATGGCCTCGTACTCACGCAGCATCTCACCGGTGACCTCATCGATCTCGGCAATCAGCTCGACCTCGTCGCCAAAGAACTCAAACCGCAACGGATGCTCGGCATAAGGCGGATACACGTCGACAACATCGCCGCGCACGCGGAACGTGCCGCGTGCCAGGTCATAGTCATTGCGATCATATTGAATGTCGATAAGTGCATGGATAAAGTCATCGCGCTCGAGCGGCACCTTCTTGTCGACGTTCGGGGCTAGGCCCGCATAGTCCTCAGGAGAGCCAATGCCATAGATACACGAGACCGATGCGACGACGATCACATCTCGTCGAGAGAGCAGCGATGCGGTCGCCTGATGGCGCAGCATCTCGACCTCTTCGTTAATCGATGAGTCTTTCTCGATATATGTATCGCTTTGCGGCACATACGCCTCGGGCTGATAGTAGTCGTAGTACGAGACGAAGTAGACCACAGCGTTATTGGGAAAGAACTCTTTGAGCTCGCTCGCAAGCTGAGCGGCAAGCGTTTTATTCGGAGCCATGACCAGCGTCGGCTTTCCCAGGGCCTCAATAGTCTTTGCCATCGTGAAGGTCTTGCCCGAACCAGTCACGCCCAGCAAAACCTGATAGCGGTCTCCGTCCCTCACACCCTGCACAAGCGACTCAATGGCTTTAGGCTGAGAGCCTGCAGGGTCATAGGGAGACACGACCTTAAACGGCACGTCAGAGCCTTCAACGCCAAAGCGCTTAAGTTCACCGCCAACGCGTTCTACTTCAAATTCCGCCATGGATACTCCTAACTCATATCTCTGCAGTATACGCAGGCGGCAGGCATAGTCCTATACGAACCGATCGGGATAGAGGGTCTTGTAGCGAACCCAGGCATTATTGATACGAATCAGATACGCCTGCGTCTCGGGAAAGGTGATTGCATTATGAAACGACGTACTCTGCTGCGCCCATCCGTCGACATTGCCCATGCCAGCGTTATAGGCGGCAATGGCACTGTCAGTCGACCCGTTAAAATACGTTAGAAGATACGAAAGATACGCACAGCCAAACTCGATGTTCGTAGCGGGATCGTTAAGGTTGTCGGCTGAATACTCGCTACCATCGACAAGACCTTTGGCAATCATATCCTGGGCAGTCTCGGGCATCAGCTGCATTAATCCCCGAGCGCCTTGATTCGACTCGGCCTCGGGATCCCAATTCGATTCCGACTTTATGACAGCACACACCAGATACGGATCAAGATTGTGCGAAATGCTCGATTGCTTTACGTACGCCTCGTAGTCAATCGGATACAAAGGCTTAAAGAAAGCGGCAGGAGCATACGAGTAGACGAGCGAAATAAGGCCAAAGACGAACACAACGGCAAGTGGCGCCACGCGATACCACGTAAAGAAACGTGTCCTAGGCATCGACCTCCTCCTTATCCACTACATCCCCGAAGCCATGGCGCACAAGCCAAGCGTCCAGTTGTTCAAAGAGCGAGTTATCGCCCGCCGCATTATCGATTACCGTCGAAGCGAGATTGCAAAGCGAAGCCTCATCAGGTTGGCATGCAGAACGCGCATCAAAATCAGAGGGCTCCATACCACGATGAATAGCACGCCCGCGACGAACTGCTAAAGGAGCGCTGATAACCAGAATTTCATCAGCCAGGCCAAAAGCATCCTCAAAACCAGTCGGGGCAGAAACCTCGACAACCGCAAAGGGATAACGGGGGGACGAAACCGTGCAGCAAACCGGATCAAGAATCCTAAGCGAAAGCTGCTCAATGAGAACGGGGTGCACAAGGTCATTGAGCCGTGCGACCGAATCAGGAGAAGCGAAAGCTCGAGAAGCGAGGATGCTGCGGCGAATGCCGCCCTCCTCATCCAAAATATCCCAGCCAAATTCTTCCGCGAGGGCATTGACGATATCGGAGCCTGGCACATACAGCGATTTGGCAAGCTCGTCCAGATCGATAAGCATGGCGCCATGAGATTCGAGATAGCGGCAGGCAGTCGACTTACCCGAAGCAATATTGCCCAAGACAAAAACGGTAAACATCAAGTCCTCCCTAACGCCAATGGGAGTTATTATCGCGCAAATACAAAAGAAGGACTCAAAATACAGCCAAACAGTAAGACAAGCTAAAAGAAGGCGAGTTCTTGTATTACAGCTCTTTATAAAACGCAAAAAAGGGGGAGGCCGCGAGGCCTCCCCCTTCTTCAAGTCATCAGACGGCTCGGTGCCGTCCACCGGTCAGCGGCGCCCTGGCCTCCCACGGGCTGGCCCCGCAGTACTCTCGGCGCGATGGGGCTTAGCTTCCGGGTTCGGAACGGGACCGGGCGTGCCCCCCATGCTCTGGCCGCTGACCGGTGGGCGGCGCCCACCGTTACGGTGTCCGGGTGTCTACTCACGTGCCCTGGGGGCCGCATGGCGCATAGGGGAGGTGACTCGGGGGCATCCTCGTGCCCGGACCGCGCTTCTGAGCGCTTGTCCCGCGGGCCGCGAGGTGCGGTTCCGGAAGAGCTCGGGCGATTAGTGCGGCTCGGCTGAGGACGTCGCCGCCCTTGCACCTGCCGTCTATCGACCAGGTAGTCTACCTGGGCCCTTACCGGAAGGAGAACTAATCCCTGGAACGGCTTCCCGCTTAGATGCCTTCAGCGGTTATCCGCGCCGCACGCGGCTACCCGGCCGTGCCGTTGGTCGACAACCGGTTCACCGGAGGTGCGTCCACCCCGGTCCTCTCGTACTGGGGGCAGCCTCCATCGATTCTCCTGCGCCCACGGAGGATAGGGACCGAACTGTCTCACGACGTTCTGAACCCAGCTCGCGTACCGCTTTAAACGGCGAACAGCCGTACCCTTGGGACCTGCTCCAGCCCCAGGATGCGATGAGCCGACATCGAGGTGCCAAACCTTGCCGTCGATGTGGACTCTTGGGCAAGATCAGCCTGTTATCCCCGGAGTACCTTTTATCCGTTGAGCGACGGCCCACCCACTCGGGGCCGCCGGATCACTAGAGCCTGCTTTCGCACCTGCTCGGCTTGTGGGCCTCGCAGTCAAGCCCGCTTGTACTCTTGCATTCAAAAGGACGGTTGCCGACCGTCCCGAGCGGACCTTCGCGCGCCTCCGTTACCCTTTAGGAGGCGACCGCCCCAGTCAAACTGCCCGCCTGGCACGGTCCCCGAGCCGGTCGACGGCCTCGGGTTAGGACGCCGGTCGCGCGAGGGCAGTATTCCAAGGGCGGCTCCCCGGGGGCTGGCGCCTCCGGATCTGTGCCTCCTGCCTATCCTCTACACGCGGGACCAGCGGCCAATGCCAAGCTGCAGTGAAGGTTCACGGGGTCTTTCCGTCCTTCCGCGGGTAAGTCGCATCTTCACGACCAGTGCAATTTCACCGGGTCCATGGTCGAGACAGCGCCCAAGTCGTTGCGCCTTTCGTGCAGGTCGGAACTTACCCGACAAGGAATTTCGCTACCTTAGGACCGTTATAGTTACGGCCGCCGTTTACCGGGGCTTGGCTTCGGGGCTTCGCCGAAATGGCTAACCCCTCCGCGTGACCTTCCGGCACCGGGCAGGCGTCAGACCCTATACGTCGCCTTGCGGCTTCTGCAGAGTCCTGTGTTTTTGGTAAACAGTCGCTTGGGCCTCTCCACTGCGGCCCGCCTCCGCTCCCCGGGCAAGCCGGTTCACGTACGCGCGGGCACCCCTTCTCCCGAAGTTACGGGGCCATTGTGCCGAGTTCCTTGACCATGGTTGACCCGATCGCCTCGGTATGTTCTACCCACCCACCTGTGTCGGTTTGCGGTACGGGCGCGCACGCGCCTGCCTAGGGGTTTTTCTAGGGACCTCGGGCTCACTCGCTTCGCTCAGTCGCTTCGTCCGGAGCCTCGCCCTTGATGCGGACCGGATTTCCCTGGTCCGCGGGCCGCGCTCCATCACGGGGACGTCCAGAACCCCGCCGAGCCACCCCCATCCGTCGCCCCGTCGGTCGTAGCGCCGCGTGCGCGGTGCAGGAATGTCTGCCTGCTGCGCGTCGGCTACGCCTCCCGGCCTCGCCTTAGCCCCCGACTGACCCTGGGAGGATTAGCCTTGCCCAGGAAACCTCGGGTTCACGGCGGACGAGTTACTCTCTCGTCTCTCGCTACTCATGCCAGCATTCTCACTCCCATGCGCTCCACCGTCGGTCGCCCTCCGGCTTCTCCGCCCATGGGAAGCTCCCCTACCGATTCTAATAAATAAAATCCCGCCGCTTCGGTGTCCAGCTTAGCCCCGTGTATTGTCGGCGCATGTCCACTCGACCAGTGAGCTGTTACGCACTCTTTGAATGCATGGCTGCTTCTAAGCCAACATCCTGGTTGTCTGGGCGGACGCACATCCTTTGCCACTCGGCTGGAACTTGGGGACCTTAGCGGGCGGTCCGGGCTGTTTCCCTCTCGAGCACACAGCTTAGCCCACATGCTCTGACTGCCGCGCTCTGGGCCGCCGGCATTCGGAGTTCGGTTGGATTCGGTAGGCGGCGAAGCCCCCTCGTCCATCCGGTGCTCTACCTCCGGCGGTGAACGCGCGACGCTAGCCCTAAAGCTATTTCGGGGAGAACGAGATATCTCCGGGTTTGATTGGCCTTTCACCCCTATCCGCAGGTCATCGCCGCCGTTTTCAACCGACGTGCGTTCGGCCCTCCACGGGGTCTTACCCCCGCTTCAGCCTGCCCACGGATAGCTCACCCGGCTTCGCGTCCGCGGCGCGGGACTCAAGTCGCCCTGTTAAGGCTCGCTTTCGCTCCGGCTCCCTTTCGGTTAACCTCGCCCCGCGCCAGCGACTCGCTGGCTCATTCTACAAAAGGCACGCCGTCACACCATATAGGTGCTCCGACTGCTCGTGGGCGCACGGTTTCAGGTACTGTTTCACTCCCCTCCCGGGGTGCTTTTCACCTTTCCCTCACGGTACTGGTGCGCTATCGGTCACAGGGTAGTACTCAGGCTTGGATGGTGGTCCACCCAGGTTCGGACCGGGTTTCACGTGCCCGGCCCTACTCAGGGACCGCGTCGCGCCGTCCGGTCTGGGTTCGCGTACGGGGCTGTCACCCGCTGCGGCCGGCCCTCCCATGCCGTTCCGCTCCCCAGCCGGACCTGCGCCCGGGGGCGGCAGCCCCCGGATGCGCGGCCCTGCAACCCCGTCGGCGGAACCCCTGCCGGGTATGCCCGCTCGACGGTTTGGCCATCGGTCCCCTTTCGCTCGCCGCTACTCGGGGAGTCTCGAGATTGATTTCCTCTCCTCCGGGTACTTAGATGTTTCAGTTCCCCGGGTTGTCCTCCCCGGCCCTATGCGTTCGGGCCGGGGATATGCACACTGCTGTGCATGGGTTCGCCCATTCGGAGACCCCCGGGTCGAAGGATGTGTGCTCCTCGCCGGGGATTATCGCAGCTTGCCGCGTCCTTCATCGGCTCCCTGTGCCAAGGCATCCGCCGTGCGCCCGTGGTATCTTGCGGGACCGCACTCGGGCCCGCGGGATATCCACGTGTCGCTAATAAAAATTAATCGATATCATGAATAGCGCTCGTATGTCGCAATTCGGGTATCTCATACCGCGGCACAGTGTCTTCACTGTGCTCGCGATCAGATGCTCCTCACTCATAAATAAGTGAATTCTTCTTGTTTGGATCGGATGAATGATTGCTATCATTCTGTCTTTAAATCGCAGAAAAGAATCGAGTCTGGAAGAATGATCTTCCATCTCTCTCCTATCGCTATGCGGCTCTCAAGGTACGCGGGTGCGACCCCGGGGACCGGGTGCTGCGGGGAATCATCCTGGCGGACATCGACCGGACGGGCTCCTGCCCTCTATTCGAGTTAAAGTGTTTTCTCTCTAAGAATGTATCTCCCTAGAAAGGAGGTGATCCAGCCGCACCTTCCGGTACGGCTACCTTGTTACGACTTCACCCCCCTCGCCCTCCACACCTTCGGCGCCTCCCCCCTTGCGGTTGGGCCGGCGACTTCGGGTGCAGACGACTCGGGTGGTGTGACGGGCGGTGTGTACAAGGCCCGGGAACGCATTCACCGCGGCATGCTGATCCGCGATTACTAGCAACTCCGACTTCATGGGGGCGGGTTGCAGCCCCCAATCCGAACTGGGGCCGGCTTTCCGGGATCCGCTCCCCCTCGCGGGGTGGCATCCCTCTGTACCGGCCATTGTAGCACGTGTGCAGCCCAGGGCATAAGGGGCATGATGACTTGACGTCGTCCCCGCCCTCCTCCGCCTTGACGGCGGCGGTCCCGCGTGGGTTCCCGGCATCACCCGATGGCAACACGCGGCGGGGGTTGCGCTCGTTGCGGGACTTAACCCAACATCTCACGACACGAGCTGACGACAGCCATGCACCACCTGTATGGGCTCCTCTCGGCCACGGGGTCTCCCCCGCTTCACCCATATGTCAAGCCCTGGTAAGGTTCTTCGCGTTGCTTCGAATTAAGCCACATGCTCCGCTGCTTGTGCGGGCCCCCGTCAATTCCTTTGAGTTTTAGCCTTGCGGCCGTACTCCCCAGGCGGGACGCTTAATGCGTTGGCTGCGGCACGGGGGGATCGTCCCCCCACACCTAGCGTCCATCGTTTACGGCTGGGACTACCAGGGTATCTAATCCTGTTCGCTCCCCCAGCTTTCGCGCCTCAGCGTCGGTCTCGGCCCAGAGGGCCGCCTTCGCCACCGGTGTTCCACCCGATATCTGCGCATTCCACCGCTACACCGGGTGTTCCACCCTCCCCTACCGGACCCAAGCCGCGGAGGTTCCGGGGGCTTCGGGGGGTTGAGCCCCCCGCTTCGACCCCCGGCCTGCCGGGCCGCCTACGCGCGCTTTACGCCCAATGAATCCGGATAACGCTCGCCCCCTACGTATTACCGCGGCTGCTGGCACGTAGTTAGCCGGGGCTTCTTCTGCAGGTACAGTCTTGACTCTTCCCTGCTGAAAGCGGTTTACGACCCGAAGGCCTCCGTCCCGCACGCGGCGTCGCTGCGTCAGGGTTCCCCCCATTGCGCAAGATTCCCCACTGCTGCCTCCCGTAGGAGTCTGGGCCGTGTCTCAGTCCCAATCTGGCCGGTCGGTCTCTCAACCCGGCTACCCGTTGTCGGCACGGTGGGCCGTCACCCCGCCGTCTACCTGATGGGCCGCGGAGCCATCCCCTCCCGTCGGGGCTTTAGCCGGGGTGCCATGCGGCACCCCGGGGTATCCGGTATTACCCGTCCTTTCGGGCGGCTATCCCGGGGGAGGGGGCAGGTTCTCCACGTGTTACTCAGCCGTTCGCCACTCGCTTCCACCCGGAGGTGGGTGCCGTTCGACTTGCATGTGTTAGGCGCGCCGCCAGCGTTCATCCTGAGCCAGGATCGAACTCTCCGTCCAAAATATTCTGGGCTTCGAGCCCGTCCGGTCCTCACAACTGTTACGCTGATCGGTTCCGTTCGATTCATATGGTTCTGTATAGGAAAAGGAATTTCTCGGGGCCGCCTCTCGGCGGCCTTGCGAAAAACAAATCCAAGTTAGACCATTTCAAATGGTTCGATGTCTGCCCGGATGCGACACTGAATGTGTCCATCCTCGCAGTATCCGGTTCTCAAGGTGCACGCCTGGCGGCTGATCCGGTCCGACCGGGCCGCGCGGCAAGGAGATATATTGCCAGACCGCGAAGCCCTGTGGGTCGTCAATTCCACTCTTCACAAGTCCTACACAACATATCGCTTTCTATAGGTAATAGAAAGACTGGTGCGGATCTTCCGCACATATCAGATGATGACCCTTTGGTTTAGAAATATATAGAGATCGGTCACCTGTAAGTGTCTATCTACCCGCGCTTTTTGCAATGTAAACCGCGCTTCAGATAATCAAAACCACCCCTAAAAGGGGTGGTTTGCTCT
>CABJFQ010000016.1 GCA_902364975.1 Coriobacteriaceae bacterium | reverse complement strand
TGCGCGCCCCGCACAGGCTAAAGCCTTTAATAAAAACGGGTGGCAGCCGGTACGGCTACCACCCGTTTGTCTCATATCCAGCACAAAGCAGGCCAGTTACTTCTTAATGTCGCGTCCCAGGCGCTCGGCGACCGATGCCACGGCCTCCTCGCTGGCCGGCCCGCAGCTCACACAGCCATCGTGGGCGCGCATCTGGCCGGTGACCTCGTCCATCGCGAGCGGCGCCACCTTCTCGAGCTTAAAGCCCTTACCGGCGCGCATGTTCTCCTTGGCCACACTGATCATGAGCTTAATACGGTTGAGCTGGTTGACCTCGGATGCACCGGGGTCGTAGTCCACCGCGACAATGTTGCTCTCGGGGTGCTGACGGCGCAGTTCCTTGATCACGGCCTTGCCCACCACGTGGTTGGGCAGGCACGCGAAGGGCTGCGTGCAGATGATGTTGGGCGCACCGTGGTCAATCAGATCGAGCATCTCGGCCGTGAGCAGCCAGCCCTCGCCCATGTTGTTGCACACCGAAAGCACCGTGCGGGCCTTGTCGGCCATGGTGCCGATGCGCTCGGGCGCCTCAAAGCGTCGGGACTTTTCGAGCATCTCCTCCACCGGCGTACGCATCCAGTCCACGAGCTTGATGAGCGCCTGCATACCAGCGCGCGTGGTAGCAGAGCTTCCCAGCTCGTCCTTCTGCAGCTCGGCATTACTCATGGAGTACAGGAAGAAGTCGAGCAGGCCCGGCACCACGGCCTCGCAGCCCTCGCGCTCGATGACATCTACCACGTGGTTGTTGGCTGTGGGGTGGAACTTGACCAAGATCTCGCCGACCACGCCCACGCGCGGCTTGGTACCCTCGCCCACGAGCGGCATAGTATCGAACGCGCGGATGGCCTCGCGGCACAGCTTGGTGTAGTTGTGGCGGTTGAACTTGGGCGCCAGCTTGCGGGCGCGCGCCATGTACTCCTCGTAGAGCGCGTTGGCAGCACCGGGCGTGGCCTCGTACGGGCGGCAGCGGTAGAGCATCTGCATCATCACGTCACCAAAGAGCACCGCGTACACAGCCTGCTTAAGCAGGGCCGGTGTCAGCTTAAAGCCGGGGTTGTCCTCGCCGAGCGCCACGGCCGAAAGCGAGATTACGGGAATCTCGGGGTGACCGCTCTCGCGCAGGGCCTTGCGGATGAGCGCGATGTAGTTGGTAGCTCGGCAGCCGCCACCGGTCTGGCTGATGACCACGGCCGTCTTGGACAGATCGTACCTGCCGCTCTCGATGGCCTCCATAATCTGGCCCGTCACCAGAATCGACGGGTAGCAAATGTCGTTGTTCACGTAGCGCAGACCGGCCTCGACGGCGTCGTGATCGGTCGAGGGCAGCAGCTCCAGGTTGTAGCCGGCACCGCGGAACACCTCTTTGACCAGGTCGAAGTGGATCGGCGCCATCTGCGGGCACAGGATGGTGTAGCCCTCGTCGCGCATCTGCTCGGTAAAGGGCACCTTGGGCCACGCGGTCGAGGCACTCTCACGCTGGGCCTCGAACGTGTACTTGCGGCTCGCGAACGCGGGGGCATCCGTGGAGGGAGCCACCGGCGCGGCATCGCCCTGCTCGTAGGCCTCGCCCGCAGCGGTTGCCTCGGCCAGACGCTCGGCCTCCTGGTCCTTAAGCGCGGCCATGAGCGAGCGGATGCGAATGCGCGCGGCACCCAGGTTGGATACCTCGTCGATCTTGAGCACGGTGTAGATCTTGCCGCTGGCTTCCAGAATCTCCTGCACCTGATCGGTGGTCAGGGCATCGAGGCCGCAGCCGAAAGAGTTGAGCTGGATCAGGTCCAGATCGTTGCGCATCGTCACAAAACGGGCGACGGCGTACAGGCGGCTGTGGTACATCCACTGGTCGACGACGCGGATGGGGCGCTCGGGCTTCACGAGATGCGCGAGCGAATCCTCGGTAAAGACCGCAAAGCCAAAGCTCGAGATGAGTTCGGGCAGGGCGTGGTTGATCTCGGGATCGTTGTGGTAAGGGCGACCGGCGAGCACAATGCCGTGGCCGCCGTGGCCCTCAACCCACTTAAGAGCCTCCTCACCCATGGTCTGGATGTCCTCGTGGAAACGCGCATCGGCCTCAAAGGCAGCGTTGACGGCGGCATCGACCTCGGAACGCGTGATCTTGGGCCCACGCACGCGACCGCGACCGGCTTGCGCATCGGCCACACGGTCGACGGCGAGCACCTGGTACAGACGGCGCTTGAGCTCGGTCTTGTCATGATAGGGCACAAACGGGTACAGGAACTCGATATTCTGCTCGCGAATCTCATCGATATTGAGCGCCAACGCCGTGGGGTAGCTCATGACGATGGGGCAGTTGTAGCAGTTACCGGCCGTCGGGTCCTCCTTGCGCTCCCAGCGCACGCACGGCATCCAGATAAAGTCGACATCGCGGTCGATGAGGTTCATAACGTGGCCGTGGCTCATCTTTGCCGGGTAGCACACGCTCTCGGACGGCATGGACTCGATGCCCGCCTGGTAGGTCTTTTTGCTCGACTGGTCGGACAGCTGCACGCTAAAGCCCAAGCGCGTAAAGAACGCGTGCCAGAAGGGGTAGTTCTCGTACATGTTGAGCGCGCGCGGGATGCCGACGGTGCCGCGCGGGGCCTCGTCGGGGCTCAGCACCTCGCGGTTAAAGAGCAGATCGTTCTTCTTTTTGAAGAGGTTGGGCGCCTCGGTCTTTTGCTTTTTGTGGCCGGCACCCTTCTCGCAGCGGTTACCGGTAATGAAGCGCCTGCCGCCGCCAAAGTCGTTGACGGTGAGCTGGCAGTTGTTGGAGCAGCGGCCGCAGCGGACATGCTTTTGCGTCACGGTGAGGTGCGCGATGTCCTCGGCCGAAAGGATGGTCGAGGTGCCGTCGGCGCCGGCGCGATCGCGGGCGAGCAGGGCCGCACCATAGGCGCCCATGCAGCCGGCGATGTCGGGACGCACGGCATGAACGCCGGTGAGCTGCTCAAACGCGCGCAACGTGGCGTCGGACATAAAGGTGCCGCCCTGAACGATCACCTGGCTGCCGATCTCCTTGGGGTCGCGCAGCTTAATGACCTTGAACAGGGCATTCTTGATGACGGAATAGGACAGGCCGGCCGCGATGTCGCCCACCGTGGCACCTTCCTTTTGCGCCTGCTTGACGCGCGAGTTCATAAAGACCGTGCAGCGACTGCCCAGGTCGACGGGGGCCTTGGCATGGATGGCGGCATCGGCAAACGCGCGCACGTCCATGTTCATAGACACGGCGAAGCTCTCGATAAAGCTGCCGCAGCCCGATGAGCAGGCCTCGTTGAGCATGATGTGCTCGATGACGCCGTCCTTAACGCGCAGACACTTCATGTCCTGGCCGCCGATGTCCAGGATGAACTCGACGCCGGGCAGGAATGCCTTGGCGCCACGCAGGTGCGCAACGGTCTCGATCTCGCCGGAGTCGGCCTTGAGGGCCTCGATGAGCAGCGCCTCGCCGTAGCCCGTGGTGGTCACGTGGCCGATGGTACAGCCGGCGGGGATGTGGTTGTAGAAATCGGCCATGATGACCTTGGCCGTGCCCAGGATGTCGCCGTTGTTGTTGCCGTACCAGGTGTGCAACAGCTGGCCGTCCTCGCCCACGAGCGCGGCCTTCATGGTGGTGGAGCCGGCGTCGATACCGATGAACACGCGGCCGGTGTAGCCGTCGAGCTTGCCCTTGGGGACGACTTCCTGGTCGTGGCGACCCTTGAACTCGGCAAAGTCCTCGTCGGTGGCAAAGAGCGGATCCAGGCGCTCGACCTCAGCACCCTGCGTGTCGCCCAAGCTGTCGATAGCCTCGATGAGCTGCGGGAACGTGCTGAGCTTGTTGGACTCGTGCGCCATGGCGGCGCCGCTCGCCACAAACAGGTGGGCGTTTTGGGGCACGATGCGGTGCTCCTCGTCCAGGTTGAGCGTGAGGTAGAAGCGGTGGCGCAGCTCGGAGAGGTACTGCAGCGGGCCGCCCAGGAAGGCGACGTTGCCGCGGATGGGACGGCCGCAGGCGAGGCCCGAGATGGTCTGCGTCACGACGGCCTGGAAAATGGAGGCAGCCACGTCCTCGGGGCGGGCGCCCTCGTTGAGCAGCGGCTGAACGTCGGTCTTGGCAAAGACGCCGCAGCGGCTGGCGATGGGATAGATGGTGGTGGCGTTGGTCGCGAGCTCGTTGAGGCCGCTGGCATCGGTGTGCAGCAGGGTGGCCATCTGATCGATGAAGGCGCCCGTGCCGCCGGCGCAGGTGCCGTTCATGCGCTGCTCGATACCGTTGTCAAAGTAGATGATCTTGGCGTCCTCGCCGCCCAGCTCGATGGCGACGTCGGTGGCCGGGATGAGGGTCTCGACGGCGCGTTTGCTGGCGATGACCTCCTGGACAAACTCCAGGTCGAGCCACTGGGACAGCAGCAGGCCGCCCGAGCCGGTAATGGCGCAGGTCATCTGGGCCGTCGGCAGCACGGTCGCAGCGCCCGCAAACAGGTCGCGGGCGCAAGCGCGGACATCGGTGTGATGACGCTGGTACTTGGCGTAGACGATCTGGTTGTCGTCGTTGAGCACGGCGAGCTTAACGGTGGTGGAGCCCACGTCGATGCCCAGGTGCAGGTTGCCGCGGGCGGCCTCGGGGTTGAAGATCGCGCCTTCGGGGGCGTGGGCGGCGGCTACGGGCTCAGCGGCGGTGGCGGGCTCGCTAGCGATGGACGTCTCCCCTGCCGTGTTCTTGGCATCGGCAACTACCTCGGCAACTTTCTCGGCAGCCGCGGTCGCGGCCTTCTGCGCGGCGTCCACCACGGCGGGCGCGGCCTCGCGCGCGGCAGCAACCATACGGTCCTTGATGCCCTCGACGAGTTTGCTCATCTGTCTCTCCTCTTAGTTGTTGGACTCGACGGTTGCGGCGGTGTCGGCCGCGTCCTCGAGCTGCAAGTTCAATAGCTTCATGCCGTATTCCGGCACATTGATATCGATGGGTTGGCCATACAGGTCGCCGGGGCGCACAAAGGCGATAACCGTCATGATGCGCGCCATGGCCTCGGGCGATTCGGAAAGGTCACGCTCAAACCAGCGCTGAATCATGCCGACCTCGGCACTCACGACGTAGGTGACGTAGTAGTCAAAGAACGTGCCCAGCGCCAGGCCCAAAATGCCCGTCTGCGCACGCGGCACCACAGCCTCACGCGCGGTGTCGATAATCCTTTTAATGAAGGCCTGGTCGCCACCCGGACCCAGCAGCGCACCGATTAAGTCGCGGTTGGCCGCAAGATAACGCAGCAGCTCAACCGAACCGGGCGCCGGCTCGAGCTCATCGATGTTGTGATAGAGATCGGGCAGCTGAGCTGCGGTGATGAGCTCAATGCGCTCACGGATCTCGGCCAGCAAGCCGTCCTCGATTTGATTGATAAAGTCGGGAATATCGCGATAGTGCGAATAGAACGTGCGGCGCGTAAGGCCAGCACGCTCGGTGAGCGACGCGACATTAATGCGCGAAAGGTCGCCGCTTTCGGCAAGCTCGCTGGCAAGTGCCTGGCGAAGGGCACGCTGCGAGCGAAGGGACCGGCGATCGCATTTCTCGAGCTGGGACAAGCGCCCTCCTTGTTACTCAACCTGTGCGCTATTGCACAGTGCGAGTATTATTGCACACCGTGTGTATCAACACGTAAAGGCAATATTTGGGATGTGACAAAGGGACTGTCTTTTTGTCACATTAGGTTGCGCTCAGCTTTTAGAAGCGACATTGCCGATTGTCCAAAATGTCATTCGTGGGTAGAATGGTGTCGACGGCAGCCCAAGTTCTGCAAAGCTGGGCAGCGCCGTTGCGTGGATTAAGGGGTCAACGCCTTAGCGGCGGCGACCCCTCTTTCGTTGCTTCGAGCGTTGCTTGAGTGCCTCGGAAAGTCCGATAAGCGTCGTAAGAAGCGAGACCAATGCGGTCAGGAGCCTCACGAAATCAATCAAATCGGTCATGGGCATCACCTCCCATCAGATGGAGGGCGCTGCCCGGCACATGGAACTGCCGCCAACAGCAACAATTCTATCAAAGCGCAGTTAAATATGCGAATATATGTTCGTGTTTAAAGAAGCTAGTCCCCACTGTGACAAAGGGACAGTCCCTTTGTCACATTATTCAATGATGGTGCGGGAGCTCTGCTTATGCATGGTGGCGAGCATGTGTTTGGGGACGGCGTGGACCATGCAGCTGCCGATAGTTGCGCTCGCAGCAGCCTTAGCTGCATCGCTAGCGTTTTTGGTCGCATAGCTGTGGCGGAAACGCTTGAGCATGGCGATGTCGTTGCCGCCGTCGCCGTAGACCGCGACCTCGTCCTCGGCAATACCGTAGTAGCCCGCCAGCCAGGCCACACTCTCGCCCTTGTTGCACGCCACGTCCGTGATCTCGAACATCACCGGATCGAACGGCGCGTTGACCACATGGTCCGAGCGTTCGGCAAGATAGGCCTTAAGGTCACGCTCCAGCTCGGGCGAGGTCACGCGACAATTGATCTTGCATACATCGTGGCGCAGGATGTCACCGATCGACTGGTCGAAATACTGCTCCTCGTGATACCCACCGCGCGCACGCATGCCGCGCATCACAATACGCTTGATGGGGCTGTCCTTTTTAAAGCCCGCCTGATGCATCTCGAACGAACCGCTCGAGTACATGCCATCGGGCGTGGAACAATCAAAGCAAATGTCCGGGAACGCCTTGAGCAGTTCCTCAGTGACCTGCGGATCGATGGTCCAAGTCTTGAGCACCTCGCCATGGCTGTCGCGCACGATGGATCCATTGGAGCAGCAGGCGTCAAGCGCCAGGCCCGTAAAGCCATGCTCGCCGATCGGCAACGTCGATCGTCCAGTCGCGGGAACCACGTGCAGGCCAGCCTCAGTCAGCTCGCGAATGGCGCGGCGGATGGTCCCATCCGCCTCGTGCAGGGCGTTCAGCAGCGTTCCGTCTAAGTCACTCGCGAACATCTTGATCATGGACATGCCTCTCCTTCGTCTGCCCGATATTGTAGACGAAGGAGAGGCATGTCCAAACAATGCCGTCCCGGCGCGGCGTACCACCGCCTTCACAAATTCACGGTGCCCCAGCGCGTTAAGACAATCGCCGCAATCGATTTTTCAGCCGATAAAACAGAGCCGTCATCAACGTCAGCACCGCCAACATGGCTGCGAATACAATCGCCGGTGTCCATCGATCATATGCAGCCCCGTACGTCAATTGGCCGATAGGCGTTGCGCAGGAAAGGACCATGTAAACGACCGAAAGCACTTTTCCGCAGAGCTCAGTCGGCGCTGCCCGCTGAACAAACGCGATGATTTCAACCGACGCAATGCTTGCCCACACCATGACCCATGCCGAACCAACTGCAAACACGGCGAACGCACATACATCAGTGCCGCACAATAGCGCGACAATGATCGGCGCGACTCCAAAACAGATCATCGCAACATATCGACATATGCCATTGAAAGAAAAGCGATGCGGCCAAATGCCGACCAAGCCACTGCCGGTAAGACCACCCAAGCCCAGAGCAACCTCAACTATCCCAACGCAGGACGATTGCATGCCGAGATGCTTTGTAACAATAATGGGAGCGCCAATCGTTAGCCCAACCAACGCAAGGTTCAAAACGGCCGCAAGCAAAATCACAGCAACCAATGATGCATTTTGCAACAGATACCGAATCGACTCCCGAAAATCGTTTCGGCATGTCGTGCGAGTCGCGCCGTCTCCCATCGTTTCAGATGAGGCATTTTGCTTGAGTACGCCACCAAACAACAGAGCTGAAATCGCAAACGTTACCGACGCGATTGTGCAAAGAGCATCGATGCCAAAGCACCCATAGACTGCCGTCCCGACCACAGGACCCAAGATATTGCTCACCATGGTCACCTGCGAAACCAATGCAGTGGCCCGCTCAACCTTCTTTTCACCCGCCATGCGCACCGTCTCAATTTGGAGCATTGGCTTTAGCAGCGATTGAACACCATATTGAACACAAAGTATCGCTACTACGACGACCGCAAGAGGCAACGAGCGCTTCATGGGGATAGACAGCAGTGATGCAGTCATCAGAGCAATGCCGAGGGTCCGCTTTCGCTCGAGATGTCTTCCCCTATCCGCCAAGATTCCGCCAGCCGGAGTTGCAAGTACGCCGGGTATGAACGCTATCGCCGCGACGACGCCATATAACGTTGACGATCCACTGCGATCGAACAAGTAAAGTGGATACGCAAAGCACCGCGCCGACAGCATCGAATACGTGCACAGCTGCGCAACCAGAAGTTCCGCGAGCCTGATTGACCGCACTGTTTTTGATTTCAACGAGACACCGACGTCTCTCAGCCCAGCCATAAGCCCACCCCCTATACATACCACTAGTATGTATTTAATGACTTGAAAAGGGCAGCCGTGGCTACCCTCACAAATCAATTACATACCGTTGGTATCTATATTACCACCCGGCGCAGTCCCATACGTCCCAAATCTGCGCCGTTGTCTGGAGCACTTCCTCGCCCAAATCGAGTCCCACCGCAGAGGCCATCTGCGCCAAACATTGAGCGCGAGCGAGCATTCGATCCTTGGGTTCAAGCGGACGAAACAGTGGCAGCAACCAGAGATTCGCCAGCAACGATACGGCCTCTGCCGCTTCGCGCGGGCATTCGCACGCAATGGATCCGTCGGCGATGCCCTCCTCGATCACTGGCAAGAGACAGCCATCGGCCGACTCGTCAAATGAGCCCTGGTACTGCATCGCCAGTAGGCGCGAGCTTTTTACCGGATCTGCTGCAGGACGCATACGTGCCCATAGCTCAATTTGTGGAACAACGGACTCGGGAGCGTACAGTCGCTTGAGCTTTTGGGCTCCGGTCATATTACCGACGCCAAGCATCGAGCGGCGGCGCTCAACAATCGGAGTCATCGCCCGATCAAACGCGGCGTTGAAAATCTCTTCTTTGCTCTTGAAGTGATGATAGACAGCGCCCTTGGTCATACCATCGAGACGGTCAACGATATCTTGAATGCTCGTCCCCTCATAACCCTGTGCGCAGAATAGCTCCAGTGCCGCGTCGAGAATCTTCGCGACCGTCTCCTCGGGATATTTATTGCGACCCATAATCCGCCCATCCGCAACGCAAGCCTTGTGCCTCATTGCAGCATTTTAACGTTGCGGATGGCAGACGGTCGATTCTACACCGCGGCGGGGCCGTGTTCGCCGGTACGGATGCGGATAACATCCTCGACCGGCTCGACCCAAATCTTGCCGTCTCCAACGGCACCGGTGCGGGCGGCGTTGCAGATGATGTCGACAATGCCATCGACATGTTCATCAGCGCAGATAAGGGTGAACTGCACCTTAGGGATCGTGTTGACAAGCAACTCGTTGCCGCGCACGTATTCCTTCCAGCCATGCTGTGCGCCGCAGCCCTGCACCTGGTTGATAGTCATGCCGCGAACATCAGCAGCAAACAGCGCGTCTTTAAGAACCTCAAGCTTCTCAGCACGAACGATTGCCGTGATCTTCTTCATAGTGAATTCCTCTCTTTAAGAGTTGGTCTGACAGAACGTTTGAAACTGTTAGTCCAGACCACTAAACGAAGGATAGGCGCTCTCACCGTGCTGGCTCGCATCCAAGCCCAGTGCCTCGTCGGCCTCGTCCACGCGCAGGCTACCGTGGAACAGCGCCTTGACCACCGCGGCGATCAACAAATCGAGCACCAGCACAATAGCGACCGTCACCACAATGCCTAAAATCTGCGAGATGAGCAGCGACACGTCGCCCGTGTAGAACAGGCCACCCTTACCGGTCCACGAAAGCTCCGGCACACAGAACAGGCCCGTGAGCACGCCGCCCAAGATGCCGCCAATGCCGTGGCAACCGAACGCGTCGAGCGCATCGTCGTAGCCAAACTTGGTCTTAAGATGGCTGATAGCCAGGTAGCAGACAGGCGATACGATCAAGCCCATGACCAGCGCCGCCCACGGCTCGACAAAGCCTGCGCCGGGCGTAACCACCACCAGGCCCGCAACCAGACCGGTGCTGGCACCCACCAGCGTGGGGCGACCGGTGTGCACGCGCTCGACGGCAAGCCACGAGACCATGCCCGCCGCGCTGGCCGTCACGGTGTTGAGGATGGCGAGCGCCGCCACGGCGTCGGCCTTAAACTCGCTGCCGCCGTTAAAGCCAAACCAGCCAAACCAAAGCAGGCCGGCGCCCAGCGCCACAAACGGCACGTTATGCGGACGATAGCTCACCATGCCAAAGCCGCGACGACGGCCGAGCATTAAGCAGAGGATCAGGCCGGTAAGACCAGACGAAATGTGCACCACGTCGCCGCCAGCAAAGTCGAGTGCGCCGATGATGTCGCCGATAAAGGAGCCATCGCCGCCCCAAACCATGTGGGCGAGCGGCGCATAGACCACGAGTAGCCAAATGCCCAGGAAGGCCGTCATGGCACCGAACTTAACGCGACCGGCCAGGCTGCCCGTGACGATAGCGGCCGTGATCATGGCAAACGCCATCTGGAAGGCGATGTTGATGATCTGAGGGTAGACGGCACCGTCCGCGGCATTGCCCTCGGCCGCCTGCAGCACCTGGTGGAGCACCGGCAGGCACAGCAGCTGGTCAAGGCCTCCAATAAACGGACTGGAGCCGTCGCCGCCGTAGGCCAGCGACCAGCCAGCAACAATCCACAGCACACCAACCAGGCCAATGGCGCCAAAGCACATAAGCATGGTGTTGATGACATTTTTGCGCCTGGACAGGCCGCCATAGAAAAACGCCAGGCCCGGTGTCATTAAAAACACGAGCATGGTGCAGATGAGCATAAACGTTGTCGATCCCGTATCGTACATTCGCTCCCCCTTGGTCGCATGGACGTTGTCGGCGCCCATAATGCGGCCGAGGGGCAACTGGTGTAGACCAGATACGGCGTTGTTAAACGCTGCGTTGTCGAATGGAAACGGTGCCGCAATCTTGGAAACGGCGCGGCAACGGGCGCGAAACGAACGGGAAACGGGCGAACGAGAAGGGCGCGCTTGGCCCCGTCCCGGCTAGCGCCGGAACAGCTCGCGGGCTCGGTCGCGGAGGTCGGTAGCTCGGATGACGCCCTCGTAGCGATTGATGTGCAGACGCGGGAAGGCGTTAAAGAAGCGTAGGTCGCGGCGGCTGAGCGACACGCTCGGCACCGGACGGCTCATGCGCTTGCCGGCAAGGCGACGACTGAGCGACGGACGCGGCATGCTCGGCGCGGCATCGGCCACGCGGCGGGCAGCGAGCGCCAGGCCGCGAGCACCATCCGAGATAAATGTCGGCATCGAAGCCTTCTCGCGCAGGGCATCGAGCGCCGCGTCGCCCAGCTCGGCCAGCCACGCGTTAACGGCGCGACCGCGGATATGCGTCTGCGCCACCGAATCGATCGCCGAATCGGGAATACGTTCGAGCATAGAGTCGGAGGCATCGGCAAGCGACTCATTGATGCGGTCGGCAAGGTCGGCACGCACACGCTCCAGCTCATCGGACAGGCGGCGCCAGCTGGCCAACGAGCACACCGCATCGACCATCATCGCGACCGCGACGATAAAGGCGGACAGCCGCACAATCAGCACCGGCAGATGGCCAAGCAGCCCCAGCAATGCCGGCTCCACTAAACGGCAAATGCACAGCGCACCCAGGCCAAACGCGCAGGCCCAGTACAGACAGATGCGTCCATGCAAATTAAACGGCAGGTGCGAGTAATCCCAAAAGCGCGCGCCTGTTGTTTTTTCCAACAATACGCCTACGCTGTACTCAATCAAGCTGCATACGAGCGCCGCGGCAACAAACTGGCTCGAGGCATCCGGAATCCCGCGCAGCAAAAGCCAACAGGCTATGCCACCCACACCATAGATAGGGCAACACGGCCCCAGCAAAAAGCCACTGTTGGCAAATCGTCCGTGATTGAGCATGGCGCAAACCGTCGACTCCCACGCCCAGCCGCAAAACCCGTAAAAGGCAAACGAGAGCACCAGTGCCGAGAGTGGACAGGCGGCAAGCGTCGCGCCGCCAAAAGCCATGTCGATCGCGGTTCCCACCGTCTACCCTCTCCTCTTTTCGTTCGATTCGCTGCTCACGTCATCGTCCGCCCTGTCTTTGCGCGGCAGACGGCCGGTAATCGTCTCGCGCAGCGCGCACCATTTATCCGCCAGGCACACAATCCATGCCTCGCGACACGTCGGCGGCACCGGTACCAGCGGAAACATATGGCGCGCGATGATATTCCGCTCGCGCGACGTCAGCTCAAAATCCTCTTCGGCACGCGCCAGGGCAAAAAACGGATGCCGAAAGCCATGCAGTCGATGGCTTGGGTCGGGATCGTGCCAGTCATAGAGAAAGTAATCGTGCAGCAGGGCCCCGCGCAGCAGCGACAAGCGGTCGACGGAGATACCGACGCGGCCCAGGCGCTCGGCAAAGGACAGACTTGCCCGCGCCACCGAGGTCACATGCGTATACACCGTCACATCGCCATGCTGGATAAACTCGCGCGTCAGGTCCAGACGGCCCGCCTGTGCCAGTTGACGGGCAGCATGGTCTACTTCGCACGCGATTTTCTCGGCACGAACGGTATCGGACATGCGGCCTCCTTCCGGCGGCGCTCGGCGGCAAGCCACAGCCTGCACGCAATGAATAAAATCATCATGGAACTTATCAGTATGGCATCGGACAAAACGTTTTGCCCCACCAGTTGGCGAATTACCGCGCCGCCGTCACATATCAAACGCCAAAATGTGCGAGACTGTCTTGTGCAATTGTGCCGGCCGAGGGAGTGCCGGCGCACGATTCGCATGGAGTAACCCACAACGATGCTGCTTACGCAAACGACAACGCCCGAGGACGTCAAGGCTCTCGATCGCGCCGAGCTTCCGCTGCTCTGCGGCGAGATCCGCCACGCCATCCTCGAAAGCTCCGCCGCCGTCGGCGGGCACGTTGCCCCCAACCTGGGCGTCGTTGAGCTTACGGTTGCGCTTCATCGCGTGTTTAACTCCCCCACCGACAAAATTGTCTTTGACGTGTCGCACCAGACCTATGCCCACAAGGCGCTGACTGGGCGCGCGTACACTTATATCGACCCGGCACGCTACGGCGAGGCCTCTGGCTTTGCCAATCCCGACGAGTCCGAACACGACCTGTTCGCCATGGGCCACACCTCCACATCGGTGAGCCTGGGCTGCGGCTTGGCGCACGCTCGTGACCTGGCGGGCGATGCGTACAACGTCATCACCATCATTGGCGACGGTTCGCTTTCGGGCGGTCTGGCGTTTGAGGGCTTCAACAATGCCGCCGAGCTCGACAGCAACTTGATCATCGTCGTCAATGACAACGACCAGTCCATCGCCGAGAACCACGGTGGCCTGTATCGCAATCTGGCCGAGCTACGCGCCAGCAACGGCACCTGCGAGCGCAACGTTTTCCGCGCGATGGGACTCGACTACCGCTATCTGGACGCCGGTAACGATGTGTTGGCCCTGGTCGACGCGTTGCAGGAGCTGCGCGATATCGATCATCCCATCGTGCTGCACGTCTCCACCGCCAAGGGCAAGGGCTTTGAGCCAGCCCAGAGCGATCCCGAGCGTTGGCACCACGTGGGTCCGTTTGACATGGCAACTGGACGCAAGCTCTGCCCGGGCCATCCGAGCGAGCCTGCGCCGCGCACCTATGCCGACATTACGGGCGAGGCCCTGAGCGCCGCCATCGAGCACGATCCGCAGGTCGTGGGCATCACGGCCGCCACGCCCTACATCATGGGCTTTACACCCGAGCTTCGCGCCGCGGCAGGCAAGCAGTTTGTCGACGCGGGCATTGCCGAGGAACACGCCGTCACCTTTGCCACCGCGCTCGCCAGCGCCGGTGCCAAGCCGGTCTTTGGCGTGTACGGCACGTTTTTGCAGCGCGCCTACGACGAACTGTGGCACGACCTGTGCCTCAACGACGCCCCCGCAACCATCTTGGTGTTTGGCGCGTCGATCTTTGGCACCACGTCCGAGACGCACCTTTCGTTCTTTGATATTTCCATGCTGGGCGGTCTTCCCAACATGCACTACTTGGCGCCGGCCTGCATGGAGGAATATCTGTCCATGCTGAGCTGGTCGCTCGACCACCGCGAGCATCCCGTAGCGATCCGTGTGCCGGGCATTGGCTTGGTAAGCCGCCCCGATCTTGCGCCCGCCGAAGACACCGACTATAGCGTCGTTCGCTACAACGTGGTACGCCAGGGACGCGACGTGGCCGTGCTCGCGCTTGGCGATTTCTTTGAGCTGGGCGAGCGCGTGACAAACCGCTTGGCCGCCGAGTACGGTATCGAGGCCACACTCGTCAACCCGCGCTTTGCAACCGAGCTCGACCGCGAGTTCCTCGACAGCCTTGCCGCCGAGCATCGCGTTGTCGTCACCCTCGAGGACGGTATCTTGGACGGCGGCTGGGGCGAGCGCGTGGCATGTTATCTGGCATGCACGCCGTTGCGCACGCGCACCTTCGGCATCGCCAAGGGCTTCCCCGACCGCTACGACCCCAACGAACTGCTCGCGCAGAACGGCATGACGGTCGAGAACATGGCCGCCGAGGCCGTAAGGCTACTCAACGAGTAAAAAACCTCCGCAAGGGAAGCACCCCTGCGGAGATTTTATTTTCGCGGCGCGATTATCTCAATCTGTAACATCTATGGCCCGAATTCCCGTCTAACTGTTACAGATCTAGACAAACCGTCTTTGCCCCTGACCTTTGTCTCAATCTGTAACAGATAGAGACCTTTTGGCCGTCTAACTGTTACAGATCGAGACATTCGAATTCCCCTGAAGAGAAAATCTCAATCTGTAACAGTTACTCGGCAAAAATGGCTGCAGATGTTACAGATCGAGACAAAACAGCAAGGCATGCCGCTGCATCTGCAAGAACCACCACAAAGGTGCCTGTCCCTTTTTGGTAGGTAGAATAACCCATAAGGTAAGTATGTTTCTGTGTTATTTCGTGTTGACCCATTTGAGCGCGATGGGGTATAACTCTACTCAACCGCTAGGGATTTTATTGAGAAAGGTGTTCTACCATGAGCAAGAACCTCTCCCAGCAGGTCGTTCTCGACCGCCGCGGCTTCGTTGCCGCCACCTTCGCAACCGTCGCCGGCCTTGGTCTTGCCGGCTGCTCTGACACCAGCGCCGAGGCCGACAAGGGTTCCGCCGCCGGCTCCTCCAAGGGCTCCGAGGATACCGAGGTTTCCGCCACGCTCGATGCCAAGGCATTCGACAAGCTCGTCAACGACGGCCCCAAGGCCGATGACGACGCCATCGACGCCAGCACCTGGGCGACGGCCGTCAAGGACGCCGGGGTCTTTAAGATCGGTGGCGTTCAGACTTCCACGCTCTTCTCCCTCCTCAACGAGAAGGACGGTCAGACCCGCGGCTTCGACGCCGGTATCGCACAGCTCCTGTCCAACTACATTCTGGGCGAGAACAAGGTCGAAATCACCCAGGTGACCTCGGACACGCGCGAGTCCGTCCTGCAGAACGGCCAGGTCGACGCCGTCTTTGCCACCTACACCATCACTGACGAGCGCAAGAAGCTCGTCTCCTTTGCCGGTCCCTACTACTACACCCAGCAGGCTATCCTGGTGCTCGCCGATAACGACGACATCAAGAGCGTCGACGACCTGGCCGACAAGAACGTCGCCGTCCAGTCCGGCTCCAACGGCCCCGCCATCCTGGAGGAGTTCGCTCCCAAGGCCAGCCAGCAGGAGTTCAAGACCGACGAGGAGGCCCGTCAGGCACTCCAGCAGGGTCGCGTTGACGCCTACGTCATCGATAACAACATGCAGCAGAGCGCCCTGGTCCGCGAGCCCGGTAAGTACAAGATCGCCGGCAAGCCCTTCGGCAGCAAGGAACCCTATGGCATCGGCCTGCCGCTCGATTCCGACGGCGTCGCCTTTGTCAACGACTTCCTTAAGAAGATCGAGGACGACGGCACCTGGACCGAGCTGTGGCAGATCTGCATCGGCGACCGCACGGGCGACACCAATGTTCCCGAGCTGCCCGAGATCGGCGCCTAGGCAGCGAGCCTGGTAACGGCCGCAACGAAACCATATGGAAACGCACGATGCGCTTTATTGCGGTAAACTGTTTCCTCACAGAGTTGTCGGGGCTTCCGTACACACGGGAGCCCCTTTCCTTATCGGCGGGAGGTCCGCATGAGTCTCTCCGAACTCTGGTCGCTCTATGGCCAGAACTATATCGACGCGCTGCTAGCAACCTGGGGCATGACGCTTGAGTCGTTTGTCATCGCCATGGTGCTGGCCGTCGCCGTCACCGTGATGCGCGTGTCGCCGCTCAAGCCGCTGCGCGTCTTTGGCGACCTGTATGTCCAGGTCTTCCGTAACATCCCCGGCATCGCGCTGCTCATCATCGTCGTCTATGCGCTGCCGCCGCTCAAGGTCGTTCTGCCCTACCGCACCTGCGTTATCGTCGCCACGGTCCTTTTGGGCTCGGCCTTTGGCTCCGAGAACTTTATGAGCGGCATCAACACCGTCGGTGTCGGCCAGGTGGAAGCCGCACGCTCGCTGGGCATGAACTTTAGCCGCATCCTCGCCAAGATCGTGATTCCGCAAGCGCTGCGCTCGAGCGTGCTGCCCATGACTAACCTCTTTATCGCCGTCATGCTCACCACCGCGCTCGGCAGTCAGGTGCCGCTTAAACCCCAGGAGCTCACCGGCGTGGTGAGCTACATCAACACGCGCTCGCTCGGCGGCGTTGCCGCGTTCTTTATCTCGGCGCTCGGCTACCTGGGCACGGCCTTTGTGGTAAGCCACATTGGCAACTACATCGATAAGAAGGTGAGGATCCTCCGATGAGCAAGCACTCCTCTCCCGCGCTCACCATGCGCGATGCGCTCTACGAGGCTCCCGGCCCCAAGATGCGCGCCAAGATTCGCATCGGCACCGCCATCTCACTTGTTGCCGTCGCCGCGCTCGCCGTCCTGGTACTGCAGCGCTTTTATGTGACCGGCCAGCTTTCGGTCCACTATTGGTATTTCTTTACGCACCTCACCACTTGGAAGTTCCTGCTTGCCGGCTTTGAGGGCACCGTTAAAGTCGCACTCACCGCTGGCGCCATCGCGCTGGTGCTCGGCCTTGCCCTTATGCTCGGTCGCACCAGCGACATTAAGCCGCTGCAGCTGGTCTGCCGCGTGCTCACCGATTTCTTCCGCGGCGTGCCGAGCCTTCTGTTCATCTACTTCTTCTTTTTGGTGCTGCCCCAGTACAAGATTGCGCTGCCGTCGTTTTGGATGCTCACGCTTCCCGTCGCGCTCGCCGCAGCCGGTGTACTGGCCGAAATCTTCCGTGCCGGCGTCAACGCCGTACCGCGCGGCCAGGTCGAGGCTGCCCAGGCACTCGGTCTCTCCAAAGCTAAAATCACCTTTAAAATCGTCCTGCCGCAGGCTATTCGGTTTATCATTCCGTCGTTGATTTCGCAGCTTGTGGTCGTCGTCAAAGACACCACCGTCGCCTACGTGGTGAGCTACCCCGACCTCATGCAAAATGCCCGCGTGCTCATTACCAACTACGATGCCCTCGTGTCGGTCTACCTGGTGATCGCGGTCATCTATATCCTCATCAACGTCGCGATCAACAAGGCCGCCGTCTACGTCTCGCACAAGACCGGCGCGACCATCATCCGCTAACGATTTATCACTTCGAGTCATAAGGAGCCGAGCACCATGGCACAGAGCACTTCTTCCACCGGCAATCAGCCGCTGATCGAGCTCAGGCACGTCGATAAGCACTATGGCGACCTGCACGTCCTCAACGACATCAATCTCTCGGTCGACCGCGGCGAGGTCGTCGTGGTGATTGGTCCCTCGGGCTCGGGCAAGTCGACCATGTGCCGAACCATCAACCGTCTGGAAACCATCGACTCGGGCGAGATCCTCATCGAGGGCGAGCCTCTGCCGCAGGAAGGCAAGGACCTTGCCCGCATGCGCGCCGAGCTGGGCATGGTGTTTCAGCAGTTCAACCTGTTCGCACATATGACCGTACTGCAAAACGTCATGCTGGGACCGGTCGATGTGCTGGGCGTCTCCAAGGACGAGGCCCGCGAGCGCGCCATGGACCTGCTGGGCCGCGTGGGTGTTGCCGAGCAGGCCGATAAGGTGCCTGCACAGCTCTCGGGCGGCCAGCAGCAGCGCGTCGCCATCGCCCGTTCGCTCGCCATGCAGCCCAAGGCCATGCTCTTCGACGAGCCCACGAGCGCCCTTGACCCCGAGATGATCAATGAGGTGCTCGAGGTCATGGTTCGCCTGGCCCAGCAGGGTATGACGATGATCGTCATCACCCACGAGATGAACTTTGCCCGCCGCGTAGCCGACCGCGTCGTGTTTATGGCCGACGGCCAAATCGTGGAAACCGGCACGCCCGACGAGTTCTTCGACCACCCCAAGACCCAGCGCGCCCAGGACTTCCTCAACTCCATCAAGGGCCACTAACCCCATTGCCATATCTGCTCGCCATGACCATCCAAACTCGAAAGCAGCACCTATGATCGGAACCCGTACTTCCTCGTCCTATACCCCGCACGTCGACGTTGCCCCCGCCGACCGTCCGCTCATCCTGGTAGCGCCGCGCTGGGAAGAGGCGAAGCCGTTTTTAAGCGAAACGCTCTCCCCCAACGAGGAAATCGCAAGTGTCTTTGTCGATGCCATCCTTGCCGCCGGCGGCCTGCCGCTGCAGATGTCCATCACCGAGGACACTGAGGTTATCCGTCATTACGTCGATATCGCCGACGGCATCGCCATTCCCGGCGGCCCGGACGTCAACCCCAAGCGCTGGGGCGATGATCGACCCTACGACCCCACCCTCTGCTGCGAGATTCGCGATAGCTTTGAGTTTAAGCTGGTCGGCGAGGTGCTCCGTGCCAAAAAGCCGCTCTTTACCACCTGCCGCGGCACGCAGTTGCTCAATGTCGCCACTGGCGGCACCCTGTGCATGGACGTGCCAAGCCTGGGCGCTCGCGAGGGCCGCACGCAGTGGCGCCATACCCACGTGCTCAACGACCCCGTGCATCCCGTCGAGGTCATGCCGGGCTCGCTGTTGGAGCGCGCGCTTGGCGGGCACAGGCTGATCCAGACCAACTCCGCACACCACTGCTGCGTCGATCATCTGGGTAAGAGCACGCGTTTGGTCGCCAAGGCAACCGACGGCGTTCCCGAGTGCATCGAGGTCGAAGGCCAGCCATTCTGCTTGGGCGTGCAATGGCACCCTGAGTACACGTGGAAGACACTCGAGACCGACTTTAACCTGTGGAAGTCGTTTGTCGAAGCAGCGGCCAAGGTAAAGCAGGCCCGCTAGCTCGCGAACCACTCAGGTTAAAGCCTCCTAAGCCAGGGGGGCGGACACCAGCTACGGTGCCCGCCCCCTGTATTTGATATGCTCGGTATGATTATCCCTCACAAACAATCAAAGTAATCTCGACCGTAATCGGTCGACGGTAAAGCAAATGGCAAAAACACTTGCTACGTTTATGAGACAGTCAATTAAAATCGAGGTGCATTGACTATCCTCCAACGGGGTTACGCCGCAAATCCACATGAGCATCGAGGACGGAAGCGGAAGCATGGAATTGGCCCCGACCTGTATGTAGATCGCTACGACGTTGACAAGCAACAGCATGCCAATCGGACCGAAGCCGGATCCAAAGTAGGAAACAACGATCACGCAAGAGACCACGTATGCAAGGCAGGCAACAGCTGCAAGAACAAGTCGATAGTAAAATACATGCAGGTTGAGATGCTGTTGAGCATCTAAAACGATTGCGCAGTTAAGGCAGTACAAAACGACGCTCGACAGGACAAAAGCGCCCAAAAGGGCGAAAGAAGACAGCACCGTTCGCGCAACGGTAACGCACGCCCGCCTCCCTCCCCGAGCCTCCGACAGCCCCCACGGTTCCTCGACAAAGCCCGAACTGACAAAGCGCGGCACAATACAAGCCGCGATGAACGGAAAGAACAATGCATGAGCCAACGGGGCTACGTTGAACAGCAGACCGCGAAAAACCTCTGCATTACCAAATAGAAGGACATCCTCCGCCGATAGCCGAAGCGTCGGGTCTGGGAAGAAGCCCAAGAAACTGTTCTCACGGAGGCTGCAGAACCACATCGGGAAAGAATTAAGCTGCAATACCACCATGCACGCATAAATTACCGGGATTAAGGCGTACGTCCATTTACTCACGTGCTTCAATTCTGAATGGAGGAATCTTTTAATCTGACGAGCCATTGAGCACACCCCCAGCACGAAAGCTCACGAGAGCGTAAATCAATACCGATAAACAGCTGGCTGCCACGCCATAGCCCAGAAGCGCCAGTTGCCCCATATCGCTATACCCAAGGGCGCATCCGACTCCAAGGTACGGCCCAGGAAGGAAGAAGATCCATCGCAAGGATGGTATAGGTGCCTGAAGGAAGGCTCCGTAGAGCGTCAAGCTCATGACAAATCCGATTATTATTGCAGCCCCGCTCAATACAGCGCTGCCTGTAATCCGATAGATGGTCACCGTCTCCAGCGCAACCGATATCACCAATACGGTGTTGACTATCATTGCAGGCAAAAATGCAGCCAGCATGCCATGCGCGTAGCTATGCCCTCCACGTATTATGGCTATTGCAAACAGAAGAAAGCAAAGCGCACTATATGCTGCGCCAATTATTAAAGCAGACGAAAGCGCATGAGCTAGAGCCCCATAAAAGCGGGTAAGACCTCTTGCTGAAGAAATTCGGTATCCCTCTTCATAGCCGCGCTCCTGTAAAATCGCCAGGCAAACGATGAGCGGAACGAACAGAGAGGTGCCGGCAAAAGCACTGCGCACAAGGGACTCATCGGGTGCAGAAGGATCGATTACATTCCAGACGAAACCAATATCCTCCCCAAAAACGCTATTGCCAAAGGCGAGCAACGTTGTTCCGTTTTTTAGAAAGACACCGAAGAGAAGGCCGAACGCCAGCATAAGCGCAAGACCAAGCTTCGCCGGAAACATCCTGTACAAACGCATCATATCTGCCTTTATGGGATGGATCGCCCGCTTCATAGCGAGACCGCCTTCATCAAGCGCCTGTAATACTCTTTTAAGGACGACGCCTCATCCCTTATGACGTCCATCGATTCCTTTTTCAGCAGTTCGCCGTCATGAAGAAACAGGCAGCATGTTGCAACCGATGCCAGCTCATCCAAGTCGTGGCTAGAGATAAGCATGGTTTTGCCCTGTTCTTGATTCAATCGACCGATAAGGGCCCATATACTCTCGATGCCCAACGGATCCAATCCATTTGCCGGCTCATCGAAAATGAGTACGTCGGTATCGCCCAACAAAGCCGTAGCTATATCCAGCCGCCGTTTCATCCCCAGAGAAAAACTGCCCACGCTCTTTTTCTCATCGACGTCCAGCCCGACAAGGCTCAAAACGCGAGGAACCTCACGTTTCTCATCGAGCCCCCATTCCGCACATCGGATCCGAAGATTCTCAGCCGCACTGAGGGATTGGTATGCTCCGCTGGAATCTGGCACATAGCCGACACGCGTCCGCATCAGACTCAGCTCTTTTTTCGACTTGCCTCCAAAGAGCTCCACACTCCCCGACGATGGCCCACAGAGGCCCAGCACTATTTTGATAAGCGTGCTTTTACCCGCCCCGTTTGCACCAACAAGGGCGCAAAGCTCAGACTGACCCACCTCGAAGGAAACGTCATGCAACACACGCCGTTTTCCATAGCGCTTTGACACCTTTGATAGCTTTATCGTTGATGCGCTCATTGGCCTCCCGTTCTGCTTGATAACAAAACCGCTCATATCGTTCCTTCTTTACTTTATCGTTTTACATAATTGTTATTGTTTTTCGATAACACATATTTGTCAAGATAATCTAAAAGAAAGAACCCGTGTTAGACACGGGTCCCTTCACGCTGATATTTCGTTTTAGTTGTTCGCCTTAAGCTACTCGTCGCTCAAATCGACAGCGAAGACCGATGTCGGAAGCGACGCCTCATTGCCTCTGCCATCCCGCATCTGCCTCACGGCATTCTTCGCGCGCTCGACAATAAGTTCCTCGAGCTCTTTCTCGCTCACGCGCTGAATAATATCTCCCGGTTGACAATCAAGCTCATCACAGATATCGAGGAGCGTCTTTAGGCGAATAGCTTTTATCTTTCCGTTTCTAAGCTTTGAAATATTAGCCGGAGTATGCCCCGTCGCTCGAATCAGATCAGCACTGGTCTTTCCGGTCTTAAGCAGCTGCGTCTCAAGCTCGATGATGAGATAGCTCATGTTTCCTCCTACACAAGCTCGTCAGACTGCTCTTGGAGCAGCGAGGCATAACTCCAGATCGCCGAGATAAACAAACAGACAACTGCGCCGATAAACGACCCCGCATCAAAGGTAGCGCCTTGGCAAATCTCAATAACGAAGGAATGAGGCACAATGTAAAGCTCCAGTCCGCCAATGGTGAGATTGACCGATCCATAGGCACCAACAAGCGAAACCGCGGCGTTAACAGCAAAGGCAAGCGCGAGAACACGGATAAGCCGCACATGCGCCTTGGTAAAGGGCGAGACGCCCCGAGAGATGTTATGGCTGATTCCGCACAAAACGACAAGCGAAACACCCACGACGAGTGCCAGGCACAGCCCGCTTGGGATAACGATGCTCCCGCCATCGAGAAGCGTCACGACACCGAAAGAATCGACAGAAACAACGTTTGCAACCGCATACCAGATCACGTAAACAACCAACGCGGCAAAAGCGACGAGCATCCCTGCAAAAACGGCTGCCATGCAAAAACCAAGCTTCCTGATATTTTCGCCCGCCTTGGCCATACGCTGAACGCTGTTGGACATACACTCACCCTCATCGACTCTATCGTTATTCGAACAGTTTATCGAACAACGATATGGATTGCATGCGGAAAGCCCCGCCAGTGCGCATGGGCCATTCACTAATCAGAAGGGGTGAGAGTGGATTTTTGGACATGTATCGAACGAGAGTGGACAATCTCCCACTTTGAGGCCGCCACCGGGCCTAAAACGGGAGATTATCAACTCTCATAGTCATCAAAGCTCGCGAGCTCTTACTCGGCCGCCTCGCGCAAGGCCGACATCGTTGCCGCATATTGCTGCTGCAGCGCATGCATTCCCTCGCGAGCGCCGTCAACGGCATCGGCGCCGCGCAGCGCTTCGGTCACCACAACCGCCGGCTCGTACAGATTATCGAATCCCAGGTTCTGGCTCACGCCCTTGAGCGTGTGCGCTGCCATAAACGCACCTTCGGCGTCTCCTGCCGCCATGGCGGCCTCCAGCTTGCCCATGCTCTCGTCATCCAAAAACTTGAGGGCAAAGCGGGCAAGCATTTCCCCGCCCATCAGCCGAGCGCACGCGTCGTCATAATTAGCGCCGATCTTCTCATACGCCTCACGCATGGAAATCATGGATTAAAAACTCCTTTGGTCAAACTAAATCGTGGGAAACGCGACGACGTCGGCGGGGCGTGCCAACGTCTCGGCAATTTGGTCTTGCACCTCGAGCAGGCAATCGAGCAGCAGCGGGTTAAAGGTGCCGCACTTACCGTCCAGGATCATCTGGATCGCCTCCTCGTGCGGGATAGCGTCCTTGTACACGCGCACGCTCGTCAGTGCATCGTACACGTCAGCCACCGAAACCACCTGCGCGGCGATGGGAATTTCGTCGCCCTTAAGGCCATCGGGATAACCCTTGCCGTCCCAGCGCTCGTGATGCCAACGCGCAATCTGGTACGCATATTCCATAAGCGCATTGCCGGCGTGATGGCTACCCAGCTTAAGCAGCATATCGGCGCCAATCGTGGTATGCGTCTTCATAATCTCGAATTCCTCGGGCGTGAGGCGCCCGGGCTTGTTGAGGATCGCATCGTCAATCGACATCTTGCCGATATCGTGCAGCGCCGAAGCCAGGGCGATCGTGGAGCGTTCCTCATTGTCGAGGGAGATCGTGCCGCTACGCTGGACCAGATAGCCAAGCAGCAGCTCGGTCAGCTTTTCGATGTTCGTAACGTGCCTACCGCTCTCGCCGTTGCGAAGCTCCATGACGCCGGCCATGATGTCGATGAGCATGCGACTGTTCTTGACGCGCTCGTTGTACTGTTGGGACAGCAGGTTCGTCAGGCGGCGCTGTTTGGCGTACAGGCGGATGGTGTTGCTTACGCGGCGGCGCACGACACGGGAGTCAAACGGGCGGTTGATATAGTCCGAGGCACCCAGCTCATACGCGCGCAGAACCGCATCATCGGAATCTTCGCTCGAAATCATGATGACAGGCAGATTATCGATACCCGATCGGCGCGACAGATCGGCCAGCACCTCAAAGCCGCTTATGCCCGGCATCACAATGTCCAGCAGCACGAGCGACAACTCATCGCCATAGCGGTCGACCATGTCGAGCGCCGCACGACCGTTATCGGCCTCGAGGATGCAATGCTCGTCCTTGAGCATCTCGCTGAGAATGGCTCGGTTCATCTCGGAGTCATCGGCGATAAGCACCAAAGGCTTTTCGCTTTGGAAGGCCTCGATGGAATCGGCATCGGTCACGACCGTACCGGCTTTTGCCTTAGCGCGGCTCAGTAACTGAGCAGCGCGGCCAACGCCCTCATCGACCGTCTCGCCATGAATGCGAACGCCACCAACACATGCCGTCAAGCTCACGTACTCATGGCCCGGAATAATCGTGGAATGAACGGCATCGGACACCTGATGCAGGCGACGGGTGAAGTCATCGGAGGGAATATTGGGCATGACAACCACAAACTTGTCGCAGCCATAGCGCACAAGCTCGTCAGTCGAACGGATTCCGCTGCGTATGGCTGTCGCCACAGCACCGAGCGCAAGGTCGCCGGCATGACGGCCACACGTATCGTTGAAGGCCCTAAAATCATCAACGTCGATCATCGCAACGCCGGCATTCATGCGGGCGCTGCGAAGCTTTTCCTCGTAATATCGGCGATTGCGCACGCTCGTCAGCACGTCGGTGTAGACAAGGTCCTCTTCCGCGGCCTCTTGCTCATCAATCGGACGCACCATCAGCAAGACGTGAGGCTCGCCCTCGACCTTCAGAGGGCGTAGACGGGCGCGGTACTCAGTGCCATCATTGAGCAGTTGCTCCGACACCTCATCGGAGTCTGCCAAAGCCTCAAGACTCGACTGACGCAGACAAGGGCAGCGATCGCCGGCGAGCAAGCAGTTAGGCTCACTCTTAATCTGATCGGCCGACAGTAAACGCACCACGGGGTAGGTCTTCGCGACGCGGGCGACCTCGACGGCAGCCTCCTCGTCGGTTAGATTGACCTCGTGATTATTGAGCATATGGGGCCCTTTCGATAGTTTCGCATGGAGCGGTGGGTTCCAAATGTTACAAGGGTAACACCTTGTCGATGCAGGTAAGTACGTGAATGCTGCCACATTCTTATGAGTTGGCAGACGGCGCGATTGAAGCCGCAGACGCGAGGTTTTGAGCACGTTTGTTAATACGGCCGAAACGTTTGCGGATGAAGCCTGCTTTGGCTATTGCGGATGCTAGAGCCCCAGGATGCCACGGACAGCCCGGGCAGCCGCTGCCGGGCGATCGCGCAGACCGTTATGCGCGCCCGGGATCGTCACGAGAGGGCAATCGAGATATTCGGCAGCCGCTCGCGTGCCAGCCTCGCGGGGCGTGCCAATCGAGAGCTCGCCTAGGAGCACGGCGGCCACCGTTTTCGACGCGCGAACGCTATCCCAATCGGGAACGCAGGTCATAGTAATCCCGTATTCGTTTGCCATGAAACTGCGGCCGTTGCGCAGGGCATGCTTGGCTTCTGCCTCGGTCGTTCCAGGAGCCTCGGGGTCCAAGTCGCCGAGGGCTCCCAAGAAAAGCCGGAGCGCCCTTGAAACCTTTCCAGCCGCAATCATATCGAGCAAAACCGGAGCTGCGCCCATGCCGACGCCTTCGGCCGACACAGCCGGCTCATGCAGAATCGCACGGGCGACGAGATGGGGTTCAGTGCGAAGAAGCTCCAGCGCTACCAACGTACCGGCGCTGTGCGCAAGCACATTTGTCGGAGCGCCAACGTGTTCGATCACGGCCTGCAGGTCGGCGGCCTGAGCGGCAAGATCATAGCTGCCGTCTGCCGCTTCGCTGCTGCCACCACAGCCGCGGCGGTCGTAGGCAATTACGCGGTAGTTGCGGCTGAGCTCACAAGCGATGCCGTCGAAAAATGTGCCGTCAACACAAGCGCCGTGCACGCACACCAAGGCAGGAGTATCAGGCGACACATCCGGGCCGGCATATTCGCGACAGGCAATCGTGGTGCCCGCATTCTCGACCGTAAAATCCATGTTGTGCCCCCATCATCAATGCCCATCCAATTGCACGTCAGTACGGCTGAATGGTCCCGCATTGCCTTACGACTTGTTAACAGATTAACTGTACCCGACCCGAGGCTTTTCATGGCACGGCATCATGAGCGACGTGAAAAAACGAAACTTGTAAAGCAAGAGCCCGCACCTCGCTTTGGAGCCGATGCTATGCTTAGGCGCAATAGTCTTGAGGAGCATATGCCTATGTCTACATTTTTGAATGCCAGCCCCATCTTTGGACCCGTTCGCAGCCGTCGCCTTGGTCTCTCGCTCGGCGTCAACATGATGCCGGCCAGCGGCAAAATCTGCACGTTCGACTGCATTTACTGCGAAAACGGCCTCAACGCCGAGCGCCCCTGCCACGAGCCGTATAACACGGCTGCCGTGGTGCTCGATGCACTCGAGGCAAAGCTGCGCGAGATGGCAGCCGAGGGCGAGCTCCCCGATGTGATCACCTTCGCAGGCAACGGCGAGCCCACCGCCGCACCGGAGTTTCCGCAGGCCATTGCCGGCGCCGTCGCGCTGCGCGACGAGCTTGCCCCAAACTCCAAGATCGCCGTGCTCTCCAACGGCACGCGCGCCGAGCGCCCCGAGGTGCACGACGCGCTCATGATGGTCGACGACAACATTCTTAAGCTCGATACCGTCGACCCGGCGTTTATCCAGCTGCTCGACCAGCCCGTTGGCCCCTACGACGTCAAGCACCAGATCGAGACGTTCGCAAGCTTTAACGGTCACGTTATTATCCAGACGATGTTTTTGAGCGGTGAGTACCGGGGCAAGCCCATCGACAACACCGGCGAGGAGTACGTTGCCCCCTGGCTCGCGGCGCTTGAGCGCATTCGCCCGCAGGAGGCGACCATCTACACGGTGGCGCGCGAGACACCGGTCGCCGGCCTTGCCAAAGCAGTGCCCGAGGTACTCGACGCCATTGCCGCGCGCGTGCGCGCCCTCGGTATTCCCTGCCAGGTGAGCTACTAGCAAAACCACGCAGCAGCTAGTGCCCGCCATCCCGCCCCATCAGTTGCGGTGATATAGTTCCTATTTGTGCTGTTAAACCGCTTAAATCGGAACTATATCACCGCAACTTTTATGGCCGCGTGGGTGGGCTATACTAGCTGCGAACGAAAGGAAGTTAGCCATGTATGACAAAAGACCCGTGCCCGGCCGCAACGACGCTTGCTGGTGCGGCAGCGGCAAGAAATACAAGAAATGCCATAGCGCCTTTGATGAGCGCCTCGAGCGCTTGTGGGAAGAAGGCTGGGAGGTTCTGCCTCGCACGCTCTACAAGACTCCCGCCGATATCGAGGGCATCAAGCGCTCGGCAGCCATCAACGTGGGCGTGCTCGATTATGTGGGCGAGCATATCGCCGCAGGCATGACCACCAACCAGATCGACCAGATGATCTACGACTACACCGTCGAGCACGGTGGCACGCCGGCCGACCTCAACTACGAGGGCTACCCCAAGAGCGTGTGCACCTCGATCAATGATGTGGTCTGCCACGGCATTCCCTGCGATACGGACGTGCTGCACGAGGGCGACATCATCAACGTGGACTGTTCCACGATCCTAGACGGCTACTTTAGCGACTCGAGCCGCATGTTCTGCATCGGCGAGGTCTCGGCCGAGCGCCAGCGCCTGGTCGATGTCACCCGCGCCAGCGTGGAAGCGGGTCTGGCGGCCGTCAAGCCATGGCTGCCACTGTCCGTTATGGCCGAGGCCGTGCAAAAGACCGTCGAGGACGCCGGTTTTAGCGTGGTGCGCGAGTACGGCGGACACGGCATCGGTAAGGAGTTCCACGAAGACCCATTTGTGGGCTTTACCACCGAGGCGCCCGATGTGGATACCATCATGGCCCCGGGCATGGTCTTTACCATCGAGCCTATGGTCAATGCCGGAGCGCCCGACATCAAGATTAGCAAGGGCGACGGCTGGTGCGTGCGCACCAAGGACGGCAGCGATTCGGCCCAGTGCGAGGTACAGCTCGTGGTGACCGAGGACGGCTACGAACTGCTCAGCTGGTAGCTGTAGATGCGTCGGATGCTGACGGGCACGCTCGTCTTGCATCCAGCGTTTTATTTGAACATTTTGCCTGATAAAACCCGCCAAAATAAACCTGTCCCTTTTTTGGCAGGTTGAGCGGAGAGGACTGCCTGTGAACATCCTGGTTTTGCTGCCCGTCAACGACCGTCATCGCGCAATTCTTGAGTCGAGCGCTCCGGGCGAGGACTTTATCTACACGAGCGCCGACGCTGTCACGCACGAGCAAGTCGCTGACGCCGACGTGATTCTGGGCAACGTTGACCCTGCCATGCTCCCCGCATGCGAGCACCTTCAACTGCTGCAACTGCAGACCGCGGGCTATGACGACTACCTTGCCGCCGGCACCGTGCCGGCTGAAGCCAAGCTGTCTTGCTCAATCGGCGCCTACGGTCAGGCCGTGAGCGAACACATATTTGCCATGGTCCTTTCCATGATGAAGCGCTTGCCCGGCTATCACGACTTGCAGCGCCAGCATCGCTGGGAGGACTTGGGCCCGGTCACCTCGCTCAAAAATGCCAATGTGCTGGTGCTGGGCGCGGGCGACATTGGCGGTCACTTCGCCACGCTCTGCCGCAACATGGGCGCGCATGTCCGCGGCATCAAGCGTCATCCGCTCGTCTACCCCATTGTATTTGAGGACATGGACGGCATGGACGCCCTGTCCGAGCGCCTGGCCGAGGCTGATATCGTCGCATCCTTTATGCCCAGCACGCCCGAGACCCGCGGTCTTGCGAATGCCGAGTTCTTCGCCGCAATGAAGCCGGGCGCCTTCTTTGCTAACGGCGGCCGCGGAGACCTTGTAGTTGCCGACGACTTAGTTGCCGCCCTGGAGTCGGGGCATCTCGCCGGCGCCGCGGTCGACGTCACCGACCCCGAGCCGCTGCCTGAGACAAGCCCCCTGTGGGATGCGCCCAACATGCTCATCACGCCGCACGTCTCCGGTTGGTTCCACCTGGCAGCCACGCTCAACAACGTGGTCGACATCGCCGCCGAGAATCTACGTCATCTTCAGGCTGGCGAGACACTACGTTGTTGGATTGAGCATTAATTTGTTCCGGCGTTTTACCAAACGCCGGAACCCCTCGACGCTGCGAGCCCGCCGTTTGGCCAATCTGCCGTTCAATTTCAAAGGCGCGACCAGAAGGTCAGCGCCTTTTCATTTCACGGCACCTTGGCTCAAACGGCGGGCTCTCGCTGGCGTGCGCTCTACCTGCGGCGTTTCGCTGGCGCCGGCTTCATCTGCAAGCCTTAGCAGTTCCGTCTTGCCGTTGGCGTTGTGGCATTTGCCCAGATAAAACCTGCCAAAATAAACCTGTCCCTTTTTGGTAGGTTTGGTGCAATGGGGTCAGGTTGGCTTGCGCCATACCGGTAGTTCTGTCTGCGACACTCTCGCCAAAGTGATATCAAACATACATCTAGCGTTTTCGACACTTCGCTTATTAGAGCCAGTCCGTCTCCTCGTCATAGCGGTCCGAATAGGCGTTACGCTTGAGTTCTTCAGCACTCGTTGGTCGCGCCTTGGACACGTCGACCCCTGACTCATGGCAAGCGGCGACGAACAGCTGTAAACCCCGATCAATAAGCTAAGCCCCACGCTCGGCCTTCATTTCTTCGGCTCGCATTTAGAGTTCCACGCTTTCGGCGCCGTTGATGGTTAGGTTGCGCTCGTAGAAGGCGGTGAGGGCGCGGATGGCGTACATCACGTCGCGCACGCCGCCGGTCTCGTAGCTCGAGTGCATGGCAAGCTGCGGCAGGCCCACGTCCACGGCATGCATGCTCGCCTGCATGTTCGACAGGTTGCCGAGCGTGGAGCCACCCGCCATATCGCTCTTGTTTGCGAAGGCCTGCGTGGGCACGTCGGCGTCATCGCAGATGGCCTGGAACACCGCGCGACTAAAGGCATCGGTGCAGTAGTGCTGGTTGGCGGCCTCCTTGATGACGATGCCGCCGTTGAGCACAACCTGGTTGCGGGCGTCGCACTTCTCGGCGTGGTTGGGGTGCACGGCATGCGCGTTGTCGCAGCTCACGAGCATCGAAGCGGCAAGCGCACGGTGGTACGACTCGTCGTCAAAGCCCAGCGAGCCGTTAATGCGGCGCAGCGCATCGGCCAAGAACGTCGACATGGCGCCCTGCTTGGTCTCGGAGCCAACCTCCTCATTATCAAAGCAGCAGAAGACCGAAACGTCGTGCGCGTTCTCGGCACCCAAAAATGCCTGCAGCGAGGTGTAGGCGCAGGCCAGGTCGTCGAGCTTGGGCGTCGAGATAAACTCGTCGGCCCAGCCCCAAATGCGCGCATCCTGACGATTGACCAGGAACAGATCGCGGCCCAAAATTTGCTCGAGCTCAACGTCCAGTTCGTCGGCGATCAGGGCGTCAAAATCTCCCTGCTTAAGGTCACCGGCGCTGATGAGCGGGCACAGGTCGACGGCGCGATTGGGAGCAAAGCCCTCGTTAACGCCGCGGTTCATATGGATAGCAAGGCTCGGAATAATAGCGACCTCGCGCTCGGTGGCAAGCAGGCGGCTCTCGATGCGGTCGCCCTCGCGCACCAGCACGCGGCCCGCGAGCGCCAGCGGACGATCAAACCACGTATAGTCGATCATGCCGCCGTAGGCCTCGGTGTTCAGGCGCAGCGTCTCGCCCGCACCGTCGAGCTCGGGCACGGCTTTGACCTTAAACGTCGGCGAATCGCTGTGCGACGCCGCAAGCTGAAAATGATAGTCGCCGGCAACGCCGTCCTCGCCCCACGTCGCGGCCAGGTCCTCGCCCACTTTAAAGGCAACAACGCTCGAGGTGTTGCGTTGCGTGTAATAACGCCCGCCCGGCTCGATGTCCCACGCCGCGTTCTCGGGCAGGTAGGTAAAGCCCGCCTCGTCGAGCTCGGCCATAATGGTCGCCGCCGTATGAAACATGCTGGGGCATGCCTCGATAAAGTCGATAAGGTCGTTAGCGGCCTCGATATCGTCGGCCGTCACATGCGCGCGCTCGGGCGTTTCCTGATCCGTCATGCTCTCCCCTTTCGCTGGGTTGATGGTCCCCTCCAGCATACCCCGCCGCGCCAGTGCCGTGCCTTTCATTCCATGTTTAATCCCGCGCCGCTCGCCAAGTTGAGCCATCATGCCCGCACTCCTTTTGCGACAATTACGCTAACAGGACGAGAGGAGCCGTCATGAAGCCACGTAACATTGCCATCGCCTGCGGTGTCGCGGGAGTCGCCGTCGGCCTTGCCGCTGCCGCCGGCATCGTTTACCGCAAGCAAATCAAGTCCGCCGCGTCACTCAAACGCTTGACCGGCAACGCGGATGGCTATGACCTGTACGCAATCGACATCGCCTACGACTACGATCTTGATCGCATCATCGCCGCTGGCGTGCGCGATGACCAGGCATACATCGATGCCGTGGTGGCACAGGTGCTGCCCGGTGTGCCGGCACATGTCCAGGCGCCCCAGTTTGCCTGCAGCGCTTTTGTCGCCGTAGATGCCGAAGGCCGCGTGCGCACCGGTCGCAATTACGACTTTAAGGACGACACCTCGGCGCTGTTGGTGCGCAATCACCCACGCGGCGGCTATGCCTCCATCGGGTTTGCCGCCCTTAACAACCTGGGCGATAACACTCCGCTCGACTCCGTCGCCGGACGTGCCGCCGCACTCATGGGCCCGTTTGCCCAGCTCGACGGTGTTAACGAGTGCGGCGTGTCCATTGCCGTACTCACCCTGGATTCCAAGCCCTGTGACCAGGACACGCAACGCCCCGTCATCAATACCTCGCTCGCCATCCGTCTGGTGCTCGACCGTGCCACCACCACGCAAGAGGCCGTCGACCTGCTTTCTGCCTACGACATGCACGCCATGGCAGGACGCGATTACCACTTCTTTATCAACGACGCCGCCGGTGACGCGCGCGTAGTAGAGTGGGATCCGCGCGATCCGGACCGCGCTTTCAAAGCGACTCCTGTACGCCAGGTTACAAACTTCTACGCCTGCTATGGCGACGAAGTGCTGACCAACCAAAAGAATGGCGAGCTGGGCCATGGTAAAGAGCGCGCCGTCGCAATCGCCGATGTCCTCGACGCCCATGCCGGCGCCCAAGACGAGGCAGTCGCTTGGAAGGCCCTTCGCGCTGCGGCGCAAGAGCCCAATCCGGAAGACATCACCAGCAATACGCAATGGTCGGTCGTCTTTGACAATACCGAGCCCGCTGCCGCCATCGCGCTGCGCCGCCACTGGGGCAACGTCGATGCCTTCGCACTGTAAGGAGCCAGGCCCGTCGACCTTACGTTCCCTGGCGTTGCTTACATTTCCATACGCTTGAGCTAACACGTTTTACCCCCGTATCAACAGTGTGCGGGGGTAAACTTATGCGCATGTTATAACTTGCCCGGAAGGATTCATCATGCTTAGGATCGGTCTTCTTACCAGTGGCGGCGACTGCCAAGCGCTCAACGCCACCATGCGCGGCATCGTCAAAACGCTTATGACCAATAGCGAAGAACCTATCGAGATCTATGGTTTTGAGGACGGCTACCAGGGCCTTATCTACAGCAGGTTCCGCGTCATGACGCCCGCCGATTTTAGCGGCATCCTCACCCGCGGCGGCACTATCCTGGGCACGAGCCGCACGCCGTTCAAGCGCCTGAACATTCCCGAGGCCGACGGCGTCGAGAAGGTGCCCGCGATGGTCCACACCTATCACAAGCTGCAGCTCGACTGCCTGTTTATGCTGGGCGGCAACGGCTCCACCAAGACTGCCAACCGCCTGCGCGAAGAGGGCCTCAACGTTATCGCTCTGCCCAAGACCATCGATAATGACACCTGGGGCACCGAGATGACGTTTGGCTTTACGAGCGCCATCGACGTCGCCACCAAGTGCATCGACGACATCCACACCACCGCCTCGAGCCACGGCCGCGTGTTTGTCATCGAGATCATGGGCCACAAGGTTGGCTGGATCCCGCTGTACGCCGGCGTCGCGGGCGGCGCGGACGTCATCCTGATTCCCGAGATCCCCTACGACATGGACCAGGTCATCAAGACCATCGAGCATCGCATGGAGACCGGCAGCCGCTTCACCATCGTAGCCGTCGCCGAGGGCGCTATCTCCAAGGAGGACGCGGCGCTGTCCAAGAAGGAGTACAAGAAGAAGCTCGCCGAGCGTACAAGCCCGTCGATCGTCTACGACATCGCCAAGGAGATTGAGGCTAAGACCGGTCGCGAGACCCGCGTCGCCATCCCCGGCCACACGCAGCGCGGCGGCCAACCCGACGCCCAGGACCGCATCTTTGCGACCCAGTGCGGCGTCGAGGCAGCGCTCGGCTGCCTGCGCGGCGAGTTTGGCTACATGATTGCCCTGCGCGACGGCAAGATGTGCCACATGCCGCTCGAGGATGTCGCCGGCAAGCTCAAATATGTCGACCCGCAGAGCGATCTGGTGCGCGAGGCCAAGGCGTTGGGCATCAGCTTCGGCGACGAATAGCCTCGGCCGAAACTGCTCTCATCGGAGGCCCCAGGGCTTACCTCCCAAATCGTCCTCGGACATGTCAGGATCCCGCCGTGCGCTCCGCGCGGCGGGATCCTTCCGTCCTGCGGAAAGATTTGGGAGGTAAGCCCTGGGGCCTCCTGCGGTAACTAGGGAGGCCGAGGCTATTCGTCTTCTTGCTGCAAGTGCGTGGGCTGAGGATTTTGGGATGTTGCAGGCTCTTAGCTGAGAGTAGCACTGACATTTGTCCTGAAATGGCTGGTCGTTAGGGGTTGCTACCGGTAGTTGCGGTAGGGTTGGGGCAGATTCTAACTAGAAATGGTGGTCGCTACTGGTTGTTCTCGGCATACTCGGCTCATTCGATTACGGTCGCCACATGAAAGGAACTGCTATGGATCTTGCGATGGCGCAGCGGCTCGTTGATCGCCGCAAGGCTGCCGGGCTTTCTCAGGAGGCGCTTGCCGCCCAGCTGGGTGTGAGTCGTCAGGCTGTCAGCAAATGGGAGCGCAGCGAATCCTCGCCCGATACCGATAACCTTATTGCGCTCGCCGCGCTGTATGGCGTGTCGCTGGATGAGCTGTTGTATGGGGAGGCGGTGGATAGCACTGGCGACTCGCAGGCTGATGATGAGGCACAGGACAGCGACGCCGGCGCCAAAGCTTCAGATAAGGCTGAAGAGGCTGAGGCTTCTACTGAGCACGCTGATTGCAGCGATAAGCCACTTGTCGATATTTCCCTCGCGCGCGGCATCCACGTCATTGATCCCAATAAAGGTGAGGAAGTCCATGTTGGCTGGAACGGCATCCATGTGACCAACGAGCGCAAAGGTGAAGAGGTCCATGTGGGGCCGGGCGGATTGCACATCGATACGCTAGAGGACGATGGACATAGCGTGCGTACCAATGACGACGGCACCGTCACCATCGACGGCGAGACGTTTTCCAGCTGGAAGGAAGCACACGAAAAGCTCGACCATCATGGCAAGCATTTCCACACCAAGGTCGGACGTGCATGGAACAAATTCCCCTTCCCCGCACTTGTCACTCTCGCCTATCTGGTGCTCGGCATTGTCTACGGCACATGGGGCATGGGGCTTTTCCTCGTCTTTCTGGTTCCCGTCTACTACGCGATTGGTGACTTCATCGATCGGCGCCACCTGTCTAAGCTGATCGAGGCCATCTACCCGGCAGCCGCCATCGCTTGGTTCCTCTACATGTGGCTCTGTTTGGGACAGCCCCATCCTGCATGGATCATCCTCATCACGATTCCCGTCATAAAGGCGCTCATGCGCTGGTGCCGCAAACAATGGAAGTGCCGCAAACAGGCCTAACACGCTCCGACCCACCAGCACCCAACCACCCCCGCCCTTCTCCTAAGTTGCGGTGAGATAGGGACTGTTTTGAAGCTCCAAAGCGCCAAACAGTCCGTATATCACCGCAACCTACAAACAACTGGGTCAGTTCCGGCACGGAGATTAGCATTGAGCTGACCACGCGCCAAGAAAAGGGCCTATTTACTACGTTTAACTCGAGAGGGCCGACCATACCCGCCTTTTCCGAATATTAGCAAGCCCTCTACCTGCGGTTTTAATTTCATAATCTTTGTCATGGTCGAGGGTGTGGTAGCAAACGTAGTAGATAGGCCCGTTTTGCGGCATACGACCCATTCAAGCCCAATCTCGAAGGCTAAAGAGAGCCTCTCATCCACGCCTGCGAGCGAAAGCCAAATAGAATGAAAGGCAAATGGAAAGCCCGTTTGACGGGGCAAACGCCGGGCCACCTAATGGTTGTCCGGCGTTTGCCCAGATAAAACCTGCCAAAATAAACCTGTCCCTTTTTGGCAGGCTACTCGGCGCTCTTGAGGGCGCCGACCATGTCGATCTTGTTGAGCGTTCGGTTGGTGGCGAGGTTGACTATGATCGTAAAGCCGAAGGAAAGCACCACGGCAAGCACGTAGCTCAGCGGCTCGACTTCGACGTCAAAGTACAGCGACGGCATCTGCAGGATGTACGTAAAGCTCTCGGCAAGCAGGCCACCCAGCGGCACGCCCAGCGCGGCGCCAATCGCCGTGAGGATCAACGTCTCCTTGTTGACGTAGTGGTGCACCTCGCCACGGCGGAAGCCCAGCACCTTGATGGTCGCCAGCTCGCGTTCGCGCTCCGAAATATTCGTATTAGACAGCGTAAACACCACCACAAACGACAGGCACGCCGCCATAAAGGTCACAAGCACCACGACCGAGTTGATGATGGTGAAGTTGGCCTCATAATTCTCCCAATGCTCGGACGTACTCGAAATTGTGAGCCAACCGTCACTCTTAAGCTTCTTGCTAAACGCAATCTGGTCAGCCGACGAACCCTTAAGCAACACAAAGACGCCGTTAAGGCGTGCACTTCGACCGAACGCGCGCTCATAGGTGCCCTGCGTCATGTAAAGCGTGTTGCCTAGATAGTTGAGCGAGATGTCGCTGACTTTGACCTTGGCAACATTGAGCGACGAATCCTGGACGTGAGCCGTGTCACCCGGCTTGATCCCCAGCACCAGCTGAGAGCTCTTGCTCAAATACACGTCTCCGTCACGCAGGGCGAGCGGTTCTTTGGACTCATCCTCCAGGCGCACGTAATCGCCCAAGTCACCCGTGCGGTCGTCGGGAATCACGATGAGCTGCACGGTCTCGCTCTTGCCGCCAAACGTAAAGGTGACGTTGTCGGTCATAATCGGCAGGGTCGAGGTCACCGTCACGTTGGAATCATTGGCCGTGCTGCGCTCATCCAACGCCGCGCACGTCTGCGTAAAGTCATCGGGGTTGGCGACCGCCAGCAAGTCATAACGCGTGATATGCCCATACTGTTTGGGCGAAAGCGCCACCGACGTATCGCGAATACCCATACCGCAGATCACAAGCGCGGTGCAACCCGCGATGCCAAAGATGGTCATAAAGGCGCGCTTTTTATAGCGGAATAGGTTGCGTGCAGCGACCTTGTTCAAAAAGCCCATGCGGCGCCAGATAAAGCCGACGCGCTCAAGCAAGATGCGCGAGCCGGCGCGCGGAGCCTTGGGGCGCATGAGCGAGGCCGGGGTCTCGGCCATCTCGTGGCGGCAGGCGATAATTGTGGCGCCCACCACGCCCACGGCAAACAGTGCCACCGAGACGATTGAGGACACAATGTCGTACGAAAGCAACATCTGGGGCAGCGAGTACATGTCGTCGAACACCGTAAACAGGAACAGCGGCAGGCCCACAAATCCGATGATATTGCCGAGCACGCCGCCGATCAGGCACGCCCACAGCGAGTAGTCCACGTATTTGGACAGAATGCGCCCGCGCGAATAACCGAGCGCCTTATACAGGCCGATGAGCGTGCGTTCCTCCTCGACCATACGCGTGGCGGTGGTAAGGCTGATGAGCACGGCGACGATAAAGAAGATGAACGGGAAGACCGTGGCGATGGCCTCGATCGAGGAGCTGTCGCTCTCGACGCTCGAGTAGCTCGCGATGTTGCCACGGTCCTGGATGTACCAGGTGCATTCGCCAAGGTCGGAAATCTCGGCGCGGGCATCGGCGAATTGCTGGTCGGCGGTGGCGCGGCGCTGGTCCAAATCGGCCTGAGCCTGGGTGCGCTCCTCGCTGCCCTCGGCCATACGGTTGATGTTGTCCTGTTCAATCCCAAAGACCATGTTCGCTTGACGCTCGGCCGCGTCCAAGCTCGCCGGCGTATCGGCCGTCAGTTCCTGGGCACGCGCTTTTTCGCGCTCGTCACGAATCTTCTCGATATTGCCCTTGACCTCGTTAATCCTTGCCGTATAGGCATCGGAATAGGAGTTGAGGTCCTTGGCTCCCTCGACGATCACGTGGACCGCGGAATAGGACGACGACGTCGCGGCATCCTCACTCACGTAGAACTTGTAGTCCGCGGCCGAGGCGGCACGGAAGGCGTTGACTGTCGAGTCGGAGCTCACGTCGGTGGGATCGAGAACCTCGGCCGTGATGGTGTAGTCTCCATCGGCAAACTGGTCCTTGGCGCTTTGGTTCGACGAGCTCGCGTCATTGGCGGCAAAACTCACCGTATCGCCGATTTTCTTGCCCGAAGCCTTCAAAAAACGTGAGGTCACTGCCACTTCGCCCGAAGTCTCGGGCAGCTCGCCGCGTACTAGCACCGGTTGGTCAATATTCTCTTTGGAGAGGCTCTGTACGACGACACGCTCGCGCGTCGTACCCACGGCGGTATAGGCGGTCTCGGTATAGATGCCCTCGGCCGTCTCGACGCCGTCGACCTCCTGAATGGCCGCAAGATCGTCATCGGTCAGACCATAGGTCGACTGCACGTTGATGTCATAAACATTCTGCTGGTCAAAGTAAGCGTCGACCGAATCGCACAAGTCCTCGCACCCCGCTTTGAGGCCGCACATAACGCTCACACCGAGCGCCGTGATTACGACGATAGACAGGAAGCGTTTGAGGCTGCCGCGAATCGTGCGGTAGATGCCACGGCGAAAAACCATCGGCACCATATCGTTTGAGCTTTGGGCAGTGCGGTAGGTCGTAAAATCCTGCTCGCGCTCCGTGTTCTGCGCGTCGCGGCGTTGGCTGTTTTGGCGATCCTGGTCCATGGGCGCTACCACTCGATCGTCTCGATAGGCACAGGATTTTGCTGGACCGTCTCGCTCTCCACGCGGCCATTCTTAAAGCGAATCAGGCGATCGGCCATGGGCGCCAGCGCGGAGTTGTGGGTGATGATAATGACCGTAATGCTTTGCTTGCGACAGGTGTCCTGCAACAGCTGCAGAATCTGCTTGCCGGTTTTGTAGTCGAGTGCACCCGTCGGCTCGTCGCAAAGGAGCAGCTTAGGGTTCTTGGCCAGCGCGCGGGCGATGGACACGCGCTGCTGCTCGCCGCCCGAAAGCTGCGCCGGAAAGTTGGCGAGGCGCTCACCCAGGCCGACCTGGCGAAGCGTCTGTTCGGCATCGAGCGAATCAGGGCAGATCTGAGCTGCGAGCTCGACGTTTTCGAGGGCCGTCAGGTTGGGTACCAGATTGTAGAACTGGAAAACAAAGCCGACGTCGGCGCGGCGGTATTCCACGAGCTGCGCCTCGTTGGCGGAGCTCACGTCGCGTCCGTCCACCGTCACGGTGCCGGAGGTCGCCGTATCCATGCCGCCCAGAATGTTGAGGGCCGTGGTTTTACCGGCGCCCGAAGCGCCCAGGATAATAGCGAGCTCGCCGCGCTCAACCGTAAAGCTCGCGCCGTCGAGTGCGTGAATGCGCGCGTCGCCCTCGCCGTATGCCTTGATGACATCTTTGAATTCGATATAGGCCATCGATCGGTTCCCATCTGGTCGGATAACTCTTTAGTATTACCCATTTCGCACCGACCAAAAAGGGACAGGTTTATTTTGGCATGTTTTATATGGGGAAACGGCAGCTATAGATGAGGCGCCGGGGAGGCCGAGAAATCATCGACGGGGTCAGGCCGACCGCCAAACACAACGCACGCATCTCAATCTGTCAGCCAAATAATTCGAACAGCTGTTCGTTTCTATGATATGATTCAACTATCTAAGCAGGCCAATACGCAGAAAGGCGGCCAACATGGCGTTCGACTTTAAGAAGGAATGCAAGGAGCTCTACAAACCTGCAAGCAAGCCGAGCATCGTAACTGTCCCGCCTATGAACTACGTTGCCGTTCGCGGAAAGGGCGACCCAAATACCGAAGGTGGCGAGTATCAAAACGCCCTGCCGCTACTTTACGGCATCGCCTATACCGTCAAGATGTCGAAGAAAGGCTCAAGGAGTATCGAGGGCTATTTCGACTTTGTGGTACCGCCGCTCGAGGGTTTCTGGTGGCAAGAGTCCCCGAGCGGCGGCATCGATTATGTACGCAAGGACAATTTCAACTTTATCTCGTGCATCCGCCTGCCCGATTTCGTCACCCGAAATGACTTTGACTGGGCAGTCGCGGAAGCCACGACCAAAAAGAAACTGGACTTTTCCGCCGTCGAACTGCTTAAAGTTGACGAGGGTCTCTGCGTTCAATGCATGCACACCGGGCCCTACGACAACGAACCGGCGACCGTAAACGCTATGCATGAATACACGACCGAGCTGGGCTATGTTCCCGACTTCTCAGACACCCGTTTACATCACGAAATCTATCTCTCCGATCCACGCAAATGCGCACCGGAGAAACTTAAGACCGTGGTTCGTCATCCTATCAAGCGCGCTGAATAGCGTGGGGCGTCATTTCACGCGCTAGGTTTTAAGCCGGCCAACCAGCCGCCTCCTAGGCCGTCCGGTAATTATCTTGACGCGGCCCGTCGCATCTTATAAGTTTGTTTTGCTAAAGCTGGAAAGCCTCTCAACGATGCGCAACTCCAGCTCTTTTTCTATCAAGAGAGCAAGTGTCGGAAAGCAAAATGTCAGAAAGCAGCGCTTCGAGCAGAATCAAACTCCTGGTCAACACCTATAGCGGTCTCGTGCTCATGGGCGCCGTCGGAATCCCTATCGGCGTTATCGTTGGCGCCATCTGTGCCCTTTTTGGTCGTGTGCTCCTGGCAATTGGCGCCTTCCGTAACGAGCACATCGTACTGCTCCTTCCCTTCCTCGCCCTCATGGGCTTGGCCATCGTATTTGCCTACCTCACCTGGGGCAAAGGCACCGATCGGGGCATGAGCTTAGTATTCGACGTAGGTCACGGACGCGAGGACGCCATCTCCCCGCGTCTGGTGCCGCTCATTATGCTGAGCACGTGGGCCACGCATCTTTTTGGCGGCAGCGCGGGACGAGAAGGCGTAGCCGTGCAGATCGGCGCAACCGTCTCGCATTGGATCGGCCGACGCCTGCCTTTCCGCGACCCCGGCAACACGTTTTTGCTCATTGGTATGGCCGCCGGCTTTGCCGGACTCTTTCGAACGCCGCTCGCCGCTACGGTCTTTGCTGTCGAGGTGCTGGTCGCCGGACGCATGGAATACCGCGCGCTGTTTCCCGCGCTTACGGCTTCACTTGCCGCAAGCATGACCTCCGGCGCTCTGGGACTCGAGAAGTTCGAGGTCGCCGTTACCGCCTCGTATGCGCTCGACCTCCCCGGTCTTGGACGGCTGGCGTTGTTGGGTATCGCGTTTGGTATGGTAGGTGGAGCTTTTGCCTGGTGCCTTGCCCATGCCAAGACCCTTGCAGCGCGGCTGCTCCCCAGCCCTTACATACGCGTTGCCGTTATGGGCCTTGCGCTGTCGGCGATTCTGTTCGCGCTGTGGCAGGGGCGATACTGCGGCCTTGGCACCAACCTGATATCCGCGGCACTGGGTGACAACGGCGAGGCGTCGATCATGCCTTGGGACTGGGCGCTCAAATTCGTACTCACCATCGCCACGCTTGCCGCAGGATATCAGGGTGGCGAGGTGACGCCGCTGTTCTCCATCGGAGCCAGCCTGGGTGTCGTACTCGCCGGGATTCTCGGCATGCCCGTCGAGCTCTGCGCCGCGCTGGGCTACGCCGCCGTTTTTGGCAGCGCCACCAATACGCTGCTCGCGCCGATCCTCATTGGCTGCGAGGTCTTCGGTTTCGGTAATCTGCCGATGTTCTTCATCGTCTGCGTTGTGGCTTATCTGTTCAACATGGACAAATCGATCTACGCCCTGCAGGAGCGGGCGTAGGAAGCCGCCCGGCAGATACACCGGGGCGCAGTTTCCGCTAGGCCCTCCAAGGGGAAAGCTCATCCCATTCCGAGGCGTCAAACCGGGACACAGTTTCCGCCCACAGCCTCCTCCGTCGACGTTTCTCCAGATAAAACCTGCCAAAACAAACCTGTCCCTTTTTGCAGGTTTTAGAGGCGGACGGTGAAGGTGATCTGATGATCGTGGCCGGATACGGTGGCGGATCCGCCATGGGCTTCGGCGATGGCGCGCACGACGGACAGCCCCACGCCCGAGCCACCTGTCTTGGAGCTGCGCGACACGTCCGCACGATAGAAGCGGTCGAACAGCCGGTCCAGGTCGCCCTCGGGCAGCTCATCAACAGCATTCGATACGACAAGCTCGGCCGAGCCTTTGCCCGCACCGCGCGAAACGGCACGCAGGCTCAGCTCGATCACGCTGTCCTCGCTTGCGTAGCGTGTGGCGTTGTCCAGCAGCAGCTCAACAACCTGCGCCACTGCCGCGGCATCGGCATGGGCCCGCACACCGCTCGCGATCGACGTCGACAGCCGCTTTCCGCGCGAAACCGCCACCGATTCAAATGGCGTCGCAGCCGTGTCCACGGCCTCCGAAAGATCAATCGTCGCCATAGTAAAGCCGGCCGAACCCTCGTCCATACGCGCCAGGAACACCAGACGCTCCGTGAGCGCCGTCAGCCGCGCGACCTGCTCGTGAATGCTCTGCGTCCACTCGCTCTCGCCGCTCTCGATCTCTTGGACCTCGTTGGCGGCGTCAATCACGGCCAGCGGCGTTTTGATCTCGTGGCTTGCATCGGTAATGAAGCGCTTCTGTTTGCTATAACTCTCGACCATCGGCCGAATCACCGCACCCGAGGCGACCGTTACAATTGCCAGCACCGCCAGCCAGCCAATGCAGCTGATTGCCACACTCGCGCTCAAAAACGAATGGAAACTTGCAAGCTCGCGCGAACAGTCCACGAACACATAGGTTGTCTTGTCGCCCTGAACCGTAGCCGTATAACGGTAGTTGCCAGAAAAGCCCGAAGTCCAACCCTTGGAATATAGTCCTGCAGCGATGCGGGCGGCACGCTTGGCACCTACCGCGGCAATGCGGGCCGTGTTGACATCGGTCACCTGCCCGCCGGCAATCGACACCGTAAAGTAGCGCGTGTCGAAGGGAGACTCCGCCGTCATGCCTTCAAAATGCACATCGCGAACGGCCGCCCGGTTACCGGTAGCAACCTTGCCGGCAACCGCATCCTGACCGGGACCGGTCTTAGGCTCGTCCTCCCCATCAATGCCATCCTTGCCTGCCAGGATATAGTCCAGTCGTGCATCGGCCATCTTGCAAACATGCGAATAATTGACAATGTTGATGCCAGCGATGATGAGCGTGAGCACCACGGTCACAGCGCCCATGGCAACGAGGATGAACTTACGACGCAGGCGACGGCCCATTGCACTGGCAGCATCGGCGCGCTCCGGATTACCCGAGCCCACACCCATGCCGAGCTTCGCCGCCATGCGCTTGCACCACGTGCGCACGCTCACGCCCGTTCTCCTTCCTCGACAACCTCGAGCGAATATCCCTGGTTGCGCGACGCGCGGATGGCCACGTCGGCACCCAGCGCCGTCAGCTTTTTGCGCAGGTACGAGATATAGACCCACACTACATTGGCACCTTCGGGCGCGTCCTCGCCCCAAACCTCAAGCATTAGGCGCTCGGTGGGCATGCGCGTGCCGGCGTTGCGCATAAAGAGTTCCATAAGCTGAAACTCGCGATTGGCCAGGTGCTCCTCGCCCAAAGGTCCCACAAGCGTGCAAGCCGCCGTGTCGAGGCGCACGTTACCCACGCTGAGCGTCGTGGCGTCAATTGCCGTCGCGGCACGCGTCATGGCACGAATACGCGCAAGCAGTTCCTTGGCGGCAAACGGCTTGGTCAGGTAATCGTTGGCACCGGCATCCAGGCCCTCGACCTTATCGGACACCTCGCTTTTTGCCGTGAGCATGATGATGGGCAGTCGCTTTCCGGCGGCGCGTGTACGCTTGAGCACCTCGATGCCGTCCATGCCGGGCATCATGATGTCCAGGATTGCGGCGTCGTAATCGTTGGTGAGTAGATTCTCGAGCGCCGTCAAGCCGTCGAGGGCGGTGTCGACCTCGTAGTCGCTATGTTGAAGAATCGCGGTGAGGGCGCGGGAGAGACCAGGTTCGTCCTCGGCAAGCATCAGCTTCATAGTTGCTCCTTTGGCGCATGGCTCTACAGGTTTCGATACTGCCGATGATAGCGTACCGTCAACCGCCTTAGCGCAGCCTTAGCGGCTCAACCTGCGCGTTTTCAAATACGCAGGATGTGACTTAGCCAAACTTAAGCCGCCGATGCCGAGCGCCCGGACGCATACCGGCCGCGGAAGGACGGAGGCTCGTCCTTTTGCGGCGTCCTAGTTATGCAAAGCGTTCGAGCGTTATTCCTCGTACGCGCCCTCAAGCCGAAGCAGCCACTCCTTGCGATCAAGCCCGCCGGCATATCCGTTGAGCGATCCGTCGGCCGCGACCACGCGATGGCACGGCACGATTATCGAAATGGGATTACGCGCAACCGCAGCCCCCACCGCACGAGGAGACACAGCGGGCGCTTCATTTCCCGGCACACGATGTCGAGCCGCTACACGCTGGGCGATCTCGCCATACGTAGCGACCTCGCCACGCGGAATAGAAAGCAGCTCAAACCAAACCTCGCGCTGAAACGCCGTACCAATCAAATGCAACGGCGGCGTAAACCGAGGCTCCTGCCCCGCAAAATAAGCATTCAGCCAAGCCCATGAACGCTCAAGCACCGAAGAGGCCACACCATTTGCCGGACTCACCGACGACATACCACCGGTACCGGAAACCGCGTCGGCGCCTTCAACATGTTCGGAGTCTTCCCGGAGAAGCGTGGAACCAAAGTGCTCCTGCCCCTCAAACCAAAGCCCCGTCAGACCGCGGCCATCAGCGGCAAGCAAGATTTCGCCCAAAGGCGAGGCAAATGTCGTCGTGACCACCAGCGGCTCCTTTCAAAACTCCGCAACATAATACCGCGAATTGTGCAGACAACCCCAATCGACCCCAAAGTCACCCAAGGCAGCAGGCGCGACAGCGCCGCAGCTGCCGCACGACCCCAAAGTCCCCGCAGGTAGCAGGCGCAACGCGCCGCAGCTGCCGGCCGCGCTCCGCAGTCCCCCAAGACGGCAGGCGCGAAGCGCCGGGGCCGCCGCCGGGACCAGGGCCTGCAACGGCCACGTGCCCCCACATCAGCCCAGCGGCCCCAACCAGCAGCGGCCCCATCGCAGGCCGCTCGCAGCCGAGTCACCGCAGGCAGGGGCCGGGCTTAGTTTTCAGAACACTCCGCAGACCAGTGTGGCGCCTTGTCCGCGGCTCCGAAGGAGCAGGACAAGGCGCCACACATGGTCGAGGACGTTCTGAAAACTAAGCCCGGCCCCCGCCGGACAGGTCGCACTACTCGCAGAGCAGCTTAGCAATCTGGACGGCGTTGGTTGCCGCGCCCTTACGGATTTGGTCACCGCAGCACCAGAAGGTGATGCCACGCGCGGCCTCGGGGTTCGAGATGTCGCGACGCACGCGACCGACCCAGATCAGGTCCTGGTCGGAGGTATCCATCGGCATGGGGAAGCGATCGTGCGCATCCTCGGCGCTCATATCGTCAACCAGCTTCACGCCCGGAGCGGCAGCCAGCGCGGCACGAGCCTCCTCGACCGTAATGTCGCGCTCAAACTCGAGCGTAATGCTCTCGGAATGCGAACGCAGCACCGGCACGCGCACGCAGGTGCAGTTCACGCGCAGCTCGGGCAGGTGCATAATCTTGCGGCCCTCGTTTTGCAGCTTCATTTCCTCGGAAGTAAAGCCTTCCTCCTTGACGCCGCCGATCTGCGGAATCAGGTTGCTCGCCAGCTGGGCGGCAAATGCACGCGGCTCGGGAATCTCCTCGCCGCGGCCCAGGGCGGCCAACTGAGCCTCGAGCTCGGCCATACCGGGAGCGCCGGCACCCGAAGCCGCCTGATACGTCGAGACGATCATGCGCTTTACGCCGGCGAGCTGATGCAGCGGCCACGTGGGAACCAGGCCGATGATGGTCGCGCAGTTGGGGTTGGCGATAAGGCCGTGATGCCACTTGATGTCGTCGGCGTTGATCTCGGGCACGACCAGCGGCACCTCGGGGTCCATGCGGAAGGCATGGCTGTTGTCGACCACGACGGCGCCGCGCTTGACGGCTTCGGGCAGCAGCTCCTTGGCGATATCGTCGCCGGCAGCGCCGAGTACGATGTCGCAGCCCTCAAAGGCCTCGGGGCAAGCCTCTTCGATCACAACCTGCTCGCCGCGGAACTCGACGGTCTTGCCCGCAGAGCGCGCGCTCGCTAGCAGCTTGAGCTTGCCAACTGGGAACTCCTGCTCGTTGAGGCACTCGAGCATCTGGGTGCCTACAGCTCCCGTCGCGCCCAAAATAGCAACCGTGTACTGTTTCATGCTTCCCCCTTTAAAGGTTGTGGCTTTTGCCCGCACGCCGAGCAGGCCGATTATTGTTGCCAGTGTATACAAGAACAGGGCGGGCACGAAACCCGCCCCGTCGAAACGAAACCGAAACGAAACGCCCCGCCGTAGATTTTTGAGACATGACCCAAAAATCTACCGAGCAGTCGCTACTTTTTGAGCGCAGCCAGAGCGGGATCGACCGGCGCAGGAGCCTCCAGATCGGAGACCTTCACAATGCCGTTTTCGTCGGAGAAGGCACGGTAAATGGTCCGAATCGCCAGGTCGAAGTCCTTCTCCTCGACACCGATAATGATATTGATCTCGTCACAGCTCTGCGAAATCATGCGCACGCTCACGCCGGCCTGGCCGAGCATGCCAAACAGATGGCCCGAGATACCTGCACGACCGCGCAGGTTGCGGCCGACGGTAGCGATGAGCGCCAAGCCCTCGACAACCTCGATCTCGAGCGGCTCGACCTCCTGCTGGATGTCGCCCACGAGCGAGTACAGCGAATCGTGCACATCCTGCTCCTGCACCACGGCGCCAAAGCGGTCGACGCCGGTGGGCATATGCTCGACGGAAACGTCATAGCGCTCGAAGACCGAAAGCGCACGGCGCATAAAGCCAACGCGGGGCTTGGTGCGGTCGCGGGCCACGTTGATGGCGACAAAACCGCGCTTGCCGGTCACGCCGGTAATGATGGGTTCTGCCTCGCCCTCGTCAGCGGTCTCGCTAATGATGGTGCCGGGGTCCTGCGGCGCATTGGTGTTCTTGATGACCAGCGGAATGCCTGCCTCGCGCACGGGGAACACGGCCTCCTCGTGCAGGACGCTCGCGCCCATGTACGAAAGCTCGCGCAGTTCCTCGTAGGTAACGCGGGCGATGGGCTGAGCCTCGGGAACAATACGCGGATCGGCAGAATAGAAGCCCGAGACGTCGGTCCAGTTCTCGTACAGGTCGGCGCCCAGGCACTTGGCCAGAATCGAGCCCGAGATATCGCCGCCGCCACGATCGAGCAGCTTGATCTGGCCCTCACGCGTCGCGCCGTAGAAACCGGGCATAACAAAGCCGCCCTGCTGACCGTACTCCTGCACCAGCTCGGAGGTGCGATTCATGCTGAGCGTACCGTCGTGATGGAACGCCACAACCGTCGCGGCGTCCAGGAACGGTAGGCCCAGGTACTCAGCCATCAGGCGCGCGGTAAAGTACTCGCCGCGGCTTACGAGCTCCTCAGTAGAGTAGCCACCGGAGCGGGCGCGCTCGGCAAAGGCCGCGAACTCCTCACGGATGGGATAGGTGAGCTCCAGCTCGTCAGCGATATCAAAATAGCGCTGGCCAATGTCCTCGAGCAGCTCCTCACACGACACGTGGTACTTAACGTGCGCATTGACCAGATAGAGCAGGTCGGTCACCTTGGTGTCGCCCTTAAAACGGCGACCGCAGGCGGAAACCACCACAAAACGGCGAGCCGGGTCGGCATCGACGATGGCCTTGATCTTCTTGAAGTGTTCGGCGTCGGCGACCGACGAGCCGCCAAACTTGGCAATCTTAATCATGGGCTGGAGGTTACCTTTCTAAAAAGCCTCTGCGAACCTATTTTGCGCGCTCTGATACCATGGTTTCACCGATTGGGACCAAGGCATCCGAGGAGCAGTGTTATATGGGAACTTATCATAGTACACGAGGACGCACTTTATCGTGCTCAAGTAAGGTGGCAATCCGTACTGGCATCGCTCCCGACGGGGGTTTGTTTGTCTCGGACGAGCTCGGCACCCAGCAGGTCGATATCAGCTCGCTTGCAGATAAATCGTACTTTGAAATCGCTCAAGATGTGTTGGGAATGTTACTGAATGATTACACGACCGAAGAAATTTCGGCGTGTGTCGACGAAGCATACCGCGGCACGTTCGCGAGCGAAGAGGTTACGCCGCTCGTCAAACTCGATGCCGCACCGGGCGCCGACGCCCCTCAGACCTATGTGATGGAGCTCTTTGGCGGCCCCACGAGCGCCTTTAAGGACGTCGCCCTGCAGATGCTCCCCCGTCTGATGGCCCGTACCTCTGCCAAGGACGGCGGCGCCGAGCGCATCATGATCGTCACCGCCACGTCGGGCGACACGGGCAAGGCCGCACTCGCCGGCTTTGCCGACGCCCCGGGCACGGGTATTACCGTCTTTTATCCCGAGGGCAAGGTCAGCCGCGTGCAGAATCTGCAGATGTCCACACAGGAGGGCGATAACGTCGCCGTCTGCGGCATTCGCGGCAACTTCGACGATGCCCAGAGTGCCGTCAAGCGCATCTTTGCCGATAAGGAACTTGCCGAGCGCCTGGAGGCCGCTGGCACGGTGCTTTCGAGCGCCAACTCCATCAATGTCGGCCGTCTGGTACCGCAGGTCGTCTACTACTTTGCCGCCTATGCGCAACTGCTGCGCGCCGGCGCTATCGAGGCTGGCGACGCCGTAGAGTTCTGTGTGCCCACCGGCAACTTTGGCGATATCTTGGCCGGCTACTACGCCAAGTGCATGGGTCTGCCCGTCGCCAAGCTCGTCGTGGCGAGCGACAAGAACAAAGTGCTTGCCGACTTCCTGACCACCGGCGTTTACGACCGTAACCGCCCGTTCTTCACGACCATCTCGCCGTCGATGGACATCCTCATCAGTTCCAACCTGGAGCGCATGCTCTACTTCCTGTCCGATGGCGACTGTGAGCTCGTTGCCGGCCTTATGGAGCAGCTTGCCCAGACCGGTCGCTACGAGGTGCCCGCCGACCTGCTGGCCAAGATCCAGAGCGTGTTTGGCTGCGGCTGGGCCAGCGAGGACGAAGTCCGCGCTGCCATCAAGAGCTGCTGGGATGCGAACGGCTACGTGATCGACCCGCACACCGCTTGCGGCTATCACGTCTTTGAGCAGGTCGCCCCCGCCGAAGGCGCCAAGGCCCGCGTGCTGCTTTCGACCGCCAGCCCCTACAAGTTCCCGCGCGCCTGCTGCGACGCCCTGGGGCTCAACGTTCCCGAGGACGACTTTGAGGCCATGCGCGTGCTCGAGCAGGCCACCAACACGGTCGCCCCGACCCAGCTCGCCGAGCTCGAGTCCAAGCCCATCCGCTTCGAAGACGTCTGCGACGTCGATGAGATGGCAAGCTACGTCGAGTCCGCAGCAAAAAAGATGGCTACCAACTAAACCCCTCATTAAGCGCCGGCGAAAGCCGGCGCACCTTCTTTCATCAGATAACCCCCGGGATGATGACGAACGCGCACAGCGTGCCTGGCTGTTTAGTTCGTCGCGAGTTCCGCACGCAAAGGAAAGCACTTAATGTGCTTTCCGTCTTGCGCAGGACTGCCCGAGCAGCGAACTAAACAGCCAGGCACGCCAGGAGGACTCACATGATCAAAATCACCGTCCCAGCAACAAGCGCCAACTTGGGCATTGGCTACGACACCCTCGGCATGGCCGTCAGCCTCTACTCGCACTTCACCTTCGAGCGCGCCGACAAGCTCACCATCACGGGCTGCCCCGAGGAATTCCAAAACGAGAACAACCTGGTCTACGTGAGCTTTGTCGATGCGCTTGCCGCATGGGGCGAGCCGGCCTTCCCCGTCGCCATCGACATTCAGACTGACGTTCCCGTCGCTCGTGGCCTGGGTTCCAGCTCCACCTGCGTTGTCGCCGGCATTATGGCCGCCGCCGCGCTGACGGGCCACACCGTCGACCGCGCCGAGCTCGTCCGCATTGCCACCGAGGTCGAGGGCCATCCCGATAACGTCGCCCCCGCTATCCTGGGCGGCGCCGTCTGCTCCTTTACGCCGACCGATTCGCTCCCCCAGTGCCTGCGCTACGAGGTGAGCGATCGCCTGCGTTTTATTACCGTGATTCCGCCCTACGAGGTACACACGAGTGAGGCGCGCAAGGTCGTGCCGCAGGAGATTCCGCTTTCCACCGCCGTATGGCAGATGGGCCGCATCGCCGGCATGACGCGCGGTCTCGAGACCGGCGATCTGGACCTGATTGCTGCCGCCAATGACGACCGTATTCAGGAGCCCTATCGCCGTCGCCTGATTCCCGACTACAACGCCGTGCGCGACACCTGTCTTAACGGCGGTGCCAAGACCATCTGGATCAGCGGTTCGGGCTCGACCCTCATGGCGGTGACCGACGACACCATCGTGGCAAAGTTCCTACAGGTCAAGCTGCGCGAGCAGTTCCCCAAGTGCGATACGCATATTCTGACGTGCGACACCGAGGGCGCTCAAATCGAGTACCTGTAGACATCGCTGGTTAATCTCTTCGGGCCGCCCAAGGGTATCCCCTTAAAAACGTCCTCGCACTTGAGGCCCGCTTATCCTGCTCCTTCGGAGCTACGGATAAGCGGGCCTCGTGCTGACGCTCCTATTTGGCAAGGTGTTTTTTAGAAT
>CABJFQ010000015.1 GCA_902364975.1 Coriobacteriaceae bacterium | reverse complement strand
TTTATTCAGTCCAAGTTTCGGGGCGCAGTTCACAGACACCTTTGTGGTGGTTTATGCTTTTCCGGGTGGAAGGGAGCGAGCAATGGCGTCTGAGGGCTTTTTTGATCGGGTGTACGAGGTGGTCGAGCAGATCCCCGAGGGGATGGTCGCCACGTATGGTCAGGTGGCGCTGCTTGCCGGTCGCCCACGAAGTGCGCGGTACGTGGGGTATGCCCTGCATAGCAATCCGCGCCCCGGCGAGATTCCCTGTCACCGCGTGGTGTTTGCCGACGGTCGCATTTGCGAAGGCTTTGCCTTTGGCGGCCCCGATGCTCAACGTGAGCTTTTGCTAGGGGAGGGTGTGGCGTTTAAGGACGACATGCACGTCGATCTGGGCGCCTGTCGCTGGCCTGCCGGACTCTAACGGTTCTGCCGTGGCTAAAACCGCCACAAAGGTGCCTGTCCCCTTTGTGGTGTGGTGGTTTTAGTTTACCCGGGCTAACTTATGGAGAAGGTATGGCGGCGCATATTGACGCTAGAAAGTAAACCACGGTGAACTATATTGGTTTCAGCAACGGAGCAGGCAATAGGCGATGAAAAAGCCTGCCCTGTTGAGTTTGATTCGCATTCCTCCCCTCTGTGCGATTCAACGGTGTACTTCGGGAACAGGCCCGCTGGCAACTAACTGCCGGCGGGCCTGTTCCTGTTTGTCGGGGGAGTGCGATGGACGGAGCCGAAGCGGTCCGGCTCCAAAAAAGGCGGACGCCGTAGCGCCCGCCCTATAGCAATCGAAAGCTCAAGCCAGCAGATCGGTCTAGTACACCATGCCCATGGCGTCCTGAACCTCTGCCAGGGTCTGCTCGGCGATCTCGTTAGCACGACGGTTGCCCTCGTGCAGCACGTCCTTCACGTAATCCAGATCGTTCTCGTAGCGCTGGCGACGCTCGCGGATCGGTGCGAAGTACTCGTTGACGGCCTCGGTCACGTACTTCTTGAGCTGGCCGGAGCCGCCCATGCCAATCTCCTCGGCAATCTCGACCTCGGAACGGCCGGTGCAGATGGCGGCCGTCGAAAGCAGGCCAGACACACCGGGGCGGTTCTCGGGATCGAACGTGATCATGCGCTCGGAGTCGGTCTGGCTTTTCTTGATGCGCTTGGCCGTCTCCTCGGCGGTCATCGAAATATTGATGGCGTTGCCGTAGCTCTTGCTCATCTTGCGACCGTCCAGGCCCGGCAGCAGCGGGGTCTCGGACAGCAGCGCGTCGACCTCGGGGAACACCTTGCCGTAGCGGTTGTTAAAGCGGCGGGCGATGGTGCGGGTAAGCTCGATGTGCGGCAGCTGGTCGCGACCGACGGGCACCACGTTGCCCTTGCAGAACAGGATGTCGCAGGCCTGATGCACCGGGTAGGTGAGCAGAAGGCCGGTGAGCTCGTGGCCCGAGGCCTCCATCTCAGCCTTGACGGTGGGGTTGCGCGCCAGTTCGGCCTCGGACACCAGCGACAGGAACGGCAGCATGAGCTGGTTGGCTGCGGGCACGGCGGAGTGTGCATAGATCATGGTCTTGTCGGGGTCGATGCCGCAGGCAAGGTAGTCCATGACCATGTTGTACACGTTGTCCTGGATGTGCTCGGTCGTGTCGCGGTCGGTGATGACCTGGTAGTCGGCGATGAGCACGTTGGTCTTGGCGCCCATGTTCTGCAGCTCAACACGGCCCTTGAGGGTGCCGAAGTAGTGGCCCAGGTGCAGACGGCCGGTGGGGCGGTCGCCGGTGAGCATGGTGAACTTCTCGGGCGTCTTGGCCAGGCCCTCGCGAATGGCGTTGCTCTTTTGCAGCGCGACTTCGTAGCTGTTCTCGTTTGGCATGATTGCTCCTAACGTATGTTCATGGGTCAAGATGATAACGCGTTTATTGGAGGGGCGGTGCGTAAGTAGGCGAGGGGCGGGAGAGGGACGCGCGTGGTGCGGCATGTGCGATGGGTGCGGCGCGGCCGCGCTTGGCTAACGGTGCTTTGGCACATCCTCGGCAGCTTGCCCTAGAGCTTGTGGTGGCGCTCTTCTTTGCGCTCCTCGGCTGCCTGCTCCTCCAGCTTAAAGGCGGGGTCGTCGGGGGTGACGAGCTCGTCCTCGTGCGTGCGCTTGTTGTAATGGTGGCGTAGCACGGGTTCAAACAGGTGCAGGTGCTTGGCGAAGGCCGCCGAGCCAATGGCGAGCACGGTAAAGATGAGCACACGCATGGGCACTTCGACCTGGTTAATCGCGGCGGCGCCGGCCGAAAGCATGATGCACCAGGCATAGATGAGCAGCACGGCCTGTTTTTGGTTGTAGCCTTCTTGGATCAGGCGGTGGTGGATGTGGCCCTTGTCGGCCTGCCCAATGCTAATGTGGGCGCGCCTGCGGCGCACGATGGCGCTAAACGTGTCGATGATGGGCACGCCGGCAACGATGAGCGGGATGATAAGCGAGGTGAGCGCGGCGGTGCGGCTCACGTTGAGCAGCGAGATGGAGCCCAGTGCAAAGCCCAGAAGCAGCGACCCCGAGTCGCCCAAGAAGATGCTTGCGGGGTTGAAGTTGTAGCGCAAAAAGGCCAGACAGGCGCCAAAGAGCGCAATGGAGAGCGCGGCGGCGTCGATGCGGCCCGAGAGAACGGCCATCGAAAACATGGTGAACGAGGCGATGCCGCAGATGCCCGTGGCCAAGCCGTCGAGGCCGTCGATGAGGTTAATGATGTTGGTGAATGCCACCAGATAGATTACGGTGATGGGGTAGGCGAGCCACCCGAGCATGATTTCGCCGGGGGCAAACGGGTTGACGATGACGCCGATCCGCAGGCCGCCGATACAGGCGATGAGCGCGGCGAGGACCTGTCCGGCCAGCTTTTGCTTGGGCTTGAGCTGGAAGACATCGTCGATAGCGCCGGTCGCAAAGATGACGGTAAAGGAGAGTGCCAGCATGGGATAGCTAATGTGAAGGCGCGGGTGCGGCACCAGGACGGGTGGCCAGCCTAGGTGCCAGGTGCCTAAGATTTGCACAATGCAGGCAACGACCAGGCCCAAAAACACCGCCGTTCCGCCCAAACGCGGGATGGGCTTGGTGTTGATGCGGCGCTTAGAAGGATAGTCGACGGCATCGAGCTTAATTGCCAAGCGCTTGACCAGGGGCACCGCGAGGAAGGTCGTGATAAAGGCCGCCGCTGCCACGCATAGGTACGGTATGTAGCTCGGGGATGAAGCCATGAATCTAAAAACCGCCAAGCGTCGAAGGAAAAGGTCAGAAGAACGCCATGCGCAAAGGGCATAGCCGAACCATAATACTCGACCAAGGGGGGTGCATGTAATTGCACGCAGCGATAATCACGCGCTTACCAGATATTGGGATGTCGTCGATGGCTTGTCGGGATGCCGGCGGGAATCCATATGGACTGTAATGGTGATTTTCGGCAAAAGAAAACCACCCCCCACGTTACGAAAATGAACCCACCTAAAACAGGTGGGTGCCCTCATCGACCGTTCCAGCGTCCTTAACAACGAAGGATACCTGTACTAGGTACGACTGTGTGGGCTCCCTAAATAAACGCGACGGTTCACCCAGTTGCTCCGCGGGGGGCGGAATACCTACATCATAAAGCGGCACTTTGTGGATTCCAGTCTTGACATTACAAAAATCGTGTCGGACGATTACGGCGCCTTAGGGACGGAGTCGTCTACGCGGCCTGGCCCTTTACGTTTGAGCTGCTGAATCGTTGTTTTGGAGCATGTTTTTATGCCGACGTCGTTGACCGAACTTTTTTCGCCCGCCTGCCATTTGTGTCCGCGCCGTTGCGGTGCGGCGCGCGATGAGGGTGCGCGCGGCGTATGCGGTGCCGACGACACGCTCAAGGTGGCCCGCGCCGCGCTTCATATGTGGGAGGAGCCGCCTATCTCGGGCGAGGCCGGTTCGGGCACGATTTTCTTTAGCGGCTGCTCGCTCAAATGCGTCTATTGTCAGAACCACGAGATCTCGACCGGCAATTTTGGCCTTGAGATTTCACCTGAGCGCCTGGTCGAGATTATGCTGGAACTGCAGGATCAAGGTGCCAACAACATTAACCTGGTGACGGCGACGCACTACGCGCATCTGCTGCCGGCCGCGATTGCCGCGGCACGGGCGCGCGGGTTGGTCATCCCAATCGTCTACAACACAAGTGGCTATGAGCGGGCGAGTGCCGTAGCTGCCCTGGGTGACCTGGTCGATGTGTGGCTCACCGACTTTAAATATGCCGATGCCGGGCTTGCGCAGTCGCTTTCTCATATTAAGGATTACCCGCGCGTGGCCGTGTCGGGCCTGGCACAGATGGCGTGCGAGATCGAGCGCCGCGGGGGAGAGCTGGTGGACGAGGACGGGCTCATGAAGCGCGGCATCATCGTGCGCCACCTTGTGCTGCCGGGGCATGCGGATGACTCGTGCCGTGTGTTAGACCTGGTGTGGCAGACGGTGGGCGACGTGCCGATCTCGGTCATGAACCAGTACACGCCCAATGCGCTCATGCGCGAGCAGGGCGGCGACCTGGCACGCGCCGTGACGCGCGAGGAGTACGAGCAAGTGCTCGACCATGCCGACGACCTGGGCTTTACGACGATGTTCTGGCAAGAGGGCGGCGCGGTAGACGAGAGCTTCACCCCGGCCTTCGACACTACCGGCGTCCTCACCAGCGCAAAGTAGTGCGCTCGCCGATGATTTTTCTGGGACGGGGATTAAAAAATCATCGAGAGGATCGCCTGCTCGGAAAGTTGTCAAAATAGCCGCGCCCCAAAAAGACTGGTTATTGGGCGTTGACAGTTGGCGAGCCGTAGGTAAAATATCAACTTGTCCTGGGGACGTAGCTCAGTTGGGAGAGCGCTGCCGTCGCATGGCAGAGGCCGAGGGTTCGACTCCCTTCGTCTCCACCCTTGGATTTGATAAGCCGCTGACATTGTGTCGGCGGCTTTTTTTAAAAGAAAGGGCTGTACCATGGCCGAGCTTGAGTCCCAACCATTGTCCGAAGAGGAGCGCGCTGAGTTGGAAGAGCTCCGCGCCGAGAAGGCCCGCCGCGAGGCTCGGGAAGAGGCCCGTCGCGAGCGTGAGGAGCTGGCTGCCCTGCGTGCCGAGCGTGCGAAGGCCGAGGAGGCCGCTGCGAACGCCGCATCCGCATCGGCGCCCGCGCCCGCATCCGAGCCCGCTGCTGCGAAGCCTGCACCTGCCGCGCCCAAACCTCAGCCAAAAAAGGCCGCTCGTCCCAAGTCCGTCGAGCCCAAGCCGAGCCGTCACGAGATGACCTTTGCCCAGCGCATGGTTACCTCCAAGGAACCTACGGGCGAGAACGAGATCCCTGGCATGGCGCCGGCTCAAAAAATCATCATTGTCCTTGCCCTCATCGCGTTTGTCATCTTTATGGGCTACACGATCCTGACCAGTATGGGCCTGCTCTAACCGATTTACATCGGGCGTCATGTCCGAACACTCTGCCCTTGTCCAACCCTCAACCTCTGCACAACGCATCCGAAAGGTCGCCCCATGGCTTTGACCGACATCTCGTATCCCACCGACATTGCAATGCTCACCGATCTGTACGAGCTCACTATGGCCCAGGGCCTGTGGGAGAGCGGCAAGGCCAATGAACAGGGTTGTTTTACCGCGTTTTACCGCGACCATCCCTTTGGCAGCGCCTATGCCGTCATGTGTGGCACCGCCGAACTGCCCGAGCTGGTCGAGAATCTACGCTTTACGCCCGAGGACATCGACTACCTCGCCTCGCTTGAGGCCCCTGCCGGCGGCGCGATGTTTAAGCCTGGATTCCTCGACTACCTGCGTGATTTTCGTGCGCACGTAAACATCGACGCCGTCCCCGAGGGCGAGCTCGTCTTTCCGCGCGAGCCCATGGTGCGCGTCACCGGCCCCGCGCTGGAGTGCCAGCTGCTCGAGACGGCGCTGCTCAACATCGTCGGGTTCCAGACGCTTGTCGCCACCAAGACGGCGCGCGTGGTGCTCGCCGCCGACGGTCGCCCCGTGGCGGAGTTTGGCCTGCGCCGAGCCCAGGGTCCCGATGGCGGCCTGGCCGTTGCGCGCGCGAGCTACGTTGCCGGCTGCTCCTCTACGTCCAATGTGCTCGCCGGCCGCCGCTACGGTATTCCCGTCTTTGGCACACATGCGCACAGCTGGGTGATGAGCTTCGATTCCGAGCTCGAGGCCTTCCGTGCCTTTGCCAAGTCGAGCCCCAAGAACTGTACGCTGCTCATCGACACCTATGACGTGCGCGAGGGCTGCGAGCATGCCATTACGGTTGCCAAGGAGATGGAGGCGGTGGGCGAGCGTCTATCGGCTATTCGCATCGACTCCGGCGACCTCGCCAAGCTCTCCAAGTATGTGCGCGGTCGTTTTGATGCCGAGGGCCTGCCCTATGTGGGGATCTCGGTTTCTAACGATCTGGATGAGTACACGATTCAGTCGCTGCTCGACCAGGGCGCGCCCATCGACAGCTTTGGCGTGGGTACCAAGCTCGCGACCTGCTATGACCAGCCGGCGCTGGGCGGCGTGTACAAGCTTTCCGCCCGCCGTGCGAGCGAGGCAGATCCATGGACGCCGGTGGTCAAGCTCTCCGAGCAGCCCTACAAGCGCACGATCCCGGGCGTGCAACGCGTGCGCCGTTATTACGACGGCTTTGGCGGCCCGGTCTGCGACATGATCTACGACGAGGACCATCTGGCGGGGGAGGGCGCCGCGCGCGGCAATACCCTCGTGGCCGTGAATGATGCCGCCCTGGTGACTGACGTGTCCGAACTTGAGTATCGCGAGCTGCTGGTGCCGATCGTGCGCGATGGCAGTGCGGTGGCTCCGCGTGAGAGCATCCAGGACGCGCGCGAGCGCTGTGCTTGGGCGCTCGATCATCTGGACGCAGCTTTCAAGCGCTTCCTGTACCCGCAGACCTATGTGGTGGGCATGGAGCAGGGCCTGGCTCAGGTGCGCGACGAGCTCGTACGCAAGAACATGGCCGCGGCCTCTGCTTTTCCCTGGGCTCACTAATTCCTTGGGCGGTAGGGGCGAGTCACGCTCCCTTGGCCGCCAGCTCGGCCGTTCGCTGAACAGTTGATTGGTTTGACGTATGACGACTTCTTATAAAACGATGGTGGTAAAGATCGGTTCGTCCACGGTGGTGGGTGCCGATGGCAAGGTCAACCGCGCCTTTATCGGCGGACTTGCCGATCAGGCCGCAGCGCTGCGCAAGCTCGGCTGGCGTCTGGTCGTGGTGAGCTCGGGCGCTATCGCCTGTGGCTATCCCGTGCTGGGCTTCGAACGCAAGCCGGTCGGTGACCTGCCGAGCTTACAGGCCTGCGCCTCGGCCGGTCAGTGCATCATCTCGTCGGCCTACGACGAGGAGTTCCATGCGCGCGACCTGCTCACCTCGCTCGTACTGCTCACGCGCCACGACACGGCCCGCCGCACGTCCTACCTGCATGCGCGCGACGCCCTGCTGCGCCTCGTGGAGCTTGGCGTGGTGCCGGTCGTCAACGAGAACGATACCGTTACCGTCGATGAGATTAAGTTTGGCGACAACGACACACTGGCGGCGCTTGTGAGCTGCCTGGTTTCTGCCGATCTGTGCGTGACGCTCTCGGACATCGATGGTCTCTATACTGCCAATCCGCATGAGGACCCCACGGCCGAGTTTGTTCCTGTCGTGCATAAGATCGATGCCAAGATTATTGCCTCGGCGGGCGATTCTTCCACATCGGTGGGCACGGGCGGCATGATTACCAAGATCCGCGCGAGCCGCATCCTGATGACGGCGGGCATTCAGAGCGTGATTTGCTCGGGCGAGGAGCCCGATGCGCTCGTGCGCCTCGCCCGCGGCGAGAGCGTGGGCACGCTGTTCGATCCGCCGGCGGAGCGTCTGGACATCGCACCCCGCAAGCTGTGGATCGCACTGGGCGACAAGGCGCATGGCTCGGTGACGGTCGATGATGGTGCTGCGAAGGCGCTGGTCAGCCGTGGCTCTTCCTTGCTTGCGGTGGGTATTCGCGAGGTCGATGGCCAGTTTGCCGAGGGTGATGTGCTCGATGTGTGCGACCCGAGCGGTATGGTCGTCGCCCGCGGTATCGCCGAGGCCGATTCGGACGTGCTGGAGCTTGCCGCCGGCCGCCGCCAGGACCAGATTGCCAGCAACCGCCTGCTCGCAGACCTGGCCGAGAAGCCCGCGATCCATAGGGACAACTTGATAGTGTTTGCATAAAGAGAGGCAGCGCTGCGGCTCGTTTTGCCAGCAGTGCTGCCTCTCCTTTTCCGGCACTTGGGGACGTTCCTTATGTGCCGGCACTTTGGGACACTCCTTTGCTAGAAGATCTGGCGCAGGTCTCCGCGGTTGAGGGCTTCGTCGAAGAGGTGCTTGAACACCACGCTGCCGTGCAAGCCGTCGTGCTCGAACTCGTTGGTCACCCAGGCATGCGAGTTGCCCACGCGACTGAGCGTATCGAGCTGCATGCCCGAGTCCACGTACATGTCATCGAAGTACACCGCGGCCTGCAGGGGCACCTCGTTGCACGCCAGGCGCTGCGGGTCGTAGATCTTGTCCCAGCTTGTGTCTTCCATAAGCAGATCCATCGCCGGCTTGAAGGGCTTAAGTTCGGGCATCTGCTCAAACATCCACGGGAACATGGCCTCGCCGGTAAACATGAGCGGTCGCGTGAGCGTGTCGAACTCGGCACGACGGGCCTTCTCTTCTGCCGCGGCCCAGCGAATGGGCATGGTGTCGCCGTCGGCGTAGATGAACTCCTGAAGCGTCCAGTACAGCGGATTCGTGCGCGTGTTGGTGCGCTCGAAGGCGCGCATCAAAAAGCTGTCAGATACCGAGGCGCCGCAGGCCAGCGTGCCGTCGCCGTCAACAAAAGCATGATCGATAATCCAATGCATGCGCTCAAAGCTCGGCTTCATGCCAAAGTCGCTGCCCATGAGCTGTAGGCGTTCGACCGTCATCGGCGAGCCGTCGGGTAGCACGGGCTTTTGCTCCTCGAGGGCATCTGCCAGGGCCGCCACGCGCTCGACGTCGGCGGGGTAGCGGTTGTAATACTGCTGCGTCTTGGCGGCCATGCGCGGGAAGGTGTGCGCGTAGACCTCGCTTGCGCTCGCCGGTACGTGGGGGATGCCGCCGCAGGTAAAGCTTGCCGCCACGCCCTCGGGGAAGAGCGACAGGTAGCTCAGCGTCAAAAAGCCGCCGTAGCTCTGCCCGAGCGTGACCCAGGGCCTGCCGCCAAAGCCCACCAGGCGCAGGTACTCAAAATCGCGCACGATGGAGCTGGCGAGGTGGCGCTTGAGGAAGTCCGCCTGCGAGCGGGCAGCATCGGAGCCGGCCGCCTCGGCGCGCTCGCCCAGTGCGGCAATCGTGCGCCCGTCTACACAGCTGCTGCGCCCGGTACCGCGCTGGTCGGGCAGCACGACGCGGAAATGCTTGACGGCCTCTTCGATCCAGCCATCGCTTGTGGGCGACAGCGGACGCGGGCTCTCGCCACCGGGGCCACCCTGCAAAAAGAGAAGGAGCGGCAGGTCGTCGTTGATGCGGTCGGGTGCGCAAACCACGCGGTAGAAGAGCTTGATGCTCTCGGGCGCGCCGGCGATGGGTGTCGGTATAGCGCCGCGGCGCATGGTGCTGCCGACGGCCAGGAGCATCGGCTCCAGGCCGCGCCAGTCGAGGGGGACGTCGATGCTGTGGTCCTCGACATACAGGCCGGGGACGTGGTACGAAGTGATGAGGGCCATGTGAGTCTTCCGTTCGTTGCGGTGTTTCGGGTTGACCAATTCTACCGCCGCGGGCGAGGCCATGCGCAAATCGGCTACCATGGTTGCAAACTTCTAGGAGAAAGGGCCGCCCATGTCGGTCGATATAGCCACGTATGTCCACGATCTTGCCGTTGCCGCTAAGGCAGCGTCGGCCTCGCTTGCCACGGCGAGCGACGAGCAGCGCCAGGAGGCCGTGCGCGCCATGGCCGCAGCACTGCGCAACGGTGTCGACTCCATCGTCGCCGCCAACGAGCTCGATATGTCCGCCGCGCGCGATGCGGGGACCTCGGCGGGGCTCCTCGACCGTCTGCTGCTGACGCCCGAGCGCGTCGAGGGTATGGCCGCCGGCCTGGAGAAGCTCGCCGAGCTGCCCGATCCTGTCGGCCGCGTGCTCGACCACCGCGTGCTCGCAAGCGGCGTGGACCTCACCCGCGTGAGCGTGCCGTTGGGCCTAGTCGCCATGGTGTACGAGGCGCGCCCCAACGTGACGGCCGACGCCGCGGGCATCTGCATCCGCACCGGCAACGCCTGCATTCTGCGCGGCGGCTCGCTGGCCTATCACTCGTGTGCCATGATTGCCGAACTGCTGGCCGATGCGCTCGAGGCCAAGGGCTTCCCGCGCGAGGCCGTGTCGATGATCGAGTCTACCGACCGCGAGGCCACCGGCGAGCTCATGAAGCTCCGCGGCGTCGTCGATGTGCTCATTCCGCGTGGCGGTGCGGGCCTGATCCAGCGCTGCGTGCGCGAGTCGCTCGTTCCGGTGATCGAGACGGGCACGGGTAACTGCCACATCTACGTGCATGAATCCGCCGACTTCGATAAAGCACTCAACATTATCGTCAATGCCAAGACCCAGCGCGTGGGCGTGTGCAATGCTGCCGAGTCGCTGCTGGTCGACCGTGCCGTGGCCGATGCGTTTTTGCCCGCGGTCGTGGCCGTGCTGCATGACCACGGCGTGCTCATTCACGGCGACGAGGCCACGTGCGCCGCATGCGCCGACGCCGGGCTTGCCGAGGGCGATGACTACGTTGCCGCGACTGAGGAGGACTGGGGTCGCGAGTATCTGGCGCTCGAGATGAGCGTGAAGGTCGTGGCGAACGAGGACGAGGCCATCGCGCACATCAACCGCTACGGCACGATGCACTCCGAGGCCATCGTTGCAGAGGACACGGATGCTTGCGAGCGCTTCCTGGACGAGGTCGATGCCTCGGCCGTGTATGCCAACGCCAGCACGCGCTTTACCGACGGCGGCGAGTTTGGCCTGGGCGCCGAGATTGGCATCTCGACCCAAAAGCTCCACGCCCGCGGCCCCTTTGCCGCCGAGGCCCTCACCACCTACAAATACAAGCTCCGAGGCACCGGCCAGGTCCGTCCCTAAACCTACCAAAAAGGGACAGGTTTATTTTGGCAGGTTTTATCTGCGGTTTTGCCGGGCGACACGTTCGCCCGGCTTTTTTCTCCGCATAACTTTTTTGCCTTTCGGCTTGAGCCGCGGCGATATACGATAGTGACACCGTGTCCTAACATCGACTCACCTGGAGGTATTGCCATGTCCCAGACGCTCACCGCCGGAATCACCCGCGACCGCGCATTCGAACTGCTCAACGAGCACAACAAGGACCCGTTTCACATTACCCATGGCGAGACGGTTGAGGGCACCATGCGCTACTTTGCGCGCGAGTTCGACCCCGAGAACGAGGAGTTCTGGGGCATCGTCGGTCTGCTCCACGACCTGGATTGGGAGGAGCATGAGGACGACCCCATGAACCACACCATCTACGCTGCCGAGATTCTTAAGGGCGAAGGTGCGTCTCCCGAGCTCATTCGCGCCATCCAGACGCACACGTCGGACTTCAACACCTCGCTGCCCAAACCCGAGCTGCAGATGGAAAAGATCCTGTTTGCCTGCGATGAGCTCACCGGGCTGATCGGAGCCGCCGTCATCATGCGCCCGAGCAAGAGCGTCATGGACTTTACGACCAAGTCACTCAAGAAGAAGTTCAAGGACAAGCGCTTTGCCGCCGGCTGCTCGCGCGACGTGATTTCGCAGGGCGCCGAGATGCTCGGCTGGGAGCTCCCCGAGCTCTTTGACCGCACCATCGCGGCCATGCAGTCCTTCGCGCCCGACCGCGACACCTTCCAGGCCTAACCTGCCAAAAAGGGACAGGTTTATTTTGGTAGATTTTATCTGGGAAAACGCTTCCGTTGGATGTTATTCAGCGGAAGCGTTTTCTGTTTGACATGGTGAAGCTGGCGAATGGCGGCGCCTCGCGGCAGACAGCTGCGCTTCGCCGTATCCGTAACTCGGCAAACGCGACGCTACGACGCGTTCTTGATAATCCATGTTCCCAGTCCGGTCAGCAGCTGAACCTGCTTAATCGTTAGCCCTTGTTTTCGAAGCGCGAGAATCGCCTCATTGCGAAGTGGCTTGGAGGCGGATTTGAGTTCCGTCGGAGCACATCCTGCGACACTCTGCACGATTGCCGTGCCAAATTCGCATAGATCTTCCTCGCGAACCTTGGCTGTTGCGCTGGGGCGATAGGGAAGCGACGGCGTACTTTCCATGAGCCGAAGGTATGAGCGAGGTGTTGGGAATATAACACCGACAACGCTGCCGGTAACATGCGGCCGTGACCTGGCACTCATGAGATACTCGCGATGGCTGCTCCAGGGATATTCGTCGTATGCTGCCAGTCCCGCTTTTTGTGGATTCAAATGAATGTATCGAATTGCCTCGAGTAAATATACTTCTGACTTAATGGGCGAATCCCAAAACCGCTCCTGAAACACGTGGCCGATATGCCCCGTCCGCGCATTGTACCTGCCCGCATACGATACGGCTATCGCATGCATCGCGTCGCTCTTGCGGTCGTCCGGATCGTCGATGAGCAGATGAATGTGGTTTCCCATAAGGCACCAAGCGATAAGCTCGATATTGTGTTTGGGGAGGATCGCATCGAGGATCTGAAGCATGGCGATTCGGTCCTCGGCATCGTCAAACAGCAATTGCCCTCCGTTTCCACGCAACGTGATGTGGAAATAACCGGTTGGTGACTTTGAACGAGGTTTTCTCGGCATGGCCCCTCCTTTAGCTTGGATGGGCTGAAGATACCTCATTCGGGGGCTTCGGTTGTCGAGATTCAGTTCACCGACTATAGCTGCTACCTGCCGAAATATAATTGCGTTTTCAAATTGATGCTTTTTAATGGTAATTGAGTAAGACGGGCGCGCTTGTTGTGGATGCGGGCGTTGGTTACGTCGATCTGGACGGCCCTCGCGTGATGTCATCGCAAATGGGCTTCACGCATTTTTGCGGCGATAGAAAAATGGTCGGGCGCTCTTAAACAAAACGGAGCACCTGACCATTTACTGATTGTTTGTTGATGTTTGGCCAGATAGAACCTGCCAAAATAAACCTGTCCCTTTTTGGCAGGTTAGTTGAGGGCGGCTTGGGCTAGGCGGGCTTCGGCGGCCTCCTCGGTGACGCCCAATGCCACGGCGAACTCCTCGATGGAGCGGCGCTTGGCTTCCTTGAGTACACGCATATAGTAAGAGCTGGGCTTTTTATCGGCTTCCTCGGCCTGGCGAATGCGGTGCATCATGGTCTTTGCCACGCGGACCGTCTCGGGCGCGCCCAGCTTGAGCTGCTGCTTAAAGTGTGTCTCTTCAAGCGAGCTGTTGCGCTCGGTAAAGGTGTCGCACTCCAGCTCGTCATAGTGGCTCAGCAGATGCTCGGCATCTTGCTGAGAGATGGCGGCATGCAGACGGTCGGCCTGCGCCACGGGGTACATAAGGATCGTCTGCGCATGCCCCTGCTTGGCCTCGAGCAACAACATGGGCTGCGGCGTGTCGTCCCTAAAACCGACGACGGTGCAGACTCCCTGACCCGGATGAATGACGTGTTGACCGATTGAGAACATGCTACCTCCAACTTATACGAATTTACGTATGTCTAGAATAACACGCTGACGTGCGCAAATCCTCGCTTTATGCAGGAAAAGCACACAACTCTGATAGGTAAGAGTATTCGATAAAAGACACAGCTCATTCACACCTTTATGCATTTTCAACGCGTGCATAATCTGCAGGCAGACCGGCATCTTTGAGTGACTCCATACAAGCTGTAGTCAATTTTGTGCATATGCAATTTCGATTGGCTTTACCCTGCGACAGTGCCCCTCGCTTGTGATAGAGTGCTACAAACTCTGGCTTTTGCCCTACGAGTGACCAAGAGCTCGGGGGCTTTAACACAAGGAGGATCTATGCCCGAGAAGATTGAAGAGCTGGTACGCGCTGCGCTTGCTGCGGCCCAGGAGGCCGGCGACCTTTCCGCATTTGAACTTGACGATTGCGCTATCGAGCGACCGGCTGACACTTCTCATGGCGAGTGGACCTCTACCATGGCCCTGAAGTCCGCCAAGCTGGCCCACTGCGCCCCGCGCAAGATCGCCGAGGCCATCGTTGCCCATATGCCCGAGGACCCCGCGATTGAGAAGGTCGAAATCGCGGGCCCCGGCTTCATCAACTTCTACCTCTCCGTCGCCGTCAAGAATGCCATCTTTGGCGAGGCTCGCGAGAAGGGCATGGACTTCGCTAAGTCCAACGTCGGTGGTGGCCTGAAGACCCAGGTCGAGTTCGTTTCCGCTAACCCCGTCGGCCCCATGCACATCGGTCACGGCCGCTGGGCCGCTCTGGGCGACTCCCTTTGCCGTGTTATGGACCACGCCGGTTACGACATCCAGCGTGAGTTCTACATCAATGACCACGGCTCTCAGATGAACACCTTCGGCAACTCCATCAGCACGCGCTATATGCAGCTTGCCGACATCATCGCCAAGCAGGGCGTGGATATCGACGAGGCTCACAAGCTGCTGATCGCTGACCGCGACGCCTTCGTTGCCGATGAGAACGACGAGCATCCCGAGACCCATCCGTACCAGGACAACTTTGCCGAGACCCTGGGCAAGGACTCCTACGGCGGCGACTACATCATCGATGAGGCCGCCGAGTTCTGGCGCACCGACGGTGACAAGTGGGTCGACGCCGACCCGCAGGAGCGTATGGAGAGCTTCCGTGAGCGCGGCTATGTGAAGATGGTCGACAACATGCGCGACCTCTGCCACGCCGTCAACTGCGACTTCGATCGTTGGTACTCCGAGCGCTCGCTGTATGTGAAGGACACCGAGGGTGAGACCGCCGGCACCTCCGCCGTTGACCGCGCTTTTGAGAAGCTCGACAAGATGGGCTACCTCTATACCAAGGACGGCGCCCTGTGGTTCCGCTCCACCGACCTGGGCGATGACAAGGACCGCGTCCTGATCAAGTCCGACGGCGAGTACACCTACTTCGCCTCCGACGTTGCCTATCACTGGGATAAGTTCCAGCGCGTCGACCACGTCATCGACATCTGGGGTGCCGACCACCACGGCTACATCGAGCGCGTCCGCTGCGTCTGCGACGCTCTGGGTTACCCCGGCAAGTTTGAGGTTCTGCTGGGCCAGCTCGTCAACCTGCTGCGTAACGGCAAGCCTGTCCGTATGTCCAAGCGCAAGGGTACCATGGTGACCCTGCAGGAGCTCGTCGACGAGGTCGGCTCCGATGCCGCTCGCTACACGCTCATCTCCAAGAGCTCCAACCAGATGGTCGACTTCGATATCGAGGCCGTTAAGAAGCGCGACAACTCCAACCCGGTCTATTACGTGCAGTATGCTCACGCCCGCGTATGCTCCATCCTGCGCCGTGCCGCCGACGTTACGCCCGAGCAGGCTGACGAGATGGGTATGAAGGCCGTCGCCGCCAAGGCCATCGGCGAGAACGTTGATTACTCGCTGCTGACCGACCCGACCGAGCTCGCCCTTTCGCGCAAGCTCAACGAGCTCACCGACCTGATTGCCAGCTGCGCTCGCGACCGCGCCCCGTTCCGTCTGACGCACTTTGCTGAGGAACTCGCCGGCGACTTCCACAGCTTCTACGCTGCCTGCCAGGTTCTGCCGAGCGAGGGCCGTCCCGTCGACCCCGAGCTTTCGCGTGCCCGTCTGGCCGCTTGCGACGCCGTCCGCGTGACGCTCGCCCTGGTGCTCACCCTCGTTGGCGTCTCCGCTCCCGAGCAGATGTAACCTGCGGGTCATTTGACCGTGTAGGTTTGGTTTAACTGAGCCCTATAAGCCCGATCTCCTACGGAGGTCGGGCTTTTTTCGCAAACGCCGACGTATTGATGAATTTGGAACTGCTGGAAATACGAAACTATGCCGGTTTACTACGATGAATTGAGGAATTCTAACCACGCCGGCTTTTTGCTAAAAAGTGCAAGGCATCTACCTGCGGTTTTAGTTCAACAAGTTTCGGAGTGGTCGCGGTTGAGCGATTCATCGTAGTAAACCGCCATAGTTTTGGCGGAGGCAGTCAGATTTGTGGGTGGCAAACAAAGAGTGTCCCTTTTGACTAGTCGTTTAAGAACGTCCCCCCAATGACTAAGTTGCAGGTGGCGGCGGTTGTGTTACACTAACGCTGCGTAGTTGACGCAATCATCTCGATACAGATCAATGATGTCCGTCGTTTTGAACGGAACTAGACTGTTTAGCCGCCCTGAAGGTTTATGCAGGGAGCATGTGATCACAGGGCTTGAAAAGAAAGTTGAGCAAACACTGTGTCTGATCAACAGCAAGAAAACGAAATAACGACGACGCAGGCCGCTCCCGCTGCACCGGTTGCGTCGGACCAGGTCGCGGCGCCCGCGCAAGCCTCGGCTCCTGAGACGCCTAAGGCTGCTTCGACGCCTATGCCTGTAGCGGCTGAGAAGGCCGTGCCTGCAACTGGTGAGGAGGCTGCTCCGGCAAAGCCCAAGCGCATGCGCCGCACGGCCAAGCCTGCCGCTGACGGCGAGGAGGTCACCAAGCCAAAGCGCCGTACCACGCGCACGACGCGCGCCAAGCTCACCGTTGCAGCTGACTCCTCGGCGCCGATTTCCGATGAGGTCGCGCAGGCACGTGCGTTGGCGCAGATTAGCGAGGCTCAGGTGGTGCGCGCCCGCCGTCGTGCTGCCGAGCGCGAGGCCGCGGCTCTGACCGAGCTTGCAGCTCCGTCTGTGCCCGAGACGCCTGCCGCCACCGAGACTCCTGTCGCCGACCAGCCGACCGAGAAGCCGGTACCGCGCACACGCCGTCGCACGGCTGCTAAGGCCGAGCAGGTTGCTGAACAGGTAACCCCCGAGCTCACTGAGGCTTCGGTCCGTTCCGCGGCAGGGGAGGGCACATCGCCTGTTGAGCCCGCTGCGCCTGTCGAGGCCAGCGAAGTTCCCGTTGTCGATCCGGCTTTGCGCCCGCACCGTCGCGGTCGCAAGCCCAAGGCCTTTGTCGAGGCCGAGAAGGCCGCAGCCGCAGCCGCCGCCGCTCGGGATGCTGCGGCGACCGCCAAGTCCTCAACTGCTGCCGATGAACCCGTCCAGGATGCTACGACTTCCGAGGCCGTTTCTGCCGATGCCGAGCCCGCCGACGTCCGTCCCGGTCGCAGCCGTCGCACTGCTGCTAAGCGCACGTCCAAGGCTAAGGCTGCCAAGAAGGGTGCGTCCGAGGATTCCGCCGAGACGACCGCCGATGCATCGACTGATGCCGTCGAGCCCCAGGACGTCGAACAGCCTGCATCCGAGAAGCCCAAGCGCGGTCGCAAGAAGTCCGTTAAGGCCAAGGCCGCCGAGCAGCATGCTGATGTCGAAGCGCAGGTCGATTCCGGCGCCGAGGCCAATGACGCCGCTGCGGCCAATGTTGACACCACCGCAACCGATGGTGCCGCCCCCGCCGAGGGCGAAGACGGCGCTCGCCCCAACCGTCGCCAGCACAAGCGCAACGAGGAGCGCAACGAGCGCAAGGACGAGCGCAACAACGACCGTCGCAACCGCCAGCGCGATCGCAAGCAACGCAACAAGGAGCGTAATGCCGCTCCCACCGAGCCCACGCTTTCGCGCGAGGAGCTCGCTGCCATGAAGGTCGCCGAACTTCGCGAGAAGGCCAAGGAGTTCGAGATCGAGACGACCGGCAAGAAGAAGGCCGAGCTCGTCGAGGAAATCTACGTCACCGCTGCGAAGGCCGAGGGCTTCCGCGACATCAAGGGCATTCTGCAGATTCGCCCGGACAGCTCCGGCATCATCCACGCCCATGGCTACATGAAGTCCAACGACGACGCCTTCGTGCCCGCCTACCTCATCCGCTCCGCGCGCCTGCGCACGGGCGACGTCATCGAGGGCTCGCTGCGTCCTTCGCGCGGCGGCGACAAGCGCGCCGGCCTCGCCAAAATCACGACCGTCAACGGTCTGGACCCCGAGCAGATTCGCAACCGTCCCAAGTTCGGCGACCTCACCCCGGTCTATCCCAACGAGCCGCTGCGCATGGAGCACGGCAAGGACTCTATTACCGGTCGCGCCATCGACATCGTGTCACCGATCGGCAAGGGCCAGCGCGGCCTGATCGTGTCCCCGCCCAAGGCCGGCAAGACCACGATCCTCAAGAAGATCTGCCAGTCTATCTCGATTAACAACCCCGAGGTGCACCTCATCTGCCTGCTCGTCGACGAGCGCCCCGAAGAGGTCACCGATATGCAGCGTTCCATCAAGGGTGAGGTTGTGGCGTCGACCTTCGATATGCCTGCCGACAACCACACCCGCGTGGCAGAGCTCGTCATCGAGCGCGCCAAGCGCATCGTAGAGCTGAGTGGCGACGTCGTGGTGGTGCTCGACTCCATCACGCGCCTCGCCCGCGCCTACAACTTGGCGGCGCCTGCCTCGGGCCGCATCCTTTCGGGCGGCGTCGATTCGGCGGCACTGTATCCGCCCAAGCGCTTCCTGGGTGCAGCCCGCAATATCGAGAACGGCGGCTCGCTCACCATCCTGGCCTCTGCCCTCATCGACACCGGTTCCAAGATGGACGAGGTCATTTTCGAGGAGTTCAAGGGCACCGGCAACATGGAGCTTAAGCTCGACCGCGACCTGGCCGACCGCCGCATCTTCCCGGCTATCGACCCCGTTGCCTCCGGTACGCGTAACGAGGACCTGTTGGTCGACGAGCAGATGCGTCCGTTTGTCTTTGGTCTGCGTCGCATTCTTGCAGGCATGAACAACACCGAGCGCGCGGCCGCATCGTTTATTAAGGGTCTTAAGGGCACCAACACGAACCAGGAGTTCCTGGTGCGTTCGGCCAAAAAACACAGCGACTACGAGCAGACGTTCTAGGTTGTCATCCACGCGCAGCGATAGTCATCAATGCGATAAAGGGTCGGGGCTTTGAGCCTCGGCCCTTTTCCATAGCGCCGCTCCGCGCTTATTTTTGACCGTAAGACCGACGAGCAGCAGGTTTCCCGTTTCAATCCGACATCGTCGCTTGCAATCGACAGGGCGGTTTCGCATAATAGCTTTTAAGCTTCGCGACGGAAAACGCAGATGAAACGAACCATATACCGTTGCTTTGGGGCATAGCCCCGCTTCATCTTCTCTCGCGCAGCCAACTGAATGATGCGATTTGGGTGCTGGAAGATGGGGAGAGCTCATGGCTTCTTCTGATGCAACACAACGAGCAGTCCTTGCCGGACTTTCGTGCGGGATCGGCCTTGCCGCTCCCGTGGTTATGTATGCCGCGACGCTGCCGTTTTCGTCGGTGAACGAGACGGTCGTGGCGGGTGCGGTTCCCTTCGCCGTGGGCGCGGTGGCGGGCGTGGGCATCTATGCCGCCTCGCTGGGTATCTCCGAGTATCGTGCGCAGCGTGAAGAGCGTCTGTTCCAGCCCGATGCCATGGGCGGTGCCGCCAATCTCAATCAGCATCAAAGCGAGTTCAAGACCGCCTCGATTCCAGCTCAGCAGCAGGATGCGACTCCTTACGCTGCGACTTCTGCTTCTCAGGCTCAGTCGGAGCAGTCTACCTCGGCATTCCTTTCCGGCCTGACTGGTGCGTTCCAGCGCCGTCATGCCGATGATGGTGTCCCTACCATCGCTCGAGCCGCAGATGCTATGGACGAGGACGAGGCTTGGTCTATGATCGACAGTATGCTCGACGACGATTCGCCGGTGAGCTGCGACCCTGCACACTCGCGCGACGTCTATCAAGTCGCCATCGACGAGCTCACCAACGGCGGGCAGTCCGGCTCCTTCAATCGCGACGACATCGCCGCCGCGGCACGCGCCGTGTCTGGCTCCCAGGCCGCCCCTGCGGGCAGCACGGCGGCTTTCGTGGCACTCGTCGCCAACGCGGCAGCCAATAACGCCTACAGCGCTACCTCGGCGGACGCGAACGCTTCTGCCGATAATTCGTACGTTGATGAAGCCATGACCGCGGACGAGGAGGCCGTTGCCGCCCGCCGCGCCGCCGAAAGCTCGCTTTGGGGCGCTCCTGCCCAGCAGCAGGCGGCTGAGGCTGCGCCGTACAACGCAAACCTCGCCAGCATGCCTATCATCTCCGGTGTCGCGGACATCGATCTCGATGACCTCGATGAGCCTGCAGCCATCACCGCATCGATTGATGCCCAAGATCGCATCGACACCGGCGACCTTCCGGACGCTTCGCTCGAGGTTGATGTCCCCATGGCCGATTACTCAGGCCACGAGGACATGTGGGCCGCCGCCACCGCGATTCTGGATGAGATTGACGAGCCTGCTCCTGTTGCAGCCCCCGCTCCCGTCACTGCCCCTCAGCCTGCTGCCCCCGCCTATGTCGGCCGTCACAGCGCTGTGTTCCCCGAGGATACCGCCCGTATCTCGCGCGAGGGCATCGAGCGAGCCGAGGCTATTGCCGCCGGCATTATGGAAAATCGTCGTCACGAGCGCGTCAATCAGATCCTCGAGGAAGAGATCGAGCGCCTGCAGTCCTCTACCGCCAAGCGTACGGGCCGTGCCTATCTGAGCGTTATCGAGGGCGGTACCGCCAGCTTCGCGCCACTCCGCGCGGAGGCATAACTTCTGCATGGTTAAGATCAATCGAAAATGGGCGGTCGTGACCTGCCTGATGGCGCTCTTGATCTGGGGCAATTCGCTGGTTCCCGGCTCGGGGTCGGGCTCGCTGAGCCTAACGGTCATGGAAGCTATCCGCGATTTCCTGCACGGCGTGGGACTTCCATATGCATGGGTGACCAACTTTGTTGTTCGCAAGTGCGCGCATTTTACCGAGTATATGGTGCTCGGCATCCTGGCAACGCATGCCTTTGATTATGAGGGGCGGCGCACCTTTGACGTGCTGCTGCCCACGGCGGTGTTCCTGCTGCTGATTCCTTCGATCGACGAGACGATTCAGCTCTTTGTGCCGGGACGCGCCGGCATGATCACCGATGTGATGATCGACTGCTGTGGAGCGGCAACGGGCGTTGTGCTCCGATATCTCTTACGGCCGCTGATGCGCGCCAAAAAAGCCGCCTAGGACGTATTGTTTGGTCCTAGGCGGCCTTTTTTATTTGAGGGCTTATATGAGGCGTGGTGGCGTCGTTCCGTAGGTCGGATTTGCCGGGCGCGCCACGCCCTGTGGGTGCGTCTGCTACTGAAGCGCCTGAGCGCCCAGGGCCAAGCAGCCCATAATGCCCTGTTTGCCCTCGAGGCTGTTGTTGACGATATAGCTATCAATGTCGGCCATCTCGGGCGTGACGATGTAGCCGTTGAGCATCTCGGCGCACTTCTTGCGCGCGAGCGGCACGATGGGGGTGTGGTCGGCCACGCCGCCACCGATGACGATCTTCTGCGGTGCGTAGCACAGGATGTAGGTCATGAGCGCCTGCGCCAGATAGCCGGCGAGCAGGTCCATGGCCTCCGGGTCATCGGCCATCTCTCCGGCGCTCTTGCCACCCCAGCGCTTTTTGACGCCGGGACCGGCGATGAGGCCCTCGAGGCAGTTGTCGTGGAAGGGGCAGCCGCTGTGCTCGCCAATGGTGTCGCGCGGGTCGCGCGTGACCAGGATGTGACCGGCCTCGGGATGCATCATGCCGTGCACGAGCTTACCGCCCGAGAGCACGCCGGCGCCCACGCCGGTACCGATGGTCAGATACACCACGTCAGTGAGGCCCTGGGCGCAACCAAAGGTGACCTCGCCCAGGCAGGCGACGTTGACGTCGGTGTCGTAGCCGCAGGGAATATTGAGCTCGTTTTGGATGGTGCCCAGCAGGTCAAAGTAGCGCCATGCCGTTTTGGGCGTCTCCAGGATCTTGCCGTATTGGGACGAGGCAGGGTTGACTGCGGTGGGGCCAAAGGCGCCGATGCCCAGCGCGGCGATGTCCTTGTCGGCAAACCATGCGTTGACGGCCTCAACGGTCTCCTGCGGGGTCGTGGTCGCAATCTGCTCGCGTTCCAGGACCGTGCCGTCTGCATAGCCCGTGGCGCAGACCATCTTGGTGCCGCCGGCCTCGAGCGCTCCGATAAGCTGCTGCTCTGCCATAGTATTCCTCTCTGGACGAGTTGCTCCGTGACTAAAGTATAGCGCTCTAAAAAATAAATGAGGTCGCTATAAAAAGAAACCTCATGGCCCAACGGGTTCACGAGGTTTCTTTAGTGCCTTTAGTTACTGACCGTCCTTACCCGCGCGGGTTGATTTTATCACGTAGCGACTTGAGGTTCTCAAGCGCAGCGTTGAGCGTCTCGTCTCGCTTTGCAAAGTGGAAACGAATCAGATGGTTGACGGGCTCGCGGAAGAAGCTCGATCCGGGAACAGCGCCCACGCCCACCTTGGAGGCCAGGTCCTCGCAGAAGTCGAGGTCGCTGTCATAGCCAAACTCCGAGATATCCATCATCACGTAGTAGGCGCCCTGCGGCACGTTGTGCTCAAGACCGATGCTATCGAGCCCCTGACAGAATAGGTCGCGCTTGGCGGTGTAGAGGTCGAGGACCTCCTGGTAATAGCTGTCGTCGAATTTGAGGGCGGTGACGACAGCTTCCTGCAGGGGAGCGGCAGCACCCACGGTGAGGAAGTCGTGGACCTTTTTAATGCGCTCGGTGATCTGGGCCGGGGCGATGGTGTAGCCCAGACGCCAGCCGGTGATGGAGTACGTCTTAGACAGCGAACTGCAGCTGATGGTTCGATCGAACATGCCGGGCAGCGTGGCCATATAGACGTGCTCGTGGGGCGCGTAGACGATGTGCTCGTATACCTCGTCGGTAATGCAGTAGGCGTCGTACTTTTTGCAGAGGTCGGCGATTAAGGTGAGCTCCTCGCGCGTAAAGACCTTGCCGCAGGGGTTGGAAGGGTTGCACAGGACGATGGCCTTGGGATCGTTGTCGCGGAAGGCCGCCTCGAGTGTCTCGCGGTCAAAGTCGAACGCAGGTGGGTTAAGCGGCACGTAGATGGGCTCGGCACCCGAGAGGATCGTGTCGGCGCCGTAGTTCTCGTAGAATGGCGAGAAGATGACGACCTTGTCGCCGGGGTTTGTGACCGTCATCATGGCGGCCATCATGGCCTCGGTGGAGCCGCAGGTGACCACGATGTTCTCGTTGGGGTTGATCGGCATGCCCATAAAGTGCTCCTGCTTGGCGGCAAGCGCCTCACGCATGGCCTGGGAGCCCCAGGTGATGGAGTACTGGTGATAGAGCGGCTTGGGGTCGCTGGCGATGGCGCTCAGGCTGTTGAGCAGCTGCGCCGGGGGATCGAAGTCGGGGAAGCCCTGCGACAGGTTGACGGCGCCATACTTATTGGAGATGCGCGTCATGCGGCGGATGACCGAATCGGTAAACGTTGCCGTACGGTTGGAGAGTTCTTTCATGCTTGTCCTTTCGAGCATTTGCAGTGGGGCAAGTTTACTCCTATGAAACCGGTGGGAATTGCTCGAAATGGTCTCGAAAAACTCTTTTCAAAATTCTTGAAAATTGGGGCTTGCATCGCGTGGCGTTCCTTGCAATAATAGTCGAGCGCGAAGCGCACAGGACACGGTGGGTGTAGCTCAGTTGGCTAGAGCGACGGGTTGTGGTCCCGTAGGTCGAGGGTTCGAGTCCCTTTACCCACCCCAGTTCTTGCTTCGTGTTGATATCGGGTCGTTAGCTCAGTTGGTAGAGCAGGGGACTCTTAATCCCAAGGTCCAGGGTTCGACCCCCTGACGGCCCACCACACGATATCTCCTCTAAAGTCCGCCACAACGGACTTTAGCTTTGGGTCGTTAGCTCAGTTGGTAGAGCAGGGGACTCTTAATCCCAAGGTCCAGGGTTCGACCCCCTGACGGCCCACCAAAGCATGTTAAGACGGTCAGCAAAAGTTGGCCGTCTTTTTTGTTGACCTTTCATGGGGCCGAACCCGAAAGGGCGCGGAGCTGAGAAAACGCGCAAGCGTTTGCCAGCGCAGCGCGCAAGGCGCCTTGGCGCCGCAGCGGCCGCCTGCGCAGCAGGCTGACCCCCTGACGGCCCACCCAAAGTATGTTAAAGCGACTGGCTTAGGCTGGTCGCTTTTTTGTTGACCTCGCATGGGGTCGAACCCGTAAGGGCGCAGACGCTTTACAAGTCGAGCCTGCCCTGGGGGTCGGTGAATCCGTCTGTACCCTCCTTGAGCTTTTTCTCGTCTGCTTTCACGCGACGTTCGAGCTTCTTTGTATCTTCGGCAGGCGGTAGGTTCTCGGGTACAATTCCGCGGTCGATGAGGCTGCCACGCACGCTTGTGTTGTTCTCGATGTGCTCTTGCTTGATCTGGTCCAGACCGTACAGGTCGTGTTCCTCGGCGTTGAAGGCTGTCATCGAGTTCGTAAGGTCCTTTGCTTTGATGAGAACATCGGCTAGCCTGTCCGCCAATGCCGAGCTCTTGGATACGCCGAGCTGTTGCTTCATTTCCGCCGTGCTTCTGCCGCCGAATAACGCTTCATCGCCCTTCGACTTGATGATCGCGAATCCTTTGGAGTCCACGCCGCGTTTGAACGCAATACCCGAGAGCTGTTTCTCTGAATCAGATAGCGAGTGGCGCGCCTGCAAGCGCTGAATCTCTGCGAAGCGCTGCTCTATGAGCTCTTGGCGGCGCGTCTGCACGGCGAAGTACGCCTGTGCGAGCGCGATTTCTTGCTTGTTTGAATCTCCGTTCTGGGCGATTAAATAGCATGCATAGCGCGTAAGTTTGTAGTCTTTAACCGCGCGAGCGGCGACACCGGCAGTTACCATTTTCGTGGTGTCACGAAAATGGGAATCAACTGGAGTTTTGTTTGTTTCGCACGAGACTTTTGCCCTCTTAACAACTTCGGCAAAGTTCTCCCATCGAGTGTACCCCATGGGTTCCATTAAATCGCGTGCGAGCCAATACTCAACGCCGTCTTCCACATTGGCGTAGCTATCAAGTTTGACACGCCACTTCTCGATATCTCTACTGTCCATATCTCCTCCTCGCTGGCCTATTGTCTATGCGGGCTTTGCCCGCTCTGTATTCAGAATTAGGATACGCTGCCGTGCGGACACGAATGGGCCCCGTGCCACTTCGAGTTCACGGGGCCCATAGATATCGATTAGTTGTGTTTTGCTTTAGATAGGTGTCCAGTTTAATTCGCTCGATAGTGCGATCCGAGACTTTCGGTTCGCTTGCGCATGGCTTTGACCATTTCCTGTGCTAGTTGAATCTGCGATTGCAGGCGGGCGAGGGCTGCGATTTCGCTGTCATTGGCGTGTGGCTTGCTCAGCGCCGTTGCGTCGTCTTGCAGGCTTTCAAGCTGTTGCAGGGCCTTGGATAGACCCGCTTCGGTCCTGTTGATCATGCAGTAGGTACTCATTGTGCGTTTGAGGCAGCGGGTCAGGCGCTCGGCGTCTGCTGTAGCTATGCCATGCTGGGGGAGGGCGATATCCATCGGTGCGGCCGCCTCAGGAGCGTCCAGCGCTGCTTGGGCTGCCGATGCGCCCGCAATGCGCCCGAACACGATGCCATTGGCACTCGACAAGCCGCCGATGCGGTCGGCGCCGTGCATGCCGCCTGTTGCCTCACCGCAGGCGTAGAGGCCCTCAACGCCTGCGTACGCGGTCTTGTCGATTTTGATACCGCCGTTGGCGGCGTGGGCATACATCGCCACGCGCATCTCGTCGGTCGGCGCGATGCCGTGCTCGTCTTGCAGCCAGGTGGCAAAGGTCTGCACAAACTCGGGGATGTCCTCGCGGGGGAAGTCGTAGTGGAGCGCCAGGCCCTCTGCACCTGCCTGATCTATGACGAGGTCGATGGCGCGGGAGGCCAAGCGCGAGGTGAAAGGACCATATCCAGAGCGCTGCTCAAGCAGATCGTTTAGCTTGCCGTCGGCAATATCGACCGGCTGGTCTACATGTACGTAGCGCCAGGTTTTCTCGTTGAAGACCAGGTTGCGCTTGGGCTCGATGAAGCCGGGCATCATCTGCATGAATTCTATATTAGTAAGCGATGCGCCGTGCGCCAGTGCGATGGCCTGCGAGGAGCTGAGCACATCAGCCGACGTAAGGCCGCGCTCGAACAGGCCGCCTGTGCCACCGGCTGCGATGATCGTGGCCTTGGCAGCAAAGGGCACGATTCGATTTTCGGTAAGGTCGTAGAGCACGGTTCCGGTGATTCTGCCGTTCGTGTTCTCAACAAGATCGATAAGCTCATGGCGGGGGAGCAGGCGAATGCCGAGCGACTCGATCTGGGCCATACATGCGTCCTCAAGGGGCTTGCGGGTGAGGCCGCGCCACATGCGCGTCTTGTGGTCAAAGCAGGGAATAAACTGCTTTTGCTGAGCGCTCTCAGCGCTTTGCGGACGCTGGAGCTCAACGCCCAGGTCTTGCTCGAGCCATTCAATTGCCTGGGGAATGCCGTGCACAAACGTCTGGACAAGCTCGGGGTCGGCGACGCCGCCACCAACGGTCTGAATGGTGTCGATGAAGTCTTGTTCGTCGTCTTCGTTAACGGGTCCGATAAGCCCCAGGCCCCAGGTTCCGGGGAAGAAGCTCGATCCACTCATGGTCTTGCCGGCGCTTGCCACAGTGACGGCTGCACCCGTGCGTGCCGCTTCGATGGCGGCGCAAAGGCCCGCAATGCCAGATCCAATTACCAGTACATCAGTCGATTCCATCGGATTCCTTTCTCGTCCGGCGCATTGTCGCACGGGTGATCGGCAAAGGTATCGCAAAGACTCGGCAAATCGGTAAAGGGCAAATATGACAGGTGGGCGTCATGGACACTCTGACGTTCCATCTCGTCTCATCTCGTATTTCGCCCCAACTGATATATCGGCATTAGCTACCCTGCGACAGCGTAAACAAAAAGAGCCGCTACCTCGAAAGGTAGCGGCTCCAAAGCTCAACTGTATGAGCATCGCGCGGGCGCGATTAGGCCTTGAGGGCCTCCTCGACGGCGACAGCGCAGGCGACGGTGGCACCGACCATGGGGTTGTTGCCCATGCCGATGAGACCCATCATGTCGACGTGTGCAGGCACGGAGGAAGAACCGGCGAACTGGGCGTCGGAGTGCATGCGGCCCATGGTGTCGGTCATGCCGTAAGAGGCAGGGCCGGCGCCCATGTTGTCCGGGTGCAGGGTACGGCCAGTGCCGCCACCAGAAGCGACGGAGAAGTACTTCTTGCCAGCCTCGATGCGCTCCTTCTTGTAGGTGCCAGCGACGGGGTGCTGGAAGCGCGTGGGGTTGGTGGAGTTACCGGTGATCGAGATGTCGACGTTCTCGTGCCACATGATGGCAACGCCCTCGCGGACGTCGTCGGAGCCGTAGCAGTTAACGGCAGCGCGGGGACCATCGGAGTAGGGGATGGTCTCGACGACCTTGAGCTCGCCCGTGTAGTAGTCGAACTGGGTCTTCACATAGGTGAAGCCGTTGATGCGGGCGATGATCTGAGCAGCGTCCTTGCCCAGACCGTTCAGGATAACGCGCAGCGGCTTCTTACGAGCCTTGTTGGCGTTCAGAGCCAGACCGATAGCGCCCTCAGCGGCAGCGAAGGACTCGTGGCCGGCCAGGAAGGCGAAGCACTCGGTGTCGTCGGAGAGTAGCATAGCGCCCAAGTTGCCGTGGCCCAGACCGACCTTGCGGTCCTCGGCGACGGAGCCGGGAACGGTGAAGGCCTGGATGCCCTCGCCGATGATGGCGGCAGCCTCAGAAGCGGACTTGGCGCCACGCTTGACAGCGAGAGCGCAACCGAGGGTGTAGGCCCACTCGGCGTTCTGGAAGGCGATGGACTGGGTGTTGTTGACGATCTCACGCGGGTTGAAGCCCTTGTCGGTGCAGATCTGCAGAGCTTCCTCGAGGGAGGCGATGCCGTTGTCGGCGAGGCACTTGTTGATCTTGTCAGCGCGGCGCTCGTAACCTTCGAACGTAACAGTCATAGTTATTTCCCTCCCTTTCTACTCGTGAACCGGGAACACGCTGGCGACGGAGTGAGTCTCCTCGTCGGTGCGCGGGTCGATGTACTTGGCAGCGTTCTCCCACTGACCATAGTGGCCCATAGCGCCAGCGATGGCCTCCTCGGGGGTCTTGCCGGCCTTGACGGCGTCGGTGAACTTGCCGAGGTTCAGGAACTCGAAAGCGATGATCTCGTTCTTGTCGTTGAGAGCCATGCGGGTGACGTAGCCCTGAGCGAGCTCGAGGTAACGAGCGCCCTTGGCCTTGGTGCCGAACATGGTGCCGACCTGAGAGCGAAGGCCCTTGCCGAGGTCGTCGAGGGAGGCGCCCACGGGCAGGCCGCCCTCGGAGAACGCGGTCTGGCTGCGGCCGTAAACGATCTGCAGGAAGATCTCGCGCATAGCAACGTTGATGGCGTCGCAGACGAGGTCGGTGTTGAGGGCCTCGAGGATGGTCTTACCGGGAAGGATCTCGGAAGCCATGGCGGCAGAGTGGGTCATGCCCGAGCAGCCGATGGTCTCAACGAGGGCCTCCTCGATGATGCCGTCCTTGACGTTCAGCGTGAGCTTGCAGGCGCCCTGCTGAGGTGCGCACCAACCCACACCGTGCGTAAGACCGGAGATGTCGGAAATCTCCTTAGCCTGGACCCACTTGCCCTCCTCGGGGATGGGTGCGGGGCCGTGGTATGCACCCTTGGCAACGGGGCACATGTTCTCCACTTCCTGTGAGTACTGCATGCCTCTCCTCTCTATCGTGTTGGCGTCCCGTCTGGGGGTCGTGGCTGGCGATTGCCGGGCGACCCTTCGAAAGGGACATGACATGCAGCCCCTATAATACCGCGAAATGCACGGAATATTCGGCGAACGGCTCAGTTTTCGTAGCGAGAAGTCCGGAAGTTTAAATTGAAATGGTTTAACTCTATGTTCTGTGGTCGCGAACTTCCGTAGAGGGGGTTCGTCTTGGGCAAGCTTTTGGTCAGCTCTTGTAAGCGTTGCAGGGGCTGACCTGTTGCAACGGTGCCGTTCGCCGCCTATTTACTGCCTTTGGCCGCGCGAGTCTATTGTTTTGCGTGGATGTTTTGATGGCACGCTTCAATCGTGCTGTATTGGATGGCAAGCAGATCCCGGCGAAGGGAGCGCCATGCAGCGCGTTTGGAGAACGGTTACCGGCTTTTACCATGTCTGTGCCCGCGGTACAGGCAAGCAGCTCATCTTTGAGGGCGATGAAGACCGGTGGGAGTTTTTGGAGTTGATGCGCGACTGCTGCCGGGAGGCAGGCGTCACGGTTATCGCTTGGTGTCTTATGGGCAATCACGTGCATCTGGTGCTGGCAGATTACGAGGACGCGATGAGCGCGGCGATGCACCGGCTGCTTTTGACGTACGCGCGGCGGTTCAATAAACGCACGGGGCGCACAGGTCATCTGTTCCAGAACCGTTTTGACCGGCGCTCGCTCGATACCGACTGGCAGGTGATGGAGGCTATTCGCTCCGTACACGCCGATCCACAGGAGGCGGGCGTTGGCCTAATCGAGCGTTATCCCTGGAGCAGCTTTGCGGAGCATTTGCGCGCTTACGACGGTGACACGGCTGATGTCGCGAGGGGATTTTCTGATCCTTCTTGCGTGCTTGAGCTCTTTGGTTCTGCCGAGGGCTTTATTGCCTATTCACTTTCGACGCCCGACGGCGGCGAGCCAGCGCTGGGCGATATGAAAGAGACGGAGTGGGAACGCCACGCCTTTGCCGGCAAGATGGCTAAGGAACTCGGGGTTCCGCTTCGCGGGGTTAAAGCCGCACCGCCGGCGCAGCGCGATACCGTTATTTTTGGATTGCACGATGCCGGTTTCACGGTGCGCCAGATTGAGCGCTATACCGGGATTGGCAAAAGTACCGTCTCTCGTATTGTGCGTGCCCGCGCGCGGACGGCGATGCGGACTGGCGGAAACGTGATGTAGGGTCGCCTGTGCGCCGCAGATGGGGTCGTCCATACGCCGCAACAAGCGTTCAAAAGCTTGGTGCGGCAACTGCACTTCTTAATATGCTTAGAACAATCGCCATCTTGCATAAAATAAGGGCTCAGTCCGGGTTTGCCCGTGCCTACCCCCATCTGCGCCGTGCAAAAAATGGAGTTTTCAGCATCGCGGTACTGCCACTACCGTCGCAATTTTGCAACATACGGGCCCCGAAGCTATTTATGCCTGCCGATGCGCTCCCGAAGCTCATGTTTGCGCCCCTGAGACCACGATGCTTGTTCTAAAACGCACTATATATGCGCCTGGAGACGTTGATTAACGCTTTCGATGCGTATACACACAGCTTGGCGTGCTGAATACTCGCAAAAATGCACGCCGCTCCCTATGGGACCCGTCTGCAGCAGGCGCGAAGCGAATCGGAGCCCAGCTGGATGGGGCATGGGACGATGCTAGGCGTGCTCGTGGCCCTGCCGCAGGCCTTTGGTGCTGTGGAAAACGCCCGTGTTCGCGTCTGGCTGTGTGGTAAATGACAGACGGGGTGCCGGACGCGCGGACTTTGTGCGTTCGCGCTCATTAGAAAAAACAGAGCCGCCCGTATCGGGCGGCTCGGCAATCAAAAACCTTGGATTCGGGGCATACGCTACTGGTTTGCTTGCCCCTCGAGCATGCCGTCGAGGGTGCGCCAGGCGAGCTCGGCGCATTTGACGCGGGCGGGCATGTGCGAGATGTCCTGGAGCTGGGCGGCCTCGTCCAGATCTTCCAGGTCCTCCTCGGAGAGCTGTTCGCCGCGGATCATGGCGAGGAAGAGCCCTGCCAAGCGACGCGCTTCCTCGACCGTCTCGCCGGTGATGAGGTCGGCCATGATGTCGGCGCTGGCCTGACTGATGGCGCAGCCGTGGCCGGTAAAGGAGGCCTCCTCGATCACGCCGTTCTCGACACGCAGCTGCAAGGTGAGCTCGTCTCCGCAGCTGGGGTTGATGCCGTCGTGCTCGTGCGTGGGAGCATCCATCTCGTACTTATAGTCGGGGTGCGAGTTGTGCTCCATAAATGTGGTGGAGGTGTACAGATTACCCATTGAATGTGCTCCAAACGTGATGCAGGCCGGCGATGAACTTGTCGATGTCGGCCTTGTCGTTGTAGAAGGCCACGCTGGCGCGGCAGCAGGCAAGGTTCTCGACGCCCAGCCAGGTGAGCAGCGGCTGCGCGCAGTGGTGACCGGCGCGGATGCAGACGCCGTCCATGTCCATGATGCTCGCGACATCGTGCGGGTGGATGCCCTTGACATTAAAGCTCACGACACCGTGGTGGTTATCCCAATAGATTGAGCCGATGATCTGGACAAAGTCGAGCTGCATGAGCTCGCCCATCAGGTAGTGGACGAGTGCCTGCTCGCGTGCCTGGATGTTTTCGTAGCCCACCGTGTTGACGAGGTAGTCGAGGGCGGCGCCTGTGGCGAAGATGCCGGCGGCGTCCTGCGTGCCGGCCTCGAACTTCTCGGGGACGGGAGCCCAGACGGCGTCCTGCTCAGTAACCGAGTCGATCATCTCACCGCCGGTAAGCATGGGCGGCATGGCGTTGAGCAGGTCCATCTTGCCCCACAGCACGCCGATGCCCATGGGGCCCATGGCCTTGTGCGCACTAAAGGCAAAGAAGTCGGCGCCCAGGTCGGCCACATCGACCGGCATGTGCGGCAGCGACTGCGCGCCGTCGACGACCAGGTAGCCGCCGTACTTGTGCACGAGTTTGCCGAGGTTCTTGACCGGGTTCTCGACGCCCAGCACGTTGGAGACCTGTCCCACGGCTAGGATCTTGGTCTTGGGACCCACCTTGGCAAGAACCTCCTCGGTGGTGAGCTGGCCGGTCTTGGTGGGGTAGAGGTAGACGAGCTTGGCGCCGGTCTCGCGGCAGACCTGCTGCCACGGAATCAGGTTGGAGTGGTGCTCCATAATGGTGATGACGACCTCGTCGCCCGGTTCGAGCACTGTGGGCGCAAAGCTCTTAGCGACCAGGTTGAGCGACTCGCTCGTGTTGCGGGTGAAGACGACCTCGTTGGCCTGTGAGGCGCCGATGAGGTCAGCGATCTGCTGGCGGACCTTCGCGATGGCGTCGGTGGCCTCGACGGACAGCGAGTACAGGCCGCGCAGGGGGTTGGCGTTCATGCGCTGGTAGAAGTCGCGTTCGGCGTCGAGCACACAGGCAGGGCGCTGCGCGGTGGCGGCGCTATCGAGGAAGGCGATCTCGGGGTGCTGCTGGAACAGCGGGAACTGGCCCTTGTAGGGGTTGGTCTCGATGTCCACGGTGGGCCAGCCGCGCGAAGCCTCGTCGCTGGCGTCGAGCTCCATGGGCTCGGGGGCAGTACAGGTATCGCATTTAACGTGCTCGGTGTCGATCATGCGAGCTCCTCTTCAAAGTTGTCGATCAGGTTGTTGCCTAGGCGGACGACGGCGGCGCGGGTGCGCTCGTCGGTGGCGGAAAGCGCGGCGTCCTCCAGCTTGGCGCGGATGAACAGGTCCTCGGCGGCGTTTTGGTCAAGGCCACGGCAGGCGAGGTAGAACAGCTGCTCGTCGCGGACGTGACCGATGGTGGCGCCGTGGTTGCCGGCGACGTCGTCCTCGTCACAGAGAATGACGGGAACGGTCTTGTTGTCGACGCCCTTGTTGGCCAAAAGCACCGTCTCGCGTTCGGTGCCGGTTGCACCCTTGCAGCCGTGCACGAGGTCGATGGTGCCACGGTAGACCTTCTTGGACGTGCCGGTCAGCACGCCGTTGGCGTCGATCTCGCACTCGGTCTTGCGACCGCGGTGGCGCAGCTCGTAGTTAAAGTCGCGCACCTGCTCGCGGGCGCCCAGGTAATCGGTATCGATGGTCACCTTGGCGGTGTCGCCCAGCAGGTCGCCGGCAAGGCCGGTGGCGCTGGCGCCGGCACCCAGGACGGTGTGCTGCACGTTGACGCGCGCGCCCTCGTCCAGGAACAGGCCGGTGTCGTCGAGTGCGATCCAGCTGTCGTCGAGTGTCTGCGTGCAGGTCACGTTGACGGTGGCGTACTCGTGGGCGCACACGCGTAGCACGGAGCCCACGACACCCTCGCCGGTAACAGGAGAGTCTAGGGCAATATGCAGGTCGAGCGTTGCCTGCGGGCGAGCGACGACGTCGATGGCGGCGATGGCCGCGGCGGCATCGACACCGCTCACACGCACGGTAACCGTGGCGTGCTGGTATGCGGGCACATCGATGTCGATGCGCTTGGTAGCGTGCTCGGCCAAGTAGGCGTAGGCAGCCTCGCCCATGCCGGTTTCGAAGGCTTCAGCAGGGGAGAGCTCCTCCTCGAGCTTGATGGCGCCGGCCTGGTAGACGGAGGTGGCGGGCACGTCGAGCTCGGTCTCGGGCGTGATGCGGGCGCGGTCGGCGGCAGCACCGGGGGCGGAGGAGCGGCGCTCGGGGAAGCGCTCGGCCATGGCGTCCATGGCGGCGTCGAACGCGTCTGTCACGCCAATAAACTGCTCGCCCAAGCCTTCGACCTCAACGGCCTCCGCGGGAGCGGCGGCAAGCTCGTCAGAGAGCTCGAGCTTGGTCTGATTCATCTTCAGCCAGCCCCAAGTGGCAGCCGGCATCGCGTTGACCTGCTCAAGGGTGGTAGCAGCGGTGTTGGTTTCCTGTTTCATTATCCGATCGCTCCTTCCATCTCGAGCTTGATCAGGTTGTTCATCTCGACGGCGTACTCCAACGGCAGCTCCTTGGAGACCGGGTTGGCAAAGCCGTTGACGATCATGGTGCGGGCCTCTTCCTCCGAGATGCCGCGGCTCATCAGGTAGAACACCTTGTCGTCGCCGATGCGGCCGATGGTGGCCTCGTGGCCGATGTCGACGTTCTTGGCGCGGATGTCCATGGCGGGGATGGTGTCGGAGCGGCTCTGGTCGTCGAGCATGAGCGACTGGCAGCTCACGGTTGCCTTGGAACCCTCGGCCTTGGGCGTGGCCACGATGGAGCTGCGGAAGGTCTGAATGCCGCCGCTCTTGGAGATGCCCTTGGTCTCGACGGTTGCCGAGGTCTCGGGGGCGTTGAGCACGACCTTACAGCCGGTATCGAGGTTCTGCCCGGCGCCGGCAAAGGTGATGCCGGTAAAGCTCGACCGGGCGCGGCGGCCGTTGAGCACACTCATGGGGTAGAGGTAGCCCACGTGGCTGCCGAAGGAGCCACTGATCCACTCTATGTCGCCATCCTCGTCCACGCGCGCACGCTTGGTGTTGAGGTTGTACATGTTTTTGGACCAGTTCTCGATGGTCGAGTAGCGCAGGTGCGCACGCTTGCCCACAAAGAGCTCGACGGCGCCGGCGTGGAGGTTGGCAACGTTGTACTTGGGCGCGGAGCAACCCTCGATGAAGTGCAGGTCGGCGTCGTCCTCGACGATGATGAGCGTGTGCTCAAACTGGCCGGCGCCCTTGGCGTTAAGGCGGAAGTAGCTCTGCAGCGGGAAGTCCAACTTGGTGCCCTTGGGCACGTAGACAAACGAGCCGCCCGACCATACGGCGCCGTGCAGGGCCGCAAACTTGTGGTCGGTGGGCGGGATGAGCGTCATAAACTTCTCGTGGATGAGCGGCTCCCACTGCGGGTCGTGCAGGGCCTCCTCGATGCCGGAATAGACGATACCCATCTTGGACGCGGTGTCCTGCATGTTGTGGTAGACCAGCTCGGAGTCGTACTGCGCGCCGACGCCCGCCAGGTAGCTGCGCTCGGCCTCGGGGATGCCCAGGCGCTCAAAGGTGTTCTTGATGTCGTCGGGCACCGACTCCCAGTCGTGCTTTTGGTCGGTGTTGGGCTTGACGTAGGTGACGATGTTGTCCATGTCCAGGCCCTCGATGGAGGGGCCCCACGTCGGGTCGGGAAAACGATTGAAGATCTCGAGGGACTTTAAGCGCAGATCGAGCATCCACTGTGGCTCGTCCTTCTTGGCGCTGATCTCGCGCACGATGTCGGGCGTGATGCCGGCGTCGAGGCGCTCGAATCCCTCCTCGCCGTAGGTGAAGTCGTAGAGGCTGCGGTCGATGTCCGCGACCTCGGTGCGGTTCTTGGTCATTGCGTCGCCCCTTTACGCCTGCTGCTCGGCAGCGGCGGCCTCGGCCTGGGCGCGCTGCTCGGCGGCCTCGCGCTCGAAGGTCTCAAAGCCGTTCTTGTCGATCCAGGGGATCAGCGAGGCATCGTCCTCGCGCACGATGTGGCCCTTGACCATAACGTGGACGCGGTCGACATCCAGGTGCTCCAGGATGCGCGTGTTGTGCGTGATGATGAGCATGGAGCCGTCGCAGCTCTTGCGGTAGGCGTCCATACCGTGGCTGACGGTGGACAGGGCGTCGACGTCCAGGCCGGAGTCGGTCTCGTCCAAGATGGCGAGCTTGGGCTGCAGCAGCAGAAGCTGGAGCATCTCGACCTTCTTTTTCTCGCCGCCCGAGAAGCCCACGCCCAGCTCACGGTTGAGGTAGGCGGTATCCATGTTAAGCTCGGCCGCGAGCTCCTTGACGCGACGACGGAATTCCTTGCCCTTCATCTCCAGGCCGGGGCGGCCGGCGATACTGGCGCGCAAAAAGCTCGACAGTGGCACGCCGGGGATCTCGACAGGGGCCTGGAAGCTCAGGAACAGGCCGGCGCGCGAGCGCTTGTCGGTGGTGAGCTCGGTGATGTCCTGGCCGTCAAAGACGATGCGGCCGTCGTTGACCGTGTAGACGGGGTCGCCCATGACCAGGTGGCCAAGGGTGGACTTGCCGGCGCCGTTGGGTCCCATCAACACGTGGGTCTCGCCGGCGGCGACGTTAAGGTTGACGTTGTGGAGGATGGTCTTCTCGTCCACGGAGGCGGTCAGACCTTCGATGGAAAGCAGCGGATTTGTGCTCATGCTGTCCCTCTCTGTATATGGTGTACTCATGGGTGTACGAAACCCTAGGAATCTTCTCGGAATAAAGTTACTATGGGTTCGGCGTTAGTCAAGGGAAAACCCGACTAATCCACTCGACTTTTCTAGATGTGGGACAAAATAACCTGTTGTGTTTGTCCCACTTACTTAAGATTTGGGACAAACAAACCTGGTTATGTTGTCCAAGATGCGATGGGAGGGTAGGTATGCTCATTTCTTCTAAGGGCCGCTATGCCCTCCGACTGATGATCTATATCGCAGCGCTGGGCGACGCCGAGGGCAAGATCGCTCTGCGCGAGGTCGCCGACCGCGAGCGTATCTCGCAAAAGTATCTGGAGCAGCTGGTTCGTCCGCTCATGAAGGCGGGCCTACTTAAGAGCGTGCGCGGCAAGGGCGGCGGCTACATGATGGCCAAGGACCCGGCCGAGGTGCGTGCCGGCGACATCCTGCGCGCCGTCGAAGGCAGCACGGCTCCGGTGGCGTGCGATGGCATCGACAACAGCTGCGCCCGCAGCGATCTTTGCTCGACCGTCAAATTCTGGCGCGGTCTGGACGACGTGATCGAAAAGTACGTCGACGGCGTGACGTTGGCCGACCTTGCTGCCGTCCCCGAGATCAACTTCGACATTAAGCTGTAGGGCTGCAGATGGTATCTCTCGACAAGGTGTACAAGCAAATTGAGATTTTTGCTCGGGAATGTGACGCCGAGAGGGTTGTGCTGTTTGGTTCTCGTGCCCGCGGTGACAACTTGCCTAAGAGCGATATTGATATTGCTGTAGCAGGTTGCCGGGATTTCGACCGTTTCTCATATCTGATAGAGGAGCGTCTTGATACTCTTTTAGATATAGACGTCGTCAATCTGGATGAGTCCTTATCGCAGCAATTGCTCGATGAAATTGCCAGGGATGGTGTGATTCTGTATGAAAAAATATGAGAACTTTGCCAGCGCCTTGGCGAATCTTGAGGATGCACCCAATCAGGATCTTAGCAATGATTTTGTTCAGAGTGGATTGATTAATAAGTTCAACCTTCAGTTTGAACTGAGCTGGAAGCTCCTTAAACGTCTGCTCGAGTATGAGGGCGCCACGCTTGCTGCATCGGGGTCTCCTCGTGCCATCTTGAAGGAAGCCTACCGATTCTACGACTTTATTGATGAGGCGGCATGGCTAGATATGCTCAGAGACCGCAATACGAACGTCCATATCTATGACAACAAGCTCGCTCAAGATTTGATTCAGCGTATCTTAAACGTCTATATCCCCGCTTTCTGTCGGTTGAGAGACGGGCTGATGGGACGCTACGGCGATCTTCTTCTGGTGCCCGACGACCAGTTTGTTTAATTCCTTTAGATTTCGCGGATTTCGCGGAGGGTTGTTGCCGTTTACCGAGGGGTTGTTGTGCAACAACGGGTGAGCTGCAATACTTAATTCTATCTTTGCAAACTGCACTTTAACTACACCAATGCAGGGAGGATCTTATGCAGCCCAAGCATTCTGCTATTGTCGCGGGCCTGACGCTGGCGCTTTCGTTTGGCGCCGTTTCCGCGCCGGCACCCGCCGCTGCCGAGGAGCCCACGCCGGGCGTTGCCTCGGATGCGACCGATATCGATAAGGGTCTCTATACCCAGCAGTCCTTCTCGGGCGTGCTGAGGTCGGTCCAGGGCGTTTCGTTTGTTAACGTGACCCCCGAGATGAAGTACTTTACCAAGTACGAGAGCCACGGCAACTATAACCAGGGCTTTTCGTATGGCGACGGCTATAACGCGCTGGGTTATTACCAGTTCGACCGCCGATGGTCGCTCATTCCGTTTATGAAGCAGGCCTACAACTACAACCCCGAAAAATACAGCATGCTCAAGGATGCGATTGATCGAGGCAGCGAGATTTCCAACGCGAGCAATGCCATGTACGAGAACGGCCAGCTCACCGAGCTGGGCCATATCGCGCAGGATGCCTTCCAAGGTGCTTATAACACCGACCCTGTTGAGTTCTCGGCTCTGCAGGATGCGTATGCGTACAACTCGTACTATGCGGTGACCGAGGCGTGGCTCAAGAGCGGCCTGGGCATTGATATTTCGGGCCGTGCCGATTGCGTTAAGGGCATGGTGTGGAGCATCACCAACATGTGCGGCACCGGTGGTTGCAGGGACTTCTTCCGTTGGGCAAACCTTTCTAACAGTATGACTGATCGCGAGTTTGTGACGGCGCTTTCCAACAGTGTGGTCAATAACGTGGCGACCAAGTATTCGAGCCAGCCCCAGTATCATGAGGGCTGGAAGAACCGCTACCGCAACGAGCTGAAGGACTGCTTGGTTTATATCGCCGAGGACGAGGCCGCTGCCGCTGCGACGCCCGTGCAGCCCGAGCCCACGCCGGCGCCCTCGCCGACGCCTGATTCGAATGACGACTCGAGCGACGATGCCAACGATGACAGGATGGATTCGCCCTCGACCGATGCTGACGGTGATGGCTCTGCTGGTGGCACTACCAACAACGGCTCTACCTCGAACGGCTCCGTTTCGAACGGCTCTGCTGCGGGCGATTCGTCTTCAAGCTCTGCAGGCAATACGGACAGCGACGCTTCTGGTTCGACCGGCGCTGGCACCTCTAACTCATCCACCGGCTCGAGCGATTCGTCCGTTGGCACCGGCTCTAACAACGGCTCCGGCTCTGACGCAACCCCTGGTTCCGATGCTTCCAAGGATGACTCGAATAAGGCGCCGGACGCTCCCGTTGCTTCGCCGGACAAGAAGCCTTCTATCTCCGTGCAGCTTGGTTCTACGCTGGGCTCTTCGCTGATGGCTGGTGTCAATAACGGCTCGACCCAGAACAAGGACAACTCTGATCAGGTTTCCACGGAAAAGACCGAGGCTGCAAAGGGCGACTCCAAGGACAAGGCTTCCGAGAAGACCGAGTCCGATAAGGGTTCTAGCTCTGATGAGAAGGGCGACAAGTCCGCTCAGGAGAAGGACGATGGCAAGAAGTCTGAATCTGAGGCGAAGGACGAGAACAAGGACAAGACCGAGGACGGAAAGCAGCAGGGCGAGGACAGCGGTAAGGGCAGCTCCGACAACCAGGTCCAGGAGCAAAATGACTCCAAAACGGTGACTACCACGACCACGACGACTACAGCTACCAAGTCCTCGGGCGGCAACATGCCCAAGACGGGCGATCTGATTGTGATGGCGAGCCTTGCCAGCGCGAGCTTGGCCACACTGGGCGCTACGTCTATCGTAAGTGGTAAGCATAAGCTCGATCAGCAGAAGAAGGCTTCTGGGGAGGACGGCTCGGAGGAGTAGCCTCTCGGTTGCCAGATAACTAAAGAATCGGGACGGGGTCCGGTGCGAATGCGTCGGGCCCCGTTTTGTTGTGCAACGATTAGTTGTGCCCCCTCACACCTCTTGTTGCTACCGTTGCCCGATATGTTTGCGCGGCGATATCGGTACATGCGATGCGGTCATTACAATTGGCATCGTGTTGCGATTTAGGGGGAACGTTTTGGTGTCTGAACAGGCAAATAATGGTTGTGCTGCCGGCTTTGGCGTGCGTTTGATCGGCTGTGCCGACGATGCGGCTTTGCCCATTGGCGTGCGCGACTATGCGGAGGCTCTTGGTTGCTGCACGCTGGTCGACAAGACCATGTTTATTGCCGATGTATTGAACTGCGACGCGTCCGTTGTGGTGTGCTGTCGACCCGAGGGTTTTGGCAAGAGCATGAACTTGTCGATGCTCAGGGCTTTTCTGGAGCGTCCAGCGGTCGGTCGCGCTGGTCAGCTTTTGTTTGGCGATGCTCAGATTTGGGATGCGGACGGCGGGCGCTATCGGGATGAGTACGCTTGCTATCCGGTGATATCGCTGGACTTTTCTGGCGCTGCGAGGCGTGGCACCGATGTTGCCGACGTCGTGCGCGATGCTCTTTCGGACGAGTGCGCTCGCCTGCTGGCGCTTTTGGAGGCTCCGGATTTAGCTCGAGACAAGGTACGTCACATCGAACGCGTTGCGCGTGGCGCGGCGAGCGAGGATGAGGTCGCCTCGGTGCTTGGCGTGCTCATTGAGCTGCTGGAGATGGCCTGCGATGAGCAGGTTGTATTGCTCGTTGATGGGTACGATGCGGCATGGTTGGGCCGTGCAAGCGCGAGGGGCGCTTCCGGTGCTGATCCGGCAGGGCTATTCGATCGCGTGCTGTTCGACGCCATTGTCGCTGCGCGCGATTCGTTGCGGCTGACGTGTCTGATGGGGGAGTGTCCCGGTCCTGCCGAAGCGGCGCTTTCTTTGCATGGCTGCTCGTATTGTCTGACGACGCCGCTTTCGACCTGGTGTGACCGTTGTTTCGGCTTTTCGGATGCCGAGGTCCAGGCTCTGTTGAATCATGCTGGGTGCGGGGAATACCTGGATGATGCGCGTGAATGGCTCGAGGGGTATCGGTTTGGTAGGGCCTATTGCTCGAGTCCAGCGCGTGTGATCGGTTTTCTGGGCCGAGGCTGCACGGCGCCTGTGCGCGCCGATCTGTATGCGTATGCGGATTGCCTGAGTAGGGTAGTTGCCGGGTGGAATCTCGACCGCCTTTCGGTCTTATTTGATTTGCTCGAGGCCCATGGGTGTGCTGAGGTCCCGCTTTGCTTGGGCGCTGTGGGGCTAGAGGCCTCGTCTGACGATGGCATGTGGACAGCGCTGTATCTGTCCGGTTTTCTCACGACGGATATGACTGAGGAGCCAGAGCATGGCGATTGTCTCCGTGCTTTGCGATTGCCCAATAACGAGCTTCGCCAGGCCTTGCGTCTAGTGATTATTGAGTGGTTTGAGTGCGCTGCAGAAGACATTCGAGACGTCGATGCGTTTCGCGACGGGCTGTGCCATGGGAACGAGGATACCGTGGGGCGGGCGCTAAGCCGCATCTTGGGAGATGCGGGAATCGGTGCGACCGACCCAGATACACCGCTGCCATATCACCTACTCTTGCAAGGACTCTGCTTTGGATTGCCGGGCTATGCCAATCCTGCTTCGAGGCGAAAGTGTGGCGCGGATCGCTGGGACATCCAGGTTTTTCCCACGGGCGCCGTGTTCGACATAGCCGATACGATCGGTATGCTCGATGAACGTCCGCTGATAACGATCAACATGATGTATGACCCCGGTGTGGATGCGCTGGGCCTGGAATTGCTGGCCGTGCAGGCGCTGCTCGACATAGAGCGCGACGGCATCGACGAAATCCGTGTGCCACGCCCCGCCATTGGACGCATGCGCTGGGGCTTTGGCTTTGACGGGCAGCGTGTGTCCGTGGTGTGCCAGCGGTTATAGGGGATGGCGAAAGCCCTTTACTACTCCGCGTCCTTCATGGGCGGCATGGGCTTCCAGTTGGGATCCTTGATGATCTTGCGGGCGTCCTTCATGCCTCGGCGCAGCGCCGGAATGCCGGTCTTAAAGCACTTGTCGACCGCGGTCAGGCGAATGAATTCCTTGCAGAAGGTCGCGGCATTGCCCAGGCGGAACAGCATGGGGTGATAGTCGCCATAGATCTGCATGTAGCGGGCCAGATAACCGCGGTTGCGCATGATGTAGTAGCGGTTGGTGTCGCTCGTGGAGTTGAGCTGGCGCTTGCCGGCGATATCCCAGTTGGAGACGGCGCGGGCGCGCTTGAGCACCACGTCGGCGACCACGGCGGCGGGGAAGTGCTGGCTGGCTACGTAGCCGTAGCAGGCATCGTCGCCGTAGATAAAGAAGCGCGCGTCGGGCAGGCCAATCTTGTCGACCACGCGGCGCGAGAACATGCCGCCCTCAAAGCACAGCTGGTTCATGGCGCGATAACCCTCTGGACCCAAGTCCCACTTGGCGACTGGGTTGGGAATGCCGAGCGAAAGGATGAGTTGGTATTGCCAAAAGAAGGCGCCGCCGTCAAAGTCTAGGCGCGAACCCTGGATGACATCGTAGCGGTCGGTCCACTTGGCAAGACGCTCGATGCCTTCGGGGATGACGAGCACGTCGTCGTCCATCACCCAGAACCACTGGGCGCCCAGGTCGTAGGCGCATTTAGTGCCGGCGGAGAAGCCGCCCGCACCGCCGCCGTTTTCGAGCTGCGGGGCGTAGATGACACGGTCGGTGCCGCCCTGCGCGTCAGGCTGCTCGGTGTCGATGCCCCACAGGTTGGCCAGGCGCTCGTTGAATGCGGTGCACATGGCCTCGGTCTCGCGTGAATTCTCGTTATCGACAATCACGATGCGCCAGGGCGCGGCCGTGAGCTCGGTCATAGAGTCGAACAAGTTGGCCAGGAGTTCCTGGCGCTTGTACGTAACGACGACGATGGCGAGCTTATCGATGGGGGCGGGGAGGGTTGAAGGCATGGGGCAATATATCCTTTCACGCGCGGCGGGCGAGCGCTGCACGGAAGCTATCGAATACGTCCTTGGGACTGTCCTATTGTAAAGGCTCGGCGCACCTTAGCGGCAAGCTTTGAATAAAACGCAGGAACCTGCCATGGGCCCGCCGCATGATGTGGGGCTGCTTTGCCCGCAAGAGGCTCCATAGATTATATAAACGCCCGCTGGCGCGCTGACCCTTTGATACCATGAAACGACAGGTATTTCCTAAGGAGCACATTTGTCTACTAACGCCTCTGGCAGCCCTGTTCTGTCGCTGCTTATTCCCATTTACAATGTTCAGCGCTACCTGCGCGAGTGTCTCGATTCCGCCCTGGCGCAGACGCTCAAGGATATTGAGATCATCTGCATTAACGACGGGTCGACCGACAACTCGCCGGCGATTATCCGCGAGTATATGGAGCGCGATGGGCGCGTCAAGATGATCGACAAGGCCAACAGCGGCTACGGCGACTCGATGAACCACGGACTGGACATGGCACGTGGCAAGTACGTTGGCATCTTGGAGTCCGATGACTTTATGGCGCCCGACGCACTTGAAAAGCTTGTCTCGACCGCCGAAAGCAATAATGCCGACTTTGCGAAGGCGAACTTTGATTTCTACTGGTCTAAGCCCGAGGAGCGCCGTTCGCTGCACGAGATGTTTAAAGCCAAGGACTGCGGCAAGTCGGTACACCCGAGCGATACGACGCAGTTCTTTAAGCAAAAGCCGTCGATTTGGTCGGCCGTGTACCGTCGTGATTTTCTTGAGCGCAACGGCATTAAGTTCCTGCCGACTCCGGGGGCATCCTTTCAGGACACGTCATTCGCCTTTAAGGTGATCGCGTGCGCCGATAAGGCTGTTTACCTGCATGATGCCGTGTTGTCGTATCGCCAGGACAACGAGAATTCCTCGGTCAATTCTTCGGCTAAGGTCTTTTGCGTCAATACCGAGTATGCCGAGATTGAGCGTTGGATTCGAGAGGATTATGCCCGTGATCACGCAAGTGATGACGTCGCGCGCATGCTCAAGTTCAATCAGCTCATTAAGTACGATTCGTACATGTGGAACTACGTGCGCCTGGCGCCCAAGTTCTATAAGGAGTTCCTGGTGCAGATGGCCAAGGAATTTCAGGCGGCCTTGGACGCGGGGGAGTTTTCGCTTGACGACCTCAAGCCGTGGAAACGCGCGAATCTCGCTGCCATCCTCAAAGATCCTGAGGGCTGGGTTGACGAGCATCCGAGTTTTGCGACGGATGGTGCCTTGGGGCGTGCTAAGTATTACGCCTCGGTTGGAGGCCCGGGCGTGGTCGCCGCCTTCCTCATCGAATCGCTGAGGGGGTAGGTCGGCATGGGAGAGGCCTCGTGTCCTAAAGCTACGATTGTCGTCCCCGTTTACAACTCTGCGCGCTCCATTCAGCGATGCGTCGATTCGCTGTTGGCCCAGTCCGAGCGCTCGATTCAGGTTGTTTGCGTCAATGACGGTTCGACTGATGATTCGTTGAACGTGTTGCACCGGATCGCGCAGGCCGACGATCGCGTACTGGTGATTGACCAGGAAAACGCGGGCGTCTCGTGCGCTCGAAATGCCGGTATCGATGCCGCCGAGGGCGAGACCGTCTTCTTTGTGGACGCTGACGATTACATTGATGCCCAGACGGTCGAGCGCGTGCTGCATGCCATGGAGTCTGCAGATGCCGAGGCCGCCGTTTTTGGCGGCGTCTGTGAACCTGCCGACGCTGCCCCCAAACGCGTCCAGCAACTCATGAGCCCCAAAGCCGGTACCTTCGGCGCCCGTGATCCCCAACTGCTGTTCCATTCGAATGCGCAGCCCTATGCCTGCCGTGCGGCTTTTTCGTGCGAGCTGCTCAATCGCGAAGGCATTCGCTTCGCCCCCAGTTTGGCTTTGGGCGAGGACGTCGTCTTCCAATTTGCGGCTTATGCGCTTGCCCGCAAGACCGTCGTCATGCCGGACAGGTTCTACCACTACGTGATGGAGAGCGAATCGGCGACGCACGAGTTCAACAGTGCCGAGGCTCGCGCCAAAAAGCTTGACGCCCACATGAGGATGCTCGAGGAGGTCTTGGAGGACTGGGCGGCCTACGGTCTTTTGGACCTGTGCCCCGGCGAGCTGATAACTTGGTTTTTAGACCTCATTGTGTTCGACCTGGCGCGCTTGGATTCCGATGACTTCCGTCGCGTGGCGGCTCGCGTCAACATGGACCTCACGACGTTTTTGGGAACGGAGTGGGCGGATATGCCTGCTAAGGGCGCCGTTCGCCGTGTTGCCCACAAGCTCGTTGCGGCGACCTCGGGCGTTTCGATGGCAGACGCCACACTGTTCTATCTTTCGACTCGCGGTCTCAAAGCCTGCCTGGAGCGTTTTATCTAATTCCAGGCGCTGCCGCCCGCCGCAACTCGGCTGCTAAAATAACCCTGTTACACGCTATTCAACAGGAGGTTCTCTTGCAGAACTCTGATACCCCTAAAGTTTCGCTGCTCGTTCCCATTTGCAATGTCGAACGCTACCTGCGTGAGTGCCTCGATTCTGCTGTGGCTCAGACGCTCAAGGACATCGAGATCATCTGCATCAATGACGGCTCAACCGATAGCTCGCCAGATATCATCCGCGAGTATATGGAGCGCGACCCCCGTGTAAAGATGATCGACAAAGCCAACAGCGGCTACGGCGACTCGATGAATCGCGGCCTGGAGATGGCATGCGGCGAGTACGTGGGCATCCTTGAATCCGATGACTTTATGTTTGAGGATTCGCTCCAAAAGCTGGTCGCCAAGGCCGATGCTGAGCACGCCGATGTGGTAAAGGGCGACTTTTACCTGTATTGGTCCACGCCCAGCGAACGCCGTGAGCTGTTTGGGATCATCGACGAGCATATGACGGGCGCCGCGTATCGCCCCGTCGATCGCCCGGGCATCTTCTACCGCAAACCTTCCATTTGGTCGGCTATCTATCGACGCGAGTTCCTCAACGACAATCAGATTCGGTTCCTTCCCACGCCAGGTGCCTCGTATCAGGACGCCGGCTTTAACTTTAAGGTTTGGGCTTGCGCTGAGCGTGCCGCGTTTATTACGGACCCCATTTTGTGCTATCGCCAGGATAACGAGAAGAGCTCGGTTAATTCGCCCAACAAAGTGTTTTGCGTGTGCGACGAATATGCCGAGATGCAACGTTTTTTGGACGAGCGTCCCGAGCTTAAGGCTCAGCTCCAGGGCATTTTAATGCGCATGAAGGTCGATACGTATCGTTGGAATGATGAGCGTCTGGTCGATGAATTGCGTGAGCAGTTTTGGAAGAAAGCCTCGTCCGATCTCAAGGCCGATTGGGATGCCGGTCGCTTTGACCTGTCGCTGTTTGATCCGCGTGGCGAGACCGACTTGCGCCTGATGGTCAAGTCGCCCCGCGCCTATATCGATTCGCGCTTTGAATTTAAGAAGCCCGGCAAGCTCAATACGTTTAAGCACTACTTTAAGATTGGCGGCCTGCCGCTGGTCTGGCGCGTGCTGACGTATCAGCGCACCTACGGCGACAACCCGCACCCTGATGACGTTCCGGCCGCACTGTAGGAGCGAGTGATTATGGTTACCCCCAAGATTTCCGTTGTCGTTCCCATCTATAAAGTGGAGGAGTGCCTGGCCTGGTGCCTGGACTCCCTGCTTGCGCAGGACATGCCCGATTGGGAAGGCGTGCTGGTCAACGATGGCTCGCCGGATGGTTCGCGCGATATCGCGGCCGCTTATTGCGAAAAGGACGCGCGCTTTACGCTGGTCGATAAGGAGAACGGCGGCCTGTCGAGCGCCCGTAATGCAGGCATTGCTGCGTCCACGGCGCCTATCGTCGCGTTTTTGGATTCCGATGATCGGTTCACGCCCGATGCATGCCGCGTGATCGTCGATGCCTTTGAGCGCGAGGACTGCGACGTTTTGACCTTTGGCGCGAATCCGTATCCGCTGGAGGCGGGGTATCCGTGGCTTAACTATGCACTGAGTCCACGCGGTGTGTCGTTTGAAGGCTATAGCTCTGACCTGCTGTTTAAGGAAGCATCTCGCCCCTTTGCATGGCGCACCGCCTGCAGGCGTGAGTTTTTGCTGGGTAACGAGATCGTGTTCGACGAAACCGTTAAGTATGGCGAGGACCAGGTCTTCGATTTTGCCGTGTACGGTCGTTCGCACAAGACCGCGCTTATTTCGAACAAGCTGTACGACTACCGCGTGGCGCGCAAAGGTTCGCTCATGGACACCATGCGCTACGACGACGAGACACGTCTGCTGGAGCACGTGAAGATTTACTCCGCGGTGCTGGCTGACTGGCAGCGCGACGGTCTCGATGCTCAGCATGCCGATGACCTGGCGTACTTCCTCTGCGACCTGGTGCTGTACGATGCGCTCAGGTTGCTGGGTTCGGACTGCGGCAAGGTGTTTGCTGCCGTTGCCACGGCACTTGCCGGTTCTGCCGTGGGCAGCGATGCTGCGCTCGCACAATGCGCTCCTTCTGTTGCTGCTATGGTGCGTGCGGCGCTTACCAGCAAGGCCCCCAATGCCCGTGGGTGCAAAAAGCTCATGTTCGATTACGACGTCTTGAGGTTTGGGCGCCTGGGTGCCTGTAAACGCATGGCAGCGAACGCCCTGGGAAAGCGAGAGGTGTAGATGAGTATCAAGCGTTTGGCGCTTTGCCGCAGTCAGGGCCGTCTATTTGTGCTGCTTCGTTTTGCCGGTCAGGATGTCGCCGCGCTTATTGAGCGGGAGGGTTCTCAAGCGTTTGCCCATGCGACGACGAGCGGTTCTTGTGTGCCGTCGCTGGCACTCCCGGTTGACCATGGCCGTGTGCTGGCGCTTTGCCCTTCCGTTGCCGATTACGAGTGCGAGCTTGCCGTCTTGGTGCTTCCGTTTTTGGATGGTACGTCGATGGATGTCGTTTTTGCATCCGGTGGTCAAAGGTTGGGCGCCATTCGTCTCGATAGCCGCGTGGCCAAGCTGGAATCCAAGATTAACTACAAAGCAAAGCCTGCGCTGTGCGCGCTTATCCGCGATGCGCAGCGTGGCGAATGCTGCGGTCGCTACGAGATCGATGCCATTCGCTATTTGCCGGCAGACGACGGCGCGGTGTGGCGCTTTGAGGTCAAGTGGGCGGGAGACCCCCAGTGCGCGCCTGAGCTCCAGATCTTCGATACGCATATGAATGCCATCGATGCTACCGTGCATGTGTTTGAATCGCAGGTCGATGTGCCGCAGCAGAACGGATGCCACGTCAATAAAACGTATCTGAGCGTTGAGATGCCTCAGGTTATACGAGATTTTGTCGCGATTGCGAGCGATCCCACGGAGCAGATTCAGAGTGGTTTTTGCGCTATGGATGGTCGCCTGTACAACGGCATGGTCGACGACAGCTGGAACCGCATGAAGGACGCGCGTGCAGACGACGCGGCTTATCGACGTTGGTTTGAGCAGCATCGCGCAAAGCCGGGCGATTTAGCGTGCCAGCGTGTCGCTTCGGTGGCTTTTGCCTATAGACCACTCGTGAGCATTGTGGTGCCGTGCTATAAGACTGATCGGGTCTACCTGCGCGAGCTGCTGGACTCGGTACTAGCCCAGAGCTATGACAACTGGGAATTGTTGCTTATGGACGCCTCGCCCGAATGGGGTGCGGTGGCCAATCTTGCGGCTGCCGCCAATGACGAGCGCATCCGTCGCATCGAGCTTCCCGGCAACGGCGGCATTGTGGTCAACACCAACGCAGGTATCGAGCAAGCGACGGGCGACTACATCGCGTTCTTGGACCACGATGACATTCTGGAGCCGGACGCGTTATTCCAGTATGTTTCCGCGCTGAATAAGGCGGCCGAGGGCGAGCGCCCCCAGGTCCTGTTCTGCGACGAGGACATGTTCCAGAAAACGGGGGAGTGGGGCCAGCCGGTCTTTAAGACCAAACTCAACGTCGACCTGCTCTATAGCCATAACTGCGTGACGCATTTCCTGATGGTAGAGAAGACGCTTATCGATCGTATCGGCACGTCCCCAGAAGACGTTGCGGGTGCCCAGGACTACGACCTGACGCTTCGCTGCCTTTCGGCGGACGCGCGGTTTGAGCATGTTGCGCACGTGCTGTATCACTGGCGCGTTCATCCGGGATCGACCGCCGACGGATCCGCCGACAGCAAACCGTATGCCATCGAGGCTGGGCGCCTGGCTCTGCAGCGCCACTTTGACTCGCTGGGCGTTCACGGAACGGTCGAGGAGACCGAGACGCCGTTTGTCTACCGCATGCGCTATGCGCTGCCGGAGCCTGCGCCACTGGTGAGCATTGTGATTCCCACCAAGGACCATGTTGAGACGCTCGATGCTTGTGCGATGTCGATCGCCCAGAAGGCCACGTATGCCAACTACGAGATCGTCTTGGTGGAGAACAACAGCGAAGCCCCGGAGACGTTTGCGTATTACGAAACCCTGCCGGAGCGCGTGGTCGCGGCATCTGAGGGCAAAGGTAGCGCGCGCGTTGTGTACTGGCCGGGCGAGTTCAATTACTCCCAGATCATTAACTTTGGCGTGGAGCATGCCAAGGGCGACTATCTGCTGCTGCTCAACAACGATACCGAGGTCATAAGCCCCGACTTTATCGAAGAGATGATGGGTTATCTGCAGCGTCCCGATGCGGGCGTGGTGGGCGCCAAACTCTACTTTGCCGATCATCTGGTGCAGCATGCCGGCATTGTGGTTGGGGTGCGCGGCGCACTTGCCCATGCCAACCAGGACTTCTCGGCAAAGCGCGAGGGCTATCTTGCTCGTGCCGTACGACCGGGCAGCTTTAGCGCCGTAACAGGTGCCTGTCAGATGGTCCGACGCGACGTATTTGAGCGGGTCGGAGGCTACGACGAGGAATTCGCCGTCGGCTTCAACGACGCGGACTTTTGCCTTCGTGTGTGGGAGGCGGGCTACCGCACCATCTTTACGCCCTATGCCGAGCTGTATCACTACGAGTTCACCTCGCGCGGCAGGGAAGAGGCCAACGAGGAAAAGCTGCGCCGCTGGAAGCGCGAGCAGGCACTGTTCATGCGGCGCTGGCCTGAGTTCTTCCTCGATGGCGACCCGTGGCTCGGACCAAACCTATCCTCCGACAGTGAGTACTTCTCGTTTTAGTGCGAAGTAATGCCAAGTTCCGGCAAAGTATCTTCAAGAGCCGCAAGAGCGGTGGGGTTCAAGTACTCCTCGTTCAAGCAGCTCTTGTCATATCGAAAACGTGTGTCTCGTGAGCATTCGATGAGTTCTGCAGTAAAGAACTTCTCCCAGCTAAAGAACTTTGAGCTTTCGATATGTTCAGCGGGGTTAAGCAGCATGTCCTTAATGTGTTTGCTGTTGAATATTCCCGACTTCAACACGAGCCATTCAAACGATTCCGGTAGGAATAGCTTGATGTTCTTTCGGCGCAATAGAGCAGCTGCTTCCGCAATTTCTGGTCCAAAGGCGGCGCCGTCGGCAATCACGAGGATGTCGTTTTCCGGTGCGTCCATAATGCAGTTGCAAATGTTTGATTTTCCTCCCGCGCTGATGCACTTAATGCTGCTCTTTTTGCATAGCAAACTGAAGAATTCGTAGCCCGAATTTGTGTCCTCGACGATGACAAGCTCGGGCCTCTCGCCTCTAAAATCAGTATCACCGTAAATACGATATGTAGAGGTGTAGACACGAGAGTAAACGGGATACTTCGTTGTGGTTCGGTTGGTGTTCTTAAGACCGTAGATTTCATCAACGCTATAGGGCAGTTGACGCAGTGACTCTCTGGCGACGATTACGTAGTAGTTTGAGCTACGTTTTGCTTCATGGGCAAATTCTCTTGATCGAACAAAAGTATTGCCCTCATCAATAAAAACAATACTGCTGGAAATTTCTTGGAGATCTCTGCGCCAATATTTTCCAGATATTGTTTTACAGGGCACTTTGCAACTTACTGTTACGCCGCTTTGTGCCCCAAGATCTTCGTGAGCTGCCACCATTTCAAGCAAAGTTGTCTTGCCTGTAGCACTGTTGCCTTGGATGATGGTCAGATTTCGATTGATGGTCAGTTTAAACTGAACTCGGTTATTTTGAATAGTTACCTTGTATGATCCGCGCATCAGGAGTTCTCCCTTAGGCATTTTCCAGCTATGGGGACAAGGTCAAACATCGTGTGAACGACATCGCCTGTGTTCGCAATGGCAGCCGTGAATTTGCCGTTTCCGAAATCCATTAAATGGTAGAGATTGATTGTTAGATCCTTTTGCGCGGCGATCCTCAGAATCCAGTAGGCGCAATTATCACCGCAATTTGAGGCGTTATATATATTCTGCGGCATAAAGTACATAAGCAGTAGTGTTTTGGTGCCGCTGGATAGTTTCTCGGGAGGAATGACGCCTAGAATCTTGGTATCGATTGCATTGGGGCCTACCACGGTGCCTTTATCGATGGATTTAATGACCCTTTGGGCAAAGGAGTCTTGAAACCACTGGGGCGAATAGACGTTATCGAAGTAAACCGACGTGTTGTAGATAACGTTTTCCATATCACCATAGTGAATTGTTAGCACGTTAGCTCCTTCGGCTTGCTGATTTGGCATTTAGTGAGATTGATTATATCGCAGCACATTAGGCGGGCGTTATCGGCCCGCGGTAGATGTGATTGATGACCAAGGTTTGTATTTTGTTGCTTTATTAATCAGTTCACTCGTTTAATCAGTTCGTTCATGCGCTAAGTTTGCCTTAGGAGCTATTCAGCGTAACGATTGAGGTGTGGCGACTCATATTTAAATTGCAGTCACAAAGACACCTTTTATCGATTTCCCGTTGAAATACTGAATTGATAGTTTAAAAATAACTTAAGAGAGCCTTAAATCTCGGAGAAAGGATGTCGTATGAAAAACCTTCGAGAAAGATGGCGCGGACTAACAGTGCTGGGAGTTGTTGCATTTGCCGCTGCCTGCATGACGGTTGCCCCGGTGCCCTCATTTGCTGATATTGCTGGCGGTGGCGGAGACGGTGGACCGATTACGGAATGGTGTTCCGACGGTCGTCCGAAGACTGGACTCGTTCGGTGCGAGGACGGCAACCTTCGCTATTTCGATCCCGAAACTGGCGCCATGGTCACGAACCAGTGGCATAACGAATACGAAGCTGTCTGGTACTATTTTGGCGCTGACGGGATCGCGGTGTCGGGCTGGCAGTCTATCGGTGGGGACAAGTATTACTTCTACCCCGAAAGCCATGATATGGCATACGGCCGAGTTCAGATTGACGGCAAGAACTACTTCCTGAACACCCCTGGTGCCAACGCCGATGGCCGCATGCAGCATAGCGGCTGGCTCTATGACTCCATCTATGGAAAGTGGTTCTATGCGACCTCCAGTGGCGAACTGCTGACCGGTTGGCATAATATCGGTGGAACTTGGTATTATTTCGACGAGTATGGTGTCATGCTGACCGGCTGGATCAACGTTTCGGGGACGTGGTGCTACGCCAACGCTTCCGGTGCGATGGCCACTGGCTGGCTCAACATCGGCGGTACGTGGTACTACCTCGACGGTTCGGGCGCCATGGTCGCTAACAGCTGGCGCAGCCTCGGCGGCTCCTGGTACTGGTTCGGCGACTCCGGTGCAATGGCCACTGGCTGGTTCTTGGCAGGCGGCTCTTGGTACTATGCGAGCGGTTCGGGCGCCATGGCAACCGGCTGGCTCAGCAATGGCGGCACGTGGTATTGGCTCGGAGGTTCGGGCGCTATGGCCTCTAACTCTTGGGCTAACGTTGGTGGAGTTTGGTACTGGTTCGACGATTCCGGCGCGATGGCCACCGGCTGGCGTCAGGTCGGCGGCGCCTGGTACTACTTTAGCGGTTCCGGCGCTATGGCCCACGACGCCTGGGTCGGCGACTACTACCTCCAGTCTTCCGGTGCCATGGCTACGAATGCCTGGGTTGGCTCCTACTATGTCGGCGAGGACGGCAAGTGGATTCCGGGCTACGGTTTAGTTTGGTACAAGAGCGGTAGCCATGTTTACCATACGCATAAGTGCCGTACCGTTGGCAAGGACGCAAAGGGCTATTCGCAGATCTCTATCCAGGAGGCCCAGAGGCGTGGCGCTTCACGAGAGTGCAAAAACTGCCAGCAAATTGGCTAGTACATTACTGAGCTAGTTTTGATTGAGGCCCCGTTGCCCTGAGGTGACGGGGCCACTGCGTGATTGGATACTGTGCTGCTATGAAGAAATGGTCATTCGGGGTGCTGGTCTTTTCGGGCCTTGTTTCTTTGGGGCTCCTTTTGGGTTCGCCCTCGATGTTATACGCCCTTGATTTGAATAACACTGACGAAGGTCCCGCATCTAACGTTGCTATTGCTTCTGTCGAGTCAGGCGTTGATGTTCAGCGCGAATCGACCTTCGCTGTCGAGCAGAACTCTCAGATGGATAATGAGATCCCTTCTGAGGTTTCGAATCAAATTGTTTGGCATCAGGGGTGGATATCACCCGAAGAAGGGGCTGGTTTTTGGCGTTGGGGCTTGTCCGACGGAACGATCGCTGTTTCTTCTTGGAGACATATAAACGGTAGCTGGTACTGGTTCGACGACGAAGGTCGAATGGCTCAGGATGGATTGGTCCAAGTCGGGGGTGCGACTTATGGATTCTCCTCTTCGGGTGCAATGCGTGTCGGCTGGTACCTAGATTCTACGGGCTCCACTTTTGCTTGGCGTCATTTCTCCAGTTCTGGCGCCATGGTAAAAGGCTGGCTTTCAGACGGCAACAACTGGTATTGGCTGGATGATGAAGGCAAGATGGTCCACGACTCGATGCTGCAGATCGGGGGAGCTACGTATGGATTCTCCTCTTCTGGCGCAATGCTTATCGGATGGCATCTTGATGCTTCCGTCTGGCATTATTTTTCCGGCTCTGGCGCCCTGGTAAAGGGCTGGCTCTCGGATGGGGGCCGTTGGTATTGGCTTGATCCTGCGGACGGTTCTATGGCCACCGGGTTGAATGCATGCAATGGAACCCCTTATATCTTTAACGGATCGGGGGCCATGCTCTCCTCCCAGTGGGCGCTTATTGACAACAACTGGTATTACGCTGACTCCAACGGCTTGCTGCATGGAGGCTGGTTACTTCTAGGGAATTCTTGGTATTACCTGGATCCAGGAAGCCATATTATGCTCACGGGCTTTGTGCAAGTGGGTACATCCTCCTATTTCCTTACGAGTTCAGGTGCCATGGCAACAGGCTGGGCACTTGCTGATAATACTTGGTACTACGCCGCATCAAGCGGAGCAATTCAACGAGGGCGATGGATAAAGTCCGGAAGCGCCTGGTATTACCTTGATGAGGTGTCCGGCGCAATGCGTACTGGTGAATATACGGTAGGCGACACGCGCTATTATTCTTATGATTCTGGTGCGATGGCATCTTCGTGCTGGATCAACTTGAGCGACGGTATGTCATGGGCGAATTCGTCTGGAGCACTGAGCGAGCCGTTGCCTACTTCATCTGATGGATCTCCCGTAATCGCCGATCGTGCCGACTTGTCTTCATTGCCAGGTGCAATTCATATTGGAGACGCAGTTTTCTATGCGGACGCAAACGGTGTCGTTAATGTGGCATCTGGTTGGATTATGTCGAATGACGCTTCTGATGAAAACGGTAATACTTGGTACTACGCATCTTCCAATGGTGTCCTTAAGTCTGGTTGGCAATATGTCAACGGTGCGTGGTATTGGATGGACCCTTCCACATTCAAGATGAAAACTGGATGGCTTAATGACGGCGGTACGTGGTACTGGCTCCAGCCTTCGGGTGCCATGTTTGCTAATGGGTGGCTGAAAATCGATGGCGTTGACTACTACTTCAATGCAAGCGGTGCATGGTTGAATACGTCTGGTTCTGTTTTGGGGGTCAATAGGTCCAGCCTGGTCAATTGGCTTATGAGCCACGAAAACGACGGCTATTACCGTGGAACACGCTATGATACGCATCTTAGCCAAGAATCATGCATGTATCCAAAGGGTGATCCTCGTTGGGACGGGTATACCGGTATGAACTGCGGCGGATTTGTATCGCATGCATATATGAAGGCGGGCGGTAATTTAGCTCCCATTGCCGCTGAGCAGAGCCATTCGCCTTGGAGTGGGGGTCCCGGAAGGGGCGGCTGCGTTAACGCGTATCGTTGGTATGGCTACGCTATCGATACATGCGCGAACGTGACTTATTTCAACTCTATTGATGAGTTGTTGCGTAGTGGTTTGGCTCGTAAGGGGGATATTGTATTTTTCAATCCTTACAATCCATATGCGGACGATAGTCATATCGGTTTTTTCTGGGGCAATTCGCCGAGCGAAAACTTGTTTTGGCATAGTGACGGTTATGGAAACCGTATTTCTGGTTTGACTGCTTTGGGTCCATCGAAAGTAATATTGATTCGTTAGAATTCCGAGTTGTAGGGGACTCTCTGGGCCCCCTGCCTTTTTGACATCTAGTTTGAAAGCTAACTGATGTCGGCATTCTTTGGGCAAAGAGTAGGGACCAGGAGTCCTTGGTTTCACCTTGCTGGGAAGTTCTTGTTTACATTGTGGTATTGCGTGCAGTTATTTGTCGTCCTAGATGGCGCCTTGTCCAGTTGGATGTTCGGAAATCTTTCACAGCCATGCTGTAAGCTAGACGCAAACAAGAACGAATGACGAGGTTTACATGAGCAAACATCTTAAGTTATTTTCGGCATTGTTGGTGCTGATGGTCCTTGCGCCCATTTCTGTGTTTGTTTTTCCCTCGAACGCGGAAGCTGCGCGGTCCCTAGTTGAGAATTCCTGGCGTTATGAGGATGGACAATTGGTCGCAGAGGATGCTTCTTCCGAAGAAGATGGAATAGCCTTATTGTCCATGGACATTCTTCCCGATGGGGCTACGGCGCAGGGCATCGATGTCAGTGAGCATCAAGGACGTATTGACTGGAATGCTGTTAAGGCTTCTGGTATCGATTTCGCTATACTGCGTGTTGGATTTGGCGCTCCATCTTGGGGCGGTCGAGTTGACTATCAATTTAATCGAAATATTTCTGAGTGCGAGCGACTCGGAATTCCTTACGGCGTCTATATCTATTCATATGCTTTTGATAATCAACAGGCAGCCGATGAGGCGTCCATGGTGATTGACTGCCTATCGGGGCGCAATCCTAGGCTACCGGTGTATTACGATCTTGAGGACAAGACAATTATTGCAGATGGCCGTCAATCCGGAATTGCATCTAGAGCTCAGATATTCTGTAATAAGATTTCTAGTGCTGGATATAAGCCAGGCATTTATGCAAACCTAAATTGGTTTAACAATATATTGACCGACCCTGTATTTAAGAGCGGTTCTTGGGATCATTGGATTGCTCAATACAACTCCCAATGTCACTATACCGGCAGTTACAGCTTTTGGCAGTATACAAGCCGCGGAAAAGTTTCTGGTATTAGCGGAAACGTTGATATGAATTACGCGTATGTTGATGTCTCTCTTTATTACTGGCAGTTAAAAGAGGGCACTTGGTATTACGCAACCTCTGACGGCAAAGCGTATACCGGATGGTTGTGCCAGGGTGGCACCTGGTACTGGCTCGAGCCCGACGTGGGCGGTGCCATGGCTACCGGCCTTCACGAGTGCAACGGCTCCCTGTACTGGTTTAATTCGTCCGGCGCGATGTCGACCGGGTGGGTCCTCGACGGCGGGACCTGGTACTACGCGACTGGCTCCGGCGCGCTGGCGCGCGGCCCCGTATCCGTCGGCGGCGTGCCCTACTGCTTCGACGCCCGGACGGGTGCCATGCTGACGGGCTACCAGACGGACGCGCAGGGCGTCCGCCGCTACTTCGGCAGCTGCGGCCCCCTTAACGGCTGGGGCCTCGTCGACGGCTCCTGGTACTGGTTCGCTGACGGTATCGCCTCGACCGGCTGGCTTTACACCGGCGGTTCCTGGTACTGGCTCGACCCCGACGCGGGCGGCGCCATGGTGACGGGCCTCCACGCGTGCAACGGCTCAGCGTACTGGTTCAGCGCCTCCGGCGCGATGGCGACCGGATGGGTCCTCGACGGCGGGACCTGGTACTACGCGACTGGCTCCGGCGCCCTCGCCTCCGGCTGGCTCAACCTAAACGGTGCGTGGTACTGGCTCGATCCCTCGACGCACGCCATGGCCACGGGCGTTCAAACTATCGGATCATGTGAATACATATTTAATAGTACCGGCAAGATGATGGCTAATTGCTGGTCAAACGGTGATGGGTCTTGGATGTATCATTCGTCATCCAGCGGCGCAATTGACCTTAAAGGCATCATGACCGATTCGGGAATCCAGCTGATTGACGACGACGGTAATGCCAGAACTGGTTGGATTGAGAGTCAGGGTGCTCGATATTATTGTTCTGCTAGTGGAGTAATTCTGACTGGGTGGCAGCAAATTGCTGGGTCTTGGTATTACTTTAACCCGGATGGTCGAATGGCGACCGGCTGGCTTAACGATGGCAGCAACTGGTACTGGCTGGATTCCGCTTCTGGCGCGATGAAAACGGGATGGCTTTCCCTTGGGGGCACATGGTATTACCTTGATGTCGCACGTGGGGGAGTAATGTTGAGTAACGGTTGGTATTGGATCGGCTCTACTGACTACAAGTTCAGTTCATCCGGCGCAATGGTGTTAGCGCCGGGCGATTTTAGCCGCTAATAGTCA
>CABJFQ010000014.1:49244-57818 GCA_902364975.1 Coriobacteriaceae bacterium | reverse complement strand
GCATGAGCATGCCCTTCTGGCGCGAGGACCTCTAAGTCTTTCCGTTTCCGGTGCGGTCCCCCTACAACCGCACCGGCTTCGCCCGTTAAACGGGCAACACTAATACTTACGTAATTCATTTCTTCGAAAGGAATCGAACCATGGGTGTTAACCTCTCCGGCCGTAGCTTCCTCAAGCTTCTCGACCTCACCACCGAGGAGATCGAGTACCTGCTCAAGCTCTCCAAGAACTTCAAGGACATGAAGCGCGCTGGTGTTCCGCACCGCTATCTCGAGGGCAAGAACATCGTTCTGCTCTTCCAGAAGACCTCCACTCGTACCCGCTGCGCCTTCGAGGTCGGCGGCATGGATCTGGGCATGGGCGTCACCTACCTCGATCCGGGTTCGTCGCAGATGGGCAAGAAGGAGTCCATCGAGGACACCGCCCGCGTTCTCGGCCGCATGTATGACGGCATCGAGTTCCGCGGCTTTGCCCAGGACGACGTCGAGGAGCTCGCTGCTAAGTCCGGCGTGCCCGTGTGGAACGGCCTGACCACTGAGTGGCATCCCACCCAGATGCTCGCCGACATCCTGACCGTCCAGGAGAACTTCAACTACGACATCAAGGGCAAGACTCTCGTCTTCATGGGCGACTGCAAGAACAACGTTGCTCGCTCCCTCATGGTCGTCTGCTCCAAGCTCGGCATGAACTTCGTGGCCTGCGGCCCCGAGGAGTGCATGCCCGCCGACGACGTCATCGAGGCCTGCAAGCCCATCGCCGAGGCCAACGGCTGCACCATCAAGCTGACCACCGACGTCAAGGACGGCGTCACCGGTGCCGACGTCATCTACACCGACGTGTGGGTCTCCATGGGCGAGCCCGACGAGGTCTGGGCCGAGCGCATCGCTCAGCTCACCCCGTATCGTGTTACCTCTGAGGTCATGGCTATGGCCAACCCGGGTGCCATCTTCCTGCACTGCCTGCCCAGCTTCCACGACACCAACACCACGATTGGCGCAGAGAAGTGCGAGCAGTTCGGCATCACCGAGCAGGAGGTCACCGACGAGGTCTTCGAGAGCCCCGCTTCCAAGGTCTTCGACGAGGCCGAGAACCGCATGCACACCATCAAAGCTGTCATGTACGCTACGCTCAAGTAAGAGCTTCTAGCATCTCGCTCGGGGTGCATTGCTGCGCACCCCGAGCGCTTTTGTCTGGTAAAAATCTCGCACTGAGCGACATGCACGGCACGGAAGAGCCGCTTCGGGCGAGATCAGTAAATGATTTATGAAGGGGGGATGAGAACTATGACTGAGACCGCTAAGAAAAAGCGCGGTATGCCTTCATCGTTCACCATTCTTCTTGCTCTGCTGGCAATCGTCGCGGTTGTTACCGTTATCGTCTCCGGTACGTCCGGTGGCGAGGTTACCGCTGCCCGCCTGAGCGATTTCTGCACCGCCCCGGTCAAGGGCTTCGCTGACGCTCTGCCCGTCTGCCTCTTCGTTATGATCCTCGGCGGCTTCCTCGGCATGATGACCGAGACCGGCGCCCTGGACAACGGCATTGCCGTTCTGGTGCAGAAGCTTAAGGGCAATGAGATCATGCTCATTCCCGTGCTGATGCTCATCTTCTCCCTCGGTGGTACCACCTATGGTATGTGCGAGGAGACCGTTCCCTTCTACGCCCTGCTTGCCGCTACCATGATGGCCGCTGGCTTCGACCCTATGGTCGGTGCTGCCACCGTCCTGCTCGGCGCTGGCTGCGGCTGCCTGGGCTCCACGGTTAACCCGTTCGCCGTCGGCGCTGCCGTCGACGCTCTGACCGGCGTTGACATTGAGGTCAACCAGTCCATCATCATCGGCCTCGGTGCCGTCCTGTGGATTGTTACCACTGTTATGTCCATCCTCTTCGTCATGAGCTATGCCAAGAAGGTCAAGGCTGACAAGGGTTCCACCATCCTTTCGATGCAGGAGCTCAAGGACGCCGAAGAGGCTCACGGCAAGGCTGCTTCCGAGGTTCACAAGGAGGTCAAGCTCACCGGTCGTCAGAAGGGTGTTCTGATCGCCTTTGCCTTCACCTTCGTCGTCATGATCGTCGGCTTCATCCCGCTGGCCGATCTCAACGAGGGCGTCGCCAACTTCTTCGATGCTGGCGCTGTCTATGACGCCGACGGTAACGCCATCGTTCAGGGCTGGTCTGCCCTGATCACCGGCCTGCCCATTGGCCAGTGGTACTTCGACGAGGCTTCCACCTGGTTCTTCCTCATGGCTGTCCTGATCGGTATCATCGGTGGCCTGTCCGAGAAGCAGATCGTCAACACCTTCATCACCGGCGCTGCCGACATGATGTCCGTTGTCCTCGTCATCGCTCTTGCCCGTGGTATCTCCGTCCTCATGGCTAGCACCGGCCTCGACGTCTACGTCCTCGACGCTGCCGCCAATGCTCTGGCTGGCCTGTCCGGCGTGATCTTCGCTCCCATGAGCTTCCTGGTCTACTTTGGCCTGTCCTTCCTGATCCCCTCGACCTCCGGTATGGCTACTGTCTCCATGCCCATCATGGGACCGCTGGCTGTTAAGCTCGGCTTCTCGCCCGAGGTCATGGTCATGATCTTCTCCGCCGCTATCGGTGTCGTGAACCTGTTCACCCCGACCTCTGGCGCCATCATGGGCGGTCTTGCCCTGGCCAAGATCGAGTGGACGACCTGGCTCAAGTTTGCTCTTAAGCTCATCGTCGCTCTCTCCGTCGTCTGCGCCGTCATCCTGACCATCGCTTGCGTGATGCTCTAAGTACCCCTTGGGTACCCCACGGAAACCATGACGATCCTGTAAAGGATCACCTGGTCATCGTCTGTCCGGTGGGGTAACCCCACCGGTAGACTCCTACCTTTGGCCCCCTCCCGTTCCGTGCGCGGGAGGGGGCGCTCTTGTGTTCCGGCGTTTTACCAAACGCCGGAACCACTCGACGCTGCAAGCCCGCCAGAGCGGCAATCTGACGTTCAATCGTCGGGCATGGCCAAAAGGCCTATGCCCTCCTCTTTCACGTCACCTTGCTCGCTCTGGTGGGCTTTCGCTGACTTATGCTCAACCTGCGGCGCTGCCATTGTTGGCGCAGGGGGCGGCTTGCTCGCTCTGGTGTCTGTTCGCTGTCCGTTCTCTGCCCGCGACGTTTCTGCTGTTGGTGCAAAGGGGTCAGGTTACTTTGCGCCAAAAGGGGAAGTTGCGGTGGAATAGTTCCCGTTTGGCCGTCTTGAGGGGTTAAACAGGAGCTATTTCACCGCAACTTATCGATGGCGTGTTTGGTTGGTGCCTGTTGATGGCCTGGGCATCGGGGAGGGCAGGCTCCGTTATAATCGCGTAGGAACTTAATTTACGAAACGGGACGGGAGCCATACATGCGCCAGGGTTTCGACAACGCGAAGTATATCGAGCTGCAGGCTGCTCACATTAAGGAGCGCATCTCGCAGTTTGGCGGCAAGCTGTATTTGGAGTTTGGCGGCAAGTTGTTCGATGACTATCATGCCAGCCGCGTGCTGCCGGGTTTTGAGCCGGACAGCAAGTTTCGCATGCTCAAGAGCATTGCCGATGACGTTGAGGTCATCATCGCGATCAACGCGAACCACATCGAGAAGAATAAGGCCCGTGGCGACCTTGGCATTACCTATGACGAGGACGTTTTGCGCCTGGTCGACCTGTTCCGCGGCAACGGTTTTGCTGTCGCGGCCGTGGTTATCACCCAGTACGCCGGCCAGCCCGCCGCCGATGTGTTCCGCAATCGCCTGAACGCGCTCGGCATTCCCGCCAAGCTGCACTATCCCATCGAGGGCTATCCGCACGACGTCGACCTGATCGTGTCTGACGACGGCTATGGCAAGAACGAGTTTGTCGAGACCACCCGTCCGCTCGTTGTCGTGACGGCACCCGGCCCTGGCTCGGGCAAGCTCGCCACCTGCCTGTCTCAGCTCTATCACGAGCACAAACACGGCACCGCTGCCGGCTACGCCAAGTTCGAGACGTTCCCGGTCTGGAATCTGCCCCTCACGCATCCGGTCAACATCGCCTATGAGGCCGCCACGGCCGACCTCGACGATGCCAATATCATCGACTCCTTCCACTTGGAGGCCTACAACAAGACCACGGTCAACTACAACCGCGACGTCGAGGCCTTCCCGGTGGTCCGTGCTCTGATGGAAAAGATCCTGGGCAAGAGCCCCTACCAGAGCCCCACGGACATGGGCGTCAATATGGTCGGCTTTGCCATCACCGATGACGATGCCTGCCGCGACGCTTCCAAGATGGAGATCGTTCGCCGCTACTTTACCGCGGTCGAAAATGTGCGCCGTACCGGCGTGGGCGATGAGCAAGTCGACCGTCTCAAGATTATTATGAAGAAAGCCGGCATCGATAAGAACTACTCACCGGCACGCTCGGCGGCCCTCACCAGGGAACAGCTGACGGGTGGTCCCGTGGGTGCCATGGTCATGCCCGATGGCTCCGTGGTGACCGGTAAGACCTCCACGCGCCTGGGCGCCGCAAGTTCGCTCATTATGAACGCCCTCAAGCATGTCTCGGGCGTCGACCTTGAGCTCGAGGTCATTAGCGATGAGGCGATCGAGCCCATCAGCAAGCTCAAGACGCATTTCCTGGGTAGCAAAAACCCGCGCCTCCACACCGACGAGACGCTTATGGCGCTGTCGATCACCTCGGCCACGAGTGAGACGGCCGCTCGCGTCCTTTCGGGCCTGGAGCAGTTGCGCGGTTGCGATGCCTTCTTTAGCGTGATCATCTCGCCGACGGACGAGACGGTACTGCGCAAACTGGGTATCAACGTGTGCTGCGAGCCCAAGTTTGAGCGCCGCGGTTTCTTCCATCGCTAAGTTTGAAGCACCGCGGTAATTGCATTGCAGTTTGGCCGTATCGGGTTAGCGCCCGGTACGGCTTTTTGATCAATAAAGTGCCTATTTCGGCGAAAAATAGCCGTTTACCTGCCTAGAAACAATTTGAGCGGTATACAATAACCGTAACTGTTTCATCCTTAGCGGGATGCCGCATGATGGATATTACCTGTCATCGTGAGGTGTGTCGGTCGCGCACGGCGCGTTAGATGCTCGTGCTCGGTTTGAGGAGGCTGCTATGGCGGGCAAGGGTCGTGCGAGTGTCAACGATATGAAGCGTGTCGAGGTGCTGGTGTTGATGGAGATCGACCAGCAAACCGAAGACAATGGCGGGCCGTATGGTTTCTCGCGCAAAACGCTTGCCGAGCGCGTGGGGGTTTCGCCGTATCGTGCCCGCGCCGCAATCGATCGCTTGGATTCCGAAGGCATGATTGATGTCGTCTCGCGTTATAGCGACGACGGCGGTCAGCTTGCAAATGGCATTTGCCTCACCGAACGTGGCGAGTGGTATCTTGAGGGCGTCCGTACCGGCATGCTCGTTCAAGAAATGCTTGAGGACGAGGTTGCTGATCGATAGCAGCATGTAACCCTTGCCATAGCGACGCCGCCTGGGAAACCGGGCGGCGTTTTGTTTCAAGATTGAGAAATGCAATCGCACGCGAGAAAAATTGCGGACGGTCCGCGGCGCGAGTATTACAATGAAGACCCGTAAGATGTGGATAAACAACTTCTACGGGAAGCGCAGGTAACTCAATATGACCAAGCATGTGTTCGTAACCGGTGGCGTGGTTTCGTCCCTGGGCAAGGGTATCACCGCGGCCTCGCTGGGCCGTCTGCTCAAGTCGCGTGGCTACAAAGTAACGATGCAGAAGGCCGACCCGTATCTGAACGTCGACCCCGGTACCATGAGCCCGTTCCAGCATGGTGAGGTCTTTGTAACCGAGGATGGTTACGAGTCCGACCTGGACCTGGGTCATTACGAGCGCTTTATTGATGAGAACCTGACCCGCGATTCCAACTTTACGACCGGTGCCATCTACAAAAGCCTAATCGCCCGCGAGCGTCGCGGCGACTTTTTGGGCGGTACCGTGCAGGTGATTCCTCACGTCACCAATGCCATTAAGGACAAGTTTCGCCGCATCGAGGAGCAGACCGGCTCCGATGTAGTCATCACCGAGCTGGGCGGCACGATCGGCGACATCGAGTCCCAACCGTTTGTCGAGGCCATCCGTCAGTACCGCAAGGAGGCCGGCTCCGAGAACGTCTGCTACATCCACGTGTCGCTCGTTCCCTATATTGCCGCCGCCCACGAGGTCAAGACCAAGCCCACGCAGCATTCCGTCAAGGAGCTCCGCAGCTTTGGCATCCAGCCCGATATCATCGTGCTGCGCTCCGACCACCATATCGATGACGCTATCCGCGGAAAGATCGCAAGCTTCTGCGACGTCGACACCGATTGCGTCTTTACCAATGAGGACTGCGCGAGCATCTACGACGTGCCGCAGCTGCTTGCCGAGCAGGACTTTGACCTGCGTATTTGCGAGCGCCTGGGCCTGGACCCGCGTGAGCGCGACATGAGCGAGTGGAATGAGTTCCTGCGTAAGCAGAACCATGCCAACCATCACGCCGATAAGGTTAAGATTGACGTTGTGGGTAAGTACACGCAGCTGCCCGATGCGTACCTGTCGGTTATCGAGGCCCTGCACCATGCGGGCGTCTTCTACGATCGCCATGTGGACGTCCAGCTGGTCGACGGCGAGAGCCTCGACGAGCAGAATGTCTCTGAGGTTCTGGGCGACGCCTCGGGCATCCTGGTCCCCGGCGGCTTTGGCAAGCGCGCCCTGGAGGGCAAGATCCTCGCGGCCGAGTTTGCCCGTGAGCACAAGATTCCGTATCTGGGCATTTGCCTGGGTATGCAGGTCGCCGTGTGCGAGTTCGCCCGCAACGTCGTCGGCCTTGCCGGCGCCAGCTCCTCTGAGTTCGATCCGGACGGCCCGTTTAGCGTCATCGATCTGATGAGCTCGCAGGAGGACGTGACCGAGAAGGGCGGCACCATGCGCCTGGGCGCCTATCCGTGCAAGCTCGCCGCCGATACCCTTGCTCGCGAGGCATATGGCGAGGAACTCGTCTACGAGCGTCACCGTCACCGCTTTGAGTTCAACAACGCCTTCCGCGACCAGCTCGAGGATGCCGGCTTGGTTATCTCTGGCCTCTCGCCCGACGAGCGCCTGGTCGAGATGGTCGAGCTGCCGCGCGACGTGCATCCGTGGTATGTGGCAACCCAGGCTCACCCCGAGTTCAAGAGCCGTCCGACTAATCCGCAGCCGCTGTTCCGAGAGTTCGTGCGCGCTTCGATCGGCCAGCACGAGGGTGTCGACCGTCTGCAGGTGACGCCCATGAACCTCGCTACGGACTAAGGGTGCCGGCGAATAAGGAACATACCGAAGCTACTCCCTCGTCGCTCGCCGTGGCGGCGGGGGAGTATCTCGATTACCTCGCGGTCGAGCGGGGCTTGGCGCGCAACACGATTGTGGCCTATCGTCGTGACCTGACGACGTACTGCGCCTATCTGGAGCGGGCGGGTATTGTGTCTTTTGAAGAGGTGACCCGTCAGGTCGTGGAGGGCTTTGTCGCCGATCGCCGCGGCGGAGGCTATTCCGACGCCTCGGTGGAGCGCGCGCTTGCTGCCGTGAAGGGCCTGCATGCCTTTTTGGTGCGCGATGGGGCCGTGGCCCAAAACCCGACGGCGGCGTTGCGCCTGCCTAAAAAGGCTGAGCGTTTGCCGGAGTATCTATCGGTGGAGGATGTCTCGGCGCTGCTCGATCAAGACTTTCCCGAGGGCGAGATGGGACTGCGCGACCATGCCATCTTGGAAGTGCTCTACGGATGCGGTTTGCGTGTGAGTGAGCTGGTTGGGCTCGATGTGGGCGATATCCATATTGACGATGGCTTTGTACTCGTTCGCGGTAAGGGCTCAAAGGAACGCCTGTCCCCACTGGTGGGAAGCGCGGCGCGAGCTCTGACGCTCTATGTAACTGAGGGACGTTCTCGCTTGGCGGCCCATGCCCGCGGAACCGAGACCTCGGCGGTCTTTTTAAATAAGAACGGACGTCGCCTGTCGCGCCAGGCCGTGCATGCGATATGCGAGCGGTATGGGCGTCAGGTGGGGCTGGTGGGGCTCCATCCCCATACCTTGCGCCACTCCTTTGCCACCCACATGCTCGCGGGCGGTGCCGACCTGCGTGTGCTGCAGGAGATTTTGGGCCATGCCGATATTTCGACCACGCAGGTCTACACGCATGTCGACCGAACGCAACTGACCGAGGTCTATCTGGCGGCGCATCCGCTAGCACATCGCTAGCACCTCGCTGACCTGCATATTTATAAATACTAAAGGGGACGGGCCCCAGATTGCCGAGACGCACTTTTGCGCGCATGGGCAATCTGGGGCCCGTCCCATTTTTCGCTAGACACCGATGCGGCGGTGGGCCGTGTGTACCGTGGGTGGGGGAGTTTGGGGGCGATGTGAACGGCGTGTAAAGGGACGTAAAAATCGCCTCAAGGTCAACTTGAAGGTTGAGGTTGAAAGGCGGGGTGCCACAGGTGGCATCCCGCCGTTGCTGTAAACACAACATATTGTGTTTTCGAACATATGATTGGGGGTGTTTTGCAATATATGGTGGGTGGAGTGGTGGGGCGGGGTGGGG
>CABJFQ010000014.1:0-49234 GCA_902364975.1 Coriobacteriaceae bacterium | reverse complement strand
GGGGTGGGGGAAGGGGTGGGGAAAGGTGTTGAAAAATGGGGCGGTTCCCCATATTATTAATGACGTCGACAGGCGGGGTGGTTCCCCGCGTACGTGCCATCTGAGTAACCGAGGGGAGGGCGCACATGGGAATGACTGGTGCATACGAGCGCAATCTCGATGCAAAAGGTCGTCTGTCCCTGCCTGCACCCCTTCGCGAGGAGCTTGGAGAGCACGTTCGCGTGTTCAAAGCCCTGGATGTCGATGCTCTGTACGTGTTCTCTGCCGAGGCCTTCGATAAGTGGGTCGAAGGACTCTTCGCGGGTCGTGAGGGCCACGAGGGTTTTAACCCGCGTGACATTAACGACCAGAAGCTCATGAGGGCGATCAACAAGCGCACTACGTCGATGGACGTGGATAGCGCCGGTCGTATCGGTCTTTCCGAGTCTCTCCGCAAGCAGGCGAACCTCGACCGCGAGGTCACGGTTGTGGGCAACTACGACCACCTTGAGGTTTGGGATCGCGCCGCGGCCGATGAGGACGATGACGATGAGGCCCTGCTGGACCTCTTCTTCTCGTAAGGGCAAGGCACGGGTAACGGATGGAGCGTGGGATCTTGACACAAGAATATCGGCATGAACCTGTCATGCTCGGCGAAGTGCTTGAGTCGCTGCGGCTAAAGAGCGGCTCCGTTGTCTGCGATTGCACCCTTGGCGGTGCCGGCCATTCGGTAAAGATGGCCGCGCAGGTGGGGGAGACGGGCCTTTTGCTCGGCGTCGATCAGGACGACATGGCCCTCGAGGCCGCTGGCGCCCGTCTGGACCGCGAGGTTCCCGGCGTTCCGCACCAGCTGCTGAAGGGCAACTTCGGCGACTTGGACGAGCTGCTTTGCTCGGCCGAGGTGCCCGGGGTCGATGGCTTCCTGTTCGATTTGGGCGTTTCGTCACCGCAACTCGATATCCCTGGCAGGGGCTTTTCGTATAACGAGGACGCCCCATTGGACATGCGGATGGATCCGGGTAATAACACCTTAAACGCAGCTGAGGTCATCAACACCTATAACGAACACGACCTCGCCCGGATTCTACGCGTCTACGGCGAAGAGAAGTTCGCCTCGCAGATCGCGCGCGAGATCGTGCGCCGCCGCGAGCAAGAACCGATCGAAACCACCGGCCAATTTGTCGAGATCATCAAGGCGGGTATCCCGGCTGCCGCTCGTCGGCATGGCGGACACCCGGCCAAGAAAAGTTTCCAGGCCATTCGCATCGAGGTCAATCACGAGCTCGATGTGCTCGAACGAGGGCTTGATGCCGCCACCAGGTGGCTCAACCCGGGCGGACGTATCTGCGTCATCTCGTATCACTCGCTCGAGGACCGTATCGTAAAGAATCACTTTAAGGAGATGAGCCAGGGGTGCACGTGTCCGCCGGAGATTCCGGTGTGCGTGTGCGGCAACGTGCCGATACTCAAGGTCATCACTCGCAAACCCTTGGTTGCCCAGCCTGATGAGGTTGAGCGCAACCCTCGGGCGAGATCAGCCAAAATCCGCGTGGCGCAGCGTCTGTAGGCGCGACCGCGCGATATTGGACCTCCCGCTCGCACCATAAACGAAGCTTAAACATACTACCAACGTACTCGGGATGGGAGGCGGCATATCATGGGCTACAACACTTCAAGCGCAGCACTCGCCTATGATATGAACGCCATGCCCGCCTATCGTGAGACGCCGCAGGCCCCCGTTGCTCCCCGTGAGCAGCGCACGCCGCGCTTTGATGTCTACACGGGCGCGGGCCGTCAGGCAAACCAGGCGGTAAGCCCGGTTTTCATGAGCGTTCTTAAAACGTTTTGCATCATTGCGGCTATCTTCATGACGATCGGCGTCGCCCGCGTGGCGCTCGCCGGCGTTACGGCCCAGGTGCTCAACAGCAACGCCGAGCTTACCAACACGCTCGAAAAGGCGACCGATGAGAGCTCCGACCTGGAGGTCATGCATTCGGTCTATGGCGCCGACACGCGCATTCGCGACCTTGCGGGCGCTTATGGCATGGTGGAGCCCAGCGAGAGCGTTACACTTGACTTTTCGCAGGATGCAGCCGCGGGCGCCAACGCGACCGCGACCGCTCAGTAGCAAGACGGTAGCTGAGTATGACAAATGACTATCGCCGCGGTTCCGATGGGGGCCGCGGTTCTGGACGTCCCTCGTCGCGGGGACGTTCTGGTTATCAAGGAACGGGTCGGCAATCTTACAACGCCGGGCAGTCCCGTGGCAACGACCCGGCGTCGCGACTTCGCGGCTCGGGCGGCCCTCAAGTGCATAACACCAGGTCGCGCAAGAGTTCGTCGACCGAATGGCTCACAGGCACGCCTCTGCCTCGCCGCAAAGCCGTCATGGGCTTCATTGGGCTTGGCTTGGGCTTGGGCGTCTTTCGCCTTGCCGACTATCAAATTGTCGAAGCCGATAAACTGCGCGAGCGTGCCGATGCGCGCCGCCTGCTTGCGCAGACCCTCTATGCCAAACGTGGCACCATCTACGACCGCAACGGTAACGTGCTAGCGTCGTCGGTCGAATGTCGCAACATCGCCGTGAACCCCCAGCTTGTCGAGGATGTTGACAAGACGGTGTCGGCGCTGGTCAAGGCAACTGGAATCGATAAAAAGACCTGCCGCAAGCTCGTTGAGTCCGATGGAACCTGGGTGTATATCAAGCGCCAGGTGGACGAAGACGACGCTGCGGCGCTGGAGAAGAAGAACCTGCCCGGCGTGCTTTTTGAGCAGGCCATGAAGCGCGTATATCCATACGGCAATCTGGCATCGCAGGTGCTGGGTGTAGTGAATGTAGACAACGACGGCTTGACGGGTCTCGAAAAGCAATACAACAAGCTTCTGACCGGCACGAACGGCTCTCTCGTACGCGAGCGCGCGAGGGACGGCAGCTATATCGCGGGCGGTGCCTATAAAAAGGTGGCTGCGGTCGACGGCGTTGATATCGTGACGACGCTCGACGTCAATATCCAGCGTGCGGCCGAGGATGCCCTGGCAGAGGCTGTCGAGAAGACAAAGGCCAAGAACGGCTCGGCGCTGGTCACCGATCCTACGACAGGCGAGATCTTGGCAGCCTGCTCGTATCCGACCTACGACCAGACCAATTTGGAAAACGCCAAGACCGAGGATATGAACCTGCGCCTGGTCACCGACGCCTACGAGCCCGGCTCGGTCTTTAAGACGCTCGTGGCGGGCGCCGGCTTCGACTTGGGTGTCGTGCGGTCGAGTACGTCGTTTGAGGTGCCGGCGAGCATCAAGGTGGGCGACGATACCGTCACCGATGCCGACAAGCGTGACTACGCCATGACCATGGATGTGCGCGAGATGATGCGCCGTTCGTCCAACGTGGGTTTTGTCCTGGTGGGGCGCAAGATCGGTGCCGACGACTTTGCCGCCTATGTGGACAAGTGGGGCATCGGTCACAGCTCTGGTGTCGATTTTCCGGGCGAGAGCCTGGGCATCGTCAAGGAGCGTGACCAGTATGACGGCGCCACGCTGGGCTCGATGAGCTTTGGACAGGCGCTGTCTGTCTCGCCGATTGAGATCGCACGTGCCGTGGGCGGCATCGCCAACGGCGGCGTGATGATGACCCCGCACTTCTATAAGTCCAGCAAAGGCGACGAGAAGGACTGGGGCGAAGGCGAGCGCGCGATTTCGGAGGACGCCGCATCCCAGGTGACATCGTGCATGCAGACGGTCGTGTCGGAGGGAACGGGCGTTGGCGGCGCGGTTGACGGCTATGACGTGGCGGGTAAGACCGGTACGGCCGAACGTGCCGACGAGAACGGCGGCTACCTCAAGGAGAACTACATGTCGTCCTTTATGGGCTTTGCACCGGCACAATCGCCCAAGGTGCTGTGCTATATCACGCTCGACGGAACGCCGAGCGGCTCAGATGCCGCTGCGGTGCCGTTCCAGTCAATTATGGCCAACGCGCTCGACGTGCTGGGTATCCCGCACACGAAGTAGGGGGTTACAATCTTTGGGGCGTGGTTTGTTGTCCCATATGAGGGGTGTTCACATGCCCTGCACCACGCATGCGCGGCGCTGGGATACAATACGCCGATAGCATTATTTAGGTTTACAGGGGAGCTGCAATGATAGAGATCGCCGTCAACAACCTCGCGGCCGCAACAGGGGCCCGAACCGTGACGGGAGAAGTCGATCTGGTATGCCGCGGGTGCGTTATCGACTCGCGCCAGGTCGAGGAAGGGACGATTTTCGTCGCCTTTCCCGGTGAAAACGTCGACGGCAATGATTTTGCTTCCCGTGCCGTCCAGTCGGGTGCCGGCGCCGTCGTGATGACGCGTGAGCCCGAGGCCGAGCTGGTCTCGCTGGCGCAGGACAAGGGCTGTGCCATCTTGCTGACCGATGATCCCGAGGAGTTTCTGCTGCGTTTGGCGCACGCGTATCGCCTGGAGCTTGGCTGCCTGGTCGTTGGCATTACCGGTTCCATCGGCAAGACGACGACCAAGGACGTGCTCGCCGCTGTGCTCGCCAAGCGCTATCGTGTCTGGGCCACCAAGGGCAATTTCAATAACCTGATCGGCATGCCGCTCACGGTGCTTTCCGCTCCGGCCGATACCGAGGTCCTGGTGCTCGAGATGGGCATGAACCATTTCCACGAGATCGAGCGCCTGTCTCTGTCTGCCAATCCCAACCTTGCCATCGTGAGCAAGATCGGCACCTCTCATATCGGCATTTTGGGCAGCCGCGAGAACATCGCCCGCGCTAAGGCCGAGATTGTCCAGGGCATGTGCGCCGCCGGCGACAATTTGCCGCTGCTGGTTTTGGGCGGCGAGGACGACTTTACGCCGTTCATTCGCGACACGTTCGCCCAGCCTGCTGGTATCGACGTGATGCTGGCCGGCGTCTCGGACGATGATGAGGTCCGTGCCCGCGACATTCGTGTTGATGACGAAGGCCGTCCGGTCTTTACGCTCGATTTTGGTCAGGGCGAGACAATCGATACCATGCTTGCCATCCCCGGCGTGCAGTCCGTTCCTAATGCCGTTAAGGCCGCCGCGGTTGCCTATCGCCTGGGCGTGACGCCCGAGCAGATCGATGCTGCCTTTAGGGGTCTTACGATCACCGGGCACCGCCAGGAGATCAAGCGCGCCAAGAGCGGTGCACGCATCATCGACGATTCCTATAACGCCAGCGCCGAATCGATGGCAGCCGGTCTCGATCTGCTGTGCTCGCTTTCGTGCACGGGGTCTCGCATGGCGATCCTGGGCGAGATGGGCGAGATGGGCGATGAGGCTCCTCGCATGCATGAGCTCGTGGGCGCCTATGCCGCCGCCAAGAAGCTCGACATGCTGGCGTGCGTGGGTGGTGAGCTGGCCCAGCTTATGGCCGATGCCGCACGCATGATGGGCATGGACGAGGACCGCATCCAGGTGTTCTCCGATTATCAGCAGGTGCTCGACGGCATGGGCGGCGCGCTTGAAAAACATGATGTTGTACTGGTCAAGGGTTCCCGCTTTGTTGAGCTCGACCGCTTTGTGGAAGGTGTGTGCTAGCCCATGTTCGGCAATCCCTCGTATCCAACGTATCAGGCTTTTTTGGGGCTTGGCATCGCCGCAGCCATTGCGCTGCTGCTCATGCCGTGGTGGATCAAGCTGCTCAAGGTCGAGGGTATCGGCCAGCAGGTTCGTGCCGACGGCCCCAAGCGTCATTTGGTTAAGCAGGGAACGCCCACCATGGGTGGCGTTGTCATCCTCGTCGCGATCTCGCTGACCTGCCTGCTGATGGGCAAGCTCACCACCGAGCTCGTGCTCGTGCTGCTCGCCACGCTGGCGACCGGCGTGCTGGGCCTGATCGACGACCTGACCTCCGTTACGCATGGGCGCTCGCTCGGTCTGACGCCCCATGCCAAGATGATCGGCCTAACCATTATCTGTGTCACCTTTACGGTACTTGCCGTCAACTGGTGCGGCGTCGCCCCCGAGATTCGTTTTCCCGGTGGGTTGACGATCGACCTTGGCGTGCTTTCGACCACCATCTGCGGCTATTCGTTCCCGTGGCTCTATATTGTCTTTTGCTGGCTGATGATTGCCGGTCTTTCTAATGCCGTGAACCTGACCGATGGCCTTGACGGTCTTGCTGGCGGCACCTCCATGATCGCCATGCTCGCCATGGCTGCCATGGCGTTTTTGCACGGAGACGTGAACCTGTCCATCTTCTGCACCGCGTGTGCCGGTGCCTGCTTGGGCTTTCTGTGGTTCAACTGCTATCCGGCGAGCATCTTTATGGGTGATACCGGCTCGCTTGCTCTGGGCGCCGCGTTTGCCTGTACGTCCATCATGACTAACACCGAGGTCGTCTCCCTCATCATCGGCGGCCTGTTTATCGTTGAGACTCTGTCGGTCATGATTCAGGTTGTCTACTTCCACTTTACGCACAAGCGCGTCTTCCTTATGGCGCCCATCCATCATCATTTCGAAAAGAAGGGTTGGGCCGAGACCAAGGTCGTCATTCGTTTTTGGATTATCGCTGCGGCATTTGGTGCCGTTGGCCTTGCTCTGTTCTTCCAGTTGGGATAGTGGTCTTTCATGCCTCTTGCTGATGTCTTTAGCCTGCTCGTTTTGGGTCAGGGCAAATCAGGTCTCGATGTCGCCCGCTGGGCGCTGGCACATCCCGAGCGCGTAAGCGCCGTTACCGTGTATGGCGGCGGCACCTCTGAGCCCAATGACGCCACGCGTGCGCTCGAGGCTGCTGGTGCGTCGTTTGTCTATGGGACCGAACAGGTCGAGGGCGCCTATGACGTATGCGTGACGTGCCCGGGCATCTCGGAGTTCTCGGGCTTCTTTAAGGCCGGGCGCGAGCATGCCGCCCAGATTATGGGTGAGCCAGAGTTTGCCTATCGCCTGTCGCCCGATAACTGGATTGCCATCACGGGCACCAACGGCAAGACGACTACCACGTCGCTGACTGATTATCTGCTCAAGGCTGCCGGCGAGGCCAGCGTAGCTGTCGGCAACATCGGCGAGCCGCCGGTCAACGAGATTGACGGCCGAGCCCACAACGAGTGGTTTGTGGCTGAGCTCTCGAGCTATCAGATTGCTACGACCACCGAGCTCCACCCTCGTGTGGCTGTGCTGCTCAACATCACTCCCGACCACTTGGGCTGGCATAAGAGCCATAAGAACTATGCGCTTGCCAAGATCAAACTGTTTGACAATATGGTCGATGACGATCTGGCGGTTGTCGACGTCGAAGATGCCGGCATTCACGAGTTCGATGAGTACATCTACACGCCGGGTCGTCGCATCTGCAAGGTTGCCTTTGACGAGCCAGAGGGTGAGGATGTCGCCTTTGTGCGCGATGGCAAGATGATCGTGCGCCTGAAGGGCGTCGAGACCCCGCTCATCGCTACATCCGAGCTCAAGATCTCGGGCCATCACAATGTTATCAATGCCCTGTGTGCTGCCACGGCTGCCTTGGCAGTCGGTGCCGATGTCGATGGTGTCTGCCGCGGTCTGGCCTCGTTCCAGCCGCTCGAGCACCGCGTGGAGCCGTGCGGCGAGATTGACGGAGTGCGCTACGTCAACGATTCCAAGGCGACCAACACCGACGCGGTCGAGAAGGCACTGACGGCATTTCCCGATGACAACGTGATCTTGCTGCTCGGCGGTCACGATAAGGGCACGCCGCTCGCGGACTTCGCGCGCGTTGTCATGGATAACGTGCGCTCGGTCGTCTGCTTTGGCGATGCGCGCGAGCGCTTTACCGCCGCTATGGACGAGGCCGATGTCGATGGCGATGTGGATATCGCCCAAGCGGATGACCTACGCGATGCCGTGGACGTTGCCCGTTCGCTGTCGAGCCGTGGCGACGTGATCTTACTTTCTCCTGCCTGCTCTTCGTTCGATGAGTTCTCGGGCTATGAGGAGCGCGGCCGCGTGTTTAAGGACTATGTGGCCCAGCTTGCCGCTGCAGCGAAATCGCAAATGGAATAGGGGTTGCCGGTGAGAGAGGAGAGCCCCCGACAAGGTATGAGGAGGCCCGACTCGGACCGTGCTTCCTCGCGGCGCATAACACCGCGTTCCGGTCGCGGCGGGCAGTCGTTTAGCGAACGCTATATTGCCGGCGTTCCCGCCCGCATCATGCGCCCCCGTTTGATATTTATGGCCTGCCTGTTTACTTTGGTGTGCTTTGGCCTGTTGATGGTGTACTCGGCGTCTTCGGTCGAGGCGCTGCACGAGAATGGCTCGGCGACGTTTTTCCTGGGTCGACAGGCCGCGTTTGCCGTGGTTGGTGTTCTGGCGCTGATTGCCATCGTGCGCGTTTTGCCGGACAGCTGGTTTGGGGAGGATGTGCTTAGGATCTTCCTTATCGGCATGATGTTCTTGCTTCTGCTGGTGTTCTTGGTGGGAAGCGGCAGCCGTGGCGCCACGCGCTGGCTCAACATCGCCGGTATTCAGTTCCAGCCTTCCGAGTTTTTAAAGCCATTTGCCATTGCGTATTCGGCCATCATGCTTGATCGCTTCTTTTCGCCCGGTGGCAACATCAACGAATTCCTTCGCAAGATGGGCATCTACCTGGGAATTTCGCTCTTTCTGATCTTTATCCAGCCCGATTTCGGTACCGTCCTGATCATCCTGTTGACCCTCATGTGCATGGCGTTGTTTGCGGGTCTCGACCCCAGATTTATCATCGGCGTGATAATCTTCGGCATTCTCGTGATCGTGATTGCGCTTGTCGCAGAGCCGTACCGTATGGTGCGTATCCAGGTTGCCTTGAACCCTTGGGCCGACGAGTATGGTGACGGCTATCAGGCCACGCTTGCCATCATGGCCTTTGCCTCGGGCGGTCTGTTCGGCCGTGGCATCGGCAACTCAACCATGAAGTACTCGTATCTGCCCGAGGCGCACAATGACTACATCCTGGCCATCATTGGCGAGGAAGTCGGTTTTGTCGGAACCGTGCTGTTCTTCTTGGTGTTTGCGATGCTGATCTACTCGGCGTTTCGCATTGCCGAGCAGGCGACCGATCGTCGGGGCGCGCTCATGGCGTCTGGCTCCGCGGTCATTCTCGCGGTGCAGTTTTTGATCAATGCGCTGGGCATCCTCAACGTGTTTCCCATGACGGGCAAACCGCTGCCGTTTATTAGCTACGGCGGTTCGTCGATTATTGTGTCGCTTATGCTTGCCGGTCTGATCCTGCGCGTTTCGTACGAGAGCGCCCGTCGCGATGAGTACGACCGTCGCCGCGAGAGCTTTGCCGTTATGGATGAGAGTACCGCCGGCGTGCCCCACGTGCGCGGCGAGCGATCTTCGCGTAACGGCTTTACCGTTCTGGATGGCTCTGCGACCGAGCCGGCAGCCCGTCCACGCCCGCGAACGGCTCCGCAAGGTCGTCCGCAGCGCCCCAGCCCTCGCAGCGCGGGCGGCGGATATAATCGAATCGATTTGAACTCGGACCCGTCGGCGCGTTTGCGCACCGACGACCAGGGACCGCGTGTACGAAGGGACTACCATGACCGATAAGATGACCGTTGCTATTGCAGCCGGCGGCACGGCAGGGCATATCAACCCCGCGCTCGCCTTGGCCGAAGAGCTGCGTGACCGTGGCCACCACGTTGTGTTCGTGGGCCAGTCGCGCAAGCTCGAGGGTCGTCTGGTCCCCGAGGCTGGGTTTGATTTTGTGCCCATTACGGTTACGGGCTTCGACCGCTCCCGTCCTTGGACGGCGCTGACCTCGCTGTGGCGTGTCAACAAGGCCAAGCGTGCGCTCGCCAGTCATTTCTCAAAGGTCGGCAAGCCCGATGCCGCCATCGGTTTTGGTGCCTATGTCGAGGTTCCGTTGCTGGGGTGGTGCAAGGGCGCAGGCGTTCCGTATCTGCTGCATGAGCAGAACTCTGTTCCGGGCCTGGCCAACAAGATGATGAACTCCCACGCCGCCCGCGTGTGCATCTCGGTGCCGGCAGCGCGTTCGGTCTTTGAGCGCGAAGGTGACCCTGACCACGTGCTCATGACCGGCAACCCCGTACGTCGCTCGGTGATCGAGGGCGATCGCGCTCGCGGCCGCAAGGCACTTGGCGTTCCCGAGGACGCTACGCTGCTGCTCGTCTTTGGCGGTTCACTTGGCGCCCAGCACCTCAACGAGCGCGTGGCTTCGCTCAAAAACGAGCTGCTTTCGCGCAAGAACCTCTATGTGTTGCATTCGACGGGTGCCGACGGCTTTGAGGAGACCGAGCGCGCTTTGGCGCTGACGCCCGAGGAGGCGAAGCGTTACCGCGTCCAGCCTTACATCGACAACATGGGCGACATGCTGGCTGCTGCCGATTTGGTGCTATCGCGTTCGGGCGCATCGAGCGTGGCCGAGATCGCTGCGCTCGCCGTGCCTTCGGTGCTCGTGCCGTACCCGCATGCGACGGCCGACCACCAAACCACCAATGCCCGTTATCTGGTCGACGCCGGGGCCGGCGTGCTCTGCGCCGATGCCGATATCGACGGTTCTGCCTTTGCCGATGAGCTGCTGCACCTGGTCGATGACGCGGCGGCACGCGACGCCATGCGTCAGGCGGCGCGTGGTCTGGCTCAGGATAGGGCCGCCGCTCTTCTGGCGGATGCGGTAGAGGGTTTGCGTTAGTTAGACGGGATATCGTCGGTCGCCCTCGCGCTGATGCGGTAGGTGCGGTACAGTTAACGGGTTACAGGCAGTGTTTACGCAAGGAGTACACGAGCACATGGCTGATTCCCAGACTGCAACCTCCGCGCCCGAGTTTAAGAGCGCCCACTTTATCGGTATCGGCGGCGCCGGCATGAGCGGCATCGCCCTCGTTCTGCACGAGCGCGGTTATGCCGTTACCGGCTCCGACCTTAAGACGTCACGTTATATCCGCCAGCTTACCCGCGCTGGTGTGAAGGTGCATGTGGGCCATGAGGCCGCCACGATCGACGAGGTCAAGCCCGACGTGGTTGTTGTGTCCACCGCTATTCCGGAGTCCAACGCTGAACTCGTGCGCGCTCGCGAGCTGGGTATTCCCGTGTGGCCCCGTGCCAAGATGCTCTCTGCTTTGGGCCACGGCTACACCACCGTCGCTGTTGCCGGCACGCATGGCAAGACCACCACGTCTTCGATGTGCGCCACCATGCTCGACCGCATGGGTCTGGATCCGAGCTTCTTGATCGGCGGCATCGTCGAGGGCTATGACACGAACGGCAAGAACGGCTCGGGCGACTACTTTGTCGCCGAGGCCGACGAGTCCGACAGCTCCTTCCTGTTCCTGAACCCCAACGTGGTCATTGTGACCAACGTCGAGGCCGACCACCTCGACCACTACTCGGGTATCGAGGAGATCGAGGCAACTTTCGCCAAATTCATGAGCCTGGTGGGCGAGGACGGCACCGTCATCGTCTGCGGCGAGGACCCGCATCTGGTCGAGCTCGCCAAGTCGACGGGCCGTCACGTGCTTTCCTACGGCTTTGCCGAGAGCAACGACATCGTCTGCGTGCACCCGGATGTCAAGGGCATCCAGAGTGACTTTATCGTTCGCTTTGAGGACGGCACTGAGCACGCTGTGGAGATCAAGAGCAACCCCGGTCGCCACAACATGCTCAACGCCACGGCGGTGCTCACCGTCGCCCATGTCCTGGGCCTTGACATCGACGCCGCCGCCAAGGCGCTCTCGAGCTTTGAGGGCGTCCGCCGTCGCTTTACCCACGTGGGCGATATCGATGGCATCACCGTGGTCGATGATTACGGCCATCACCCCACCGAGATCAAGGCGACGCTTGCTGCCGCTTCCTCGCTGGGCTACAAGCACGTCGATGTCGTGTTCCAGCCGCACCGCTATTCGCGCCTGCAGGCCCTGTGCGACGACTTTGCCGATGCATTTGCCAATGCCGATAAACTGCTGCTGATTGATGTGTTCTCGGCTGGCGAGATGCCCATTCCGGGTGTCACCTCTAAGATGCTCGCCGATACCGTGCGCGCCAAGCATCCTGGCAAGGAGGTCGTGTACTGCTCCAGCCGTCTTGAGCTCAATCAGGAGCTCGAGCAGATGGTGGGCGAGGGCGACCTGCTGCTCACCATGGGTGCCGGCGACGTTACGACCGTCGGTCCCGAGTTTATCGAGTATCTGACTGCCAAGAAAGACGCTTAAGTCTAATGGGTCTGTTTAACGCCGTCATGGCGCTCTCGGGCATGATCGACACGGATGTGATCGAGGACGAGCGCCTTGCGCGTCATACGAGCTATCGTATCGGCGGCAAGGCCGACCTCTTTGTGACGTGCCATAGCTATCATGCCCTCCGCCGCGCCGTGGCGGTGCTCGATCGCGAGCAGGTGCCGTGGGTCATCATCGGCAAGGGCTCCAATCTGCTGGTTGCCGATGGCGGTTATCGCGGTGCCGTCATTTCGCTCGGACGTGAGTTTCAGCGCACGGTTGTTGCCGATGACGGTTGTATGCTGACGGTCGGTGCGGGCGTGATGTTTGCGCGCCTGGTCAACGATGCCCTGTCGCGTAGCCTCTCGGGCCTTGAGTTTGCCGTTGGCATTCCTGGTTCGGTCGGCGGTGCGATATCTATGAATGCCGGCACACGGACCGAGTGGATTGGCTCGCTGGTTGAGGATGTCGTAACGTTTGACCCGGCATCCGGTATCAAGCATTATGCGGGGTCCGAGATCACTTGGGGCTACCGCGAATGTAGCCTTCCCCGCAATGAGATCATCCTCGAGTGCGTGCTCAAGCTTAAACCGGCGCCCAAGGCCGACATTCGCGAGCGCATGGAGCGGTACCTTACAAGGCGCAAGCGTACGCAGCCCATGGGTCGCGCATCCTGCGGGTCTGTCTTTCGCAACCCGCCCGATGCGAGTGTGGGCAAGCTTATCGAGGATTGTGGATTAAAGGGTTTTTCGATTGGCGGCGCGGAAGTTTCGCCCGTTCACGCTAATTTTATCGTTAATAACGGAACTGCCTCGGCCGATGACGTTGCCGCGGTTATTAGACATGTGCACGGAAAGGTGAGGGAGGCGTATGGCATCGAGCTCAGACCGGAAGTTAAATTCCTCGGCTTCTAGAGCATCGAAACCCACCTTCCGCCGCGCCGGAGGGCGTTCCGGCGCGCCTGCCAAACCTCAACGCAATACCGTCGCGCACTCTAAGTCTGTCGGGCATGCTCGACAGACCAGTCGTCCGGTCGTCGGCTCGCAGCTCGGTAATCGTCCGGCCGCAAAAAAGTCCTCGCGTCCCTCGGTGACGTCAAAGCCTGTTATGGGCGCCAAGCCTGCCCGTCCCATGGCAGCTCCCAAGCCCTCGACGGGAACTAAAGCGGCGCGTCCAGGTCGCACGCTGGGCGCATCGAAACCGCGCTCGCTGACATCGGTGCCGGCTACCGCCAAGAAGCCTTCGAGTAAAAAAGGTTTCAACCCGTTATCTTCACTTGGAGCGATGGCAAATAAAACATCAGACGCCGCTTCTGTCGTTACAGGCAAAGGCAAAATCGTGGGCGGCGTTCTGGCCGTCTTGGCCGTGCTCGTCGTCGTTGCCATCGTGGTGATCAACTCTGGACTGTTTACTGCCACTGATATTCAGATTCAAGGCAGCGAGCATGTGACGAAGCACGATGCTATCCAGCTGATCGACTTGCCCGAGGGAACGTCGCTTTTTAACGTCGATCCCGACCAGATTACCGAGGATCTCAAGCAGAACCCGTGGGTTTCGGGCGTGGATGTCCAGCGCCAGTTTCCCCATACGCTTATCATCACGCCGACGGAGCGTAAAGTTATCGCCATTGCGTATATCAGCTCCGACGACCTTGCCTGGGCTATCGGAGACGATGACACCTGGATCGCCCCGCTGTCGACGTCGGTCGAAGTGGACGACCAGGGCAACGTCATCACGACAGGGCAGGGCTCAAATACCTTGACCGGAATCGATGCCGCGCTGGCGCTCGCCAAGCATTATGGCGCGGTGTTGTTGACTGATGTCTCGGCGGATGTCGCTCCGGTTTCCGGCCAGGCGGTTAACTCCAAAGCCGTTAAGGCCGGCCTGGATTATGTGCGTGGTTTTTCGAGCGAGTTCTTGGGACAAGTCAAGGATATTTCCACGCCTTCGGTCGAAGCCATCTCGGCAAACCTCAATAACGGCATTGAGGTGTCGCTGGGCGATTCGGACGATATCGCCAAGAAGGAACGCGTAGTCACCAAGTTGCTTTCGCAGGTAGAGGGCGTAACGTATATCAATGTGCGCTCTCCGGGCAACTACACATTTAGGAATGCTCCGACCTCGTAGCGCTGGTTGATGCTTTGTTGAGGGGCCATACCACGCCGTTTATCTGGTTTGTTTGGTTTTCACGGTCAATTATTTGACTGATACGTTCATAATGTGCAAACATAATACGGTTTACCTTTGCATTTACTTTCAACCTGAAGGTTAATGTGCGCAGGGGTCGACCCATGCTATGGCTATAACCTTTGTTCGGAGGACCGACATGCACGAGACAGAGATCAACAACTACCTTGCCGTCATTAAGGTGGTCGGCGTCGGCGGCGGCGGTACCAACGCGGTCAATCGAATGATCGAAGAGGGCATCCGCGGCGTCGAGTTTGTTGCCATCAACACCGATGCTCAGGCACTCGCGATCTCTGATGCCGATATCAAGGTGCACATCGGCACCGACCTTACCCGCGGCTTGGGCGCCGGCGCCAACCCCGAGGTTGGCCGCAAGGCTGCCGATGAGTCCCGCGACGACATTGCCGAGGCGCTCGCTGGCGCCGACATGGTGTTTATCACCTGCGGTGAGGGCGGTGGCACCGGTACCGGCGCTGCTCCCATCGTTGCCGATATCGCGATGAACGAGGTCGGCGCACTGACCGTCGCCGTCGTGACCAAGCCCTTCACCTTCGAGGGCCGCAAGCGCAAGAAGAGCGCCGAGGAGGGCATCAAGACCCTCTCCGATTGCGTCGACACCATGATCGTCATCCCTAACGATAAGCTGCTCGACATCGCCGAGAAGAAGACCACCATGCTCGAGGCCTTCGCGATTGCCGATGGCGTTCTTTCCCAGGGCACCCAGGGCATCACCGACCTCATCACCGTCCCCGGTATCATCAACCTGGACTTCGCCGATGTTAAGACCATCATGAAGCAGGCCGGTACCGCCATGATGGGTATCGGTACCTCTTCTGGGGATACTCGTGCCGTCGACGCTGCCCAGCAGGCCATCTCCAGCCCGCTGCTCGAGAGCTCCATCGATGGTGCCACGCGCGTGCTGCTCTCCATCGCCGGTTCCAAGGACCTGGGCATCCAGGAGATCAGCGATGCCGCCGACGTTGTCGCCAACGCCGTCGACCCCGAGGCCAACATCATCTTCGGTACCGTTGTCGACGAGTCCCTGGGCGATCAGGTGCGTATCACCGTCATCGCTACGGGCTTCTCCGACTCCAACGTCAACCGTCAGGACGAGCTCTTTGCTGCTCAGCAGTCTCAGAGCAAGGCCGCTGCCTCCGCCGAGCCGCAGCGCACCGCTCCTGCCGCCAGCCCGGCTCAGGCCGCTCCGACCCGCAACGTCGGTGGTACCGAGCTGCCCAACTTTGGCAACGACCAGTTCGAGCTTCCCGACTTCCTGAAGCGCGGTAGCTTCTAGTTCGTTTTTCTCAACGACCTGCACGGGGTGTGTCCATTTGGATGCACCCCGTTTTGTTTCTCGTTTGTAAACGAAAGCCTCCAATCTCCTTACGTTCCCTTTACGTTTGGTCCCTACCGCTGCGGGTATCCTTTTAAGGAAGTATGACAGCCGTATAAACGCGGACTGCGCGGCGACGCCGCGGTACTTGTGTTATTAGGAGGCTTTAGTATGGCAGCACGTGCGGACAAAGTTTCGCGTGTCGACCATGATGGAGTTACGTTGGTGGAGGGCGCGACATCCGATGTTCGCTTTGCCTTCACCGAGCGCGCCGGTGGTGTTTCCGAAGATGCGTACTCCTCACTCAACTTGGGCTCGCATGTTGGCGATGATCCCTTTGCTGTTCAAGAAAATCGTCGCCGCGCACTCGAGGCTATGGGTGCCGCCGAGTGCGAGCACAACCTGCTCGTTCCCAATCAGGTCCATGGTGACCATATCGTTGCGGTTACCTCGAACGGCGCCGATGACCTTGAGGACGTCCGTGAGCAGATTGCCGAGGGCTGCGATGCTATCGTCTGTACGGCGCATAACGTGCCCGTGCTGCTCTGCTTTGCCGACTGCGTTCCCGTGGTGCTGGTGGCCCCTGGCGGATTTGCCGTGGTGCACTCCGGTTGGAAGGGCACGATTGCACGTATTTCTGCCAAGGCGTGCCAGGCGCTTTGCGATGCTGCCGGCTGCGATGCGATCGACGTTTCCGCCTATATCGGCCCCCATATCTTGGGTGACGAATATGAGGTATCCCAGGAACTCATGGATCGCTTTGCCGCCGAGTTCTCGTGCGTCGATGCGAGCACCTCTCGCATGCTCGATCTTTCCGCTGCCATTTGCGAGGCGCTGGTAGATGTCGGTGTCGACGCGGATAATATTGTGGATACCCAGCTTTCGACTGTGCGTCAGAACGACCGCTTTTATTCCTACCGTAACGAGGACGGCACCTGTGGGCGCCATGCTGCGATCGGCGTGATGCTATGAGAAAGATCGTATCGGTCCTGAGCGCCGCTGTGCTTACGTTTACGCTGTGTGCCTGTTCTTCGGGATCTTCTACCTCTTCCATTACCGTGGCTGGCTCCACGACCTGTCTTCCTATCGCCGAGATTGCGGCCGAGGGCTTTAAGGAAGAGACCGGCATCGACGTGCTCGTTTCCGGTTTGGGTTCTTCCGCCGGCATCGAGGCCGTCAGCGCCGGCACGGCTGATATCGCCAGCTCCTCCCGTGGACTCAATGCCGACGAACAAGATCTGGGCCTGACTCCCATCGTCATTGCCCACGACGGTATCGCGGTCATCGTGAACGACGATAACCCGGTCGATAACCTCTCGACCGAGCAGCTCCGCGATATTTACGCCGGCAAGATCACCAACTGGAAGGAAGTCGGCGGAGAGGACCTGAAGATCCAGGTCATCAACCGAGACGAGGCGTCTGGCACGCGTGAGGCCTTCCGCACCATCGTGATGGACGGCACGCCGTTCGATCGCCGCTCGGCCGTTCTTTCGGGTACGGGCCAGGTGCGAGACGTGGTATCTCGTTCGCGCGGTGCCATCGGCTACATTTCGCTGGGCTTCGTCGATAGCCTCAACGCCAAGACCTCGGTCAAGGCCGTCTCGGTCAATCATGTTGAGGCGTCCGAGAAGACGGTCGCGAGCGGCGGCTATCCCATCTCGCGCGACCTTTACTTCTTTGTGAAGGGTGCGCCTTCGCAGCAGGCACAGGATTACATCGACTACGTGACGTCCGAAAAGATGGACAAGCAGATTCGCGAGGCGGGCTTTATTCCCGTCACCAACGACGAGAAGGGGAGTGAGTAGCATGGAAACACGGGAAAACTCCCAGACTGAGCAGAATGTTCAGACGCCCAAGAAGCGCGAGCTGGCGCTTGTATCGCGCAGTACCTATATCAAGGAGAAGGCGCTGCAGTGGATCTTCTTTGCCTGCGCGTTCTTGGCGGTCGTTACCGTCATCCTGATTTTTGTCTTTACCACGTATTCGGCACTGCCCGTCTTTACCGACATCGGTCTGGCGGACTTCTTTAGCTTTACGTGGGCGCCCTCCGAGGGCCACTACGGCATCGTGTCGCTGCTGGCCGGCTCGGGTCTTGTGACCGTCGGTGCGCTCGCCATGGGTGTGCCCCTGGGCGTGGGCACGGCTGTGTATCTGGTCGAGATTGCCAGCAAGCGCGTGCGCAAACTTATCAGCCCCGCCGTCGACCTGCTGGCGGGCATTCCCTCCATCATCTACGGTTTCTTTGGCATGATCATCATCCGTCCGTTTATCGCGCAGCTGACCGGTGGTCTTGGCTTTGGCGCGCTGACGGCGTGGTTCGTGCTTGCCATCATGATTGTCCCCACGATCACGACACTCACCATCGATGCCCTTAACTCCATCCCCATGGGCATCCGCGAGGCATCCTATGCCATGGGTGCCACCAAATGGCAGACCATCTATAAGGTCGTGCTGCCCGCGGCCAAGCTGGGTATCGTGGACGCCATCGTGCTGGGCATGGGTCGCGCTATCGGCGAGACCATGGCCGTGCTTATGGTCGTGGGTAACGCTCCGGTCATTCCGGATAGCATCTCGAGCCCCATCTCGACGCTCACGAGCCAGATCGCGCTCGACATGAGCTATTCCTCGGGTCTGCACCGCTCGGCGCTGTTTGGCATGGGCGTGGTCCTGTTTATCATCTCCGCTGCGCTGGTGGGCATCGTCCGTCTGATTTCCAAGAAGAAGAAGAGGGGGTAGGCTATGTCCGATTCCGTTGACACGACGGTCGATACGACCTCGTCGCGCGAGCGCATCAAGCGTGCCCTTTCCCACGGCAAGAAGGGTCGCATCAACAAGGACCTGTCCAACAAGATCATGCTTGGCGTGTTCCGTGCCGCGGCATACATCACCACGCTGGTGCTGGTCGCTATCATCGCCTACGTGGTCATTAACGGCCTGCCGCATATCTCGCTCGACTTTATCTTCGGTTGGCCCCAGGGCGTCAACGCCGAGGGCGGCATTTGGCCGACGATCGTCTCGACCGTCTATGTGACGGCGCTCGCCATGCTTATCTGCACGCCGATCGCTGTGCTGGCAGCCGTCTATCTGGCCGAGTACGCCAAGCAGGGCAAGGTCGTCGACATCATTCGTTATGCTGCCGATGCCCTGGCCTCGGTGCCCTCCATCGTTATGGGCCTGTTTGGCTACGCCTTGTTTGTCGAGGCCATGGGCCTGGGTCTTTCGATGGTCTCTGCCGCTCTGGCGCTGGCGCTTCTGATGCTGCCTATCGTCATGCGCACCACCGAAGAGGCCATTCGCGCCGTTCCGCGCTATATCCGTTGGGGCGCGTACGGCTTGGGCGCCACCAAGTGGCAGGTCGTCTCCAAGATCGTGCTTCCTTCTGCCTTTGGCCGTATTGCCACGGGCATCGTCCTCGCCATCGGCCGCGCCATTGGCGAGACCGCGGTGGTGCTCTACACCATGGGTCAGGCCATCAACCTGCCTATCTCGCCGCTCGATTCCGGTCGTCCCATGACCGTTCACCTCTATTTGCTTGCCAACGACGGCATCAACATGAACGCGGCCTACGGCACCGCGCTTTTGCTGATGGTGATCATTCTGGCCTTCAACCTGTTTGCGCGCTTCCTGTCGCGCAAGCGTCGCTAGTTAAGGAGTCCCATGTCCGTCTATCAGTCCGCTCCTACGCTGGAGCAAGCGGCCATCACGGCCAAGGATTTCAACTTTTGGTACGGTGACTTTCATGCGCTGACGGGGCTCGACCTCAACATCGCCAAAAACGCCATCACCTCGTTTATCGGCCCTTCGGGCTGCGGTAAATCGACGTTTTTGCGCTGCATCAACCGTATGAATGACCTGATCGAGGGTACGCGCGTCGAGGGCACCATGACGCTCGACGGCAATGATATCTATGCCGAGGGCGTCGACCCGGTCGATCTTCGTCGTCGCGTGGGCATGATCTTTCAGCAGCCCAACCCGTTTCCCAAATCCATCTACGAGAATGTCGCCTTTGGCCCTCGTCTGCAGGGCGTGACTAGCAAAGGCGACCTCGATGACATCGTGGAAGAATCGCTCAGGCGCGCCAACCTCTGGAAAGAGGTATCCAATCAGCTCAACAAGGATGGTTTGGCGCTCTCGGGCGGTCAGCAGCAGCGTCTGTGCATCGCCCGCGTGCTTGCGGTGCAACCCGATGTCCTCCTGATGGACGAGCCCTGCTCTGCCATCGACCCCACGTCCGTCTCTAAGGTCGAGGATCTGATGGCCGAGCTGGCGCCCGAGATGACGATCATCATCGTCACGCATTCAATGCAGCAGGCAGCTCGTATCAGCGACTACACTGCATTCTTCTTGCAGGAAGTTGCCGGCGAGCCCGCCACGCTCATCGAGTATGGTCAAACCGACGCAATCTTCACCAGCCCGGTGGACTCGCGGACGGAAGACTATATCACCGGCCGCTTTGGCTAATCGGTGCGACTAGTCCCAAGCCGATCGGACCTGGTCCGGTGCGTATTCACTGTGCGGGCGGCATGACCGCACCCAACTGATTGGAGTGAACCATGCGCAAACTGTTTTCCCGTCAGCTCATCGAGGCCCGTCACGAGATGCTGAGCATCTACGAGGCCGTCGATCTGGCCCTCCACGATGCCGTGAAGGCCTATGTGACCGACGACCGCAAGCTCGCCACCAAGACCAAGAAGCGCACGCTTTCGATTGACGCGCGCTGCGCCAACCTGGAGGCCGTCTGCTACAACCTGATCGCCACGCAGTCACCGGTCGCCTCCGACTTCCGCCTGCTTCAGACGATCATTTACGTCGACTTTAACCTGCAGCGCATGACCGATAAGGTCCGTCAGATCTGCCGTGCCACGCGTCATATGATCAAGGCCGACATCTCGCTGCCCAAGGAGCTTGTCGGTACGGTTGAGGCCGAGGCTGAGGCCGTCTACCAGGTGCTGGGCTCTTCGCTTTCTGCGCTCGTCACCAATGATATGTCCATCATCTGCAACCTGGCCGTCGAGGACGAGCCAGTGCACGCTGCCTACGAGAAGTTCTTCCGCACCTTTAACCGTATGGATACGGGCGACTTTATGGACGACGACAGCAACTATGACGACCTGCGCCGCGCCATCATGGTTTCGCGCTACCTCGATCGCATCGCTTCCATTTCCATCGATGCCGCTTGCCGTCTGACCTTCCTGTTGACTGGTCAGCGTATGAACGCCGGCGATATCGCCCGCACTGATGAGGACGAGCTCGAGAGCATGCGCGTGCCTTCGGGCGAGGGTGTTATCATGAGGCCCGCCGTCGACGCGCGCTACGTTGCCAAGGTGCCCGCCAACGAGGTCAGCGAGGGTCTTCGCTACCTGCTCGATCATCTTGAGGACGAGGACGATGGCGAGGACGACGAGGAGTAAGTAGCCCCGTTCGTCGAAAGATTGTAAATACCTAAGTGAGCGCGGCCTTGCACATGCGGGGCCGCGCTCTTGCGTTAGCATGGGACTACTTGTTTGGCTGTCAGCGGAGGCGATTGGCAATGGATAACTATTTGGATTTGATGCGCGCTCGCCGCGAGCAGATTCTGGAACGTTTTTATGCGGCGCTCGATCGCGCGGGCCGCCCCCACGACGCCGCGCGCCTCATTGCCGTGTCCAAGACCGTTGGTGTCGATGAGACTGTTGCTGCCATCCAGGCGGGGTATCGCCATTTTGCCGAGAACCGCCCGCAGGAGCTGGTTCGCAAGCTCACGGGTCTGGCGGAGCATCCGGAGCTGCCCGAGGTGCGCTTCGATATGATCGGCAACCTGCAGACCAATAAGATCAATGCGGTGCTGGGCTCAGCCGAGCTGATTCACTCGGTGGGTTCGCTGCATCTGGCGCAGGCGATCTCGAGCCGTGCTGTCCGCAAGATTGAGGCAGGCGAGCTCGCCGGCCCCCAGCGTGTGCTCATTGAGGTCAATGTGAGTGGTGAGGAGTCGAAGGGAGGCTTTTCGCCCGATGAGATTCGCGCCGCCGCGGGTGAGCTTGCGGAGCTTGAGGGAATTTGCGTACAGGGGCTTATGACTATGGCGCCCCGGGGGAATAAGGATGTGGCACGCCGCACCTTTGCGGGGCTTCGTGAGCTGAGGGATGAGCTGGAGGCGGCGCATCCCGATTTGAACCTGCCTGAGCTTTCCTGCGGCATGAGCGAGGACTTTGAGCCTGCCCTTGAGGAGGGCTCTACGCTCGTTCGCCTGGGCAGGGTAGTATTTAGCCCGGAGTTTGCAGTAAAATAAGGCTCTGAAGTGCGCACTGATTATCGGGGCGCCTGCACTAAACCGCGAGAGGACACAACCATGGGCTTCCTTGACGAGATTAAAAATAAGATGCACCTGGGCGGCCAGCAGGGTTACGACCAGGGTTATGGCCAGGACGACGACTACGGCTACGATGACGGCTATGACGATAGTTATCAGGGCAACGGCTACGGCGGTGCTTCGGGCGAGGGCTTCTACACCCAAGACGAGCCGAGCAACGGCCTGCTTGGTCAGACGCGCCGCGGTGAAGCTGAGTCGGTTGCCGTGTATACGCGCTCCGGTCAGCTGGTCGGCGATGACTCCCGCCATGCCACGACGTATAACCCGCCTTCGCGCTCGCAGGACAGCGTTGCGAGCGGTTATCGTCCTGGTGCCTATGACACGCCGTCGAGCTACGCCGAGAACACCCGCGCCCGTGCCGCCGCTGCACCCGCGCCTGCACCGAGCGATGCCTCGGCCTATGCGAGCAATATCATCAACGCCACGCCGCAACTGCCGGCCTATGTCCTGCGCCCCGAGAGCTATGACGACGTGGAGACCGTGGTGCGCCGCGTTCGCACCAAGCAGCCTGTCGCACTGATTTTTGTGGGCGTACGCACCGAAGTTGCCAAGCGCGTCTTGGACTTCTCTTACGGCTTTGCCTGCGGTCTGGGCGCCACGGTCAAGGAGGTAGGCGACCGCGTGTTCATGGTGCTGCCCGCCGGTTGCGAGGTCAAAGATTCCGATCTCAAGAAGCTTCGTGCCGACGGCTACCTTAAGTAAAGACAAGACGAGGAGATTCCCATCAACATCTACACTATCGTCCAGCTGGTCAACACGCTGTTCAACTTCTATTCCACGCTCATTGTCGTCTACTGCTTTATGACGTGGATTCCCATGAAGCAGGGTGGCTTACTTCAGGATATTGCTGCGGTGCTCGATAGCGTGTGCGGTCCGTGGCTCAACCTGTTCCGTCGTTTCATTCCGCCGATGGGCGGTATCGATTTTTCGCCGGTCGTTGCGATTATTGCGTTGCAGTTGGTGCAGAGGCTGGTTCTGCAGCTTCTTATAGGTATACTCGTATAGAACTGACTTTGTAACTTACGTCGGGCGTGTAGCGCCGAGGCGATGAAAAAGGAGACTTGTTATGGCTATTACCCCTGCAGACATCCAGGCTCAGACTTTCTCTGAGGCCAAGCGTGGCTACGATCCTGCTGAGGTCGACGTCTTCTTGGAGACGCTGTCCTCCGAGGTTGACGCTATGCTCGCTAAGATCGTCGACCTTAAGGGTCGTCTGACTGCTACCGAGCAGCAGCTTGCCGATGCACAGGCTCAGCTTGCCCAGGCTCAGGATGCCACCGCCCAGGCCGTTCCTGCCGCCCCTGTGGCTGCTCCCGCCCCTGACTTCTCCGCTCAGGAGCGCCAGATTTCCGCTGCCCTGATCGCTGCCCAGCAGACCGCTGAGACCATCGTCAACGATGCCAACGAGAACGCTGAGCGTATCCGCAACGAGGCTGACGCTAAGGCCCGCGAGGTTATCCGCCAGGCTCTGACCGAAAAGCAGGCCGAGCTCGAGGAAATCGATCGTCTCAAGGCTTCCCGTGAGGAGTTCAAGGCAGAGTATCTCAAGCTCATCCAGCACTTCATGGACGATGCCCAGAACTCCTTCCCGGCCGACCTCATGGCCTCCACGCCGGTCGGTTCTGCCGCTTCTCCTGCAGTGACTGTTCCCGCCGAGCCGCTGCCCGTCGCTGACCCGGTTGTCCCCGTGGCCGATCCCTTTGCCCCGATCGACAACTTTGCTGCCGACGACCTGGACTAACATTCGGCCTACAATTTAGTGCCTAGAAAGGACCCGCAGCTTGCGGGTCCTTTTTTTATGACTGTGCCGGGGTGCGTAACATAAAAAAACCGAGCCCTGCACATAGTGGCGCAGAACTCGGCGAACGGGTGAGCAGTCAAGGGTAGATTTTAAGGTATGTCCAAAAACTACTTGAGGAGGAAGTTGGAGAGGGGAATAGTGCGGGCCTCGCGATGCTCGGGATCGGCGATGTGGTCGGCGGGATAGCCACAGACGAGCATGTGATAGGGATAGACGCCCTTGGGCAGATTGAACTGCTCCTGTGCCACCTCAGGCTTAAAATGGCATACCCAGCACGTTCCTAGGCCCTGCTCGGTGGCCTCCATCATCATCTGATCACACACGATGGACGTATCGATTTCACTGGAATTCATCTGGTCATACGGGCGTACCCAAGCATCATCGGTAACGCAGCAAATAAGGAAGATGAGCGGAGCGCCAAAGATAGACCCATCACGAGCAAACCGAGGCTGACAAGCAGCAGCCTTCTCCAACAGCTCAGGCGTATCCAGCACCATCACACGGGCTGGATGATTATTACAAGCAGAAGGAGCAATCCGCCCCGCCTCAACAATGGCATCCACTACCGACTGCTCAACAGGATGGTCCTCAAAAGAACGACAAGAATACCGACCACGAGCCAGATCCAAATAAGACATACAAGCCCTCCTAAAATTAAAAATCAAACAAACCAAAAGTAACCCAAAGAGTACCCAAAGCAGCAATCAGCCAAACGCTCATCAAGGGCCAAAGTGTCCGAACGGATACCAAAGGTCCCTTCAGCCAAACCCCCGTCGCGCTAAATCTATCAGCCAAAGTTCCCAATGGTGGTGCATAAGGGAGCGGGCCCGGCCACTAATAACCTTTTGAACGACTCTGCTTGCAGCCGGAGTGAAAAAGGTTATTAGTGGCCGGGCCCGCGACCGGTGGGACATGTACCCCCAATTAACTGTTCTTCATGACAATCGAATCCACGACATCGGCCACATTCTCGCAGCAGTCGGCGCAGTACTCCAGGAAGGCGTACACGTCACGCCAAGCGATGACCTCGAGCGGATCCTTGCCGTTAACGTGCAGGTTGCGCATGGCGTTGATGTAGAGCTCGTCGGCCTCGGACTCGATGGTGTTGATCTGGATGACCAGCTCGCGCAGCGTTTTGGACTTGCGGTAGTTGGGAAGCTCGACCATCAGGTCTTTCATGGCGCGGCAGGCGTCAGTCACCTTGTGGGCGATGACGATGGCGTCGGGATGGATGCTCTGAATGTTGGTGAAGTAGACGCGCTGCACGACGCCCTCAATACGGTCGAGCACGGTGTCGAGCGCGCAGCTCATCAGATCCAGATCCTCGCGCTCGAGCGGGGTGATAAAGGCGGTGAGCAGGGCGTCTTCGAGCTCGTGGTGCTTCTTGTCTGCCGCATGCTCAATCGCATGCATCTCCTCGAGCATGTCGTGGATCTGCGCGGGATCAAAGTTCTCAAAAATCTTGATGAGCAACTCTGCGGCCTGGACAGCAAGGTCGGCGCAGGCGACGTAGTTGTCAAAGTAGAACGAATCGGGTTTCTTTGCCATGGGTGGGTCCTTTCGAGGTGAAGACGGGTGGGCGAAGTGTTGCGGTCCAGATGGACGTTCGGTTTGACTAGAGGAACATCATGAACAGCTTGGCCATGACAAAGCTGATGAGTCCGCAGGCGGGGAAGGTGAAGAACCAGGTGAACATCATGTCCTTGACGACGCCGAAGTTGATGGCCGAGAGGCGCTTGACGGCACCGACGCCCATGATGGCGCAGGTCTTGATGTGTGTGGAGGACACGGGGATGCCGGTAAGGGTGGCAAGCAGCAGGTTCGCGGCGCCCGCCAGGTCGGCGGAGAAGCCCTGGTACTTTTCGAGCTTGACCATGCTCTGGCCAACGGACTTGATGATGCGCTCGCCGCCCACGCTGGTGCCGATGCCCATGGTGGCCGAGCATAGCAGCATAATCCAGATGGGGATGCCGGCATCGCCGACGCTCGTCTGGCCGCTGGCAAAGGCCACGCCTAAAAAGAGCACGCCGATGAACTTCTGTCCATCCTGCGCGCCGTGCATAAAGCTCATGGCCGCAGCGCTCGCGATCTGAGCGTATTTAAAGAAGACATTGGCACGTCGCCTGTTGGCGGCGGCGAAAAGAATCGAGACGAGCTTGCACAGGACCCAGCCCATGACAAAGCCCAGACCGATAGAGAGCGCCAGGCCGTAGATGACCTTCATCCACTCGTGGACGTTGACGCTGCTCGCACCGCCGAGGGCGATGGCGGCACCGGTCAGGCCGGCGATAAGGCTGTGGCTTTGCGAGGTGGGGATGCCAAAACGCGACGCTGTGGCGCCGTAGACGACGATGGAGAACAGCGCCGCGCACAGACAGGCGAGCGCCATGGTGCTGTTTCCTCCAAAGTCGACAATATGGGAGATGGTGTTGGCGACGCTCGCGTTAAAGTGCGTCATGATGAGCACGCCAAGGAAGTTGAATGCGGCACTCATGAGAATAGCGGCGCGGGCGGGCATGCAACGCGTAGTGACGCAGGTCGCGATGGCGTTGGGTGCGTCGGTCCATCCATTGACGAAGATGGCGCCGAGCGCGAGGATCACGGTGACGGCAAGGACTGGGTTCGACACAAGTTGGCCGAGGAAGGTTGAGAACGTTACGTCCATATATGGGCTTTCTCGAAGTTTGCAGGCACGTTACAGAAACATGATAAATCGTATCACCTCCTGCGGGTTTCTTTACCGAGTTCTGATGGGAGCAGTGAATTTTTTGGCACTAAAAATGAATATTAGCCCTGTTGACCGTGGGTGTTCTTTTTGCTAACACACCATGAGGACACGTGCGCGCGCCCCAACACCCCAAAACCACAGCCTGTTCGCTTTACAACATGCAAACATGCGTTCGATAATAGGAGGCATGGAATATCGACAGACAGATGGCAAAACTCGGCGCGTGCACAAGCAGTATGTGGACGTCGTGGCTCGCATCCTCGCGGGCGGACAGGTCGTGCCGGTCACCGTCTGCTGGGTCGACGGTCGTTGCTTTACGATTGACGAGATTGTCTCGACCACTGGGTTTGGCCTGACGGTTCACGGCATTCGTACGGCAACCTATAAGGTGCGTTTTGGCGGGCACGCGACCGAGTTGTATCTGGAGGACCAGACGCGCGAGCGGGCGGACGGCTCGCAGGCACACGTGATGCGTTGGTGGGTGTGGGCGTTCGACCGAACACTCGAGAGCGGGCGCCGCAGGTAAGAACGCGTGGCGTTCGGGTACAATGGCAGGAAACTTGTCAGCTACGGCGCCGTCGCGGTGCTTTTTGAAAGGACGAAATTATGAACGATATCCAGGGCTATCAGAATGGCCCCATCGAGACCGGCGCAAGCCGTGCCAAGGAGATGTCGCCGCGCGCGTACAACCTTGTCATGTCTGCTCTGATCTTTTTGGGCTTTTGCGCCATGGGCGCCGGTGCTTACTTTACGAGCACCATGTCGTTTGCGCGCATGATGATGAGCGGCGCCGCTTTGCCGCTGGTCTTTGGCTCATTTATTTTGACCATCGTCGGCATGGTCATGATGTCGGCTGCTGCCAGCAAACAGTCCGTGGGCCTGTCACTCGTGGGCTACGTGGTCTTTGCGAGCACCTTTGGCCTGACGGCGTCGTTTGGTCTTGCCAACTACGACCTGCCTACCATTAACACCGCCTTTATCGCCACGGCCGCCATTACCTTTGTCTTTGGTGCGCTGGGCGTGACCTTCCCCAAGTTCTTCCAGCGTGTGTATGGCATTGGTTTTGGCATCCTGCTTGCCACGATTCTGGTCGAGATCGTGCTGATGTTCATGGGCGTTTCGCAGTCCATCACCGACCTGATCGTGATCGTGGTGTTCGCCGGCTTCATCGGCTACGACACCTATGTGGCAACGACGGTGCCGCCCACGCTGCCCAACGCCGTGCTCATGGCATCCAACCTGTTCGTGGACATCATCAACGTGTTCCTGCGCATTCTGAACATCCTCGGCCGTCGCGATTAAAGCGCGGCATTGCGATGCTTCCTGCCGGACACGGTAAAACGATGCGAAAGGCGGTCCTTCGGGGCCGTCTTTTTTGTGCGCGGCGGGGTATCATGGATGGGAAAAGCCGATAGCGGCAGCGACAGGAAAGGTGACCACGTATGGCAGACGTCGACAACAGGAACCGTAACCGCAGGTCCAACCGAGCGGGTCAGCCCAATCCCAAGCGCGAGGCTCGTGCCAAGGCCGCCGAGCGCCATGTGATGACTGTGTCCGAGGCCTGCGCCAAGGATATCGAGCGTTCGCTTGCTGGTGTTCGCGAGTTTGACGGCATGCCTGCCGGCTTTGTCGCGGCGATGAAGGCCAAGGCCCAAGCGGCTGCGGCTGCCGAGGAGCCGGTTGCCGAGGAGTCTGAGTCCGCCGAGGTCGAGGCCGCTGAGGTTGCGTCCGTCGAGACCGAGGTCACGGACGAGTCTGCGCCTGCCGAGGAACCCGCAGAGACCGAGTCCGCGCCTGCCGAGGAGCCCGCTCCGACCCTGCCCGAGGTCACCGTGCTTGATGCCTCCGCCACGCAGGCCATTCTGGACAACGGCCGTGGCTATGCGCAGTTCTGCGACATGGCAGTGCTCGCCTTTGCCTCGTTTACCAATCCGGGCGGTGGATATATTCAGGGTTATCTGGGCCAGGAGGCCACGCTGTGCGCCGATTCGTATCTGTACAACGTTCTCGATAAGCAGCGTAAGTGGTACGGCGAGAACCGTCGCCGCAACATCAACTGCGAGCTCTATCGTAACCGCGCCCTGGTGGTGCCTGCGGTGCGCTTCGACCGCAACCACGTGCATGCATACGCCGACGTGATCGTGGCCGCCGCGCCCAACGTTAGGCGCGCCCGCCAGGAGTATCGCGTGAGCGACGATGCTCTGCTGGATGCCCTGCGCGACCGCATTCGCTTTGTGCTCGCCATCTGCGATGAGCTTGGTCGCGAGAAGCTCGTGCTGGGTGCTTGGGGCTGCGACAACAACGGCTTTGATGCCGAGGCCGTGGCCGAGCTCTTCCGCAAGGAGCTCGCGTCGGGCGACTTCAAGGTCAAGCAGGTCTTCTTTGCCGTGCCCTCTACGCGCTGGGACGAGGACTTCGCCAAGTTCGAGCACGTGCTGGCAAACTTCCCCGAGCGCAACGAGGAGTCCTATGCTCAGGTTGCCGCCCGCACCGCAGCCGCCCGTGCCGCCGAGCAGGCTCAGGCCGCTGCCGAGGATGACGAGGATGACGACGACTGGCGCAAGTACCTGTAAACGGTGCGCGTGATGCGATATACCGAGCCGACGGGAGAGGCTGCTCCTGTCGGCTTTTTATTGAGTGGGGAGCTTACGATGAAAAACGTTCTGTGCTTTGGTGACAGCAACACCTATGGTTACGATCCGGCGGGCATGCGCGACGGTACCGCGGTGCGCTATGCGCAGGATGTGCGCTGGTGTGGCGTGGTCCAACGTGACTTAGGCGAGGGCTGGCATGTAATTGAAGAAGGCCTCAACGGCCGCACGACGGTACGCGACGACATGTGCCATCTGGACACTAACCTCAACGGCATTCGCGCGCTTCCGATGCTGCTCGAGGCTCATAAGCCGCTGGACGCCATTGTGATCATGCTGGGCACCAACGACTGTAAGACGGTCTTTAACGTGACAGCTTCCGATATCGCCCGTGGCGCCATGGCGCTGATTCGCGCCGTCCGCGCGTTTCCGTGGACCGACGCTGCGCCTTGCCCGCGCATCCTGCTGATGGCTCCTATCAAGATCAAGCCGCAGATCGCCGATGTATATATGACCGATTTTGACGAGCGTTCCGTCGAGGCATCTGAACATTTTGGCGAGTACTATGCGCACGTGGCCGAGCAGTTTGGCTGCGACTTTTTGAATGCCGCCGAGTTTGCCGAGCCGGGCGATATCGACTATCTGCATATGATGCCCGAAAGCCACGAGAGCTTGGGACATGCCGTGGCAGCCAAGCTCCAAGAGATGCTCGGTGAGTAGCGCGACCCCAAGCCACCGCAAAGGGGGCAGGCACCTTTGTGGTGGTTTTGCCCGGGTAAACGAACGGATTGGCTGCCATATGGGCATGGACGAGCTCATCGACCTCTTTGCCGAGGGCGATGAGCTCGTCTCCAATACCGCTTTTGAGGATTTGGATCTTGCCTGCGACGTGGCGAACGGCGCGACCTTCGATGGCGTCGTGTTCCGATCTTGCGAGTTCGATAGCGTTGACTGGAGCGGCTCGACGTTTCGCGACGTGGTGTTTCGCGGTTGCCGCTTTATCCGCTGCAACATGGAAGGCTGCTGGCTCAACCGCTGCGACTTCGTTGACTGCTCGGCGCCGGGGCTCAACTTGCTCAGGGCGCGTCTGTCGAGCGTGTCGTTTACATCGTGCGATTTGAGCTATGCGAACCTTTCGGAGGGACGCATTGGCCCCATGGCTGCGCATGACACGCGTTTGACCGAGGCCGCACTCCAGGGGGCAAAGCTGGGGCAATTGCGCTTGGACGGCTGCGACCTGACGCGAATCGATGTGTTCAAGACGCCGCTTTCCGGCGTGGATGTATCGCGATGCGCGTTCGCGGCCCCTGTCATCTCGGGCGACTACCGTGAGCTGCGGGGCCTGACGGTCAATGCCGAGCAGGCACTTGCGCTCTCGGGTTTGTTGGGAATTCAACTCGCCGACGAATAGGCGCTCTGGTCCTTTGCTCGACCGCTATCTAAAATCAAACCGTCGCAACATTTAATGATTTTTCGCGTTTGCACGATTTTCATCGAATGTTGCGACGGTTTTTGGTGCAAGGTAGCCTGTCTTTTTTTGGCAGGTTACTGGCTATTTAGTACTGCCACATGTGGTTGACAGGGCCGGAGCCTTTGCCCATGTCAAAGCCGGCGGCGAGAGCGCCCGTTAGGTAGGCCTTGCCGGCGTTGACGGCGTCGGCAAGATCCATGCCCTGCGCCAATGCGCAGGCGATGGCGGATGAAAGCGTGCAGCCGGTGCCATGCGTGTTGCCGGTCTCGATGCGCTTGTGGCGGAACCACGTGGTGAGCGGATCGCCCATATGGTTGCCTTCGTTATCGAGTGGCGCGGGTTCGGCCAATACATCGTTGGCCTCGTTGACAAGATGCCCACCCTTAACGAGGGATGCGCAACCAAAGCGGCGGGTGAGGAGCATGGCGGCGTTTTGCTGCGTGCGCTCGGAATCGACCTCGTAGTCGAGCAGCGCCATGGCCTCGGGAATATTGGGCGTGATGACGGTTGCTAGTGGGAACAGGCGGCGGGTGAGCGCCTCGGCGGCATCTTCGGCAATCAGCCGTGCGCCCGAGGTGGCTACCATGACGGGGTCGACGACCACGTTTGTCGCGTTCCAGGCGCTCAGGCGGTCGGCGATAACCTCGATAATCTCGGCAGAGGAAACCATGCCGATCTTGACGGCGCTGGGGCGGATATCGTCAAATACGGCGTCGATCTGCGCAGCGACGATATCAGGGGAGATATTCTGCACGGCGGTGACACCGAGCGTGTTTTGTGCGGTGATGGCGGTGATGGCCGTCTCGGCATACAGGCGGTGCGCCGTGATGGTCTTGATGTCGGCCTGAATGCCGGCGCCGCCGCTGGAATCGGATCCTGCGATGGACAGGACGGCAGGTACCTTACTGCGATCCATGTTTGCTCCCTTGTTCGGTCGGAATCAAATGGGTCTTTAAGCCAGCATTATAAAGATGCCCGGGCCGACTCTATGTCGAACCCGGGCGGGCGATGCAATCTTTACGCAAATGTAAGCAAATGTTCACACGTCAACAATTGACGAACACCATGTTACCGATTGTGGCTCCGATGACGAGTTAGTCCTCCATGCCGAGGTCGATCGTCGTGCCTTCGAACACCTTGTTAACGGTGCGGACGGCGCACATCTTGCCGCACATGGTGCAGGTGCCCTCGGTGGCGGCGGGGGATTCTTCGTAGCGTTTCTTGCCGGTGACCGGGTCGAGAGCACACTTCCACATGGCATCCCAGTCGAGCTTGCGGCGTGCCTGGCCCATCTTGTCGTCCATGTCGCGGGCGTGCGGCACCTTCTTGGCGATATCGGCGGCGTGCGCGGCGATCTTGGTGGCCATGAGGCCGTCGAGCACGTCCTTGGCGTCGGGCAGGCACAGGTGCTCGGCGGGCGTCACGTAGCACAGGAAGTCGGCACCGGAGCTGGCGGAGATGGCGCCACCGATGGCGGCGGTGATGTGGTCGTAGCCCACGCCGATATCGGTCACCAGCGGACCCAGCACATAGAACGGGGCGTTGTGGCACAGGCGCTTTTGCAGTTTCATGTTGGCGGCGATCTCGTCGAGCGCCATGTGACCCGGACCCTCGACCATGACCTGGACGCCGGCAGCCCAGGCGCGCTTGCACAGCTTGCCCAGCTCGATCATCTCAGCGGTCTCAGTGGCGTCGTTGGAGTCGTAGAGGCAGCCCGGGCGGCAGGAGTCGCCGAGCGAAATCGTCACGTCGTACTCGTGGCAGATCTCGAGCAGCTCGTCAAAGTACTCGTAGAAGGGGTTTTCGTTGCCGGTGACCTCCATCCAGCCAAACAGCAGCGAGCCGCCGCGGCTCACGATGTTCATCAAGCGGCCGGTCTCCTTAAAGGTCTTGGTGACTGACTTGTTGATGCCGCAGTGGATGGTCATAAAGTCCACGCCGTCCTCGGCGTGCGCGCGCACGACCTCGAACAGGTCATCCTTGGTAAGCTTGACCAGCGGCTTTTCCATGTAGCCGATGGCGTCGTACATGGGGACGGTGCCCACCATGAGCGGCGTCTCGTCGATGAGCTGCTGGCGGAACTGGCGCGTCTTGCCCGAGTTGGAAAGGTCCATGATGGCGTCGGCGCCAAAGTCCTCGGCGATCTTGACCTTCTTCCATTCCTCGGCGGCATCGGCTTTATCGCCCGAGATGCCCAGGTTGACGTTGACCTTAGTAGACAGGCCCTCGCCGACACCAAAGGCGCGCATGCCTTTTTTGATGTGCACGATGTTGGCGGGAATGGCGATGCGGCCGTCGGCCACGCGCTCGCGGATGTACTCGGGGTCGCGATGCTCGCGCTCGGCGACTTCCTTCATCTGCGGCGTGATCTGCCCGGCGCGGGCGAAGTCGATTTGCGTGACGAGCTTGGGCTCGGTCTGTGTGCTCATTGGCACGGCTCCCTTCGTTGGCATTACCCATATCAGGTTTGCGGGTCAGGGCGGGCGCGCCCAGTCTCAGCCTGCCGTCTTGTCCTGCAAGCTCCCCGTTTATGTAATGGGCTCAAGTATAGCTCGAATGGGTACGATTGGCCTAACGAGCGTGCCTGTGGGGAGGCGAACATGGAAGACAAGCATCTATATCGAGAGACGCAATGGGATGTATCGGCCGAGGAAAGCCGTGCGCACCATGGCCTTGTCGCGATTGGTTTTGCGGTGCTTGCCGTGCTGGTGATTGCCTTTTGTATCTGGACGTTTGGCGGTCACGGCGGCGCTGCATGGGAGTTCGAGGCCGACGATGCCCTGCCGATCATGACAGTGAAGGTTACGGGCGGCAATACCGTTGCCGCGCCGGGCGACTATTGGTATTCGCGCGATGGATTTGTCCAGCTTCAGCTGAGCGGTGGGTCTATTCCTGGTGAGGAAATCGAACGCGTGACGTATGATGCGGCGCTCAAAACGCTGACGGTGAAGCTCAAGAATCAGGGCGACGTGCCTACGACTATGGATATCGCGCTGCCGGAATGGCGCTTGGAGCCCCCATCGGGTGTTGCGGTGTCCGAGGTAGAGCACGTTAAGATTACCTACCAAGATGGCTCGACAAACGAAGTTGCCAAAGCCGACGGCTTGGCGGAATAGACGCCGTGCCTAGGCAGCACATTCAAAAGTAGCGGTGGTCCTACAAGGTCTGTTCGTTCAGGAAGACCAAAGTGTTCTTATTTGAAAGCTCGGGAAAGTGACGATAACCAACGTCAAACGCGGTGAGCCCGCTTACATCCTCGAGCTTGTTTTCTGCCATCCAGCGCACCATGGAACCACGTGCCTTTTTGCTGGCGGTCGAGCGCTGGATGGGCTTGCCGTTGCGGATGCCTTCGCCAAAGAGGCACGTGACGACCGTGGCGTCGCCCGCGAGATGGGGCAGAACGGCTTTGGCGTACTCTACGCTGGCGAGGTTGACGATCGTGGTGTTTGAGCCTGCCGGGGCGATAGCCCGCGCGAGCTTGTCGCTCCAAAACGCGTAGAGGTCTGGGGCATCGTCAACGGCGAGCTTCGCGCCCATCTCCAGCCGATATGGTTCGACGGCATGAAAGGGGCGAACGCACCCGTAGAGGCCAGAGAGGATCCACAGGTGGCTTTGCAGCCATGCGAGCTGCGCGGAATCCATCACCTCGGGCGCCATGCTCTGGTATTGAATGCCGTGGTAGGACATGACGGCAGGGGAGAGGTGACAGGCGAGTGCGGGATTGTCGAGATCGCCGTTTTTCAGGATGGGCCCGAACTCATGCAGGGTGTTGAGGCAAGGCCCCAGCAGTTTGTCACTCACGTTCCATAGCGCCTGCAGGCTGTCGCTGCCTTCATTCCGCTCGATATCTAGCAGTGCGCGGTGGAGGCGAGCCGTCTCGCGCGCAAAGGGTGGAATGCCCAGGACTTCAAAAGCATCTTGGGCCGCGCGCATCTGCTTGGCGGGCGAAATGACGACCTGCAGCATGGACTCTCCTCTGCCAAAAAGGAAGTTGCGGTGGAATACGGTCTGTTTTGGCCGTTTATGGGCCAGTTTAGTCTGTATTTCACCGCAACTGATGAAGGGTTGGTTACGCGCGCTCGATGAAGGCCTTGTAGCCGCGATAGGCCTCGTAGATATCGGCCTTGTTAGCGACCTCCCACAGGGCGTGCATGGACAGGACGGCAACGCCAGAGTCGATGACGTTCATGCCGTACTTAGCCATGATGTATGCGATGGTGCCGCCGCCGCCCGCGTTGACGCGACCGAGCTCGCAGGTCTGGAAGTCCACGCCGGCCTCGTCCATGATGTCGCGGATGAGGGCCACATACTCGGCGTCGGCGTCGTTAGAGCCGCCCTTGCCGCGGCTGCCCGTGTACTTGTTAAAGCACAGGCCGCGACCCATAAAGGCTGCGTTCTTGGTTTCGAACTTGCCGGCGTAGCCCGGGTCGAAGCCGGCGGACACGTCGGAGGAGAGCATGCGGCTGCGGGCGAGCGCGCGGCGCAGGGCCAGCGGGCTATCCTCGCCGGCGAGCGTCATGATCTCGGCGACGGTGTTCTCGAAGAAGCGGCTCGTCATGCCGGTGGCACCCACGGAACCGATCTCCTCCTTGTCGACGATGAGCGTGATGCTCGTGCGCTCCACGTTGGCGACGTTGATCTGGGCGAGCATGGACGGATAGGCGCAGACACGGTCGTCGTGGCCATAGCCCAGAATCATGGAGCGGTCGAGGCCCATGTCACGGGCGGGGCCGGCGGGCACGACCTCGATCTCGGCGGAGAGGAAGTCCTCCTCCTCGACGTCGTACTGCTCCTTGAGGATATCCAGGAACATCTGCTTGACGGGCTCCTTGGGAGCGTCCTTGTCGTCCTCGTCAAACTTGACGGGGCGGCCGCCCACGATCACGTCGAGGATCTCGGCGTCGACGGCGTCCTTGGCGGGCTTGGCCATCTGCTCGCTCGAGAGGTGGATCAGCAGGTCGGAGATGGTAAAGACCGGGTCGTCGGCCTTGTCACCGATGTTGATGTCGACGGTGGTGCCGTCCTTTTTGCAGATGACGCCCACGAGTGCGAGCGGGGAAGCGACCCAGTGGTAGCTCTTGACGCCGCCATAGTAGTGCGTGTCGAGATAAGCCATGTCGCCGGCCTCGAAGGCGGGGTTCTGCTTGAGGTCCAGGCGCGGCGAGTCCACGTGGGCGCCCAGGATGTTAAAGCCCTGCTCGAGCGGGGCGGTGCCCAGGTTGACGAGCATAAGGTCCTTGCCGTGGTTGGCGGCGTACACCTTGTCGCCGGCCTTGAGCGCGCGGCCCTCGGCGATCACGGTCTCCAGATTGACGTAGCCCGCCTCCTCGGCCATCTTGATACCGGCCTTGACGCACAGGCGCTCGGTCTTGTTCTCACTCAAAAACTGCTTATAGCCGCGGCAAAGCTCCTCGAGCTCCTCGATCTGCTGTGGCGTGTACTTTTTCCATGCGCTGGGACGCTCCATGACGCAGGCTCCTTTCGGATCGATCGTGCTGGTTGATGTACCGTGAGCCATCGTATCACGCGCGGGCCCGCGGCGGCAGGGAAGCCTGATGTGCGGTGGCCACGGGGCGGGGAGCGTGTAAACTGGTGTGAGCAAACCGTGCCCAGCCCAAAGCGAGGTATTCAATATGTCTGAAAAGCGCCGTACCTTTGCCGTCATCGACGGCAACTCGCTCATGCATCGCGCCTTCCACGCCGTGCCGCCGACCATGAACGCGCCGGACGGTCGCCCCACCAACGCGATCTTTGGTTTTCTGAACATGTTCCTCAAGATGATCGATGCCTTTAATCCCGACGGCGTTGTCGTGGCGTTTGACAAGGGCAAGCCGCGCGTGCGTATGGAGATGCTGCCGCAGTACAAGGCGCAGCGCCCGCCCATGGACCCCGACCTGCACGCGCAGTTCCCCATGATCAAGGAGCTGCTCGCCGCGCTCAACGTGCCCATTTTGCAGTCCGAGGGCTGGGAAGGCGACGATATCCTGGGAACCATGGCGCGCCTGGGCGAGGAGGCCGGCTGCGACATGCTGCTGGTGACCGGCGACCGCGACATGTATCAGCTCGTGACCGAGCACGTCAACGTGGTCTCGACTCGCAAGGGCCTGTCCGACGTGGCGATCATGACGCCCGAGAGCGTGGACGACCTGTATCACGGCATCACGCCGGCGCTCGTGCCCGATTTTTACGGTCTGAAGGGCGATACGTCGGACAACATTCCCGGCGTACCGGGCATCGGCCCCAAAAAGGCGAGCGCGCTCATCGCGCAGTACGGCAGCCTTGACGAGGTCATCGCGCATGCTGACGAGGTCAAGGGCAAGATGGGCGAGAACCTGCGTGCGCACATCGACGATGCGCTGCTGAGCCGCAAGGTGGCGACCATCCGCACCGATGCACCCGTTGAGCTCGATTTTGAGGCGACGTCCTTCCCGGCGTTTTCCGCCGATGAGGTTTCCGCGGCGCTGGGCACGCTTGGTATCACCGCCATGCAGAACCGTTTCTTGGCGCTGATCGGCGGCGAGGGCGGGGCAGCTGCCAGCACGTTTGAGATTCCCGCCGTTTTGCGCGCAGCCGCCGGCGATGCTGGCGCGCTTGGTGCCGTTGCGGCTGAGGTCTCCCGCGTGATTGATGCCGGCGAGTGGGTCGCCGCCGTGGTGGACGATGACAAGGAAGAGGGCGCGCTCTTTGGGCTGACGCGCACGCTGTGGTTGGCGACGTCCAAGGGCCTGTTTGCGCTCGAGGAGGGCGACAGCGGTGCGGCGGCTGAGGTTGAGGGCTTCAACTTCGCCCACGGCGTGATTGCCGGCGTGCTCGCGCGTCTGTTTATGGAAGGCCGTGTGGCGAGCCCGGATATGAAGGCGCTTCTGCATGAGCTTTCGCCCATCGATTCTTCTGAGCTCGAGCTCATGGATCCGCTGGCAGTCGATTCCACGCGCATCTTCGATACCGTTGTTGCCGCCTACCTGTTGGATTCCGACCGCTCCGAGTTTGACGAGGTGTATCTGGCCGATACGTATCTGCAGATGGCGCTGCCTGCGGCGCGCGGCGCAGAGGGTGCTGGCGAGGACGCTCCTGCGCCCGCCGCTCGCACGGCGGCCTTGACGCTGGCGCTGGTTGCACCGCTGCGTGACCGCATGGCCCGCGAGAACGCCGCCAACGTGTTCGATGGGATCGAGATGCCGCTCGTGCCGGTGCTTGCCAAGATGGAGCGCGCGGGCATGCTCGTGGACCCCGACCGCCTGCACAGTCTGTCCGAGGGCCTGGCGACCCAGATTGCCGATGTCGAGCGCAGCATTCGCGACCTGGCCGGCGACGAGACCTTTAACATCGGCAGCCCCATGCAACTCTCGCACGTGCTGTTTGATGTTATGGGACTTCCGACCAAGGGCCTCAAAAAGACCAAGCGCGGCTACTATTCGACCAACGCCAAGGTGCTGAGCGACCTTGCCCGCGACCACGAGATCGTGCGCCTGATTTTGGACTGGCGTGAGAAGTCCAAGATTAAGTCGACCTATCTGGACACGCTGGGCCCGCTGCGCCGTGGTGACGGGCGTGTGCACACCACGTACAACCAGACCATCACCGCGACGGGGCGTTTGTCTTCGAGCGACCCCAATCTGCAAAACATTCCGACGCGCTCGGAGCTGGGGCGTACCGTTAAGACGGCGTTCTCGGCGGGCGAGGGCAGCGTCTTTTTGGCGGTGGACTACTCGCAGATCGAGCTGCGCCTGCTCGCGCATCTTTCGGGTGACGAGCACCTGGTGCGCGCCTTCAACGAGGGCGAGGACTTCCATGCCGAGACGGCCGCGCGCGTATTTGGCGTGCCGGTGTCCGAGGTGACACCCGACCTGCGTAGCCGCGCCAAGGCCGTGAACTTTGGCATCGTGTACGGCCAGCAGGCCTATGGACTGTCGCAGTCGCTGCACATCTCGATGGCCGAGGCGCGCGATATGATCGATCGCTACTACGAGGCCTACCCGGGCGTGCGCACGTTCCTCGACAATGTGGTGGCGCGAGCCAAGCAGACGGGCTATGCCGAGACCATATATGGCCGCAGACGCCATATTCCCGAGCTCAAGGCCAAAAACCCACAGCTCCGCGGCTTTGGTGAGCGCACGGCCATGAACCACCCCATGCAGGGCACCGCCGCCGACATCATCAAGATCGCCATGGCCCGCGTAAGCCGCCGCCTGGAAGAAGAGGGTTTTGCCGCCCACATGATCTTGCAGGTACACGACGAACTGGACTTTGAGTGCCCGGTGGATGAGGTCGAGGCGCTTACGGCGATGGTCCGCGACGTCATGGAGCATGTGGTGGAGCTCCGCGTACCGTTAATCGCCGAAGCCAGCACCGGCATAACCTGGGCCGACGCGAAATAGGGAAGCACTCCGTAAGGCAAGCTCGCCCAAGACGCAAGCCCCCACATACTTAAGATTTGGGACAAACACTACTGATTAATTTGTCCCACAGTAACCAAAACAGAGGGGAGCCCCTCCCCAACAAGGAGCTCCCCTCTGCTCAAATCATTTCAGCTAAGTATCTAGACACTCAAGACGCCATCTTGGCGGCAGGAAAGTAAACCTAGGGCCTGGCCGGGCGGCACGGGTTAACTTTTCGTAGATTCCGCACGCAAAGAAAGCCACTTAATGTGGCTTTCGTCTTGCGCAGGACCTGACCGAGCGAAAAGTTATCCCGTGCCGCCCGGTCAGGCCCGATGGGACGGCTACCGAGCCGCCAGGATGGCGTCGATGAGCGTCAGTACGCCCCCGTCGTTGTTGCTCGGAATGCGCCACTTGGCATGCGCGTTCATGTGCTCCTCGGCATTGTCCACGATAAAGCTATGCCCGACGCGCTCGAGCATGGGAATATCGTTGTAGGTGTCGCCCACGGCGGCGGCGTCGGCGATATCGATGCCCAGGTGGTCGCACAGGTGCGCGACGCCCGACCCCTTGTCGACGCCCAGGTTCATGAAGTCGATCCACTCGCGCCCGGCGTTGGTGACGTAGAGCTTGTCCGAGAACTCGGGGCTGTAGTCCTCGCGAAACGCTGGCTCGGCATCGTAGGCGGGGAAGAAGATCGAAATCTTGTTGGACTCGATATCAAGGCCCTCAAAGCTATCGACGTAGTTGATCGTGTTGTAGTACACGCTGATCTCGTCGTGGTACTGATGGTCGCGGGCGAGCACATAGAACTCGTCGTAGCAGCACAAGACGGGAACGGCACGCGGGTCCTCCGAGGCACGGGCGAGCACCTGCTGATACAGCGCCACATCGATGTTGCTCTTATAGATATAGCTGCCGCGATAGATGACGCAGGCTCCGTTGTCGGGACAAAAAGCAAGGCGGTTCTTAATGCTCTCGAACATTTCCTCGAGTTTGGGGGCGGGGCGTCCGCTGGCGGGGCAGAATACAATGCCTGCGTCGGCGAGCTTGTCCAGGCGCTCATCAAGACCCTGCGGCAACACGCGCTTGTCGGTGAGCAGCGTCTTGTCCATGTCGACGGCGAGAATCTTAATGCTTCCGATATTGGTGTCCGATTCGTAAGTTTGCATAAAAGCGCGCCTTTCGTTTCGAAATTGTTTCAGACGTTATAACCATCAACCAGTAACTGAGCGTATTGTCGCAGGAACGGAGCGTATTTGCACCACGCTTCACAAAGTAATGAAAAAACTTTTCAGAAATTTGAATTTGTCGCTTGTGCTGCGGGCACTTTAGCGTAATATAGCGACCATCGAAAACGGAGACGGAAATACAACCGCTTACCGAAGAAAAGGTACCGTTTACGATATTAGAATTGCGCCCGGCGATAGGTGAAAGGAGAGGCAGATGCAGTTCGTAAAGATCATCACCACTGCAGATAATGCCATCCGACGCCAGCGCGCAATTTCCCGACGACGATAACAATCGTCTCTGTTCGTATGGGGTGAAATGCCCCAACAGAGTCATTTTGAGGTCGTTGGGTTTTAGCACGATATAAACGCATGTTTCTAGGGCATGCTGTGCTGCTTTTTGCTATTTAACCTGATATTGCACGGTTTTTTGACCTCGAAATGACTTGCAACTGACCGATGTTCTAACTAGCTACCAAGGGCGAAAGGAAACAGCCATGAGCAAGGAAAAAGTCGTTCTCGCATATTCCGGTGGTCTTGATACATCCGTATGTGTCAAGTGGCTCCAGGACGAGAAGAATCTCGATGTCGTTTGCGTCTGCGGCAACGTGGGCCAGGAGGAGACCGGCTTGGATGCCAAGAAACAGAAGGCGCTTGACCTGGGCGTTCTCGATTGCCAGGTGCTCGACCTGCGCGACGAGTTCTCCGATGAGTTCCTGACTAAGGCCATCGCCGCAAACTCCATGTACGAGAACAAGTACCCGCTGCTCTCCGCGCTGTCTCGCCCGCTGCTCGCCAAGAAGCTTGTCGAGGTCGCTCACGAGTTTGGCGCGACCTACGTCGCCCACGGCTGCACCGGCAAGGGTAACGACCAGGTTCGTTTTGAGGCTGCCGTCAAGGCCCTCGACCCCGAGCTTAAGGTTATCGCCCCGGTTCGCGAGTGGGATCTGAAGTGCCGTCCCGATGAGGTTGCCTATGCTCACGCCCACAACGTGCCGGTTCCCGAGGGCGCCAACGACAACCCCTATTCCATCGACGACAACCTGTGGGGTCGCGCCATCGAGTGCGGTCACCTGGAGGATCCCTGGAACGAGCCGCTCGATGACGCCTGGGTTATGACCAAGAACCCCGAGGACACGCCGGACACCCCGACCTACACCGAGATTGAGTTTGAGGCGGGCAAGCCCGTCGCCGTCGATGGCAAGAAGATGAAACTCTCCGAGATCGTCATCGCCCTCAACAAGATTTCAGGTGACAACGGTTTTGGCCGTCTCGACCTGGTCGAGGATCGTCTGGTGGGCCTCAAGAGTCGCGAGTGCTACGAGGTTCCTGGCGCCCTGACGCTCATCACCGCCCACAAGGCGCTCGAGGACATCTGCGTCGAGGGCGACCTGCTCAAGACCAAGATTAAGCTCGAGCAGGATTGGGCCACCGCCGTGTACAACGGCCAGTGGTACAGCCCGCTCAAAAACGCGCTCGATGCCTTTATGGCCGACACCCAGAAGTTCGTGACCGGCACCGTCCGTCTGAAGTTCTTTAAGGGCAACTGCCATGTCGTCGGCCGCAAGAGCCCGTTTAGCCTGTATGACTACGGTCTGGCTACCTACGACCGCGACACTACGTTTGACGAGAAGGCCAGCGCCGGCTTTATCGAGATCGATACGCTGTCGCTCAAGACGTGGGCTAAGGTCCAGGGCCCCAGCTCTGCTGCCGCCCAGGCCTAGCGCCTCCTTCCTTTGGTATCCGCGCGGCCCATCCGCGTGATACATAACGGGCGCATGGGGTCCCTACCTTTCGTTATGCTTGCTGACACTTCTTAACATCGGTGGCCCCTACGTTCCGCCCGCATATATGATGCCGCGTCTGCGGCTGAGTCCGAGCCCCGCCGGGGTTGTCCGGCGGGGCTCCTCCTATCAATTTGACGGCCCTGCGCCTATATATATGGGGAGTATCCATTATGTTCAATGCTATCGCGCATGCTTTACTTGCCCTCGCGCCCGAGTTCGATGCTGCAAAGGTCGAGGACGTTCCTATGAGCCTAAAGGCCTGGATCGATGGTTCGCAGGGCAACATTCGGAGGGAGACGTTGGGCGCCAAGTGCATGGCGCGTCACTTCTTTGCAAATTAGCTATATGGCCTCGCACATGGTGGGGAATATACAAAACTAGCGGTTGAGAAATCGCTTTAGCGACAGGGCGCATTGCTTTGGGCGCTTGTTTTGGGATTTGATGAAAGGGGACGGTTCCATGGCTCTTTGGGGCGGTCGTTTTGAGGCAGGCGTGGCCGAGGTCACGCAGGAGTTTGGCGCGTCGTTGCCGGTTGACAAACATCTCTATAAGCAGGATATCGCCGGATCTAAGGCACATGCCAAGATGCTGGCGGCCCAGGGCATTATCAGCGCCGAGGACGAGCAGGCGATTGCCGAGGGCCTGACCGGAATCGAACAGGATATCGATGCCGGCAACTTCACCTTTGATATCAACGACGAGGACATTCATATGTCCATCGAAAGCGAGCTGACGCGTCGTATCGGCGAGGCTGGCAAACGCTTGCATACTGGGCGTTCGCGCAACGACCAGGTGGCGACCGATACGCGCCTGGGCGTCAAGGCGCTGGCCAAGGAGCTCATGGAGGCCAATCTTGAGCTGCGCCATGTGCTGGTGGATGCGGCCAAGAAGTACGACAAGGTGATTCTTCCGGGCTACACGCATATGCAGCACGCTCAGCCCGTGCTGCTCTCGCATCATCTGCTGGCGTATTCCTGGATGTTCGCGCGCGACTTTACGCGCCTGAAGGCCGCCTTTGATGCCGCCGACAACTGCCCGCTGGGTGCTGCCGCGCTTGCCGGTACGAGCTATCCGCTCGATCGCCAGATGACGGCTGCCGAACTTGGCTTTGCGGGCGTGATTCCCAACTCGCTCGATGCGGTTTCCGACCGTGATTTCCTGCTCGATCTGCATTACGCCGGATCCGTCATGGCGATGCACCTGTCGCGTCTTTCCGAGGAGATCGTGCTGTGGTCGAGCTCCGAATTTGGCTTTATCACGCTTTCAGACTCCTACTCCACCGGCTCGTCCATCATGCCGCAGAAGAAGAATCCCGACTTTGCCGAGCTTATCCGCGGTAAGAGCGGTCGCGTGTACGGCAACCTGGTGCAGCTGCTGGTAACCATGAAGGGCCTGCCGCTCGCTTATAACAAGGACTTGCAGGAGGACAAGGAGGGCGCGCTCGATACCGCTCACACGCTCATGCAGTGCCTGTCCGTTATGGCCGGAATGATTTCGACCTGGACCGTCAACGAGGATGCCATGGCGCGCGAGTGCGGCGTGGGGCACCTTGCCGCCACCGATGTTGCCGATTACCTGGCAAAGCGCGGTCTACCGTTCCGCGAGGCACATGCCGTGGTGGGGCACCTGGTCCTGATGTGTGAGAAGCGCGGCTGCAATCTTGAGGACCTGCCGTTTGAGGTGTTCCAGGAGGCAAGCCCGCTCTTTGAGCGCGATATTACCGAGGCGCTCGATATCCCGTCGATTGTCGCCGCGCGCACGGCCGAGGGCGGTACCGCCCCTGCCGCCGTTGCCGTGCAGCTGCAGCGTGCCGAGGCGCAGCTCGTGGCCGACGAAGGCGTGTTTGGATCGCTAACCAAGGTTGTCGAGATGGGTCACGGGGCAAAGTAGAGGTTTGGCTGAAGACGTATTGTCCATTTATTGATAAATCGTTTTAGCTTTACGGGCGCCTGCTGATGCGGGCGCCCCTATTTTGCTGCTATGGGGGAGGGGCTTGTCGAGAACTTCTGTAGGACCTTTGGGCAGGTTGTGAAGGGGGTACGTTCGCGGGTGGCAACCGACCGCCCGCTCTGTTCCATGTGGTTGATGAGCGGTCGGATGGTACTCTAATCGGGCTTCGAAACAGAAGTGACACATATGGAGCGCTTTAATAAATTGCAGCGTTTCAATAAACAGCTTTTTGTTTAACTGCAGCTAAAACTCTGTTACGATGCAGTCCAGGCGGGTGCCGGAATGGGACATGGGCACGCGCGAACCTACTTGAAAGGCTACCTTATGGCTATCGAGAAGACCTTCATCATGATTAAGCCCGACGCGGTGCGCGATCGCAAGATCGGCGAGATCGTTGCTCGTATTGAGCGTAGCGGCCTTGTCATCGAGCGCATGGAGATGACCACGCTCGAGCGCGCTACCGTCGAGGAGCACTACGCCCATCTGGCCGACAAGCCCTTCTTTGGCGGTCTCTGCGACTTTATGACGAGCGGTCCGGTCGTCAAGATGGTCGTTTCCGGTCTCTCCGCTGTTTCCAAGATGCGCACCCTTATGGGCGCTACCAACCCGCTTGATGCTGCGCCCGGCACCATTCGCGGCGACTTCGCTGTCGATGTCAACGCCAACGTGATCCACGGCTCCGACTGCCTGGAGAACGCCGAGATCGAGATCAAGCGCTTCTTTGGCTAAACCAGCTTTGACTCCTTAAAGCTGTTAGCGTGTGGCTTGGGCGCCGCGGAATTCCAACCGCGGCGCCCTTTTATTCCGGTAGATTTTTGGTAAACGCATAGAAAACTACTAAAGAGCCCCGTCCGGATGTTTCTTCCGGGCGGGGGCTGGCGCTAGCGTATGGCTTTGTAAGTCTTTAGGCCTCGTCGACAATCTTTAGTCCGCGGGTCTGGTCGATCTCGTTGAGGAGATTGACGCGACGCTCGTGGCGGCCGCCCTCAAACTCGGCGTCGAGCCATTCGTCGACAATCATCTTGGCGAGCTCGGAGCCCACGACGCGGGCGCCAAAGGCCAGCACGTTGGTGTTGTTGTGCATACGGGAGAGCTTGGCGCTGAAGGGCTCGGAGCACACGACGGCGCGTACGCCCTCGACCTTGTTGGCAGCCAGGCTAATCCCGACGCCGGTACCGCAGATCAAGATACCCAGGTCGACGTCACCGTTGGCCACGGCCTTGCCCACCTTGTAACCGGCGATGGGGTAGTCGAAGCTCTCGGAGGTGTCGGTGCCATAGTTCACGACCTCGCAGCCGCGCTCCTTCAGGTGCTCGGAAATGATGTTCTTGAGCTCGACGGCGGCGTGGTCGTTACCGATACCGATCTTCATGAGTGGTTCCTCTCTGGTCCGTGCGGCGGAATTGCTAAAGGTTTTACCGCGTTCGACTGCATGATAGCGCGACTTTTGTGTAAACGCTCGGGCGTTTTTTGGTCAAACGCTTTAGCATGCAACAAGACCTGCTTTTCATGAATGAATGCCGCCAGTTTGTGCTTGAGCGCCGTCCGCCGGAACCGTGGTTGCGGTTTTTGATGCATTGTTATCAAATAAAGGAGCTAACTTTTTTGAGAGACCAGCCCGTTATGCAAGCAGGAGATACCTATGCCTACCGATTCCCTTCGTGATGCCGCGTTTTGCGATGTTTTGAACCGCGAGCTTGTCTGTGCGCTCGGCTGCACCGAGCCTATTGCCGTTGCCTATGCAGCGGCGTTGGCGAGCCAGACGCTCGGTTGCGAACCCGATCATATGGACGTTGCCTGCTCGGGCAACATCATCAAGAACGTTAAGAGCGTGACCGTGCCCAACTCGGGCGGTATGCACGGTATTGAAGCTGCAGCCGTGCTGGGTGCCGTGGGCGGTGACGCCAAGAGCGCGCTTGAGGTGCTCGAGAGCGTTAACGATGAAGACCGCGCTCGTGTGGCCGAGCTCCTCGCCGACGCCGGCTACTGCGATGTGTCGCTTGTCGAGGGTGTGCCCAACCTCTACATCAAGGTGACTGCGACGGCCGGGGGCCATACCGCGGTCGTCGAGATTACCGATCACCACACTAATGTCACGTGCCATACGCTCGACGGTATTCCGGTATGCGGCAAGTCGGCGGGGGAGTGCGCCGCCTGCGCCGAGCGCGTGGTGGCCGAGCGTGCGGCAGATAACGCCGATACGCCCATGTCCATTGATTCCATCATCGACTTTATCGAGGACGGTGACATTGAGGGCGCCCGCGCTGCCGTTGAGCGTCAGATTGAGCTGAATGGCGCAATCAGTGCCGAGGGCCTTGCGCACGCTTGGGGCGCCGAGGTGGGTCGTACGCTGCTGGGTGCTCGTGCCGATGACGTCGCCTGCCGTGCCCGTGCCCGTGCGGCCGCCGGGTCCGACGCCCGCATGAACGGTTGCGCGCTGCCGGTCGCCATTGTGTGCGGCTCGGGCAATCAAGGCATTACCTGCGCATTGCCCGTCATGGAGTATGCCGAGTACCTGCGTTGCGACCACGAGCGTCTGGTACGCGCCGTGATGCTGTCCGATCTTATCGCCGTGCATATCAAGAGCTATATTGGTGCGCTTTCGGCGTTTTGCGGTGCTATTTGCGCCGCGTGCGGCGCCGGCGCTGCGATTACCTGGCTGTGCGGTGGCACGCGCGAGCAGATTGGCGCGACGGTCTCGAATACGCTCGGTAACGTGGGCGGCATCGTGTGCGACGGCGCCAAGGCGAGTTGTGCCGCCAAGATTTCGGCTGCCGTCGATGCGGCGATTCTGGGACATGACATGGCCATGCAGGGGCGTGGCTTCCGCGCCGGCGAGGGTTTGATCCAGGATACCGTCGAGCAGACGATTGCCAGCATGGGCTACGTGGGCCGTGTGGGTATGAAGGACACCGACGTCGAGATCCTCAACATCATGATCGGCAAAACCCAAGTGTGCTAGGACAGTTCGTCGGCTACTTGGTGTTCGTAGAAGGCTTCTACTACGGCGTTAAAGTCGCGGGCGAAGCCTTCCATGGTTCCGCGCCAGGTGACTCGGTTGGGCTTGCCCTGGCCTACATAGGCAGTCTGAATGCCGCAGGCGGGGTTAGGGAAGTCGCGTTTGGGATCGTTGCCCACCATAAGGACCTCGTGCGGTTCGAGCCCCATCACCTGAAGCTGCTCTAGATAGTAGGTGGCATCAGGCTTGCAGCGGGTGGCGTTTCCCATGTGCGTGACGAGCTCAAAGGGGGCGTCGGCCAGGTCGCCCCAACCCATGCGGCACTCGATGGCCCCCTGCGGAAAGCTGGGGTTGGTAAAGAGCGCGCAGCGCAGCCCTGCGTCCTGTACGGCCTGAAGCGCGGCGTGTGCGCCCGGCATGGCATGGGCGTTGATGAGTTCGTCATTCTTGTACGGAAGAACTTCGCGGTCGTAGTAGGTAAACGCCTCGTAGATAAGTGGGTCCGAGAGGCAAATGCCGCATCGGCGCTCGACCTCTTCTTGGTAAAACTCAAGATTGGTGCGATTGTCCGTGCTGCTGCGGCGATTGGCGTTGAGGTCGACCAGGATGGTGCCGAGGCGTGCCATCGTGCCACCGCGGCTGCGGCGCCCGATATCCGCGAGCATCGAAGAGACATCCTTAAAATAGCGAAGGATGAACGCGTTGAGGTTGATGCTAAGAAGCGTTTCGTCCATATCGAAAACGACTGCTTTGAGCACGCGGGCACCTTTCTCGAAAAATCGATCTAGAATCGTATGTCTGGGATACTTTACTCCAAAGCCGTATGCCCAACTGCTTATCGTCAGCTTGTGGAGACAGTCGTTCACAAGATTGCGAAAAAGTCTCCATACGAGTAAAAAATGGCAGTTCACGCTTGAAATCGAACTCATTTCCCCGTAACCTATACGAACGTGATTGCATAAGCGTCACATTAGTATCTGTCGGCTCCCGAGTGTTCCTAAACGTTGTGTGCTTGTCGCACCCTTCTGTAGGTCCTAGCAATCGGGGCCCCGTAGTTCGAAAGGGGTCCACCTTTGAGTGAGATTCAGAACTCGTCCATTTTCTCTCTTGACGATGTCAACGAGGAGGAGATGAACAACCTCATCGACGGTACGATTACCGACTTTGATGAGGGCGATCTCGTTAACGGCACTGTCGTTAAGATCGAGCATGACGAGGTGCTCGTTGACATCGGATTCAAGTCCGAGGGCGTTATCCCGGTCCGCGAGCTGTCCATCCGCAAGGACGCTAACCCTGCAGACATCGTTGCACTCGGTGATCCCATCGAGGCTCTGGTTCTCCAGAAGGAGGACAAGGACGGTCGTCTGGTCCTGTCCAAGAAGCGTGCCGAGTACGAGCGTGCTTGGAACCGCATCGAGGAGAAGTTCAACTCCGGCGAGAACGTCGAGGGCGAGGTTATCGAGGTTGTCAAGGGCGGCCTGATCCTCGACATCGGCCTGCGTGGCTTCCTGCCCGCTTCCCTCGTCGACCTCCGTCGCGTCAAGGACCTCACCTCCTACATGGGCACCCGCATCGAGGCCCGCGTCATCGAGATGGACCGCAACCGCAACAACGTTGTCCTCTCCCGTCGCGTCGTGCTCGAGGAGTCCCGTAAGGCCGAGCGCTCCGAGATCCTGTCCAAGCTCAAGTCTGGCATGCGTCTCCAGGGCACCGTTTCCTCCATCGTCGACTTCGGCGCCTTCGTCGACCTCGGCGGTATCGACGGCCTCATCCACATCTCCGAGCTCTCCTGGAACCACGTCAACCATCCTTCCGAGGTTGTCAAGGTCGGCCAGGAGGTCGAGGTCGAGGTTCTCGACGTCGATCTCAACCGCGAGCGCATCTCCCTGGGTCTCAAGCAGACCACCGAGGATCCGTGGCGCGCACTGGTCAAGAAGTATCCCGTCGGCGCTATCGTCGAGGGCACTGTGACCAAGCTTGTCCCGTTCGGCGCTTTCGTCGATCTGGGCGAGGGCATCGAGGGCCTGGTGCACATCTCCGAGATGGCCAACAAGCACGTCGATCAGCCTTCTCAGGTCACCCACGTGGGCGACAAGGTTCAGGTCAAGGTCATGGAGATCGACCTCGACCGTCGTCGTATCTCCCTGTCCATGAAGTCCGCTGCTGAGACTCTGGGCGTCGAGATCGAGGTTACCCCGCTGCCTTCCGAGAAGAAGGACGAGGAGACTGACGCCGAGTAAATCGGTTTGACGATCACTTGTTTTAAGGGATCCGTCCGTAATGGACGGGTCCCTTTTTGCATTAAAGGCTTTAGCCTGTGCGGGGCGCGCAGCGC
>CABJFQ010000013.1 GCA_902364975.1 Coriobacteriaceae bacterium | reverse complement strand
GACGACGGCCCCTACCGCCTCGCGACCGCCCTCGACGACCGGATGGCCGTGTCGGCCTCCGCATCGGGCTGCTCGCTGTCCTCGGACGCGGGCGCCCTCTACCTCGAGCGCGACGGGGCGACGGGCCTCTACAGGATCTCCTCGGGCGGCCTCCTGCTGACCGAGTCGGGCAACCGGGCGGTGCTGGCCGAGGCGGACGGCTCCGCCTCGCAGCTGTGGCGCGCCTCGGACCTGGGCGGAGGCCGCCACTCGTTCACGTCCGCCTCCGGGCTGGCGCTGGACGACCGGGGGCAGCGTACCTCGGAGGGCAACACGGTATGGCTCTACGAGCCCAACGGGGGCCCGCCCAGGCGTGGGTCCTTACCTAGCCTGCAAGACCCTTTAAATACATTTTGACAATCTCCCGACATGATTCAGGGAGAAGCCTTCTTACTAATTTCTTGGTATAGAAAATTATTCCACGCTCTCGCCTTTTATACATACACTCAACGGAATGCCAACCACCTTCGACATATGCGTCAATATAGAGCTGTCTGTCTTTTGGAAGAGCGCTCGGGTGGCGGAGCTGATCGTTGCCCTTAGCGATATCGTCAAATTCGACAGGGTACAAGTCCAGAGCCTTGCTGGATTCAATAAACTCCCTGCCGCGTTCGTTATTCACCAGCAGGCAGGAAACGCCCTTCATCTGATTGAACTTCTCGGCATCCTTCAGGACGTCGGGCCTGTTTACATCGACGCCCCAAAAATCGCCGATAGTAAGATCGCCGGCGCGAAATTTCCCTGCATAGGGGCACCTATAGCAGCTGTCGCGAAGCGTCTTGAGGTTCAAGAACATGTCGTAGTAGGGGGATTTCGACGCAGGAATGGTGACCTCTCTTCCGTTCTCAAGAAAAAGAAAAAGAAGGAGAGAGTTGCCCCACCCCTCGCGCTTGCACCTAAACCGGAAATCAACCACGGGAGACCCAAGCTGTTTGCCATAGCCCTCAACGCAGTCCGCGAACATGCGGCCGGAAGGGACGCCGTGGCAGACCAGGTCAACGGTTGTCAGGTTCCCATAATCGCGTCCGAGAAAGCCCCTAAGGCCGGCGACTTGGCAGGGTGTTCCGCAGAACAGGACCTGCCTGCCCTCACGAAGATCCGCCTTAACATCGGCAAAGCAAACTCTAGCATCGCTCTGCACGTATTTTGAATTAAGAAGCGGGCGAAGCTCATCAACGCTCGCCGCACGACGGTGCAACACTCGAAGCGTATTCCCCTCACGCTCATAAGCAGCACCATATGCGACGCCGCCAGAAGAAATAAGCTCACGCGCAACGGCACCGAAGACTCCGCCAGAAGCGGACTCCGAGACATCATCCCTACCGGCAGCGGCAAAGAACGGTCCAGCGGAATTGGAGCCTATCCCCCGGTTGAGGCCGCACGCCCTCGTGCAGGCGCCGCAACCGATACATAGATCGCCGTCAATTACAGGAAGAATGAACCCGTCCTTGCCCTCGGACATGGCGATGGCGCCTTTCGGGCAAGCGGCGGCACACGCCCCGCATCCGCAGCAATGCAACGGTGACTCAAACAGAGTGGGAACTTCGCCCCTTTTCACGGTAGACATGCAGTTATCCCCCTATTTGCAAGCCGAAATGAACTTGCGCAGAATATCGGCGTTCATATAAACGGAAAAAGCCAGCGCAATTGCCAGGCAGGCGATCGAGCTTAAGATGCCCGCACCGTAAGCGGACAGATAATAGAAAACGAATACGCCGACAATTGAAACTAAAGTTAAAACCTGCTCAACCCGGTCTTCGACAAGCTTCGTAAACTTAGTGACCTTAATTCTGCGGTACTCATTAACCACGATCATCGCCAAAAGCGTTGCAACAGATGCACCATAAAGACCGAAGTGCGGAATCAACACAACACACAGAACGGCGCAAAGGGCTGCAGACACCGCAGTGGTAGTACCCATAATTCCGGTTTCCTTATGTGCGGTAAAGATGCCACCGTAAAAGCCGGAGATGTTGCTGAAGTACGTCGCCAGGAGCAATATCGGCACATACAGCAGGCCCTCACCGAATGAACCCTTAATCAGGATGCCGTACACGAGGGGCATAAGCGCAGACATAAGCAGAACGACGCTCATCATGAAACGCCTTAGCGCACGATACACAGAGTTATAGAAAGTCGACTCGTCCTCATCGGAGTTGAGGACGCGCGCCGAGCTCTCCTTCCAAGATTGATAGAAGAAGCCATACACCTGGTCCATGACACCGGGGAACTTGTAAGAGACGGCGTACACGCCGGCGGCAGAAGCACCGAGCGTATTCATGATAATCAGCCTGTCTAGCAGGTTGTTAATAGTCCAGGAAACCTTGTTGGGAATGAGCGGAAAGGAATAGCGTAGGAGGTCTCGAGCATAGGAAATGGAGAAAGCCGACGGATCGATATAGCGCCAGAGCTTCCGCATGACCATGAACACGAGGGCAACGCCGCCCTGCGCAATAACCGTGGCGGAAAGCATGCCCACAACGCCCCAACGCAGAACAGCGATAAACAGAACGTTTAGCACGATGGTAAGAGCGCTCGCAGTGAAATTCATGACGGAGTAACCCACGGTATCCCCGAAACCACGTAGGACCGCAGAAGCCATCTGCAGAAGCGCGCCAGCGACAACAAGGCCCACGACCCAGCCAAGATTTTCTGGCATAAATAGCAACCAGACGAGAATCGCCAAGACCGCAAAGCACGCGCAGCCAGCAAGAAGAACAGCACAAGACGCGGTCACGGCCTTAGACCGATCACCATCGGTGCGACAATCGATGAGGAACCGAAACAGTGCTTCATCCATAAGTAGGGAGACAGCAGGAACGCAGAACAGGGCGATAGTATTGATGTAGTCGACGGTACCATAGTCGCCAGTGGAAAGAACTGAGGTATAGAGCGGCAGCAAAAGAAACGAAACAAGCTTGGTTGCCATTCCGCCCACCGCAATAATGCCAGTGTTCTTAATAAGCCGACGCGTCTCCCCCATTACGAAAGCGCCTTTCTAAGATAAGCACAGGAATGCTCCCGCAGAGAATCCAGGCGAGAGTCCACGTCACTCCACTCACAAGGGACAATATCGTCGGCGCACATAACATCGACGCAACGGTCAGACAGCCCGATATTACTCAGCAAGTCGCGCATACGCGCACCAGACTTATCAGTCGCATATACGCGGAAGGGCCTATGAAAGAGAACTGAGAATACAGTTGCATGAAAGGAATTGGTAAGAATAAGGCTTGCGTGCGCAATAAGCGAGACGAACTCCTCAGGGCCAACACCAAACAGGTTAATAGAATTTGGGATATCTAGGTTTTTATCAGATATGTAAGCAACCTTCATGCCCGTTGCTTCCGTCATCGCGACGGTGCTCTCAATAAGTTCGGGGCACTTGCGTAGTAGATACATAAATATATATTCACCCTGCAAAACATCTTTATATGCCATATCTGCGTAGTCGTCAGAATCCAACAAAAGTGTGGGATCTAAGACAACATCTATAGGCGCATCGACAAGGGGCTGAAATAACGGAATCGTCTCCTCCTCGCGAACAGACAAGAAATCAAACCTTGAGAGCAACTCGGATACAAGCTGTTCATCAAAATTCTCAGGTCTAAAGTAAGTGTGCGCAAGACTGGGAGCGTAAGCGACTCGACGTCTATCTCCAGCGAATGAAAGGAAATAGGGGCCAACAACACCTTGTGTACAATCGAGATTCCAAATTTGATCGCTACCACAAATAAAGCAATCAAACTGATCCGCAAGCTCGCACATCTCCTCTTCATTTTGCCAGCGATAAGACTTCTTCGTCATGCCGAAATATTTATTTGAAAAATCCTCGAATGCAGTCTTTCTTGACAAATACCTATTTAAACAGCGCAATGTTCGCAGCGTAGCCTTTGGATGTCGGAGCTGAAGCAGCTTATACTGTTCATAATCGTGAGAACGGTAGTCGATAATTTGCACTTCATGTCCCATATTTTCCAAAACCACTTGAAGCGCATGAGACTGAAGCGCAGACCCGAAGTTCAATGCGCCGTGAAAAGTAATCGTTCCGATTTTCATTATTTATCTGTTCCTGTTCACCCAAATATTAATTGCATCTGAAACACTAAGCCCAGAACCCCCCTGCGCCGCAAGGGCAAGAGAAGCGAGAAGATAACGGTTATAATCCGAAGAACGAAGAGATCTCTCGATATCCCTCCATCTGCCGTTTAACGATGTGTTCTTCGTCTTAAAATCATCAATTGAATTAAACGTGTCGCAACAACAAGCAAACATTGTTTTACGCGCGCTGTTGTCCAAGGCAACGGTTCTCCCAAGCAAAAGCGGCCCGAACAGAGGAAGAATACGATCGAAGTCTTCCTGAGAGTAAGAAATTCCAAGCTCCGAACGATAAGAAATCAATTCATCGAGAACCCAATACGAATCAAGGCCCTTAACATTAGTAGGGGTAGACTGCATAATGGATCCAGGACGGATTCGGTAATAATAGCCGCTCAAATCATAACAAGGCTCATCCTTGAAGAAAGAATCAATCCATAACGGATGAATCAGATCTTCATACCATGCGCCTACGGGAAAACCTAGTCGATTCCAGACTTCACGACGATATAGTCTGCCCCACGGCACCATCCAACTAGCTCTATCGTTCTCTATCTCGCCAACCAAACCATCATCAGACATATATCTAAAAGTCGATGTAACGAAATCCGCAGATGTTTGAACGAGCCTGCTCCACATAGCCTCAAGATACCCTGGCCCGATCATGTCATCAGAATCCACGAACATGATGTACTTACCGCGAGAAACCCTAAGACCCGCATTGCGCGCTGCGGAAAGACCGCCGTTTACCTGGTGAATTACAAGAACATTGGGCATTAATCCATACGAATCGGCTATAGCACCAGAATCGTCTTTAGACCCATCATCGACAATAATAACCTCAAACTTGCCAGAAAACTCCTGAGTCACAATGGAGTCTAGACAGGGTTTGAGGTATTTCTCAACGTTATACACAGGCACAATAATAGAAATGTCGTAAGATACGCTTTCCTTAAAAACAATCGGCATGAACATATTGGACGGTCTCTGGGAAACCATACTCAGCTTCGCCTTAGACGCATAGGTTATAGCATCGGAACGACGACTTAACCTGAGTAAACCATCATAAATAGGGCTGGAAAGTAAAAGTTTTATGACTTTCTTAATTGAATTAAGAATCTGCAACAATTGACTCCTCCCATCTTCAAAGTCGAATAAAGATGCATTTCCATCGATTCGGACATTTTAGTCATGATGCCCTATCATGCAATCAACAAGACCAATCGCAGACAGCACCCCATAGAGGAATAGGCTACAAACAATAAATCACAAACGTAAGCGTCTATGGCCTCACCCAGAACATGGGGACGTTGGAGATCTTCTTTGAAAAAAGTGCGAAGACCAGCTTCTAAGCATCAACCGAAATAACTAAAGCCCTAGGAATGAATACACCGCACGACAGAACCAAGTCCTCTATGTCGGTTCAATCGTAAATGCTCGCCACTTAGTCGAAAGCTAAGGACAGGCTTGGTCAAGAATAATAATGCTCCATCTAAAGATATTAGTAAAAAGCAATAATGACCTGCATTATAGAAAGAGACGACGGAGGCATTTAAAGCTGCTTAGTATGTGCCGAGCAGCAAAAGAAACGATACTGCAATTTGACAAAACAAGACCATGAATATAGTCCGGACAATTGCTGATTCGCCTCTGATACTCGCTTTTAATTGTTTTATCAAATTGTCTTTTCACCTCTTTATCCACTTCACAATGCCAAAGAACTTCATCAAGATCACAATAGTGTCGACAGATACCCCTATTGGCATTTTTGACTGAATCGCTCGACCATTCACTCGCATAGCGAATCAATTCGTCGCTTACAAAGCTCCAATCAGTTATCTGATCTTCTTTAAACTGCTTCGTACTATTAGCGTCATGCTGACGATAGTAGTAAAGCGGTTCGTCAATGTGAAATAAACTCTTTGCAATATCGAAAACAGGAAGAAGTTGGCAAAGATCCTCACCGTGCATAAGGCCAACTCGTTTCGAGTACCACTCGTCACTGGCAAATAAATCTCTCCGAATGACCTTATTCCAAACACTATTGAAATCGCATCCGCACAACAGGCTTTTAACAGCATTAAATGACTCACCCGTATGCATACCAGAACAGATATCAACTTTTAACGAGGGTTTTATAGGCATCAATCCCATAGTGAAATCAAATGAAATGATATCAGCACCAGTCGAGGCAATTACATCGCATACCTTTTTAATGCAACCTTCAAGAAGAGCGTCATCGGAGTCGAGCGAAAGAATATAACGCCCACTTGCCTCGCGAAGACCGTCTCGTCGTGCAGCGAGAAGACCTTCGTTGTCCTTGTGAATAACGAAAGCTCTCTCGCGCTTGTTGCAATAAGCATCGCAGATCTCAGGAGATCCATCGGTGGAACCATCATCCACAAGAATCACCTCAAAAGAGCCGGTTCCTTGAATATCAATAGATTCCAGACAAGCGGGGAGAAAACGCTCGGTGTTATATACCGGTACAACAATACTGATGTCAGGCGTTTCGTCATGCATAAATAACTCCTAATAGTGCCGACGAATACGGAAAAAGATCGCAACTGCCGCCATATACAAACGTAATGACAAAATAAAACACGAAAAATAAAACACCCAGAGTCCCAGTTAGAAACCGCTCTCTGCCAAGGTTTTCAGACAAAAAGGGGTAAACAAAACCTGAAATGAAAAGAAAAGGGAAACTCAGTCGAATTAGCTCAGGACTGATGCTCGCAAGTTGAGCGAATAGGGAAGAAATTATGCCGCTGCTCGTATAGAAATTAAGCGTCCATCGATCGAAGCTCGTGATCAAACCCTTACTGCCTAACATCCATATAGCAAGGCAAAATAGAAAATAAATAAGCATTGTGGTATTAAATGAGCCCATTCCAGCGTGTTTGATCTGAAAGCTATATGACGACGTAAATAGAGATACGATCTCCATTACATCCGGGCCAATCATAATCACGCAAATAGTAAAAATGATAACGCCAACGCATGCAAGAAGTGCAACGGTCTTATACGAACGTTCGCGCCCGCGGTTGAAGCATGAAATATAAATAATCCAAATAAAAAGTCCCATGATAGACATCTTGTGAAAGCCAACTGCAAGAAACAAAAAAACAATAGCGGGGCCGCGTTTCTCGCGGAACAGCTCATAGACCATCATGACGAGCATACTAGTAGCAATACATTGCCTAATTATGTTTAACGTATAACCAAACACAACGAAACAAAGAAAGAAACCTACGATAGGATACCCGCGAGGATACAACTTTCTAACAACTAAAATATAGGGAAGGAGAACGATGGCTTCACAAAGAAAAAGAACAGCGTGGAAATCACCAGTCAGTCTTCCCAGAATCCAGAAGAGAATCACGAATAGCGGCTCTTGATCTGAGCAAGCACCCATAGCACCTGTGAGCGAATAATACTGCGAGGCATAAAAACACCTGAGGGGATATGCCGAGGTATCGGTACCGACAGATGCATCACGCAACCCCGCCACCAAGCAAAGGGGGAGAACCGAAATAACCGCAAGAAGAAAACTGACGTGCTTATTAGTTATCTTTACCGAAAAATATAGCAATACAATATGGGACACAAAGGCAATGAAGTAGATTGGCATCTCTACACCTGCTTTGTATATCGTTTGTAAACTGTTGATTTTCCTCCGGTTGAAACCGTGTCGAAAACACCAACATAACAGTTAAAACCATCTTGAAAGTAAATGTTATACAAAAAGCCGCCGTGGCATTCAGTAACGTTAAACAAATGCGCGCTAGTCGAAAAAATCATCTTATCAACCTTTAATTATAGGAGTTACCCGATTGCCTTACCAGAAATTGCAGCATATAACGCATAGAAAGCGTTATGAACCCTAGGAGAGATAGAAAAGAGAGCACAACGCAGTCTCCATTTTGAACAAGCATATGGGTTCTTCGATGCCCTCCAAGCAAGCCCTCGAGCATTCCTCAAATAATTCTGGGCCTCAGCCTTATCATCAAATCCGTCCGGATCAACCCTCATTGCAACGCGGAGCGTACAGAATGACTGGAAGCACTCAAACTCGCCCTGAAATTCAGGCTCGGCAAATTGTCGAACGGTCTCAATAGCCCTGTCCATGTCTTTAGCATGCTTGGAACCCTGGTTCTTGAGCGTCGTAATGGAGCCAGGTCTCGTCACGTATGCATAGAAGCACGCATCAGAGAATGCAACCTTTTGAACTTTGGAACAAATGTTAGCAATTACACCCATGTCTTCGAAGAGCTGCCCCTCAGGAAAGACAAGGTCGCTAATAAGAGATCGTTCAAAGAGCTTTCCGCAAGCAGAACCACTCTCACCGGTTAATAAAAGAAGTTTTCGAAAATGCTCAATTCCAGATTCAACATGGAATTCTACATTCTGACCTATCTTATAGTTATCAAGGACAGGCGTCTTCGCAAAGGAGCCGATAACGAGCGGAACTTGATACTTGTCAGCCGCTTCGACCATCAACTCAACAGTTCGCGAATCGATCAAATCGTCCCCATCAACATACATGACATAATCACCGTGGCACCTTTGAGTACCAAAGTTACGCGCAGAAGAAAGACCGCCGTTCTCCTTATGCAAAATCTTAAATCGCGTGTCTGACCCAACGGCATCTTCAATAAGGTCGATAGTATTATCAGTACATCCATCATCTACGATAATATATTCGATATTCGAATAAGTCTGACCAAGCAATGAGTTTACGCAAGGAAGCGCGAACATACCCACGTTGTACACGGGGACAATGACACTAACCAGAGGCTTATCAATATCAGAAGCCATATATCTAGGACCTCCTGAGAAAATAACGATATATCAACGCTCTAACGGAATTCGGCATCAGACAGACGGCGGCATGCGGCAAATAAGAACAGAAATAATCACGTTTTGTGAAATAGCCACGCTCAACTTGAGCCTGCTTAAATGCTTTAGCGTACTTAAGATACTGCGAGCCGCCCCTGCGAGCATAGAAATCCTCACTAACGCGCATCGCAACAAGCGGTTCGCTCAGGTTATCCGCCTTGCAGCCACATGCGAGCATCCTGTTAAAAAGGTCCCAATCCTCAAAGTAGAGAAAGTCGGAACTGTAGTTACCAGCCTCCATAACTTTCGACTTTCTAAACGTCATGGGAGGGTGACGAAAGGGATTTCGCCTTTTGGAATAAGAGCGTATAGCATCGATGCCCTTGGGAAGGTCAGTAGCCGCAACAGGTTCATTGGGAGACGTGACGAATTCGATAACATCGCTTCCGACCATATCGAGCCCGCTATCAATAGCGGCAAGCTGTTTCTCCATACGATCTGGACGAGCAATATCATCAGTGTCCATACGAGCAACAATTTCGTTAGAGCAAGCGACCACGCCTTGTCGCAGCGCGTAGCCAAGCCCATGGTTTTTGTCATACGAAACAAAATTGAACAGTCCGGGATAAAGGGAGTCATAATTTTGGAGCACGTCTTCAAGCTCTTGCGTGAGGGGACCATCCTTGACCATGACAATCTCGGCAGGAGAGACCGTTTGGTTCAACATACTGTCTAAAGCTTGAACTAAATAGGCAGGATTTTCTTTTTTGTAAATGCTCATCAACACACTGTAGGAAGAAGTAAGGTTTGTCGGCATCTATCGTCCCGTTCTCTTCTTACCAAACATAGCCCCGAAGGTACCAGTAAAGCACTTCAAATCCATAGCAAAACAACGGTTTTGGACATAGCGAAGCTCAATCTTCTGACGCAGGCCGCTCTCAAAGGTTGCCTCGTTACGATCGGTTGCCTGCCACAGACCAGTAATGCCGGGCCGGACAGAGAGCAGCTCAGCTTTTTCTTCGTCGGAAAAATGCTGTTCAAGCTCATCCCTTGTAATGGGACGCGGCCCAATGACGGAGAGGTCGCCGTTCAGTACATTAAGGAACTGCGGCATCTCGTCAATGGAGCACTTACGAATATACTGACCAACCCTAGTAATGCGGGGATCATCGTCGACCTTGCGCTCGACTTCCCATTGATGAAGCTGCTCAGGGCTCAGGTACTTACGCACGTCGTTTGCGTCGGCGACCATGCTACGAAGCTTAAAAATCTTGATTGTCTTTCCGCCCTTGCCAACGCGCTCTTGCGTATACATAGGACTGCCGGGCGATTCAAGACTAATCAGCGCGCACACCACAGCAAGAGGAATAAGCAGCAGCACACTCATCAAAAGACTGAACACCAGGTCAAACAGTCTCTTAATAAAGCGATAGCCAAGCGTACCACTCGGTTTAATCTCTTTAATAGCCAGTGCGTCCCCCACGGATACACAGCTCTCTGTTACTTCTTTAGCAGCCACAATAAAACTCACGTTCCTGTCCCCAGGAACCCCCCCCCATCTATGAATCCAAAAACCAAATGAATTGCCGGCGCAACGTCTCCCTTATGTTTTGCTGGGAACGTCAAGCGGTAGCAGCTCCCTAAAAGCGGAGCCGCCTTCGCCCACGTCCACCAGGCACCAGCGTTTATGACGGTCAATCTTCTTTACGCGGGCCTCTTGCCCCACCAAGGGCCCCTGCTCAATGAGCAACACGCCGTCTTCTATGCGCGCTACGCTGTTGCGCACCACGCCGTCGTCGTCCAGCACACTGCGGTACCAATCCTGCGCATCGTCCGGCATGGGCATGTACGCCCGCTCCCTGCTGCCGGCAATGCGACAGCCAAAGCTCAACTGGCCCAAAGCCCTATCGAGCGCGGCGGCATCGTGCGTAGCGACGAAGAAATATTCCTTGTACATGAGTTTGGTTTGGAGCGACCATGCGCCGTCCCGCTTAAACCAGAACTCCTTTTGCATCACAAAAGCGTCCTGCATCAGCTCGTGCGGGATAATGCGGCGGACCTTTTCGCAGGTCTCACGCTCTTTTCCATTGGAGGTGTGAACCAGATACCAGCGGACGCGACCGTGCTGGCTGTTGGTGGTGACGCCGTTAAATGCGCCTGGCAGCTGCTCTTGGCGCCGTGCCGTCTGTTCCATGTTCTCGCCCCCTCTTTTGGCTTTGCGACGCACGCAAATGCAGGGGCGTTTAGAACAGGCTTCTCGCTCGCAGCTAGGCGCAGTCGCAAAAGTACAGTTTTTTGTATCTTTCGACAGACGACATTATACGAGCAATTAATCAGCGTTTGCCCAGATTACGCAAAATGTACTGCTAGTAGGTACATCTCCATACCCCTCTACAAAAACCTGTACCTTTTTGTGCAACAAAAAAAGCCGCTCAACCAGCGGCTTTCTTATTTTGGCATGAAAAAAGCGACCGCCCTGTGTGGACGGTCGCCTTTGTTAATTGTTGTGAAGTTTGCCTTAGGCGCGGGTCTTGATTTCCTCGATCACCTTGGCAACAAACTCGTCAACGCTCATCTGAACGGTCTCGTTGGAGCGATCGCGGACGGAGATGTTGCCGGCCTCGACCTCCTTCTCGCCCAGGATGAGCATATAGGGCACGCGGTCGATGCTGCGGGCCTCGCGGATCTTGTAGCCGATCTTCTCGTCGCGGTCGTCGCAGACCACGCGGATGCCGGCCTCCTCCAGCTTGGCGCAAACCTCGTGGGCGTAGTCGCGGCTCTTCTCGGAAACCGGAAGCGCCTTGACCTGCACGGGAGCCAGCCAGGTGGGGAACTTGCCCGCAAAGTGCTCAATCAGAATACCGATGAAGCGCTCGATGGAGCCAAAGCACACGCGATGCAGCATGATGGGGCGCTTCTTGGTGCCGTCGGCGTCCACGTACTCCAGGTCAAAGTTGAGCGGCATCTGGAAGTCGAGCTGGACGGTGCCGCACTGCCAGGTACGGCCGAGCGAATCCTCCAGGTGGAAGTCGATCTTGGGGCCGTAGAAGGCGCCGTCGCCCTCGTTGACCTCGTAGTCCATGCCCAGCTTCTCCAGAGCGGTGCGCAGGCCCTCCTCGGCGCGTGCCCAGTCCTCGTCGGAACCCATGGAGTCCTCGGGGCGGGTGGAAAGCTCAACGTGGTACTTAAAGCCAAACTTCTGGTACACGGAGTCGATGAGGTTGACCACGCCCACGATCTCATCGGTCAGCTGGTCGGGACGCACAAACAGGTGGGCGTCGTCCTGGTTAAAGCAGCGGACGCGGAACAGGCCGTGCAGGGCGCCGCGCAACTCGTGGCGATGCACCAGGCCAATCTCGCCGGCGCGGATGGGCAGCTCGCGGTAGGAATGCGGCTTGGAGGCGTACACCAGCACGCCGCCCGGGCAGTTCATGGGCTTAATGCAGTACTCTTCGTCGTCGATGACGGTAGAGTACATGTTGTCCTTGTAGTGGTCCCAGTGGCCCGAGGTCTTCCACAGCTGCTTGTTCATGATGAGCGGCGTGGAGATCTCCACGTAGCCGGCCTTGTGGTGGATTTCGCGCCAGTAGTCCAGCAGGGTGTTCTTAAGGATCATGCCGTTGGGCAGGAAGAACGGGAAGCCGGGGGCCTCGTCGCGCATCATAAAGAGGTCCATCTCGCGGCCGATCTTGCGGTGGTCGCGCTTCTTGGCCTCCTCCAACATGTGCATGTGCTCGTCGAGCTCTTCCTTGGTGGCAAAGGCGACGCCGTTGATGCGGGTGAGCATCTTGTTGTCCTTGTCGCCCTTCCAGTAGGCGCCCGAGACGCCGGTGAGCTTAAAGGCCTTCAGCGCCTTGGTGTAGCAGATGTGGGGGCCGACGCACATGTCGATGTAGTCGCCCTGCTGGTAGAAGGTGATGCGGGCGTCGTCGTCCAGGTCGCCGATGTGCTCGACCTTGTACTTCTCGCCGCGCTCCTCCATAAGGGCGATGGCCTCGGCGCGAGGCTTCTCGTACACGGAGAACTTGAGGTTCTCCTTGACGATCTTTTTCATCTCGGCCTCGATCGCGGGGAAGTCGTCCTCGCTGATCTTGACGCCCTCGGGCAGGTCGACGTCGTAGTAGAAGCCGTTGTCGGTCGCGGGACCGTAGGCAAAGTCGGCCTGGGGGTACAGGCGCTTGATGGCCTGCGCCATGATGTGCGCGGCGGAGTGGCGGATGACGTGCGTGACCTCGTCCTGCGGGAGCTCGGCCACCGAACCGTCATTGTAGAGTGCCTTCATGGGTATGTTTTCTCCTCTCGGATGCCTGATGCAAGTGCGTGCGATGCGCTCGGCGTTTTTGACTTGCATCATTATAGGCAGGTTGCCTTGGTATACAAGCGCCCGCCGCACCTTAATGGCACGGCGGGCGATTTTCTACGCATGCTTCATCGTGTGGGGCGGCGCGGGGCGCGTGGCGGCCGTGGGATGCGCGGGGTGCGCGGAGCCCGTGGCTTGCGGCCGGCCCGGCGATGGATGCGTTACTGGATGCGAGTTCGGCAGTAGGGGCAGACCTTCCAATGCGCATCGAGCGGGCGATGGCAGCTGGGACACACGTTGCGAACCTGGGTATCGCACACCGGGCAGACGACGAAGTCCTTCTCGATGGGCGCGCCGCACTGCGGGCAGGTGCCGTACTGGGCAAGCTGGCGCTCGCGCAGGGCCATGTCCAGCTCCTGCTCCTCGCGGTCGGACGCGTAGGAGTGCGGGCGCAAGACCAGGTAGGCGATGAGGCCTACAAACGGGATGAGGGCGATGATGCCCCATGCCACGTAGGCGCTGGCGCCGCGGCGGCGAGCGTCGATGAACACATAGACGACCGACAGCACATACAGGGCGATGATAAAGCCAACGAAGGCATAGACGACGCCCATAAGCTGCGGCGACATGAGCTCGGAGATGTACTTGGACATTACGGGTACCTTTCGGGGTAGTTACAGCTCGAGTTAGTGTAACACGGGGGTTAACGATTTGGCAGGTCGCAGGCATGGTCGGATAGAAACATCTCAATCTGTAACGGGTGGCGGCATCGACCGCGAGCTTGGGTGGTGTTGCCCGCGGTCTAACGAGGTCGACATCCGTGCCGGGTCTCACCTCGTCTGCCGTTGGCGGGTGTTGCGGGGCTGTTCGCCGCATTGCCGCCGCACTGGGGGTGTGCAGACCGTAGGATAGTCGTATTGACAGCCTGTCAACTCGTCTGGGAGGCACTGTGACAGAAACGTTTGATATCGCGATTGTGGGCGCGGGCATCACCGGATGCGCCATCGCGCGGCAGCTCGCGCGGTTTGACCTGTCCATTTGCGTGGTCGAAGCGGCTAACGATATTGCGCTGGGCGCGTCGAAGGCCAATGGCGGCCTGGTGCACGCCGGCTACGATCCGACACCGGGCACCGTAAAGGCGCAGGTCAACGCCCGTGGCTGCGAGTTGTACGGTACGTGGGCGCAGGAGCTGGGCTTTCTGTTCTGCCGCACCGGGTCGATGGTGTTGGGCTTTAACGACGAGGACCGCGCGCATCTGGAGCAGCTACGGTGCAACGGCCTGGCCAACGGAGTGCCCGAGCTGTCGATCGTCGGACCCGACCGCATCCACATATTAGAGCCGCGCGCCAGTGCCAATGCAACGTGCGCGTTATGGTGCCCATCGACTGGGTTTGTCGACCCGTTTGAGGTTGCCATCGCCGCGCTGGAGAACGCAGTTGCCAACGGCGTGACGTTTATGCGGTCTGCGCCGGTGGAGGCAATTGAAGTTGCCGGCTCGGATGACGGAGCCACGCGCTTTACGCTGGCGACGCCCGCCGGAGACGTGCGCTGCCGCTACCTGATCAACGCCGCGGGCAACGGAGCCGCCGACATCTCGCATATGGCAGGCGCCGAGGAGTTCCAGATGGTCTGGCGTCAGGGCAACATCGTGGTGCTGGATAAGGAGCCGCGCACGCTCATGCCGCTCTACCCCGTACCCACGCCGGTGTCCAAGGGCGTTATCGTGACAGGCACTGTGCATGGCAACACCGTGATCACCGCCACGGCTGCCGTGCGCGAACCGGGCGACACGCAGACCTATGCGAGCGATGTGAACGCGCTGCTGACCGGCGCGCGCAAGCTGGTGCCCGACCTGGACACGCGCCGCGTGGTGCGCGCGTTCGCCGGCGGGCGCCCGGTCATTCAAGGTACGAACGACTTTTTTATTGGGCAGTCGGCCGTGGTGCCGGGCCTGTTCCAGGCGGCGGGCATTCAGTCGCCGGGCGTGGCGAGCGCGCCGGCCATTGCCGAACGCATGGAACAGGTGCTGCGCAATGCGGGCGTGACCCTGCGCGAACGTGCCGATTGGGACCCGATCCGCCTTGCGCCGGACGACTTTGACCGCGCGCCGCTTGCGCGCAAGGAAGAGCTCATTGAGTCCGATCCTGCGTGGGGGCAGATTGTCTGCCGCTGCGAGACGGTGCCCGAGGCCGAGATTGTGACCGCGATCCGACGTCGCCCGGGCGCAGTTTCGGTCGAGGGCGTTAAGCGCCGCTGCCGTGCCGGCATGGGTCGGTGCCAAAGTGGCTTTTGCCAGAGCCGTGTGGTGGCGATCCTTGCCCGAGAGCTTGACTGCGACCCCAGCGAGGTATTACTGGAGGACGCCGGATCTTGGCTGGTTGAGGGACCGCTGAAGGGGGTGCGCTAGGATGGCGGAATTCGGATCGAGCACGATTGATTGCGGCGTCGTAGAAGCCGTACAAACGCAAGTCTTTGACGTGGTCGTTATCGGCGGCGGCCCCTCCGGCATGGCGGCCGCGCTGGCCGCGCATAAGGCCGGAGCGCGCGTGGCCATCGTGGAGCGCGAGCAGCACCTGGGCGGCATCCTCCGCCAGTGCATCCACCCCGGCTTTGGCCTGTCGCACTTTAAACAGGAGCTCACCGGTCCTGAGTACGCGCAGCGCTTTATCGACCAGGTGCACGCAACCGACATTGCGCTGTTCCTGAACAGCATGGTGCTTGGGATTGATTCAGGCGAGCCTGCGGAAGACACTGCGGTCCATGCCGTCACGCTCATGAGCCCTGCCGGCATGCTGCAGCTCACCGGGCGCGCGGTCGTCCTTGCCATGGGCTGCCGCGAGCGCACCCGCAGCGAGATCAAGATTCCCGGTAGCCGTCCCGCCGGCGTATTTACGGCCGGCTTGGCGCAGCGATACATCAATATCGAAAACCTCAAACCCGGCTCGCGCGCCGTCATTTTGGGTTCGGGCGATATCGGGCTTATCATGGCACGTCGCTGCACGCTCGAGGGGATTTCGGTCGAGGGCGTGTACGAGCTCATGCCGTACGCCAACGGCCTGCGCCGCAATGTGAAGAACTGCCTGGACGACTTTGACATTCCGCTGCACCTGTCCACCACGGTCACGCGCGTGATCGGGCACGACCGCGTGGAGGCCGTCGAGGTAAGCCAGGTCGACGAGCGCCTGGCGCCCATTCCGGGGACCGAGCGCGTTGTTCCGTGTGACACACTGCTGCTTTCGGTGGGATTGATTCCCGAGAACGAGCTTTCGGTTGCCGCGGGCGTGGAGCTTGACCCACGCACGCGCGGCGCCGTAGTTGACCAGAGCCTCCAGACAGGCGTGCCGGGCATCTTTGCCTGTGGCAACGTGCTGCACGTGCACGACCTGGCCGACAACGTGACGACCGAGTCCGAGCGCGCCGGTGCAGCCGCGGCGGCGTACGCGCTGGGTGGCGGGGCCGAAACGAACGCGGTCGCGGACACGAGCTGCGAGCTCACGGTCTCCCCTGCCGGCATTGCGGGCTACGCGCTGCCGGGACGCATTACGGCTGTGGCGCTCACCAAGCTCAACTTCCGCGTACGCCGGCCGGTCGATACCGCTCGAGTACGCATCTTGGCCAACGGCGAAGAAGTGTTTGCGGGCAAAGTCCGCGCGTTTAAACCGAGCGTCATGGAAAGCTTCCCGCTGCCGGCTAAGGTGATTCAACGCGCACTCGACCTGGGTGCCAGCGAAATCGTCCTGTCCGTCGATCCCGTTGAGGAGGCATAGCTCATGAGTACGAATGTGACCGAGACGCTGCAGTTCAACTGCACCACCTGCCCATCCGAGTGCCTCCTGACCGTAGAGGTGGAGCACGACGCCAATGGCACCGTGGTGGAAGTGCGCTCCGTAACCGGTAACAACTGCCCGCGCGGCGATACGTTCGCACATCAGGAGCTCACCTGCCCCATGCGCGTGCTCACAACGACCGTGGCCGTCTCCGGCGGCGACGAAGCCCTACTCCCCGTCCGCACGGCCGAAGCCATCCCGCTAGAACTCCACGCCCAAGCCATGAACCTCATCCGAGGCCTAGTCGTCAACGCCCCCATCCGCATGGGCGACGTCGTGCTGGAAGATCTTCTCGACACCAACATTGACCTAGTCGCCAGTATGGACATCGACCCAGCCTAAGAAGCAAATTTGGGACGGGCTCTTTTAGCTGCTTTTGCAAGGAGTGTCCCGAAGTGCCGGCATAAAAGGAACGTCCCTATGTGCCGGGCTTGGGATACCATGGTGGCAGCCTAGCGAAAGGATGTTTCATGGCACATGTCGATGACCAGCGCGTGGCGCGCGTGCTCGATGCGCTCGAGGCTCAGCACCCCGGCGCACAGCTGCTCGTAAACGACCCGTGGTCAATCTATTACCTGACCGGCTTTTATGCCGATATGTTCGAGCGTTTTTGCGGCGTGCTACTCGTGCGCAATGCCGAGCCAGTGATCTTGGTCAACGCCCTGCACCAGCTGCCAGAGTATGACAATGCCCGCGTTGCCTATCACACCGATACCGACGTCGTGACCGACGCCATCACTCGCGAGGTCGATCCGACCAAACCGCTCGGCATCGACACCGTCATGCGCTCCGGCTTTTTGATGCCGCTCATGGAGCGCCACGCCGCCAGCGAGTTTTTCCTGGGTGACTTTGCCGTCACCGCCGCACGCACCTACAAAGACGCTACCGAGCAGGAGCTTATGCGCGCGTCCTCGGCCGCCAACGACGCCGTGATGGCCGACGCCATCAAGCTCGTCCATGAAGGCGTGACGGAGCGCGAAATTGCCGATCAGATGCTCGGTCTGTACCGCAAGCACGGCTGCGAGGGCTTTAGCTTTCCGCCCATCGTGAGCTTTGGCGCCAACGCCGGCGACCCGCATCACGAACCCGACGACACCGTGCTCAAGCGCGGCGACGTGGTGCTGTTCGACATTGGCGGACGCCGCTGCAACTATTGCTCGGACATGACGCGCACGTTCTTTTGGGGCGAGCCGGACGAGGAAACCGCACGCATCTACGATATCGTGCGCCGCGCCAACGAGACCGCCGAGGCGCTCATCGCACCGGGCGTGCGCATGTGCGACCTGGACCGTGCCGCGCGCGACGTGATTGAGGACGCGGGCTACGGCGAATACTTTACGCATCGCCTGGGTCACTCGATCGGCCTGCAGGACCACGAGCCGGGCGACGTCTCGCTCGTCAACGAGCAGGTCGTAGAGCCGGGCATGACGTTCTCCGTCGAACCGGGCATCTACCTCCCCGACCGCACCGGCGTCCGCATCGAGGACCTGGCCCTGGTGACCGAGAACGGCGTCGAGATTCTCAACGCCTACCCCCACGACCCAGTCCGCCTAGACTAGCCCCTTCCCAATAGCCCCTCAATAAGTTGCGGTGGAATAGTTCCCAGATGGGCCCACGTAGGCAAAATCCAGGAACTATTTCACCGCAACTGCCAAGGGGGCAAGTCGATCAATTTGAAAGCCTAGAGCTGCGCCACGAAAACGGCCTATCTACTACGTTTAACCCGCATGGGTCGACCATGCGGGTCTTTTTTGAAAATCTGCAAGCCTTCTACCTGCGGTTTTAATTTCACAAGTCTCGGCGTGGTCGAGGGCAGTCGATTAAACGTAGTAAATAGGCCCATTTCCTGGCGAGCAGCCCAAATTAGCTACCCACGGGTGGGGTTAGCGCAGCAGCCTCGCCACTTCGCCGGCTAGGGTGATTGTGCCGGCGGCTACGAAGGGCTCGCCTGCGGCATCGAAGGCAGCGAGGGCCTCGGACACGCTCGGGTATACGCCCGCGAGCTTATCGGCACCCACCAGGGCAGCGAGCTCCTCTGCCGGCAGGGCGCGATCGGAATCGGTCTGGGTCACGACCACGCGGGGGAACGCCGGAACCAGAACGTCAACGATACCCGCCACGTCCTTATCGGCCAGCGCGGCACACAGCAGCACGGGGCGGTTCTCCACGCACGGATCGATCTCGTCCAGCGCGCTCACAAAGTTCTCGCAGCTCTGGGGGTTATGACAGGCGTCGATCAGCTTGAGCGGATCGGTTCCCAGCACATCAAAGCGACCAGGCGTGGGACAGCCCATAAGCGACGCATCGAGCTTGTCATGATCGAGCTCGCGACCCAGATACCCCTCGCACAGCATGATCGCACACGCGGCATTCTGCGGCTGATACGCCGGCTTGACCATGCTCGACGTATAGATGGCACGCGGCGTGGTGCAGCTGAACTCCACCGTGTCGCCCACATGTGCCGGCACCTTGGTCGTGGCATGGTTCACCACCAGCGGCACTATGCCGCACTCGCGACAACGTGCATCCATCACGCGCTGAACGCTCGCCTCGTGCGTGCCCTCGCCCAGCACAACCAGGCGTCCGGGCTTAATGACCGCAGCCTTCTCCCCCGCAATGGCCTCGAGCGTATCGCCCAAAATGCGTGTGTGGTCGAGTCCAATGCCCGTAATGGCAACGGCGACGGGATCGGTCGCGCTCGTGGCGTCCCAACGACCGCCCATGCCAACCTCGAGCACGGCAACATCCACCGCGGCCTCGGCAAACACCACAAGCGCAGCGGCCGTCAGCAGGTCAAACGGCGTGATGGTATAGGCACGCTCCCCCGCCGCCACACGACGGGCATTCACGCGATGTCCCGCCTCAACAGCGGCAGAAACACCACGGGCAAACGCCTCGTCGCTTACGACGCACCCATCGACCTCCATACGCTCGGGATAGCGCACCAGCTGCGGCGACGTATACAGCGCGGTCCTGAGCCCCTCGCCTCGAAGGATAGCAGCCGAAAAACGCGTAGTCGAAGTCTTGCCATTGGTACCGGCAACCTGAATGCAATCAAAATACTCATCCGGACGTCCCAGCTCATCAAGCATATCGACAACCGTCTCGAGCAGAGGACCAGCATCCCCAGAAATCCGCCCCGTATCAGCAGCAAGCCCAACAGCCTCATCAAATGAAAGCAGCTCAAACGAGAAAGGAACGACATACGACCCCGAACGCTTAGCCATAACCCATAGTCCCCCATAACAGAAAAAGAGGCCCACCAAAATGAATGAGCCCGTCACGTTGACAATATCAGCCTTTACCCGGTTGCAGCAAGATCAAGGCCACAACCCAGTGGCCCTAACACGCCAGATGCAAAAAAACCACGTAAACGAACTAGGAGCGGCCCGATGCTTTGCTCGCCGCAAGTTCCGCACGCAAAGGACAGCACTTAATGTGCTGTCCGTCTTGCGCAGGACTGTCCGCAGCGGAGAGCAAAGCATCGGGACGCGTCCCCCAGTAACACCTACGAGAAGTCAGCAACCTGAGCAGTCAGCGCCACCAGGATCTCCTTGAGCTCAGCTGCACGGTCCCTCTTCTTCTGAACCACCGCGGGCGCGGCCTTAGCCACAAAGCCCTCGTTGGCCAGCGTCTTCTCGCAGCCGGCGAGCTCCTTCTGGGCCGCGGCAATCTCCTTCTCCAGGCGTGCCTTCTCGGCCGAAAGGTCAACCTTGCCCTCGAGCACCACAAAGGCCTCGACGCCGCTATCGACCACGGCGATGCTCGCAGCCGGCTTCTCAACGTCGGTACCCATAACCAGCGAAGCGGTGTTTGCCAGCGGCTCGATGGTCGAGCGCAGGCTCTCGAGCTTCTCGATATCCTCGGCACCGGCGCGCACGACCACGTCGAGCTCGGCCTTGGGGCTCAAGCGATAACGCGAACGGGTGGCGCGGGCGGCAGACACGACGGTGCGGCACAGCTCAAACGCACGCTCGGCGTCCTCGTCAACATACTTGGCGTAGTCGGCGGGCTCGGGCCACTTGGCGATCATGAGCGCCTCGGCGCGGTCAACGTTGCCCTCGGCATCCAAGTCAAGCACGCTGGCCGGCATGTTGTCCCAGATCTCCTCGGTGACAAACGGCATAAGCGGGTGCATCAGGCGAATAGAGGTGTCGAGCACAAAGATCAGGTTGCGCTGAGCCTGCAGACGGCCCTCGCCCTTCAGGCGGGCCTTAGTGACCTCGACGTACCAGTCGCAGACCTCGTTCCAGAAGAACTGCTGCACGCCGCGGGCCATGTCGCCAAAGGTGTAGTTCTCGATACCCTCGGTGACCATCTTCACGGTCTTGGCCAGGCGGCTGAACATCCAGGCGTCGGCCGGCGTCTCCACGACAGGCTCGCCGGGCGTGTAGCCCTCCATGTTCATAAGCAGGAAGCGGCTGGCGTTCCAGATCTTGGTCACAAAGCTCTTGGCCTGGTCGGTACGCGGGCTGTCGATGAGCTTCTTGGTCTTCTTATCGATATTCGCGTCGAACTTGACGTCCTGGTTGTTGGTACACAGCGTCAGCAGATTGAAGCGCATGGCGTCGGCGCCGTACATGCCAATGAGATCCATGGGGTCAACGCCGTTGCCCTTGGACTTGGACATGCGGCTGCCGTCCTTGGCCAGGATCGTCGGGTAGATGACGACGTCCTTAAACGGCACCTCGTCCAAGAAATACAGCGAGCTCATGACCATGCGGGCGACCCACAGCGCGATGATGTCGCGTGCGGTGACCAGCGCCGTCGTGGGGTGATGGCCCTCGAGCAGCTCCGGCTTTTGCGGCCAGCCCTGCGTGGCGAAGGTCCACAGCTGCGAGCTGAACCAGGTATCCAGCACGTTCTCGTCCTGATGCACGTGATGGCCGCCGCACTTGGGGCACACGTCGGTGTCCTCGGTCAGGGCGTCCTCCCAACCGCAGTCCTCGCAGTAGAACACGGGGATGCGGTGACCCCACCACAGCTGGCGGCTGATGCACCAGTCCTTAAGGTTCTCCATCCAGGTGGTGTAGGTCTGCGTCCAGCGCGCGGGGTGGAAGGTCACCTTGCCGGAGTTGACGGCGTCGAGCGCCGGCCCCTTGAGTTTGTCGACGGCCACAAACCACTGCTCGGACAGCCACGGCTCCAGGGCGGCGTCGCAACGATAGCAGTGCATGACGGAGTGATCGAGGTCCTCGACGTGATCGAGCAGGTCGTGCTCCTCGAACCACTTGATGACGGCCTCGCGGCACTCGTCGCGGTTCATGCCGGTAAACTCGCCGTAGCCCTCGACGACCACCGCGTGCTCATCAAAGATATTGATCTGCGGCAGGTCGTGAGCCTGACCCATGGCATAATCGTTGGGGTCGTGGGCCGGGGTGACCTTGACAAAACCGGAACCAAAATTGGCGTCGACATGCCAATCCTCAAAGATGGGAATCTCGCGGTCGACGATGGGAAGCTTGACGGTCTTACCCACAAAGGCGGCCTTCTCGGGGTCCTTCGGGGAGACGGCGACGCCCGTGTCGCCAAGCATGGTCTCGGGGCGCGTGGTGGCGACGACGATGTAATCCTGGCCGTTGACCGGCTCGGTCAACGGGTAGCGCAGGTGCCACAGGTGGCCCTTCTCGTCCTTGTACTCGGCCTCGTCGTCCGAGATAGCAGTGGTGCAGTTGGGGCACCAGTTGACGATGCGCTTGCCGCGGTAGATCAGGCCGTCGTGGTACCAGTCGCAGAACACCTTGCGCACGGCCTGGGCGTAGTCCTCGTCCATGGTAAAGCGCTCGTTGTCAAAGTCGACGGAGCAGCCCATACGCTTGATCTGCTCGACAATGATGCCGCCGTACTCGTGGGTCCAGTCCCAGCAGGCGTCGACAAACTTGTCGCGACCGATCTCCAGGCGGCTGATGCCCTCGCTCTTGAGCTTTTTGTCGACCTTGGTCTGCGTGGCGATACCGGCGTGATCGGTACCGAGCACCCAGCGCGTAGACTTGCCGCGCATGCGAGCCATACGGATGATGGCGTCCTGGATGGAGTCGTCGGTGGCGTGACCCATGTGGAGCTTGCCGGTCACGTTGGGAGGCGGAATGGTGACGGTGCAGTCGCCCACGCCCTCACGGCGCTTATAGTAGCCGCCGTCGAGCCACTTCTGCAGGATCGCCGGCTCGTTGGTCGACGGATCGTAGTTCTTGGGCATTTCTTCCATATATCTCTCCCTGTCCCACCGGGGAGGAATGTAGGCCCGATTTTCGCTCGGTCAAGTCCCGGGCTCGCTCGAAGACCACATTACGTGGTCTTCGGCTCGTGCGGAATCTACGAAAATCGGGCCTACATTCCTCCCCTTAGGTATCGATTACTTCAGTCTGAATGACTTCGCTGAGGCTTAAACAAACATACAGAATAACACAGGTAGTTGGGGTTATTGCGTATATATAAAATAGCCTCCGACCGTGGATGGTCGGAGGCTATTTAGAAACACGTTTTAGGCTGGTTTACCCGTAGATGCGTTGGGGCTGTTCGGTGCCTTTTACGGAGGCTTCGGTTACGACGACCTTGGTGACGCCTTCCTCACTGGGCAGGTCGAACATCGTCTGCTGCAGCACGTCCTCGCAGATGGCGCGCAGGCCGCGGGCGCCGGTCTTGCGGGCGAGCGCCATGCGGGCGATCTCGTGCAGGGCCGCGTCCTCAAACTCAAGATCGACATCCTCGAGCTGGAACATCTTGCGGTACTGGCGCACCACGGCGTTCTTGGGCTCGGTCAGGATCGACACCAGGTCGTCCTCATCGAGCGCCTGCGTCTGGGTGACGACGGGCGTACGGCCCACGAACTCGGGGATCATGCCAAAGGCGTTGAGGTCCTGCGGGAGCACCTGGCGCAGCAGGTCGTTCTCGTCGACCGAGGTGGGGCCGGCGATCTCGGAGTTAAAGCCCACGCCCTTGTTGCCCACGCGATCGGCAATGATCTTGTCCAGACCCACAAAGGCACCGCCGCAGATGAACAGGATGTTCGTCGTGTCGATCTGCAGCAGCTCCTGCTGGGGATGCTTGCGGCCGCCGGTGGGCGGAACGCTTGCCACCGTGCCCTCAAGAATCTTCAGCAGTGCCTGCTGAACGCCCTCGCCCGAAACATCGCGGGTGATGGAGAGGTTCTCTGCCTTGCGAGCGATCTTGTCGATCTCGTCCACATAGATAATACCGACCTGCGCACGCTCAATGTCGCCATCAGCGGCGTTGATGAGCTTGAGCAGGATGTTCTCCACGTCCTCGCCCACGTAACCAGCCTCGGTAAGCGCGGTGGCGTCGGCGATAGCAAACGGCACCTCGAGGATGCGCGCGAGCGTCTGGGCCAGCAGCGTCTTACCGGTACCGGTGGGACCGAGCAGCAAAATGTTGGACTTGGCGAGCTCCACCTCATCCATGTCATCACCGAGCTGCGAATCCAAGCCGTCGTCAAAGGCGGACACCGCGGCACCGCCCTCGATCACGCGACGGTAGTGGTTGTACACGGCCACCGACATGGCGCGCTTGGCGTCCTCCTGGCCCATGACATAGGCCGAAAGCTCGTCATAGATCTCGTGCGGCGTCGGCACGTGCGTGATGACCTGACGGTCGTCCTCGAGCTCAAAGCCCTCGGCCTCGGGGTCAACGGCAGGCTGGGACGCAGCCTGGCCGTGATCGTTGAGGAAACCCGGCAGCTTGCCGTTGCGGGCGGCGTCCATAAAGTCCGAAGCCAGCGACTCCTCAAGGATCTCAGAGCAGGCGGCGACGCACTCGTCACAGATAAAGATGTTGGTCGGACCTTTTACAAGACGACGGACCTGGCCCTGCTCTTTTCCGCAGAAGGAACAGCGGATGGGGTTGCCGTTCTCGTCAAAGTTGTCCTGCATGTTACCAGCCATCCTAGGCGTCCTTCGCGGCGAGATCGCGCGAGGTGACGATACGGTCGATCAGGCCGTAGTCGAGGGCCTCGGCAGCGGTCAGGTAGTTGTCGCGCTCGGTATCGGCCTGGACCTTCTCGATCGGCTGGCCCGAGGCATCGGACAGAATCTGGTTGAGCTCGCGGCGAGTCTTCTTGATCTCCTCGGCCACGATCTCGATCTCGGTCTGCTGACCCTGGGCACCACCGCTGGGCTGGTGAATCATGACCTTGGAGTGCGGCAGGCAGAAGCGCTTGCCCTTGGCGCCGGCCGAAAGCAGCACGGCGGCCATAGACGCGGCCATACCCACGCAAATGGTGGAGACCTGCGGCTTAATGAAGTTCATGGTGTCCAGAATCGCCAGGCCGGAGTAGACCTCGCCACCGGGCGAATTGATATAGAGCGAGATATCCTTCTCGGCATCCTGGCTCTCAAGATGCAGCAGCTGGGCAACGACCAGGTTGGCGCTGACGGAGTTGATCTCCTCGCCCAAGAAGATAATGCGGTCGTTGAGCAGGCGCGAATAGATATCGTAGCTGCGCTCGCCGCGCGGCGTCTGCTCGATAACGTATGGCACGAGGGCGGAATCGAACTTAGCGATCATACGCATCTCCATTTCTCTTACGGACCAATAGTGGTTCTAGACAAACGTACGGTGCCCGCATGCTATGCATTGGCTGGCACCGTACGAAGCAACCGGATAACCGGCTTATAACTTTACCCCATCATGGGCGCACGCAAGCGCTCGTGGGCAAGGTGGCGAGAATTACTCGGCGTCCTTGGCGGTCTCGTCGACCTCGGTCACCTTGGCGTTCTCGACCAGGTGATCGACGGCCTTGGAGCGACGGATGGACTCACGGACGGCAGGCATGCGGCCATCGGCGATGAACTCGGCCTTGGAAGCCTCGACGTCCTTGACGCCGGCCTTCTCGAACTCGGCGTTGATGTCATCCTCGGTGGCCTCAATCTTGAGCTCACGAGCGAGGGCGTCGAGAGCCAGGGACTCACGGGCAACGTCGTTAGCCTGCTTGTGCAGGTCGCCGATGAACTGCTCCATGGTCAGGCCGGAAGCGGGCAGCCAGGTGTCGAGCGTCATGCCACGGGCGGCGAGGTTGGACAGGAAGTTCTGGCCAAGCTCCTCAAAGACGGACTGCTCGTAGTCGGCGTCCATCTCGTCGAGCTGCAGGCGCTCGGCGAGAGCGGAGACGCAACGGTTCTCCTTCTCGGCCGGGAGGCGGGAAGCCTTGTCCTGCTCGATCTCGATCTTGATGGCGTCGCGCATGGCCTCGATGCTGTCAAAGCCAAAGTCGGACTTGACGAGCTCGTCGGTGAGCTCGGGGGTGTTGCGGACCTTGATGCCCTTGACGGTGACCTCGACGGTGTGGGTCTCGGCCTCCTCGCCCTCCTCGACCTCGTCGGTCCAGGTGACGGTCTTGACGTCGTCGACGTTAGCGCCGATCAGGGCCTCGTTGAACTCGGCGGGGTTGCTGTCGCTACCGGCGATGAGCATGCGGCCCTCGGCGGCGAAGTTGTCGGCGTTCTCGACGGCCTTGAGGTCGACGGTGACATAGTCCTCGGCCTCGACGGCGCGACCCTCAACGTCCTCGAAGGTAGCGCGGTAGTTGAGGAGCATCTCGACCTGGTTGTTGATCTCGGACTCGGTGACCTCCGCAGGGGGCATCTCGATCTCGACAGCGTCGAAGGAGGAGAGCTCAGCGGCGGGACGCAGGGAGAACTCGACGGTGTAGGTGTAGTCCTCGTGATCCTTAGCGAGGTCGAGGTCCTTGTAGTCACCGTTCTTGGTGGGGACGATGTCCAGCTCGTTGAGGACGGCGGGCTCGTTGGCGGCGATCAGGTCGTTGGTGGCCTGAGCGAGGGTAGCCTCGGCGCCAAGAGCGGAATCGATGACCGGACGGGGAGCCTTACCGGCACGGAAGCCCGGGAAGCGGTACTTCTTGGCGGTGTCCTTGTAGGCCTTCTTGATCGCGGCGTCGACGTCGGCGGCCGGGATGGTGACCGTGGCGGTGAGCTTGGCGTCCTTGACGTCAGAAGCGGTGATGTTCAACACGTTCCTCCTCATACTGCCCAGCTTATCTGAGGTGCTGGTACCTTTATGCAACAAAGAGTCGCGACGGCCGAAGCCGACGCAGGTGCGATGGTGCGGGCGAAAGGACTCGAACCTTCACGGGAATCCCACCAGAACCTAAATCTGGCGCGTCTACCAATTCCGCCACGCCCGCATGAGCGCACAGATTAGGAATGATAGCAGATACGAGCGGCAAGCGCACGCACACCTTTTACAGGCTCACGACCTCACCACGAGTGCAATTGGCGGGGCGAGTTGCCCCACCCCGCCAATTACGACTTGTTCGCTGACCCGCTACTCCCCCAGAAGGGCCTTCTCGGGCGTGATGGGCAGCGAGCGCACCTGGTGGCCGGTGGCGTGCGCCACGGCCGAGGCCACGGCGGCGAGCGGCGTGTTGATGACGACCTCGCCGATCGACTTGGCGCCAAACGGACCCGTCGGCTCGTAGCTCGGCTCAAAGGCTACGCGAATGCTGCCGATATCCAGGCGCGTGGGCAGCTTGTAGCTCATAAAGTTGCCGGTGCGCAGGCGGCCGCGGTCGTCGTGCTCAACAATCTCGTAGAGCGCATGGCCAATGCCCTGGGCAATGCCGCCCTCGGCCTGGACGCGCGCGAGCGCCTCGTTGATCACGGTGCCGCAGTCAACGGCCGCCGCATAGTCCACCACAGTCACCTTGCCGGTGGCCTTGTCGACCTCGACCTCGGCAATGCCGGCCATAAACGGTGGAGGCGAAACGGGCAGGCAGGCAGAGGAGTGCGAGGTGAGCGCGTCGCCACCCGCGATGTTCTTGACGCACAGGTTGGCAAAGTCGCGCAGCGTGAGGTAGCGGTTCTGCTCGCGTGCGGCACGCTCGTCGGACAGGCGCACGTACTGGCCATCGAACACCACATCGGCGGCGTCCACGTCCCACATCTGGGCGGCCTTGGCGCAGATCTTCTCGCGCAGCTCGGTCGCGGCGTTCTTGGCTGCCAGGCCCGTCACGTACGTGCCCGAGCTCGCGTACGAGCCGGCATCGAACGGAGACACGTCGGTGTCCACGCCGCGCACCACGATCAGCGAGCTTTCAACGCCCAGCTCCTCAGCGGCAATCTGCGCCAGAATCGTGTCGACGCCCATGCCGTTGTCGGTGGCGCCGGTCGAAATCGTAATAAAGCCATCCTCTTCCAGGCGCATGTCGATACCGGCAATGTCGACGTTGGAGATGCCCGAGCCCTGCATGGTGAGCGCGCAGCCCAGGGCGCGCACGCGGTCGCCCAGGTCCACAGCCAGCGGCTTGTCGCGCCAGCCGATCATGTCCATCGCGCGCAGCAGACAGCGGTCGAGCGCGCAGGCGTTGAGCTTCTCGTTGTAGTACTGCGGCATGATCTCGCCCTCGCGCACGATGTTCTTAAGGCGCAGGTCGGCGGGGTCCATGTGCAGCATGTCGGCGAGCTCGTTGACGGCGCTCTCCACGGCAAACTGGCCCTGGGTGGCACCATAGCCGCGATACGCGCCGCCGCGGTTGGTGTTGGTGTAGACGGCATCCCACCTAAAGCGGCTCGCCTTCACATGGTTGTAGATGGGCAGGCTCTTGTGGCCTGAGAGACCGATCGTCGTGGTAGCGTGCTCACCGTACGCGCCGGCGTTGGACAGCGTATGCAGGTCGATGACCGTGATGGTGCCGTCGTTCATGGCGCCCAGCTTAACGGTCATCTGCATCTGGTGGCGCGAGTTGCCCGCGGTGATGGTCTCCTCGCGGGTGTAGCAGCAGTAGCTCGGACGGCCGGTCTGCTGCGTCACAAACGCCACGAAGATCTCGCAGCAGCCCGTCTGCTTTGAGCCAAAGCCGCCGCCGATGCGCGGCTTAATGACCTGCACCTGCGACTGCGGAATGTCGAGCGACTGCGCGACCATGCGGCGCACGTGGAAGGGCACCTGCGTCGAGGTGGTCACCGAAATGCGCCCGAACGCGTCGGTCGTCGCGAAGGCGCGGAAGGTTTCCATGGGCGCGGTCTGCGTGGCTTGGCTTGTGTAGGTGCGCTCAAAGACGATGTCGCTCTGGGCGAAGGCCTCGTCCAGATCGCCGTAATCGCTGGTACCGCTGCAAACCAGGTTGCGCGGAACATCGCCGCCCTGCGGGAACATAAAGGTCACGTCGCCCTCGGGGTGAACCACGATGTCGTTATCGAGTGCCTGGGTAAAATCGAGCAGCGGCTCGAGCACCTCGTAGTCGACCTTGATGAGTTTGAGCGCCTTGTCGGCGGCCTCCTCGGTCTCGGCGGCGACGATCGCCACCTCCTCGTTTTGGTAGCGCACCAGGTTCTCGAGGATCAGGCGGTCGTAGGGACTCGGCTGCGGGTAGCTCTGGCCGGCGATGGTAAAGCGGCGCTTGGGCACGTCCTCGTAGGTGTAGACGCCCACCACGCCGGGCACCTTCAGGGCGCGCGACGTATCGATGGAGCGGATCTTAGCGCGGGCGTACGGGCTGCGCTTGAGCTTGACAATCAGGGCGCCGGCGGGCACCAGGTCGCCCGTGTAGACGGGACGGCCCTCGAGCAGGGCCTTCGAGTCCTTCTTGGGCTGCTTATGGGTGATCTGCTTGTAGGAGACGCCGTCGGAGCTCGTGTCGTTGACCGGCAGCTCGGGCATCTCAAAGCCCACCTGCACGCCAGACTCGTTAAGGAAGCGCACGATGGCGCGCAGCTGGCTCTCGTAGCCGCTACAACGGCAGAGGTTGCCGGCGAGCTGGCGCGAGAGCTCCTCGCGCGTGGCGACGAGGCTCGGGTCCTCCTTGGCGGCGCGGGCAAGCGCCAGCACGTTCATGATGAGGCCGGGGGCGCAAAAACCGCACTGCTCGGCACCTTCGGAAGCCATCGCACGGGCGAGCGCCTCGGACTCGGCCTTGAGGCCCTCAAGCGTGGTGATGGTGTGGCCCTCGACGCGCGCGGCGGGAACCGAGCAGCTCAGCACCGGGTCGCCGTCGAGCCACACCGTGCACAAACCGCAGTTGGTGGTCTCGCAGGCGCAGCGCACCGACGCGCAACCCTGCTCGCGCAGCAGCGCAAAGAGCATGGTGTCGGGGGCAATCTGAACCTTGACCTTGCGGCCGTTGAGCGTAAAGGAAAGATCGATGAGTTTGGCAGCCATTAGCGCACCTCGCTAGAATCGACGCCGGGCACGCGGCGGCAGGAATACTCGTCCGTGGCAAACTTAGGAATCTGCACGGTCTCGAGCTCGTGGGCAAGCGCGGCCGAAAGCTCAATGCCGGCGGCGCGGCGCACGGCCTGGATCGCCAGCGGCGCCGAGATGCGGCGGCGGTACTCGGCCGAGCCCCACATGTTGGTGCCATAGCCCAGCGCGCGTACGGACGCGGCCAGGGCGCGCAGCTCGTCCTCGGAAGGCTGCTCGTTCACCAGGCCACATGCCCCGCCCTGCAGCAGGGTCGCACGCAGCGGGCGGGCGCCCACGGTGACGTGCCAGGAGCCGTCCCACCAAGCGGCGGTGACGTTCAGCGAGGGGAAATCGGTCGCGGCCTTGCGCACGGCCTCGTAGCTCGCACGGTACTCGTGCTTAACGACCACGACGTGCTCGATCACGTCGCGCACGTAGCCCATATCCACGAACTCGGCGAGCGGCACGCGGCCGGCACCCGTCAGCTCAACATAGGAATCGAGCGCGAGGAAAGCGGAGAGCACGTCCGAGAAGCCAAAGCGGCCGTAGATGCTGCCGCCCACCGTGGCGGTGTTGCGCAGCTGCACGCCCACGATGTCGTGGACGGCAAACTCAAACACATTATTGACAAGCGCGTTGAGCCCGGCATGACGCTCGAGCTGGCGCAGGGTGCACATGGCACCAATGCGAAACTCGGTCTCGGTCTCCTCGATCTGATCGAGTCCGCAGGCCGAAAGGTCAATCGCCGTCGCCACACGACGCGAACCCAGGCGCATCCAGATGCCGCCGCCCACAATCTTGTTGTTGCGGTTCTTCTGCAAGAGCTCATAGGCTTCGGCCGCGTTTCCAACACGGACGTAGGTACCGAACTTGAGCACGTTCTCCCCCATCTCTTTACTTGTCCAGTATCTCTAAGTGTACCAAACGAGGGTGCACGACCCTCGCCGCCACAGAAAAAGGCCCCCAGCCGAAATAGCTGGGAGCCTCATCAATGCTATGTCGAGCTGGGCTTAGCAGACGCCCTGGGCGAGCATGGCGTCGGCGACCTTCAGGAAGCCGGCGATGTTGGCGCCCATGACAAAGTTGCCCTCCTGGCCATACTCCTTGGCGGTGTCGTCCACATTGTGGAACATGCCGCGCATGAGCTGCTCGAGCTTGCCGTCGACCTCCTCAAAGGTCCAGGACAGGTGCTCGGCGTTCTGGCTCATCTCCAGGCCGGACACGAGCACGCCGCCGGCGTTGGCAGCCTTGCCGGGCATAAAGGCGACGCCGTTCTCCTGGAAGTAGTTCGTGGCCTCGATGGTCGTGGGCATGTTTGCGCCCTCGCCGACCACCTTGCAGCCGTTGGCGACGAGCGCCTGGGCGTCCTCGAGCAGCAGCGTGTTCTCGCGAGCGCAGGGCAGCGCGATGTCGCAGGGCAGCTGCCAAACGCCGCGGCCGTCGCCCTCGTGCCACACGGCGTTGGGTTTCTCGTCAACGTACATGGCGAGCGTGACGCCCTTGTCGTGGCCAGAGCGCTTCTGGTTGTAGACGTGCTCGAGCACGGAGTAGTCGATGCCGTCGGGATCCTCGACCCAGCCGTGGGTATCGGAGCAGGCCAGCACCTTGCCGCCGAGCTGGGAAACCTTCTGGACGGCGTAGATGGCGACGTTGCCCGAGCCGTGAACGACGACATTCTTGCCCTCGAAGGAGTCGCCGCGGCTCTTGAGGTACTCGTCCACAAAGTAGACCAAACCGTAGCCGGTGGCCTCGGTACGGGCGAGCGAGCCGCCAAAGGAGAGGCCCTTGCCGGTAAGGACGCCGGTCCACTCGTTGGTCAGGCGCTTGTACTGACCGAACATGTAGGCAACCTCGCGGCCGCCAACGCCCAGGTCGCCGGCGGGAACGTCGGTGTTGGGGCCAATGTGACGATAGAGCTCGGTCATGAAGGACTGGCAGAAGTGCATGATCTCGTTGTTGGACTTGCCCTTGGGGTCAAAGTCGGAGCCGCCCTTGCCGCCGCCCATGGGAAGGGTGGTCAGGCTGTTCTTGAGAATCTGCTCCAGGCCCAGGAACTTGAGCATGCCCAGGGTGACCGTCGGGTTAAAGCGCAGGCCGCCCTTGTAGGGTCCAATGGCAGAGTTGAACTCGACGCGGTAACCGCGGTTGACCTGGACCTTGCCCTGGTCGTCGACCCAGGGAACACGGAACATGACGATGCGCTCGGGCTCGACAAGGCGCTCCAGTAGGGCGGCCTCCTCGTACTCGGGGTGGGCGTCGAGCGCCGGCTGGATGGTGCCGAGGATCTCGGTCGCGGCCTGGATGAACTCAGGCTGCTCGGGATAGCGGGCCTTGAGCTCGTCGAGAACTTTCTGCGTGTAGCTCATGCTTCCTCCAATTGATGGAAAAGAAAGGTGTCGTTCGCGGCGCCCCATGCGCCGTGAGCTTTATCGAGTATGGATAATATCGCACTGTTGCTACAAAGTTACGAATAAGGCAACGAGCGGATGTTTCATTTTGATTACGATGCAGGTAGATAGCTTTTTGACCGCCTGACGAGCAAATCGCGTGTTTCGAAGCTGTTTCCCGCACGTTTCGAAACCACCACAAAGGTGCCTGTCCCCAATGTGGTGGTTTTGGCGAGATGCGTTGGCGGGAACGTATGTGAATCGAACACATCCAAGACGTTTTGCACGCCTCACAACGGTTTTGAGGACCGCGGGGCCCACCGGAGCCCATCCGCTCCCAAACGTGGCGGTATTTTACCAAACTAGCAGGGCGTCGTGGCGAACAGCGATACGGCAGCCCCTAACGAAGCGATCTTAGGCCGCCGGCTCCTTTGTCGAGCGTCGTAAAACGCACCGCATCCAGGTGCTCCAAGATGCTAATGGCTCGCTTGCGCGACACGCCCAGGGCCTCGCGCAGCACACTCGTGGTGACAGCGCCGCCGGCAGCCTCGATAGCCGCCGCAACGACCTCGCGCGCCTGAGCCTCGGCGGCGGCGGACAAGGCAACGTCGCGCTCGACCTTAACGATCGAGCGGTTGAGCGAAAGCTCGCGCAGGGCACGCGTCATGGTGTCGCGATCGAGTTGCAACTGCTGCCCCACCTCGGGAAGCGTCGGTGCATCGAGGCCCGCCTCGTCCAGCAGGGCCGCGATGCGCCGGCCTGCCTCGCGCACCACACGTATCGCCGCAGCGGCGGAATGTGGGTCGTAGACCTCAGACCCCTCCTGGGCGCAGATGCCGCGCGCACAGCCCTCGAGGATGAGCGCAGACGCGACGTCTTCGCCCGCTTTCGGCCAGGCGACATGCGCAACCTCGCCCGGGGTGAAGCCCGTTTGCTTGGGCGCGGCCTTATGCATGGCGACAAGCGTGTCGGCGAGGGCGGCAAGGGCGGCATCGAGCACAGCGGGGGCGGCATAGAGCTCCTCGGTCGAGCGCTCCGGATGGAGGGCGACCGCATCGCCCGACGCCACCGCGGCGTGCAGGAGCCTCGCGACTTCGACACCGGAAAGGTCGAGCGCACGGGCGGCAACGGCCGCCGGCACGGGCAGGCGCTGCAGCCCCAGCCATGCGGCAATGGCGGCGGCGCGGTCGCCGGCATCCAGAGCCCTGAGCAGCGAGACCTCTTCCGCGGAGAGGTCGCGCGAGCGGCGGCACCGCGAAAGAAGAACGCAACCGCCGCCGATAAGTACCACCGGGGAGAACGCAAGCACGATGAGACCGTCGCCCGAGCGCACGGGAAGGCGCTCCTTCAGGCGGATTTGCACGGTACGCGTCTCGCCCGGGGCAATCGGCCCCGCGCCCTCCATGAGCATGATACGGCCGAGGACCTCTGCCGTGCCCACCATCACGTGGACGCGCGTGCCGGACTCGAAGGGCACGGGCTTGGCGCCCTCGCGCCCCAGATAGGTGAAGCGCGCGATAAGCCTGAGCGTCGAGCCCTCGGCACCAGACCCGCAGAGGACCTCGCCGCGCGGAAGGTCGCCCGCGCCGTCGCCCACGATGTTGAGCGCCACGCGCTGTCCGGGCAACGCCCGAGGAGTATCGCCATGCACCTGAATCGCGCGAACGCGGCAGCGCACGCCCGCGGGACTCGAAACGAGCTCATCGCCCACCGCCACGGGGGCATCGTGAAGCGTGCCCGTGACGACCGTCCCGGATCCCTTGATGGTGAAGCAGCGGTCGATGGGCAGGCGCGGGGCCAGACAGGGGCGCACCGGGCGGGATGCGGCATCGGCCAGGAAAGAGTCGATAGCGGTATCGAGGGCAAGGCGAACGTCCTCGATACCCGCACCCGTGCGAGAGGAAACGGGCACCACGGGCGCATTGGCAAAGACGGTATCGCCGAGGAAATCCATCAAGTCGAGCTCGGCGAGCTCCGCCGTCTCGTCATCGGCCAGATCGCGCATCGTAAGCGCAACGACCATGTGCGTCACACCCAACAGCTCCAGTACGCGAACATGCTCGCGGGTCTGCGGCATCACGCCCTCAACGGCAGAAACCACCAGCAACGCAACATCCACGCCGGTAGCACCCTGCACCATGGCGCGTAGGTAGTGGGCATGACCGGGTACATCGACCAGGCCGACAAGCTTGCCGCTCGGCAGCACCAGCTCGCCAAAACCGAGCTCCGTGGTCATACCGCGGCGCCGCTCGACCTCCAGACGGTCGGGATTTTTTCCGGTCAGCGCCTCGATAAGGGCTGACTTTCCGTGGTCGACGTGCCCCGCCGTTCCAACGACAACGGGACATTCGACAAGCTCGCGCGCAGTCATCGGCGCAAACCCGCCCGCACGGCGTCGGCCAACGCAGACGCACACAAATCAAGGTCGGTATCGTGCACAAGCGTGCGAACGTCAAACAGCACCTGGTCGTGCTGTACGCGCGTCACAACCGGCGTATCGGGCTCCTGAACCATAGCGCGCTTCAGGCCATCGACGGACAGGCGCCCATCGACGGGGCAGACGGCAACGCAAAAGGTTGGGAGCTCGACGGTCGGCAGCGAGCCACCGCCCGGGGCAGAAGCGCCTTCGACAACCTGCAGCTCCACCGCCTCCTCGCACTGAGAGTCACGAAGCTTGCGCAGCATGCGGTCATGCAGGCGCTTGGCCTGACGCTCGAGCGGAGCCGGCGCGCCGGAAAGCATGTTGAGCACCGGGATCTCCCGATGCGCTGTATCGGGACCGGTCACATACAGACGCAGGGTAGCCTCGAGCGCCGCGAGCGTGAGCTTGCCGGGGCGAAGCGCGCGCATAAGCGGATGAGAGGCGCAGGCAGCGATAACCTGGGTACTGCCGAGGATAATGCCCGCCTGCGAAGCACCAAGCAACTTGTCGCCCGAACACGAGACAACGTCGACGCCAGCGCAAAGCGAAGCGGACGTGGGCTTCTCCCCCGCATCGGCAAGCACCCCGTCTGCCAGCAAAGCGCCCGAGCCTTGGTCCTCGTAAAGCAAAAGCCCGTGCTCGTGCGCCAGTGCAGAAAGCTCCGCCGCGGAAACCTCCTCGTGGAAGCCCTCGATACGGTAGTTGGAAGGATGAACTTTCAGGATCATCGCCGTGTTGGGCGTAATGGCGCTTTGATAATCGTCCAGATGCGTGCGGTTGGTGGAGCCCACCTCGACAAGCTTGGCACCCGAAGCCGCCATGATGTCGGGGATACGGAAACTGCCTCCCACCTCGACAAGCTCGCCGCGGCTCACGATTACCTCTTTGCCGCATGCATGCGCGGCAAGCACCAACAGCACCGCCGCGGCGTTATTGTTGACAACCAAGGCGTCCTGCGCCCCCGTGAGTGTGCGCAGCAGGCGCGCGGCATGCTCCTTGCGGCCCCCGCGAGCACAGGTCGCGACGTCGTACTCGAGCGTGCTGTAGCTGCGGGCGACGTCGGTCACCGCCTGCACCGCTGCGGGAGCGAGCGGAGCACGGCCCAGATTGGTGTGAATCACAACGCCTGTCGCGTTGACGGCGGGACGCAGGGTCGGCAGCGACAGACGGTGGCACCGCCGCTCAATGGCCAAGGCGAGCTCGCGCTTGTTCCTCGCGGGGACGCCGGAGCGAATCGCCGCGCGCTCGGCATCGAGCTCAACATCGATCGCCTCGCGCACGATCGTATCGCCCGCATCGCCGGCAGCCTTCATGACCGGCCACTCCGCCAGCAGCTCGTGGACAGCGGGAATGGAGCGCAGGCGGTCGCGCACCTCGGCGGGCATGGATTCGCAGTCGCTCATGGAAAGCCTTTCGACATATTCAATAAAAAGCAGGTCCCCCACGATCATCGTCGGCCACCAAATGGCGACGCGCATGCAAAAGGGACAGGTCCATTATGGCAGCTCATGGCAAGACGGCGCAGCGCCTCGTCCAAACCCGCCAAAATAAACCTGTCCCTCTTTGGTCGGTTATGCCGTGGGGCCTTTAGGCCTCCCTGTTGGCGTAGATAAACCAGTAGCCCAGCGCAACGATCAGGGCGCCGCCCACGATATTGCCGAGCGTGGCGACGGAAAGATTGAGCGCCAGGCCCGCCGCGTTGAGGGCGTCGGCGCCGGCGACATCAACTCCATAGCCGCAGGAGTGCATCAAAATACCCATGGGCAAAAAGTACATGTTGGCAACGCAGTGCTCAAAACCGCAGGCCACAAACGCAGCAATGGGCAGTAGAATGCCCGCGACCTTGTCGACCACGGTCCTGCCAGCGGTACCGATCCATACAGCCAGGCACACAAAGATGTTGCACAGAATGCCGCGGAAGAAGATGGTGACGGCGTCAATCGAAACCTTACCGGCGGCGACGCTCACCATGGTGTTGGCGACGGCCTCGCCGTTGAGCTTGTAAATAGCTGCCATGTAAACCAAAAAGACGACGGACAGCGCGCCGGCAAAGTTGCCGATCCACACAACGACCCAAGCCTTGAGCATCTGGGCGAGCGTGATCTTTTTGCTCTTGAGCGCGCAGACCATAAGCGAGTTGCCGGTAAACAGCTCCGCGCCGCAAATGAGCACGAGCACCAGACCCAGGCAAAAAGCAAGGCCACCCACAAAGCGCTGGGCGCCCCAGCCAAGCGTGGGATCGCTCAAAAAGACCGTGAAGAACAGGCCGCCAAAGGCGATGAACGCGCCGGCGAACATGGCAAGCATAAAGGCCTTCGAGGTCGGTAGGTTGGCCTTGGTAACACCGGCAGCCTCGGTCTTCGCCTCGATCGCGGCGGGCGCCAGGCAATCGGGGGTGGAATATTCTGCCTTGGAATCTGCCATGTCGATCACTTCTTTCTTACGTTGTGGGACAAGCATTGCCAAAGCACATGTCCCGCGCCGGATGGTCAAAACAAAACAGGCCAGAAGTAAACGTACCTCTGACCTGCAAATTACTTGGAGCGACGGGTTCGTCACCCGGTACTCTCACAAAAACGGCCTTGATCCCAAAAAGAATCAAAGCCGTTAACCAATCTTATGGAGCGGGCGACGGGAATCGAACCCGCGTCATCAGCTTGGAAGGCTGGGGTTCTACCATTGAACTACGCCCGCAAGATATGGTCGGGACGACAGGATTTGAACCTGCGACATCCTGCTCCCAAAGCAGGCGCGCTACCAAACTGCGCCACGTCCCGAAGGTGTTGAGCAGCTAAGGTCTAAACCTTGCGTGTCCCAATGCGAAGGAAATTATAGGGGAGACTCCCCGCCTGTGCAAGCGACGATACCCTAGCTCCTCGAATGTACGACAAACCGACTGTGGAGCAGGCCGATCACAAACGCCACCACGGCAACCGGCGCCCACGCGGCTCCAATGTCTGCCAGCGGCAGCGCATCGAACGGCAGCCACGCGCCCGTAAAGAACGCATCGCGGACCGAGGTAATCACGCTCTGCACTGCGACAACGCCGCCGACCCAGACCCACACCTGCGGATGCGCGTCGCAAAAACCGTGCACTAGGCCCATAAGCACCAGAACAATTGCAACAGGGTACAGGGCGTTGAGCATGGGCACCGAGAACATGAGGATCACGTCGAGACCCACGTTTGAGAGCACGCACGAAAACGCCGCGAACACAAAGGCGAGTATCGCAAAGGGACGGCGCATGGCCTCCTCGGAAGCCTCTGCTCCCCCTTCGACCACATACGTCTCGCAGAAGTAACGCGAGCAGCAGCTGATGAGACCGATGCATACGTTCATGCAGGCGAGGAAGAAGATCGCAAAGACCACGACCGTGCCGGCAAGGCCAAAGTGCATGGAGGCCGAGCGGGCGAGGATGGCGGCTCCGTTGGTGGCATCGGGCATCACGGTGCTCAGCTGCGTGCCGGCAAGCGCCAGACCGCAGTAGATGATGGCCATGAGCACACCAGCGATCACGCCGGAGCGCGAAATCTCGAAGGCCACGCGCTTGTCGTCGGTAACGCCCAGCTCGTGGATGGTCTCGGCGATGATGATGCCAAAGGCGAGCGACGCGAGCAGGTCCATGGTCTGATAACCGGTCAAAAAGCCCTGCACGGCGGCACCGGCATCGTAAGGAGCCTGCGGCGCGGCAGCGGAACCCAGCGGCGAGACCACGGCAGCGCCCACGACCAATACGATAAGGGCGATGAGCGCGGGGCCCGTAATGCGGCCGAGCACGCGCGTAATGACACCCGGGCGCAGCGTGAGCACAAAGGCGACGGCAAAGAAGGCGACGGCAAACACCAGGCGGGCCGTGCCGAGCGAGACACCCTCGGGCAGCAGCGGCACCAGCATCTCGAAGGCCGTGGAACTCGTACGCGGAATGGCCAGACACGGACCGATAGCCAGATACACCGCCGCGACAAAAAACTCGCCAAACTTGGGGTGCACACGACCGGCAAGCTCGCGCGCCGTTCCGGCAAGTGCCACGGCGATAAAGCCCATGACGGGAAGGCCGATGGCGGCAATCAGAAAGCCGAGCATGGCGAGCGGCGTGGCAGAGCCCGCCTGCAGCGCCAGCAGCGGCGGAATAATGAGGTTGCCGGCGCCAAAGAGCATCGAGAACAGGGCGATGCCGACGGTGAGGACATGGTCGGAGCGCAGACCGCGCGGGGCGGATGATGCCATAGGACCACCTTTCGGGTCGAAACAAAACGGGACGGGCAAAAGACCCGTCCCGCAAGTATATACGCTTTAGCAGGCTAAATCGTGCAGAGCGTCAATCGCGGTGTCGACTTCCTCGTCCGTGTTGAAATACCCAAACGAGAAGCGAACGACACCCTGGCGCTCGGTCCCCAGTGCGCGGTGCATGAGCGGAGCGCAGTGGGCGCCGGGGCGCGTCGCAATCCCCCACCCTTGCATGAGCGCGTCCGAGACCTCGGCCGAATCGATATCGCCCACGTTAAGCGAAACGATCGCCGAGCGCACGGGCTGGTCAAACGCACCGTAGAGCGCAATGCCGGGAATGTCGCGAACGCCGGCGAGGAAGCGCTCGGCAAGCGCACGTTCGCGTGCCGCAATCGCCTCTACCCCGCCCTGGGCCTCGATAACGTCGAGGCCGGCGGAAAGGCCGGCGATACCGTGACCGTTGAGCGTGCCCGCCTCAAGACGCGTGGGCCACTCTTGCGGCTGCAGCGCATCGAAGCTGCGCACGCCCGTGCCACCCATGGCCCAAGGAGCCACGTCAATGCCTTCCGCCACGGCTAGGCCACCGGTCCCCTGCGGGCCCATGAGCCCCTTGTGGCCGGTAAAGCACACCACGTCGAGCCCCATGACCTGCATATCGATATGCGCCGTGCCGGCAGACTGCGAGGCATCGACGATCACAAGCGCGCCGGCCGCATGGGCCATGGCAGCCACGCGTGCAATGTCGACCGCGTTGCCGGTCACATTGGAGGCGTGTGTCACCACCACGGCACGCGTGCCCGGCGTGACCAGCTGCTCGAGCTCGTCGTAGTCGAGCACGCCGTTCGCGTCGCAGCCCGCATGCTCAACAGTCACGCCCTGCTCTGCCGCCAGGCGGTTGAGCGGACGCAGCACGGAGTTGTGTTCGAGCACCGTCGTGACCACACGATCGCCGGGGCGCACCACGCCGTTGATGGCGGTGTTGAGCGCCGCCGTGGAGTTGGGCGTAAAACAAATATGGTCCACCCGCGGGCAGCCCAGCAAGCGCGCAAGCTTGGTGCGGCAGCTGTGGATGGTGCGCGCCGCATCGAGCGCACCCGACGTGGCGCCTCGCCCAGCATTGCCGAGCGAGCACATCGCCTGCACCACGGCATCGATGACCGCCTGAGGTCTGTGCATGGTCGTCGCCGCGTTATCCAGGTAGATCATCGCACGACCTCCCACATATCGATCACAGTAAAGCCCTCGGTGGGAACGTCCGCCGCGGCAAGCTCGCTTCGCAGCAGTGGTTCATTTTCAGGCAGGGCTTTCCATGCCAGGCCGCAGCCGGCAGCAACCTCTCCGGGTACGGGAATCGTTCGCCCGGGAAGGCCACGCTCACGGCACAGAGACTCGCAGCCCATGGCGGCCGCCGTGGTGGGAAACGTGATGACAAGCGCCGGGCGCTTTTCTCTCATGGCAATCCCACCCAGGCGCTACGGACGCACGACGCGGCCGGCCTGCTCCATCTTTTCGACGATCACGTACATGTTCGTGACATCGCCCACGGCAAGCTGGTCCTTAATGCCAAAGTGGTCGAGGCAGGTGCCGCAGGTAAGGATCTCGACACCCTGCTCGGCCAGGCCCTTGAGGTCGTCAAGCACCGGCGACCCCTCGACGGTGAGTTTGGCGCCGCCGTTGTAGAAGAGCATCGTGGCGGGCAGCTCCTCCTGCTGCGTCACGGCAAAGATAAAGGCCTTCATGAGCTTGTGGCCCAGCTCATCGTCGCCGCGACCCATGCAATCGGTGTAGACGGCCACGACCAGCTTGCCCTTGCCGGCGCTGGAGTCGCAGAAAGCGGCGCCGTCCTGCTCAGGATCGGCCACGGCAACGGCGCCGGCGGTCGCCACGATCACGTGCCACTCGGCATCGGCGGCCTTCTCGACCGAGGCCGTGCAGCCCTTTTCCTGTGCCATCTTGGAGATGTTCTTGACGGCCGTCTCGTTGTCGACCGAGGTCACGACAACACCCTCGCCATCAAGCTGCTTCAGAGCTTTGAGCGTCTTGACGACGGGCAGCGGGCAGGCATCGCCCATGGCATTGACTTCAATTTTGGTAGACATAGCAAATCCTTTCAAAAGGGACCGCCCAGAACAGTAGACGGTCGCATAAACGGTTTTCCTTAATGCACAACGTGAACGGCAGGACCACCCGGCACCGCCTCGCACACGCGGCCGATTGTGGCGGCAACGCGACCTTCGGCATGCAGGCGGCGGGCGAGCTCATCCACATCGGCAGCAGGCGCTGCGATGAGCAGGCCGCCCGAGGTCTGCGGATCGTACAGCGCATCCAGCATTCCCGGCTCCAGGTCATCGTCGGCCGCCACGCGCGGGCCAAAGAAATCCTGGTTGCGGTAGGCGCCGGCAGGGATAATGCCCAGACGCGCCATATTGAGCACCTGGTCAAAGAGCGGCACCGCCCCCGACGCGAGCTCAATCTGCACGCCCGAGCCCTCGGCCATCTCGCACGCATGCCCGATCAGGCCAAAGCCCGTGACATCGGTGCAGCCGTGAAGCTCGAGTCCCTCGGCCAGGCGAATCGGGGCCTCGTTGAGGGTGCGCATCGAGTCAAACATGGCTGCGGCCTCGTCCTGCTCGATGAGCACGCCCTTAATGGCCGTGGTGATAATGCCCGAGCCGATCGCCTTGGTCAGCAGTAGGACATCGCCCACGCGCGCACCGCTGTTGGCGAGCATGCGGTCGAGCGCGACAAAGCCACTCACGGACAGGCCGTACTTGGGCTCGTCGTCGTTGATGGTGTGGCCGCCCGCGATGGTGCAGCCAGCCTCGACGCACTTGTCGGCGCCACCCGCCAGAATCTCACCTGCGACCTCGACGCCCAGGCAACTGGGAATGCACAGCAGGTTCATGGCATGGCTCGGTCGTCCACCCATGGCATAAATGTCCGACAGCGAGTTGGCCGCCGCGATCTGACCAAACAGGAACGGGTCGTCGACCATCGGCGGGAAGAAGTCGACGGACTGCACGAGGCCCAGGTTTTCGCCAACACGAAAAACACTCGCATCGTCGGAGGTATCGAACCCCACGAGCAGGTTGTCGTTATGCACATTGGGTAAGTCGCCCAGGACCTGGGCGAGGGCTCCAGGAGCCAACTTAGCGGCTCAACCGCTCGCGGCAGTCATAGACGTGAGCTTAATCTGATCGTCAGCCATCGATACCTCCTCTCATCGGTCAATCATTTCCTCCCAGTATACGCATGAATGCAGGCCCACGGCCGATGCATTAATCGAGCGCCTGTGCGCGAATCGCCGCGCCGATGGCACCGGCAAAGCGAGCCTGGGGCGAGGTGGTCACCGGCGACCCCAGCAGCTCGCCCAACCGCTCCACCACGAAGGCGTTCTCGCACAGGCCACCGGTCAGGTAGTACGGGGCGCCCGCGGCCTGCCCGGCCATGGTCGCCACGCGCGAGACCACGCTGTCGATCACGCCACGTGCGATGTTCTCGCGCGGCTCACCGCGACCGATCAGGCTAATGACCTCACTTTCGGCAAACACCGTGCACATGCTGGAAATCTTGGTAGGCTCGCCGGAACGCGCCAGGTCGGCCATCTGCTGTTGAGAAATACCTAGGCGGTCGGCCATGATCTCCAAAAAGCGCCCCGTGCCGGCAGCGCACTTGTCGTTCATGGCAAACTTGGCCACGCGGCCATTTTTAAGCTGAATGACCTTGGTGTCCTGGCCGCCCACGTCAATCACCGTGCCGCGATCGCCAAACAGACGCACGGCACCGGCGCCGTGGCAGGTAATCTCGGTCACAACCTTGTGGGCGTATGGCACAGCCACGCGCCCGTAACCCGTGGCCACCACACGCGCAGAATCGGATGCAACGTCAAAGCCCGCCGCCGCGAGCGCCTCGCGCAACCTATCGGCGGCATCGACCGAGGAGAACCCGGTTGGCTGCACGCACGTCCACGCCACCGAACCCTCACCATCGACCACAGCAGCCTTAGCCGCCGTAGACCCGATATCGACCCCGATCCCTATCATGGCTCTCTCCTAATCCAAACATCAAAGACAGCGGCGCGTTCAGGCGCCTTAGCTCTAGGTTTCTCAGGTGCCGGAGGTTGCCCCGAAAGAGGAGCGCGGCGTACTTTGGTACGCAAGCGACGGTTTGAGGGGCAAGATCCGGTGCCTGAGGAAGCTAGAGGGTTTCGATGAAGGCGGCGATGCGGGTCTCGATCTGGCCCATGTCGCCGTTGCTGTAGTCGGTCTCGATCTTCATATACGGAATACCCGCACCCTCGACGGCCTCCTGCATGCGCGCACTCTCCACGTTAAAGGTGTGGCACGCCTGCAGCACGCTCTCCACTACGCCATCGACATGATACTTCTCGCACATGGCCAGCGTGTTTTCCATACGACCGTCGTTGGGCGTCATGACCGAGCAGTTGATATCCAGGTAGCGGTCGGCGATGGCGCGCAGGATATCGGGAGCATCGGGGTCGATCATCATGGCCGCCGTGCGCTCACCCGAGCAGTCGTCCATGCACACGACCACGCCGCCATTGGACTCGATAGTACGGCCTATCTTGTTGATCACGCCGCCCACCGGGCAGCCGGTGATCAGAATGCGCTTGGCATCCGCCGCAACCGGGCGCTTGCCCGCGTCGTAGGCCTCGCGCAGCTTGGCAACCTTTTGCTCCAGCTGATCCGTATAGGCCTCGATATCAAAGCTGAACGTACCGGCAAACATGGTGCTCATCAGGTCGACGCCGCTCATGGCCGCCGGCTGGTTAGCCTGCAGCGCAAACATCTCGAGCTGGGCCGCACGCAAACGGTTGCGACGACGGACGGCGGCGCGCAGGTCATCGTCGGTAATCGTGATGCCGTAGAAGCCCTCGAGTTCCTCCTTGAGCAGGCGGCACTCCTCGTACCAGCCCTCGCGCTCGTAGGCGCGGTCGCGACCCTGCGGAAGATGCAGAATGTGCGTGCGCTTAAGCTCGTTTAAGAGCTCGTACATCTTCTTCTTGCCGTCGCAGGTGGTCTCACCGATGATCATGTCGCTAAAGTACGTAAACGGGCACTTTTGCGAGTAGGCAAAGCCGTACGTCGATTTGATGAGCGGACACAGATTTGCCGGCAGCACCTTCTCGGCCTCGGGAATCACCTCGTCGGACGTACCGCACAGAGCCACGCTCGAGGCGCCCGCGGCATCGATAATCTCGAGCGGCGTATAGCTGCACAAAAAGCCGACCAGGCGATTACCCGCCTGCTTGTAATCCTTAACGCGAATAAACGCCGCCTTGCGTTGTTCGTTAAACTCCTCAAACGTGCTGGGCAACGGCTGCTCAATATTTTCCGACATATAACTCCTAAACCTTTTAACCAACCAAGGAAGCGGCTTTCCCAGGTGCCCGAGGTTGCCGTGAAAGAGACGCGCCGCGTACTTTCGCACGCAAGCGACGGTTTGAACGGCAAGATCGGGTGCCTGGGAAAGCCGCCGGGACGGATAGCCCTAAATGGTTTCCAAGAAGGCCTCGATCCTGGTTTGCAGTTGGCCTGCATCCTCACCGGCGTAGTCGGTCGTGATGTGCATAAACGGAATGCCGGCTTCCTCGGCGGCCTTCTCCACGGCAAACGACTCCATCTCATAGAGCGTGCAGAACTGCAGGGCCACGTCGACGATGCCGTCGGCATGCAGGTCCTTGGCCATCTGGACAATGTCCTTCATACGCTGGTCGTTGGGCGTAAAGACGGCGCAGTTGATCTTAAAGTAGCGCTCGGCGATGGCATCGAGCATCTCGTCCACCGTCTCACCGGACTCGTCGACCAGGTCCTTGTAGTAGCGCGAGCCCGTGCAGGACTCCTCGCCTACCACAACGCCGCCGGCTTTCTCGATGAGGTTGAACAGCTTCCAGTTGGGCACGGCCATGGGCGTGCCGGTGTACAGGATGCGCTTGGTCCCCTTGGGCGCCACGCCCTCGCCAGCCTCGACACGCTGCTCGCACTCAGCCGCCATATCGTTAATGGCTCCGGTCAGACGTGGCGTGTCGTCCATAAAGGCGGCCTGAACGGTCAGCAGGCTGTCAAGACCGCTGATGGGCGCAGGGTCGGCAGCGCGCGTGGCAGCGAGGCGCTGCAGGGCGCGACGCTTCTCATTGACGGCGTGGATGGCGGCCTTCAGACGCTCGGGCGTAATCTTGACGCCACACTCTTCCTCGATCTTGGCGGCGAGCTTCTTGACCTCGGCCTTCCAGGTCACGAGCGTCGACTCGTCGTGCACGTTGGGAATATCCATGACGTACATGTTCTTTTGCGTGGCAAAGAACTCGTAGGCTTTCTTCTTGCCATCGCAGGTGTTCTCGCCCACCACCAGGTCACTCGACTCGATGTAGGGGCAGACCTCGCCCAGCTTAAAGCCGGCAAAGCTCTTGATAAGCGGACAGGTGTTGCGCGGCAGGTGCTCCTCGACCTTGTCCGTTGCCCAATCGGCGCCCGAGCACAGGCCAACGGGAATGCCGTCACAGGCAAGCACGATCTCCTCGGGCACGTACACGCAGAACGAACCGACGATCTTGGTGGCCTCGCCGGCCTCCTTCTTGTCGAGCATCTCCTTAATACGGCCGCTGTGGATGTTGCTGGCCACAAAGTCCAGGTAGGACGTGGACTTGGGGCGATTGTTCTGCGTCAAGAACATATCGCCGTACATCTGGCCCACGGCGCCCAGCAGCATGTCGTGGTCGGCAAGATTCATGCCGAGGCTCTCCCACATCGGATGGAAATCAAATTCTTCAGCCATGACGGTTCCCCTCTCGAACCAAATATGAATAGCTACGGTATTGCTGCACGGTGGGTGGCGAAAACCCAGCCGCGCCTAAACCCGGAATTTTGGGGAACCTGCCTTGCGTTCGGTTATTTAGCTGTGTGTCGTCTCTCCCGGAGCCGTGAACATACCTGCTCATATGCGACTCCGAGCCATATACAGGGCGCGCGCGGCAACGCGGCGAATGTATGTCGTCTGCGGCATGTGCGCACCCTCCTTTACAAGTTAAGGTCAACTATATCAACGGTCATCGACCATGCGAACACCGTTGACATTCGTACGACAGCATCGTGTGCCGTCGTTTAATAAATAATTATCTTGATTGATAGGAGTTTGTCATCCCTCATTCGGTGAACGGCAAAAACAAAGCCGCCGAGGCTTATATCCCCCGACGGCATTACCCGGCGCTATCGACAAACCAAATGAATCCTGCTCGCATCAAAATGCATGCGCAAGGTCTCCCCCGCCTGTGGCAACTCCTCTACAGGTACGCCCACCTTGTTGACCTTCCACTGCAGGCGAGTCGGCGCATCGGTACGTGGCACATCCAACAGCACCAAGCGCTCAAAACGCGAATCGCTCACACGGGCCACGTGCAAATCGTAGCTGTTGCGGCCCCGTTCGGCACGGTTGTCAACATGGAAGTAACTTGCACGAATCCCCAGGTACGCCACATCATCGGGGACCTCGCGGCCCACGTTAAAGGTCATGCCCCAATCGAGGGCCTCAACTTCTTCGTAGCCGATCTTGCGCGCACGGCTCGTGTTCTTGCAGCCCGTCAAGCGCAGCGCGGCCAAGGTTTGCGGCCGGCGGACCACATCTTCGACGGAGCCGATCTCCTCCACATGCCCGTTATGCATCACGCAAATGCGCTGGCACAGGCGACACGCTTCGTCGATATCGTGGCTCACGTAGAGCACGGTGCGGTTGCACACGTCGAACAGGTCGAGCATGTTCTGCTCGAGCGCGCTCTTAAGGTAGGCATCGAGCGCGCTCATGGGCTCGTCGAACATAAAAATGCCCGGGTGTGCCGCCACCATGCGCGCAAGCGCCACGCGCTGCTGCTGACCACCCGAGAGGCGTGCGGGATAGCGGTCGGCAAAATCGGCCAGACCAAAAATGCCCAGATAGCGCTCGGCGAGCTTTTTGCGTGCAGCGACGTCACCCGCATCCTGTACGCCGGCGCACACGTTATCGGCCACCGTCATATTGGGAAACAACTGATAGTTTTGGAACAGCAGGGCGCACTTGCGCTCCTGGGGCGACAGGTTGATACCCGCCGCCGAGTCAAAGAAGGTCACGCCGTTGACGACGATCTCGCCCTCGTCGGGCGTCTCCACGCCGGCAATGCAACGCAAGGTGCAGCTCTTGCCACAACCCGAGGCGCCCAGCAGCGCCACGCGCTCTTCGCCGGCCTCAAGCTGCATGTCGAGAGTGAACCCCGGATAGCGCTTTTTGATAGCCAGAACAAGCGACATGGCTTATCGACCTCCCTTTGCGACCGTGTCATCGCGCATAAGCTCGGCCAGCGCCTCGCGATCGATACGCAGTGCATCGCCGCCGACTGGGTCGAGCGAATCGGTCTGGCCGCCCAGCTGCTTGGCCTGCTTGCGCTCTGCGCGGGACAGGCCGCGCTCACGGTACTTTTGCGAATGCGCCGTGTACATATTGATGAACAGAATGACCAGGAGGCTGAACACGATTACGACGATGACCCAAAAGAGCGCCACCGACGTGTTGCCGCCCATCCACTCAAAGTAGATGGCGATGGGGATGGTCTGGGTAATGCCAGCGTAGTTGCCCGCAAAGAACAGGGTGCAACCGAACTCGCCCATCGCGCGGGCAAAGGCGAGCACCGTGCCGGCGGCAATCGAGGGCCAGCCAAGCGGCATCATAAGCTTGGTAAAGATGCGACGCTCGGACCATCCCAGGGTTCGCGCGGCGTCGAGCATCTGCGTGTCGAGGCTCTCGAAGGCTCCGAGCGTCGTGCGGTAGACCAGCGGAAACGACACTACCACGGCAGATATCACCGCCGCGGGCCAGGTAAAGACGATCGAGATGCCGTGCGCGATGAGCCACTGGCCCACCCCGGTCGAGCGGCCAAACAGCATGAGAAGCAGAAAGCCGCAGACCGTGGGCGGCAGCACCATAGGAATCGTAAAGACCGAATCGAGCAGGCCCTTGATGCGGCTCGAGGTACCCATAGTCTTCCACGCGGCGAACAGGCCCAGCGCAAAGGAGATCAGCAGGGCAAGGCCGCTCGTTTTAATGGACACCCAAAACGGGCGATAGTCGATGTCGCCCAAAAAGGAGGCCAGAGAGGTCAAGGGCCCCCGCTCATCCCGCAACACGGCAGACGATGCCTCTACCATTTGAGCGCTATCAAGCCAACGCGCGCCGCCCTTGGCATCACCCGAGGCTGATGCAATCACCACATAGCGGTCCCCATCCGTACCACGCTCGTCAAAGCCATAGGTATACCCGCCGGTATCAAACGTTGTTTCCGCCGTGACATACCAAGGAAGATCCACGTCCCCTAGCTGCGCACCTCCCATGCAGTTTGAGCTGTCGAGCTCACAGACGAGGGCTTTGAGACCCGATACGCACTCGTTGTCCTGCGGATCCAATCCAAACTTCTCGACCGCCTTGGGCGATATCCACACCACAACGCGATCGGCAGCAGGCGCCGCTACAAGGTCCACGTCCTCGTCAACGGGAAACCGGTAGCCCTCAGGCTGGCCCTCCATGGCACGAGCGGTCCCCTTGGCCAACCGCTCAAAACCCTCGATCCCATAGGAAAGCCCATGAGCGGTCGCAGCAACCTGGGCCCCGTCCTCAGCGTCCCCAGCAAACGCAAATCCCGGCATCCAGCAAAGCGCGAAGGTCAAAGCACAGGCGACAAGCATGCGGAATCTATTAAGCACGAAAAGCTCCAAGCGAATACAAGGACGGAGTGAAACACAAAACGATGGAATTATCGCGCCAAGCCGCACTACGCGGAAAGCTCAAAGCCGTACTTAGCCCAAATCTTCTGAGCCTTCTTGTTGGACAGGCAAAAGTCGATGAACGCCTTAGCCTCGTCGGCATGTTCGGAGCTCTCGGCAACGGCGCCCGGATACACGATGGGCTTGTGCGAGTCCTCGGGACACACGAACGCCTCCTCGATGCCGTCGTAGCGGAAGATATCGGAGCTGTAGACAAAACCGGCCACGCAGTCGCCTGTGGACACATAGGCGGCAGCGGTACCAACTTTGTCGGCCAGTGCGACCTTGTCGGCGATCTCGGGAGCATACTTGCCGTCGTCGCCTTCGGTGCCGGTGTAGAGACCCACGGAAGCCAACGCCTGGTTGGCGTACTTGCCGGCGGGGACGGTCTTGGCGTCGCCGATGGCGATCTTGCCGTCCAGGTTCGCGACGTCGGCGATGGCCTCGATCTTGGTGTCGGAGCCCTCAGCGCGAATGATCACAAGATCGTTGACGAACATATCCTCACGCGTGTCGGCATCGACGAGCTCGACGGCCTCGGCGTCGTCCATGGTGCCCTTGGAAGCGGTGATGAGCACGTCGACCGTGGCACCGGCGCGCATCTGCTCAACGAGGTCGCCAGACGCCTTAAACTGCGTGTCGGCAAACGTGGTACCGGTCTGCTCGGTGTAAAGCTCCTGAACCTCGGGCAGAGCCTTCTCGAGCGAGTTGGCGGCAAAGACCTGCAGCTCGACAGCTTTCTTGGAAGATGCCTTAGCAGAACCGGCATCGGAGCCAGTCGGCTCAGACGTCTTGTTGCCAGAGCAGCCGGCAAGGCCAAGGCCGGCAGCGGCGACAGCAGAGAGCGAGACGAATCCGCGGCGAGAAACCATATCGAACATGTTCAACCCTTTCGGACCTTATGCCCGGGTACCCCACCGCGGGCTTTATTCTGTAATTAGATTATACTTCGGTGCGAATAATGATTATGAGAAATTATTCTCGTCTGAGAATATAGTTTCAAGCATGCCTACAGAATGCCGTCCCCTTGGGCGCAAATAAAAGGCGGAGCAGCCGTTCAGGTCGCTCCGCCGCAGGTAAACCGCTTAGTTGGTATGTCCGCCGCCCGCTGTCATCTGAGCCGCATGCTCCAGCTGGTCCGCTATGGCCTCCCAGCTTTCGCGAGCGGCCTTCGAAGAACCGGGAAAGTTTACGACAAGTGTATGACCTCGTTGCATGCAAATAGCGCGCGAGAGCATGGCGCGGCGCGTCTTGGTCATCGAGTACGCACGGATCGCCTCGGCAATACCCGGCACCTCGCGATCGCAGACGGCACGCGTCGCCTCGGGCGTCACATCGCGCATCGAAAGCCCCGTGCCGCCGCAGGTGAGCACGACATTGGCGTGGCACTCATCGGCGGCTTCCACAATGGCATCACCGATCTCGCTGACGTCGTCGCGCACGACCAGATGTGAGACGACCGTCCAGCCCTGCGCCTCGATAAGTTCCTCGAGTGCGGCTCCAGCCTCGTCCTGGGCAAGGTCCCGCGTATCCGAACACGTCACGATCGATATCTTCAGCTCCATAGCATTCCTCCTACAACACGGCGCCCTCAGGCAGGTCGACACGCACAACATCCACGATGTCTCCCGCCTTGAGCTCGCACGGACCTTCGTCAATACGCAGCAGGCAGTTGGCCCGCTGCATCGTGCCGAGCAACGCCGAATTCTGCGTCTTGGCCTCGGTCACCAACAGCTCACCGGTCTCGGGGTCGCGCAAAACCGTGGCGCGATCGAAGAAGCGGCGATGCTGTCGCTTTTTCACGCCGTGCGTGAGCATCGCCTGCTGCACGGGACGCGCCCCCTCGGCAAAACCGCGCATCTTGCGGATCGCCGGGCGGGCGAGCATCTCAAAGCCCACATACGCCGCCGCGGGATTGCCCGAAAGCCCCAGATACGGCTTGCCGCCGAGCAGCCCAAACGTGATGGCCTTGCCCGGACGCATCGAGATGCGGTCAAACAGCACCTCGCCCTCGCGCTGGACCAGCGCCGTCACGTAGTCGTAGTCGCCTGCCGAGGCGCCACCGCTCGTAATGACAAAATCGCACTCCTGCACGGCACGATGCACCAGCTCGGCAATCGCCCGCTCATCATCGGGCGCAATGCCGTAGAACACGGGCTCGGCGCCGGCATCGAGCGCCTCGGCCATCACCGCCGACGAGTTGGAGTCGCGAATCTGCCCGCGCGCCGGCAGCTCGTTCGGCGCGACCAGCTCCGTGCCCAGCGAGATGATGCCCACGCGCGGAGCGGCATGGACCTTCACGCTCGCGTAACCGGCGCTCGCCAGCAAGCCAGCGCCCGCCGGAGCCACGACCTCGCCGGCGTGCATCACAACATCGCCAGCATGGGCCTCCTCGGCGGCAGAGCGAACGTTCTCCCCCACCTTTGTCGGCGTCGAGAACCTCGCACGCGAGCCCTCGTTGCCATCGCCGTCGAGCACATCAACGATCTCGTATTTCACAACGGCATCGGCACCTTCGGGCACCGGCGCGCCCGTCATGATGCGGACCGTCTCGCCCGCGCCAATTGTGCCCTCAAACACATGGCCCGCGGCCTCGTGTCCGATAACGTCGAGCGTCACCGGCGCCTCACCAGATGCCTGCGCCAAATCCGCCGAGCGCACGGCATATCCGTCCATAGCGCTGTTGGCAAACGGCGAGATGTCGATATCGGCCACCGCGTCCTCTGCCAAGGGAAGACCGGCGGCCTGCCACACGGGAATCTCGACAACTCCGGTGCGATTCACGTGCGACAAGACGATCGCCTGTGCGTCCTCCAACGGAATGAGTTTCTCTGCCATATACACCTCTAGCATGCAACGGCGCACATCACGGGCGCCGATTCTTTATGTTTATCTCAGTATAATCCCGCGCCGCACGACGGCGACACGGCCCGTGCCCACGAATACACCTGTCGGTAACGGACGGCGAAACAGAACCAAAACCAACCAGCCGGTTTGTCACGTTTGGCACGTTCTATAATGCTCGTGTTGCAACCCAAAAGAGGAACGTATGGCTTTTACCGACAAACCCGAAAGCGCAAACGAGGCGCAGGATCATTCCCAGTCGCTCGACGACGGCGGCTTTTTCTCCCTTAATGACGTCATCATGGCAGGCAGGCAACAGCTCACCCGCTCCGAGCATCTCTTGGCTGCCGACACGCGCCGCAACGCCCGCAACCTACTCGCGAGCGCCAAGTTGCTCGCGCTCGTCGTCATCGTCTCGCTCGCCATGGGCGTTGCCGCTTGGGCGTTTTTGGCCTCGCTGAATATCGCGACCGACTATCGCGAGCACCACGCGTGGGTCTACGCATTGCTTCCCGTTGTGGGCATTGCCACCGCATGGGTGTACAAAAACCACGGCCTTGCCGCCAAACGAGGCAACAACCTGGTCATCGACTCCGCTCTGGGCACACGCCTCATCCATATGCGCATGGCCGTCCTCACCTTCGTCTGCTCCACGCTCACGCACCTAACGGGTGGATCGGCCGGTCGCGAGGGAGCCGCGGTGCAGATTGGCGGCACCATCGCCAGCAACATCTCGAGCCTCGCCCACCTCAAAAAGCATGACCACCACGACCTCATGCTCGCCGGCATCTCGTCGGCCTTTGGCGCCGTATTCGGTTCGCCCCTTGCTGGAGCTTTCTTTGGCATGGAGATGTGCTTTATCGGCAAGATCGACTACACCGCGGGCATCTACTGCCTGGTCGCCTCGTTTACCGGCTACTTTACGTCGCTTGCCTTGGGAACCGAGTACGAGGCGAATGTCATCGCCAGCGTTCCCAACATGACACCACGGACGGTTGTCATCGTTGTTATCAGCGCCATTATCTTCGGCCTGACGGCACGCCTCTTTGCCTGGTCGGTTCGAACCGTCAAAAGCCTGTACAGTCGCTTTATCACCAATTACCTCGTCCGCGCACTCATAGGCGCACTCGTGGTTTTGGCCGCCTATGCCCTCCTCGACGCCTGGAACTACGCCGGCCTTTCCACGTGGCTTTCCGGCGCCGGATTTGCAGGCAACACCACCCTGGCGGACGCAGCCATCAAGTTGGTCGTCACAGCGCTTACCCTGGGCGCGGGCTTCCAAGGCGGCGAGGTCACGCCCCTGTTTGGCATCGGTGCGGCACTCGGTGGCTGGATCGGTTGCCTTACCGGGCTTGACCCCAGTTTTCTGGCGGCCCTCGGCATGCTCGGCGTCTTCTGCGCCGGCCTCAACGTGCCCATCACCACCTGTATGATGGCCATCGATCTGTTCCACGGAACGGCCGCCGGGTTCTTTGTCATCGTGGCCTTTATCAGCTACCTAACCGGCGGACACCGCGGCGTGTACCCCGCCCAGCGCATCATCTCACCCAAGCGCCGTTCGCTTATTGTGGATGAGGGCGGTACGGTAGCGGACGCTATCGAGCGCCACAACGACCTGATAGAGTAGATGTAATAATCGCCGTGCAGCCACAATCGGGGGCAATTCGACCTGAGCGCGACCGCACTGTCATGTCACACGCCGGGAGTCGCCCCATGCACGCAACTGATTTTGGTCGCACGCTCATCATCGCCAACCCAGCCGCCCAGTCGGGTGCGGCGCGCGAAGTTGCCGAGCGCCTGCAGCGCTTTTTGGACATGACTGCACGCGCATCCCAGTTTGACCTGGTGTTGACCGAGCGTATGGGACACGCCAAGGAGCTGGCCGCGCAGGCTCAGGGCTATCGCACCGTTATCGCCCTTGGCGGCGACGGCGTGATTCACGAGGTCGTCAACGGGCTTATGACGCAAAAGGAGGACGCCCGCCCCGCTCTTGCCGTCCTGCCCGTGGGCTCCGGAAACGATTTTGCCCAGACGCTCGGCATCGACGATTTCTCCGGCAAGGATTTTGGCGCGCTGCTCACCTGCGAGCTGCAGCGTCAGGACATCGGGCGCATTCGCTCGCGGAGCCCTGCGAGCGGCAGCGGCGAGGCTACCGTTGAGTACTACGACCAGACGCTTTCGGTCGGCATCGATGCCGCTATTGGTCTGGGCACCACCGAGTTGCGCAAAAAGACCGGCTTGACGGGTGCTCCGCTCTACACCCTCTCGGGACTTGAGCAGTTTGGCCTGCGCTATCGCAACTACCCCATGACAGTCAGCTTTGACGGCACGCCCGCCGAGCGCGTGAGGGCGATCATCATGGCAATTCAGCTGGGCCCCACCTATGGCTCGGGCTATCGCATCTGTCCCGATGCCGATCCCTGCGACGGCATACTCGACGTCTGCTACGCCTGCGGCCCCGTCCCACGCGCGGTTGCCCTGCCAATGTTCCTTTCGGCCAAAGACGGCCACCATACCAAACTGCCGCCGATTCGCATGCGCCGCTGCCGCCATGCCGAGCTCACCTTTGAGGAGCCCGACTACCCCATCCAGGCCGACGGGGAGCCCGTTGTCGCCTCGCGCATCGAGGTCGACGTCCTCGGCGGCGCCCTCAACGTCTGGCGCCCCACCCACTAGCCACCCCTAAGTTGCGGTGAAATAGGGACTGTTTTGCGGCTTTAGCTGCATAAACAGTCCCTATTTCACCGCAACTTATGAAGAGATCATTCCTCCCCCACCCGGCTTGCGACGGCTGGCCTTTTTAATGGCGTTGAAGTGTTTGTCGTTGAGCCTGCGCTGGCGAGAGCGCTGAGGCACCTTGGTCTTTACGCGTCGGCGCGGTGGACGCCCGCGACGCTCAAGCTCAGCGCGCAGCTTACGCAGACAGCTCGCACGATTCTGAAACTGACTACGTCTCTCGCGCGCCGTCACGACAATCCCCGTGGGCCCATGTTTCATGCGCACAGCAGAGTCCGTCGTGTTGACGCCTTGTCCGCCCGGACCCGTCGCGCGAAACACCTGCACCTCGCAATCGCGCGCCAACTCCTCGGCCGACATCTCGGCATAGCGCGCATACTCGCGCCACCCCATCTTGTTCTCATCCATATCAACACCTCCCCTCATACAAAAAATGTGACAAAGGGACAGTCCCTTTGTCACATCGCATACCAATCGCTTGTGTTGCGCGCTTAGGCGAAGGTGATCTCGCCGGTCTCGCAGTCCATATCGGCGATACGGGCCAGGCTCTCAACGCGGAAGCCACGCTCGCGGAGCTTATCGCCACCGCCCTGGAAGCCCTTCTCCACGGCAATGCCGATGCCGGCAACCTCGGCACCCGCGGCCTCGCAGATCTTGATAAGACCCTCGAGCGCGCAGCCGTTAGCCAAGAAGTCGTCGATGATCAGGACCTTGTCGCCCTCGGACAGGAAACGCTTACCAACGATGACCGGGTACTCCTTTTGCTTGGTAAAGGAGTAGATGGTCGTGGCATACTGCTCGCCGTCGAGGTTGATGGACTGCGCCTTCTTGGCAAAGACCACCGGCACACCGCCAAAATGCTGAGCCGCGATGCAGGCCATGCCAATGCCCGAAGCCTCAATCGTCAGGATCTTGTTGATCTCGACGCCCTCGAACAGACGGGCCCACTCGGCGCCCATGTGGTCGAACAGCTCAACGTCGCACTGGTGGTTGAGGAAGGCATCAACCTTAAGGACGTTACCGGCCTTTACGATGCCGTCATGGCGAATACGATCCTCAAGCTCCTGCATGGCGCAACCCCTTCTCGCGGCAAGGATGCCGCGCGATTAATAAACGTTGTTCGATAGTCTACCACGGACCGACCCCCGACCGCCCCACAAGCCGCATCGCACCACAAACCAGTCTTTTTGGGACGGCGCGAATCGTGGCAGACAGCCTCTCAACACACTAATGGCGGGCGCGCATCCTCACCAAACGCACCATGGCGAGTGCAAAGCCCGCTGCCGCCACAGCCATGAGCACGTAGAATACCGAGCGAAAACCAAACAGGAACACATCCGGACGACCTGCAACAATACTGGTCACGGCCTCGCCCATCGCCACGCTCATCTGCCCATAGAGGATATGCGATGCCGCCGTAATGCCCACTGCCATACCCGCATAGCGCGCAAGGCTACCCAGGCTGCCCGCAAAGCCGAGCGCTTCGCGCGGAGCCGAGCCCATATACAGCGAGTTATTGGGACTTTGGAAAATCGACGTGCCACACGACATAAACGCGACGCAACACACGATCACAGGGATGGAAGAGTGCTCGTCGAGCGTGCTTACCGCAAATAGTCCGCACACGTACACGCCCAGGCCAACCGCCGTAGGGCCCTCGCAGCCAACACGGTCCGAAACCGTACCCGAAAGCGGGCCGATAAAGGCATTCACCATCGGCAGCGCCAAAAAGAGCAGTCCGGAAATATCGGAGCTAAAGCCATGGGCATCCTGGAAATAGAACGGCAGCACAAACTCAGATGCGCCAATACCAACGAACACGATGAGCATGCAGGCGAGGTTGATGGTGAAGGCCGAATTTGCAAAGCAGCGACGAGCGGCCTCGATCAGGGACATGGGGCGCTCACCAGCCTCCGGCTTAACATGCGGCAGCGTATAGAGCCCCACGATAAATGAGATGACGCCAATGGGCAGGTTGATGAGGAAGATACTCTCCCAGGGAAAGCTTGCCGCCAGCATGCCGCCCAGCACGGGGCCACACATCATGCCGAGGGCCACGAAGGTCGCGAGAATGCCCATGGCGCGGCCGCGCTCGCGCGCCGGAAAGGACTCGGTAATAATGCCCATGTTGTTGGCCATGGCCGCCGCGCAACCGACGCCCTGGACAATGCGAGCCAGAATAAGAACCTCGAGCGAGGCCGAAAGGCCGCACAGCAACGATCCGACCGTAAAGACGATTACACCCAGCTGGAATACGCCCACCTTGCCGCGCACGTCGCCCAAGCGGCCAAACGGCAGCATAGCCACGCATGTCGCAAGCAGGTACACCGAGCTCACCAACTGGATGTGGTCGAGGCCCACGCCCAGCTCCTTTTGCATCACGGGCAGCGCCACGGTCACGACGGTCGAATCCAGACATACCATAAACGTCATGATGAGCACGGTAAACAGAATCGCCCACTTGTTCTTGCCATGGGTGTCGCCCTCTAGGGCAATACGCTCGCGGCGCAGCTGCTCTGCGGTTTTCTCCATATCCATCCTTTCGAGTGGCGCAACGCAAAAACGGGGCCCCAATCGCCTGTAAACAGTAGCGATTGGGGTCCCGCCTACGGAATCGGAACGAAAGGTCGCCGAAGCTTTCTGCCAGCATCGGCGCCTTGTGCGAACGCTAGCCTAGCACTGCTCGAGCGCCTGCTCAAGGTCGGCAATCAGATCGGCCGTGTCCTCGAGGCCGCACGACAGGCGCACCATGTCGGCGGAGATACCGCAGGCGATGAGCTCCTCGTCGTTCATCTGGCGATGCGTAGCATTAGCAGGATGCAGGCAGCAAGTGCGGGCGTCGGCCACATGCGTGGCGATCTGGGCGAGCTTGAGGCTCTTCATAAAGGTCTCGGCTGCCGCGCGACCACCGTTAAAGCCAAAGCTCACAACGCCGCAGGTGCCGTTGGGCATGTACTTCTGAGCGATGTCATAGTACTTATCGCCCTCCAGGCCCGGATAGCTCACGAAGCGTACCTTGGGATGGCTCTGCAGGAACTTGGCAACGGCCAGGCCGTTCTCACAATGACGCGGCATGCGTACATGCAGGCTCTCGAGCGAGCTGTTCAGGAAGAAGGCCGCCTGCGGGTTCTGCATGGGGCCGAGGTCGCGCATAAGCTGCGCGGTGGCCTTGGTAATGAAGGCGCCCTCGCGACCGAACTTCTCGGCATACGTCACGCCGTGATAGCTCTCATCGGGCGTGGTGAGACCCGGGAACTTGTCCGCATGAGCCATCCAGTCAAACTGACCGTGGTCGACGATCACGCCGCCCAGGTAGGCGGCATGTCCATCCATGTACTTGGTGGTGGAGTGCGTGACGATGTCGGCGCCCCATTCAAAGGGACGGCACATCACGGGCGTCGGGAAGGTGTTGTCGACCATCAGCGGCACGCCGTGGTCATGCGCGGCCTTGGCAAAGCGCTCAATATCGAGCACGGCAAGGGCGGGGTTGGCGATCGTCTCGCCAAAGACGAGCTTGGTATTGGGCTCAAAGGCTGCCTCGAGCTCCTCGTCGGTGCAATCGGGGGCAACGAACGTGCAGGTCAGACCCATGCGCTCCATGGTATGGGCGAGCAGGTTATAGGTACCACCGTAGATGGCAGAGCTCGCGACCACGTGATCGCCGGCACCGGCCACGTTAAAGATCGCGAGGAAGTTCGCAGCCATGCCCGAGCTCGTGAGCATCGCAGCGGTACCGCCCTCCATCTCGCAGATCTTTGCGGCAACCAGATCGCACGTGGGGTTCTGCAGACGGCTGTAGAAGTAGCCCGACTCCTCCAGGTCGAACAGCTTGCCCATGTGCTCGGACGTGTCGTACTTCCACGTGGTTGACTGGTAGATAGGCACCTGACGCGGCTCTGCATCACCCGGGCGATAACCGCCCTGAACACACGTCGTACCGATGGTCTGCTCGCTCATATCCAACTCCCTTACTTGGGTTTTGTTTTATTCGATTCACGATACCGCTACCGCACACCCCTCTCAACCCATCCCGCCGATAGGTTATGGGACAAATTAATCAGGTTTATTTGTCCCAAATCTTAAGAAAGTGTTCGATGGCGAAAAACAATGAGATATGCACTGCGGTCTCGATAAGCGAATGCGCCAGCAAGGGTACCATAGGCGGGTACACCGCAATCAAGGAGACACCGATGAAGCAGATTGATACCACTCAGCTCAACACTGCCACCTGCCAGGCTCAGGCTGCCGAATACCACGCCCGCAGCTTTAACTGCGCGCAGGCCGTCGCCTGCACGCTCGCGCCCGCCGTCGGGCTCGACCCCCAGGTCGCCTTTACCCTCACCGAGGGCTTTGGCGCCGGCATGGGCGGCATGACCGAAACTTGCGGCGCCATCTCGGGCGCCGTGGCCATCATGGGCTTTGTAATGAGCGATGGCATGGAAAACCCCAAGACCAAGGGCCAGACCTACAAACTGTCGCGCGAGATCGCCAAACGTTTTGGCGAGAAGAACACGACGACCGTCTGCGGCACGCTCAAGGGCGTCGGATCGGATAAGGGTCCGCTCCGCAGCTGCCCCGGTTGCATCGACGATGCCGTCGAAATCGCCTGCGATGTACTAAAGCAGCTCGCCGAGTAAACGGCAGCGACATAAAACGACAGCCGGCGCGCTTGGGATTCATCCAAATGCACGCCGGCCGTCGTCGTTAGAACTCAGCAAACTCGGGAGCGCTGACCTCAATCTCCTCGCGCCCCGCCATAAGCTCGCGCATCTTAGCGCAAAACGGCTCTTGCTCCCCCGCTTTAAACACCAAGTGAAGTGTCACAGCATCCGCGTAATCGGTATCCGAAACCTTGGCACCCGAATCCTGCGCCAAGCGAAGCACCTGCTCATACTGTGGATAGGCCACATGCACATCAACCGGCACGACGCTCGTCATCTCGACGATCTGCCCGGCCTCCTGAGCCGCGGCCACCGCCGCCTGCGTCGCCGCGGTATAGGCGCGCACCAAACCACCAGGCCCCAACAGCGTGCCACCAAAATAGCGTGTCACTACGCAGCAAACATTTTTGAGCCCCGCACCGCGCAGCACCTCGAGCGTCGGCATACCACTCGTGCGGCTCGGTTCACCATCATCGCTCTGGCGCTCGCGTCCATCGACCAAAATCCACGCGGGAACATTGTGTCGAGCGTCATAATGACGCTTGCGAACCATCTCGATAAAGGCATTCGCCTCGTCCTCGGACTCAATATGGACCAGCTGGGCAATAAACCGGCTCTTGCGGTCCACAAACTCGCCCGAAACCTCAATATTCGATTGCAGAGTAAAATAGCTGTCCAACAAAGCCCCTCAACAAAATAAAGCGCAGCAACAAACAGCCTCAATAATACGATAACCCTAGTAAAAAGAATGGCAACGCCGATGATTCCGTCAACGAAAGCGAGAACCCGTCAGCGCGAGCAAGGTGCCTTGAAAGCCGAGGGCATTGACCTTATGGTCATGCCCGAAGGTTTGAAAGGCAGATTGCCGCGCTGACGGGTTCGCAGCGTCAACAAAGTGCCAAGTGGGCCGATAAGCCGGGTTCTGTCGTGAACGGTCATTTATCTTGTCTGCACGTTACCGTGCAGCTCCACGCACGCTACCCGAACGCGGACCGAGCCGGCCCATAGCGTTCCTATTCGCGCTTGCTCCGGATGGGGCTTGCCAAGCCGCCGTGTTGCCACGACGCTGGTGGTCTCTTACACCACCGTTTCAGCTTTTCCCTTTACGCCTTGCGACGCAGGTGGGAGTCTTCTTTTCTGCGGCGCTTTCCGTCGGATCACTCCGCCCGGCCGTTAGCCGGCATCCCGCCCTCTGGAGCCCGGACTTTCCTCACGCGTACCGCAAGCAGTACATCGCGCGACCGTCTGGCCCACTCAGCAGTGCAAGAGTGTAGCACACCGCCGCCACAGGCAACGGCACAACACAAGCGCTCGACACGATAAACCAAGAAGCGCCCATGCGCTACAATAATCCCGTCGATGGGCAACGTTGTCAGTCGAGACGCGACCGCGCTCCGCACCCCTCCGTCTACTCGGTGCGTTCCCGCCTCCTCCCCGAGGCGGGATGTCGGCTTTTTTCATGCACCGACAATTCAATAGCCTGTGGACAGCCCGGCAGCATTGCGCATCTCGGTGCCAAATCAAAACCACCCCTAAAAGGGGTGGTTTGCTC
>CABJFQ010000012.1:65665-67973 GCA_902364975.1 Coriobacteriaceae bacterium | reverse complement strand
TCGAGGGCGGTCGCGAGGCGGTAGGGGCCGTCGTCAATCACACTTCCCAATGCTGCTGTTTTGTATTCAGCCTTCAGGTCGTACTTAGCGTTCCATTTGCTGTTCGATTCTTTTGTGACGTTAGACGTCGCCGTTAGATTAACTTTTGCGCCATCAGTCTTCCACTCCCTCTGATTCATCGCATAAGCAACAATCCCATTCTGAATTCCCGAAATACTCGGCGGGAAGGACTGGTTGTCGGCATCGATAGAAAAGCTCTCTTCCTTGGCATCCAGGTGCCGCTGAATGCGGTCGGCATATTTCTTGGCCCATTCATCGACTTTGCCATTTCTCACAAAGTAATTGTTGGATAGATCTGTCGAGCGGTAGGCGTAGTCGGCCTTCTGGTAGTTAGCCGTGTGGTCGGAGTGGGCGATTGCCATGAGCTCGTCGGTCAGGCCAAAGTACAGATGGCGCTGGTCCAGGTCTCCGTACCAGTTGTCGCTGGTGTCGTCCCAAGTTAGGTCCATCTGGCACCATTTGCCGTCGATCTTCACGGCGTTCCAGGTGTGGCCGTTGCCGGTGATGCGGCCGTTGGCGATGCCCGCGGCGTCAAGGAGCTTGGAGTAGATGCGCTGGTAGCTCTCGCAGGTGCCCTGGTGGCGCGTGAGGCCGCTTTCGGCCGAGCACCAGTTGAGGCTGTGGTCGTACTCCAGCTGGTCGAGCGTCCAGTCGTGGAGCCACAGCGCCATGTCGTATTCCGAGCCGTTTGTCTGTTGCCTGCACAGATCCACGGCGTCGTTGACGATCTGCGTGACGCTTGGGCGGGCGGCGTCGTTTACGGTCACCTCCGCCGTGGTGCGCAGGTAGTAGATCCCCTTGTCGTTTTGGGGGTCGTTTCTGTCGTTGTCCATAAAGTAGAAGTAGATTCGGTACGTGCCCGACGCCGTGAAGTCAAAGGTAAAGTCGTGGCCCGCGGTGCCCAGGCTGTAGTAGCTGGCCCATGCCGCGCGCGACGGGTCGCAGACGCTTTCCTGGCTGCCGCCGTCCCAGTAGGTGGGCACGTCCATGCGCGCCTTGGCCTGGGACGAGCCGTTGGTCTGGGTTACATGGAAGGTCGTCGCGGTGCCCGCGGGGGCGTCGTTCCACGAGACGGTGAAGGTGACGCCGTTTTGGGTTGCCGTGGCGGAGTGGGCGTAGCCGGTTTCTGCTGCGGTGGAGATTGCCTCGGGGGTGCCGTTGGTTTGGGCGCGGAGGGATGGGGTGGGGGTGCCGGTTGCGGTGGGGGTGCCGTCAGCGCTTTCCGTGTTGACGGCGCTGGTGCCGGTGGATGTTGCGGTGCTGTCCTCTGCGGTATCTGCTGTCGCGTTTGCGTTGGTGCCGTCTTCGGCCTTGCCTGCGCCGCTGCTCGTAGCGTCGGCTTGCGCCTGCTGCCCGGCTGTTTCTTGAGGCTGAATCGCCTCCGCAATGGCTGCCATAGGCATCGTCGCGCCGACCATAGACGTGCACGCGATCACGCAGAACAGGTAGTAAAGGGGTCGTTTCATAGCGGAGCCTCTCGGTGAGCAGCCAATAGGGTCCGAAGGCAGCTCCAGGCCAGCACTCCGCACATATTTTGTTGGAGTTTATTTTACGGGAACCCCAGTCAACATCAGCGAACTTTCTGGGGAATGTTGGAGGGACGGATGGTTGATTGCCCGGTGACGTTGTGGATCGCGTTGGGCTGACTATGCCTGATGCGGCAAATCCAGCACGAGGCCGTCTCGCGCTTCTTCGAGACTCGCCACCGAGACCTTCCGGGAAAAGTCCGCGAGGCTGCTGCTTAGGTCAAGTTCTGCGTGGTCGTATTTTTCAATTTTGCAGCCCGGGTGATTCTCGTCTGGTAAAAGGCGACATTCGACCGGTCGCGACCCGATGATTCGATACTCCTTCTGATATGCGTACTTGGGCGTTTTGATAACGAGATTGTGCGGGATGCCCTCAAAGATCTCGCGGATCGGTTTTGGCCCAGGGACGCCGTAGGAGATGGGACCGTGGGCGTAGATGTTTCCGTTGTCGGTGGTGTGTCTGTCGGCGAGGCGCGTTAAGCTGTCGTACTGCACAATGCCGATCAACCCGTCCGCGCACCCGAACTCCTGGATCATGCGCATCGGGATTTTCACGGTGTTGTCGACGATATCGTTCTTGCGGACCGTGTACATGCAGATTTCGGACCTCGAGCGTTCGACTGCCTCAATGAACCGTATATCTTTCGCTGGGGCCGGGGGCGCGGTCATCTGTTCTATTCATCCCGTGTTGGCTAGCCATAGTAGCCAACACGGGAAGCTAT
>CABJFQ010000012.1:0-65655 GCA_902364975.1 Coriobacteriaceae bacterium | reverse complement strand
GGGGAAGCTATACGGCGAGGGTCGCGCCCCGGTTCCCGGGGCGCGACCCTATTGATTTATTTGCTCAATTTTTCGTGCCTATGGCGCTCATTTCCCGGTAATCACTCAGACCACTCCATAGTCAACATCAACACCTGTCCTTCAAGCGAGTGGGACCGCAGAACTGCACGGCATAGGCGAGGACAACACGCGCCAGCTCATCGAGGCCGGAATCTATCGATAGGGGGCTCCGGAGCTCATGTCGGGCCCAGTGCGTAAGCGAACAACCAATCACTGATCATTCGTCAAGATTTTCATAACCCTGTCTGAAAGTATCGCTAATCCGTCTTTATCTCGCTTATAGGTAAATACCCTCCTGTGGCTGATATCAAAAGGCAGCTGGGGAACATCATCTTTGCATATCAAAACGGCCTGCTTGCCCCTTCCGATCGCATAGCCCACTTCGAACATGACGTTTGGATTCAGATCGGTAATGTCAGCAATTACCAAAGAGCTAGACGCAATCAAATTAAATATGTCTTCCGTAATATCTGCGGGAGTCCATATCTCGTCTACGCGCCTGCATTTCTTACCTGCCCTCTTAGAGCCTTCGACCAACGCTAAATATACAGGGTCGATAGAAGGGTCTTCGGTGAATGGCATCATGACGGCAATTAAATTTGGGTCACACGCAGAAGACGCTTCAGGTTCGACCGGCAAGGGACGGTCAGCAAGAAACTTTGAAAACAGGCGAAAAGGGTCCCCCTCGCAAAGCCTCCAATGAGTACGTTTATTTTCCCAAAAGTTTTCATCGAGCAAGCCGAGATCCAATAAGGCATGCGATGGAAACTGCAGAACGGGTGAAGAAATTACTGGGTTTATCGACGGAGAGTCCATATAGCCCAGTCTGGCCATGGCGCCCATATCGTCCGACTCAAATTCACGCGCCATAACAGTAGGAAGCTGAGCGAGGGCATTAAAATCAAAGCTGGTGGAAGTTCTATAGCGGTCCGCCAGCTCATCGGGAGTTCGCTCAAACATTCTAGAAGTCAACATGGGCAGGGTTTCATCAGCACGGATAATCAAATTAAATAGCATTCACAACACACCCTATGAAAAGAAACGGCTAAACGAATGAAAAAATAGTACTCTATTAGTCTGTCTCGGAGCGGAGCCAATTGTGCTTGATAATCGCTACGACCTTGTTCCCGATAGAGTATCGAGGCATCGTCAAGATTCTTTCGCAAATTGATTTAGCCGTCCTCGGCACCGTCCTCTTCTAGCCTTTCGCCTTTCCCTTCGGCTCGTCCGTCTCTTCCAGCTTGGACATGTCCAGGTACCTCCTCTTGCCCCATTCGCGCTTCACTGTGTACTTCAGCCTCGCCGTCGCAAGCCTGAGGGGTGAGTTGTCGTCCGGAAAGGTCCCGACGACCCTCGCCCTCCTCCTGATCTCGCGGTTGATGCGCTCGATTCCGTTGTTCGTCCTGATTCGGCGCTAGCGTTCCGGCGGGAATTCCGTGTAGGCAAGTGTCTCGGCGAACCCGTCGCGCACCGTCCTCGCGCCCGCCCCGCGGAGCTTCGGCACGCTGAGCTCGACTTCCTCGGCGCCCGTGTCGAGCCTTCTCGTGTAGCGGCCGCTGCGGTAGGCCTTCCGGCCTGCCGTCCTCCCGTAGCGCTCGGCCCCGACAAGCTCGGACGCCTCCTCTTTGGGCAGCGCGTCGAGCGACCCATCGTCGATCGATACGATGTTCGCAGACGGGGCTCGTGCCCCTTTCATCGATGATTTGTTGTTTGGTCGCCTGAACTCATATGACGACGCGTGAACCGTGTTCCTCTATGTGTTTGTCAATTTGTGAAAGAAATTATGCGTCACCTCCTTATGCGCAACTACTTTCCCCATGGGTTATTAAGACTGCCCAAGACGGATTGTTGATTGTTGGAGATTGGTTTGCCCAACTGGGCTTAAGGTCCTTGATCTGGATTTCCCAGTCGCCCTACAGCGCTCTTGCAATGAGTGTTGTAGTGGTCATTGCCCAAACTTATCTGGCACTCTATGCGCTGTTTAGGAACATGAACTACTACGACATGAACGCATCGTTTCTTAAGAACTTCTTCAATGCCGTTAAGGGTGCGGCGATGAAACTGTCCGCGGCGATCTTGGGTGAACACGCGATACATGTGTTGTGCAAGAAGAAGGGGAGTGACGATGAGATACAATCCTCTGTGAGTAGCAGCCAGGAATAGGCCGAGAACGGGCGACTCGCTGTTCAATAGAGTACATTTTGCAGCATAAACTTGATGCGGGGCTAGCATGCTTTCTATTTATAGCTGGCTAATATCCAGCCTTAGACACTAATGTGATGGTAAAGTTACTTGAGACAAGGTCGCAGCTAGTCATTGATCGCCCCGATTGGAGCAAGTCCTCTGTTAAAGATGGACTGAGACGTTTTTACCAATTCGGGTCCGTGCATATGGTTATTCCATAGCCACGGACCCGAAACCGTGCCTACGGAATAACCATATGCACGGACTGTGCGGCCTTGTCCTTATTGGAATCGAGGTGCAATGCTCTGCGACTGTATCAGTAAAACTGATTTGAATATCCTGAGAAATCATCTGAGGGTTAATCGAGCCGTTAATAAAATGCCTTTGTTTATCTTTCCCTGCGGCGGCGATCAGAGCCTGCACCCCTCTCGTCGATTCTTTAGAGCTTATGTGTCCAACAATCATACCGAGGCTTTTAAAAACGTTTTCTGCCTTACCGCCGAAGACGTAGCGGCGGAAATGGTCGGTTCAAAACTAAATTTGCTTCAACAAGAGGCTATGCTTGCCGATATATCGGACTGGATATTGATTTTTGCAGAGAGCTGTGGATCTTTTTGTGAGTTGGGCGCTTTCTCCGCTTTGCCTCATGCTGCCTGGATTACCTCTGTTGCCGTTGGAAAGCAATATAAGGGCTCTCGGAGCTTCTTGATTGATGGGCCAGTGAAAGAAATAGCCACGGGAGATTCTTCGCTTAACAAAGTCTTTTATTTGGACTTGAATAACCCGATGTCTTCGCCTGACTTATGTCGTTTTGTTTCTGAACTGAGGTCCCTTATTGGTGCCAATGCTACAAGACGGGCCAAGATTGGCTTAAATGCCACTAGAAAGATGATTAATCGAGACGAGGCTATGATTAACGTTGGCTCGCTCGTCCATGAGTTGCTTGATTTGCTTCAAATATTGGGGCCCATGTCAGAGACCGATTTACGAACGATATACTGTGCGGCCAAAGGTTTCCGTGCTAGTAAGCTCAAAATTTACTCACCCATTTTAAATGCGGATATGAAAAATGCCGGCGTTCCGATATCTTGGTTGGATGTTTGCTGCATGATGAGAGCTACCGGTCTTGTTTCTAAAGTGGGATGCAACAAGGGTTCGGACTCCCTGATTAAAAGCACGATACACCTCGATTCCTATTTCATGTTTAAGGGAAGCGAAGACCAAGATTTCTCAAACATGAGGGCGCGGGTAATCCTTCGTAAGAGATCAATGGGGTATGGAGGCGTTGCCGGTGTCTATTGCGGATAGAATTTGCTTCGATCTTGGAATGACAAATCGCCAGCTACTGGACCTTGCGAGCTCAACGACAGATAAGTATCACTGTTTTTCTGCCGGCGGGAGAAAGATCGTTGCGCCTCAACCAGATTTGAAGCTCGTTCAGTGTTGGATATCGGACTATATAAATACGGAATTTGATATAGATCTCCCTTACGCTACAGCCTACGAAAAGGGTTCAAGCGTCTGCCATAATGCCAAGCTCCATGCTAATAGCAGTCATTTTCTTCTGCTTGATATTTGCCATTTCTTTGAGTCCTGCACTCAGAAAATGGTCAGAAATTTGTTTTCAGGGGGAGTGTATCAGTCGACAAACGCTGCATCACGCTTGCGTCTCACCGCAGATGATGTTGATCTTCTCGTAGCTTTATCATGCTATCGGGGCTCTCTTGCAACGGGTTCTCCGTGTTCGCCTTTTATCGCCAATCGCATAATGGCTTCATTTGATCATGAGATAGCGGCTGGACTAGGCGAGAAATTCGTCTACTCGCGATATTCTGACGACATCTGCATTTCATCAACTGAATGGATAAACTCTGCGGAGATTTCAACTTTTGTTGGTAGTCGCCTACGGCAAAAGAGTTTTGATTTGAATAGTGACAAAACTCGTTGTTTTGGGCGAGGGCACCTTCGTAAAATCACGGGCATCTATCTTGACTGTGATGGCGTCCTGCGCCTGGGACCTCAAAGAAAAGCAGAGCTAAAGCGCTTGTTATACCAGGCGCTTATGCGCGAGTGCGATCGTAATCACGCCCATCGCGTTTTAGGCCACTTGAGCTTTTGCAGGCAGGTCGAACCGGATTATTACAACGCGCTTTTAGCTAAGTACGCGAGCTACGGTAAGGCTGTTTCTTGCGGAGGCGTTATGCCAGCGTTAGTAGAGCTCGCCTATGGGTGATGGACGGAGCGTCGCGAAAGACATTCCTATGGTTGTCAATCCGCGCTATCTTCTCTCTCGACTCCATCGAGAAGGGCTTCGTGGGCATCGCCTCGACTCGCGTTTGTATTTCCCCTCGGGAACCTGCCTCGTTATGTGTTCGGACGTTCTTCTGTTGATGCATATCCTGATTATGACGATGCTGCCGCCAGGCAGGTCGTAGCAGTAGCCGGCTGCGTTCATATAGAGACGACCGTTCGTCAGGTCATCGATGTATGCCGATGGCACATGGTTTCTTTCGTAAATTGATAATCGCATACCGGAACAAGGTCCGCACCTCGTTATGTGATTTCCGGCGGATAAACAATAAATCACAGACGAGGGGGGCACGGACCGTGTCTGCGAACATCGCAACGGTCGACGGGGGTCTCTGTGCATGAACTTAAATGACTGAGCTTTTCTCAGAAATCTTGTTTTTCAAATTATAAACAGGAAAACTGTTTATAATTGAATTGTCTAAGAGGAGGTCGCTGTGAAACTTCTTAAATTAAGAATCGATGGGGTCACACTGTTTAAGGACAAGCGTTTAGAACTTGATTTTATTGCTGCCGATCGAGTTTTGAGCGATGAAGAAGGTAATTATGCTGACGTGTTTCCGCTGCCAGTTGGGTCCTCGCTCTATTCTCAAAATGTAATGGGCGTTGTTGGCGTTAACGCATCCGGCAAGACAACGACTCTCAACCTTGTGCGCTTTGTACTTGGCTATATGTCAGGCAGCTTTGTTATGCGCCGCTTTGCAACTGGCTCCGATGTTCTCGGAAACTTGGAGCGCCAGATCAATGTTTCCTGTGTATTTTTCGAAAAAGGTTCGGTATATCTTATTGAGTCCCAGCTTCGTAAAGTGGATGGCCAAGCTGCGGAGGATACTTCTTTTTCTGAATTGCTTGCATTTGAGAACGAATGGCTTTGGGGATGCCCCGCATCACGCGTCTCTAGAAAGGTCGTTTTGGATATCGAGTGTCTGAAGGATATCTCTGAGCCTATGCTGGTTCGTGAGGGTCCTGCCGAGTGCGACCTTGTTCTTAACGATGCCCAACGAACTTTCTTGGATGACAACATGTCGATTGTGTCTGTCATCACGGGCAAAAAGATTGTCTCGGTGGAGTCTCCCGAGCGTACGCTGCCTTTGACGAGCTTGCCAACCCCTGTTGTTCAGGCTTTTGATCCAAGCGTCGAATATCTTGTCTGGAACAAGGAAAACCAAGTGTTCCATCTTAAGTTTAAGGGAGAAAGAGCTGAGCGGGTGATGAATGTCGCGATCGCGACTTCTGTTCTGTCAAATGGTACGGTTTTGGGTGCGGAACTGGTCAATCAAGCGATAACTGCTCTCAGAAATGGGGGCTATCTGATTGTGGACGAGATTGAAACGGGTCTTAACAGATCGCTCGTAGGCACAGTGATTGAGCTTTTTGCTTCCCCCGTTACGAACCCCCATGGGGCAACCTTGCTCTTTTCGACTCATTACTCGGAGCTTCTTGATGTGCTGAGACGTAAGGACAATGTATTTGTTCTTGTGCGCGATGATTCGTTTAAGACGGAGCTCGTCAAGTATTCCGAGCGCATCAATCGGATTGAGAATAAAAAGAGCGATGTGATCATCAACAATGTGATCAAGGGGTCTATGCCTAAGTACCCCGACGTTCAAGCGATGCGCGAGTATGTTTGCGAGCACATCAATGGGTAATCAGGCAAAAGACATTCTATCAAGTCGTTTTGTCTTGTTTAGCTGTGAAGGAACTGCAGAGGGTGTCGTTGTTCAGGTATTGTATGACAACGATTTGTTGATCGTTCCAAGAGAACGAGTGGTCAAAGACGCCCTCATTGTCGATCGTCCTTACACGCGAAAACGCAAGGCGTCCGAAATTGCAAACGACTATTTCTCGATGAACTACGAGACTGCTGGGGCTGAAGGACTTGCGGTCGCACGGATTGTGGACAGCAACGCTCCCAAGTTTGAGTTTCCAAAGCGCAGGCAGAACGGCACTAAAGTTCTGAATTTTGTTACGCGGCCGGAGATCGAGATGCTTGTGATTCACGCCGAGGGTGCCTATCGGGATTGGGGGAATGCGACCAGAAGGGACAGGCAACTTAGGCCTAACGAATTCTGCAAACAGCGTCTTGGACTAGGCAAAATTAAAGAGAAGGACTTTCTTGAGGAATATTGGGACAACGGCGAAAAACTTGTAAAAGCAATTAAAGCTCATGCGGAGACGAGCAAGCGAAAGAACGAAGAGCTTCTGCTGGTTGACTTGTTGAAATAGCAGTTGAGCGCCCGACGGAAGTATGCGGCAAATTTCGGAACCCTCGAGCACATCGCCCTTTTCATGTAAAGAAACCGCAGGTAGAAACGTTGTCACTATCCAGTGTGGTCGTCATGTCAAGAATTTGCCGCATACTTCCGGATTGGGCGCTCATTTTGCACTCTCGAAGTCCCCGCATCCTCTAAAAAAGTTCTTAAGACAGCCTTAAAGGCGTTCCAGCTCGCGTTGACAGCGTAAAATACGCATGTTTGACTATGACTAAAGTGGATTTTAGGGGAGGAGTACGCCATGGAGGTGCTGGTTGTTGGCAACACCGCATATGTTGACGATGACTTTTGCGCCAAGGCATTCCCTGGGGACCACGTTAAGGTTGTAGCCGCGCAGGAAGCGCGCCGCGACGAGTCGTCGCCCCATGCCTCGTGGAAAGAGCTGCTTCAGCACTTGGAGCAGGCCTACGAGTTCGACCGCGTGGTCTACCTGTCTAATTACCTTACCCCGCATACCGATACCGTGGGCGATATCGAGCTGCTGCGCTCGGTCTTTCGTACGTGCGCGGGTCGCCGGGTCCAACTGCTGTATGTAGCGGGGCCCGCGGGTGCCGAGGGTGCCGCCGATGCCGCGGGGCGAACGGGCAAGGGCATTATCGCGCACGCAGCCAACGGCCTGTGCCGCTACTACGCTGCTCGCGAGGGCGTGCAGACCAAGATCCTGCGCGTGCCGTTCCTGTATACCGCGTCTGCCGCGCTGGAGGACCCGTTTTTGGTGCCGCTGTTCGACGCGTGCTCAACCGGATCGGTCGCTCTGCAGGGCGCGCAGGATGCGGCGTTTCCCCTGCTGTGTGCCGAGGAGCTTGCGGTGCTGATTCGCCGCATCTTTGATAGCTGGGATGCCTCTTTTGAGACGCTCGACGTTGCCGATAGCTTCCATCACACGGCGGGTGACCTGGGCGAGGCCCTCAAGGTGCTGTTCCCCGGCCTTGCCGTTGCCTATGGCGATTCTGCCGGCTACGCCCTGCCCACGAACGATACCGTTCGCGTGCGTTATGGCTGGTTTCAGCGCTACGACTTGCTGCGCGATCTTTCGACCATTCAAGCGCGTTGGGATGCTGGCCGCTCAAAGAAGGCCAACCCCTTGCGCGCCGCCATCGACCGTATCCAGCTGCGCACGCTGCCTATTAAATGCCTGGAGACGGGCGTTGCCTGGGTTCTGTTCGAGGTGCTGGAGCGTCTATTCTCCCAATCAGCCCAGCTCAATGTGCTCGATTATCGCCTGCTCTACGTCGTGCTCATCGGCACGCTGTATGGCTTGGACTTTGGCTTGGTTGCGGCGCTGTTGGCATCGGTGGGCTTGGCCTTAAGCTACTTTACTCAATACGGCTATACCTTCCAGGGCCTGTTCTATGAGCCGTCCAACTGGCTGCCGTTTATCGCGTACTTTGTGGTGGGTGCCGTGTGCGGCTATGTGCAGCTGCGTAACAGCGAGGCCATTAGGGTGGAGCGCGACCAAAACGAGCTCGTGCGTAATCGCAATACGTTCCTCACGCAGCTCTACCACGATGCCATCGAGGACAAGCGCGCGTACAAGCGCCAGATTGTGGGTCGCCACGACAGCTTTGGCAAGATCTTTGCCGTGACGCAAGAGCTCGACGTGCTCAATCCGCGCGACATCTATCGCAAGTGCTGCGAGCTCATGGGTGAGATTCTCGAAAACGATTCGGTGGCGATCTATCACGTTTCGGGCGGGGCGTTTGCACGCCTGGTGGCGGCGAGTCCCGTGATTGCCGAAGACGCCACGCGCTCGTTTTCGCTTGAGCAGCTTGCGCCCCTTTTGGGCGGCGGAAGTCGTTCGAACCTGTGGGTGAATCGCGAGTTGACGCCGGGGCTGCCCATGTTTGGATACTCGATCGAGCGCGATGGGGCACCCGCCGTGTTGATCTCTGTGCGTCGTGCGGCTCAGAATCAAATGACGCTCTATTACCAAAACCTGTTCCGCATCTTGTGCGGCTTGGTCGAAAGCGCGCTGGGGCGCGCCTTTGACTATGAGGCGGTGGCGCAGGATAAGCGCTGCGTTGACGGCACTTGCGTGCTCAAGCAGGCGGCCTTTGGCCAAGAGCTCGCGGCGGAGCAGGCGTTGGCAGATAGCAAGATGGGGAGCTTTTTGCTCCTGCGCGTGGTGCCGGGCATGGAGCCTGTCGGCGAGCTGGTGGGCGCGATTGGTTCGGCTATCCGCGAGAACGATGCGGCGGGCTTGGTCGACGGCGACGTGCTCTACCTGCTTATGCGTCAGGCAAAGGCGTGCGATCTGCCCATTATCCGCGAGCGCCTGAGCGCAATGCAGATTGCGGTGGAGCCCGTCGACGGCGAGGACATCGTGGCGCTGTTGCAGCGCATCTCTTACACCGGTGACGGTGAGGGGGGGGGGTGCCGCTTGATCTCGCTTGTCGTTGCTGCTGTCTTGCTGCTGATTTATACACTGGTTTGCCTGATGCTGTGGACGCTCATGAAGTTGGGCCTGCTGCCGGTGCGCGGGCACATGCTGCCTGTGATAGTGCTGGTGCCGCTGTGGGGCCCGTTGCTGGTGGTTTTGCTATCGGTCCGCAGCGCGGTGTTTGGCGAGGGACTGAAAGAGTCTGCGCTGGAGTCGCTGCGCTTCAACGACGACCTGCATCGCAGTATGCCGGTACCGAGTGGTGAGGACGATGCAGGCGTAGTGCCGCTCGAGGAGGCGCTCATCGTCAACGACCCGGCATACCGGCGCCGCCTAATGCTCTCCATGCTCACCGAGGAGCCCGACGCGTACTTGGCGCAGCTGCAGATGGCTAAGCTTAACGACGACGTTGAGGTGGCGCACTATGCCGCGACGGCGGTGGCGCAGATCTCTAAGGAGTCCGACCTTAAGCTACAGCAGCTGGAGCGCGCCTTTAAGACAGACCCGAGCGCGCAAAACCTCAACGAATACTGCGATTTTCTTGGTGAATACTTGGGCTCGGGCTTGGCCGAGGGGCGCGTGGCTCAGATTCAGCGCCAACAGTACGCGCGCCTGCTTGCGCGTCGCTGCGAGCGCGAGGATGCCCTTGAGCTTCGCATTCGATACGCGACGGCGCTGGCCGATGTCGGACAGATCGACGAGGCGCAGGCCGTGATCGACCAGTTGGTGCTCGATGTGCCCGAGGAGCAGGAGGTTTGGATGCTTTGCCTGCGCCTGGCGGTGATGCGCCGCGACGGTGACGAGGTCCACCGCGTGATCGATGCGATTGACAAACAGCATGTATACTTGAGCGCCGCCAACCGCGAGGAACTGGCGTTTTGGCGCAACGGAGAGGAGGCCCGGTGAGCGTGGTACAGCATATCCGCGACCGTGCGGGCCATTTTCGCTGGATGGGGCTGCTTGTGGTGTGGGCGGTCTTTATTGCCATGGCCGCCGTGCTGCTGGTGGAACGTGCCGGCGTGCAGTACAGTGCGGGCCAGCATAAGCTGGGGATGCTTGCCGCCAACGATGCGGTGCCGGCCTCCTCGGCGATGTTTGGCCAAAAGCCCACGTGCCTGGTCATTACCGATTCCGACCAAGCTGGCGTCGAGGACGTAAAGGAGCAGTTTGACCAGATCCTGCTCGACATGAAGATCGCGCACCGCGACGTGGACCTTGCCCTGGACGGCGTGGGTGCCATTCCCTCGCTGACCTCCTTCGATCGCGTGATTTTGCTCATGCCGTCGCTCGATGGGCTCGGTACGCACCTGAGCGACATTATGAGTTGGGTGAGTGCCGGTGGTTCGCTTATGCTCGCCATGCCTCCGGATAACTCGAGCTATTTGCAAGTGATTGCCCCCAAGCTTGGCATTGAATCGGCCGGATATGACTATGTAAAAGCCGAAAGCATTGTGCCGAGCGAGGACTTTATGCTGGGCGGGGGAGAGCGCTACGAGCTCTCGGACCCCTTTGATTCGTCGCTTTCGGTTTCGCTGCGCGAGACGGCTCGTGTGTGGGCTAAGACCGGCGATGCGGGCGCCCCGCTCATTTGGTCGAATGACTGCGGTAGCGGTCGCACCGTGGTGTGCAATATCGGTATCTATGACAAGGTCATGCGCGGTTTTTACGCCGCGGCGATCAGCCTGCTGGGCGATGCCACGGCCTACCCCGTCATCAACAGCGCCGTCTTCTATCTGGACGACTTTCCCAGCCCCGTGCCCTCGGGCGACGGCACCTACATCAAGCGCGACTACGGGCTTTCTATCGCCGACTTTTATTCCAAGGTCTGGTGGCCCGATCTGCAAAAGCTCGCGCAAAAATATGGCGTTCGCTTTACCGGCGTGATGATCGAAAACTACGAGGACGCGGTCAGCCAGACCGAGCCTGCGCGCCAGGCCGATACCACGCAGTTTCGCTACTTTGGCGGCATGCTGCTGCAGATGGGCGGAGAGCTGGGCTTTCACGGCTACAACCATCAGCCTCTGGCGCTCTTGGATACCGACTATGGCACACTGCATGACTACAAGACCTGGAAGAACAAGGAAACGCTCGTCGCATCGCTCAACGAGCTTATCGCCTTCCAAGATGAGGTGTTGCCCAACGCGCACGGCTCGGTTTACGTGCCGCCGTCAAATATCCTTTCGGCCCGTGCGCGCAAGCTTATCGGCACCGACGTTCCGCGCATTAAGACCATCGCCAGTACGTATTTTGAGGATGGCACCGACTTGCCCTACGTTCAGGAGTTTGGCGTGGCGAGCGATGGCATTGTGGAGCAGCCGCGCATTGTTTCGGGCGGCATGGTCGACGATTCCTATATGCGCTTGGCTGCCGTGTCCGAGCTAAACATGCACTATGTGAGCACGCATTTTATGCACCCGGACGACCTGCTCGATCCCGATCGCGGCGCCAAGGAGGGCTGGGAGGTCTACAAGGGCGGCCTGACCGACTACCTGGACTGGCTTAGCAAGTCTGCGCCCGACCTGCGGCGTCAGACCGGTTCGGAATGCTCGGGCGCCATCCAGCGCTTTTCGTCCGTGACGGTGAGTGTGGATACCAGTGCGGATGCCTGGACGCTCAGCCTGGGCAATTTCCACGACGAGGCGTGGCTCATGTTCCGCGCCAACAACGGCGAGCCGGGTGCAGTCACGGGTGGCGAGATTACGCATCTGACGGGCGATCTGTACCTGGTTAAAGCCACGGACAAGACGGTGACCATTGCACGCAAGGAGGGTGGCGACAGATGAGAATCTGCTTGGTACTCGAGGGTTGCTACCCCTATGTGCACGGCGGCGTATCTACCTGGATGCATGGCTATATCCAGGCCATGCCCGAGCACGAGTTTGTGCTGTGGGTGATCGGCGCGCATGCTGCCGACCGCGGCAAGTTTGTCTACGAGCTGCCCGGCAACGTGGTCGAGGTGCGCGAGGTGTTCCTGGACGATGCCCTGAGGCTTTCGGGCGAGCAACATGAAGCGAGTTTTAACGACCGTGAGCGCGAGGCGCTACGCCGTCTGGTGTCGCTCTCCAATCCGGACTGGGACGTGTTATTCGATATCTTCCACCGCCGTCGCGTGCATCCGCTCTCGTTTTTGCAGAGCCGCACGTTTATGGATATCTTTCGCGACGTGTGCCTGGCCGAGTACCCATACACGCCCTTTGCCGATGCATTCCATACCATGCGCTCCATGCTACTGCCCGTGCTCTACCTGCTGGGCAGCGAGGTGCCGGTGGCCGATGTGTACCACGCCATCTCAACCGGCTACGGCGGCCTGCTCGCCTGCCTGGGCTCAAGCGTTCACCATGCGCCGGTGCTGCTCACCGAGCACGGCATCTATACCCGCGAACGCGAGGAAGAGATCATTCGCGCCGACTGGGTGGTGCCGTCGTTTAAGGACCGCTGGATCCGCTTTTTCTACCTGCTTTCGGAGGAGATCTACCGTCGCGCCTTTCGCGTGACGAGCCTGTTTCACAACGCCCGCAAGACGCAGATCGATATGGGTTGTGATGCGGACAAATGCCTGGTCATCCCCAACGGCATCCAGTTCGACCGCTTTAAGGAAATTCCCTTAAAGACCGATGACGGCTGGGTGGACATTGGCGCGGTGGTGCGCCTGGCGCCCATCAAGGACGTCAAGACCATGATCTATGCCTTCTTTGAGCTGCACGAGCGCCTGCCCCGCGTGCGCCTGCACATCATGGGTGGCGTGGATGACGAGGAGTACGGCGCCGAGTGTCACGCGCTGGTCGATACCCTGGGCGTGCGCGACTTGATCTTTACCGGCCGCGTCAACGTGGTTGAGTACATGGAAAAGCTCGACTTTGCCATTTTGACGAGCATCTCCGAGGGCCAGCCGCTCAGCGTGCTGGAGTCGCTTGCAGCGCGCCGTCCCTGCGTGACGACCGAGGTGGGCTGCTGCCGCGAGCTGCTCGAAGGCGCCCCGGGCGACGACTTTGGCGTGGCGGGTTTTGTGACGCCGCCCATGTATCGCAAGGGCTTGGCCGATGCCATGGAGCGCATGTGCACAAGCCGCGCCCGCCGCATTGAGATGGGGGAGCGCGGCCAGTGTCGCGTCGCCACGTACTTTTTGCACGAGCAGATGCTCGCCAACTATCGCGCGCTGTACGACGAGACGGCGCAAGCGTTTGACCTGCCCAGAGAGGGGGAGTAGCCGGTGGCCGGAATCGGTTTTGAGCTCAAGCGCCTGTTTAGGCGCAAGGGTCTGTTTGCCACGATGCGCGCCTATGGCTACGCTGGCATTGTGTGCACGGGCCCCATGCTGCTGGGCGTGCTGCTCCAGGTGGGTATCTTGGTGCTGTGCGGTCTGTGGGGCGTGGGGCGCGCCAACCAGGATCTGCTGGTGTGCATGGTGACCTATACACTGCTGGCCTCGCTTACGCTCACAAGCTTTTTCTCCATGCCGGTCACGCGCTTTTTGGCCGACATGCTCTTTGCCGAGCGCGAGGATGAGATCCTGCCTTCGTTTTGGGGATCTAATGCCATCATGCTCGTTGCGGGCACGGTGCTCTACGGCGTCTTTTTGCTGTTCTCGGGGGCCACGCTGCTGCAGGGGCTGCTGTGCCTGTGGCTCTTCAACATCATGATCGTCAACTGGAACGGCATGAGCTATCTCACGGCCATCAAAGATTATCGTGGCATTCTGTGCAGCTTTGCGGCCGCCATTGGCGTGGCGTGCCTGTGCGCCCTGGCAGCGCTGACGTTGGGACTGCCGCCGGTCGAGGGCCTGTTGGCGTCAATCGCCCTAGGCTACGGCGTCATGCTTGCCTGGGATGTGGTACTGCTGTACCGGTATTTTCCACAGAGTGATCGGAGTCCCTGGCGTTTTTTGCGCTGGCTCGACCAATTTATGCCGCTTGCGCTTACGGGGCTGTTTACCAACTTGGGGCTTTTCGTACACCTGGTTATTATCTGGGCGGGCCCTATTGGCGTGCAGATCAAAGGCCTGTTTTACGGGGCTCCTTACCATGACGTTCCGGCACTCATTGCGTTTTTGACCACACTCGTCACGACCGTCAACTTTGTGGTGTCGGTCGAGGTCAATTTCTATCCGCGCTACCGTGACTACTACAGCCTGTTCAACGACGGCGGCGTGGTGGGCGATATTGTGGTGGCCGAGGAGGAGATGCTCTCCACGCTCAACAGCGAACTGCGCTTTTGCGCGCTCAAGCAGCTGTTTGTGACCGCGGCGGTCATCTCGCTCGAGACTACAGTGCTCTCGGCCCTGCCGCTGGGCTTTAACAATCTTATGCACGGGTATTTTCGCACGTTATGCGTAGGCTACGGCCTGTATGCCGTGGGCAACACGATCCTGCTTATCTTGCTGTACTTTACCGACTACAAGGGAGCCGTTCTGGCCTCGGGCCTGTTTGCCGGTGTGGCAGGGCTGGCGACCGCCGTGTCGTTGCTTTTGCCGCAGCAGTTTTACGGCTTTGGCTTTTTGTTGGGTGCGGTGGTGTTTTTTATCGTGGCGCTGCTGCGGCTCGATACCTATACCGCCAACTTACCGTATCGTATCCTGAGTCAGCAGCCCATTGTGGCGACCGACAAAACGGGTCGTTTTACACAGCTGGGCCGCTTGCTCGACCGTGCCGAGCAGCGCTATGAGGAGTGCCGCCGCAAGGGCGTGCCGCACGGCGCGTTTCAGCGCGCAGTAGTTCGCGTGTACCGTAACCATTGGGGAGGTTCTGATGACCGATAAGTTGATGTCTCGCCGCTGTCTGATCGAGGCGGCTGCCGGCGCGCTGCTGCTTTCGGGCTGCTCATCTCAGGACGAATCCTCGACAAATAAGGTAAAAAAGCAGGACAAGATTAAAAAGGCCGAGGCCTCCGACCAGTCCAAGCATCTGCGCGATAAGGACGAGCTGTACGAGGTCTATGATGACTCGGGCATTGTGACCATGTACCTGACGGTCTCGCGCGGCAACAGCTCCGAGAACACCGACCACAGCTGGGCCGAGATCAATACGTACTCGGTGTATGACTATGCCGACATGGGCGTGACGCGCTATCAGGTTATGGGCCTGCTGCAGGCGGGCGACGAAGACGGCCCGGTGGCCGGCGAGGTTGGCTATGGCGAGGAAGCGCCCAATGCTACCGTGCAGGTGCGCGGTCAGACATCAAGCATGAACTCGCAAAAGAATTACAAGGTGGAGCTCAAAAAGGGCAAGGGTACCTGGCGCCAACAGCGCGCGATTGCGCTCAACAAGCACATGGGCGAGGGTATGCGTTTTCGCAACAAGATGGCCTACGACCTTATCCGCGGAATCCCCCAGATGATGGGCCTGCGCACGCAGTTTGTGCATCTGTGGGTGTGCGACCAGACCGAAAAGTTCAACGACACCTTTGAGGACTACGGCCTGTTTACGCAGGTTGAACAGCTCAACAAGACGGCGCTTAAGGCGCATGGCCTGGATAAGAGCGGGCACCTGTACAAGGTGAACAGCTTTGATTTCCATCGCTACGAGGACACCATTAAGCTTGCCGATGATCCTGACTACAACCAGGCAAGCTTTGAGGGCATGCTCGAGATTAAGGGCGATTCGGACCACACCAAGCTCATCGAGATGCTCGATGCGCTCAACGACGAATCGCAAAAGATCGATGACGTACTCGACACCTACTTTGATACCGAGAACCTGGTCTATTGGCTGGCGTTTCAGATTCTGACGGGCAACTGCGATACGCAGAACCGTAACTGCTATCTGTATAGCCCGCTCAACTCCAATACGTGGTATATCCTCGATTGGGACAACGACGGTATGCTGCGCAAGCTGGAGCTTTCTCTTGCCGGGTTCTCGGACTATGCGAGCTGGGAGCGCGGCGTAAGCAACTACTGGGGTAACGTGCTATTCAATCGTGCGCTGCGCAGCAAATCGTTCCGCAGTGAGCTCGACCGCGCCGTAAAGGATCTACGCTCGTATATGACCGAGGCACGCCTGGCCAAGATGATTAAACATTATCGCGAGGTTACCGAATCGCTGGTCTTTGCCTTGCCCGATATCGACAACCTGCCTGTCACCAAGGACCAATACGAGCAGATCGCCGTGGCGATTCCCTCCGAGATCGAGGAGAACTACAAGAGCTTTCGCGAGAGCTATAAAAAGCCCATGCCGTTCTACATTGGCGTGCCGCAGATCGATAACGGTAAGCTGCGCATTAACTGGGATGCGTCCTACGACTTTAAGGCGCGTGACATTCGCTATACCGTGGAGCTGGCGCGCGACTATGCCATAAGCGACGTGCTTTTTAAGGCCGAGGACGTGCTGCTGCCCGAAGTGACCTGCGATGCGCCCGATGCCGGTCAGTATTTTGTGCACGTGCGCGCCACCAACTCAGACGGCTATACGCAAGATGCGTTTGACTACTATGTGACCGACGACGGCAAGCACTACGGCATGAAGTGTTTTTACGTGCAAGACGGCGGTAAGGTCGTGGAGGACACGTATGAGGAGGGCTAGCGCGCTGCTTGAGCGCCTGGTGGCACCTCCCGCACGCACCACGCAGGAGCGTTATCGCCACGAGCTCAAATATCTCATTAACGAGGGTGAGCACGCCGCGCTTGCCTGCCGCATGGCGCCGGTGTTTAAGCTGGACAAGCATGCGCGGGCGGGTGGCTACACCATTCGCAGCCTGTACTTTGACGACTACTGCAACTCGGCCTACGAGGAAAAAGACGCCGGTATTCTCATGCGCAAAAAGTATCGCTTGCGCATCTATAACGGCAGCGACAAGGTGATTAAGCTCGAGCGCAAAAAGAAGTACGGTAGCTGGATTTACAAGGAAGATGCTCCGCTCACGCGTGGCGAGTTTGAGCAGATTCTGGCCGGCGACTACGACTTTTTGCTGCGGAGCGCCCATCCGCTCTGCCGCGAGTTCTACATCGAGTGCATCTGCAACATGATGCGCCCGCGGACCATCGTGGACTACGAGCGCGAGCCGTGGGTGATGGACGAGGGCACCGTGCGCATTACGTTTGACATGAACGTGCGTGCCGCGGTGGGTAGCTTTGACATTTTTGACGCGACCTTGCCTGCATTGCCCGTGCTGGAGCCCGGCAAGCTGGTGATGGAGGTCAAGTTTACCGAGTTTTGCCCGCAGCTGGTGCGCGATATGGTGCCGCCAGGTGCGGTCGAACTCACGGCGGTCTCTAAGTACTGCCTGTGTTATGACAAGACCGCCTACCTGCGCGGTTTTAACTACTGGGAATCTGATTTTGGGAACCGAGGGGATATTTAGACCATGAGCACTAGGGACTTTTTTAAGAACTCCGTCTTGGAGGCGTTTGGTCAGGTCGACCCTGCCAAGATTGGCCTGTCGCTGCTCGTGGCGCTCGCCATGGGCATCCTGATCTACTACGTGTACAAGCGCTTTTTTACTGGCGTGGTCTATTCGCGCAGTTTTGCCGTGACGCTCGTGGGCATGTGCGTGCTCACCTGCATGGTCACGCTCGCGATCTCGACCAACGTGGTCATCTCGCTCGGTATGGTCGGTGCTCTGTCTATCGTCCGCTACCGCACGGCGGTCAAGGACCCGCTCGACCTGTTGTATCTGTTTTGGGCCATTACCACGGGCATTACGGCGGGCGCCGGCATGTATGCGCTCGTAGGACTCACGGCAGTGGTGATCGTGGTGATGATCGCCGGCTTTGCGAGCCACCAGGACAAGGCGCGCGTGTACATGATGGTCATCCACTACACGGGTCAGACCACCGGCGATGATATCGTGCGCGCGTTTGGCCGCACCAAGTTCTCCGTCAAGTCCAAGACCATGCGCGGCGACAAGGTCGAGATGGCCGTCGAGGTCTTCTCGGACGGTGTGGACATGCCCTACGCCGACGCCATCCGCGCGCTCGATGGCGTGGAAGATCTAACGTTGATCCAATACAACGGCGAATATCACGGCTAATTTTGTTCCGGCGTTCTAACGAACGCCGGACCGCTCGACGCTGCTTGCGCTGACGTTTTCTCGACCTGGGTGGGCTGGTCTTGGTTTGGTTTTATGTAAGGGATGGTGCCGTGTGGACGTGCAACAGCTAGAAGAGTCCTGGGCTGCAAGGGCCGGCGCGCGTGAGGCGCGTCTTGTTGCGGCCTCGCACGTGCCGGCGGCGCTGTCGCTGCTGGGGATTGTGCGTCCCAGCGATCACCTGGTCGTGTTTGCCGATGACTTTGCCGATGCGTTTGCGCGCGGCTTTGATGCCTGCGACGTTGTGCTCGTGGGGGAGCCGTCGGTTGCGGCGTTTGCCGCCGCGTCCGAGGGTTTTGCCACCGCGTTTGATGCCGAGGTGCCGCACCTGTGGTGGTTTGTGAATTCAATCGGCGGCTTTGGCCTGCGTGTTCCCGATTTGCGCGCGCTGGGTTGGGCGGCGCGTGAGGCTCATGCGCTGCTGGTTGTGGACAACACCGTGGCGTCGGCTTTTGGCTGCGATCCGCTGCGGCTGGGTGCTGTGCTGTCGCTCGAGGCGCTCGATCGCGTGTGTGCCGGCGAAGCTCCGCGCAAGCTCGTCGCCGTCTCGGTGGCGCGCTCGCAGCTCAAGCGCCATCGTGTGGATGCAGCTGCCGAGTGCACGCATGCCCTGCTTGAGGGCTGCGGCTTGGCCAAGCTTGATTTGACTGCTGACGAGGCCGACGTGCTGGAGCGCGGGCTGGACTCGCTCGATGCTCGCATGCAGGCTCACTTCGACCGCGCACGTGCACTGGCCGAGTATCTGGCTGCCAACGAGATAGTGCGCAACGTGCGCTATCCAGGGCTGGGTTCGCATCCCGATCATGCGGTTGCAACGGGAATCCTCGAGCACGGCTTTGGCCCGGCAGTTGAGTTTGACCTTATCGAGCGAAGTGCGGGTGAGCTGTTCGACACATTGCCGGGGGAGTTCCGCACGTCGCCCGCCGGCGGCGCAACGACACGCCTTTCGGCCCCACGCGGCAAGCAGGGGGGAACCATCCGCCTCTTCGCCGGTACCGACGATCCCCTGGTTGTAGCGTCCACCCTAGACAACGCCCTTCGCAAGTTAGCTACTCTTTGATGCTGACGATGAGGGCGTTGGCTTTGGTGGCGATGACGTTGTTGATGTCGGTCTGCAGCTCCTCGTAGACCGCTATGGCTCGCTCGCCGGCGGGGGTAAGCGTGGATCCGCGGGCGCCGTCGCGCTCGATGAGCTTGCAGCCCAGCTGGCCTTCGGCCTCGTTCACGATGCGCCAGGCCTTGGAATACGCCATGCCCATGCTTTTGGCAGCGCGGTTGAGTGAGTGCTCGCGGGCAATACCCTGCAGCAGCAAGACACAGCCATGACCGAACACGCCCGGCAGGTCTTTGTCGCACGCTTGAATGACCAACTTTGCCGTCGTCTTGTACTTCATACGCCCACGTCTCCCCGCTAAAGTGTTTGCTGGGCAAACGCAAAGCCTGCGTCAAACCCTCGTGTGCTCTTCTTAAATCATGCATTGTAGCAGTCAAAGTGCGTTAAGATACTTCCCCAGTATTGGGCGCCCAAGGTTGGGCTGGGTCCTACGAGGCCTGCAGCCGACCGGTCGCATGGAAAAAGGAGAAACATGGCTACGTTCTTTCCCGGTGAGTCCCACACGTTTTCGGAGTATCTGCTGGTTCCTGGTTACTCGTCCTCGCAGTGCATCCCCAACAACGTCTCTCTCAAGACGCCGCTAACCCGCTTTAAGCGCGGTGAGAAGCCGGCAATCACCCTGAACATCCCCATGGTTTCCGCCATCATGCAGTCCGTCTCGGGCGTCGACATGGGTGTCGCGCTCGCTACCGAGGGTGGCCTGTCCTTCATCTACGGTTCCCAGACCCCCGAGTCCGAGGCCGCTATGGTCAAGGCCGTCAAGGATCACAAGGCCGGCTTCGTTCAGTCTGATTCCACGCTGACCCCCGACATGACCATGGAGCAGGTCATCGAGCTCAAGGAGAAGACCGGCCACTCCACCATGCCGGTCACCGACGACGGCACCCCCAAGGGCAAGCTCCTGGGTATCGTTACCAGCCGTGACTATCGCCCCAGCCGCGATGACCACCAGAAGAAGGTCTCCGAGTTCATGACCCCGCGCGAGCAGCTCATCGTGGGCGACAAGAACATCAGCCTCAAGGTTGCCAACGACGTCATCTGGGATAACAAGCTCAACGCCCTGCCCATCGTTGACGACAACGATCACCTCATGGGCATCGTCTTCCGCAAGGACTACGACAGCCACAAGACCAACCCCAACGAGCTGCTCGATAACGACAAGCGCTACATGGTCGGCGCCGGTATCAATACCCGCGATTATGCCGAGCGCGTGCCGCTGCTCATCGAGGCTGGTGCCGATGTCCTGTGCATCGACTCTTCCGAGGGCTTCAGCGAATGGCAGAAGCGCACCATCGAGTGGATCCGCGCCAACTACGGCGAGGACGTCAAGGTCGGTGCCGGCAACGTCGTCGACGCTGAGGGCTTCCGCTTCCTGGCCGACTGCGGTGCCGACTTCATCAAGGTCGGTATCGGCGGCGGTTCCATCTGCATTACCCGCGAGACCAAGGGTATCGGTCGTGGCCAGGCCACCGCGCTGATCGACGTCTGCCGCGCTCGCGACGAGTACTACGAGGAGACTGGCGTCTACGTGCCCGTGTGCTCCGACGGCGGTATCGTCTACGACTACCACATGACGCTCGCCCTTGCCATGGGTGCCGACTTTATGATGCTGGGCCGTTACTTCGCCCGCTTTGACGAGAGCCCGACCGAGCGCGTCAACGTCAACGGTCAGTACATGAAGGAGTACTGGGGCGAGGGTTCTGCGCGTGCCCGCAACTGGCAGCGCTACGACCTGGGCGGCGCCGCGAAGCTCAGCTTCGTCGAGGGCGTTGACTCCTACGTTCCCTACGCCGGTTCCCTCAAGGACGGCGTGGGCGGCACGCTTTACAAGGTCAAGTCCACGATGTGCAATTGCGGTGCCCTCTCGATCCCCGAGCTCCAAGAAAAGGCACGCCTGACCCTGGTCAGCTCCACCTCCATCGTCGAAGGTGGCGCCCACGACGTTGTCGTAAAGGACTCCCAGCAGTCTGTGTCTTATCGATAAGCCTGCACTCATAATCGATCTTTCGCCGATTGGTGCCGCCCGCTTCATTTGCGGACGGCACTTTTTCTTTTCTAGTTCGAATAAATCGGCTATCGTTTTATTGTTTGCGTTGCAATGCCTTTTATAGGGGAGATAAGAGATGAAAATTGACGAGCTGGTTCGTGACCATTACGTCGATTTGGGCGACATGGATCGTGACATTTGGCGCTATATCTCAATGCATCGCTACGAGGCTGCTAATTCGACGCTTGTTGATCTAGCAGCCAAGTGCAACGCATCAAAATCTGCCGTTCTACGTTTTGCTCAGCGCCTAGGGTTTCGTGGATTCTCTGAGTTCAAATACGCCCTCAAGGCTGAAGTAGAAGCTGATGCTCGCGATATAGTCGACGCTGCGGTTCTCGATCGTTATACCGCCATTGTCTTAAAATCGCTCAAAGACTTTCTTTCGCGTGATTTCACGCCTGTATTCAGGCTTATCGAGCAGAGCTCAAAGGTGTTTCTTTACGGCACGGGAACACTCCAACGTGCGGTTGCTCAAGAGATGCGTCGCGTGTTTTTGGCTGGTGACGAATATTTCTACGTCGTGGAAGGCGTTGATGAGACCGCAGCTCTTACGGGCGCTTTGACTCAAGACGATCTTCTCTTCGTCTTTTCTCTAAAAGGACAATCCGATAATGCAACTACGCTTGCGCGAAATCTCAAAGCCAGAAACGTTCCTTTTATTGCGGTAACGAGTTATCTGGATAACGATATCGCTCATCTTGCTGATGAGAGCATCTTGGTTGGTACCGAGAGCCTACCGATTGGTGGCGGACATAGTTACGAAGTGCTCGACGCTTATTTTCTTCTCGTCAGCATCTTGTTCTTGAAGTATTCCGAATACAAACGAGCGCATCGATAGTTTTTCGCAGGTAAACGAGCTGTGGAAATTTCCCAGCTGGTGGGAATTCGTCCCAACCACGGGCGATGTACCTATATCGTCTTTCTCAGGTCTTTCTGGGATATTCGCCTCCTACACTTGGCCTCGTTAAACGAGACCGCGAACGAATGCGAGTCTCGGTGAATCGGGAAGGGACGAAATGGATTCCTTGAAGATCACGGACGTCCGTCCCATCTGCACTGCTCCCGAGGGTATTAACCTTGTTGTGGTGAAGGTGGAGACGAATGACCCGTCCATCTACGGTGTTGGCTGCGCTACGTTTACGCAGCGTTATGAGGCGGTTGCCCATGCGGTTGACCGCTATCTGAAGCCCTTTTTGCTAGGTAAAGATCCTGCGCGAATTCAGGATATCTGGCAGACTGCACATGTTTCTGGATATTGGCGAAACGGGCCGATCTGGAACAATGCACTTTCCGGCATTGACATGGCACTTTGGGACATTAAGGGCAAGATGGCCGGCATGCCGCTCTATGACCTTTTTGGTGGTAAATGCCGCGATGCTGTTCCGGCGTATATTCATGCCGATGCACAGACGATAGAGGGCGCAATCGCTTTGGTCCAGCAGCGCGTCGATGCGGGCTGGAATCGAATCCGCGTTCAAATCGGTGGCTATGGCGGAAACGTTCCTGTTGAGAATAAGCCTAAAGACGCGCTACCCGGTGCATACTATGATCCCAAAGTGTATATGCGCACGGCTATTGAGGGGTTTACTGCCTTACGTCGCGAGTTTGGTGACGACATTGAGCTGTGCCATGATGTCCATGAGCGTTTGACGCCTTCCGAGGCAATCCGCTTCGCGCAGCAAATGGACCAATTCGACCTGCTGTTCCTTGAAGACGTGCTCGCTCCCGAGCAAATTGCATGGTTCGATCAGGTGCGCGCTCATACGACTTGCCCGCTTGCCATGGGCGAGCTCATCAATAACCCGCATGAGTGGATGCAGCTTGTTCAGAATCGAAGCGTTGACTATCTTCGTCTCCACATCAGTCAGGCAGGTGGAATCACGCCCGTTCGTAAGATCATTGCTTTCGCTGACGTTAATGGTGTTCGCACCGCTTGGCATGGTCCTGGCGATATGTCCGGTATTGGGCATGCGGTCAACACGCACCTTTCCATTTCCTCACCGAACTTCGGTATCCAAGAGTGGAGCTGCAGCATTAAGGAGAACACGTATCGAGTGTTCCCGGGCATGCCAGTCGTTGAGAACGGCTATGTGTATCTGAACGATCAACCCGGTATCGGTGTGGATATCGATGAGGATCTCGCAGCAGAGTTCCCTCCCGTCGATAAGGATTTGAGTTGGCTTCTTTGCAGACTTCCGGATGGTTCCGCTGCTCGACCGTAATGCGACCCGGAGTTATTTGTTTTTGAGTTCCTTGAAAGGGGATAGACCATGAAAACTGATGATAAGGCCATTGCCGATGGCATTGTTGCTGCAGTTGGAGGCGTAGACAATATCAGGGCCGTGGGTCACTGTTCGACCAGGCTGCGTTTGACGCTTCATGATAAGACCAAGGTCGATGAGAAAACAATCGAAGATATTGAGGGCGTCAAGGGACAATTCTTCGCCGGCGAACAGTATCAGGTGATTTTGGGCACCGGTCTTGTTAACCGTGTTTACGATATTGTCGCGGGCGAGAATCAGGGCGGTGTTAACACCGATATTAAGGCCGACCTGTATGCCGGCATGTCGCTCTCCAAGAAGCTCTCTCGTATTTTGGGCGATATCTTTATTCCCGTTATTCCCGTCCTGGTGGCAACAGGCCTTTTTAGCGGCTTCATTAACTGCATCAACTCGTTTGGCGTTCAGATGGACCCCAACGTTTTGACGATCGCGACCATTCTGATGAAAACTGCTTTTACCTTTCTGCCCGTGCTTATTGCATGGTCGGGCATGAAACAGTTTGGTGGTAGCCCCGTCATCGGCATCGTCCTTGGTCTCATGCTGGTGAACCCGCTTCTTCCTAACCCGAATGATGTGGTTAAGGGCACGGTTGAGGCAATCACTTTCCATCCGTTTGGTCTTGAGTGGAATGTTGTAGGTTATCAGGGCTCTGTGCTTCCCGCTCTTGTTGTTGCGTATATCGCCGCAAAGACTGAGAAGACTCTTAAGAGCGTTGTTCCGGATGTTCTGGATCTTATCATCACTCCGTTTACTACGATCCTCATTGCTGGCTTGCTTGGCATGCTTGTTATTGGCCCCGTTTGCCAGACCGTGGAACACGCTGTTTTGGCTGCCGCGAAGTTCGTTATCGCGTTGCCGTTCGGTCTGGGCGGACTAATCCTTGGCGGAACGCAGCAGGCGATTGTGGTTACCGGTATGCACCACATCTTCCTTGCGCTCGAAACTGACTATCTTGCTACCACCGGTTTCAACCCCTTCAATGCCATGATTTCCGGTGGCATTATGGCGCAGGCTACCGCCGCCTTGGTTACCGGTCTTAAGGTAAAGAACCCTAAAAAGCGTGGCTTCTATATGGCTGCATCGCTGCCTGCATTCCTGGGCATTACCGAGCCGGCAATCTTTGGCGTGAACCTCAAGTTTGGCAAGCCGTTCCTGTTCGCTCTTTGCGGCGGTGCCTGCGCTGGTTGGTGTGGCGCAATGCTTCATGCTGCCAGCACCGGTATGGGCGTTGCTGCTATTCCGGGAATCGTTACCTACCTGTACAGCCAGCAGGCCATCATCAACTACTTTATCATCCATGGTGTTGGCATCGCGGTTTCCGGTCTGCTCACTTGGTTCTTCTTTGACCCTAACAAGGCCGAACAGCCTGAGCTTGAGAACTAGGTTTTGTTTGATCGAACTCAGATGGGTATATCGTTCATTTCATGAGGCTTTGATGGCTCATAACCAATGAAGCGTGCTTTCCCTATACATACTCTTTTTAGATAAAGCGAGATGCCTGCAAGTCGCAGACATCTCGCTTGTTGTATTTGCTATCATCATGCGAGTCAACCTTAGGGTCGGGCGGCTTAGCTTTGTTTGCTACAAGTTCCGCACGCAAAGAAGAGCACTTAATGTGCTCTTCGTCTTGCGCAGGACTGTCCGCAGTAGCGAATAAAGCTAAGCCGTCCGACCCCAGCAAGATTAAAGGAGCTGATATGTGCGATTGCACAGATCATAAGGATGAGATCCCTGCTTACGACGCACAGGCCATTGAGTCCAAGTGGATGAAGGCCTGGGAGGACTCCAACCTCTTTGCCGTCGACACCGACGCCAGCAAGCCCAAGAAGTACGTGCTCGAGATGTTCCCGTATCCGTCGGGCGACCTGCACATGGGCCACGCGCGCAACTATACCATCGGCGATGCCATGGCCCGTCAGGCCCGCATGCGCGGCTACGATGTGCTGCACCCCATCGGCTTTGACGCCTTTGGCCTGCCTGCCGAGAACGCCGCCATCAAGCACAACACGCAGGCTGCCGCCTGGACGTATAAGAACATGGACCAGGCTCTCGCCACGATGAAGCGTATGGGCTTCTCCTACGATCTGGATCGCATGGTCAAGACCTGCAGCCCCGATTATTACCGTTGGGGTCAGTGGATCTTTGAGAAGTTGTGGGAAAAGGGCCTGGTTTACCGCAAGAAGAACCCGGTCAACTGGTGCCCCACCTGCAAGACCGTTCTGGCCAACGAGCAGGTCACCGAGGGCAAGTGCTGGCGCTGCGGCACCGAGCCCGAGAAGCGCGACCTGGAGCAGTGGTACTTCAAGATTACCGAGTACTCTCAGGAGCTGCTCGATGACCTGGAGAAGCTCCCCGGCTGGCCCGAGCGCGTCAAGCAGATGCAGGCCAACTGGATCGGTCGTTCCGAGGGCGCCGAGGTCGACTTTACCCTGTGCGACCAGGATGGCGAGCCCATCGAGGACGACGAGGGTAAGATCACCGTCTTCACCACGCGAGCCGACACGCTCTTCGGTGTCTCCTTCTTTGTCCTGGCTCCCGAGTACGCGCGTCTGCACGAGCTCGTCGAGGGTACGGAGTACGAGGAGGCCGTGACCAAGATCGTCGAGGACTCCAAGCATATCTCCGCCGTCGAACGTGCCCAGGGCACCCTCGAGAAGCACGGTGCCTTTACCGGCCGCTACGTGGTGAACCCGGTCAACGGCGAGAAGGTCCCCGTGTGGGTTGCCGACTACGTTGTTGCCGACTACGGCACCGGCGCCGTCATGGCCGTTCCCTGCGGCGACCAGCGCGACTTTGAGTTCGCACGCAAGTATGATTTGCCGATCGTGCCGATCATCCTGGACGATGACGACCGCGCAGCCGTCGAGGCTAACGGTGAGACCATCGATACCTTCCATGCCGAGACCGTCGACTGGGATTGCGCCCATGCTGCCGAGGGCACGCTGGTCCAGTCCGGCAAGTACACCGGTATGCGCGGCGGCAAGCACTCCGAGGGCGAGGCTGCGATCGTGGCCGACCTCGAGGCCATGGGCTGCGGTCGTCGTAAGGTCGAGTTCCGTCTGCGCGACTGGCTCATTTCCCGCCAGCGCTATTGGGGCAACCCCATCCCGGCCATCCACTGCGAGCACTGCGGCATCGTGCCCGTGCCCGAGGACCAGCTGCCGGTGACGCTGCCCGAGAACCTTGACCTGGGCGCCGGCGAGACCCTCGCCGAGTGCAAGGAGTTCTACGAGACCACCTGCCCGGTCTGCGGCCGCCCGGCTAAGCGCGAGACCGATACCATGGACACCTTTACCTGCTCCAGCTGGTATTACCTGCGCTATACCGACCCGCACAACACCGAGCTGCCTTTCTCCCGCGAGGCCGCCGACCGTTGGATGCCCGTCGATAACTACATCGGCGGCATCGAGCACGCCATTCTGCACCTGCTCTACAGCCGCTTCTTTACCAAGGCACTGCGCGACCTGGGCCTGCTGAGTGTGGACGAGCCCTTCACCAACCTGCTGTGCCAGGGCATGGTCAAGGACGAGAACGGCGACACCATGTCCAAGTCCAAGGGCAATGTCGTGCCCCCGAGCTCGGTCATCGAGCCCTACGGCGCCGACACCATGCGTCTGGCGATCCTGTTTATCGCCCCGCCCGAGAAGGACTTCGACTGGGATCCCAAGGCCGTCGAGGGCGCCAACCGCTTCATCAAGCGCGCCTGGCGTATCGTTTGGCAGCTTGTCCAGTCCGGCGACGCCAACGTGGCCTTCGACAAGTCCGCGCTCGACGAGGTCGCGATGAAGCTCTATCGCGAGCGTCACCGCACCATCGCCAAGTGCACCGAGGACTTCGATCGTGGCCAGTTCAACACCGCCATCTCGGCCGTCATGGAGCTCGTCAACGCGGCGAGCGCCTACCTCAACGCCACCGAGGGTGCCGCCCGCGACAAGGCGCTGTGCTACGGCGTGGCTAAGGATATCGTGAGCGTCCTTGCCCCCATCTGCCCGTTCTGGGCCGACGAACTGTGGCACGAGGCCCTCGGCTGCGAGGGCAACGCCTACACCGCCGCCTGGCCCGAGTTCGACCTGGCCGAGTCCATCGAGGATACGGTGCAGATCGTCGTCCAGGTGCTTGGTAAGGTCCGCGGCCGCGTCGAGGTGGCCCGCAATGCCTCCAATGAGGATATGCAAGCTGCCGCTGAGGCCGCCGTCGCCAAGTGGCTCGAGGGCAAGACGGTCGTCAAGGCCATCTGCGTGCCCGGCAAGCTGGTTAACTTGGTGGTCAAGTAAGCGCTGCGCGCTTAGCTGACACATAAAAGACGAGGGGCGATCCGGTTGGGTCGTCCCTCGTTTTGTGTTGTATGCCCTGCTTAGTCAGTGCGTCGCACCGTCTTCTACGGGATGTGTACCAGGTCCCTAAAGTAAACGTTGCCCGTTGCCTCTTCGAACATCCAAATGTTGAGGTATATGTCGTTGAGGTCGTTATTCACATCAAAGTCCGGGTCGTCGAAGGTGCCTACAAAGGTGAGCATGGCGCGCGTTTCCTCGCCCGCTGCGACCTGCTGGCGCATGCGCACATCGCGGACCACGCCGTTGACGTAGGCATAGGAGTCCACATCGCCAAACATCATGTCGACACCGGTGTTGTTGGTCACCGCAAAGACCAACACGGCGTCGCCGTAGCCATCCGTGTCCTTGCCCACGCAGGTAACATGGACGTTCTCGTCTGCCTCAAGGTCGATGGGGAACTGTTCTTGGGGGTCGGGACCCAGGCCGTGGGGATCGATGATGTCTTCGTTAATTTTGTCGAAGCTTTCCGATGGCGTCGTTTTCTCGATGGCTTTGGTGCTGCCAGGGTTCGGTTCGCATGTTCCGGTTTTGCCATTCGTGTTGCCGCAGCCTAAGAGGGCCAACGAGCACGTTGCGATGGCGAGCGCAGTTATGCAAGGGGTGCCTAGACGTTTCATGTGTGCCTCCTTGGCGTAGAGGATTTGGAAAGGTTCGTCGTTGTGCGACTTGCTGGCCGGCTTGTTGCGGAATGTCCCTTAGCGTAAGTCTGATTGATAAGGGCTCGTGGAGGAATGCCCTTGGGGTCCGAACAGACCTGTGGATTGGGACGCATGGCCCGTTTTGGGACTGTTGAGGGCGCGCCACATGGGGTTCCTCGGTCAATTGTCCTATTCTTGTGGAGAAGCTGTGCGCACGCTGACCTGCAGATTCGTACTGTGCTTGCACGTTTCCGCAGCTATTGGTATAGTTTGCTTGCAAATGAAGTTGTATTGAAAGAAGTGGGGTTTCGGCCCCGCTTCTTTTTTGTATGGATGGAGGTGCCGCAATGGTCAAGACCAAGACCGAGCAGGCGATCATCGACGCGCTCGAGGCCGTCGCTCCCCAGCACGATATCGACATCGTCGACGTCGAGCTCGTGGGTGCCACCAAGGCCCCCTGCGTGCGCGTGCGTATCGAGGGTGCCGAGGGTCAGAGCCTGTCGCTCAACGACGTCACGGCCAACACCAAGTGGGTCGGCGATGTGATTGAGGAGCTCGACCCCATCTCTTCGAGCTATACGCTCGAGGTGTCGAGCCCGGGTATGGCGCGCCCGCTGCGCCGCCCGAGTGATTTTGCCCGCTTTGTGGGCGAAAACTGCGAGCTCACCTCCACCGCCACCGAGGGCCGTCGCAAGTACGCCGGCAAGATTGCCGCCGCCACCGAGTCGAACGTGACCCTCGAGCTCGAGGACGGCGAGTCCGTTACCCTCGATTTCTCTGATGTTAAAAAGTGCAAGTTGAAGCCCACCTACGACTTCAAGCCCGCGAAGGAAGGAAAGTAAGATGGCAGCATCCGACATGATGTCCGCCCTGATGGAGCTTTGCCAGGAGAAGCACATCGACCAGCTCTACCTGATCGACCGCCTGGAGCAGTCGCTCGCCAAGAGCTATGCCGAGATCTTGCATCTTGAGTGGGGCGCCAAGGTGACCATCGACCGCACCACCGGCAAGATCTACGTCTACCGCCTGGAGCCGATCGACGATTCCATGGACGAGGAGGGCAACTTCACCGAGTTCGAGGAGATCGACGTCACCCCCAAGAACACGAGCCGCATCGCCGCCCAGCACGCTAAGGCCGAGATCAACGCCATCGTGCGCAACTCCGCCCGCGAGCAGATCTACGAGGAGTTTTCCGGCCGCATCGGTGACCTCATCAGCGGTACCGTGCTGCAGTCCACGCCCGACTTCACGATCGTCAAGATTCGCGAAGGCGTCGAGGCCGAGCTTCCGCACTTTGATCAGCGCCGTTACGAGAACGAGCGCAACGAGCGTCCGATGGGCGAGCGCTACCTGCACAACCAGCATATCAAGGCCGTGATCATCGACGTTCGCGACCCCAACTCCAACCTGCAGCCGGTTCGTGGCGAGCACAGCCGTCCGCCGATTGTCATCTCCCGTACCCACCCCGAGCTCATGCGTCGTCTGTTTGAGCAGGAGGTGCCCGAGATCTATGAGGGCACCGTCCAGATCAAGTCGATCGCCCGCGAGCCCGGCCAGCGTTCCAAGGTTGCCGTCCACTCGCTCGACGACCGCCTGGATCCCGTGGGCGCCTGCGTCGGCCCCAAGGGCAGCCGTGTTCGCGCTGTCGTGGGCGAGCTCCGTGGCGAGCGCGTCGACGTCATCCTGTGGGATGCCGATCCTGCCGTCTACGTCGCCAACGCCCTGTCGCCCGCTAAGGTCACCCGCGTCCTCATTGACGAGGAGAAGGCCTACGCCGGCGTCATCGTCCCCGACGACCAGCTGTCCCTCGCCATCGGCAAGGAGGGCCAGAACGCCCGCCTCGCCGCGCGCCTGACCGGCTGGCACATCGACATCAAGTCCGAGACGCTTGCCGCCGACATCCTCAAGAACGTTCCCGTTCACGAGGAGCCCGCCGCCGACCTGATCGGTGACGAGGAGGACGAGGACGTCCGTCGCTGCGAGTTCGTGTCCGAGGACGGCATCCAGTGCCGCAACCAGGCCCGTCCCGGCTCCCGTTTCTGCGGTGTCCACGACACCGACGCCTTCGATGATGCGGAGGACCTGATCTAGCGCGCGGTCGCGCCGGGCAGGTCCCAGCGCATACCCCACGCTCGTTCAGTCTCTAGGCACCCAAGGTGCCAGAAAGGGTAGGTGAAGTCATATGGCAAAAGTCCGTGTGTCCACCCTGGCCAAAGAGTTCGGCATGACCTCTAAGGAACTGATGGGTCATCTCGCCGAAATGAAGATTCCCGCTAAGTCCGCTTCCTCCGCCCTGGAGGACGCTTACGTCGCCATGGTCCGCAAGCAGCTCGCCTCGGTGATCGAGGCCCGCGCCCAGGAAGTCGAGGCCGCCAAGCAGGCCGAGGAGCAGGCCGCTGCCGCCGAGGAGGCAGCACGCGCTGCCGAGGCCGAGCGCGAGCGCATCGCCGCCGAGAAGGCACGCGAGGAGGAGCGCCGTCAGTTCGCCGCCGCCCAGGCTGCCGAGGAGGCCGCCCGTGCCGAGGCCGAGGCCAAGAAGAAGGCCGAGCAGGAGCGTCTTGCTCGCGAGAAGGAGGAGGCTGCCCGCGAGGCCCAGCGCCGCGCCGTTCCCGCTTCCGACTCCGGTTCGCGTTTCCGCTCTCTGCTTGACCAGATCGCCGCACAGGAGACCGTGCTCAAGGAGAAGAAGGACGCCGAGCAGAAGGCCAAGGCCGAGCGCGCTGCCGAGCGCGGCAACCGTCGTGGCGGCAACAACGACCGTCGCGGTGGCCGTCGTAACGATCGCAACGCCTCCGATAACAACTCCGAGCGCAATGCCTCCGAGAACCGCCCGCACAGCCATCGCACCAATGCCAGCAACAACGTCGCTGCCGGTATGGACTTCCCCAACCCCGACAAGCAGGGCAAGGGCAAGAAGCGCAAGGGCGGTCACAACAACGAAGAGGACCACTACAGCCGCATGGCTCGCGAGGCCGAGGAGTACAGCCGCGAGAAGGTGCTCGAGGAGGCTCGAGCTGCCGTCGAGGAGGCCTCTCGCGAGTCCACCGGTCGCCGCAAGAAGCGCAAGGAGAAGCGCGAGCGCGAGGCTGCCAAGGCTCAGGAGGAGCGCAAGATAGAGGAGGCGCTGGCCCAGGGCGTGAACCCCGAGGAGCTCGACGCCATCAAGGTCTCCCAAGGCGTTACCGTCCAGGAGCTCGCCGAGGCGCTTGACGTTCCGGCCAACGACATCATCAAGCGCCTGTTCCTGCTGGGCACGCCGCTCACCATGACGCAGTCCATGTCCGACGACCTCGTCGAGCTCGTTGCCGACGACCTGGGCCGTCAGATCAAGATCATCACCCCCGAGGAGGAGAACACCTTCTCGTTCTACGACGATCCCGCCGACCTTAAGCCGCGCGCCCCGGTCGTCACCGTCATGGGCCATGTCGACCACGGCAAGACGAGCCTCCTCGACGCCATCCGTCACACCGGTGTCGCTGCCGGCGAGGCGGGCGGCATTACCCAGGCAATCGGCGCTTCGCAGGTTATGATCAACGACCGCAAGATCACCTTCATCGATACCCCGGGTCACGCCACCTTTACGGCCATGCGTGCCCGTGGTGCCAAGGTGACCGATATCGTCATTCTGATCGTGGCTGCCGACGACGGCGTCATGCCCCAGACCGTCGAGTCGATCAACCACGCCAAGGCCGCCGGCGTACCCATCGTCGTCGCCGTCAACAAGATCGATAAGCCGGGTGCCAACCCTGACCGCGTGCGCCAGGAGCTCACCGAGTACGGTGTCATCCCCGAGGAGTGGGGCGGACAGAACATGTTCGTCAACATCTCGGCCAAGCAGAAGATCGGTATCGACGACCTTCTGGAGACCGTGCTGCTCCAGGCCGACGTGCTCGAGCTCAAGGCCAACCCGGACACCTTTGCCTCCGGCAACGTCCTCGAGGCCAAGCTCGACAAGGGCCGCGGCTCGGTCGCTACCGTGCTCGTGACCCGCGGTACCCTGCACGTGGGCGATACGCTTGTCGCCGGCCTCACCTACGGCCGCGTCCGCGCCATGCTCGACCCCAAGGGCCGCGCCGTCACCGAGGCCGGTCCCTCCGACGCCGTCGAGATCCTGGGCCTGCAGTCCGTGCCCAACGCCGGTGACGAGTTCCGCGTGTTCGAGGACGAGCGCGAGGCTCGTGCCCTTGCCGACGAGCGTTCGCTCAAGGCCCGTATCGAGGAGCAGAGCCGCGTCAAGCACGTCACGCTCGAGAACCTCTTCGAGACCATTGCCGACGCCGAGGTCAAGGAGCTCAACCTGATCATCAAGGCCGACGTCCAGGGTTCCATCGAGGCCCTTCAGGATTCGCTCGACAAGATGGATCAGTCCGAGGTTCGCATCAACACGATCCACTCCGCCGTTGGTGCCATCAACGAGACCGACGTCGTCCTGGCCGACGCCTCCAACGCCATCATCATCGGCTTTGGCGTCCGTCCCGACGGTAAGGCCCGCTCCGCCGCCGAGCGTGAGGGCGTCGAGATCCGTTGCTACGACGTCATCTACAAGTGCCTCGAGGAACTCGACGCTGCCCGTATCGGCATGCTTAAGCCCACCGAGGTCGAGGTCTCCACGGGTACCGCGACCGTCCTGGACACCTTCAAGGTGCCCAAAGTCGGTATCGCCGCCGGTGTCCGTGTCGAAGAGGGCGAGATCGCCGCGACCGATTCCGTGCGTCTGGTGCGCGACGGCATCGTGGTCTTCAACGGCAAGATCGCCTCGATGCGCCACTACAAGGACGAGGCCAAGAGCCTCAAGAGCGGTTCCGAGGGCGGCATTGGCCTGGAGAACTTCCAGGACATCAAGCCCGGCGACCAGATCGAGGGTTACCGCATCGACCAGGTTGCCCGTACCGAGTAGGGGGTAGCGCTATGAAGCAAACGCAGGCAACCCGCCGTCTGGGCGAGCAGCTTCGCGAGAAGCTTGGTTATATCCTGCTCTTTGAGGTTTCCGATCCGCGTCTCGACCTGGTTACTTTGACCGCGGTTGAGGTCGCGGTGGACCGTTCGTTCGCGCGTGTGTACGTGTCGTGCGATGCGAGCCGCTACGACGAGGTCATGGAGGCGCTCGCTAGCGCCAAGGGCCGTATTCGCAGCCTGTTGGCTCGCTCGCTCGATTGGCGTGTTACGCCCGAGCTCGATTTTCGCATCGATCGCTCGACCGATGAGGCCGAGCGCATCACGCGTGCGCTGGAAAACGTTCCCGCCACGCTTGCGATCGAAAAGGACGAGGACGGCTATCCGATAGCGGATGCCGCCCAGGAGGCAGCTTTAGATGACTAATTCCGCCGACCTCGCCTCGTGCGAGTCTGCAGATATTCAGCGGCGCATCCTCGAGCTCATCGAGGGTGCGTCCTCCATTGCGATTTCGGGACATACTTCTCCCGATGGCGATGCCTTGGGCTCCGTGTTGGGTCTGGGCCTTTCGCTCATGAAGTTTTTTCCCAACAAGGACATTGCGCTGCTGTTGGCAGACGATGACCCGGTTCCGCGTATCTACCGCTTTATGGAAGGCTCCGATCGCCTGGTGCCGGCATCTGCGTACACCGGCAATCCTGACCTGTTCATCTCGGTGGACGTACCGGTCGTAGAGCGCCTGAACAACTCCGCCGAGGTGCTTCGTCGCTCCAAGCATGTGGTGTGCTTCGATCACCATCCGGCGCGCGAGGAGTTTGCCGAGCTCAGCCTGAGGCGCGTCGAAGCTGCAGCCTGCGCCATGATCATCGACCGCTTCTTGGACAATTGTGGCATTGTCGCACGTGATGGCGTTGCGACCTGCCTGCTGTGTGGCTTGGTTACCGATACCGGCCGTTTTCAGTATCAAAATGCCGATGCAGCCGCGTTCCATGCAGCCTCGCGTCTGGTTGCCCACGGTGCCGATCCGGCGCGTGTGGCACTCGAGGTTTACCAGAGCATGCGCGTTGAGTTTTTGCACCTCAAGTCCATCGTTATGGGCCGCATCAAGACGGTGGCCCACGGGCGCGTCGCATATAGCTACGCGTACCAGAGTGACCTTGAGGCCTGCGGTGTCACCTCGGATGAGTGCGACGGTCTGGTTGACGTGGTGCGCTCGGTGATGGGCGTCGAGGTCTGCCTGTTCCTGAAGGGCATTGAGGGCGATACCAAGGTGCGCGGCAACCTGCGCTCCAAGGGTGACCTCAACGTGTCCGAGATCGCTGCTGCCTTTGGCGGAGGCGGACATCCCGCTGCCGCCGGTTTCTCCAACAACGGAACGATTCTCGAGACGCTCACCGTGGCACTTCCCATGCTGGCCGAACTGGTAGGGGAGGATCCCGCTTCGGTGACCGTCGAGCTTTAACTTTTTGGATGGTACATGGCTCGTCGTACGCCTTCTCAACTGAATATGCTGCTCGCCGTCGATAAGCCGATGGGCTGCACGTCCCACGATGTGGTTTCGCAATGCCGGCACGCCCTCCATGAGCGGCGCGTCGGCCATGCCGGCACGCTCGACCCCATGGCATCGGGTGTCATGGTGGTTGGTGTGGGCCAGGCCACCCGTCTGCTGGGCATGCTCACGCTCGATACCAAAAGCTACGTCGCCGACATCTCGTTTGGCGCCGAGACCAATACCGATGATGCGGAGGGCGAGGCGGTCCGCACGGTGGCTGTTGCCAACGAGCTCCGCGATCCTGCCTATGCCCGTGAGCGCTTGGCCGCTATGCTGGGTCCGCAGACGCAGGTGCCGCCGGCGTTTTCGGCTATCTCGGTCAATGGCGTTCGCGCCTACAAGTCTGCTCGCGAGGGCAATGCGGTGGACCTACCTCCGCGCCCCGTCGAGGTCTATGCCGCCGACCTGATCGCCGTGGGAGGCGAAGGTGATACGTGTGTGTGGACCGTGGCGTTCTCAGTGAGCAAGGGTACCTATATCCGTGCGCTCGCTCGCGATTTGGGCCGCGCCTGCGAGAGCGCCGCGCACATTTCCGCGCTGCGCCGCACGGCCTCCGGTGTTGTTTCCATTGGCGCTTGTCATGCGGTCGAGGAGCTTTCTCCCGAGTCCGCGGCTGGCTTTGCCCTGGATCCCATTGCGGCCCTGGGCGCCACGCGTGTTGACTTGCCGGGCAATCTTGCCGACGATCTGCTCTGCGGCCGACGCATTCCCGTTGAGCGTGCGCTTGCCGATTTCGATACCTCGAAGTCGCCTTTTGCGTTGGTGCTCGATGGGGGACTCAAGGCGCTCGCCCGCATTGAGAGTGGCCGCTTTGTCATGGAGCATGTCTTTCCGCAGGCCATCGGCGGTGTTCGATGATGTTGTCCGCTCACGAGCTCGCGCGTATTTTTTTCGCGGGCGAGTCGGACGAGGCTCACATCGTTACTGCCGATGCGTTTGATAAGTGTGAGCACCTGGGTGCTGCCTCGATCGCCATTGGCGTGTTCGATGGCGTGCACCGTGGACACCAGGAGCTCATTGCGGCGCTTGTCCGTGACGCCCGTGCCCATGGCTGTAAGGCGGTCGTGGTCACTTTCGATCCCGATCCGGACGTTGTGGTGAGTCCTTCGCCCGCTCAAAAATTGATGACGACGGCCGACCGTCTACATGCCTTGGCTCAGACCGGGGTCGATGCGGTGGTGGCCGTTCCCTTTACGCCTGAGGTTGCGGCACTCGACCATGTCGGTTTTCTCGCACTGCTGTCACGCGTGGTCGACATTCGTTCGATTCGCGTTGGCAGCGACTTTAGGCTGGGTCGTGGCGGTGCTTCTGGTGTTGCCGAGATGCGCTCTTGGGGTTCCGAGCGCGGCGTTGACGTGTATGGTCACGACCTGCTTTGCGAGGGCGGTGAGGCCATTTGCGCCACCCGCATTCGTCATGAGCTGGGACAGGGCCATGTGGAGCTTGCTGCTGAGTTGCTCGGCCGCCCGTATATGCTGCGTGGCGGTGTTATTCGTGGCCGTCACGAGGGTTCTGACATGGGCTTTCCCACGGCAAACCTGCAGGTTCCCGACGGCATTCAGGTGCCTGCCGATGGTGTGTATGAGGGTCTGGTGCTCGTCGATGACATCGCGTGGCCCGCTGCCGTTAATGTCGGCCTGCCGCCGACGTATGCCGACGATGCCGCTTCATCGCATCTCGAGGCTAACTTAATTGGTTATACGGGCGACCTGTACGGCGCTTCCGTTTCGCTGGCGTTTACGCGCTGGCTGCGTCCCTCGCGTGTGTTCGATTCGCTGGATGAGCTGATTGCGACCGTCGAGGGTAATATCGAGGACATTCGTCACAACTTGGGTGAGCAGGGGGTGGGCATCCGTGATTAGCGATGAGGAAAAAGACCAGGTACGCGCTGCGTCCGACCTAGTTGCTATCGTGCAGGAAACGGTTGAGCTCAAGCCCCGCGGCCATGAGTTTTGGGGTTGCTGCCCCTTTCATGGCGAAAAGACGCCGTCCTTCCACATTATCCCTGCCACACAGGTGTGGCATTGCTTTGGCTGCGGCGAGGGTGGCGACGTCTTCACCTATATCATGAAGCGCGAGAACCTGAACTTTCCCGAGTCAATCCGCTATTTGGCCGATCGTGCGGGTATTGAGCTGCATGACACCGAAGATCGTCGCGAGCGCGGTACCAAGCGTGCCCGCATCTACGATCTGTGTGCCGAGACCGCCCAGTTCTACCACACCATGCTTATGCGCGGTAAGGACGGCCGTCCACGCGAGTACTTTGCCAGCCGTGGTATGGGTGGCGACGTCTGCCGCCGCTACTGCCTGGGCTTTGCACCGGGCCGCAACGCGCTGGTGTCGCACCTGTCCCAGGCGGGTTTTACCCCGCAGGAGATGATCGACGCCAACGTTGCCGTGAGCCGCGGGCGCGGGCAGCTTGCCGACCGCTTCTACGACCGCGTGATGTTTCCCATCTTTGACGAGCAGGGTCACAACATTGCCTTTGGCGGGCGCATCATGGGTGACGGCCAACCCAAGTACCTCAACACCGCCGAGACGAGCGTGTTCCATAAAAAGCGAAACCTCTATGGCTTTAACTGGGCCAAGGAGTTTATCGTCGCGCAGGATACGGCCATCGTGGTGGAGGGCTATACCGATTGCATCGCCTGTTGGGAGGCGGGGATCAAAAACGTTGTCGCCACGCTGGGCACCGCGCTCACGGAGCATCACGTCAAGACGCTCACCCGCTTTGCCAAGCGTATCGTGTATATGTTCGATGGCGATGCCGCGGGCCAGAAGGCCGCCCGTCGCGCGATTCAATTTATCGAGCAGGATTCGATGGACCTGCGCTGCGTGGTGCTGCCCGACGGCAACGATCCCATGGAGTTTATTACGGCGCACGGTGGCCAGGAGCTGCAGGCGCGCATCGACGCGGCCGAGCCGCTCATGGACTTTGTCTACCGTTCGCTGCAGGAGTCGAGCGACATCTCCACGCCGGGCGGTCGTGCCAAGGCGCTGGAGGATGCTCTCACGCTCATCTATCCGCTTCGTGACAGCTATATGATCGATACGTACTTTATCCAGATTGCCGATCTGCTGGGTTTGGATCTGGAGACGGTTCGCGCGAGTTCGGGTCGCGTGTTTCGCGATGTCGCCAAGCGTGAGGATGCCGAGCGACGTCGTGAGCAGAACTATGAGCGCCAGCGGGCACAGGCTGAGCGGTCCGGCGGGACGGGCAGTCGGGCGTCGAGTTCTCGCGATGCCGGTCGTGACGCTTGGGCATCGGGCGCGACGCCGCCGGTGTCCGCGCCGGTCGAAGAAGAGCCGTATGACTACGTCCCGCTCGATGCCTACGGTGCCGCGCCCGTGGAGGTCGTCGACGACCTGCCGCCGATCGATGTGCCTGATGGTATGGGTGCTGTGCCTGTGACTGATGGTTCGGGCGCTCCGGCTGCGGCGGCGCCGATGGTTCTTACTGATCTAGAGCGCAAGTCCTTGGCGGGGGAGCGTGAGCTGCTGACCATGCTCACGAGCTACCCCGACCTGTTCCGCACGTATGCCGACCGCATCTGCTCCATCGAGTGGGTTGACCCACGTCACGAGTCCATCGCATGGGCTGTTCTGGCAACGCCGCCGGGAACCGATCCTGCAGCTTGCATGGATGCGGCACGCTCGGTGTGTCCCGATGCGGCAACGCTTGTGAGTGCCGGGCGCATCTCGGCGACGAGCAAGCACCCCACCGAGACGAACATCGTGTTTATGCTCGATACGCTCGAGCTCTACACCATCAAGCGCCGCATGCGTGCCGCACAGGCCAAGCTGCGCCAGGACCGTTCGCTCGATGATGAGGCCCGTCGCGCGCTGACCGTGCAGGCCGCGCAGGATTCGCAGCGTCAACGCGAACTGCAAAAGTCGATCGGCGGCGTAGCGGACCCGTTCCGTTTGATCGGTCTGGAGGCCGCAGGCACCGAACAGGCCTAGATGTTGTGGTCAACCAGCGTATTCTCGCCTATATCCAGTCCTCTTTTTGGGTATAGACGTCTATGTGTGTGCTAAAGTAATGAGTCCTGTGGACTATGAAGGGAGAATCTGTGCCAAAAAAGACTGAGAGCACGGGTACTGGGCTGGAATCCTACGTTGCAAAGCTCATGGGCAACGGCTCAAACAGGACTTCGGTAACCGAGGACGAGATTCAGGTCGCCCTGAAGGATATCGATGTTTCTGACGAGCAGCTCACCGCGGTGTATTCCGCGCTGCGCAACAGCGGCATCCAGATTATCTCCGCGAGCGGTAACGACGACGCCCCCATGGACGTCGACGATGACGATAACGATACCGATACCGACGATTTCGATGACGATGACGAGCACGATTCCGGCTCGCTCGACGATCACGAGCTCAAGATGGCCCGTCAGGCCGACGCCGAGATGGGTTCTTCCAAGAGCAAGAAGAAGCGCACCGTGCGCACGTCCCGTTCACGCTCCCGCGTGCGTGGCATCGATGCCTCCACGGTGATGCTGACCGGCGATCCGGTTCGTATGTACCTTAAGGAGATCGGCAAGGTCGACCTGTTGACCGCTTCCGAAGAGGTCGATCTGGCTATGAAGATCGAGGCCGGTCTCGAGGCCACCGAGAAGCTCGAGGCTGCCGAAGCAGGCGAGCTCGAGCTCACGCGTGCCGAGATGCGCCGTCTGACCCGTATCGAGAACGTCGGCCTCGAGGCCAAGCAGGCTCTCATCAGCGCAAACCTGCGTCTGGTCGTCTCCATCGCCAAGCGCTATGTTGGCCGCGGCATGCTGTTCCTGGACCTGATCCAGGAGGGCAACCTCGGTCTGATCCGCGCCGTCGAGAAGTTCGACTACCAGAAGGGCTTTAAGTTCTCCACGTACGCCACGTGGTGGATCCGTCAGGCCATCACGCGCGCTATCGCCGACCAGGCCCGTACCATCCGTATTCCCGTGCACATGGTCGAGACCATCAACAAGCTCGTCCGCGTGCAGCGCCAGCTCCTTCAGGACCTGGGCCGCGACCCGACCCCCGAGGAGATCGGTGCCGAGATGGACATGAGCGCCGACCGCGTCCGCGAGATCCAGAAGATCTCGCAGGAGCCCGTGTCGCTCGAGACTCCCATCGGCGAGGAAGAGGATTCCCAACTGGGCGACTTTATCGAGGACTCCCAGGCCATCGTTCCGCCCGATGCGGCCAGCTTCTCCATGCTGCAGGAGCAGCTCACCCAGGTGCTCGACTCGCTTGCCGATCGTGAGCGCAAGGTTATCGAGCTGCGCTTTGGCCTTGTCGACGGACATCCCCGTACGCTCGAGGAAGTCGGCCGCGAGTTTGGCGTCACGCGTGAGCGCATCCGCCAGATCGAGTCCAAGACCCTGGCCAAGCTCCGCCACCCGAGCCGCTCGAGCAAGCTCAAGGACTACATCGAGTCTTAACCTCGCAAGCAAGAAGCGCCCTCAAGCACATCCGCTTGGGGGCGCTTTCATGTAGTCATTGGGGACGTTCTTGAATGACTAGTCGTTTAAGAACGTCCCCAATGACTAGGTCGGAAAATTTCTTAAAAAAGTTCTTGCCCTGAGCTGATTCGTCCGTATAATAAACTTCGTTGCTTGAGAGCACGCACCTATTCCTCGGTAGCTCAATGGTAGAGCACGCGGCTGTTAACCGCGCTGTTGTAGGTTCGAGTCCTACCCGGGGAGCCAGAATTTTCAGCCCATTCCGTTGGGCTTTTAAATTCCTCGGTAGCTCAATGGTAGAGCACGCGGCTGTTAACCGCGCTGTTGTAGGTTCGAGTCCTACCCGGGGAGCCAGGTTGTAAAACCCGTCGCTTATGCGGCGGGTTTTTTCATACCGCGATCGCCTGGCGCGAACGTTACCATATCAACATTTCGTGTCGAGGATGTAATCCCGCGACCCACCACCTCAACATGGCGCGCTCGTTGTAGAATATTGCAATGATTGCTCCCACGAGATGGTGCCGCGAGCACCAGATAAGGAGATTCTTGTGTCTGAGACCATTAACGGCAGCCTGAGCGTCTCGAACGACGTTATTGCCGATATTGCCGGTTATGCCGCGATGACGTGCTATGGCGTCGTCGGTATGGCTGAGCAGCTCCAGGGTGCCGAGAGCGTGCGCCTGCTTGCCGGTCAGCGCCTCCGCAAGGGCGTGCTTGTCTCCGCCGACGAGAACGGCCTTACGGTCGATCTTCACGTCGTGCTCGAGAACGGCGTCAACATGAAGTCCGTCTGCCACAATCTTTCGAGCTCCGTTGCCTTCACTCTGCAGGAGATCGCCCAGATCGATCCCGCCAGCCTTAAGATCGGCATTCACATCGACGCGCTCAAGAGCCGTCTGAACTAGCATCCGAAAACGGAGATTCAAATACCCATGATTGCAAAGACCATTCGCACCTGTTTTCCGATCGCTGCGGCTGCCGTTTCCGACAAGGCCGAGGAGATCAACAAGCTCAACGTCTTCCCCGTACCCGATGGCGATACCGGCACCAACATGTCGCTCACGCTCGCCTCGGTGACCAAGGAGCTCTCCGCCCTTCCTGCCGACGCCGACATGGAGGCCATCGCCGGTGCCATCACCCATGGCTCCCTCATGGGTGCCCGTGGCAACTCCGGCGTCATCACCTCGCAGATTCTGCGTGGTGTGGCCGAGGGCCTTGTCTCTGCCGATGAGCCCATCACGTCCGCCAACATCGCCTATGCGTTCCGCCGAGCCGTCAAGGTTGCCTTCCAGGCCGTCCGCAAGCCCATCGAGGGTACGATCCTCACGGTGCTGCGCGACGTTTCGACCAAAGCTGACGAGTGCGAGAAGAAGAAGTTCTCGGCCGAGGACGCGCTCGACGCCATCGTCGTCGAGGCCTATCAGTCCGTCGCCCGTACGCCCGACCTGCTGCCCGTTCTGAAGGAGAACGGCGTGGTCGACTCCGGCGCCTTTGGCTTTGCCATCTTCCTGGAGAACTTTGTTGCCGCCGCGCTTGGCCGCAGCACCGTTGTCGAGGATTTCTCCGCCACGTTTGATTCCGCTGGCTCTGCCCGCGACGCGGCCCTCGGTCGCGTTGAGATCGAGGCCAACGACGATTGGGAGGGCTCGGAGTTCCGCTACTGCAACGAGTTCCTCTTTAAGGCCGACGCTCCGTTTGACGAGGACGAGTGCCTTAAGTTCCTGGGCTCCATGGGCGACTGCGAGTTGCTCGTGGGTGCCTATCCCGACTACAAGATCCACGTGCACTCCAACACCCCCAACCTGGTGCTCGAGCACATGCTGCAGCTTGGTCAGATCTATGAGGTCTTTATCCACAACATGGAGATGGAGGCCCACGACCGTACCGCTAAGATCCACGAGGATCAGGAGAAGGCCGCCGAGCCCGCGAAGGCCCTGGGCTTTGTCGCCGTTGCCGCCGGTTCCGGTGAGGCCGACATCCTCAAGTCCCTCGGCGTTGACGTGATCGTCTCGGGTGGCCAGACCATGAACCCCTCGACCGCCGACCTGTTGGGCGCCGTCGACCAGGTCAACGCGACCTCGGTCATCATCCTGCCCAATAACGGCAACATCCGCATGGCTGCCGAGGCCGCAGCCTCTGCCTGCACCGACAAGAAGGTCGCCGTCGTTCCCACCAAGACCGTCCCGCAGGCGTTCTCCGCGCTGTTCGCCGTCCTGCCCGATTCTGAGCTCGAGGACGCCGTTGCCGCCATGGTTGACGCCATCAGCGAGGTCCGCGATGGCGAGGTCACCCGCGCCGTGCGCGACTCCAGCGCCTCGGACGGCTCTCCGATTCACTCCGGTGACGTCATGGGCATCATCGCCGGCTCCATCGACGTGGTCGGTTCCGACGTGAAGCAGGTCACGCTCGACTGCATCAACCGCATGCAGGAGGAAGAGGAAGGCGACGCGCTGACGATTCTGGCCGGCGAGGAGCTATCCGACGAGGCCTTCCAGGAGATCGTCGACGCCATCGAGGAGGCTCAGCCCGATCTGGAGATCGACGCCCATCGTGGCGAGCAGCCGCTCTATCCCGTGATCTTCTCGATCGAGTAGGCTCTGCCTATGTCCGAGCTGTGCTCCGTGCCGCGCGTCTCGGAGCGCTTTGCCCAGAGCAATGCGCTCGACGAGGATATCGCGCGACTCAAATATGTTTCGGGTAAACGTGAGGAGGCCCTTCGCCGTCTGGGAATTCGGACGGTGGGGGACCTCCTTCTGCATATCCCTCATCGATACCTGGACTTTACGCGCTCCTGGTCCATCGAGATGGCGCCCATCGGTACCGTGTGCACCATCATCGCCACGGTCGACCGTATCGTTCAAAAGAAGCCGCGTCCGCGCATGCAGGTGACCGAGGTCTCACTCGTTGACGAGACGGGCGTGCTGCAGGTCGCCTTTTTCCGTCAGCCTTGGATTGCCCAGCAGCTTAAGCAGGGCGACCGCCTGGCCGTGATGGGCAAGGTCGAGTTTGCCTACGGTTTTAAGCAGATGGCCTCGCCGCACTTTGAAAAGCTCGATGACGGGCGTGCTGCGGGCACCATTTTGCCGGTCCATTATGTGAGTGACGGCGTGAGCCAGGCATGGATGCGCCGCATCGTAAGTGGCGCGCTCGAGGTCGTCGGCAATCCCTTCGACCCGATTCCCGCACGCTTGCGCGTTAAGCGTCGCCTGATGAGCAATGCTCGTGCGCTTCGATCAATTCACTTTCCCTCGAGCATGGCTGAGCGCGATATCGCGCGCGCACGGCTTGCCTACGAGGAGTGCCTTTACCTGCAGCTGGCGCTGCGCCTGCGCAACGACGGCAGCCTGGTCGATGTGGTGCCCTACGCCCACGCCGCGGGCGAGCACCTGGCCGCGCTCAAGCAGGCCCTGCCATTTTCGCTGAGCGACGAGCAGGAGGCCGCGTTCCAAGATATCCTGCGCGATATGTGCGATGGCGGGCGCGTGATGAACCGCCTGCTGCTGGGCGATGTCGGTACCGGTAAGACCGCCGTTGCCGCCTGCGCGCTGGCTGTGGCTACCGATAGCGGCACGCAGGCCTGCGTTATGGCGCCCACGGGCGTGCTGGCGCGTCAATATGCCGATAAGACCGGCCCCTTGCTCTCGCAGGCTGGCATGACCTGGGCGCTCCTGACGGGCGCCACGCCAGCGGCCGAGCGCGAGCGGATCCATGCCCAGCTGGAATCGGGCGAGCTCGATGTCCTCTTTGGCACCCACGCGGTGCTTTCGGATAACGTGGCGTTCAAGCATCTGTCGCTCGTGGTCATCGATGAGCAGCACCGGTTTGGCGTCGGCCAACGCAACGCCCTGCGTGCGAAGGGCCCTGGTGCCGATCTGCTCGTTATGACGGCAACGCCCATCCCACGTACGCTGGCGCTTTCGGTCTACGGCGATCTGGACACGAGCATCATCCGCCATCGGCCCGTCCCTGGCGCTGGCGTGACGACACGCGTGCTTACCGAGTCGAGCCGCGACCTTGCCTATGGCGCCATCCGCGAGGCGCATGAAAAGGGTCAGCAGGCCTACGTGATTTGCCCGCTCGTGGAGCCGAGTGACTCGGCCGATGATCTGGAGGACGTGCCCGGTATCGCCCGCGACGACGAGGGCCGCGTGACGGTCCCCGTGCCGCTGCACGATACGGCGACCGAGCTCGATCGCCTGCGTCTGGCGTTGCCGGGTCTTGCCATCGAGCGCCTTCACGGCCGCATGCCAGCGGGGGAGAAGGACCAGGTTATCGATGCCTTTAAGCGTGGCGAGATCGACGTGCTCGTCTCGACTACGGTGGTCGAGGTGGGCGTCGACGTGCCCAACGCCACCGTCATGGTCATCGAGAACGGTGAGCGCTTTGGCTTGGCGGCCCTGCACCAGCTGCGCGGTCGCGTGGGCCGCGGCAGCGTGTCGGGCACCTGCCTGGTCATGACGCACTCCAAGGGCAATGGCGGCGCCTCGGCGGCACAAGACCGCCTCCAGTCGCTCGAAAAGACCTCGGACGGCTTTACGCTCGCCCAGATGGACCTGCGTCTGCGCCACGAGGGCGAGATTCTGGGTTATCGTCAACACGGCGGCATTACCTTGCGCTTTGTGGACCTGGACGCCGACGAGGATCTTATCGAATGGGCCCATTTGGACGCGGTCGAGCTCTTGCGGTATGCTTGCAACCTTGACTCCGTGGCGACGCGCCCCTTGCGCGACGCGGTCGCCATGCGTTATCGACATATCTTTAAGGAGGTCAGCGGAGGATGAGAATCATCGGCGGTGAATGGCGCGGCCGCAAGATCGAAGAGCCGCGTGGACGCGATGTCACCCGTCCTACGACCGATCGCGTGCGCGAGGCATGTGCATCCATGGTCATGTCGGCGTTCGATTTCGATTTGGACGAGGTCCGCGTGCTGGATGCCTTTGGCGGCTCCGGTGCCCTGGGAATCGAGATGCTCTCGCGTGGCGCCCGCTCGCTCACCACGTTCGAGATCGATCGCAATGCCGCCCGTCTGATCACCAAGAATATCGAGTCGCTGTGCGGCGACCGCTCGCGTTGGCGCGTCGTTACCGGCGATGTGTTGGCGAGCGCCTCGCGCGGCCGTGTGCCGGGTGGCCCCTTTGATCTGGTCCTGCTCGATCCGCCCTATGCCTTTGGCGCCGAGCCGGTCGAGGAGCTGCTGCAAAACCTAGCTCAGCAAGGCTTGCTGGCACAGGGTGCCTATGCGCTGTTTGAGCACGCTGCCGCCGACGCGGGCGCTCACCCGACCGGTTTTGAGACCGTGCGAGAGAAGCGCTACGGCATAACCTCGGCTGACTTGCTGCGCTGGGTGGCCGAGGACGAGAACGACCTTGCTGACAAGAACGAAAATAACGAGGAAGCGCCTTGGGAGGACGCCCATGAATGACACCATCAACCGCGTGATCGTCCCGGGCACCTTCGATCCCATCACGTTTGGCCATATCGATGTGATCCGCCGCGCCCGTCGCATCTTTCCCAGCGTGATCGTCGCTGTTGCCGAGTCGCAGGGTAAAAACGGCGTGGGCACCACGTTTATGCTCGATGAGCGCGTGGCGCTGGCTCGCGAGGCGCTCGGTGATATCGACGGCGTCGAGGTCCTGCCCTTTACCGGCCTCTTGGTCGACTTCGCTCGCGAGCAGGGGGCGGGGGCCGTGGTCAAGGGCCTGCGCGCCATGACCGACTTTGAGTACGAGCTGCAGCAGGCAGACCTCAACTATCGCTTGGATAACGAGCTGGAGTCCATCTTTGTCATGAGTGCGCCGCAGTACGGCTATATCTCGAGTTCGGTCGTTCGCCAGATCGCCTCGCTCGGCAGCGATGTATCGACGTTTGTCCCGCCCAACGTGGTCGAAGCGCTCAGACACCGCTTTTCGTGACGTTTTTTATTGCCTGGTGGCATGTGGTAAACTAGCACGATGATATGTTACCTATGAAAGGAGACCGGATGCCGGGCGAGAATTTTCCTGGCGATAGGATCGTCAGCTTGGTCGATGAGCTCGAAGGGCTGATCGAGGAAGCCAAGCCGCCTTTCGGCAAGAACGCTCAGTTCAAGGTCATCGACGCCGACGTGTTCTTCAACATCCTCGACGAGATCCGCATGAGCTATCCCGAGGAGTGGCAGAAGTCCCGCCGTATCCTTAAGGAGCGCGAGGAGCTTATGGCTTCCGCCGCCGCCCAGGCCGATTCCATCATCGCCGACGCTCAGCAGCAGGCCCTCACCATTGCCGGTGAGCAGGAGATCGTCCGCTTAGCGCAGCAGCAGGCCGACGACATCCGTGATCGTGCCCAGCAGTACGAGCGCGAGACGCGTTATGCTGCCGAGGACTACGCAGAGCAGGTCTTTACGCACCTGGAGGAGAACCTCAAGAGCCTGACCGGCACCGTTACCCGTTGCCGTCAGCAGCTCAACGAGGGTGCCGCCCAGCAGAATGGTCAGTGGTAATGGCTGAGTTCCCGAGCGTTACCGTCGATCTTTCTGAGCAGCTCGAGTTTCCTGGAGATTCGTATCCGCTGACCGGTAAGGTCGATGTCGCCACCTACACGGTGGGCGAGAAGGAGTACCAGCTACAGGACGGCATCGACTACGACGTTGTCTTTACCAATGCCGGTACCGGTGTCTTGCTCACGGGCATGGTCCGCGCGCACGCCACCGGCGAGTGCGACCGTTGCCTGGAGCCCGCCTCGTTTGATATCGCCGGCGAGATCGAGGAGTTCTACCTCTTTGAGGAGCCCGAGGATCCCGAGGCCTACGAGGACGGCTACGAGCTCCTGGGTGAGGACCGCATCGTCGATCTGGGTGAGCCCATCAATGACGCGGTCGTTATGGACACGCCGTTTGTGGTGCTCTGCAAGCCCGATTGCCGCGGTCTGTGTCCCACTTGCGGTTGCAATCTCAACGTCGAGCAATGCGATTGCGCCGCCCAGGCAGAGGCAGAATGGGCTGCTGCCACGGAAAATCCATTTGCAGCATTGAAGAATCTCAAGCTCGATGAGTAAAACTGTGGTAGTATCGCTACTTGCGCGTAATCGCCACACTGGATAGTTCATAAGGAAGGTCACTATGCCCGTACCTAAACAAAAGCAGGGTCGTATCCGCACTCACACCCGTCGTTCCGCCAACATGAAGATCTCGGCTGCGGCTCAGTCCACGTGCCCCCGTTGCGGCGCTGTCAAGCTTCCGCACCACGTGTGCCCCAGCTGCGGTTTCTACAAGGACCGCGAGGTTATCGTTACCGAGTAACGGTATACTCTGGATGCGATGCCGTTCCAAATGGAACCACAATGGCCGGCTCAATGAGTCGGCCATTTTTGTATAAGGAGCATGTATATGAGTAACGTTCGCGTTTGTGTAGACGTTGTGGGCGGAGACGAGAAACCTCAGGTTGTTCTCGATGGTATCGAGGCTGCGCTTGCCGCCGATCCCGATATCGAGGTCTTGGCAGCTGGCCCCTCTGAAATTGTCAATCCCTTTGCTGCTTCCCATGCACGTGTTGAGGCTCTTGAGGCACCCGACGTTATCGCCATGGATGACGATCCCATTCGCGCCGTGATGACCAAGCGCAAGTCCTCGATCGTGCTTGCCTGCCGCGCCATCAAAAAGGGCAACGCGGACGCGTTTTTCTCCGCCGGCTCCACCGGCGCCATGACCGCTGCCGCGACCGCCTACGTCACACCGTTTAGATATATGGCCGAAGGCAAGAAGCAGCCGGTGCGCCCCTGTTTGACCAATGCGCTGCCCAATCGTGCCGGCGGCCTGACGGTGCTGTGCGACATGGGCGCCAACCCCGATGTCGAGGTGGACGACATGGTGCGTTTTGCCCAGATGGGTAGCGCTTATGCCCGCGTTGTCCTGGGCATCGAGCATCCTCGCGTGGGCTTGCTTGCCAATGGCACCGAGGACGAGAAGGGCTCCAACTTTACCAAGGCCTGCTTCCCGGCCATGAAAGCCGCCGTTCCCGGCTTTGTGGGTAACTGCGAAGGCACCGATCTTACGTCGGGCAATTTTGACGTCGTGGTCGCCGACGGCATGTCGGGCAACATTGCGCTCAAGGCCACCGAGGGCGCTGCCAAGTTTTTGTTGCAGGAGCTCAAGGGCGTCTTTATGTCTTCGCTTGGCACCAAGATCGCCGCGCTGCTCATTAAAAAGCAGATGCGTGAGATAAAGGCCAAGCTCTCTGGCGACGCCAAGGGCGGCGCGATTCTTTTGGGCCTGCGCGGCGTGGTTCTGATCGGCCATGGCGCCACCTCGGTCGAAGCTGTTAAAAACGGTACGCTTGCGGCGGCCGAAGCCGTGCGCGCCGGGCTGGTCGAGAATGTCGCCAACTCCATGGACGGCATCGTTTTGTAAGAGCGAGTTAGAGCGCTGTTATGTGCCTCGCGGCCTGCTTCGTGGGGTAGAATCAGAACCGTGTCTTGGTACCGCCCGGGCGGTACCATTCTTTTGGTATTCATGCACTATGAGAGGAAGCGCTATGGACCGCTCCGAAATCTTCGACAAGATCGCCGAGGTCGCTGCTGACGTTCTGGGCGTCGATGTTGCCGAAATTAGCGATGAGACCACCTTTGACGATCTCGATGCCAACTCGCTCGAGCGCCTGCAGCTGGTTACGGCTATCGAGGACGAGTTCAACCTCGAGATCGATGACGAGACTCTGCTCTCGCTCAACTCTGTCGCCGACGCCGTCGACGCGATTGAAAACGCCAGGGAGGCCTAGGTCTTGGCTTTGTCTGAACGACTTACGCGTGCCCAGGAAATTCTGGGCCACGAGTTCAATAATAAGGTGCTTCTGCGCGCGGCGCTTACGCATCCCTCGGCAGTCGAGGGCCAGCCGGTTTCTGCCAGCTATGAGCGCCTTGAGTTCTTGGGCGATTCCATTTTGGGCGCCGTCGTCGCCCGTTCGCTCTTTGAGTCCTATCCCGAGTTTGACGAGGGCAAGCTCACGCGCCTGAAGGTGTCGCTTGTCTCGGGCGCTACGCTATCCGAGGTGTCGCATGAGCTGGGCATCGACGACATCATCATCTTTGGTGCCTCCGAGACCGGTACCGGCGCGCGTGGCCTGCACTCGGCGCTCGAGAACGTCTATGAGTCGCTCGTGGGCGCGCTGTATCTGGATGCTGGCTGGGATGCGGCGGCGGAGTTTATCCACCGTACGCTTAAGCCCCATTTGGCCTCTGAGCGTGCCGAGCATCCTGCGAACCCCAAGTCGTTCTTGCAGGAGTGCGTGCAGGCAGACGGCCATGAGCCTCCCGCGTATAAGCTCGTTGGCTCCGAGGGCCCGGCGCATGCGCCCACCTTTACCGCCGTGGTATTGATCGATGGTATTCGCCAGGGTCGCGGCTCCGGCTCCTCAAAGAAGGAAGCCGAGGGAGCCGCTGCACTCGAGGCACTTGACCGCATGGGCTACACCACCAACGGCGTGATTCTCAACAAGAAGCCTGTTTAAGCGAGGAACCGTGTATCTCAAGTCCCTCACGCTCAAAGGGTTCAAGTCGTTTGCCGACCGCGCCCATATGACGTTTGAGCCGGGCCTGACCGTCATCGTCGGTCCCAACGGCTCGGGAAAATCGAACATCTCTGACTCGATTCTGTGGGTCCTGGGCGAGCAGAGCGCCAAGCAGCTGCGCGGCCAGGCCATGGAGGATGTCATCTTCTCGGGCTCGTCAGCGCGCAAGCCGGTGGGTGTCGCCGAGGTCACGCTGGTGCTCGATAACTCGGACCATATGCTGCCCGTCGACTTTGACGAGGTCGCCATCACCCGGCGCATGTATCGCTCGGGCGAAAGCGAGTACCTCATCAACTCGAGCCCGTGCCGCCTGATGGACATTCAGGACATCCTGCACGATTCGGGCCTGGGTAAGGATACGCATTCCATCATCAGCCAGGGCAAGCTCGACGCCATTTTGCAGAGCCGCCCCGAGGAGCGCCGTGCCCTCATCGAGGAGGCCGCCGGCATCTCCAAGCACAAACGCCGCAAGGAGCGTGCGCTCAAAAAGATTAAATCGATGGACGAGCACTTGACCCGTGCCCGCGACATCAATAAGGAAATCGCCCGTCAGCTGCGGCCGCTGGAGCGTCAGGTCGATCGCGCGCGCAAGTACAAAGAGCTGTCCTCGCGCGCGAACGAACTTACGCAGATGCTGGCCGTCGACGAGCTTCGTTCGCTGCAGTCGCAGTGGAACGACTTGGAGAGCCGCTCCAAGGAAGGCGCCGCCGAGCTGGAGCTTGCGCAGTACCGCATGGGCGAAAAGGAGCGCGAGCTCGAGAAGCTCCAGGTTATGCTCGAGGAAAAGGGCCTGTTTGTGGGCGACCTGGGCGAGCAGCGCCGCCATATGCAAGACGTGGTCGGCCGCATTAACTCCGATATGCGCCTGCTCGAGGAAAAGGGCCACAACATGGTGTCGCGCCTGTCCGACATGCGTGGCCAGATCTCGAGCTCCGAGCATCAGCGTCGTCGCGTGGTCGAGGAGCTCGAGGACGCGCGTGCACAGCTTGAGGAAGTGACCGGCGCGCACATGCAGGCCCAGGAGGACGTTGACGCCGCTGGTCCTGCCGCCGCTGAGCTCCACGAGCGGCGCGTGGCGCTCGACAATCAGATTTCGCAGCTTACGCGTGAGCAACGCGATGTGCAGCGTGTGGCCGATAACGCGGCGCTCGAACTCGCCAAGGTGAAGGACTCGCTGAGCAACGCCGAGGTCGAGGACAACATGTACGCCTCGCGCCTGGAGCAGATTGATGAACAGCTCGAGGAGGTTACAGCATCGCTTGATAGCCGTCGCGACCGTGCTGAGGAGCTTGAGAGTGCCCTTGAGGCGGCTCGTCAGGCCCAGAACGATGCGCGCGAGGCTACCGAGGTCGCCCGTGCAGCCCTTAAGGACTTGCGTGCCCGCGAGAGCGAGGCGCGCAACAAACTGTCCGAGGTGCGCTCGGAGCTTGCTAGCCAAAAGAAACTCGATGCCCGCATGGCCGACAGCTCGCCGCTCGTGAGCTGTCTGGTGGGTGTACTGGGCGACGATGTCTCGGGTCGTCTGGGCGACGTGCTCGAGGCCCCTCGTGAGCTCGAGGGTCTGGTGGAGCAGCTGCTTGCCGGCGATATCGATGCGCTGCTGTTCGACGATACGTCCGCGCTTGAGCGTGCCGGTCGTGCCGCTCTGGACCAGAAGAAGGCCTCGGGCGAGGCGCTGCTGGTGGCGCGCGGTGCGAGCGCCTCTGCTGCCGCTAAGGGCGCTGCCGGTTCCCGCCTGGTCGATCGCCTGTCCGTACGCGCCGGCTATGGCCCGGTTGTCGAGGCGCTGCTCGGCGGCTATTACGTTGTCGACGACTTGGCGGCTGCGCTGGCCGCGCCTGTCGTTGACGGCGTGACTTACGTGACCCCCGATGGCGCCCGCGTCGCCTGCGGCGGCCTGGTGCGTGTGGGCCTCGACGCCGGCGAGGCGTCGGGTGCCTTGGAGCGCAAGCGTCGCATTCGCGAGCTGGAGGGCCTGGAGCCCGATCTGGCTGCTGTGTTTGAGCATGTGTCGGATCAGGTCGTCGAGGCCAATGCGGCCGTCGAAGAGGCGCGTGCCGCTGAGGGCGATGCCGCCGGCGAGATCGCCCGTCTTGAGGGCGAGCGCCGCTCGCTGCTCTCCGAGATTGGCCGCCTGGAGCAAAGCGCCAACAACGCCGAGGTCGAGCGCGTGCGCATCTCCAAGCGCCGCGAGCAGGCCGCCGAGGCCGTTCGCGCTGCGCGCCCGCGCGTGGACGAGCTCACCCGCTCGCGTGACGAGGCCCGAGCGCAGGCAAGCGATCTTGGCCTTCAGATTGCCGAAGCCAACGACGAACTCGACCGCGTTCGCCGTGACGATTCCGAGGCCGCCGGCAAGCTCGCCGATGCCAAGGTCCGCCTGGCCCAGACGAGCGAGCGCCTTCGTTCTCTGAAGGGCCGCGTGCCCGATCTGGAGCATCGCCTGGAGGGCATCGACCGCCGTATCCGCGGAACACGCCAGGCCTCGCGCTCACTCGAGCTGCTGCGCCTGCGCGTCGATCCCATGCACGAGCGCTATTCGGCCCTGCTGGAGCGCGCGTCGGATTGGGCAGCGCGTCTGCGTGACCAGGCCTCTCTGGAGGAGGCGGACTCCGCTTCGCTCAAGAAGACCATCGAGGATGCCAAGGCAGAGGTTGCCCGCGCTAAGGAGAAGGTCGATACCGCCACCGCCACGCAAAACGAGTTTAAGGTCGCGCGTGGCAAGCTCGAGGTGCAGGTAGAGGCCGCCATTAAGGCCATTACCGCCGATGGCAACACGGTACTCGAGGAAGCGCTCATGCTTCCCGCGCCCACGGACCGCGATGCCGCCGAGCGCGAGCTCAACCAGCTTGTGCGCCAGATCAACAACCTTGGTCCCGTGAACCAAGTTGCCATGGAGGAGTACGAGCAGCTCAAGCGCCGCGCCGATTACATCGAGGAGCAGCTGGCCGATCTGGAGAGCGCGCGTAAGGCGCTCACCAAGATCACGGTGGCTATTGATCGCAAGATGCGCAAGGCGTTCCTTGTGACGTTTGAGAAGGTCGACGCGAACTTCCGCGAGATCTTCGCTATGCTGTTCCCGGGTGGCCAGGCTCATCTGGAGATGACCGATCCTGAGCATCCGGCCGAGACGGGTATCGAGGTCGTGGCGCAGCCGCGCGGCAAGCGCATCACCAAGATGATGCTCATGTCGGGCGGCGAGAAGAGTCTGACGGCACTCGCCCTGCTCTTTGCCGTGTACCGCACGCGCACGGTGCCGTTCTATGTGCTGGACGAGGTCGAGGCGGCACTTGACGACGCCAACCTGTCCAAGCTCATCGGCGCGCTCGACGTGTTGCGTTCCGATACGCAGCTCTTGGTCATTTCGCATCAGCGCCGTACTATGGAGGACGCTGACGTTCTCTATGGCGTCTCGATGCAAGCCGACGGCGTCAGCCGCGTCGTCTCGCAAAAACTCGATCGCGAAACCGGAAAGGTCGTGAATGCATAATGGGATTCTTTGACGCTCTCTCGCGCGGACTTGAGCGCAGCCGCGAGGCCCTCAACGAGGTCTTCTACTTTGGCGGCGAGGTCGACGAGGATTTTTGGGAGGACCTTGAGGACACCCTCGTTATGGGTGACATGGGTGCCGAGGTCGCCATTCAGGTCTCCGATGACCTGCGCGAGACAGCCGCCAAGAAGAACCTCAAGACCGCTCCGCAGCTTCGCCGCGCTCTGGCCGAGCAGCTTGAGCAGCACTTTGTGCCCATCGAGCGCGATCCGTTCTCCGATACGCCGAGCTGCGTGCTGTTTGTGGGCATCAACGGTGCCGGCAAGACCACGACGGTCGGCAAGATTGCGAGCGCCATGGCTTCCCGCGGCAAGAATGTCGTGATCGGTTCGGCCGATACCTTCCGCGCCGCCGCCATCGAGCAGCTCGATGTGTGGGGCCAGCGCGCCGGTGTTCCCGTCATCAAGCGCGACCGCGGCTCCGACCCGGCGAGCGTTTGTTACGACGTGCTCGACGAGGCCGACAGGCGCGGCAGCGACCTGGTGCTCATCGATACCGCCGGCCGTCTGCACACGAGCCCCGAGCTCATGCGCGAGCTCGCCAAGGTGGTCAATGTGACCCGTAAGCGCGCCGCCAATATGGCCGCCGGTCCCATGCCGGTCTCGGTCGTGCTTGTGATCGATGCCGCCACTGGTCAGAACGGTCTGAACCAGGCGCTCGAGTTTAACGAGGCGCTGGGCCTGGACGGTATTATCATGACTAAGCTGGACGGCACGGCTAAGGGCGGTATAGCCATGGCCGTGGCCGAGAAGCTCAAGCTCCCGATCCTTCGCATCGGCGTGGGCGAGCAGGTCGATGATCTGCAGGAGTTTAACGCCAAAGATTTCTGCCGCGCCCTGGTGGGCGAGTCCAATTAAGGAGTGACTAGTGTTTGATTCCCTGAGCGATCGCCTCAACGACACATTTGACCGCCTGCGTGGCAAGGGTAAGCTGACCGAGGCCGACATCACCTCGGCCATGCGCGATATTCGCATGGCGCTGCTCGAAGCCGACGTCAACTTTAAGGTTGTCAAGGAGTTCGTCGCCAAGACCAAGGAGCGCTGTATGACCGCCGAGGTCATGGAGTCGCTGTCGCCGGCGCAAAACGTCGTCAAGATCGTGCTCGACGAGCTTACCGAGATGCTCGGCTCCACCGAGAGCAAGCTCGTTTTTAGTAACCGCATTCCTAATGTCATCATGCTCGTGGGCCTGCAGGGCTCCGGTAAGACCACGGCTGCCGTAAAGCTTGCCTACCTGCTCAAGAAGCAGGGCCGCTCGCCGCTGCTCGCCGCGTGCGACGTCTACCGTCCCGCTGCTGCCGACCAGCTTGCCACGCTCGGTGGCGAGATCGGCGTGCCGGTCTTCCGCGGTGACGGCGAGCACCCGGTCGACATCGCCAAGGGCGCCATCCAGGAGGCCGTCGACCACCTGCGTGACGTGGTCATCGTCGATACTGCCGGACGTCTTCAGATCGACGAGCAGATGATGCAGGAGGCCGTGGACATCAAGAAGGCCGTCAAGCCCGATCAAGTGCTGATGGTCGTCGATGCCATGACCGGCCAGGATATCGTCAACGTGGTCTCGACGTTTGCCGAGCGCACCGACTTTGACGGCGTGATCATCTCCAAGCTCGACGGCGATGCCCGTGGCGGCGGCGCGCTTTCCGTGCGCCAGGTGACCGGCAAGCCCATCAAATTCGTGAGCATGGGCGAGAAGCCCGATTCGCTGGAGCCGTTCTATCCCGATCGCATGGCCAAGCGTATTCTGGGTATGGGCGACGTCGTCGGTATTATCGAGAAGGCCCAGGAGGCAGCCGATGCCGAGCAGCTTGAGGCCGCCGAGCGCATGCTGCGCGAGGGCTTTACCATGAACGACATGCTGGACCAGATGAAAGCCGTTAAGAAGATGGGCGGCATGAAGGGCATTCTCGGCATGCTCCCCGGTGGCCAGCGCGCGCTCAACCAGATGGGCGGCAACCTGGACGAGGGCATCTTCGACAAGAACGAGGCCATCATTATGTCGATGACCAAGGAGGAACGCCTGCGCCCCTCCATCATCAACGGCCAGCGTCGCGCTCGCATTGCCAAGGGCGCCGGCGTGACCCCCACCGAGGTCAACAGCCTTATGAAGCAGTGGGGCGAGATGAACAAGATGATGGGACGCATGCGCACGATGGCCAATCAGGCGCAGGCCGGCGGCAAGAAGGGCAAAAAGGGCAAGAAGGGCAAGAAGATGCGCATGCCCAATATCCCTGGCCTGGACGCTATGGGTCTGGGCAGCATGGGCGGCCTGGGTACGGGCGGTCCCAAGTCCGATATGGAGCTGCTGCGCCAGATGGAAGCGCAGATGCGTAATAAGAAATAGAGCTGTAATTCCAGCTTGATATGGCAAAGGCCACTCGGAAGCTACCGGGTGGCCTTTGTTGTTGGCTTTGATTGTTGGATTGCGTTCAGTATCGCGCCCCGAGCTCGCGGTGCCGTGCCGTTAGTGGCATCCGCAGCCCTCGTGGCCCTCGTGCTCGTGATGGCCGTGGCAGCCGCAGGACTCGCCATGTTCGTGGGCGTGGTCGTGATCATGGCCGTGGCAGCCGCACGTGGCCTCGCCGTTCTGTGCGAGCGTTCCGGCGATAAGGGCCTCGACACAAGCGTCGCAGCTGCCCTGAGCTCCTGCGTACACCGTGATGCCGGCTTGGGCAAGCGCGTTGATGGCGCCACCGCCGATGCCGCCGCAGATGAGCGTGTCCACGCCACCGTTGGCGAGCAGGCCCGCAAGGGCACCGTGGCCGGTGCCGTCGGTGCCCACGACCTGCTCGTTGAGTACCTTGCCATCCTGAATGTCGTAGATCTTGAACTGCTCGCTGCGGCCAAAGTGCATAAAGATGTTGCCGTTGTCGTACGTGGTTGCCACCCTCATGGTGTTGACCTCCTTTGCTGGCCATACGGCCGTTGCCGTGGTAATGGGGGAGTACGCAATATTGCCGCCTTCGATGATGAGCGCCCGACCATTGACCAACGCGTTTGCCACCTTGCGATGCGCGCGGCTGCAAATAGCCGCCACCGTGGCGCGCGCGATACCCATCTGCTGTGCGACTGCCTCTTGGTTAAGGCCTTCCAGGTCGCACAGGCGCAGCGCCTCGAGTTCGTCGACCGTCATGTCGATGGCGTCTCCGCTGGCTAGGCCGTCAGGGGTAAAGCCGCGGTATTCGGGGATGATCCCGACGCGGCGCAGTTTTTCGCGTCTTCCTGCCATGTGCTCTCCTTATCTGACATATGTCAACAATAGAATAGCGAACGCGCAGATTTATGCAATGAATTTCTGGCATATGCCAGAAATTGTGGGCTTATGTTTGGGCTGTGGGGCCGCATGTGCCTGGGCTACAATGAATCTCGCTTATAGGCAACTGACAGGAGGGTCAATGAGCAAGGCTGATCAACAGTTTGTAACCATGTGCCGCGATATTTTGGACCATGGCACCACTACCGAGGGCCAAAAGGTCCGCCCGGTGTGGGAGGACGGCACCCCTGCCTATACCATTAAAAACTTTGGCGTCACGGCCCGCTACGACCTGCGTGAGGAGTTTCCGGCGCTTACCCTGCGTCGCACGGCCCTCAAATCTGCCATGGATGAGATCCTATGGATCTATCAAAAGAAGTCCAATAACGTGCATGACCTCAACAGTCATATTTGGGATGAGTGGGCCGACGAGACCGGCTCCATCGGCAAGGCCTACGGGTATCAGATTGGGCAGAAGAGCCATTATGCCGAGGGTGACTTCGATCAGATGGACCGTGTGCTGTACGACCTCAAGAATACGCCGTACAGCCGCCGCATTATGACGAATACCTACGTGTTTAGCGACCTGTCCGAGATGCACCTGTATCCGTGCGCCTACAGCGTGACGTATAACGTGACGCAGCGCCCGCAGGATGATAAACCGACGCTCAACATGATTCTCAACCAGCGCAGCCAGGACATTTTGGCTGCGAACAACTGGAATGTGTGCCAGTACGCCATTTTGCTGATGATGGTCGCGCAGTCGGTCGATATGATTCCCGGCGAGTTGCTGCATGTGATTGCCGATGCCCACATTTACGACCGTCATGTCGATATCGTCCGGGAGCTTATCGAGCGTCCGCAGTTTGCCGCGCCTAAGGTAACGCTTAACCCCGATGTGCATGACTTCTATGCGTTTACGACCGACGACCTGATTGTCGAGGGCTATGAGCACGGCCCGCAGGTCAAGAACATCCCCATTGCGGTGTAGGTGACGCGCATGACGTGTAAGCTTTCTGCCATTGTCGCCGTGTGCGATGACTGGGGTATTGGGTGCGAGGGTGACATGGTCGTGTCCAATCGCTCCGATATGCGCCATTTTGTGGCGTGCACCAAAGGTTGCCCGGTTATTATGGGGCGCAAGACCCTGCTGAGTTTTCCCGGCGGGCGTCCGCTCAAGAATCGTCGCAATATCGTGCTCACGCGCGACGAGGATTTTTCGCCCGAAGGTGTCGACGTGGTGCATAGTATCGGCGAGGCGCTCGCCGCGGTTGCCGATGAGCCCGTTGCCTGGGTGATCGGCGGCGGCGAGGTGTATCGTCAGTTTTTGCCGTGCTGCGTGGAGGCCGAGGTCACGCATAACCACTGCGTCCATCCCGTGGACACGTACTTTCCCGACTTGGACGCCGATCCCGCGTGGGAGATTGCGCGGCGTGGCGGGGTTGCCACGATTGCCTCGGGCGAGGGTGACGAGGGTCTCGATTATGAGTTCGTGACGTATCGTCGCGTTGAGGCATAAATCGCCTGGCGTGAACGGTATCATCGGGTTGATTGAATGCATGGGGCGGCGCTTAGCGTCGCCTCGTTTGGTATAGATGTGCTGTAAAGAAGGGTGCGGGCTGGCTGCTATGACTGATGCCGTTGAGGTGCTGCGAATCGATTCGCTCGAGGACGAGCGGCTCGATGCCTACGTGCGACTGACCGAGCGTGAGCTTCGCTGCGTGCTGGAGCCGCAGAAGGGCATTTTTATCGCCGAGAGCGCCAAGGTCATCGAGCGTGCGGTTCGCGCCGGATACGAGCCGGTGAGCTTTCTTTTGGGCGAACGCTGGCTCGATCAGATGATGCCGCTGTTTGAGCGCCTGGTTGTGCGCGAGGGCGCGGGTCCGGTTCCTGTGTTCGTTGCCTCCATGGAGCTCATGGAGCAGCTGACGGGTTTTAACGTGACGCGCGGTGCGCTCGCGGCATTCCGTCGTCCACGCCAGATTCCGGTAGCCGAGTTCTTGAGTGGCGTCGTCGAGGCGGCGGGTGAGCGCCCGGTGCGCGTGTGCGTCCTCGAGGGCATTGTCGACCACACCAATGTCGGCGCGATTTTCCGCTCGGCGGCTGCGCTGAACGTCGATGGCATTTTGGTGAGCCCCACTTGCTGTGACCCGCTGTACCGTCGCTCGGCCCGCGTGAGCATGGGCACGGTGTTCCAGGTGCCCTGGACGCGCATTGGCAGCGAGGCGCGCGTATGGCCGCATGATGGGCTGGCGGCGCTGCACGATGCCGGCTTTTCGTGTGCCGCCATGGCGTTGACAGATGATTCGGTGTCGCTGGACGATCCCGTGCTGCAGGAGATTGACCGCCTAGCGATCTTTATGGGTACCGAGGGTGCCGGCTTGGGCACCAAGACCATTGCCGGCTGCGACCGAGCCGCGCGCATTCCGATGGCGCACGGGGTCGATTCACTCAACGTTGCCGCTGCGAGTGCCGTCGCCTTTTGGCAACTGTGCCCGCATGTGAGCAACGAGTACCACTACCAGCCGGGGCTGTATCACTAGGCAGATATTTCGCACCGGGCTCTGGTTCGGGACGTTTCGGCCGACGTCGGTCGGTGCTAAGCTGGTTTTGGCTTTCGTTTTAAAGTGCCGTTTTGTTGTTTGACATATGCTGGTGGGGAGGGCGTGTGGCTAAGAAATCTACGGCTATCGATGTAACGCAGGGTGTTATTTGGCAGCAGCTGCTTTCGCTGTGCGTTCCCATCTTTTTTAGTTCGTTTTTTCAGCAGGCCTACACGCTTATCGGTACCTATATCGTCGGTCAGTTTGGCGGCAAGCTCGCACTGGGTGGCATTCAAGCCACGATGGTGCTCACCGAGCTCTGCATTGGCTTTTGCGTTGGCGTCGGCGCCGGCTGCGCGGTCATTACCGGTCAGTATTTTGGCCAGCACGATGATGAGCGACTGAGTCGTTCGGTCCATACGGCCATGACGCTCGCGCTGGTGGGCGGTATCGTTTTCTCGATTCTTGGCATAGTGTTCGTTGAGCCCATGCTGGTGCTTATGAACACGCCGCATGAACTATTGGCCGAGGGCGTGGCCTATGCTCGTTGCTATTTTGCCGCCATGGTTGCGGCACTGCTGCTCAATATGGGAACGGCACTGCTGCGCGCCGTGGGCGACACGCGCGGGCCTGCTGTGATCATCGCTTCCGGCTGCCTTGTTAATGCGGTGCTGGATGTAATCTTCGTTGCCGTGCTTCATATGGAGGCTCTGGGCTGCGGCATTGCGGTGGCGCTGACCATTTGCTCCAACGCCACGATGATCGTGATTCGTATGATGCACGCACCGGGTGCGTGGCGGCTTTCACTGTCCAAACTCGGTATTGATCCTGGAATTTGTAAGACCATGATCTCGTGTGGTCTGCCGCTTGGCTTTCAGTCTGCTGCGTATTCGATTTCCAACGTTTTGATTCAGGTGTCGGTCAACTCGTTTGGTGCCGATATCACCACGGCGTGGGGTCTTTCGGGCCGCTTAGATGGCATTGTCTGGATGGTTACCGAGGCGCTTGGTGTTTCGATCACCACGTTCTCGGCACAGAACTTTGGCGCGCGCAACTACGAGCGCATGCGCAAGGGCTACCATACGTCGCTCATGCTGTCGTTTATGCTCATTGGTGGCCTGTCTGCCGTGCTGCTGGTGTTCTCGGGTCCGTTGTCGCGTCTGTTTGTCGACGATGCTTCGATTTCGGCGTACACCACGACGATTCTTCATTTTATCGCGCCGTTCTACGCAATCTTCTCGATTATCGAAAACGCGTCGGGCTCCATTCGCGGCGCCGGCGTGAGCTTGCAGCCCATGCTGCTCACGATTTTTGGCACCGTCGTGCTCAGGGTGATCTGGGTGTTTGCGATTATGCCGTTCGATCCGTCGCTTGAGCACCTGCTGCTGGTTTACCCCGTAACCTGGCTCATCACGGCCACGATGTTCACCATCTACCACCACAGCGGCAACTGGCTCGGCCGCGCCACCGCCTAATGATCCGAAGGGGACGGAGGATAACGGATCATTGGACCTGCGATAAGGCGAAATGATCCGTTTTCCTCCGTCCCCTTCGGATCATTTAGTATTCGATGCCTTGGCGGGCTAGGAGGCCTTCGTCGAAGTAGTGTTTGACGGGGCGCATTTCGGTGACCAGGTCCGCGAGGTCGGCCAGCGGCAGCAGTCCGCGGCCGGTTAGCACGAGCTCCGTGGTGGCGGGCTTTATCGCGATCAGCGCTTCGACATCCTCGCGCGTCACAAAGCCTCGGCGCATTGCTTCGCCGAGTTCGTCCAGAATGAGCACGTCGACCTGAGAGATCTTTTTGCGTGCAAGCTCCATGATCTGTGCGGCGCAAGCCTCGGGCGTGTCACGGTCGGCCTGTACAATGCGCAGTCCCAGGCGCGGCGCGGCATCGTGTTCGGCGCAGTGCAGCTTCTTGGCAAACTGCAGCATGAGTACGTCGAGCCCATAACCCGTGGCGCGCAAAGCCAGCCCCAAGGCGGCCGTGGTTTTGCCCTTGCCGTCGCCCGTGTAGATCTGAACCTTGCCGACTTCCAGTGATGCCATCTCTGTCCTTTCGTGCCCGGCGCCGGTTTATCGCCGTCCTTGTTGGGTATTCTAGATAGCATTATCAACCCCTGTAGATGGAGTTCAAGCAGATGGAGATGGATGACAACAAACGTAGACGGAATATGATCCTCTACGTGCTCATCGCCTTCGTTGTCTACCTCGTGCTCTCGACCGTTCTGTTCCCCAACATCGGTCACACGCAGCAGATTACGAAGACCGATTATTCGACGTTTGTCAAAGCGCTCGATAAGAAGAGCGTCGATAAGGTCGAATACAATACCGACGATTACACCATTTATTACACCAAGAAGGGCGAGGACGAGAACATCGCCTACAAGACAACCGGTGTGCCGAATGATGCGGGTTTTACCGATCGCGTGCTTGAATCCGGTGCGTCCCTGGAGTCGGTCGTTCCCGATAAAAACTCGGGTCTTATGACCTACTACCTGCTCACGCTTATCCTTCCCATGGCGATTTTCTTCCTGATTGGCTGGTGGCTCAATCGTCGCATGAAGAAGGCCATGGGCGATGACGGCCCGTCGATGAACTTTGGCGGCGGTGGTTTTGGTGGCGGTGGACTGGGTAAGTCCGGCGCGCGCGTGATCGCCTCCAAGGACGTGGGCGTGACCTTTAAGGATGTCGCCGGCCAGGAAGAGGCCAAGGAATCCCTTAAGGAGGTCGTTGACTTTCTGGAGAAGCCGCAGCGCTACGAGGAGATCGGTGCCAAGCTGCCGCGCGGTGCTCTTCTTGTGGGCCCTCCGGGCACTGGTAAGACCCTGCTTGCCAAGGCTGTGGCCGGCGAAGCTGGTGTTCCGTTCTTTAGTATTTCTGGTTCTGAGTTCGTCGAGATGTTTGTCGGCCGTGGCGCTGCCAAGGTGCGCGATCTGTTTAAGCAGGCCAAGGAAAAGGCCCCGTGTATCGTCTTTATCGATGAGATCGATACCATCGGTAAGAAGCGCGACGGCGGCGGCTTTAGCGGCAACGACGAGCGCGAGCAGACGCTCAACCAGCTGCTGACCGAGATGGACGGCTTCGATAACCACAAGGGTATCGTCGTCCTCGCTGCTACCAACCGTCCCGACAGCCTCGATCCCGCTCTGCTGCGCCCCGGCCGCTTTGACCGCCGCATTCCCGTTGAGCTGCCCGATCTGACCGGCCGCAAGAACATCCTCGAGCTGCATGCCAAGAGCGTGAAGACGCAGCCTCCGATTGACCTGACGGCGATTGCCCGCGCCACGCCCGGCGCCTCGGGTGCCGACTTGGCTAACATCATCAACGAGGGCGCCCTGCGTGCCGTCCGCGAGGGTCGCAAGCGCGCTACGCAGGACGATTTTGAGGAGTCGGTGGAGGTCGTCATCGCTGGTCAGCAGCGTAAGTCCACGGTGCTGTCTGACCACGAGAAGCAGGTCGTTTCTTACCACGAGATCGGTCATGCCATCGTTGCCGCTCGCCAGAAGGGCTCTGCGCCGGTCACGAAGATCACCATCGTGCCGCGCACAAGCGGTGCTCTGGGCTACACCATGCAGGTCGAGGAGGATGAGCGCTTCCTGACCACACGCCAGGAGGTGTTGGACAAGCTTGCCGTCTACTGCGGTGGACGTGCCGCCGAGGAGCTCATTTTTGGCGAGATGACGACCGGCGCGGCCAACGATATCGAGCAGGCCACCAAGCTCGCCCGCAACATGGTGACGCGCTTTGGTATGTCCGACGAGTTTGGCATGATGGCACTCGGTACTGTTCAGAATGCGTACTTGAACCAGGACACATCGCTTACCTGCGCCCCCGGTACGGCCGAGCGCGTGGACGCGATTGTCGCCAAACTGATCGAGGATGCGCACGACCGCGCCCTGCAGATTCTTAAGGAGAACAAGTTTAAGCTCCACGAGCTGGCTCGTTATCTGTACAAGAAGGAGACGATTACGGGCGAGGAGTTCATGAATCTCCTCACGCGCGAGAATCCGCTGATGCCAAAGCAGCAGTAACGTTGCCTTCGGGACAGTAAATATCGACGCCCCATTTGAGTGTAAGTCTCAAATGGGGCGTTCTGCTTGAGGGAGATGCAAATGAAGATCGTGGTGAGTGCCTGCTTGATGGGCGAGAGCTGCAAGTATAACGGGCTCGATAACTACCATCGCGAGCTGGTCGAAGCGTGCGAACGCACAGGGACCGAGGTCCTGCTGGTGTGCCCCGAAGTCTTTGGTGGCTTGCCCACACCGCGCAGGCCGTCCGAGATTGTAAACGGCGAGGTTCGTACCTGCGAGGGCGTGTCGGTTGGTCGCGAATTTCGCCTTGGTGCAGAGCGCGCGCTCGATATGTGCGAGCAGGCGGGCGGCCCGTCCGAGATAGCTGCGTGCGTCTTACAGGACCGTAGCCCCTCGTGCGGTGCGGGTCGCGTCTACGATGGCACCTTTAGCGGCATGCTTACCGCGGGCAACGGCGTTTTTGTCGATCTGCTGCTGCGTCACGGGTACCGTGTGATTCCGGCTAGCGAGTTCGATCCCAGCATGCTGGAACATTGTCCATAGCACTCGAACCCAACACTTCCTCACGGGTGACCGTTTTGGCATCATCCGTGAAGTTGATATTGAGTACGACCCGGTCATCAAAGACGTAGACCGAGTTGACAGGCGCCGTACCCAGGCACCCCCTCCCCGCGGCCCTCGCGCAGGAACGCGCACACGGCCTTCCCGTCTCTTGCGCCCCTCCCGGAACTGTCCACATCAGTGTAGCCAATCCAGTCCGCAAAGGGCTGCAGCCCGGACAACGCGGCGATGGAGGGCTTCTTCGGCCTGCTCAAGAAGGAGTTCTGGCACGGCAGGGACTGGTCGGACTGGACCCCCGCCCGCTTCATCGAGGAGCTCGGGGGCTGGATCGGTCGATACAATACGGAGAGGCGCAGCGATGCGCTCGGTGGCCGCACGCCGGCCGAGTTCCGCTCCGCGCTGGGAAGGGCCGCGTAACGGTCCAAGAAATCGTCCGCAGTCCCCATTCTTGCCCCTTTGGGACAGCTTCTTGTTGGAGCGTGCCTGCCCCAAACCCTGCTAGGAACGAGTACAGCAAACTGGAATTTTCAAATTAGTCTTTGCAAATTACCTTTGAACCTTCACCATCAATTACAATTCCCTGACGGTTGTTAATTGGGCATAGATTCAAATCCGAAAACTCAGCCATTATTTTCTCGGTAACTTTCTTAAATGGTGCTGTAAGATAATGCGGAAGAACATAGAAATCAATCAAATTAAGCCCTGAATCATCTTCTTGTGAGTAGTCCTCCGGCTTTTCATCCATTTGCTCGATATATTGGATGCTTGGAGCGCATACAATCGCACCTGCCGATTCACCAATCATCAGTTTTCCTTTTGCCAATTCTTTCTTCAACAGCTCATCCGTTCCCGTTTTACGGAGCTGGTCTATAAGGAAAAAAGAATTTCCGCCGGTAAAATAGATCACATCCGCATCTTCAAAAAGAGACTGTATCGTTGAATAAGCCTCCGTTGAAATATCAATTTCAGTTACGATTGCTCCCAACTTTTTGAATAATTTTCGAGCCGAGCCGACATAACCGGTGTAGCCTTCACGCAGCGAAGCTGTTGGAATAAATGCGACTTTTTTATTTTCAATTTCTTCCTTTATCAGACTTTCTACACTTGAAAAGTGAGAACATAAAAACAGTTTCATCAATATCCTCCTTTATGTATAAATTCTTATTTGTTGAACTAAGCCGTGTATACCATACTCTCCAATGAAAGAACGCCCTAATATAGCGAAATTTTGCCGTTTTCCTGCGTACGTGCGTACACACTCCACAGGAATTCTAAGGTGCCTGCCCCCTTAGCACACGGACTTTGGAACAAAGTCTAGTGTGTTACGCCTTGCCAGAGGTGTACAGGCTCCCGGTATGCACGTACGAAGCAATTGCCATCAATGCGCCATATAAGTGGCGATCAAGTTCGCACAAAGCGACCTTGATCCCGCAAAACAAAAGGCAGGATACCATCACCACGATGATACCCTGCCTTTGTTCGTTCCTGTTTACCGTTCCGAGTAGTCCTTCCGTAGAATTTCCGATAAACAAAAAACGTATCCGAACCCTTTCTCGTAAAGAACCGGGTTCGAGTACGAACTGAATGGTGGAGCAATAAAAAACCACCACAAAAGGTGCCTTGAACTGCGCCCCGAAACTTGGACTGAATAAATAG
>CABJFQ010000011.1:44227-87652 GCA_902364975.1 Coriobacteriaceae bacterium | reverse complement strand
ATTGCCAGACCGGAGGGGCGCCGGGGGCGGGAATCGCGCACTCCATATTTTGTTCACAAATGAATAGGTCCCTCAGTCGCATCACTGAGGTTAAAACTGAAGCATTGGCTTCTGATATTGGCGATGACCAGCTGGTTTATAGGTGTTAAGGCATCGGTCATCTCTGGAGCGCCACTTTACTCCAAAAGCATCAGCTATTTGTTTCCCGTCGGTAAAAGGCAGGTTTTGTTCGCCAAGCGTTCTTATATATAGAGAAGTTCGGGTTCGAACCCGTGTCGCGGCAACAAAAAAGCGGCCGGCATCCGCCAGTCGCTTTTCTATTCTATGGTGGGCCGTCAGGGGTTCAGCCTGCTCCGCAGGCGGCCGCTGCGGCGCTTTCGCGCCTTGCGCGCTGCACTGGCAAACGCTCACGCGTTTCCTCAGCTCCGCGCCCTTTCGGGTTCGAACCCATGAAAGGGCGACAAAAAAGGCGGCCAACCGAAGTTGACCGCCTCAACAATCTTTGGGTGGGCCGTCAGGGGTTCGAACCCTGGACCTTGGGATTAAAAGTCCCCTGCTCTGCCAGCTGAGCTAACGGCCCGCGGGTGGCATTGTACCACGGTCTGGGACTATTCCCAACTCCATTGGCCGTTCTGGAAAATCACAACTTCACGTCCATCAGGCGTAATGCCCGTAATATCGATATCGTCCGTGCCGATCATAAAATCGACGTGCGTGCTCGAGACGTTTACGCCATGCTCCAGGAGCTCCTCCTTGGACATGTCATACCCACCCTCGATGCATTCGGGGAAACCGACACCCAGCGCGAGATGGCAGCTAGCGTTCTCATCATAGAGCGTGTCATAGAATAGAACGCCACTTTCACGGATCGGCGTGTTCTTGGAGATAAGCGCGACCTCACCCAGATGAGCGGCACCTTCATCGGTGTCAATAATGCTCGCAAGCGTCGCCTTACCCACGCGGGCATCGTAGTCCACTACGCGGCCCGCCTCGAACTTAATCCAAAAATCGTCAACCTTGTTACCGTGGTGAATGAGCGGCATAGCCGAATACACGATACCGTCGGCACGCATACGATCAGGCGAGGTGAAGACTTCCTCGGTGGGAATGTTGGGGAAGAAGGGGTGCCCATCGGGCGTCTTGCCCTTGCCGCCGGCCCACTCGTGACCTTTCGTCATGCCAATCGTCAGATCGGTTCCATTTGCCGAGGTGTAATGCAGGTAGTCGAAACGATTGTCGTTCAGGAAACGCAGGTTCTTTTCGAATGCGGCGTCATGGAGTTCCCAGTCGCTCTCCGGGTCCTGGCCATCGGCGCGAGCGGTGTGCAGAATCGCATTCCACAGCTTATAGATTGCAACCTCATCGGCGTCTCCCGGGAACACCTCGCGCGCCCAAGCAACGACCGGCGCGCCGGCGATGCACCACGGGTTGATGTTGTAGTCCAGTCCGCGGCGGAAGACCTTGCACTGCGTGTTCCTTGCCTTAGAAGCTGCAGCAGGCTTAGCGGGATCGATGCCCTTAAGAGCGGCAGGGTCCGCACCCTCGATAAAGATAAAGCAGGCACCATCCTGGGCCAGTGAATCAAGCTGCAGGCGCTTCCACTCGGGCGTCTGCTCAAAATAGCTTTTCTCGACATGCTCGTACGTGAGCCTCGTCACGGCGTCATCGGCCCAAATAACCGTCACGTGACCGGCACCGGAGGCATAGGCCTCCGCGACCACCACGCGCGCAAACGGCGCGCACTCGACCGGAGACTGAACGACAACCTCCTGGCCGGGCTTGACGTTTACGCCCTTGCGGACAACCAGGCGCGCATAGTTTTTTATCTTGGGCTCTAGGGCCTTCATGCCCTCCAGAGCCTCTTCGCCCGTCAGGGCAGCTCGAATCATGTGCCACTCCATCTATCTATAGAACAGTAAAAAGGCGCGCCGCAAAAACGACGCGCCTTATATCTTAGCGATAAGTATGCATGCAAACGCTACTTCTTCTTGGAGTCCTTCTTGTCCTCCTCGGCAGCCGAGCGCTCGATAAGGGCGTTGAGCTTGTTCTCGGACATGCCCTCGGCCTGCGTGCGGTACATGTTGCGCAGGGGACGAATACGAACGAAGTCGTAGATGAAGTCACCCAAAATGACGACGTAGGACAAAACGATGCCGACCATCTGGACAGGGCTGGACACCATGCCAGCGGGAGCGAAGTACAGCGAAGCCCAAATGGCCACGACGAGCACCATGCCGATAGTGAGCACGGCCCACCAGATGCGGCGGCGCTTGGTGTAGTCCTCATCCTGCTTGAGAAGGATATTCGACACCGTGTAGATGCGATCCTCCTTGGCGCGCTGCTTAGCCTTGCGGGCGCGCTTCTCCTCTTTAGAGAGGCCCTCGAGGTTCTCGCCCTTCTCGAGCTCTTTGCGGCGTGCCTTAGACGAAGCCGGCACGACGCGGACAGAGCTCGCTGCCTGACGGGCGGGCTTGGCGGATGCGGCGGACTTGCGCGCAACCCCGGTAACCTCGTGGGATTGCGTGCGCTTGTTCGTGGCGCTACGGGTACTCACTTATGCGTTCTCCTTCATGCTTGTGAACTGGGAGCCCGTGATGATCTGGAAGGCCTCGCGATAGCGCTCGGACGTGCCATCGATGACCTCGGCGGGCAGGTGCGGGGTCTCCCCCGTCATATCCCAGTTGGCTTTGAGCCAATTGCGGACGAATTGCTTGTCGTAGCTGGGCTGAATCTTGCCCTCCTCGTAGCTGGCGGCAGGCCAGAAACGGCTGGAGTCGGGCGTGAGGCACTCGTCGATCAGCGTGACCTTGCCATCGATGACACCAAACTCGAACTTGGTGTCGGCAATGATGATGCCACGGGTCGCTGCATACTCGGCGGCAGCCTTGTAGATCTTGAGGGAAAGGTCGCGAATCTGCGTGGCGATGTCCTCGCCCACGATCTCGCAGCAACGCTCGAACGAGATGTTCTCGTCGTGGTCACCGATCTCGGCCTTCGTGGACGGCGTAAACAGCGGCTCGGGAAGCTTGGAAGCCTCGGTCAGGCCCTCAGGCAGCTGGATGCCGCAGACGGTGCCGTTCTCGTCGTAGGTCTTCTTGCCCGAACCGGTCAGATAGCCGCGGACGATGCACTCGATAGGAATCGTCTGGGCCTTCTTAACCAGCATGGCGCGGCCGGCGAGGTAGTCACGATACTCAGCAAACTCCTCAGGGAAATCCGCCGGGTCGATGGAAACGAGGTGGTTGGGAACGATGTCGGCAAACTTATCGAACCAGAATGCCGAGATGCGGTTGAGCACCTCTCCCTTAAACGGAATCTCGTCGGGAAGAATGAAGTCGAACGCAGAAATGCGGTCGGTGGCGACCATCAGCAGGTTTTCACCGGCATCGTAGATATCACGAACCTTGCCACGGGAATCCGGACGACGCTCCATCGTTGTCACGTGAGTCACTCCTTACCAAAATACGACAGTAATGCGGGTTCTTTCCCGCACGTTTTCGCAAACTCGGAGCGGCAGGGACGAAACCCCTCCTTCACCGAATAGCGAAAAGCTAGTGCTCCATTGTAGTAGATGCCGCGTCCGCCGTGTGCTCGCGAGGCAGATGAATCGTAAAAGTCGTACCCTTTCCAAGCTCCGACTCCACGGATATGTAGCCGTGATGGCGCTCGACGATCTGTTTAGTCACGGCGAGGCCCACGCCCAGACCGCCCGCCTCACGGGCACGGCTGGCATCGGCGCGCCAAAAACGGCCGAAGATGCGCGACAAGTCATCCTTGGCAATACCGATGCCGGTATCAGAAACGGCGATGCTGACGTGTTTGCGGTCACTGAGCACCGACACCACGACCCAACCGCCCTCGGGGGTGTAGCGCATGGCGTTGCTCATGAGATTGATGACGCATTGTGTGATCATGTCGGGATCGGCTTCGACGACATCGTCGTGACCTTGGGTCTCGTCAGCAAAGCGCAAGCGCAGATCGCGGTCGACAAAAAGGCGCTCCTGGGCATTGACGATGGAACGCACGAAAGGAACCATGTCCACCGGCTCAAGGTTGAGCGGAGCCGTGCTGTTTTCCATGCGCGACAGGTCGAGCATCTGCTGCACCAGACGAGCCAGGCGACGCGTCTCGGAAGCAACAGTCTCCAAGTGCTCATCGTCGGTAGGATATACGCCATCCTGCATGGCCTCGACCGTTGCGAGCATGGCCATAAGCGGCGTGCGAAGTTCGTGAGCCACGTCCGAGGTCAAACGTTTCTCGTGTTTCATATCCTTCTCGAGCGAAGTGGCCATCTCATCGAATGTCTCGCCCAGTTGATCGATCTCGTCATCGCCGCGCAAGCCCGTACGAGCAGACAGATCGCCATCGCGAATTTGCTTGGCCGTGCTGGTAATACGGTGAATCGGCTTGGTGAGTATGCGCGACACGAGTGATCCGATAACGACCGAAATGCAAACTGCAACAACCGCAGCAAGGGCCATGGCGTTAAAGGTCTTCTCCCTAAACGCAGAATCTGCCTTGGTGAGCAAGGCATCGGAGCCGATGGCCCACAGCTTTACTTGTCCGACATGCTCGCCGGAAGACGTTATGATTTCGACGTTTGCAACGCTATCGGAGCCGGTGGGAGCCGACGAGACCGGACTATGCGATGCTTTTTTCCCGCTCGAGCTGCTCGACGGCGATTCGTTCTCGCGCACATCGGCGGTCGCGCTTGCCGAAGGCCATGAGTCGTCATAAACGACAACGCCTTTCTTGTTGACGACCTGCATACCCAAATCGTCGGACACCAAACTCGATGTCGCGACCGTACGTAGCTCGCCCGCAGTCCAATTGCCGTTTTCCTCATACGACGTCGCAAGCTTTTCGGCAGCGGAATTTGCGATTTCGACGATATTGGAGCGCGTGTAATCCGAAAAGACCGTGCCCCACACAACAGAGACCACGCCCACCAGCACCAATACCGTCATGAGCGATGTCAGAGCAAAAGCAAGTGCCATGCGCGAGGGATAGCTCATCGTTGGCCTTGAATCGGAGCGAGGCGTGTTCCAACTAGCCTTGGAACCCGCCTCGCTCTCCTGCTTGTGCTTTTGTCCGATTTCAAAGCGCGCAGGTGTCATATGTGATTTCCCTATTTCTCGTCCGACTTATCGGTCTTGGCCGGAGCCTCGAAGCGATAGCCGACACCATGAACGGTGTAGAGCCACTTGGGCTTCTTGGGATCATCGCCCAGCTTGGCGCGAAGGTTCTTCACGTGGCTATCGATGGTGCGCTCATAGCCCTCAAAGTCGTACCCAAGCACCTTCTCGACCAGCTCCATACGGTTGTAGACACGGCCGGGATGACGAGCAAGCGTGGTGAGCAGCTTGAACTCGGAAGCCGTCAGATCGACTTCCTTGCCCTCGACCAAGATCTTGTGGCCCGAGATATCGATGACCAGATCGCCGAAGTCGAGTACCTCGACGGCTGGCTCGTCGGCCTGATGGGCACGGCGGAACAAAGCGCGAACGCGCGCGACAAGCTCGCGCGGCGAGAACGGCTTAATCAGATAGTCGTCGGCGCCGAGCTCAAGACCGATAATACGGTCCTCGATCTCGCCCTTGGCAGTCAGCATGATGATGGGGACATCCGAGGTATCGCGAATGGTGCGGCAAACGCGCTCGCCGGGGATCTTGGGGAGCATAAGGTCGAGCACGACCAGGTCGAACTGATGCTTCTCGAACTCCTCGATCGCGGACTGGCCGTCGCCGACACCCACAACCCAGTAGCCTTCGCGCTCGAGATAGGCAGCGACGGCGTCACGGATTGCCTTCTCATCCTCGACCAGCAGAATCTTTTTTGCATCTGAAGCCATAACACGGCCCCCCTGTCTCAATCAGCTAAGAACAAGCCCATTTTAACGCACCTGAGCCCGCCGGATGCCACTATGACGCGGCAGCTCGGCGGGCGGTACTCACAATTACAACGCGTTTATTCCCCTGTTGGCGCCTTTTTAACCCCTCTAAGCTTAAAGAGAGAATAGGCGTGCGGTGACCGTCTCGGGTATACCCTGGCTGTTGCGCACCGTGGCGTACGTAAGAAATGAGTCCGATTTTCCCGCCGTAGCTGGATAATCGCCATATTCCAAAGCGCGGTCGGGCGACAGTAGCGAGCCATAGGTCTTGGCAGAGGTGTCGATGAGAAAATGCGATGCCTGTACCTTAACGAGATATTTATTCTTCTTGCCGGCAGCACATGCGAGTGGCTCGCGGGACAGGAAGAGGTATGGCCCTCCCTCATTACCGATATACGTGCCCATGTTGCCCAGGCTGCCCACGCCACTATAGGTCGCCTCGATAGAAAACACGAAGGTATCGCCCATATATACGGCCTCGAAAGGCGAGACTGACGAGGGAAGGACTAGCTTGGCACGTTTGGTGTTGTTGCCATCGGTCAGATCGATTGCCGTTATGCCGTAGTAGACGCCCTCGTCGTTGCGGACACGCGGCGAGATGGTCAAAATGCCGTCGCTCACGCGCGGGGCCGACGCAAAGCGGCCCGTCGATTTCCAAATTGTCTCGGCCTTGGATTCATCAAGCGAGCGACGATAGCAAAACGAATCACTACTCGTTTTATTGCCGCCTGCCGAAGGCATTTTATACCAGATGGCTGATGACCCGAACGCCGTAAACAGTGGCGGATCGTAGTCCTTGCCACCTCGATCGAGCTCAACCACGTCGCCAGAGAGCGAAGCGCCCGACAGATTTTGAGCGTAGAGCTTCCACGATGAACTGGCAAAGTTCATCTCAACCCACGCAAACACGCCGTCGCCGGCACGGACATCGTAAAAAGCATATCCCGTGCCCTCGATAGGATTCTCAATTAATGTGGTAAGCGAGCCATCGCCCAGGTTGAGCACGCCGAGCGTGTTGGCGTGCAGTGCCGATGCGGGCGCCATCATTGCCGCAGCATAGTCACCATCGCAGTAGTACAGCAACGTGCCCAGCGGCAGCGTCCACGATGCCGCCGGCTCAAGATCGATGTCAACTGCCTCGTACTCATCAGTGATCGAGACAATCTTCGAATCGTCCTTGATAACCTGCGGCTCGCCAGCGGCATCATCACTGGTGCCTGTTTTTTTCGAACATCCGGCAAGCACCGTGGCAGCGCCCGCGGCAGCTCCACCGAGCACAAAGCCGCGGCGCGATATTCCGTTCTTGATGTGGTCGGCGATACCCATTAGGCGATCTCGGCGCGAGCGGCCTCGATAGCGCGCGTAAGCTGATCGGCGCAAGAGGTCTTCTTCATGCCGCAGGTATTGCCGGCAAGAACCTCGATCACACGGTCGGCAGGAGCGCCCTCGACCAGTTTGGAGATGGCCTTGAGGTTGCCATCGCAGCCGCCGGTAAACTCAACGCCCAGCACCTTGCTGCCATCGTCAGAGAGATTGAGGTGAATATTGCGAGAGCATACACCCTGCGGCTTGTAGTCAAAACTAATCATTGAGATCCCCTCTCAGAAAGAAATTTCAGACGTCTATTATCCCCGCCTGGGCCGACTTATTATCGCAAGCACCGATTCAACATCCTACGATGCATGGACTCGCGGGGGCAAGATTAGCAGTCCGCACCCTGCGCGTGGACCGTGCGCTTCTCCCGATACATATTGTGGTCGGCGACACGATATACATCGGCCAGCGTATTTCCAGCCGTCTCGACGGTCGCCACGCCAATCGATGCGCTGACCGTCAGGGCCTCATCGCTTACCGCGGCAAGACCGAGACGAAGATCCTGTTCCAGCCCGAGCGCAGACTCGTTGTCAGTATGGGGGCAAACCAGCAAAAACTCGTCGCCGCCAAGGCGCATCGGCAGATAATCCGCACCAGCCACCCGCCGCAGCACGGACGCCGTCCGTCGCAGCAGTTCATCCCCCATCTCGTGACCATAGATGTCGTTGGTCCGCTTGAGATAATTGCAGTCCAACATAATCACGCTCACGGGCAAGTCCTCGTTTACCAGGCTATCTCCGCGCGATTCAAGATAGTTGCGGTTGCGAAGCCCCGTCAGTTTGTCTTGATATGACAGCTCCTCGGCATGCTTGACCATCGATATGTTGTGCGTCGCCACGACGACCGACTCCAGCCGGCCTTGCTCATCGCGATGCTGGGGGACAACCTGTAGCGAGTACCAAGCGCCTCGACAATCTCGCACCTCGGCAGCCAAGTACGGTACGCCCTCCATACGTTCACGAATCGAACTTATATCTACGAGTCCCACAACCGCTTCGCGGCTTTCGGGGCTCACGATATCCCGGCAGACCGTGTCCATAAAGTCATATGCCTCGCTGTGCTCGGCAAATATCTTCGCTATCGCCGGCGACATATTGATCCCCTCGATCTCGAGGGTGTCGAGATGCAAAAGGAAGGTCGAATCGTAGATGGCGCTTATGGCATTGATAATGCCGAGCTGTTTATCCTTTTCGACCAAATTGCGGTGGTCAACGATATTTCGAGCCAACAGCACCACGACCCAAAACGCAAGACACACCAAGACGCCGACGGCGACAAATGAAATCCTGTCAGACATGACCTCAGATTTGGGATATAGCGCAAACAGGCGGTAGTCCTTATATGCCGCACGCACGGCATACCATTCGTCTCCTCGATATTCGATGCGCGTCAGGCCGTCGTCTTTCCACTCAACTCCTACGCTGGTGAGGAGTCGGGCGAGCGACACGTCAGCATCGGCACTGTTGGATGAGACAATCTCCGCATCCTCCATAACAAGCACCGTGGGACCCTGGTGGAAGGTACTGTTCGAAAGCACGTCGGCTATGGCATATGAATAGTCGTCCGCCGTATCGGAAACAAGTGAGCGGTATGCCAGGGCAACGCCGTCGCCATACGGAACAGCACAGACGGCAAAAACGACACCACGGCGCTCATCGACAGTTGAGTAGGTCACTTTGGAACCTTGATACATCGATGCGACCGGCGAACAGGCCAACTCATCTCGCCACAACATGAGCGGATCGCGACCATCGATGTCGTAGTGGGCAGCCATATGGCCATCGGAGTCCATGACCATCAGCCCCGAAAGGTTCTCGGCATGGACAAATTGCTCGATAAGATCGTCGTTAACCTCAACGCGATCAGAGGACAGGAACGTCACAAACGATTCGACCGCGGCGAGCAAATCGTGCGTCGCCTCGGTTTTTCTCCCCTGTTCGTAGCGGTCATATTTTTCGCAAGCGTTCTCCAAAAACACCATGGTTTCTTGGCCAAACCCAAGCGTTTTTTCGAGGCAGCGATGGGTTCCAACCGTATACAACAGGCCTAACAAGACGGCGCTGACAATAACGCTGGCAGCTATGACGTTCAGAGTCTTTCGACTCAAGCGGTGCTCATCAGTTGTCATGAATTTCCTCCTTGCCCGCCCGTCGTCGCTCCTGTCTTGTAATTGCCCACAATACGGTCAATCGTGCCATCTCGATCCATGTCGAACAGCGCGGTATTGAGATCCTTTACGACCGATCCTTCATAGCTGTCATCAAACGCGACGCCCAGGTCAACCGTCATAACATTGTCGGCAAACACACGGTAAACGCCGGGATACTGAGCAACGAGTCGGTCAAGCGACTGGACATCCGCCATCCAGCAGTCAACGTACCCTTTGACTAGAGCGGCTTTGCAGAGTTCGGCAGAGCCATATGATTTGATTTGAACGTCCGACGAGACCCCCAAATCCCCCGCAAGCAATCGGCGTTCACTCACCGAACCCGCAATCACCGCAATGGTCTTACTTCCATCGAGATGTGCCAAGGACTTGATGCCACTCGTTTTCTTGGCGGCAACCGAGACCGTCACGGTTAGATACGGCTCGGTCCAGTAATACTTATCCTCGCGATAACAGGGAGAATAGTCACACCACAGGCAATCGATATCACCGTTTTTGAGCAGCCGGTCGCGATCGTTCCAGTCAATATCGACAAACTGTGGCTTGAGCCCCGCACGCTTGCAGGCCTCGCGGGCGATGTCGATATCGATACCGGCGTAATCGCCCGTGGTATCGACATACACATAGGGGTCGTTATCCGTAACGCCGATTTTGAGCACCGGGAGATCTCTATCGGCTTCATTCGAGGAGGAAGAACTGCTTCGAACGGTATACGTCAGGGCGCCCGCACAGACGGCAACAAGGAGTATGAGCGTAAACGAGACGATGGTGGCCCGCTTGATGCGTCTGGGCACGTGCCCCCTTTCATCGAAACAGCAGTCGGAGTTCATTTTATTACCCGGGCGCATATGCGACAGTAAAAAAAGCGCCTCGCCCAAGACGGGCAAGGCGCCAAAGGTTGAAATGCATCCGCAAGCGGTCGAATTAGGTTAACCCTACTCGAAGCTCAGCTGCTCCAGGCGATCGAAGACCGTATCGATGCGGGTGAGGAAGTCCCACGGATCAAAAATCTCGTCGAGCTTCTCCTGGCTGACGGTGCAGCGCGGATCGGCCTCGAGACGCTCCTTAAAGGTGGGGCCAGAGACACAATCCTGCACCTCGTGCCAGGTGGCCATGGCGTTCTCCTGCACAATGGCGTACGCATCCTCGCGGGTGATACCCGTATCGACGAGGGCAAGCAGGACCTTGGAGGAGAAGATGAGGCCGCGGGTCTTGTTGAGATTGGCCATCATGCGGGCCGGATACAGCTGCAGGCCGTCGATAACGCGAATGAGGCACTGGAACATATGGTCAAGCGCGATGAAGCTATCGGCCTGGGCGACACGCTCGGCGGAAGAGTGCGAAATGTCGCGCTCGTGCCACAGGGCGACGTTGTCGAAGGCGACCTGGGCGTTGGACTTCACGACGCGCGACAGACCGCAGACCTTCTCCATGGTGATGGGGTTGCGCTTGTGTGGCATGGCGGAGCTGCCCTTTTGGCCCTTGCGGAAGGGCTCCTCGGCCTCGAGTGTATCGGTCTTCTGCAGGTTGCGGACCTCGGTCGCGATGCGCTCGCAGGTGGCCGCTGTAGTGGCAAGCACGCCGGCAAGATAGGCGTGGTGATCGCGGCTGATGACCTGCGTGGACAGCGGGTCGTGAACCAGACCCAGGTGCTCACAGACGTACTCCTCGACGAACGGCTCGATGGAGCTGTAGGTGCCGACGGCACCGGAGATGGCACCAAAGGCAACGTTCTTGCGAGCATCCTCAAGACGATCAAGGTCGCGCTTGAGTTCCCATGCCCAAGAGCCAAACTTCATGCCGAAGGTCATCGGCTCAGCATGGATGCCATGGGTGCGGCCAGCGCAAAGCGTATTGCGCTCCTCGAAGGCGCGGCGCTTGCAGATCACGCCGAGCTTCTTGACGTCCTCGATAATCAGGTCACACGCCTGAGTAAGCTGATAGCACAGAGCAGTATCACCCAGGTCGGAGCTGGTCATACCGTAGTGAACCCAGCGGCTGGGCTTGGGGTCGCCCTCGGGAACATCGGCGTCGATGTACTCCTTCATGTTGGTCAGGAAGGCGATGACATCGTGGCGCGTGACCTCCTCGATCTCATCGACCTTTGCCTTCTCAAAGTTGGCGTGGTCGCGGATCCACTGGGCTTCGTTTTTAGAAATGCCGATCTTGCCGAGCTCCGCCTGGGCCTCGCAGGCCAGGACCTCGATCTCCTGCCAAATGGCGTACTTGTTCTCGAGGGAGAAGATGTGTCCCATCTCCGGGCGGGTATAGCGATCGATCATAGCGGCTCCTTTTTGGTTATTGGCACGTTGGTCGTAACTCAACCATTGTACCGTGCGCGGGTGCGAGTATGGGCAGCAGGCATTAACCTAACATTTTGGAATTGGAGCGGGCATGGGGACATCCGCGTATTTGCTTCGCAAATCCGCACCGGCTGCGGTCGATCTCCTCGGATTCACGGAGACGATGGGGAAGACTTTGTTGAATTGGCCGTCCCAAGGTCTCCCGCGCCCGATGGAGCGGGCAACGGGACGTCCGCGTATTTGCTTCGCAAATCCGCACCGGCTGCGGTCGCCTATCGGCGACCTTGCCTGCTCGCTATAAACGCTTCGCGTTTATTTAACGCTCGCACCCTGTCGGGTTCGAGTCCCGGCACTTTATTGAAAAAGGCACAGTAACGAAACGTTACCGTGCCTGAAATTCGAATGGAGCGGGCAACGGGACTCGAACCCGCGAGTGTCAGCTTGGGAAGCTGATGCCTTACCACTTGGCGATGCCCGCATATGTGGGGGATAGTATAACGCGGTTGTCTTGTTCGATACAAGGGTGGCGATACTTGTTTTAGCTGTGGAGATTCGTTTGAAAATCGCGTCAATTGTGGAGACGAGGACCTTTGACTTCCTGTTCACCTTATCTTCTACCTGCGCTTTTGCTTGATTGTTGTATTTGAGCTCAATTTGTCAGGAATTGGGCAAGCTTTTGGTCAGGCTCCGGTACTTACCCGCATGAACCTCGGGGGTAGCCTCATCCTACGCGTCGCAACCTCCCCATGCGGCGCACGAGGGATAAGGAGCAGCCATGACCAACGCACCCACGCACTCTGTCCACAGCGCAATCGCAACAGGTCCGCTGCTCCTGCTCCTCTTCCTGCTGTTCGGCTACCTGGCACCGGGAGCCGCATTTGCCGTCGATGGCTACGACCAGCTCGGCTTCCGCACTATCAGCGATGATTGTGGGCCGTTCTTCATCGGCAAGTATGAAGCTCAAGACGCCTCGATTGCCTACTGCATGAACCAGGAGCGTCCCGGCCCCACCAAGCCGGGCGGCCCATGGCTTAACTTTGATCAAGGCTGGGTGTGGCTCGACGACGAGTTCGCGGCAATCGTTTGTCACGGATATCCTACCGCCACATCGTTTGGCGGTTACCATCTTTCACCCGATCGCGCCCGCGCCGCCACCCAGCTTGCCGTATGGATGCTCAACGGCACTACCCATGTCGACGGCACCTACTCCTACACGACCGCTCAGGGCAAAACCAAGAGTGGGCACTTTACCGCCGACAATGAAGTCGTGGCGGCTGCGCGGTGGCTCCACGACAGCGCAAAATCAGGAAGCATCAAAGCCGCTCCGCACCGCGCGCGGCGCTATATAGGAACCGTATCGGGCGGCAGCAAACGTCAAGACATGCTCTATGTACTGCCGGCGGTCTCTGTTTCCTTCAAAAAGCAGTCTGCAAACGCTGCCATTACCAGCGGAAACAATACTTATCAGTTTGACGGGGCAACATTCGATGTTTTTGAGAGCGCCAGCGGCGCGCGTGTCGGCACCGTCCAGATGGACAGCAACGGTCGAGCGCAGGCAACACTCCTACCCAACACGGCATACTACCTAGTTGAAACGAAGGCGCCGGCCGGCTATGTCCCCCGCCCCGATCGCGTTGCCTTTACCACGGGGAATGACGGCGGGCAGGTCGCCATCGATGAACAACCCGGCGCCATTACCTTGCGCATTGTAAAGCTCGACGCCGCAACGAATGCAGGCCCCCAAGTTGGGGCTTCGCTCGCAGGAGCAGAATTCGTGTGCGTATCGCAATCAACCCCTGGATGGACACAAACTCTCAGGACCGATGAAAGCGGTCGAGCTACCCTCACCGATGTCCCCCTGGGAACCTTTACCATCTATGAGTCAAAAGCCCCCGAGGGCTACCTGCCAGCCAACGACAGCTGGTCCTATACCGTTGGAGCCGACCAGCTCGGTGATTCAGGCGTGGTCGAGATCGAATCGCGCGTTTCCGATATCCCCATTGCGTTTGACCTTGAGATTTCCAAATTCAAGGACTACGGCAATAGCGATCAATCCGGCCTGGAGCAGCCGGCAGGAGATGTTGTCTTTGAGGTTGTCAGCAACAGCTCTCAGCAGGTTGTTGGCACACTGACCACAAACATCTATGGCTTTGCCTCCACCAAAGATCAGCCCGAAGCATGGTTCGGCACAGGCAAGCGACCCGCCGGTGTCCACGGAGCCGTCCCATACGACCGTGCCGGCTACACGGTTCGCGAGGTTCCGGAAACCGTCCCCGAGGGTTTTAAACGTGCAGGGGAATGGACCGTCGGGGCCAATCAGATTTCCGACGGCGCCGAGCTTCAATATATCGTGGACAACCACGCCCTGTCGACGCATCTCCAGATTGTAAAACGCGATGACCAAACAGGCGCCTCTGTTCCCCTAGCCGGATTCACCTTCCAACTCCTCGACAGCAATCACAAACCTGTCTCACAAACATGCTGGTATCCAGCATATAACGTAATGGACACCTTTACGACTGACGCGACCGGCACCGTCACACTGCCCGAATCGCTCATGCCGGGCACCTATTATGTACGCGAAACCTCGGCCAAAGAGCCCTATCTTGTCGGCGGAGAGACCGAGGTAAACATACCCGCCGATATAAACCTAACGCCCGTTGCAATCGTCTCGTATTATAACCACGCCGCGACCGGAAACATCAGGATCGTTAAAACCGATGCCGTAGACGGCAGCAGCCTCGCGGGCGCCACCTTTGAGATCCGTGCCTCAGGTGATATCGTGCGCCCCGACGGTAGCATTGCCGCGCTCGACGGTGAGACTGTCGCTACCGTCACGACGGATGAAACTGGAGAAGCACGCGCGGACGACCTCCCGCTGGGATCTGGCACCGCACGCTACGAGGTTGTCGAGACTCAAGCGCCGACCGGCTTCTTACTCGACCGGACGCACCATATCGTCGACCTTACCTATGCCGACCAGAAAACACCCGTTGTGGAAGCACGGCTTAACGTATCCGACGATTACACCAAGGTTGATATCTCCAAGGTCGATGCAAGCGGAGAGCAGGAAGTGAAAGGCGCACAGCTCACCTTATATGGTCCCGATAAAACCGAAATAGACTCCTGGACCTCATCCGACAAGCCGCACCGCATCGAACATCTTGCACCCGGCACCTACTCGTTGCGCGAAACGATGTCTCCGCGGACCTATGATCTTGCCGAGGAGATAACGTTTGAAATAAAGGATACGGGAGAAGTCCAATCCGTCGCGATGAAGGATGCGCCCATCGAGATCAAAGGACAGGTCGACAAGCGTCAGGAACTTGTCCAACCTATCGGGAAGGGTCTGTTGGCTAACGGCGATGGAAAAAACCGCGCCGCGATGCAAACCAATACGGATGGGCTTTTCTCCTATACCATCGATGCTCGAAACGATTCCGCTACTTGGGTTGATGAGTTTACGATTACCGATGATCTTGAGTGCGCCAAAGACGGCACGGCGAGATTCGTCTCAATCGAAACCCCCGTCGCCATCGGCGACCTCAACGGTCTGTGCAACGTGTGGTATCGCACGACGCCGTTGGACTCGACAGACGTCGATGGGCCGGCAAACGCGACGCTTGACGATGGGCACGAAAATCCTTGGCTTGAGTCCGACGAAGTAAAAGAGAGTCTGGGTGAGGATTGCCGCCTCGTCGATTACGACGGCTGGCACCTCTGGAAGGCGGATGTCTCGACCACGGAATCCACCACACTCGAGGCGAAAGAACTTGACCTTGCATCCAATACCGTCGTAACGGGCATTCGCATTGAATACGGTGCAGTAGCCGCCGACTTTACGACTCGAAGCGATGTGGATTCTTGGACCCGTGATGATCTCAAAGATGAGCACGACGACCTTGACGATGCCAAAGCAATCCTTGGCACAGACGCTCGGGGCGCAGCCGTGCACATGCAGGCAACGTCGGCTTATACGCCCCAAACCGCACTCACCAACAGCGCGCGCGTCGATCTTTGCCGCAACGGCGGCGGCGATAAACTTGAGTCACATGACGAGGACCGTGTCATTCAACGCTGTACCCTACCGCAGGACCTACCGGCAACAGGATCAGTTCCCATCGCCGCCTGCATCACCGCGCTTCTGACCTCGGGTGCCGCAGCCTTATGGTTCGCTCGCCTTAGGTCGATCCCAAAGAAGCGCTAGCGCGATAAAAAAGCGGGCGAGCCAGTCCCCCGGCTCGCCCGCTTTCAATCATGTAAATCGCCGTATCTACTCTGCAGACGAAGATCCACCATCAACGATTGCCTGCTCGGACTCAGGAATCCCATCGGCACCCGTGCTCTGTTCTTGCTCCACCTCTTCGCTGATTGCGGAGGCGGGGGTCGAGCCCTTCGCGCCCACGATGTAGGCAGCTCCAAACCCTAACGCAATGGCAATCAAGGTCAAAATCACGTAGACAGGCCAATGGCGCTTAATATACGAAAACACGTTGACTCCTTAGAGCTCCGTCTACGAACGGCGGATAACCTCGGTCACGACCTCGGATACCGTGGCAATGTTCGTCGGGTTGACATTGTGGGGCAGGTCGTCCTCGGTACGAGCGCAAGCCAGACGCGTGCCGTCCACGCCGGCGATGGTGAGGGCTCGGCGGCTCGCCTCGAGCGCGGCGTAGGCATCGGTCTTGGCATAGGGCATCTCGAGCGCGCCACAATCGACATGGAACGACTTGCACACCTTGCTGACCAGGTTCATGATGCGGCGATCGCCCTTGAGCAGCTGCTGTTCGCCCTCAACCGTCACCACCGAAAGCCTACCGGCGCCGACGGATTCAAGATTGATGAAGAAGACGCCGCGGAGCTTATCGCGATGCGAAGCCAAGAAGGCCTTCATACCGGAGCCATCACAATCCGAGGCGCCCGTTGCCACAAACCAGATATCGTGACCGAGCAGCTCATCGTCGCCCATAGAGGCGACAGCCGAGAGCATATCTTCGGAAGAAGCGCCGTCGGAAGACGTAGCGCCGCCCTTCCAGCCATCGTTATCGTCCTCGAAATTATCCCACGAACCGATGCCGCGACCGGACTTCTTGGCATCGTAATCGTCTTCGACGCCCAGCCAGTCACTCATGCTGTCCTGTTCGTTTTTCTTTTTACGACCGAACAGGCCGCCCAGGCCGCGCTTGCGAGACTTAGGTGCCGCAGGGGCGGGAGCCGAAATGGTCTCGATCGGCTGTGCGCCCGACGCAACGGGCATAGGAGGCGCAACGGGTGCCGATGTGGGTTCGGGACCCTGAGCGGTAGCAAAGGGGTCGTTGACCTGTGCGGAGGGATCGGGAAGGTCGAACAGCGACGTGCGAGACGCAACGTTTGTCTGCTTCATCGACGGCAGCGACGGATCGGGGACCGAAGCCAGCGGAGACGAGGAGGGTGCAGGCGACGGTGCCGACGCCGGATCGGGAACATTCATCTGCGGACGCGGCGATGCCTGGGAGGAAATCTGGGCCATAAGGGAATCGACCGTTTCGTCCTGGGTGGGAGCAACATCGGCAACCGTGGCACCGGAACCACTCGGGGCCGGCATGGTGAAAATCTGCGTGGAGTAAGGCCTCGACTCATCTGTCTCGGGGGCCTCGGAAACCGCAGGCACTTCCTCCTGCTCGACCTCGGTCGAATCATCTTGCTCGGCTGCCGCGTATTGCTCTTCGTCACAGTTGGCCTCGACGGGCTCGTCCTCGGCGACATCTTCGATTTCGGCTGCGTCAATAGGCTCGTCATCGTCTGCCGCGTCGCCCTGCTCATCGGAAACAGGAAGGGGCTCGGCAATCGCGGTGCCTTGCTTTTCAAACGTTATCGTGGAATCGAACTGCGCGGCATCAAACGACATGGTGCTATCGACGTGCTGCTGAGCCTCAAAGGACGTTGTAGCTTCGGCGGCGTCGACAGGCACGGACTGCATAGCCTCGTTCTGCTCGAACTCTTGCGCCGCGCGCTCACCTGCCGCCTCGGCTGCCTGCTGCTGAGCGATAGCCTCCTGCTCGGCAGCCTCGCGTGCGGCAACGCGCTTCCCCTCGAAATCGTCGACAAATTTCCTGCCCTTTGCAAGCGCACCCTTAAAGAAGTTGGAAGCGCTGGCGCCAATCGAAGAGAACGCGGATGCAATATCGGCATGGGGCGTTGCCGCGGGAATCTCGGCCGAGAAATCAGTATCGCTCTCGTAAGACACGCGCCTCGGCTGTTCAGCGTAATCGTCGTCAGGCTCGTCCCTAACGTCTTGCGTCGGCGCGGCGGGAGCCAAAATGTCCAGTCCTGCCGCGGGATCGATCGCGGACACCGCCTCGGGCTCGGCAACGGCAGCGGCAACCGCGGCAGACTCATCATCCACGGCGACAACGGGCGCAGATGCAGTCACGACGGGGGCAGGCTCGGGCTCAAACGTCGGCTCCTCGCCTTCCTCGTAATCGAGCGTGCAGGACTCGGGAAGCATTCCGAGCGCACGGATGGCATCCGAACCAAAGCGGATGTTGCCGGCGGCATTGCGATAGAGCCTGGGCTCGGGCTCGGCCGCGACAGGCTCCTCCGCCGGCTCGGCAGTGGGAACCTCGTCATTGAACTCTTCGGCCTGGACAGCCTGATTCTGATCCTCGGGCACGATGGCGCCAATCAGCGTCTCGTCGGCAGACGCACCCTCAAAGCCCTCGATCTGCTCGTCGAAAGCCTCGCCCTGTTCGGGCTCGGTCTGAGCGTCGGGAGCAATCGGCTGACCGAACTCGTCCTCGGCGTAGGTAGGCTCTTCATACTCGATGGTGTTGCCGTAGTCGTTTTGCTGTTGGGCCGCGGCATACTCCGCTGCTGCGCGCGCCATCTCCTCGGCACGACGCTTCTGCTCCCCAAAATAGGTATCGAACGGAACATCGTCGGGAAACTCGTTTTCGCCCTGGAAGGGAGCAACGTTGTCCATAACGCCGAGCATAGCGGCGACAGAAGACTTGTTGCACACTGCGCCGGACGTATAGGGAAGCACAAAACGGTTAGAAATGATGTTTGCCGCGTTGGCGAGCGCAACGAGGGAAGCGAGGATCGCGACAATCCACAGCAGAACCTTGAGCGCGCCGGGGAGCGGCAGGATACGCAAGATGGCAACGGCAGCAGGGGCAACCGTGGCAACGGGCAACAGCTTGGCGATGAGCGCACGATACGAAGCATAGGGCTCGCGGGCGAGCAGCTCAGCACGGGGAGAGTCGTAGTGTGCGACAACGACCACCGGGCGGTTGCGCGGAGACGCGAGCGGGCCCGAGGCCTTGTGGTAGGCGATGACATTTTGGCTCACGCCCGTCTTGCCCAGGCGCGAAACCACGGGGTGGCCCGTGCGCTCGAGCACGTAAAGAACGGCGCCGACAATGGCCAGCAAGGTGCCGACCAAGCCGATGCCGCCACCGATGCCCATCAGCAGGGCGCCGGCAAACGCAAGAATACCGGTAACGGCAAATGCCAACCTGCTGGGCGCCGGGGCATTGAACTCCTGAACCTCGGGATCAAAGCCGTGGTTGCGGAAGATCTGAGCGATATCCTCGGCAGCCAAGCGCTCTTCTTCGCTGCATGCCGGCGTGATGCCGGTGTTCTGCAGCAGGTGGTTAATATAGTTCTGGGTGTTCGCCATGTGCGCTCCACATCCATAATCCGACAAATAGGCCCAATGCATGCACATTAGAACCGTATATAGTCGAAAGTATACCCCGAGCGAGCGCAAACGACCGAATTCGGGCCATCTTAACGCCCCGAGCGGACAAGGATATAGCCTAATCTCCATATCGGACTAAAATCATGGCAGCAAACCACCTTCTCATGCGAGGACTCTATGACGGCAAGCGACGCGACCGCGACAATTAAAAAGGGGAATTCGGAGCCCAGTTTCGATAAAACGGCTCAGCGCATCCTCAATCTTTTCTTTGTGCTCAACAGCTCCCCCGAACCGCTGACGACCGAGCAGATCGTCTTGGATTCTGACCTGGGATATGGCTCGGGCAATATCGACTCGGATAAGCGCAAGTTTCGGCGCGATCGTGACAAACTGCTCGAACGCGGCATCTTAATCAAGGAGGTTCGCCCCGCCGGCGCGCAGGAGACCGAGGAAAGCTCATGGACAATCGACCGCGAGCACACGTTTGCGGCAGGCGGCCTCATCACCGCAGACGACGCCGATATCCTGCTCAACGCTATCGACCAGACAATAGCGGCCGGCTCATCCACTTTTGCCGCGCCGCTTGCCGATATTCGTTCCAAGATTGCCTACCTCACCGGCAGGACGACGGCGGACGAAGCACCGATCCGCCGCTCTCCCACCGTCGATGCGGTATGGAGCGCCTTTGCCGAGCGATGCGCGCTGCGATTTTTATATCAGAACGGACGCGGTGAGCAGAAAGAGCGTACCGTCTGCGTCTACGGCATGTTCGAGCGCGAGGGCGTTGCGTACTTCTGCGGCCTCGACAATGCCACCGACGACATCAGGACATTCCGCTGCGACCGTATCGTTCGCGCTTGGCGTCCTTCGAAGGCCTACGCCATCCCTGCAGACTTCAATCTCAACGACTACCTGTTCTTTGAATTCGATTTTGCCGACCGCCCGCCCGTTGCGGCTACGTTCTCGTTCGCCCCGCAGACGCAGATCGATATGATCAACGGCCTCACGCGCGGGCGAGGCGAGCTCGCACACACCGATGCAGGATGGACCTGGACCGTTGACGTGCGCGACCTTGAAGCCGCCGCCTCATTTTGCATGGCCCACGCCATGGACGGCATGAGGCCCATGGCCCCCAAATCGCTCAAACAGGCGTGGAACCACCTCATTGAAAGGACGGTGCATGAGCATGCCCGTGCGTAAACTCACCAGCGAGCAGAGGCTCTCGCGCGCCATCGACATCATGGAGGCCCTCTACGCCGCCGGCGAGAGCGGCATGACACGAACCGAGATTTGCAGTCGCTTTGACATCACGGGGGTGTCGCTCGACGAGATTCTCGAGATCGTCTCGACGCTCGCGGACCGAGAATCGGGTGCGCGCATCATCTGCGAATGCCACGGCGAGCGTGTGGTCCTCACCGGTGACGCCGGGCGTGTGCTACCGCTGCGCCTGAGTGCCGCCGAGGGCGCTGTGCTCAACCATGAACTTGAATCGTTGGGGATCGAGCCCCAGGCGGCAGCTCGGATTCGACATGCTCTTCTACCCGAAGAGCTCGGCTATAACCAGCGCGTCTTTGACACCGTCAACCACGGGTCGCACTGGCAGCAGCTGAGCTGCGCCATTCAGGACGGTGTTCGTTGCCGCATCTCGTATCGCTCGATGGACGATGCACGGCCACGCGAGCGTCTGGTCGACCCCTTGCGCATTACGGCAAACGGCGACCAAACATATCTGATTGCCTGGGACATCGCGGTCGATGAGCAGCGCACCTATCGCATGGATAAAATCGAGGGACTCGCCTTGACGGAAGACTCCGTCGTGCCTCACGCACCGGACGTTGCATCCCTCCACGATTCCCTTGCCCGGACGCAGCGTAGCGCAAAGCTCTTGATGCCATTCGATATGGCGGAGCATCTGGACTGGGCCGGCATCGCCCTCATCGAGCGCGGCGGTGCAGACATGGCAACGGTAACCGTGCATTACGGCTCCGAGCGTTGGCTATTGAGCCAGATAATCGCAGCGGGCGGAGCCATCCGCATCTTGGATGACCCCGCCCTGTCAAAGCGTCTGTGCGATATGGCAAAAACCCTCGTCTGTCCGCTTTAGCGCCGCCGCTCGTGGCGTGCGCGCCACAGTTGCAGATAGTGACCGATCTGCGCCGATTCGATGCGCTGATAAGAGCTCGTGGGCAGCGACGTTAAGAACTTCTTCCCGTAGCCCTTCGTCACCAGGCGCGGGTCGGCCAGAATCAGCACGCCGCAATCGGTCGACGAGCGGATAAGGCGGCCGGCCGCCTGCTTGACCTCGAGCACCGCCTCGGGCAGCGAATAGCGTGCCCAAGCGCGGTCTTCGCGCAGGTTACGCTCGCACGAGAGCGGGTCCGTGGGGCTCGAGAACGGCAGCTTGGGAATGATGACGCAACGCAGCGTCTCGCCGCTGGCGTCAAACCCCTCCCAGAAGGCCTTAAGCGCAAAAAGCGACGAGGTCGGCTCGTTGATAAACCGGTCGCGCAGGCGACGAGGAGATGAGTTGCGCTGCTGGCAGTTGAGCTCCAGACCCGCACGGGCCATCTTGGGCTCAACGCGGGCGTACAGGTCTTCCATGTCGCGCCGATTGGTGAACAACGTGAGCACCGATCCGCCCATGGCAAGATGGGCGTCGACCAGCACGCGCTCGAGCGCCGTAAGATAGTTCTCACGATCGCGCGGATCGGGGATATCGCCCGCAACGACTACAGCCATGTTCGAATCGAAGTCGTAGCTCGAGTCCAAGTGCAGCGATGAGGATGTTGAAGCACCGATGCGATCGAGGCCGACAGCATGGTTGAAGTGCTCAAAGCTTTTGGACACCGTCATGGTTGCCGAGGCAAAGATAGCCGTGTGAACCTCGGGCAGCCACTCGGTTGCCAAGGCCTCGCCAATGTCGATGCGCTCTGCGGTCATCGACTCTCCGCCGGCACGCAACCTGCGATTGACCTGCAGCGAATATACGTAGTGTTCATCGGTGCCATCAATGATGAGTTTGAGGTTCTCGGCCAGCTCGTGCAGGCGGCGCGAGATATCACCCAGGTCGACAACAACCTCGGGCTTGTCGGCGGCGACGGCTTGCACCAGCGCGTCGACGCTCTTGTCAGCTTGTTCCAATGCGTCGATGCCAGTGTAGGCCGACTGTAAGAAATCATGCCAGTCGTCTGATTCGCGCAGCTCGGGGCCAATCCATAGATTGGCATTGTCATAACCCCCACGCGCACGGCGGCCGAGCTCGCGAACGCCATCGAACACGTCGGCGATTGCCATGCTCGCGCGGGCAACCGTCGACGTCGCCTTGGCAGTAAGGCCCAGATAGAGCGTAGAGCCCTCGGAGGTTGCCAAATCACGGGAAACCTGGCTTAGTGCGCCGGTGCTCGAGCCACCCAGGCGCTCGAACAGGACGCGTGATTCGTCCGCCGACACCACGCGCGCCCACTGGCGGCGCGCCTCGCGCTCGATGGAATGGGCCTCGTCGATTACCCAATGACGAATCGGAGGTAAAATCCTGCCCTCGGCCGCGACATTGCGGAACAGCAGGGAATGGTTGGTGACCACCACATCGGCATGTGCCGCACGACGGCGAGCACCGTGGACCAAACATTTATCAGGGAAAAACGGGCAGAGGCGACGGGCACACTCGCGCGAGGCCGTCGTAAAGTCGGGGCGGTTGACGCTGCGCCACCGAATGCCGAGCGAGTCGAGGTCGCCATCGGCTGATTGGCAGACGTACGCCATAATGACCGCGACCGCCGTGAGCGTGTCCGCCGGATCGCGCTTGGTGGTGATCTCGACCTGGCCGCGGCTCATGCGCTCGAGCTTGCGCAGGCACGGATAGTGGTCATACCCCTTGAGAGCGCAAAATGACAGACCACCGTTCAGTTGCTCGGCAAGTTTTGGCAGCTCATGGTACATGAGCTGGTCGGCAAGATTGTTCGATTTGGTCGCAATACCAACCGTGATGTTGTTACGGCGTGCTGCCTCGGCAAAAGGCACCAGATAGGCCATCGATTTGCCGACGCCTGTGCCCGCCTCAATTACACGATGAGTGCCCGTGACCAGCGCATCGCGGACCTCGAGCGCCATCGCGATCTGCTCATCACGCGGCTCGTAGGTGGGATACATGCGATTGACCAGGCCACCCGGCGCATAGTCTGCCTCAATCTCCTCACGACTCGGCATCTTGAGGACCGGCAGTTCGTCGGCGTCCACCCGATCGTCGGCGCGATCGGCCTTGAGAACGTCAGCACGAGCGGCGCTGAGAGAGAAGATAGAACCAGGGTTCTGTCCCGCCAAGAATGAGAATATAGGACGATAGGACCAAGGCACATCCGGGTGCATGTCGGCTAGGCGCGCCATGAGGCCCTGGGGCAAGTCGGTGAGCGCCACGAGCAACACGCGCCATACGCCACACAGGGCGTCGACGTCGGCATTGGCACGGTGTGACACCGAGTCACAGCCAAACAGATCGGCCATAAAAGACAGCTTGTGCGAGGCCAGGCGCGGAAGCGCGATGCGCGACAGCGCCAGCGAATCGATCCAAATATCGCTCACGTTGACGCCGCCTTTGACCGACTCGATAAACGAGCGGTCGAACGTGGCGTTGTGTGCGATCACCGGGCAGCCACCGACAAAATCGGCGAGAGCGGCGACGGCCTCAACCGCCGACGGGGCATCTGCCACATCGGCATTTGTAATGCTCGTGAGCTCGGTAATCTCGGCGGGAATCAGCTGTTTGGGATGCACGAAGGTATCGAAGCGGTCGATGACCTCGCGGCCCGAAAGACGGGCCGCCGAGATCTCGATCAGCTCGTTGTCCTGCACCGAAAGACCCGTGGTCTCGGTATCGAGGACAATCACATCTTCCTCGATAAGGCCGAAGGACTGCGTTTTGGCGCGGTCGGCAAGCGTGGCATAGGAGTCGATGACAAACTGCGGCGTTCCTGACGAAACCGCGTCCTCGATTAGCATGCAATGCCCGCTCGACGAAGGCCCATACGGATCAGACTGTCACAGACCTGCGGGAACGTCATGTCATCGGTGTGGCGGATCTCATCCGGATACAGCGACGTATCGGTCATGCCGGGAATGGTATTGGTCTCGAGGATAACGGGGCCGTCCTCGCTCACAATAAAGTCGCTGCGCGAGATGCCCAGGCAACCGAGCGCCTTGTGAGCGGCACAGGCAAGCTCCTGGGCACGAGCGTAATTCTCGGGTGAAATCTGCGCCGGAATGCGATGGATATCCGTAGGGTCGACATACTTCACGTCCAGATCGTAGAACTCGCAGTCCTCGGGCTTACGAATCTCGACAATCGGCAGGGCGCGCACGTCATCTTCGCCGTATACGCCGACGGTGATCTCGGTACCCTCGATGCACTTCTCGACCAGCACTTTGTCGCCGTACTCAAACGCCTTGGCGATTGCCGAGGGCAGCTCGGAGGGCTCATGGACCAGGGAAATGCCATAGCTGGAACCGTTGACGGCCGGCTTCACAAAGCAGCGCTCGCCACAAACCTCGACGATATGATCGATATCGACTTCATCGCCCACCTCGAGCGCAAGGCCGGGGGCAATGGGAATGCCCGCCTTGGCGTATAGGAGCTTAGAGACCTCCTTGTCGGCACCGCAGGCGCTGGCAAGTACGCCCGAGGCCGTGTAGGGGATACCCAGGGTCTCCATGGCACCCTGCATGGCGCCATCCTCACCGCCGGCGCCGTGCATGGCGATAAATGCCACATCGAATCCGCCGGTCGCCATGGTTACCATAAAGTCATCGGCGGCCGTGTCAAGCAGCTCCACCGAGGTGTAGCCGGCTTCCTTCAGTGCCACCACAACGTTCTTTCCCGAATCGAGCGAGATCTCGCGCTCGGCGGAATGACCGCCCGCCAAGACCGCTACGTGCATGTTCTCTAGGCTTTTACCCGGCATGGGCAGACTCCTCCTCTATAATTTCTGCAGCTGATACCATATTGTAGCGATACCCTCTACGTTTCCCCAAAATCGAAAGGCTTCCATGAATCCCAAGACTAAATCTCAGGACATTCGCGACTTGAGCCAAAACGATATTCGCGAGCTCGTGGCCGAACTTGGCCAGCCCGCCTTCCGCGCGAAGCAGCTCATCGAATGGGTCTTTGAGAAGAACGTTTGTTCGTTTGACGATATGACCAACCTTCCCAAGGCTTTCCGTGAGCAGCTTAAAGAGGCTTTTGCCTTTGATACGCCGACTGAACTCACCAAGCAGGTTTCCAAAGATGGCTCGCGCAAGTATCTGCTCGAGTACCACGATGGCATTTCCGTCGAGACTGTCGGCATGCCCCGCCGTAACAAACTTTCCGTCTGCGTTTCCACCCAGGCAGGCTGCGGCATGGGCTGTGCCTTTTGCGCTACCGGTCTCAACGGCCTCAAGCGCTCTCTGACCGCTCAAGAGATCGTCGACCAGGTGCTTCATGTATCCAACGACTTTGGCGAGCGTGCCACAAGCGTTGTCTTCATGGGCCAGGGCGAGCCGTTTGCCAACTACGACGAGGTTCTCAAGGCACTGCGTATCCTCAACGACCCCGATGGCATCGGTATCGGCGCTCGTCACCTCACCGTCTCTACCAGCGGCGTTATTCCCGGTATTCGCAAATTTGCCGATATCCCCGAGCAGTTCACGCTTGCCGTTTCCCTGCATTCCGCCATCCAGTCGACGCGCAATAAGCTCATGCCCGGTGTTAAGAAATACACACTGCTTCGCCTTCACGAAGCGCTTCAGCTCTACACCGAGAAGACTGGCCGCCGCCCGACCTATGAGTATGCCATGATCGAAGGCGTCAACGATACGAATCCCGAGATGCAGGCGCTCTGCGACTTCTGCGAGGGAACGCTGTGCCACGTTAACCTGATTCAGCTTAACGACATCGAGGGCAGCCCGCTCAAGCCGTCGCCGATTCACAAGGTTGAGGATCTTCAGCGTCGTCTTGAGTCCCGTGGCATAGAGACCACGATTCGTAACTCCCGTGGTAACGATATTGACGCCGCTTGCGGACAGCTGAAACAGCGCTTCAAAGTTCAGAAGAACGCATAGGGGAGTCACACGCCAAAACGTTTCATGTGAAACATCGAACGGCCCCGATTGCAGGATATGCAACCTGGGCCGTTTCATTTATCGACCTCAATTTTGGATCAGTTGCAACCTTTCCCATTTTTACTGCCAAAATAGGGGGTCCTTGTCTCGTGAATCAGACAAGGACCCCTCAAAATATGCAGGGTAATTGTTAGGTACCTAATAGCCTACATTTTCCCATTGGTTGCTAACCCAACCTTGATTAATCTTGGGATTCTTCGTTACCTGAGCAGTGCGCATGGCAACATCTTCTGTCATAACATCCATTTTCTTCTTGGAAGTATCGACAATATCTTGCGCGCCACGAAGCAAACGACCTCGAAGTTCATCGTCTGTCGCGATCTTATAGCCAGCAAAGGCACCAGCCGCGACAGTCGTCACCAATGCAATCGCAGTTAAAATCTTATTCCTCATCTTGGCCTCCTTGATCAAACTGAATCATTTCACCAAGAATACGAGAGAGCTCTTCCTCGTCTTTAAACTCAATCTCAATCTTATTCTTTCCACGCGAGCTCTTCACGCGTACGTTGGTATTAAATATCTGACGAAGTACACGCGCAGCCTTTTTAAAAGACTGAGGCGTTGCAGGCCTCGGCGTCTTAGGCGTTTCTCCGGCAGAAAACAATGGAGCAAGATTTTCTGTCGCTCTTACGGAAAGGCCCTCTGCAACAACCTTCTCTGCAAGTCGAATTCGCGCGTCCTCATAGGGAACTGCAAGAATCGCACGTGCGTGACCAGCAGTAAGTTTACCCTCAAAAATCATCTGCTGAACTACTTCGGGGAGATCGAGAAGGCGCAGCGAGTTTGTAATTGCAGAGCGTGACTTGCTTACGGCCTTCGACAACGCCTCCTGGGTCATACCGCTAGCATCGATGAGCTGGCGATAGCCCTTAGCCTCTTCGACGGGATTCAGATCAGAACGCTGAAGATTTTCGATAAGAGCAAGGGCCAGCATCTCTTCATCATTAACATCTTTAATGATGACAGGCAGTTCCTCAAGACCAGCAAGCTTTGACGCCTGGTAACGACGCTCACCAGCGATGATCTCATAGCCGTTTCCATGCTTGCGAACCAAGAGCGGCTGCAAAACGCCATGTTCTTGGATTGACTCGCTCAACTCGCGAAGTTCAGTTTCATTAAAGTGAATTCGCGGTTGATTAGGGTTGGGAACGATATCCTCAATAGGTAGTTTTGTTTCAGATGCGGCATTTGAAGCAGATGCAGCAGAACCACCGGTCTCATACTCAGCCTCTGAGACCAAAGCATTGAGTCCGCGTCCCAATCCACCACGTTTCTTTACACTAGGCACGCTTGATCACCTCTTTTGCAAGGTTCATATACGCTTTTGCACCCTTATTTTGAGGTGCATAGGTAATTACCGGTTCTCCAAAAGACGGAGCTTCAGAGATTTTAACCGTACGGGGAATCAGCGTCTTAAACGCCTTATCGCCAAAGTACGATTGAACTTCCTCAACAACCTGATTCGACAAAGAAGTACGTGAGTCATACATGGTCATAAGCACGCCATAGGTGTCTAAGCCCTTGTTCAGACGTGATTTGACCATCTTCATTGACTCAAGCAGCTTCGTAACGCCCTCGAGTGCGTAATACTCACACTGGATTGGAATCAAAACGCTATCTGCTGCGGTCAAGGCATTGATAGTAAGCAGGCCGAGCGAAGGAGGACAGTCAATGAAAATAAAATCGAACTCGTCCTGAATCGGCTCAAGCAAATCTTTGAGGCGGGTTTCACGAGCAATTGCGCTTACGAGCTCAATTTCGGCACCTGCAAGCTGAATCGTAGCTGGAATTACGAATACCTTTTTGCAATTTGTATCAAGAACAAGCGATTCTGCCGGCACATCATTCAACAATGCATCATAGATGCAGTGATCAAGGTCTTCTTTTTCAATTCCAAATCCACTGGTGCTGTTTCCCTGCGGATCAAAATCGACAATTAGTGTCTTACGACCCTGCTCACCCAGTGCTGCTGCAAGGTTTACAGCCGTCGTTGACTTACCGACGCCGCCTTTTTGATTGATGATTGCAATGATACGCGTGTCTTTTGCGCTCTTAGAACGCTTAACGTCGCGAAATCCCACGGTCCCTCCTGGTGTGTATTAAAGCTGTCAAACGGAGGATGTTTCACGTGAAACATTCCGATTCGATATCAACCGCCATGTTTCACGTGAAACACTGCAAGTTGTTAGTATCCATTATGTTTCACGTGAAACATCTAGGCAAGCGGATTCTTCTTAGCCATGCCATTTGCACGAGGCAATGAAACGGATGCTGGATGACTCTTCTTAAAAACAATAAACTCCCTGTGGCCCAAGCCCTCAGGCAAATCGATTGCGTCATTCAGAAGCAAAGTGAAGCCGCAAATCTTAGCTGCTGACATACCGGAAGCAAGCTCCTCATCGGAAGGATTGCCCTTGGTGATAACAAATAGACCTCCATCCTTGAGGAACGGAGCCGCATACTCAACAAGAATCGGTAGAGGGGCAAGTGCGCGGGCGGTTACGACAGAAAACTGCTTCTTATGGCTTCGAGCATATTCTTCAAGGCGATCATGAATCGCATGAGCATGTTTCAACCCAAGAGTATGAACAAAAGAATTGACGGCATCAACCTTCTTACCAACAGAGTCAATATAAGTAGTTTTACGATGCGTGGCTATGGTTAACGGAATACCAGGGAAGCCCGCACCTGTCCCCATATCGAGCAGAGCTCCCTCAGGAGCCTTATTGATATAGGGGAGCAAAACAAGTGAGTCGAGGATATGAAGTACCGCAGCATCTTCTACGTTAAGAATACGGGTGAGATTAGTTGTCTTATTTGTTTCCAGAACCAAATCCAAATGCTGAATACATTTCCTCAGCTCAACATCAGATACGCTCAAGGAATACTCTTTGCAATAGGAAGATAGACGAGTCAACATCTCGTCAGCTTGCTGATCAGTAAGTACTAACAACGAAAGCTCCTTTCTGACAAAAATCAGTGTATCGAGAACTTTTGACAAAAAAAGGGGACGTGGAAACCACGTCCCCTTAGCATAAGCTCGAGCAGATTATCGAGCAACAATCACCACATGGCGATCAGGGTCAGAACCCTCAGAATGAGTATCGACGGCATCATTGCCACGAAGTGCAATGTGAACCAGTCGACGCTCATAGGCATTCATGGGCGGAAGCGAAACACTCTTATGAGTGCGGATGGCACGCTCGGCTGCAGACTGTGCCATGGAGGCAACCTTGTCCTGACGGCGGCTCTTGTATCCCTCGACGTCCACTACAACCGGATACCTAAAGCCAAGCTTGCGGCTCACCAGCAAAGAGAACATAACCTGAAGGGCATCAAGGGTACGACCATGACGGCCAATGAGAACAGCAAGATCAGGAGCGGTAACATCCAAAATCAGCTCGCCCTCGTCACCCTCGTACTCATCAATAGGAGAGTTGGCGGCATCGAAGTGCGAAAGGATGGAACGCAGAATGGAAATCGCAACATCGGCGATGGTGTCGAGCTCCTCATCGGTCAGCTCTTCACCGGCCTTGTAGCGCTGTGCAATCTCGGGATAATCGCCCGCAGTCTGCGGGGCAACCTCCTCAAGCATATCCTCGATGATCTCTTCAGACATAACGTACTCCAAAAGTTAGGTACCTAAATAAGATTGATATCCCGACTACTTCTTCTTGTGCGGACGCGGCTTCTTCTCGCGACGGGTAACCTCGACCTGCAGTGGAGCGTTCTTGAGGCGCTCCTCCTCATCGGCCTTAGCCTTGTCGATAACCTTCTGTGTCACGAAGATCTGCTGGATAACCTGCCAGGCAGAAGACACATCGTAGTACAGCAGAACACCAACGGGAAGGCTCCAGCCCATCCAAAGCATCATGACCGTCATGACAACGGCCATCATACGCATGCTCTGGGCCTGCTGGCCGGTCTGGTTGCGCGACATATAGAGCTGCGGAATCAGGGTCAGGACGGCAAACAGGATCAGGCAGACCAGCGCAGGCAGTGCAACCATAAAGCCATCGGCAAAGGAAGCGCTCGGCGTGGTGGTCAGGTCGGGCAGGATGTTGAAGAACGAGAACGTGCCCTCGTTAAAGTACTGCGGCAGGTTACGAAGCAGCGTAAACAGGGCAAACAGGATAGGCATCTGAATCAGAAGCGGCAGACAACCAGCCATGGGGTTGAACTTGTTCTCGCTGTAGAACTTCTGCATCTCCTCGGCCTGACGCTGGGGATCGTCGGCATAGCGCTCCTGGATCTCGAGCATCTTGGGCTGCAGCACCTGCATGCGAGCCGTCGACTTAGTCGACTTGAGCATAAGCGGCGTCAGCAGCAGACGGATGATGACCACCAGGATGATGATGGACAGGCCCCAGTCGACCGCAAAGGTCTGGATGAGCTTGAGCAGCTCGAAAAGGATGTTAACGATCCAATCCCACATGTAAGTTTTCCTCCGATAGCGAGTGCCCGCTAGGGCACAGGGTCATAACCGCCGACGTGCAGGGGATTGCAGCGAGCGATGCGCCTCACGGCAAGCCAGCAGCCTCTCAAAACACCGTACTTCTCAATCGCCTGGATGGCGTATTGCGAGCACGTTGGGTAAAAAATGCAGGCGTCAGGCAATAAGGGCGAAATAACCTGTTGATATATGCGAATAGGAGCGATGGCAACACGTCGCAAAACGTGATTGCTCATCGCTCCTCCCCGGCAACGCCGGCGCGTTTCATAAGCGAACGCAATGCCTTGTCCATCTCCTGCGGCGAGGAATCCCTCGTCTTGGGAGTTGCGAACAAGATGATGTCATAACCCGCAACGGGAAATCCACAGCTGCGGGCGGCCTCGCGCATCACACGCTTAGAACGGTTGCGCACGACAGCACAACCGAGCCGTTTAGCACCAACGAAGGCGACCCTTCCGGAGTCGCCTTCGCCAACCGATTCACATATGGTCATTCGAATCAGAGGGTGATTGAAACGACGCCCCTGACTGAACACATGCTCGAAATCTTGCCGAGACTTAATAGTCTTCATGCGAGATGTGTGTATCGCTGCTAGACAGTGAGACGCTTGCGGCCCTTGGCGCGGCGACGGGCGAGCACGGCACGACCACCCTTGGTGGCCATACGGGCACGGAAGCCATGGGTCTTGGCACGCTTACGCTTATTAGGCTGATACGTACGCTTCATCTTAAGTTCCTCCTGCTGCATTTCGAGTGTCCGCGGGGACGCGGACGCAGATATAGACACGTGAGCTTGAAGATTGTAGGGAAATCAATGTTCAAATGTCAAGAAATCAAAGGTAAAAGGTTGCGCAGTTCACACGGTTCCCCCATAAGCCAAGCTCGATTTAGCGGTGCATGGCAACTTTTCACGATATTTCATCGAGTTTTCAACAGGTCATGTTGGCAATGTTGAGAACTTTTCGTCCGTTTTCCAAAGTTTTCAACAGGTTTTGAAAAGTTGTCGAAAGATGAGAAACATTGCACGGTGAGCTACTATTTGTTCGAAACCTTTTGAAAGATTGCGAGCGGCATGTCTGACGACTTTTACACCATGGTCGATTCCGGAGACCCGGCACCCGACAACGAGCACATCACCGGCGTGCGCGAAGAGCGTGAGGAAGGCGAGCAGACGACCACGCAGGCGCCAAAAGCCATGTACGCCGCGCGCATCGCCGTCTATGACGACATGCTGTCGACACCGCGTGTGATCGTCATTGATCCGCAAGATGTCCGCACGTATTTGGAAGAGACGACCAACACCGTCTACCAGTGCATGAAAGAACAAGGTGGCCATATCTCGCTCATGGTCATCCGCGAGATTGTCGAAAACTTTATCCACGCGCACTTTGCCGAGCCCATCATCTCGATTCTGGACGGCGGAGACACCATCCGCTTTGCTGATCAAGGACCCGGCATCGACGACAAGGAGCGCGCTTTCGACTTTGGCGTTACCAGCGCAAACAGCAAGATGAAGCGCTATATCCGTGGAACCGGAGCAGGGTTTCCCATGGTGCAGGAGTATTTGGAAAACGCCGGCGGGGCCGTGTCCATCGAGGACAACATGGGCAACGGCACCGTGGTTACGGTAAGCCTGGATCCTAAACGCGTGCAGGAAATCGAACGCGCCGGCGGGCGCGGTGCTGCCGTGCGGCCCGAGACGGAGCAGTCCGCATATCCCCTGCCGGGAGCTTTTGCGCAGCAGCCCATGGCAACGCAACAGATGCAGCCCCGCGTGGGACAGATGCAGCAGCCCGGAATGCTTCCTACACAAGAGTCCCAGGCGGCGTCGATGTCGATGCCGCCAAACGTGCCAGAGGCCATGCCGCTGGCGGATCAGGATGCAGCAGCAATGCAGCAGGCGACGGGGGCACCGGGTGGCCAGCAAATGGGATATCAGCCGTACCAACAGGGATATCCATATCAGCAGATGCCGCCACTGGGGTATGGCCAGCAGTTCCCACAGCAGTACCAGCAGGGATATCAGCAGCCGCACCAGCAGATGCCGCAGCAGCAGTACAACCCCTGGGCCCAGCAGATGACTCCGCAGCCTTACCAACAGTGGCCTCAAAGTTTTCAACAGCAAATGCCGCCGATGCAGAGTTCTCAACAATCAGCAGCTCAAATGATGTATCCTAATGCAGCAAATCAGTATGCTCAGCCACAGCCGGACGTGTTCGTAAGCGATCGCGGCAACGCCGCGCTGGGCTATCTGGCGCAAAATCAAGCGTGCGGTGCAACCGATCTGGCGAGGGCGTTTGGAAACTCGGCCCCTACTTGGTCACGCACGCTCAATGACTTGGCGCAGGCCGGCTTGGTCATCAAGCATGGCCAGAAATACCATCTGACCGAACTCGGCGCCGCTCGCGTGCGAGCTCAGAGCTAAAGAACGGGAGAGACAGTGGACGAGGAAGCAAGCATCATCCTGGGGGATGCCATCGCCTTTTGCCAGCGCGACGGCCAAGATGCACGCCTCATCAACATGCTGGGGCAATCGCGCGCCATAAGCCTGACCGAAGATACGCTCACGATCGAGGCCCCCTCGCGCTTTGCCATCGCGCAGCTCAAAAAGCATCAGCCGACCATTGAGGCCTATCTGGAAGAAATCGCCTTTGCACCGATCGCGCTCGACATCGTGGCACCGCAAGGCGCAACGGCCGAATCTGCTGCCGCGACGGCGCCCGCCACGGCTCCCGCTGCTTCCCCGGCGGTGCCGGCCTCCGCAGGCGACGTGCCGACAATCGAGCACCAGCACGGCGATGTTTCCCGTGAAACCATGGCACCGTTGCCGACCGCGGCGGCGACGTCAACGAACGCACCCGTCACGCACATGCCTATCGCTCACGACGCAGCGGCGGGCGCGGATTCGGGCATTGCAATCAAGAACACGCTCTCGGCCGATGATTTTCGTCGCATGATGAATCAGATGAAGGGCGGAGCGCCGACTAAGTCCACGCAAGCTGCGACCCCCGCTTCACCCATGCCAGCACCGACCGTACCGGCCGAGCAGAATGCGGATGGAGCCCCGCTCGCCGCGAACTCAAAATTTACCTTTGAGAACTTTGTCTACGGCCCCGAGAACAGCCATGCCTATCGCTCGGCACTCAAGTTTGCCGCCCTCGCGGACGAGCGCGGCACGTGCACATCACTGTTCATCTACGGCAAATCGGGCCTGGGCAAGACGCACCTGCTGCTTGCCATCAAAAACGAGCTCGCCGAGAAGTCGCCCGAGATCAAGGTCAAGTATGCCAACTCCCAGGCATATCTGGACGACCTGATGACCGAGTTCGACCGCCAAAAGAAGAGCAACGCCCCTATCATGCAGGCATACCACGGCGTGGACGTGCTCATCATCGATGACATCCAAAACATCATCGGCAAGCGCGCGAGCGTGGACTACTTTTTCCAGCTCATGGACGAGTTCATCCGCAACAACAAGAAGGTCGTCATCGCGGCAGACCGCGCCCCCAAGGACCTGAGCATGGACGAGCGTCTGACCAGCCGCTTCAACGCCGGCATGCTCTGCTTGGTCGCAGAGCCCAGCTACGAGATGAAATACAAGATCTTGCAGCGCTATTACGAGAACACCATCGTCGCCGCTCCCGAGGCAGGCGACGACTCGCTGCTGGCGGCCTATGGGGGCGACGGCGGGCACCTGACCGACGAGCACTTTAAACACATGGCCGAGGTCTCGGGCACCAACATCCGCGAGCTCGAGAGCTTTTGCGAGCGTTGCGCCGGCGAGGCGGGCGACCGCGAGCGCGAGGGCGGGGAGCTCACCTTTGACGATATCGACGCCATCGCCAGCCAGTACTTCGACACATCGGCCAAAAAGATCAACGTCCAGACGGTTCAGTCCGTCATCGAAGAGCAGTACGGCGTGACGCACGAGGAGCTCATCGGCCCGCGTCGCAACGCCAATATCGCCAAAGCACGCCATATTGCCATCTATCTGGCCATCGAGATGTGCGAGATGACGACCACGGCGGTGGGCGCCGAATTTGGCAACCGCAACCACTCGACCGTCAGCACGAGCTACAAAAAGGTCCAGAAGATGATCCAGGAAGACCGCACCGTCACCGAAGACCTCAAGTCGCTGCGCGATAAAATTACACTGCGCTCGTAGGGAAATAGAGACACCTGTTGAAAACTTGTCGAAACCACGGGCATAAGGTGTCTAAAACCCAACCCGCGGTGATGAAAAGTTTTGCGCAGGTTTTGAACGTGGAAAACCACCCCTGTTGCACACAGGTTGCTGTCGATTCTCTTTCTGGGTCTGACCTGCGTCTTTGGGAGTAATCAACAGTTTCGTCAGTGCTATTACTATTATTAAGATATTTATATCTATAGAAAGGTATTAAAAGATGAAGTTCACCGTCAGCCAGAGCTCGCTTACACAAGCCATCGGCGTCGTTATGAAGGGTGTCGCTTCGGCATCCACCCTCCCCATCCTGTCGGGCGTGCTCGTTAAGGCCCAAGACGGCATCTTGGAATTCCAGACCTCTAACTACACCATCTCGATCCGTCATCGCATCGCGGCGCATGTCGAAGAAGAGGGCGAGATGGTTATTCCCTGTAAGATGCTCTCCAATATCACCAAGACCCTCCCCGATGCCCCGGTTACCTTTGAGCTGTCCGAGCGCCAGGTGCTGATTGGTTGCGAGAAGAGCTCTTTTAGGCTGAACACGCTCGATGCCAATGACTTCCCCGAGTTTCCGGCCTATGCCATCGAGAGTGCCGTGGAGCTGCCGACCGATGTCTTGTCCGAAATGGTCGGCCGCGTGTGGCGCGTCACCTCGACCGACAAGGCTCGCCCCATCCTGGGCGGCGTGCACATGAAGGTCGAGAACAACACCGTACGCCTGGTAGCGACCGATTCCTTCCGCTTGGCCGTGTGCGATACGCAGGTCGAGACCTCGACCCTCGAGGGCTCCTTTGAGCTCAACGTTCCGGCTGACGCCTTTAACGACGCGCTGAACATCATGGCCAGCCAAGCGACCATCATGATCGGGGCTACCGACACCCAGGTCGTCTTTGAGGCCGGCAACACCACCTACGTGTCGCGTCGCATCGAGGGCGTGTACCCCAACTACAAGCAGCTCATCCCCGATTCGTGCGTGACGAGCGTCAAGATCGACGTCGCCGCCTTTAACGCCGCCCTCAAGCGCGTGGCCGTTATCGCGAGCGCCAACCCCGCCGTCAAGTTCGAGATCGATGTCGAGAACGGGCAGATGGGCCTGTCCTCCATTTCCAATGACCAGGACCTTGCGCAGGAGACGATCGATGTCGAGGCCGAGGGCGAGTCGGGTACCATCGCCTTCAACTACCACTACATCTTCGGCTGCCTCAATGCCCTGTCCAAGGAGAAGGAGATCACGCTGGAGCTCAAGAGCTACTCGCAGGCGGGCATCTTTAAGTCCTACGACAAGATCAACTACCTGTACCTGGTCATGCCGGTCCGCATCTAGCGCTGCGCCATGACCATGTTCGCCCGCGATCTTTCCGTCGCGCACTACCGCAGCTTCGATAGCTATCACCTTGCCCTGGACGAGGGCGTGACGATACTTGCGGGACCCAACGCGGCGGGAAAGACCAATCTCATAGAGGCGCTGCAGCTGCTGACGAGCGGCGCCTCGTTTAGGCATCCGACCGCAGCCGAGCTCGTCCATGACGGCGTGGGCTCGTGCAAGATCGAGCTGAGGCTCGAGGGCGACGGCCGCGTGCTTGATATGGGATTGAGCGCGGAGGACGGTAAGCGCTCGTTTAGCCGCAACGGCAAGAGATGCTCTGCCGCCGGTGTGCGCGGGGTTCTTCCGAGCGTGCTGTTTTGCCCCGACCATCTGGACATGGTTAAGCGTGGCGCCAGTGTGCGCCGCGCCGCCCTCGATGACTTTGGCATGCAACTGAGCGCACGCTATGCCGATCTTGCGAGCACCTATGGGCGCTGCGTGACCCAGCGTAACGCCTTGCTCAAGGAGACCTGGTGCTGCCGCGAGATGCTCGGCGCGTGGAACGATTCGATTGCCCGCGCGGGCTCGGCCCTGCTCGTGCACCGGTTGGCCCTGCTCGACCGGCTGGCGGGCCATGTGCACACTGCCTACGGGCAAGTAGCGTCAGGTGAGGCCGCCAACGTGACCTATGCGTCCACGCTGGGGGCTTTGCCCCAGGTCGAGGATCGCGAAGAGCTGAAGGGTTGGGCGTACGAGCGCATGCTGGCCGCCCTTGACGAGCATGCCGACGAGGAAATTCGCCGCGGCGTGACGTTGGTGGGACCGCATCGCGACGAGATTGAGTTTACCGTGGCGGGTCGCTCCGCCCGTTCATTTGCCAGCCAAGGACAGCAGCGCACGCTGGTGCTGTCCTGGAAGGTGGCCGAGGTTGCCGTGGCTCGCGATGTCCTGGGCACCGCCCCACTGCTGCTTTTGGACGACGTGATGAGCGAGCTCGACGGCGAGCGTCGCGGCGCTTTCCTGCGGCTGATCGGCGATGATATCCAGACGGTCATAACCACGACCAACCTGGGGTACTTTACCGATGACCTGCTTGATCGAGCCAAGGTGGTGAGCATGGGTGAGACGTGCTAATTACGAGCGCGAGAGCGAGACAGTCGCCTTCAGCGGGTTTTTGAACGCAGAGCGCCAGCGCATCCTGGCGGCTGCAACGCCTAAGCGCCGTGCGCAGATGGAGGCCGCCGAGGAGTCGCGCACGGTCTATCGCGCATGGAACGCGGTGTGCTCGGGCACGCGCGAGGGGCGGCATGTGACGGGACTGCGCTACCTGCCCGAGTCCAATGAGCTGCTGGTGTATCTCGACTCGCCCTCGTGGACGCAGGAAATGACGCTGTTGCGCGAGATCATCCGCGCGCGCATGGAGCGCGCCGGTGCGCATGTGGACGGCCTGGTGTTCAAAACCACCGCGCCCGGTCACACGCCGCCCGCCGCCAAGGAGCGCCTGCGCCCGGCGACGACCGAGCGCCCGCCGGCCCCGCACGCCGACCTAAGTGAGGCCGAGTGCACCGAGATCGAGCGCCAAGTGGCGCCCATCGAAGACCAAAAACTGCGCGAGGCCCTCGAGAATGCCATGAGAGCCAGTGCCGAGTGGGCCAAGGGCGTGCAAAGCAAAAAAGAGCCTTAAATCGCATCTGGTGGCCTTGTAGAGCCAAATACCCTCGTTCCCGAGGGTATTTTTTTACGATAAACTAGTAAGGCTGTACACATTTTCTTGACTGAAGGAGGACGTGTGGCAAACGAAAACGATTACGATGGCGGCGAGATTAAGATTCTCGAAGGTCTCGAGGCCGTTCGTAAGCGCCCGGGCATGTATATCGGCTCGACGAGCGCCAGCGGTCTGCATCACCTGGTGTGGGAGATCGTTGACAACTCCGTCGACGAGGCCATGGCCGGTTTCTGCACCGAGATCCAGGTGACGGTCCACGCCGACAACTCCATCACGGTCGTCGACAACGGGCGCGGCATCCCCGTCGACGAGCACCCTGTTAAAAAGATCCCGACGCTCGAGGTCGTTATGACGATCTTGCACGCCGGCGGTAAGTTCGATAACTCGGCCTATAAGGTCTCGGGCGGCCTGCACGGCGTGGGCATCTCCGTCGTCAACGCACTGTCCAAGCGCGTGGTCGTTCAGGTTCGTCGCGATGGCAACACCTACGAGATGGAGTTCTCGCGCGGCAAGACCGTCAAGAAGATGGAGGTCGTGGGCACCTCGGATTCGACGGGCACCACCGTCACCTTCTGGCCCGACGACGAGATCTTCGAGACCTGCATCTACGATTTCGATACGCTGCACAACCGTCTGCAGGAGACGGCGTTCCTCAATAAGAACCTTAAGATTGTGCTGACCGACGAGCGCGAGGCGACTCCCCACGTGGAGGAGTTTTGCTACGAGGGCGGCATCATCGACTTCGTCAAGTTCCTCAACGAGGGCAAGGACGTCCCTGAGGCCTTTAAGGAGCCCATCTACATCGAGGGCAAATCGGACCCGGACGCGCCTGTGGCCAAGATGGGCGAGGTCGAGGTTTCCCTGCAGTGGAATAGCGGCTACGGCGAGAACGTCATGTCGTTTGCCAACGACATCTACACTCCCGAGGGCGGCATGCACCTTGAGGGCTTCCGCACCGCGCTCACCCGCGTGATCAACGACTACGCGCGCAAACAGAACCTGCTCAAGGAAAAAGACGCCAACCTGACCGGCGACGATGTGCGCGAGGGCCTTTCGGCCGTTATCTCGGTCAAGCTGCCCGATCCGCAGTTTGAGGGCCAGACCAAGGCCAAGCTCGGTAGCTCCTATATGCGCGCGCTCACGCTCAAGATCGTGACCGACGGCCTCGCCGATTACTTGGAGGAGCATCCCAAGCCCGCCCGCGAGATCGTCAAGAAGGCGCAACAGGCCTGCAAGGCGCGCAACGCCGCCCGCAAGGCGCGCGAGGCGACCCGCCGCAAGAGCCTGCTCGAGACGGCGTCCCTGCCCGGTAAGCTCGCTGACTGCTCGGTGCGCGATGCCGAGCTGACCGAGCTCTTCATCGTAGAGGGCGACTCGGCAGGCGGTTCGGCCAAGGACGGCCGTCGCCGAGACATCCAGGCGATTCTGCCCCTGCGCGGCAAGATTCTGAACGTCGAACGCGTTGGTGACCATCGCGCATTCTCGAGTGACACCATCCAGTCGCTGATTACCGCGATCGGCTGCGGCGTCACGACGAGTGCCGGCGACGGTGGCGACTTCGATATCACCAAGGCGCGCTACCACAAGATCATCATCATGACCGATGCAGACGTCGACGGTGCGCACATCCGCATCCTGCTGCTGACGTTCTTCTACAAGTACATGCGTCCGCTGATCGATGCCGGCTACGTCTATGTTGCCTGCCCGCCCATCTTTGGCATTAAGGTGCGCAACAAGATCCACTACGTGTATCCCAACGGCCGCCAGCCCGAAGACGAGATCCTGCGCGACACCATCCAGAGTCTGGGCCTGAACCCCGACGACAACGACGAGGACGGCAAGGCCAAGGACGGCAAGATCACCAAGAAGCGCAAGGGCTATACCGTCCAGCGCTACAAGGGTCTGGGCGAGATGGATCCCAAGCAGCTTGCCTCAACGACGATGGACCCCAAGACCCGCATCCTGCAGCGCGTGTCGATCGAGGATGCCGTGGTGGCAGACCGCGCCGTGCGCGAGCTGATGGGTTCCGAGGTCGGCTATCGCCGCGAGTACATCGAGAAGCATGCGCATGATGCACGCTTCCTTGACGCTTAAGAGGAGGTAACGTGGCAGACGATATCAACAATAACGAGGGTATGGGCGAGGCCGGCGATGCCGGCATGCCCGACGATCTGAAGCGCCTGCTTGCCCGTGCTGAGCAGGGCGAGGACGGCGATCCGGATGCCTATAACCCCGATGCCGATGATGACGAGGAAGAGGACGACGACGGTGAGCTCGAGGAGAGCTTTGGCGAAGTCGATCGCGGCGCCTCGGCCGGCGAGGATATCAACGGTGGCCAGCTCCAGATTTCGGAGTTTGGCCGCGAGATGAAGCAGTCATTTATCGAGTATTCGATGTCGGTCATCACGGCGCGCGCCCTGCCGGACGTGCGCGACGGCTTAAAGCCGGTGCACCGCCGCATCCTGTATGCGATGAACGAGAGCGGCATCTACCCCAACCGCCCGCACAAGAAGTCCGCTTGGACGGTCGGCGAAGTTATCGGTAAGTACCATCCGCACGGTGACTTCGCGGTCTACGAGGCAATGGTTCGTCTGGCGCAGTGGTTCTCCATGCGCACGCCGCTCATCGACGGCCACGGCAACTTCGGCAACATCGACGGCGACGGCGCCGCTGCCATGCGTTACACCGAGAGCCGCCTGGCAAAGCCCGCCATGGAGCTGCTGCGTGACCTGCAGAAGGATACCGTCGACTGGCAGCCCAACTACGACGAATCGCTCGCCGAGCCCGTGGCACTGCCTGCGCGCTTCCCCAACCTGCTGGTCAACGGCAGCCAGGGCATCGCCGTCGGCATGGCCACCAATATCGCCCCGCATAACCTCACCGAGGCGATCGAGGCAACCTGCTACCTGATCGATAATCCCGACGCCACTGTCGACGAGCTCATGCAGATCATGCCCGGTCCGGACTTCCCCACCGGCGCTATCATCATGGGCAGCGCCGGCATTAAGCAGAGCTACGAGACCGGCCGCGGCTCCATTACCGTGCGCGCCAAGGCTCACGTGGAGTCCACCAAGACCGGCCGCAACCGCCTGGTCTTTACCGAGATCCCCTACATGGTCAACAAGGGCACCCTGCAGGAGAAGATCGCCCAGCTCGTCAACGACAAGCGCATCGAGGGCATCTCGGATATGCGCGATGAGTCCAACCAGAAGGGCATCCGTCTGGTCATCGAGCTCAAGAAGGGCGTCATTCCGCAGGTCGTGCTCAATAACCTGTATAAGTACACCTCGCTGCAGACGACCTTCGGCGCCAACAACCTAGCGCTCGTCAACGGCGTCCCCAAATGCCTGAGCCTGCGCGAGATGCTGCAGCACTACATCGACCACCAGGTCGACGTCGTCACCCGCCGCACCCGCTTCGACCTTAAGAAGGCCCAGGCCCGCGCGCATATCCTCGAGGGCTACCTGATGGCTCTCGACCATATCGACGAGGTCATTAGCATCATTCGTTCCTCGCAGACCGACTCCGAGGCCAGCAGTCGCCTGATCGAGCGCTTTGGCTTTACGCCCGAGCAGACCACGGCCATCCTCGAGATGAAGCTGCGCCGCCTGACCGGCCTGGAGCGCGACAAGATTCAGGAAGAGCTGGACGGCCTGCGCCGCGCCATCGCCTACTACGAGGACCTGCTGGCGCACGAGGAGAAGATCCTGGGCGTCATTAAGGAAGAGATGCGCGAGATCTCCAAGAAGTTTGGCGATAAGCGCCGCACCGAGATCAGCCAGGTCGAGAAGGACCTGGACGTCGAGGACCTCATTGCCGACGAGGACATGGTCGTGACCATCACCCACACCGGCTATGTCAAGCGCATCCCGGTGGCCGCCTACCGCGCCCAGAAACGCGGCGGCAAGGGCGTGTCGGGCGTCAACCTCAAAGAGGACGATGTCATCGACGAGATGTTCATCGCGTCCACGCACGAGTACGTGCTGTTCTTCTCGAACAAGGGCAAGGTCTATCGCCTGAAGGTGCATGAGCTGCCGGTGGGTACGCGCCAGGCGCGCGGTACCGCGATCGTCAACCTGCTGCCCTTCGAGGAGGGCGAGAAGATCGCGAGCGTCATCAGCTGCCGCGAGTTCCCTGCCGACGAGTACCTGATGTTTGCCACCAAGAGTGGCATGGTCAAGAAGACCGTGATGAGCGCATATGACCGCAGCCGCCGCGACGGCCTGATCGCTATCAACCTGCGTGACGACGACGCGCTGCTGAACGTGCGCCGCGTGCGCGAGGGCGACAAGATTATCCTGGCCACCACCGCGGGCAAGGCGATCATGTTCTCCGAGGAGCAGGTGCGCGCCACCGGCCGCGATACCAGCGGCGTTCGCGGTATCGGTATGAAGGACGGCGTGAGCGTTCTGGGCATGGAAGTCACTAACGGCAACGGCGATCTGTTCGTCATCACCGAGCGCGGCTACGGCAAGCGCACGCCGGTTGCGGACTACCCGGAGCAGAATCGCGGCGGCCAGGGCGTCTACACCATCCAAATGACCGAGCGTAAGGGTAACCTCGCGGCCATGAAGACGGTGGGTCCGCAGCACGAGCTGTTCATCGTGACGGAGGGCGCGACGGTCATTCGCGTCAAGACCGACGAGATCAGCCAGACCGGCCGCGCCACCCAGGGCGTCAAGATGATGACCGTCGACGACAACGACCGTATATGCGCCGTGGCCCGCATGACAGCCGCCAAAGAGAAGCCCGAGGGCGAAGGTGTCGAGGCCGCAGCCGATACCGAAGAGACCCCAGTCGACCTAGGCGACGGCAACGACATGACAGAGGATCTCCTCGACGAGTAAGTAGTCCTCTCCGGTCAAAAACATCAGACCCCATATATCGGCGGTCGGCGCACCTGCGCGCCGACCGCTTTTTTGAAAACCTAGGGACCCGCGTTCGCCCCGGTCGCCCGGCGGTATATGAAGTCGATCGCGAGTTCCGCACGAGCCGGAGAGCACTTAATGTGCTCTCCGTGCGAGTCAGGACTGTCCGAGCAGGCGACTTCATATGCCGCCGGGCGACCGGGGCGAACCCCTCCAAAGATTTTCAAAAAAGTTGTTGACGCGCGCGTAACGACTCGTCTAATATATCCCTTGCGCGATGGACCTGTAGCTCAGTTGGTTAGAGCGTCCGGCTGATAACCGGG
>CABJFQ010000011.1:0-44217 GCA_902364975.1 Coriobacteriaceae bacterium | reverse complement strand
CCGGGGCGAACCCCTCCAAAGATTTTCAAAAAAGTTGTTGACGCGCGCGTAACGACTCGTCTAATATATCCCTTGCGCGATGGACCTGTAGCTCAGTTGGTTAGAGCGTCCGGCTGATAACCGGGAGGTCACAAGTTCGAATCTTGTCAGGTCCACCACTTTCTTTCGCAATAAACACCCCAGCGAGAGCCGAGTCGCCGCTGGGGTGTTTATTACTGTCTCCGTGGGGGTTTAGCTCAGCTGGGAGAGCGCGGGCTTTGCAAGCCTGAGGTCAGGGGTTCGATCCCCCTAACCTCCACCATGATGGACCTGTAGCTCAGTTGGTTAGAGCGTCCGGCTGATAACCGGGAGGTCACAAGTTCGAATCTTGTCAGGTCCACCATCAAAACTGTGAAGAGCCCTGGGGCGTGCCTCGGGGCTTTTTTCTTGTCTGCGATAAATCTCATTTTGGTTTTGTGTGCTGTGCGAAAGATTGGGTAGTATAGCTATTCAATGCGGCGACCCTGCCGTGTGTTAACCGCTACGTACCGGAGGTGTTCCATGGTTCGTGTCGACATAGAGACCATCGTCATGGCCGCCGGTCCCGTGCCATCGCTTATCGTGCTTCGTGAGCGCAGCAGCAAATCGGACTCGCCCGCGCCGCTGCGTTCCCTTTCCATTCAGACTGGTTCGTTTGAGGCTGCGGCAATCAGCCGTGGCATCGATAGCGGTCGCGCCGAGCGCCCGATAACGCATGACCTGCTGCTTGACACCGTCGATGCCCTGGGAGCCAAGCTCGAGCGCATCGAGATCGTTCGTGCCGAGCCGCCGGTGTTCTATGCGACGATTGTTGTGCTGGTCGATGGTGACGAGCGCAAGATTGACGCCCGCCCCAGCGACGCCATCGCCCTTGCCGTGCGCAGTAATGCCCCCATGTTTGTGGAGGACGACATCATGAATCGCCTGGGTACCGTTTCTGCCCATGCCGAGGAAGTTGACGACGAGCAGGAGTTCGAGAAGTTCGACGAGTTCGTCCATACGCTCTCCCCGGATGATTTCTAAATGTCTGGCACGCGAGCGGAGAGGTCGCTGATGGGTACCCGCGTATCGGCTGAAGCGGCCGCCATCGCGTGTGAAGCTCAGATGCGCTCGGAGGCATCCGAGGCGGCTCGCATTGCCTATGTGACGCAGGCCCGCACACTTCGCGAGCGCCGCGGCTCCTATATCAAGATGGTTATCATCTCCGCCCTTGTCGCGGTAATCTGTTCTCGTCTTCGTGGTACAGTTGGTGCGCTTGGGTTTTCGATTTCAACAGGCTTGGTAATCTGGGGTGTGGTCGATGCGGTAATGCTGACCAACCAGATCAAGGTACTCGACAAGCGCGCGATGGATATGGTGCGCGCCCGCGACGCTGCCGCCAAGATCGCTGCCGAGGCACAAGAACTGTAACGACGCCGGATTCGATGGGAAGGTCTAGAGATGGCACAGGATATGCAGGACGCCGGTAACGTCTCCGCCGAGCTCGACGCCATGGTGTGTGACCTGATTGGTGCGTTCTTGGACGACCTTGCCGCCGGTGAGAATCCGGGCGTAGTTGTGGCGATCGAGGACGCTGCTTCCAACCGCTATCTGGCCGCGCTCGACGAGGATGGCGAGGAGGCATGCCTGGAGGCCGCCACCAACTTTATCTCCGAGCACAAGATGGGTCTTAAGGACGAGGGCCTGGGCCGTATCGCCCGCTATGCCATCGGCTATACCGGCTGTGTCGAGATTGACGGCGGCTACCACGACGCTCTGCTCGTGAGTTTCTTTGAGACGACGCTCGAGAGCGGTTTTTCGGCATATGTGCTGTATGAGGGCATGGGTGCCGGCGATGGTTTTATGTGGAGCGACCCTGAACCTGCAGGTGAGGAAACCCCTCTCATCTAAAATCGCTAAAATAAACGAGTTTTCGGTAAAAGGCTCAATATTCCCGCCGAGCGTTGCATTGCTGGGTGGGTCGCATACGCGTGCCGTTTGTATATGGATAGAAGATAGGGGAACTACATGCGCGTAGACAATCTGAGGAACATCGCCATCATCGCCCACGTCGACCACGGCAAGACGACGATGGTCGACAAGCTCCTGCGTGCCACGGATGCCTTCCGTGCCAACCAGCAGGTCGAGGACCGCGTCCTGGACTCTAACGACCAGGAGCGCGAGCGCGGCATCACGATTCTCGCTAAGAACATCTCTATCGAGTACAAGGACGTCAAGATCAACGTCATCGACACCCCGGGCCACGCCGACTTTGGCGGCGAGGTCGAGCGCGTGCTGCGTATGGCCGACGGCGCCCTGCTGCTGGTCGACGCCTTTGAGGGCCCCATGCCCCAGACCCGCTTCGTGCTGCGTCACGCTATCGACACCGGCCTCAAGATCATGATCGTCATCAACAAGATCGACCGTCGGGGTGCTAACCCCGAGAAGGCCTACAACGACTGCCTCGACCTTATGGCCGACCTGGGCGCTACCGACGATCAGCTCGAGTTTGCCATGGAGCACGTCATCTACGCCAGCGGCGTCAACGGCTTTGCCCGTCATGATCCCGAGGACGGCAACATGGACATGTACCCGCTGCTCGATATGATCATCGACGACATGCCCGCGCCCGAGGTTGACGAGACCGCGCCCCTGGCCATGCAGTGTGTGACCATCGACCACTCCAACTTCGTTGGCCGCATCGGTATCGGTCGCGTGTACTCCGGTACCATTCACCAGGGCGACCAGATTCTGGTCGTCAAGAACGACGGCTCCAGTGCTACCGCTACCGTCAAGCAGCTCTTTACCTTCGACTACCTGGGCCGTACCGAGTGCCAGGAAGTCGGCGCTGGCGACATCGCCGCCGTCGTGGGCATTGACCGCACCGATATCGGCGATGTCTACACCGACCCCGAGAACCCCGTCGAGCTCGAGCCCATCGAGATCGACCCGCCGACCCTGTCCATCGTCTTTGAGGCTTCGACCTCTCCGCTCGTCGGCCGTGATGGCGACATTGTGGGCGCCCGTCAGCTCAAGGAGCGCCTGTTCAACGAGGCCGAGAACAACGTGACCATGAAGATCGAGGAGCTCGAGGACAAGAGCGGCGTCGAGGTCTCTGGCCGCGGCATTCTGCACCTGTCCGTCCTGATGGAGTCCATGCGCCGCGAGGGCTTTGAGTTCCAGGTCGGCCGTCCCCGCGTTCTGTTTAAGAAGGACGAGAACGGCAACAAGCTGGAGCCCGTCGAGCAGGCTGTTGTCGAGTGCCCGGACGAGTACTCGGGCAAGGTCGTCGAGGTCTTCGGTACCTCCGGTGGCATCATGACGAGCATGGACACCTCGGGCATCGTGACCCATCTTGAGTTCAAGATCCCGACGCGCGGCATCATGGGTCTTAAGAACCGCATCATGAACGTCACCCACGGCGAGGGCGTGTTCTACCACACCTTCCTGGAGTATGGCCCCTACGCCGGCGAGATCGGCAACCGCCAGAACGGCGCCATGATCTCCATGACCACCGAGAAGGCCGTTGCCTACGCTCTGGGTACGCTGCAGGAGCGCGGCCAGCTGTTCGTTGAGCCGGGCACCGAGTGCTACGAGGGCATGATCGTGGGCGAGCGCAGCAAGGCCGGCGACATGGTCGTCAACATCGCCCGCACCAAGAACCTGGGTAACCAGCGTTCCTCGACCTCCGACATCTCCGTGCAGCTGGTGCCGCCTCGCACCTTCTCTCTGGAGGAGGCGCTGGAGTACATCGCCGACGACGAGCTGGTGGAGATTACTCCCAAGAACATCCGCCTGCGCAAGCGTTTGCTCAACGCCACCGACCGTAAGAAGGCAGCCGTCCGCGCTGGCCAGGTCAACAAATAAGCGCTGGGGCTTATAACCGCCAATAAGAAAGGGCGTCGACCGCAATGGTCGGCGCCCTTTTTGGTGCACGGGGATTGAGAAGGCCTTCACCACCACAAAGGTGCCTGTCCCCTTTGCGGTGATTGGTGGTTAGGCGGTGGGGAGTCCTGGCGTGTTAGCCGGCTGCTGCGGCTTGAGGTGGGCGTTGCGCCAGATGATCTGGATGACGTAGCCGAGCGTGAAGACGAAGGCTACACCGCTGACAAAGTTGCCCATAAGAGGAAGTGCCGTGAGTGCGCCCGCGACGATACCGCCCACGGCGGCCATGGTGTAGCGGTTCTGATTGTGTCCGACCATGCGTGCGATCGCGCACCCCGCAAAGGCGCTCGATACCAACGCGATGCCGATAACACCGCACAAGAGAGTTCCGGCAAGCGACAGACCAGCGATAGAGATAATCAGCAGCAGGACGGCGGGGACGACAGCAATCGTACCCAGAAGACCGCTCACCCACAGTGGCGTGGGGTGCTGGTGGAGCATTCCGGCGGCACTGGCGGTTGCGCGCGGAAAGACAAGCTCAAGCAGGATGGCGACAAAGCCGGTGGAAAGCGCTGCGGCAACGATGCCGCCGATAATGTCGTTGACCGTAGAGGTGTCCTCGTTTTCGGTTCGGTCGATCTTGAGGGCTCCGACCTGGGCACCCTCTGCCCGCTCGGGATCCTGTGAGACGTGGGCGCTCACCGTGCCGGTGATGCGGGCGTTTTTGCCCAGGATGAGCTTGTCGGCCCAGACCTCAACATCGCCATCGACGGTGCCATCGATGGTAACGGTGTCGCCGGCGAGCGCCGCCGATTTAGCGGAGCCGCGCAGGGCGACCGTCTCGCCTGCCGCGTAAAAACAGTTGGCGGTGCTACCGGTGTTAAGGACGACGTGCTGGCCGGCTACCGTCACGCTGCCATCGATTGCGGTTTTGGCGATATCGATGGTACGCGCCGCCAGGCGAACGGCGCCGCCTACGGTGCAATCGCGAATCGACAGGCTCTCGCCCGCCGCGATAATATCGCGGCCGATGGAGGCATCGTCTAAGTTGAGGCTTTGGCCGGCCCAGTACAGGTCGCCTTCGACCCCGGACGGGGTGGAGTCAGCTTCGGTCGCGAGCACGTTTCCGGCGGTATCTGTGCCGGCGAATGAAGTCGTGGGAAGTACGATTAGCGCAAGTGCAATCAGTGCGAATAGGAGGGCGATGCGCGCCTGCACTTTACGGTGCCGGGACGACGGTGCTAGGTTGTAAGGCATAGTGAATCCTTCGCTAGATACTCGACATGTATCTAACAGGGTACCCAACGCGCGGGCGCTCTAAAAGAACCTCTCGGTTGCATTTCGAAGGGTCGTGCCGTGCTGTCTACTTTTTGCGATGCAAGAAGCGCGCGATGTCTTCCTCGGTGGGGCTTTTGATGTCAAAGCGCAGCGAGAGCCAGCGCAGACCCATGGTCACGACAACGCATACGACGAGCGCGGCGACATTGCTGACCAAGCCACTCATGACGAGGCTTACATAGCTTGCCGATCCGGCGATGGCCGCGATGGCATAAAAGTTAGTGCGTTGGAAAATGCCCGGAACCACGCCCATAAAGCCGTCGCGCAACATGCCGCCGCCCACCGCGGTGAAAAAGCCCATCATGATGCATACGGCCGGCGCAAAGCCGTAGACCAACGCCTTGTCCGCGCCGGTTGCCGCATAGATGCCGACCGAGATGATGTCGAGCAGGGGAATGAGTTTCTCGGGTTTATCGACGATTGCCGGGAAGATGTAGATAATGGCCGCCGTGGCAATGGAAAGTGGTAGTGCCATCGGCTGGTTGAGGATGTAGACGTTGCCCACTTGCAGTGTCATGTCGCGTAATAGACCGCCGCCCAGGCCACAGACCACGGCGAGTGCGACCGCGCCCACCAGGTCGAGCTTGTGCTCGCGAGCGACCAGCACGCCCGAGATCGATGCCGCGACAACGGCGAACATCTCGAGCCAAAATGGGATAGCGACCATGGCATCCGAGGCGTGTGAAGTAACAGTCATAGCGGCGACGACGGGCAAGATGAGGTCCTTTGATTCTCGGGTTTGAACAATGCCCGTACATAGTACATGGTTGGAGGCGATTGAGACCCTATTGCTCGGCAAACGGTTGGGACTGGGTGGGGGCGTGGCGTTGCTGGAATGCCAAGGGTCCAAAACATGTACGTCAGCCTCCAAAAACGACATTTTTCGACATCTTTGGAGGCTGACGTACATGTTTGGATTGAGCTCACAGCATGAGTGAGTTGATTTACTCACATCCGGTATATTTCCCCACTTCAACGGACATAAGAGTTGGATACCGGCTCAGAGCGAGAGGCCCTCAATGGATACCCCTGTTCTCATTTCGCATAAAACCGCATGGCTTGTCCATCATGCACCCCAGAATTTGGTTCAGTCTCTTGCGCGGCACGACTACCAGATAGGCGCACAAGGCATCTCCACCCAGCAACGTGTTGCGCGCATACGACAGGCCCTTACCGACTGCGGCATTCCGTCCGATATGCTTAAGACTATCGATATCGCGGTTGTATTCGAATTTGAGCGAATTCGTACCAAAGGCGTCGTTTGCCACATTCTTGGACAAAATCTTCCCTACGCGCATATTAACGAGTTGACGCCCGGAATCTTCATCACCGACGAAGCCTTCGCCTTCGTGCTCGCTGCCGAGTGGATGGATAGAATCGAATATCTCGAATATGGCTATGAAGTTTGCGGCGATTATCGCATGAGGCTCAATCCCGCCGACCCTTATACCGAGCAACCAGCCACCACCTCCAAGGATGAAATAACCGAACTGCTCGATCGGCACCCCGGCAAACCCGGTGCCACACGTGCACGGCTCGCGCTCAGGCACATCTACGATCACTCGGCCTCGCCTATGGAGACCGCTTCGGCAATTGCCCTCTCGCTCCCAACAAGCGAAGGCGGCGTTGGCATTAGAGGTATCGAACTCAACAAACCGCTCGAGATCCCTCAACGTCTCAGGCATTGCGCCAAAGCTCGAACACTCAAAATCGATGCGCTCGTGACCTATAAGCGCAGGGAGCTCGGTATCGAATATAAGGGCGGTTTTCACGATGAGCTCGAGCGCAAGGGAGCAGATGCGGAGCGAGAGGCCGTTCTCTCCCAAATGGGATATCGAATCGTTACGCTCACTTCGGCTCAGTTCGGCAGCCAGCTCGCCTTTCACCGCGCCATGAACAACATTCGCGAAGCGCTCGGCATGCCTCGCTGTACCGACACCGGTTACCAGCGAGAGCAAAACGAACTACGCAAGGCGCTAATCCGCAACTGGAAAGGCATGCGAGACGAAGAGGCGCCTTCCGAATAGTGCCACTCCCGTGAGCTCAATCCAAACGTGTACGTCAGCCTTCAAAGATGCCGAAAAATGTCGGTTTTGGAGGGTGACGTACATGTTTGGGGAAGCGTGGGATCGAGACGTATTTCGATAACAAAAAAGCTCCCATTCTTGGGAGCTTTCTCAACCAAAATGGCGGAGGAGGAGGGATTCGAACCCTCGTGACCTTATACAGGCCAAACGGTTTTCGAGACCGCCGCATTCAACCACTCTGCCACCCCTCCGCGTGGGGTAAAAACAAAGCAGGCTCGAAGGCCTGCTTTGGAATTAACTGGCGGAGAGTCAGGGATTTGAACCCTGGAGACGCTTTTGACGCCTACACGATTTCCAATCGTGCTCCTTCGGCCACTCGGACAACTCTCCGTTAAATGCGAAAGTCAGTATACACGAGGAATCGTAAAGTGCAAACAGAAAAGTTGGCATTTTTTGAAACGCTTGGCTTCGTGACGGGATCTCGGAGGCTAAAAACGGGCTCTGACCAGCATGGCAGCATGCAGCAAATTGTTCAAAATAGGTATTTATAGACGATGTGGCAGCAATTTAAAAAACTTTGAACGGTGTTATGAACCACTGGTATGCATTTCGCGACCACAGCCTTGCAATTGCTGACCTGCGGTTTGATTTGGTTTGTCCCCGCAGCGCCGTATCTTGTCCACAGATCCGTCAAGCATTTGGTCAGCATTTGGTTGGAAGACGCATGAAGTGCCGTGTGAGTATGGGCATATGTGGAGGTCATGAGGTTGTAGCTGCATATTCTTGCAGCCTGGGAGGTTGAAAGATATTATTACCAAGTCTTTTCCTGCTTCAGGCGCACCTTCACGACCTGAAGCCACATTTGCCCAGAGGAGGTGACAATATGAAGGCTTATGAACTGCTGTTCTTTGTTGACCCGTCGCTCGACCCCGAGACTCGTCTCGCTGTTATGAAGCGTATCGATACCACGATCGCTGAGGGCGCTGGCAAGGTCGACTCCGTTGACGAGTGGGGCAAGCGCAAGCTCGCCTACGAGATCAACGACCTCACCGATGGTGACTACACCCTCATCAACTTCCACGCAGATCCTACCCAGATCGCCGAGCTTGATCGCGTCCTGCGCATCACCGACGCTGTGGTCCGCCACATGATCGTCCGTCGCGACGACCAGGAGTAAGACTGTCGTTTTGGACTGGGCTTGTGCCCCAAGAGGAAGTAGTGAGTTATGAGCATCAATCGAGTGAACATCACCGGTAACCTCACGCGTGATCCCGAGCTGCGCGCCACCGCCGGCGGAACCCAGGTTCTGTCCTTTGGCGTCGCCGTGAACGATCGTCGCCGCAACCCGCAGACTGGCGAGTGGGAGGACTATCCCAACTTTGTCGACTGCACTATGTTCGGCACGCGCGCCGAGGCCGTGAGCCGTTTCCTGGCAAAGGGAAACAAGGTCGCGATCGAGGGCAAGCTGCGCTACAGCTCTTGGGAGCGCGATGGTCAGCGCCGGAGCAAGCTTGAGGTCATCGTCGATGAGATCGAGTTTATGAGCTCCCGTGGTGGCCAGGGTGGCTACGATCAGGGCGGTTACGCCCCCGCAGCTCCCGCGCCCGCAGCACGTCCTGCCGCACCGGTGGCTACGCCGCCCGCGGTCGACGTCTACGATGAGGACATCCCGTTCTAAGGGTTGTTCACCTATTTTTGAGTGAGAGGCGGCTTCGGTTCGCCGAAGTTGCCAAACGAAAGGTATTTTGACATGGCTAATGATTTTTCTGCACGTCAGCCGCGTCGTAAGTACTGCCAGTTCTGCAAGGAGAACACTGAGTTCATCGACTATAAGGACACTCAGCTTCTCCGTAAGTACATGACCGACCGTGGCAAGATCAAGCCCCGTCGCGTCACTGGCGCTTGCACGCAGCATCAGCATGACATCGCCAACGCCATCAAGCGCGCCCGCGAGATGGCTCTCCTGCCGTACACCGTCCCCGTGGTTTCCTCTCGTGGCAACCGCGACCGCGGCTAAGAAGGGAGACGCATCATGAAGGTTATTCTTCTCGATGAGATCAAGGGCAAGGGCGGCGAGGGTGACGTCGTAGAGGTCGCTCAGGGTTACGCTGAGAACTTCCTGTTCCCCAAGAAGCTCGCTGTTGCCGCCACCAAGGGCAACCTCAAGCAGCTTGACGAGCGTCGCAACAACATCGCCAAGCGCGAGGCCGTCCGTCTGGCTACCGCCAACGAGACCAAGGCTGCCTTCGAGGGCAAGACGGTCACCGTTGACGTCAAGGTCGGCGACGAGGGCATCCTCTTTGGCTCCGTTACCGCCGCTATGATCGCTGACGCCATCAAGGCTCAGCTCGGTATGGACATCGACCGCAAGCGCGTCGAGCTCGGTAAGCCCATCAAGGTTGCCGGCGCCCACACCGTTGCCATCTCGCTGTACCGCGAGATCAAGGCCGAGGTTGTCGTTCTCGTCGGCGTTACCGCCGAGGAGCTCGCTGCCGAGGCTGAGGTCGAGGAGGCCGCTGAGGTCGCCGAGGCCGAGACCGCCGAGGTCGAGACTGAGGCTGCTGCCGAGTAGCATTTGCTGCAACGCAACAATCTTGTTCTAAGAAGGGCGCTCTGGGAAACCAGGGTGCCCTTTTGTTTTCTACGCTTGGCGAGCGCCATGGCAGGCGTTGTGGTGAAGTCCCAAATGCGGGACCGTTCGTCCGTTTGGTTCGGTGATGATTGGCGCCGCGCGGCCCGTTTTGGGACCGTGGCTGATACTATGGATGCCCGCAAGCGATATGAATGAGGATGCTCATGGCATACGACGATAGGGAGACGGGGCTGACGGTTGAGGACCGCGGCTCCAAGTTGGGTCTCCCTCAAAACCAAGATGCAGAGGCCAACGTACTGGCTGCTATGCTGCTATCGCCCGAGGTGGTCGAGGAGGCCCAGGTCGAGCTGCAGCCCGATGACTTCTACCGGCCCATTCATAAGACCATCTACACCGCGATGGTCGATATGTACAACAGCCGCATTCCCATCGACTCCATCTCGCTGATCGATTACCTGCGCAGCATCAACAAGCTTGATGCCGTGGGCGGCGAGGCCTACATTTTGGAGCTGATGGGTCAGACCCTGTCGCTCGTGAACTGGCAGCACCATGCCGCCATCGTCCGTCGCGACTCGATGCTGCGCGAGCTGATCGGTGCCACCAACGAGATCAACGCGCTGGCCTATAACGCCCCTACCGACACCAAAGAGGTCGTGGAGCTGGCCGAGAGCAAGCTGCTCAAGGTCACGGCGCGCGAGGTTAAGTCGAGCTATAAGACACTGACCGAGTTTATGGTCGAGGCCTATAACGAGGCTGAGGAAGTGTGCCAGGCCGGTGGCCAGGCTGCGGGCGTGCCCACGGGCTTCCCGTCGCTCGACCGCATGCTCATGGGTTTCCGCGAGGGTCAGCTCATCATTATCGGCGCTCGCCCTGCTGTGGGTAAGACGTCGTTCGCCCTGAATCTGGCGCTCAACGCTGCCGCGGCCGGTTATACCGTCGGCTTCTTCTCGCTGGAGATGTCGGGTAAGGAAATTGCCCAGCGTCTGATTTGCGCCTATGCGATGATCTCGATCAGCGACTTTCGCATGGGCCGCATTAGCCCCGAGCAGTGGGCCAATATCAACGAGGCCACGCAGACCTTGTCTAAGCTCGACATTCTGATTGACGATACGCCCGGCACCACAGTGACCGAGATTCGCGCCAAGAGCCGCCGCATGCTCCACAACAAGGAGAAGGCCATCATCATCCTGGACTACCTACAGCTGGTGAGTCCTCCGCCGGGACGTCGCTCCGAGAGCCGTACCGTCGAGGTCTCCGAGATGTCGCGTGGTCTGAAGATCATGGCCAAGGAGCTCAAGATCCCGCTCATCGCGCTGTCGCAGCTCTCGCGTCAGGTCGAATCCCGTACCGGCAAGCGTCCGCAGCTTTCCGACCTTCGTGAATCGGGCTCCATCGAGCAAGACGCCGACATCGTTATGTTCTTGGACCGCTCCGCCGACGAGGCCGAAGCCTCGCGCGACGATCGACCCGACGAGGGCGTTACGCGTATCGTCGTGGCCAAGAACCGTTCGGGCCCGATCGGTGACGTCGACCTGATGTTCCTGCCGGCATCCACCAAGTTCTATGAGCTTGATGGGGCGCATACCGAGGAGTAGGACAGGCGCCCGTTGCACGGGTATACTGGGAATGTTTTGTGCTTCTGCGTGCCGGCGTGGCACGTAGACAGTCCATGAATGTAAGGAGTAAACATGCCGTCAACCGTTTTGGTCGGTGCCCAGTGGGGCGATGAGGGCAAGGGTAAGATCTGCGACCTGGTCGCCGGCGACTTCGATGCCGTCGTGCGCTACTCGGGCGGCAACAACGCCGGTCACACCATCGTCGTCAACGGCAAGAAGTACGGCCTGCACCAGGTGCCCTCCGGCATCATGTATTCCGACCACGTGTCGGTGATCGGTAACGGCTGCGTCGTCAACCCCAAGGTTGTCCTTGAGGAGATCGACATGTTCGAGGCCGACGGTATCACCACCAAGAACCTCAAGATCAGTGGCAACGCGCACGTCATCATGCCGTACCACATCGATCTGGATGGCGCCTTTGAGCAGAAGCTCGGCAAGAAGAACATCGGTACCACCAAGCGCGGTATCGGTCCGTGCTATCAGGACAAGATGGCCCGCATTGGTCTGCGCATGCAGGACATGCTGGACGAGACGCTGTTCCGCGACAAGCTGGAGACCGCTCTCGCCCGCGTGAACCCCGAGCTCGAGCTCATCTACCACCTGCCCACCTACACCGTGGACCAGATCTGCGACGAGTACCTGCCCATGGCCGAGCGCCTGCGCCCCTACATCACCGAGACGAGCCTGCTGCTCAACAACATGATCGATGAGGGCAAGAACCTGCTATTTGAGGGCGCCCAGGCAACGCTGCTCGACATCGACCACGGCACCTATCCGTACGTGACGTCTTCCAACTGCACCGCCGGCGGCGCCATCACCGGCTCCGGCGTGGGCATGAAGAACGTCGACCGCGTGCTGGGCGTCATGAAGGCCTATATCACCCGCGTCGGTTCGGGCCCCATGCCCACCGAGCTTTCCTATGAGTCCGAGGCCGGCCACACGCTGACCGAAGAGGGCTATGAGTACGGCGTGACCACCGGTCGCCGTCGTCGTTGCGGCTGGTTTGACGGCCCTATCGCCAACTATGCCTCGCGCGTCAACGGCCTCACCGACATCGCCGTGACCAAGCTCGACGTGCTTTCGGCCTTCGACACCATCAAGGTGTGCGTGGCCTACGACGTCGATGGCGAGCGCTACACGAGCGTGCCCGAGCATCAGGTGCGCTTTGAGCATGCCAAGCCCATCTACGAGGAGCTCCCCGGCTGGAAGTGCGACATTACCGGTTGCCGCAGCTTTGACGAGCTGCCGCAAGAGGCTCAGGACTACGTGGCGTTTATCGAGGATCTGGCACACACCCGCGTGACGTTCATTGGCGTCGGCGCCGGTCGCGAGCAGATCATCAACCGATTCTGGAAGTAATCGGTTTATACGGTTATTGCGATATACCCCTTTGCAGCCCGGACGGGCGGCCGAGGGGTATATTTGCTTGCAAAGGGCTCGCGCGGAGCGGGCCGTTCATCCATAGAGGAGGCACCCTTGAAGGCGGACACTCAAACCATCGACATCCTGTTGTTGGGCAGCGGCGGCCGCGAGCATGCTCTGGCAGCTAAGCTCGCAGCATCACCGCGCGCCGGCAAGCTCTACATTGCGCCGGGTAACGGCGGCACCGCGAGCTGCGGCGAGAACGCTGTTCTCGACGATTGCGATCCTGCGGCCGTGGCGGCGTTTGCCCAGAGCCACGGATGCGGACTCGTGGTAATTGGCCCCGAGGCTCCGCTCGTGGCGGGCGTGGCCGATGCCGTGCGTGCGGCGGGTATTCCCTGCTTTGGCCCGGGTGCCGAGGGCGCCCAGATGGAGGGCTCCAAGCTGTTCTCCAAGCAGCTCATGGAGCGTGCGGGCATTCCGACGGCAGCCTATGGTTCGTTTACCGACGAGGCTTCGGCTCTCGCCTATGTGCGCGAGCAGGGTGCCCCGCTGGTCGTGAAGGCCGACGGCCTGGCCGCAGGCAAGGGCGTTATCGTGGCGACTGAGCTCGAGCAGGCCGAAGAGGCCGTGCGCGAGTGCTTTGGCGGCACCTTTGGCGATGCCGGCAACACGGTGGTTATCGAGGAGATGCTGACCGGCCCCGAGTGCTCGCTGCTGGCCTTTACCGACGGCAAGACCGTGCGCCCCATGGCCACTTCGCAGGACCACAAGCGTGCGCTCGAGGGAGACCTTGGCCCCAACACCGGCGGTATGGGCGTCTACAGCCCGGTGCCCATCGTGACCGACGAGGAGCACGCCACCATGGTGAACGTCATGGAGCAGACCGTGGCCGAGCTTGCTGCCGAGGGCATCGACTACCGCGGTTGCCTGTACGGCGGCTTTATGCTCACGCCCGCCGGCCCCAAGGTGCTGGAGTTTAATGCCCGCTTTGGCGATCCCGAGACGCAGGTCGTGCTGCCGCGCCTCAAGAACGACCTGGTCGAGGTTATGCTCGCCTGCGCCAACTGCGAGCTTGATCAGATTGAGCTCGACTGGCGCGACGAGTGGGCCGTGGCCGTTGTCCTGACGAGTGCGGGCTATCCCGGCAGCTACGAGAAGGGCAAAGTCATCACCGGCATCGCCGACGCCGAGGCCATGGAGAACGTGACCGTGTACCATGCCGGCACCGCTGTGGCGGACGGTCAGCTCGTGACCAACGGCGGCCGTGTGCTTGCCGTGACCGCACTGGGCGACACGTTCGAGAACGCTCGCAACCTTGCCTATGAGGCCTGCGAGAAGATTGATTTTGAGGGCAAGACTCTGCGTCATGACATCGGCCTGCGCGCGCTGCGTGGCCGCGACGCCTGGGATGCCTAAAGTCCGAGAGGGATGAGACGGATGGACGAGAAGAACGAAGAGCTCGTGGACGCGCAGATCGTCGAAGAGGACAGCCGCATGTATGGGCACGCCGAGGGCGAGCCTGGTGGCGAGGTCGCCGACGAGCCGGCGCTGGTGCTGGGCGACGACGACCCGCACGATGCCGAGCTGCACGAGAAGATTCTTTCGGAGGAGTGCGCCTGGAAGGGCAAGATCCTCGACGTCCACCGTCTTGAGGTTGAGCTGCCCAACGGTCACCGCAGCGCCCGCGATATCGTTCGCCATCCGGGTGCGGCGGCCGTTGTGGCGCTTACCGAGAGTGGCAAGATCGTGCTGGTGCGTCAGTACCGCACCGCCATCGACCGCGTGACGGTCGAGATTCCCGCCGGCAAGCTCGATCCAGGCGAGGACCCGCTCGATTGCGCCAAGCGCGAGCTGCATGAGGAGACGGGCTTTAGGGCCGGCCGCATTCGCTTTTTGACGTCGATCGTCACGACTTGCGGCTTCTGTGACGAGATTATTCACATCTACCTGGCCACCAAGCTCGAGTTTGATGCGCCCAACCCCGATGATGACGAGTTTGTCAACGTGGACCTGGTGCCGCTGCACGAGCTGATCGACGCCGTGCTCGACGGCAAGATCGAAGACGCCAAGACCGTCGTAGGCGCGCTTGCCTGCGATAGCATCGCGCACCGCTTGGGTGGGGCCGAGCTTTAACGAGTGGGGATAGCCCTGGGACAAATACTACTGATTGTTTTGTCCCAGGGCCTTACGTTGCTGACATTTCTTTGAGGATCACATGCTGAAGCGTTTTTTGTCGTATTACAAGCCCCAGATGGGGCTTTTTGTTGCCGATACTGTTTGCGCCCTGGTGCTTGCCGCCATTGACCTGGCGTTTCCCATTATCCTGCGCAATCTGACCGGTGGGCTGTTTACCCAGGGCCAGGCGGCCATCATGCAGGCGCTCGGTATGATCGCGGTTGGCCTGGTACTGATGTATGCCATCCGTTGTGCCTGTCGCTACTTTGTGAGTTACTGGGGCCACGTGATGGGCGCGCGCATGGAGTCCAAGATGCGCGAGGACCTGTTCGATCAGTACGAGCGCTTTAGCTTTGCGTACTTCGATCGCAACAGCTCGGGTGACATGATGAGCCGCGTGGTCAACGACCTGTTCGATATCTGCGAGGCGGCACACCACGTGCCCGAGTGGATTATCATCTGCGGCATCGAGATCGTCGGCTCGTTTGTGATCCTCTTTGCTATTGCCCCGGTGCTGGCTCTTGCCATGGCCGTGGTGACGGCGGCTTTTGCGGTCATCATGTTTTGGCAGAACATGCGCATGCGCGAGGTCTTTAGCGACAACCGCAAAAAGATCAGCGGCATCAATGCGCAGCTGCAGGATTCGCTGGCGGGCATGCGCGTGGTCAAGAGTTTTGCCAATGAGGAGACCGAACGCTTCAAGTTCCGCGCCTCCAACAATCGCTATCTTTCGTCCAAGGAGAACATGTATCACGCCATGGGCGTCTATACCGCGACGTATGGCCTGCTCTCGGGTGTGCTCTATGTGATCGTGGTGCTGCTGGGCGGCTGGCTGGTCGCCCAGGGACAGCTGCAGGCGGTCGATATGGCGACCTTTGCACTCTATATTTCGCTGTTCTGCACGCCGCTCGAGACACTCGTCAATTCGGCCGAAACGTATCAGAAGGCCATCGCCGGCTTTAAGCGCATGGACGAGGTGCTCTCGACCGCGCCGGATATCCAGGACAAGCCGGGCGCTACGGATCTGCAGGTGACTGCCGGCGCCGTGGAGTATCACGACGTGTGCTTTAACTACGAGGACGTTGAGCTGGGCGAGGGCGATGCCGAAGAGCGTCCCGTTATCGACCATATGAATCTGTCCATCAAGCCCGGGCAGACCATCGCTTTGGTTGGCCCTTCGGGCGGCGGCAAGTCCACGACCTGTTCGCTGCTGCCGCGCTTTTATGACGTGGCTGCCGGATCCATTAGCATCGACGGCCAGGACGTGCGTGATGTGACGCAGCAGAGCCTGCGTCGCGCCATCGGCCTGGTGCAGCAGGATGTCTATCTGTTTGACGGCACGATTGGCGAGAACATCGCCTACGGCAAGCCGGGCGCTACGGCAGGAGAGATCGCCGAGGCCGCCCGTCGCGCCAACATCGATGCCTTTATCGAGTCGCTTCCACAGGGTTATGACACGGTCGTGGGCGAGCGTGGCAGCCGTCTTTCGGGCGGACAGAAGCAACGCGTTGCCATTGCGCGCGTGTTTCTCAAGAACCCCAAGATCCTGATTTTGGACGAGGCGACGAGTGCTTTGGATAACGAGAGCGAGGAGGCGGTGCAGGAGTCACTCGAGGAGCTGGCACGCGGCCGTACCACAATCATCATCGCCCACCGTCTTTCGACCATTAAGCACGCCGATGAGATTGCGACCGTTGAGCATGGTCGCGTTGTGGAGCGTGGCACGCACGAGGAGCTTCTCGCCCGTGGCGGCACTTATGCCCGTTACTATCGAATGCAGTTCGAAGGTGCGCGTGCGCACGAGCTCGACTGATTGATATGACAGGAAGTTTATGGCTGACAAGAACCCTTTGACTCCGGAAGAAGTGACGGAGTTATTCTCCGAAATCGATGCATCCGGCGTCTTGGATCCCACGCTTGCCAAAAAGCGTACCGAGCGCATGCGCGAGAAAGAGGCTGCCGTCAAGCGCGGTGACAAGGCGACGCTGGCGCGGCTGCGCAGCGAGGATCGCGCGAGCCAGGCAAAACATATCGACCCGCTGTCCGAGGACGACCCTTCGGGTTCGCAGGTGAGCCATACCATTACGAAGACCGCCATGGCCGTGGTTATCGGCATCTTGGTGCTGATTCTTGGCATGCAGATTGGCTACGGTGTGATGCGACGCCTGAACACCGCGAACCTCTCCGAGAGCGTTTCGATGGATACCGTCTCGACCGCGCTCAAGGGTGGACTCGAATGGGGCAATGGCTTTACGCAGTTCCCGCTCGATTTTACCGTCGACGAGGCCGATGAACGCACGGGCACGGTTGAGGTGACGGTGCTGGACACGTCTTCTGCCAATGAACTCGAGCTGCTGTCCAACGGGCAGATTCAGGCGGCGGCGCTCGCAACCAATGCCCTGCTCAACGACAAGATCGACCGCGTGGTGTATAACGTTCACGCCTATATCGACGAGGACAGCAGGATTCAGCACGATTCCTTCTTTGGCATGTTTCCTGCTCAGGGGCACCAGAGCGCCATCCTGACGTTCGTCTGGACCAAGAGCTCGTCCAATGCCACGAATATCGACTGGAAGATGAGCATCGTAAGCATGGACGACACCATTGCCGAACGCATTCAAAAACAGGTCAACTCGGTTTCGTCGCTTATCGAGGACCCGGCGGTGAGCCAGACCAAGATTGACGAGGAAAAGGCCGAACGCGACCTGGAGCATCGTCTGCATGGCCGCGAGATTTTCCGCGGCGGCAAGCCCGATCGCACACCGTCCGATCTGCTGGAGCGGGACAAATAAGACGCCATCATCCCGCGTGAGTTACAAGCCCACGCGGGATGATTTTTAAATCCCCGTCCCAGAAAAATCATTTATGCATAGGAAGTCATAATTATCATTTCGTAAACATTTCGATGAAATTAACGCCATGGAGCATACTTGCGGTTACAATACCGCGAGGCCTAACTACCAACCTTTAAGCCGGTCCCGTGAGACCGGGAAGGAGAATTATGGCGAACAACCATACCGCGGGCACTGCTGCCCGCACCATCGCGCCCAGCGAACTTTGCCAGCGTATGCTGGCAAAAACCAGTAAGGGCATCTGCGGTCCCTGCATCCTGTACCTTGAGGATGGGACCATTTTTTATGGACGTTCATGCGGCGCCGAGGGCACCGCGACCGGCGAAGTCTGCTTCAACACCTCGCTTGAGGGCTACTTTGAGGTCATGACCGACCCGAGCTATGCCGGCCAAATCGTAACCATGACCTATCCGCAGATCGGCAACTATGGCATCGACGAGACCGACGTCCAGTCGGCCTTCCCCGGCGATACCGCTCGCCCCGTGAGCGCTCCCGCCATGCGCGGCATGATCGTCCGCGACATGTGTGCCACGCCTTCCAACTGGCGCTCGGCCGTCAGCGTGCCGGAGTACCTGCGTGCCCACGGCATCGTCGCTATCGAGGGCGTCGACACCCGCGCCTTGGTGCGCCACCTGCGCGACAACGGCTCCAAGATGGGCATTATCTCGACCGAGGTCTTTGACGTCGACGAACTTGCCGAGCGTCTGGCCGCAGCCCCCACGTTGGTGGGCGAGAACCTGGTCAAGACCGTGAGCTGCCCTGAGCCTCATGCCTTTGCTGCGAGCGACCTGCCTACTACGCATGATTTTGCGCTCACCGCCGCCGCCCCTGCCCGCCACAAGGTGGTTGCCTACGACTGCGGCGTGAAGCGCGGCATTCTGGAGGGCCTGGTCCGCGCCGGCTGCGATCTTACCGTCGTGCCGTGGGATACGCCCGCGAGTGAGGTGCTCGACATGAATCCCGATGGCGTCTTTTTGTCCAACGGCCCCGGCGACCCCGATGCCGTGGTGGAGACCTACGAGCAGGTGCAGCAGCTGATCGGCAAGGTGCCGGTCTTTGGTATTTGCCTGGGTCATCAGATGATCAGCCTGGCCTGCGGCGCTCAGATGGAAAAGCTTAAGTTCGGTCACCGCGGTGGTAACCAGCCGGTTATGAACCTGGTGAGCCGCCGCGTGGAGATTACCGCGCAAAACCATGGCTTTGGCCTGCTGTTCCCCAGCTTGGGCAAACTTGTCCCCGAGCTTTCCGGTGGCGAGACCGAGCACGCGGCCGATGGCGACCTGCGCGTCTGGGTGCGCCGCGGTATCGCGCCGGTCGTGATGAACGAGCGCTTCGGCCGCATTCGCCTGACGCATGTGAACCTCAACGACGGCACCGCCGAGGGTATCCAACTGCTCGACGCGCCGTGCTTCTCGGTGCAGTACCACCCCGAGGCCTCGCCCGGCCCCACCGATGCCCACTATCTCTTTACCGCCTTTACGCGACTCATGGACGGCGAGGAGAACTACCTGGACATCGACACCGCGAAGGACCGCCTGCAGGGCTGGAATTTTGCTGAGGTTACGAAGAGCGAGGAGAACTAACATGCCTAAACGTACTGACATCAAGCGTATCCTCGTCATTGGTTCGGGCCCCATCGTTATTGGCCAGGCCTGTGAGTTTGACTACTCCGGCGCCCAGGCCTGCAAAGTGCTCAAGGAGGATGGCTTTGAGGTCATCCTGGTCAACTCCAACCCGGCGACCATCATGACCGACCCGGGTCTTGCCGACCGCACCTATGTTGAGCCTATCACCGCCGAGTTCATTGAGCGCGTGATTAAGAAGGAGCGTCCGGACGCGCTGCTGCCCACGCTGGGCGGCCAGACCGGTCTGAACGCCGCCGTCGAGCTGGCAAAGGACGGCACGCTCGACAAGTACGGCGTCGAGATGATCGGTTGCGACCTGGCCGCCATCGAGCGCGGCGAGGACCGCAAGCTCTTTAACGAGGCCATGGCCGAGATCGGCCTGGAGGTCGCGCGCTCGGGCTACGCCTATAGCGTCGCCGACGCCGAGGCCATCGCCGAGCGCGTGGGCTATCCCTGCGTACTGCGTCCGAGCTTTACCCTCGGCGGTGCCGGCGGCGGCATCGCGCATACCCACGAGGAGCTCGTCTCTATCGTGAGCCAGGGTCTTGAGCTTTCGCCTGCCCACGAGGTGCTGGTCGAGGAGTCCATCGAGGGCTGGAAAGAGTACGAGATGGAGGTCATGCGCGACCACGCCGGCAACGGCATCATTGTATGCTCCATCGAGAATCTCGACCCCATGGGCGTGCACACCGGCGACTCCATCACCGTGGCGCCGGCGCAGACCCTCTCCGACCTTGAGTATCAGCGCATGCGTGTCGCGTCGCTCGCCATTCTGGAGAAGATCGGCGTCGAGACCGGCGGATCCAACGTGCAGTTTGCCGTGAACCCCCAGACCGGCCGCCTCATCGTCATCGAGATGAACCCGCGCGTGAGCCGTTCGTCCGCACTGGCCTCCAAGGCCACGGGTTTCCCCATCGCTAAGGCCGCCGCTCGCCTGGCCGTGGGCTATACGCTCGACGAGATTGTCAACGACATCACCAAGGCAACGCCTGCCTGCTTTGAGCCCACGATTGACTACTGCGTGGTCAAGGTGCCGCGCTTTGCCTTCGAGAAGTTCAAGGGTACCGACCCCACGCTCACCACGCGCATGAAGGCCGTGGGCGAGATTATGGCGATCGGCCGCACCTTTGAGGAGGCCTTCGGCAAGGCCATGCGTTCGCTGGAGGACGGGCATCAGGGCATTTGTGCCGGTGGCAAGGAAGGTGCCGACAAGCTGAGCGACGACGAGCTCGCCCAGGCCGTGGGCACCCCGACCGAGCACCGCATCTTCTTTGTGGTCGAGGCCCTGCGTCGTGGCTGGGACATCGCCCGCATCCATGCCATCTGCGGTATCGATCCGTGGTACCTCAACCGTATCAACGACATGGTGCAGGTTCAGGAGAGCATCCGCGGCCTGCGTGTTGAGGATATTGACGCCGACGCGATGCGCCTGCTCAAGCAGTATGGCACGAGCGATGCCGAGATTGCCGCGCTGACCGGCTCGGACGAGCGCTTTGTGCGCGCCTACCGCAAGGGCCTGGGCGTGGTCCCCAGCATGAAGACGGTCGATACCTGCGCTGCGGAGTTCTCGAGCGCCACGGAGTACCACTACAAGACGTACGAGAACATCTACCGCACGAGCCCGGATGCCAAGAAGTGCGTGGCTCCCGACGAAACCACGCCGGCGGACAAGCCCAAGGCGATGATCCTGGGCGCCGGCCCCAACCGCATTGGCCAGGGTATCGAGTTCGATTACTGTTGCGTGCACGCGAGCTACGCGCTGGCGGCCCGCGGCTTTGAGACCATCATGGTCAACTGCAACCCCGAGACCGTTTCGACCGACTACGACACGTCCGACCGCCTTTACTTTGAGCCGCTCACCTACGAGGACGTCATGGATGTCATCGATGTTGAGCGACCCGACGGCGTCGTGGTGACGCTCGGCGGCCAGACTCCGCTTAAGCTGGCGCGCATGCTCGAGGAAAGCGGCGTGAACATCATGGGCACCAAGCCCGATGCCATCGACTTTGCCGAGGACCGCGAGCGCTTCGCCGCTCTGCTCGACAAGTTGGGCATCATGTACCCGCCGGCGGGCCAGGCCACCTCGTTTGAGGAGGCCGAGGCCGTTGCCGCACACATTGGCTACCCGCTGCTGGTACGTCCGAGCTATGTGCTGGGCGGCCGCGGCATGATGATCGCCTACGATGCCGAGCATCTGCGCGATTACATGGCCGAGGCTGCACGCATTAGCCCCGACTACCCGGTGTATCTGGATCGCTTCTTGGAGGGTGCGATCGAGTCCGATGTCGACGCCCTGTGCGATGGCGAAGAGGTCTACATCGGCGGCATTCTGGAGCATATCGAGGAGGCCGGTATTCACTCCGGCGACTCTGCGACCTGCATCCCGCCGTTCAGCTTTAGCGAGAGCCTGCAGGCAAAGCTTCGCGAGACCACGCGCCGCATCGCGATGGCGCTGGGCGTACGCGGCCTGGTCAACGTGCAGTACGCCATCAAGGGCGAGACCGTTTACGTGATCGAGGCCAACCCGCGTGCCAGCCGCACCGTGCCGTTTATCTCCAAGGCCACCGGCGTGCCGCTGGCCAAGTGCGCGGCGCGTATCATGGCAGGCGATTCCATCGCCAGCCTGGGCCTGCCGAGCGACGAGCGTCAGCTCGATTGGTTCTGCATGAAGGAAGCCGTTATGCCCTGGGGTCGTTTCCCCGGTGCCGACGTTATCCTGGGGCCCGAGATGAAGTCGACGGGCGAGGTCATGGGTATCGCCAAGAGCTATCCCGAGGCGTACGCCAAGACGCAGCTGGCAATCGACTACAAGCTGCCCGACCCCAGTGCCGGCAAGGTATTCATCAGCGTGTGCGACCGCGACAAGCGTCACATCCTTTCGGTCGCGCGTATCCTGCGCTACCTGGGCTTTGATATCTGCTCCACCGAGGGCACGGCGCGCGTGCTGCGCGGCGGCAACGTGACGTGCGAAGTCGTGGAGAAGATCAGCGGCCCGCACGACGGCGAGCGTCCCAACATCGGCGACCTTATCGCCGATGGCAAGATTGCGGTAATCATCAACACGCCGTACGGTCCGGGCTCGCGTGGCGATGGCTACCTGCTGCGTACCGAGGCCGTGCGCCGCGGCGTGACCTGCGTGACGGCGATGTCTGCGGCCAACACGTACGTGAGCGCCATCGAGGCCGTGCGTGAGGACCAGCAGGGTCACGGCAGCGCCAACGACATGGGCATGGACGTCATCGCCCTGCAGGATCTGCCGCAGCACACGGTGTAGGTTGAGCTGGCCGGCCGGGGCGGGAGGGGCCGAGATTTCCCCCTTCGCTCCGGCTGCAAGCAGAGTCGCTCAGGAGGAAACTCGGCCCCTCCCGCCCCGGCCTGCGGTGACTTGGCTGCACCGTGTGCTGCCGAAGGGGCTTTGCGCGATGACTAGGGCTGAATAAAAAGTGAGTGTGGGCAGAGCCCACGTTTTGTATGGGGTCCTCCGGTGAATTGCATTCACCGGAGGACCTTTTTGTGGCTGGCTGAGAGTGCCGCTGGACAGTTAGTTCAGATTTGTATTTTTGTGAGGGTGGAAAAGGCCGATTTGAGCTCAAATGAGTCGTTCTTGGCGGTCTGATGCGACAAGGATGCGCAGTCAGGAATGAGAAAAGGGCGTTATTGGGTCTAAAACGGCTTCAAAACGATACGTTTGCACGTAAGGACCCGGCCAAAAAATACAAATCTGAACTAACTGTCCACCATCCTCCGTCAACCTCTCATTCCAAACCAAATCAGCCAACGTACGTCATAGCAATCTTCGGTAGGTCGCAGGGCGGCGGTCGAGCTTTTCTCTCGGGAAACTTCGCGAAGCCCAGTTCCCGAGGGAAAGGTATGGTCTGTGTAATACCAGATAAACAGTACATTTTTGCTAGATTGGTATTTGACTGAAGAACCAATTGGTATGGCTTATTAAGCCCACCTTGCCGCTGACGCTCATTTTACTGCCGCTGGTGGACTTCCGAACTTGGTTGCGCAAGTGCTCCCATATATTGATATGACCTAGTAGGTGGCTATCTGGTTACTACCAGTTGGCCCCTTGGTAACGGGTGGCCCCATTGTGCGGAATGTACCGAACATCCCCGTTTGATACGTTTTCCCATGCTGCCGGGGGGGGGCGTCCTCGGCACCTCAGCATCTCGGAAGAAAGGAGACCAGGTGCGCAGGAATTCCATTTTTACGAAACGGTGGGTGAAGGGAAGCGCGGTCCTCGTTGCCACTGCAGCGACGCTCGTGTTTGCCAATCCCCAGCAGGCGATTGCCACGCCACTCAAGGGCGTCGACTCGGCGACCGTGTCCCAGTCTGCCTCGAATGTCGTCGACATCGATTTCGCTGACGGCATCAAGGGCCGTATTACGTTCCTCGAGGACGGTATTTTCCGTTATAACGTCGACCCCAAGGGTGAGTTTTCCGAGTACGCCACGCCGCGCAGTAAGTCCCACACGGCTAAGATCCAGGCTCAGCCCGATACCTCGGACACCTACAGCAAGCCGAGTGCGACGGTTGCCGACAAGGGCGACACTATCGAGATCACCGGCGGAAAGGCGACCGTGATCCTGGACAAGGCGACTGGCAAGATGAGTATCAAGTCAGGCGACCGTGTCGTGGTTTCCGAGTCCGCGTCCCTCGACCTTGATAAGAAGGGTACCGTCCAGACGCTCGCCAAGGAGAAGTCCGAGAACTTCTTTGGCGGCGGCACCCAGAACGGACGCTTCCTGCACACCAACCAGACCATCGCCATCTCCAACACGAACAACTGGACCGATGGCGGCGTTGCCTCGCCCAACCCGTTTTATTGGACGAGTGACGGCTACGGCGTGCTCCGAAACACGTTTGCAGAGGGTTCCTACGACTTCGGTTCCACGGACTCATCGACGGTCACGACTTTGCACAGCGAGAATGAGTTTGATGCCTACTACTTCGTGGCGACCAACGAGGGAGCTTCGAACGTGGCAACTGAGATGCTGCAGGACTACTACAAGGTGACCGGTAACCCGGTACTGCTGCCCGAGTACGGGTTCTACCTTGGTCATCTTAATGCCTATAACCGTGATGGCTGGTCAACGACCTCGGGTCAAAAGAAGTGGGAGACCAAGGGCAGCAAGTCCTCGAGCGAGAAGGGCGACGTTAAGTACGAGTCTGGCATGTCGACGGGCTACAAGCTCGACGGCACACTTGCGGCCGAGACGCTCAACGGTGAGGGCCCTACGGTTGATACCGAGAACATGAAAGCGACCGATTTCGACCGCCAGTTCTCTGCTCGGCAGGTTATCGATGACTACGAGGACAGCGACATGCCGCTCGGCTGGTTCCTGCCGAACGACGGCTACGGCGCCGGCTATGGCCAGAACGGTTACTACAAGACCGGCGGCGTCAACTCCGACGGAGCGAGCTCGGCCGACCGTCTTAACGCTGTGCGTGCCAACGTCGACAACCTTAAGAAGTTCACCGAGTATGCCAACTCAAAGGGTGTGAGCACGGGCTTGTGGACCCAGTCCAACCTTGAGCCCGACAGCAACCCTGAGACCCCGTGGCATCTGCTTCGCGACTTCGACGCCGAGGTCAAGACGGGAGGCATCACTACCCTTAAGACCGACGTTGCCTGGGTTGGATCTGGCTACTCCTTTGGTCTTAATGGCATCAAGACAGCTTATGACACGGTGACGACCGGCGCTAACAAGCGCCCCAACATCATCACGCTCGATGGTTGGGCCGGCACGCAGCGCTTTGGTGGCATTTGGACCGGCGACCAGTATGGCGGTAACTGGGAGTACATTCGCTTCCATATCCCCACGTATATCGGTCAGAGTCTTTCGGGCAACCCCAACATCGGCTCCGACATGGATGGCATTTTTGGCGGCGACCCCATCATCTCTGCGCGTGACTACCAGTGGAAGACGTTCACGCCCTCTATGCTCGACATGGACGGTTGGGGCACCTACCGTAAATCGCCCATGACGCACGGCGATCCCTACACAGGCATCTCGCGCTTCTACCTCAAGCTCAAGGCGCAGCTCATGCCCTATATCTACACGAGCGCGGCCTCGGCGGCCAACATCGACACGGGTAACGGCGATGCCGGCCTGCCCATGATCCGCGCCATGCTGCTTTCCGATAACTCCGAGTACGCCGCAAGCACCTCGACGCAGTACCAGTATATGTTCGGTGAGAACTTCCTAGTGGCACCGGTGTATCAGGATACCCAGGCAGACGAGAACGGCAACGACATTCGCAATGGGATTTACCTCCCCAACTACGGCACCGACGAGAATCCCACCATCTGGATCGATTACTTCTCGGGTAAGCAGTATCGCGGCGGCCAGGTTCTCAACAACTACGAGGCTCCGCTTTGGAAGCTGCCGCTGTTTGTGAAGGCCAACGCTATCGTGCCGATGTACGCCGAGAACAACAACCCCGAGGCCGTGAGCGACACCAACACCAAGGGTACCGACCGCAGCCAGCGTATCGTCGAGTTCTTCGCCACCGAGGGCGACGGCACCTTTACGCAGTACGAGGACGACGGCTCCTCCATCGAGAACAACACGACTGAGGACGATTCCTACGGTACGATCGACAATATCTCCTACGGTGAGCATGTGAGCACCGTCTACAGATCCAAGGCCGCAGGCGGCACCGCGACCTTTACCGCCGAAGCCTCGCAGGGTGGCTACAACGGCTACGACTCCAATCGCACCACGACCTTCGTGGCCAACGTGTCCGCCAAGCCCATGAGCGTCGTCGCCAAGAACGGCGGATCCGCGCTCAACGTGGTTGAGGTCGACTCGCAGGAGGCCTTTGACACCGCGACCCCCGAGGCCGGCCAGGCGGTCTACTTCTACAGCGAGACCCCTAACCTCAACCACTACGGCAGCGATGTGGACGGCACCGAGGCCGAGCGGGGCGAGAGCTTTAACAACACCAAGATCACCACGAACCCCAAGGTCTACGTCAAGTTCGCGAAGACCGATGTTGCTGCAGCGGCGCAGACGCTTGAGCTGGGCGGTTTCGTGAACGCCGACGCCACGCTCACAGCCGATCGCCTCAACGAGAACCTCTCCGCACCCACGAACCTTGCTGCCCCCGAGGACGCCACGACCCCAACGAGCATCAAGCTCACCTGGGGAAAGGTCGATGGTGCTACCTCCTACGACCTTAAGGTCGACGGCACTGTGTTTGCCGTGGGTGATGCGGCCGAGTTCACGCACACCGACCTCGCCTACAATAGCAAGCACACCTACCAGATTCGTTCGCGCAACGCCGAAGGTTACTCCGCCTGGAGCGATGTGCTCGAGGCGAACTCCGCACTCGATCCGTGGCGGAACGTCCCCGACGCCGAGGAAATCACCTGGGAGGGCTCACTTTACGGCAGCCATAAGGCCGAGCTCGCCTTCGACCATGAGTTCCAGTCGGGCGACGGCGGTTTCCACTCCGGTGGCAACGATCTGGGCAAGGCGCTTACCGTTGACTATGGACGCGCTTACAAGCTCGATAAGCTCGAGTACTATCCGCGCGATGACGCCGGCAACGGCACCGTGACCAAGATGCGTGTTGAGACGAGTCTCGATGGCGTCCACTGGACGAGCCAGGAGGTCGATTGGGCACGTTCCGCTGATTGTAAGACGGTAGCGTTTGACGGCACCGTGGCCGCTCGTTACGTGCGCATGACACCGCTCGCCTCGGTCGGCAATTTCTTCTCCGCGTCCGAGATTGCCATCTACAAGACCGACGGCACGGATGGCTTCGCCGTGGGCTCCAACCTCAACAAGGCCACGATCTCCGACGGAGACTACTCCAACATGAAGAACTATCTGGGCCTCGAGAATCGCGAGCCCGATACCCCGACGTTCGGTTCGCAGATCCGCGACCACTTCGCCGACCTCAACGATAACGGCGTTTACGACGTCTACGATTACTCGTTCACCATGGCGGGTCTTGACGGCGGCACTAAACAAAAGGGCAAGGTCGCAGGTTCGCTCGCGGTGATTCCGAGCAAGACCGAGGTCGAGGCCGGTGATGAGATCACCGTTGATGTCTATGCGGCCGACGCCAAGAACGTCAACGCCCTGGGCGCCCTCGTCAACTTCAAGAGCGACCAGTTCGAGTTTGTGTCCGAGAGCATCGCGCAGGACGGCTCGACTGCCGGCATGGAGAACCTGTCTCGCGAGAAGGTCCAGTTCGTGGACGGAACGCAGACTATCAATCTCGCCTTTGCCAACCGCGGCGATGGCAAGCTCTACAACGGTACTGGCGCGGTGGCGAGTTTCAAGCTCAAGGCCAAGACCGCCGGAAAGGTCGAACTGCCCTCGACATCTTGGCTTATCGGCCCGGCATGCGACGCACTTGAGTTTGCGAGCGACGGCACGGTGACGATGCCGGACGTTCCTCAGCCAACGGTCGCCGAGTACGCCCAGGATGCCTTCAACATCACGATGACCAACGATGAGCTCACGACCGACGACGGGACCAACGTCGAGAAACTTATCCAGCAGAAGAGCTATAACGCGCTGTTCGATAATAACGAGGGCGACAACGGCTTTGAGTTCCTGTGGAACTGGAGTGGCAACTGGGACAGCGAGGGTAAGCTACCGAGTTACGTGAAGCTTCCCACCACGATGACATTCGCATTTAAGACGCCGTCGAAACTCGATAGCGTCGAGGTCGTTAACCGCAACGGCGGCAACGGAACCGTACAGAAGATCAAGGCCGTCGTGACGTTCGAGGATGGCTCGATCCAAGAGTTCGCGGGCGGGGAGTACGATTCCTTCCTGGCTCGCTACGCCTTTGACCTCTCTGCCGAGAACAAGGGCAAGAAGGCGACCAAGGTCGAGGTCACGCCGCTTGAGGCATCGGGTGACCAGATGCTCACACTGCGTGAGGTCAACTTCAACTACACGCAGGGTGTCGAGGCCATCAAGGGTGTCGAGCTAGGCAAGAACCAGACCGAGTTCTTTGAAGGCGACATTACGCCCGTCGACGCCAAGGCTACGCCTGAGAGCGCTGGCTACCCCTATGTGACGGTCGAGAGCTCCGACCCCTCTGTGGTAAGCGTCTCCGCTGTTCAGGCTGGCGATAGCGTGAGCTACTACCTGCGTGCCAACAAGGCCGGCAAGGCAAAGATCACGGTGGCGTCGGTACTCGACCCCTCCAAGACCGCATCCTATGAGGTCGAGGTCAAGGCTGGTGTCGATACCTCTGCGCTCGTGGCAGCGCTTTCCAAGGCCGCGGGCTACAGCGAGTCCGTCTACACCAAGGATTCCTATGCAGCTCTCACCACTGCGGTCGAGGCGGCTCGGAAGCTCCTCGACAGCGGCCAGGGCAGCTATAGCAAGAAGGATGTCGCAGACGCCACTGCCAAGATCGAGAAGGCAATCGACGGCCTCAAGATGCGCCCTGTCGATGAGAAGATCCTCATCAACACGCCCGAGAACCGCAAGAACGTCAAGGTGGCCGACTTCTCGAGTGAGGCCGACTACGAGGGCAGCAACGCCGTCAACGCTCTCGACGGCGACGAGCGGACGCTTTGGCACAGCGACTGGGCCCATGGGACCGGTATGCCCCAGTATCTGAGTGTCGACCTGGGCCGCGACTACGATCTCACCGACGTTACATTCCTGCCGCGCCAGGACGGCGGCACTAACGGCGATATCTTCGAGGCCGAGATACTGGTCTCCGACACTGCCGACGGTTATGAGATGGGCACCGCCGCGTCGATGGGTACGTTCGCCTTCGACAACGACGGCCGCGTGCTCACCGACCGTGGCGACTGGAAGCAGATGAGCTTTGGCGCCGCGCGCGGTCGCTACGTGACCGTCAAGGTGATTCACGCCGGCGGTGGCGACGTTGATGCCTACTGCAGCATGGCGGAGCTCAAGTTCTACGGTACGGCCGTCCCCGATCCGGTGGCGAAGGATGATCTCGCTACCGCGATCGAAAAGGTTGATGCCGAGGTTGCTGCCGGCGACCTCAAGGCCGGTGACTACACCGAGGCCTCCTGGACGGCGCTCGAGAACGCCCTGGCGAGCGCCCGCGCCATCTTGAGCGATGAGGACGCCACGCAGGACGAGGTCGACCAGGCGCTCAGGGCGCTCGAGAGCGCCCGCGGCGCGCTCGAGAAGACCCCGGTGGTCCCGGTCGAGAATCCGACTAAGAAGCAGCTCAAGGCCCTGGTCAAGCAGGCGAAGGAGACTGACACCAGGGGCAAGACGGACGAGTCTGTCAAGGCCCTGACGGATGCCATTACCTACGCCGAGGACGTCTTGGGTGATGAGAATGCTTCCGACACCCAGCTCCAGGCGGCCTATGACCAGCTCAAGCTGGCCATTGAGAGCCTCAGGGATGCCGACTCCGGCAACCAGGGCGGCTCGGGCAACCAGAGTTCCGGCAATGGCTCGAACGGCGGCAACCAGGCGGGCAAGCCCGCAGGCGACAAGGCCCAGGGCAGCAAGAAGAACGGTTCGGCGATCCCCAATACCGGCGACCAGACGGCGGCGACCGTCGTGACCGTCGGTGGTCTCGGCGCCATCATCGCCGCGATCGGCGCTTTCTTCCATCGTCGCAGCAAGGCCAAGTAGCCCCAGCAACAGCTAAGCAAGCGTGCCCGCCGTCCCACCCAAGGACGGTGGGCATGCTTTTTGAATGTAGGCGGAAAGCTCCGACCCTTCGGCCTTAATCTCGCAAAGCATTCCGTCTCTCACCGAACACATCGGCATCGGTGGCTATACTTGAATTATTTGCAGTTAAGGGTCGCGGATTCGCTGCGTCACCGCTCTCAACAGGAGGTCTATGTTTATGGCAGATCAAAAGCCGGTTGTCGGGATCATCATGGGTTCCAAGTCCGATCTGGGCGTTATGGAAGGCTGCACCGCCGAGCTCGAGGCACTGGGTGTGCCCTATGAGCTCGTGATCGCGAGCGCACACCGCACGCCGGCGAAGGTCCACGAGTGGGCTTCGACTGCCGCCGATCGCGGCATCAAGGTGATTATCGCCGCCGCCGGCAAGGCCGCTCACCTGGGTGGTGTCGTGGCTGCCTTTACGCCGCTGCCGGTTATCGGCGTGCCTATGAAGACGAGTGACCTGGGCGGTATGGACTCTTTGCTGTCGATGGTGCAGATGCCCTCCGGCGTGCCCGTGGCCTGCGTTGCCATCAACGGCGCCAAGAACGCTGCCATTTACGCCACGCAGATTCTGGGCGCATGCGACCCCGAGTACCGCAAGGTTATCGAGAAGATGAAGCAGGAGATGGCTGACGCCTAAGCGTTCCGCCGTTTCGCCGCAGTATAAGGAGAGCCATGTCCGATTATCAGGGAAAACGATTCAAGGCTTCTCAGATTCCCGATCCGTCGAAGCCGGGTGCCGCCCATGCGGCGCAGCAGGGTCGGACATCCTCTCCCCAGCAGCCGCGCGCGCCGCGTTCCGTAACGCCGACGTCCCATCGTCGACAGGACGCGCCGGCCGCATATCGTCCTTCGTCTTATAGCTCCGCTAAGAAGCCGCCCCGGTCTTCATCGCATGCCGCGCCGTCGGATCGCACCGAGCCGCCGCGCAAAAAGCGCCACTCCATTATTCCCATTCTGCTCATCATCATCGGTATCGGTCTGATTGTCGCCGCCGCCGCTATTTTTATTAATGCCCAGATTGGCTATAAGCAGGCGAGCGATTCGTACCAGAAAATCGAGAAGCAATATGTAAGCGATAAGGACGCCAGCGGCGTGCCGATTATCGACTTTGATGCGCTTGCTCAGACGAACCCCGAGATTGTGGGTTGGATTTACGTGCCGGGAACCAACATCAACTATCCCGTGGTGCAGACCAATAACAACTCCAAATACCTCAACACGCTGTTTGACGGTACGTCCAATGCATCGGGTGCGATCTTCTTGGACAGCGACGATACCGCGCCGGGAATGGTTGACCAGCAGACCACGATTTACGGCCACCATATGAACGACGGATCGATGTTCAATGTGATTTCGGACACCACTGATCAGGCGACGTTCGATAGCATCGAGTTCGTGTATTACATCACACGGGATGCTACGTATAAGCTGCGACCACTGGCGACCAAAGTTGTCGAGGACACGTATGCCAAGGCGCGCACGCCCAATTTTGAGGGCGACGACGGGCTCAAGAACTACCTGTCCGAGATGCTCGACGGTGCCTCTGCCGTGGCGAGTGATGCCACCGATCGCGCCGCCTCGGCAACCAAGGTCGTAACGCTTGTGACCTGTCGTTCGTTATCGCTGAGCAACACGCGTGCTGTCATGGTGCTCACGCCGGTCGAGGAATAAGTTGTTCGAGAGTAGCTAAAAAAGCCCCGTTCCAAATTGGCTACTCGACGACGGTAAGGGAGAAATAATGCTCGAGAATGGCAAAACGATGCCTTCGGTTGATGCTTGGCTGCGCGAGGCCAAGGCCGATTCGTCGGCACCTGCGTGCGGTATGTATCTGACACACAACGGTGTGGTGCGTGCGACGCCCAAGGCCGAGGTGCGCGGAGTCGAGACCGATGGCGTGGCGCCGGGCCACAAGGTGGGCGGCATGGTGTTTGGCTACGACGCCAGCAAGGTACAGGCCGCCATCGAGGCCACGCGCGCGATGCCGGGTATCGGCTATGTGCGCGTGTGGCTGGCAAGCGGCGAGCTTTCCGTAGGTGACGACATCATGCTCGTGCTTATCGGCGGGGACATTCGCCCACACGTGGTCGATGCACTGCAGGCGCTCGTTGGCACCATCAAGAACGAATGCGTGAGTGAGGTCGAGCGCGAGGCATAGAGGATTGCGTCGATAGAAGGATCGTTTATAAAAATGCCCACCGGTACGTGTGATACCGGCGGGCATTTTGCGTTTTGGGCGCGGTGAGCGCTATACGCGTGTCGCATCCTTGGGGCTCATGGTCATGCTCTGGAAGCGGTTTTCCATGTACTCGTTATCGAAGTGCTCTCCGTAGAACTGTGCGACGGGAATGTCCGGCTCCGTGCCGTTAACGCGCTGGTACCAGTAGTCGAGCGACTGCAGCGTCATGACGCCGTCGACCAGCATGATAACGGTAAAGATGACGGTGGCCGAGTAGCGGCTCTTCCAGGGGATCTTGTTGATAAACTTAAGCAGCCTCGGCAGCAGCAGCTTGATCCAGATGAGGCCGCCCAGGCCCCACAGGCAGGCGAAGCCCGTGCAGGTGCGTCCGCCCGTGAGGACCACGAGCGGATCGGGCAAACCGAACAGCGTTATGTGCGAGTAGCTCCACGAGACCACGCCAAACGCGGTCTGCATAAACCAGCCCACGAACACCTCAAAGCTGGCGCCGAGCAGGGCGCTCACCAGGAAAATGATGATGGGGTTCTTTTTGTAGAAGCGGTTAAGCACCATGGTCATGAGCACGGCGCCAAATCCGTAGATGGGGCTGAAGGGGCCAAACAGCATGCCGGCGCGGTTCTGATAGACGCCCGGGTCGTCGACCGTCATGTGCCAGATGTCCTCGGCGATCAGGCCGAGTATGCAGCAGACAAAGAACACCCAGAACAGGTTGAAGTAGTTGAGCTTGATGTAGCCCTCGCCGGTTTCATCGCGGCCGAGCATGCCCTCGGCGGCGGCGTCGCGGTCGAGCATCTCCTGCAGGCGGCGCTGCAGTTCGCGCTCCTGACGCAGCGTGGGGTCGACGGTTGCCGAAAGTGCAACAAGGATGCCGAGCTGGATCGCGGGACGCAGCAGGAAGGGCCCGATGCCCTGGAGCATCACGTCGACCAAAAGCTCGACGACCGTGAATGCAATAAGGATGTAGGACAGGCGGGCGGCGTTGCGGCGCTGGTTTTTGATAAGGTCCAGGCCAAAGATGATTAGGATGACGGCACTTGCCGCAGAGAGCATGATGCCGGCGACGATAAGGCCGACTGCGACGAGCGTGTTATCGCCGAGCTTTTCGGTGGCGTTGCCGTTAACAAGTGCCGTGATGACCTGCCACATAAAGGCAGCGACTGACGGGAGCGTGCCCACGCCGGAAAGGATGCACAGGACGGCGTACACCTTAATGATGAGGGGAATCTTCTTGACCTCTGTGGCGCTGGGGACGCTGGGGTCGAGTTCGTTTCGATCCATACAGAACCTTTCTCGCTTTGTTGTAGGTTATAAGGATACGCCGCCGACCTGCCAAAAGACAGGATGAACGTCCCAATTGCAACTTTGTAATCCCCAACGGCGGACGCGGCGGCCATCTGGGGGCGCGGGCACTTACACTGGACAGACCGATAAAATGTTTGGCAACAAAACTGATTATTAGCTCGGTGGGCTTTTAAAAAGCGCTGCTCATGCGCTGGGGAGCACGTCGCGCCGTGCGTATAATAAGGCGGGTAACGCCAAAAATACGAGGCTCTGAGGGGATACCATGTCTCAAGAAACCATCCGCGCGGCCGAGCGTGCCGCGGGACAGGTGAACACCATGTCGACGTATGATCCGGACTCCGACCAGCTGCATGAGGAATGTGGCATTTTCGGCGTATGGGCGCCCGATCGCGACGTGGCTCGACTGACGTACTTTGGCCTGCGTGCGCTGCAGCACCGTGGCCAGGAATCGGCTGGAATCGCCGTGGGTGACGGCGGCACGGTTATGGTCCGCAAAGATCTGGGCCTGCTCGACCGCGTGTTCTCCAACGCCGACCTGTCGACGCTCTCCGGCCAGCTGGCCGTGGGTCATGTGCGCTACGGCACTGCCGGCGCCAAGAGCTGGGAAGCCTCTCAGCCGCACCTCTCTACCATCAATAGCGTCATTATCGCGCTCGCGCACAACGGCACCCTCGTCAACACCGACGAGCTGCGCCGTCAGCTGATCGAGCTGGGCGTGCCGTTCCTCTCCAATTCGGATTCCGAGGTCGCGACCAAGCTTATCGGCTACTTTACCCAGCGTACGGGCCACCTGCGCGAGGGTATTCGCAAGACCATGGAGCTCGTGCGCGGCGGCTACGCCATGACGCTCATCAACGAGCAGGCGCTCTACGCATTCCGCGATCCACACGGCATTCGCCCGCTCGTGCTGGGCAAGCTGGTGGACGAGGGTCTGGACCAGGCCGATGCCGCAGCCGTTTCGCAGCTGCCGTCGCAGGACGGCGCCGCGACGGTCGACTCCGCCGTCCGTGTCACGCGCGCCGGCGGCTGGGTCGTTGCTTCCGAGACCTGCGCACTCGACATCGTGGGTGCCGAGTACGTCCGTGACGTCCGTCCCGGCGAGATCTTGCGCATCAGCGCCGAGGGCCTGGTATCCGAGCAGGGCGTGCCTGCAGCCGAAGAGCCCGCCAACTGCATCTTTGAGCAGGTCTACTTTGCCCGCCCCGACTCCATCATGAACGGCAAGAGCGTCTATGCCTGCCGTTACGACATGGGTCGTCAGCTGGCACATGAGGAGCCTGTCGAGGCCGACCTGGTCATCGGCGTGCCCGACTCCGGCCTGCCGCCTGCGGAGGGGTATTCGCACGAGAGCGGTATTCCCTTTGGCGAGGGCCTTATCAAGAACCGCTACGTGGGCCGTACGTTTATCGAGCCTACGCAGGAGTTGCGCGCCATGGGCGTGCGTATGAAGCTCAACCCGCTGCGCGACAACATCGAGGGCAAGCGTCTGGTCGTCATCGACGACTCCATCGTCCGCGGCACCACCATGGTGCAGCTCGTCAAGATGCTGCGTAACGCCGGCGCCAAGGAGATTCACATCCGTATCAACTCGCCCGAGGTCATCTGGCCGTGCTTCTACGGCATCGATACCGACGTGCAGTCGCAGCTCATCAGCGCCAACAAGACGGTCGACGAGATTTGCGAGTACATCGGCGCCGATTCGCTGGCCTTCCTTTCGGTCGAGGGCCTGCTTAAGGTCATGCCCAAGGGCGGTTACTGCGATGCGTGCTTTACCGGCCGCTACCCCGTGGCGATTCCCGAGAGCTTTGGCCGCGACAAGTTCATGGAGGGCTTTAAGCCCCGCAACCTGGATAAACCGCTGCATTTTGACGACGACGCCGTGGTCGAGAAATACGACGACCGCAGCTGGGAAGAGAGGCACGGCGAGGCTTAAAACCTGCCAAAAAGGGACAGGTTTATTATGGTAGGTTTTACCTGCTGTTTTGTTGATATGACGGCGCGTGCTGTTATGGCGCGCCGAAATGAACGCAACTATGAGCACCGTTTGGCGCCTGCGCGGCGCCACGGTAATGGGAGAGGAAGGCTCAGATGAGCGACAGCAAGCATGTGACGTACGAGGACGCCGGCGTCGATACCGCCGAGGGCGGCCGCGCCGTTGACGCTATTAAGCAGATGGTCAAGGACACCAACCGCCCCGAGGTCATCGGCGGTATCGGTGGATTTGGTGGCTTATTCTCGGCCGCCGCGCTTAAGGATATGGAAGACCCGATTCTGATCAGCGGTACCGACGGCGTGGGCACCAAGCTCGTGCTCGCCCAGATCATGGATCGCCACGAGACGGTGGGCCAGGACCTGGTCGCCATGTGCGTCAACGACATTTTGGCTTCGGGCGCCGAGCCGCTGTTCTTCCTGGATTACGTTGCCATCGGTCACATTGAGGCCGAGCATATGGCAAAGATCATCAAGGGCGTGGCCGACGGCTGCAAGCTCGCGGGCTGCGCGCTCGTGGGCGGCGAGATGGCCGAGCACCCGGGCGTCATGGCCCCCGCCGATTACGACCTCGCCGGCTTTACCGTGGGTGTTGTCGATCGTCCCAAGATGCTCGACCCCGCGAACGTCCGCCCCGGCGATGTGATCCTGGGCCTGCCCTCCACCGGTGTGCACTCCAACGGATACTCGCTCGTGCGCAAGGTCATCGGCGTCGACGGCATCAAGCCGGGCACGCCCGAGGCCGCCGCTAAGGCCGAGGAACTGAGCCGCCCGCTCGAGGAGCTCGGTGGCGCTTCGCTGGCCGACGCCCTGCTGGCCCCCACGCGCATCTACGTCAAGCCGATTCTGGAGCTGCTGCGCGGCGGCGCCAACGTGCACGCTATCGCCCACATCACTGGCGGCGGTATTACTGAGAACCTCAACCGCGCGCTCGCCGACGACGTCGACGCTGTGGTCACCCGCAACGGTGCCGAGATGGGTTGGGACGTTCCGCCCGTCATCACCTACGTGTCGCGCCAGGCCGAGCTCGCGCCCAACGAGGCATGCAAGACCTTCAACATGGGCGTTGGCCTGTGCCTGATCGTCGCCCCCGAGGACGAGGCTGCGGTTACCGAGGCCCTGGTCGCGCTGGGCGAGAAGCCGTTCCGCGTGGGCGAGTGCGTCGAGGGTTCCGGTAAGGTCGTGTACTCCGATGAGCGCTAACGAGCAGACGGCTGCTGCCGAGGGCCTGGACTTTGTGCCCTACACCCGTCCGACCGGCACCGATACGGCCGAGCCGCTCAAGATCGGCGTGCTCATCAGCGGTTCGGGTACCAACCTGCAGGCACTGATCGACCTGATCGCCGCTGGTAATCTCAACGCCTCGATTGAGCTTGTGGTGTCGAGCCGTCCTTCGGCTAAGGGTTTGCAGCGCGCCGAGCGCGCGGGCATCCAGACGCTCACACTGTCCAAGGATGTCTACGCCGACCCCATCGCGGCTGACGAGATCATCGCGCATGAGCTGCTCGAACGTGGCTGCGAGTACGTGGTGATGGCCGGCTATATGCGCATGGTGCACACGCCGCTGCTGGCGGCGTTCCCCAATCGCGTGGTCAACCTGCATCCGGCGCTGCTGCCGAGCTTTACCGGTGCCCATGCGATTGACGATGCGTTTGCGCGTGGCGTCAAGGTGACCGGCGTGACCGTGCACTTTGCCAACGAGATTTACGACAACGGCCCCATCATCGCCCAGCGTGCGCTGGCTGTCGAGGAAGGCTGGGACGTCGACACGCTCGAGGAGCATATCCACGCGATTGAGCACGTGCTGTATCCCGAGGTCGTGCAGATGCTCGCCGACGGCCGCGTCCACGTGCTGGAGAGCGGCAAGGTCGCAATTGATGCGCCCCGCGGCTAGCGGCGCACAGTACAATTTAGTTGAGTGGTCAGGGTGGTCATTGGCGCCAAGGCGCGCGTGACCACCTTTTGTTTTGGGTGGTCACCCGCGACGTTCTTGAATGACTAGTCGTTTAAGAACGTCGCAGGTGACTAGGTGAGAGAGGTGAGCGCATGGCGGATAACGAAGCGCTGTTTACGCCTGAGCTGGTGTTTTTTGATTGGGAGTGTGCGACGCCGGGTGAGGTGTTTGCGCAGCTCGAGAGTGAGCTTGCTCCGCGCGGCTACATTGCCGACGGTTGGCTCGACGCCGTTCGCACGCGCGAGGATGCCTATCCCACGGGTCTTGCCATGCCGGCGGCAAACATTGCCATTCCGCATACCGATCCGGGGTTTGTGGCCAAGCCCTATATCGCGGTGGTGAAGCCCGCCGCGCCCGTGACATTTAACGCTATGGCTGGCATGGGCGCTCCGGTGCCGGCGCAGATCGTCATCAATCTGGGCATCGCCGAGCCGGGCGGCCAGGTCGAGGCCCTGCAGGCGCTCATGAACATCTTTATGGACGCCGATGCCGCAGCCGACGTGCTCGGCCAGACCACGCCGCAGGGCATGGTCGACGCTATCCGCCGTCACTTCTAAGGTGCCGGCTGCCAGAGCTGTCCCCTTTGCACCAAAATGGTGCAGATTAACCTGTCCCCAATGCACCAAGCGTGCCGCGGGGGCTGCGTTGTGACACAATGGCGTTTGTTCGATTCGTTATGCGAAAGGCCAAACATGGCAAATAAGAAAAAGAACCCCGAGGCCGCGCCGACGCCCGAGCAACAGGCTCGCGCCGCCTCCAGCTCTCGTAAGAAGCAGCGCAAGACCTATGTGTCCAAGACCGTCAAGATTATCCTAGTGGTCATCGGCGTACTAGCGATGCTGCTTTCCGTCTCGGCCATGGCGTGCTCCGGCCTGATGTCGCAGACCGAAAGCGCCAGCTCGGGCTATAAGCTCACTGGCGGCGTGGCTGCTACCATCAATGGCACCAACCTCACCGAGGACACCGTGACCAAGCAGATCATGAGCATGCGCACGTCCTACGGCTACACCAAGGACAAAGACTGGGCGCAGTACCTGGTCGACAACGACCTCACGCCCAAGAAGTATCGCAAGCAGCTCATCGACTCCTACACGCAGCAGATTCTGCTTCAGCAAGCGCAGAAGGAAAACGGCGTGACCGTCTCGGACGAGGAGGTCGAGAAGGCCTGGAAGGACGCCTGCAAGAGCGCGGGCGGTGCCAAGGCCTTTAAGAAGACCCTCAAGACCTACGGCTATACCGAGGATACCTACAAGGATTCGCTCAAGGAGAGTCTGGCGCAGCAGAAACTCAAGGATGCCGTCGCGCCCACGAGCAAGCCCAAGGACAGCGAGATCGTCGATTACATCAACGAAAACCTGTCCAGCTACAACGACGCCCGCCGCTCGTCGAACATCCTGATCAAGGTTGATTCCGACGCTTCCGACGAGAACAAGGCTGCCGCCAAGGCCAAGGCGCAGGAGTGCCTGGACAAGATCAACTCCGGTGAGCTGAGCTTTGAGGACGCCGTTGAGCAGTACTCCGAGGACACCGGTTCCAAGGAGAAGAAGGGCGATGTGGGCTGGGATAAGCTCACCACCTTTGTCGACAGCTACCAGACGGCGCTCGAGGGGCTCAACAAGGGCGACGTGAGCGAAGTCATCGAGTCGACCTATGGCTACCACATCATCAAGTGCACCGACTACTTCCATGTCGATAATCAGGTTGATGACATCAACCAGGTGCCCAAGGCCATCAAAAAGTACGTCTCCAACGTGGTGAAGACGCAAGCGGCCAGCACTGCGTACAGCGAGTGGCTGGAGCAGTACAAGAAGGATGCCGACATCACCGTCAACCCCATGCCCAAGGACGTACCCTATAACGTGAGTCTGAAGGGCGTTACCAAGAGTTCGACCGACGATTCGTCGACGACTGAGTAATCATGGGGCGGTGCTCGCGCGAGTGCCGCCCACGCTATTAGAGAGGATTTGCAGATGACCAACGAAGAGCTGCAGAAGGAAATGATCGCGGCCATGAAGGCTAAGGACAAGGTTCGCCTGTCCATCATTCGCCAGGTCAAGGCCGAGGTGAAGAATATCGAGGTTAACGAGCGCCGCGATGTGACCGAGGAAGACGTCAACAGCATGATCAAGCGTCTGATTAAGCAGACGAGCGAGACGCTGGAGATGTCCATCAAGGCCGGCACCGACCAAGAGCGTACCGACAACCTGACCGAGCAGGTCAAGATTCTGGAGAGCCTTCTGCCCGCGCAGGTTTCGGGCGAGGAGCTCGAGGCCCTGATCGAGCAGGTCATCGCCGAGCTGGGCGCCACGTCCAAGAAGCAGATGGGCCAGGTCATGGGCGCTCTGGGTAAGGCCACTGGCGGCAACTTTGATAAGCCGGCAGCAGCAAAGATCGTTGGAGCCAAACTCGCGTAATTTGTTACGCGGTTTTACCAAACCGCGTAACGGCTCGACGCTGCAAACCCGTACACGCGAGCAATCTGACGTTCAATTTCAAGGGCGCGACCATAAGGTCTGCGCCCTTTCATTTCACGTCACCTTGCTCGCGTGTACGGGTTTTCGCTGACTTATGCTCAACAAGGGCGGTTGTATTATTTTCGGTGCTCATTGGGCACAGACTTAAATGAGTACCCACGGGGGGTACTCATTTAAGTCTGTGCCCAATGAGTGGGCGGAAGGTTGCGGGTTCTTTACGGGGATGTAGCGTGGGCTGCGGAAACGTGGTTCTTTCCGTACAATAGTTCAACTCGTGTAAACGCAGGGAAGGGACATTCATGGCAGACATGATCGAGATCAAGCATCTCAACAAGTACTTTGGCGACCTGCATGTGCTCAAAGATATCAACCTCACCGTCAAGCGCGGCGAGAAGCTCGTAATGATCGGGCCTTCTGGTTCGGGTAAGTCGACGCTCATCCGTTGCGTCGATTATCTGGAGGAGCCTACGTCGGGCGAGGTCGTCATCGACGGTACGCCGCTCACCAAAAAGAATCACCTGGAGATGGCTCGCAAGTACAGCTCCATGGTGTTTCAGCAGTTCAACCTGTATCCCAACATGACGGTGCTCGGCAATCTGACGCTCGCGCCCATCAAGCTGCAAAAGAAGAGCAAGGAGGAGGCGACCGAGATCGCCATCGCCGCACTCAAGCGCGTCGGCATGGCGCATAAGGCCGGCGAGTATCCGCAGAATCTCTCGGGTGGTCAGCAGCAGCGCATCGCCATCGCCCGTGCCCTGTGTACCAAGCAGCCCATCATCCTGTTTGACGAGCCGACCTCGGCGCTCGACCCCGAGATGGTCCAGGAGGTTCTGGACGTTATGATTGAGCTTGCGCAGGAGGACATCACCATGATCTGCGTGACGCATGAGATGGGCTTTGCGCGCCAGGTGGCCGACCGCGTCATCTTTATGGAGGACGGCCGCATCCTGGAGGAGGGCACGCCCGAGCACTTCTTCGATAACCCCGAGAACCCGCGCTGCCGCGAGTTCCTGTCCAAGATTCTGCACTAGGCGCGGTGATGGACATGACGGATATGACGAGGGCGGCCGTGTCGCGCCGTCACTTTTTGCAGCTGGCGGGCGCCGGCATGCTCGCGCTGACGGGGACCGCGCTCACCGGTTGCGGCAACTCCACCAGCGGCGAGGGTTCCGACAAGGGATCCAAGCTTGCGGCCATCAAGTCGCGCGGCCATCTGAATGCCGGTGTCAAGAAAGATGTTCCCGGCTACGGCTATTACGACACCGCCAAAGGCCGCTTTGAGGGCATGGAAGTCGATTTGTGCTACCAGATCGCCGCCGCTGTCTTTGGCGTGAGCTACAAGGAAGCCCGTGCCCAGGAGCTTGTCGAGTTTACCGACGTAACGCCCAAGACACGCGGCCCGCTGATCGATAACGGCCAACTCGACGTGGTCGCGGCGACCTACACCATCACCGACGAGCGCAAGAAGAGCTGGGATTTCTCGACGCCGTACCGCACCGACTACGTGGGACTCATGGTCAAGAAGCGTTCGGGCTTTACCTCGATTGAGGACCTGGACGGCAAGGTCATCGGCGTGAGCCAGGGTGCCACCACGCAGGGCCTGATCGAGCAGATGATCAAGGACAACGGCTTTAGCTGTAAGCCCGAGTTTAGGGCTTTTAGTGGCTATCCCATCATCAAGAGTTCGCTCGACGCCGGCAATATCGACGTCTTTGCCATGGACCGCTCCACGCTGGCCGGTTACATGAACGAGACCGTTGAGCTGTTGCAGCCCGAGGTCAAGTTTGGCGAGCAGGGCTACGGCGTGGCGACCAAGAAGGGCTGCGACCTTTCGGCCGTGGTCGATCAGGTGATTTGCGATCGTCTGGCCGACGGCTGGCTCGACCAAGAGGTCAAGACCTGGGGTCTTGTATAGGCGCATCGTCCAAGGAAGGAATCAAATGCTCGAAGGATTATTTGACGCCGACCGTTGGTCGACGACATTTCAAAACATGGGGCCCTTCTGGGAGGGCTTTGGCGTGACGCTACAGGTGGTCGTTGCCGGTCTGCTGCTGTCGCTGGTGCTGGGCACGCTGCTGGGTGTGTTCTCTACCACCCGTTCGCGCGTGCTGCGCGCCATAAGCCGCGTGTACGTGGAGTTTTACCAGAACACCCCGTTGCCCGTGCAGGTGCTCTTTATGTACATGGCTGGTCCGCAGTTTTTGCAGGCCATAACCGGTGCCGACCAGCCGGTGCGCATCGCGCCGTTCGTGCTGGGCTTCTTGGGCGTGGGCCTGTATCACGCGGCCTACATCTCGGAGGTTATCCGCACCGGTATCGAGGCGGTTCCGCGCGGTCAGATGGAGGCGGCGCAGAGCCAGGGCTTCACCCGTGCGCAGGCGTACTGGTACATCGTGCTGCCCCAGACATTCAAGATCATTCTGCCGCCGCTGTGTAACCAGGCACTCAACCTAGTCAAGAACACGTCGGTGCTGGCGCTTGTGGCCGGCGGCGACCTTATGTACCGTTCAGACAACTTTGTGAGCCTGTACGGTTACCTGCAGGGATACATCGTCTGCTGCCTTATGTACTTCATCATCTGCTTTCCGCTCGCCATGCTGGTGCAGTGGCTCGAGCGCCGCTCCAAGGAGCGTCCGCGCGGCGTGAGCCTCGCCGAGCTGGGGCTCGACAACGTAGAGGAGGCCTAGCGCATGGAAATCTTCAACGCGACCAACCTGCTCTACATTTGGGGCGGCTTTGTTAAGACGATCGAGATCTCGGCGCTGTCGATTTTTTTCTCGCTCATCTTTGGCACGGCGCTGGCGCTCGTTAAAAGCTATGCGCCCCGCCCGTTTCGTATTTTGGTGAGTGCCTACATCGAGCTGTTCCGTTGCACGCCGAACCTGCTGTGGATCCTGTTTATCTACTTTACGGTGCAGGGTTTGGACATTGTGATTTCGACCATCGCCTTTACGCTGTTTACCAGCGCTGTTATGGCCGAGATTGTGCGCGGCGGCCTCAACTCGATTCCGCGCGGCCAGTTTGAGGCAGCGCAGAGCCAGGGCTTTGGCTTCTTTGCCACCATGCGCTACATCATTCTGCCGCAGACATTTAAGACGATCATTCCGGCGCTGTTTAGCCAGTGCACGACCGTCATCAAGGACAGCTCGTATCTTTCGGGCATTAACGTGGCCGAGCTCATGTACACGGCAAACGTCGTGATGGCCCACGCGATCGACCTGTCGCAGGTGCTTATGCTCTACGGCCTGGTGTTTGCGATGTACTTCGTGCTCAACTTTGGTATCTCGCTGCTGGTGAGGGCATATCAACGCCGCATCGTGGCCGCATAGTCCTGCTTCCCCAAGCACGGCACCTTGCCCCTCAATCGTCGCTTGCGTACATTTAGTACGCGGCGCTCCTCTTTCGGGGCAATCTGCCGCACTTGGGAAACCAGGACGGTCGTAAGTGACAAAATGGGAATCAGGAATTGCCTTTTCTCATTTGTTAGAAAGGAATCGCGATGAGCGATCTGGAGAACAAGAAGAATCCTGTGGTCATTACCATCGCGCGCGACTTTGGCGCCGAGGGCCACGAGATTGGCCGCATGCTTGCCGACGAGTTGGGGATTCCGCTGTACGATAACGAGCTGCTGGTACGTGCGTCGCTGCGCGCGGGCGAGTCGCTCGACAAGATGGCCGCCTACGACGAGCGTCTGGCCGTGGAGAACATGGCGTTCCTGCCCGACCGCTACGACGCGCGTTCGTACTCGGACAAGTTGTTCCAGAAGATGAGCCAGGTGATTTTGGACCTGGGCGAGACCGAGAGCTGCATTATCGAAGGCCGCCTGTCCGATTACCTGCTGCGTAACAACCCCAACCACATTGCCGTGTTGGTGACCGCTCCTTTTGAGGACCGCGTCGAGATTGTGCGCAAGAAGCGTGGCCTTAATAAAAAGAAGGGCGCCAAGCTGGTCAAGCAGCAGCAGAAGGCGCGCGAGGCGTTCTATAAGCGCTACAGTGCCGGAAAGTGGAAGATGACGAGCGGTAAGGACATCGTCGTCAACCGCGCCAAGCTGGGCCGCGAGGGCTGCAAAGACGTTATCGCCGCTGCCTACCGCTACAAAGTAGCGCAGCTCGAAGACTAACCGACCAAAACCACCACAAAGGGGACAGTGAACTGCGCCCCGAAACTTGGAC
>CABJFQ010000010.1 GCA_902364975.1 Coriobacteriaceae bacterium | reverse complement strand
GGGAGGTGTTCGGATAAAGTCGATAATCAAGGTTTCTTAATTGATTGCCTGGTATCTTCTTAAAGACTTGAAATCCCCTCAAAAACCCGATATAATGGGTTTACAGATATTTAAGTATCTGATTAATAAAGTAATTAAATACTTTACCAAATTTTGGGTCTCGACTTCTTTAATTGATTGGTGGTAATCAATTAAGGCTCGCAGTTAAAGTTTCTCAGGCTTTAACTGGTCGTGGCTCTTTTTTTGTATTCTTTATTCAGTTCGTTGTTTCGTTATATCTAGTATATCGCTTTTTGTCTACAAAATTGTATACAAAAAGAGAAGCCGCCTCATGGAGCTCATCGCTCGATGTTGCCCCGATCGGGATGGCTACATCATTTACCACGCCCTTGTCCCTCCTACGCGCAAGGTGCTCAGGGAAATCGGAATCGATCGATAGGAGGCACTATGGACGCCAAGCAGCTCGAAAAGATGATGGGGTTTGCTCCCGGTGAGCTAGAAAAAGCCGCAGCGGCATACGAAAAAGATGAGTGGCCAAAGGGCCACACCGTCAAGTTGGGAAGGCCGCCGATTTCCGATGAACCAAGCGTTGTTTTATCGGCACGTGTGGGTGAATCGGTTCTTGAAGCATTTGACGCAAAGGCAAAGCGTCATGGGCAGACACGCGCAGAGCGGCTCAGGGAGCTCATTACCCTTGACGCAAGGATTGCCTAGTCCCCCGCCGAACCCAAACGTGTATGTCAGCATCCAAAGTCGACTTTTTTCGACATCTTTGGGTGCTGACGTACAGCTTTTGCAACATAGTCGCTGGGGACGCACTTAAATGAGTAGTCGTTAAAGAACGTCCCCAATGACTAGCTAGCCGTGGAAGCGGGCTATGGGTGCAAGTGGCTGCTCGCGAAAGACGCGCTCGACGGCGGCGCGATATTCGTCGACCTTTTTGGTCTTGCGTACGATCTTGTGAACGGTAACAGGATCGGCGAAGGCGCACTTGGCGTAGAACCACCACTCCTTCATGCGAAAGACCGCATTGCCGCCAATCTCTTCCGCATATGCCGCAAACATCGTGTCGTGGAAACGCTGCAGCTCAGCAGCCGTTGCAGCAGGGCCGCCCTTGACCATGCGAGCCAGCGCGGGGTTCGCGAGGAGGCCGCGCCCCAACATTATGTGGCGCGTTCCGGGATAGGCCTCCACCAGCGCGTCCATGCCCTCAAGATCAAAAATGTCACCGTTATAGGCCACGGGAAACGGCGCCCGCTCCAGCGTCTCGCCATAAAACTCTTTGCGCGGCGAGCCCGTATAGCGGTCCTTTTGTACGCGCGGATGCACGATTAGTTCTGCCAACGGCATGCGGCAATACAGATCGAGCACGCGCTCGTATTCGTCGTCACTCTCCAGCCCCAGCCTGGTCTTGACCGACACCGGCAACGGCGACCGCCCGCACACATCGTTCAAGAACACCTCGAGCTCGTCGAGATTGCGCAAGAAACCCGAACCCTTGCCCTTGGCGACAACCGTTCCCGAAGGACAACCCAAGTTGAGATTGACCTCGCGATAACCCATGTCGGCGAGCACCTGTGCCGCCCACACAAACTCGTCCGCGTTCTTGGACATCAGCTGAGGTACTACGTTAAGCCCCTGGTTATTGGCAGGATCGACCTCTTTAAACGCCTTGCCACCAAAGCGGTTGCCCACCCGCGGCGGCGGCAAAAACGGCGTGTAATAACAATCGAGCGCGCCAAAGCACTCCGCATGCACGCGACGGAACACATGCCCGGTAATCCCCTCCATGGGGGCCAGCGATAAATTCATCAACATCCACTCTCAAATCAATGTGAGAAAGGGACTGTCCCTTTGTCACATCCCATTCAAGCGGTTCAGGAACTCTTCGCAGGCGCGAGAACGCAGGCGATATTTTTTCCACACCAGATACGATGCAATGGTGAAGGGGCAAAAGGGCAGTCCCTTTGCCCCAAGTGCCGGCTACCGGACGCAAGCTAGTTGCCGTTCGCGAACGCCGCCCATATTTCGAGGTCTAATACTTTTCCCGAGAAGTGAACGGCTGTATTTGGACCCCCGAAGCATTGACATTTTTAGGCGTCAAAACCGCAGGATTTGACCGGCAAAACCGCAGGAAATTGCACGCCAAAAGTGTCGATGCTTCGGGAGTCCGTTTTCACTCGTTCACTTCTCGGGAAAAGTATTAGACCTCGATTCCGCAGTCCCCGATGTGACAAAGGAACAGTCCATTTGTCACATTCAGAATTGACCCCCCCCCGCAATAGCTCATCGATGGCGGGATTCTCTATACTGGGTCACATATGACGGTATCGCGCCAAAGGAGAACGCCGTGACCACCTCGCAGATATCCCTGCTCGTGCTCATCTTGGTTGGGGGCATCGGCATCCTGCTTATCGGAGTGAGCGCGCTCATGAAAGCCGTCGCTCGCAAGAACGCCAAGGCCTGTACCGCCGTGACCATGGGAACGGTCATCGACCATCGCTTTATGGGCGAAGGCAGGATGTATCCCGTTTTGGAATACACCGTCGACGGCACGCAATACCGCGCGAAAAAACAATTCCGTGGCATAAAGACCAAAAGCTTGTCGGGACTCCCCATCCGCACGCAAGCCACCGCCTACGAAGACGCCAAGGGCTGGCTGCACGTGCAGACAGGCCCCATCGCCCGCCTAGGCACCCTCGCGGAGCAGCTTTGGCCCCTCGGTAGCCAAATGACCGTGTACTACAACCCCAGCAACCCAGACAAAAGCTATGTCGAACGCCCCATCGTGGGCAACTTTGCCACACTGATGTTTAACATCGCAGGCTTCTTGCTCATCGCGATGAGCATCTTGCTCTATGTTCTTATCCAGCGCTAGCTCAAACTGATGCGCCCCGCGCCCCATGCGCCGCAACGACCGTTACGACACCAAGGACCAGCCATGGCAACAATTTCCGAACAAGAACGCAAGCGTATCCAGCGATACTGCATCTATCCCAAGATTGCCGGTGCAGCGCTTGCCATGGCGTTCGTGCTGCCTTTTTTGATCATTCCCTTCGAAATGATCGACGATATCGTCTTCCATCACGAAGGCTTCCAAGAGACGGGCATGATGACCGCCTTGGCGCTCACTGCCATCGAGCTCGTCATATTCTGCTACTGCGCGCTCGCGCCGCGCTTTGGCATGCGCGGCAAGCAGTGGAAGGAAATGCAGCACCGACTCGTCGTCGAGCAGACCGAGAAAGACCGCTCGGCACAAATCGCAGGCGTTATCGGTACGCAGGCTGCCGCGCGCCTGCTTAAGAACAGCGATAACGCGACCGTGCGCAACCTGGGCGGCGCGGCAGAAGTCGCCGCTGCCGTAGGCGCCGTCGCCACCGCAGCGGACGTACTTACCGAAAGCTATGCCAACGCAAAGGCCATGGCGGAGGCCTATAGCGTGCCTATCCCCCGTGCAAAAAAGTGGATCATCGCACTTGTGGCGCTGCCCCTCGCAATCGTGTGCGGTGCTTATATCCCGCAGCTGGCACAGGGAAACATCGAGATGCAGGAGAATGCCGCGGCCGCGGCCGAGCAGATCGCCATCGCCCGCAAGACGCTAGAGCCCGCATGCGAGTACGTGTCCGCCGATGACCCCTACGAGCGATATCAAGATTACGGCTATCATGTCCGCGGCTATCTGCACGAAGGCGACTCCGACGCCCAGAAGACCTATACGTATCTGGACTTTGACAACAAGGGAACGCTCAAGGAAGTGAGTTACATAGCAGAGATCGACCCCGACGCGAGCCTTGAGGACAACCTCGCCCGCATCGAGCTCGACTTGGACGAACTTTCCTCTGTCGTCCAAACCGTAGACGTCAAGACCATGAGTCCCGAGCTCCTAGCACCGCAAAAGCTCCCCGAAGAGTTTAGGCAGGCTTTTTTGAACGGTTCGCTCTACGAGAGAATCTCCATCAGGACGAGTGACAACCCCATCAAAACGTACTATTCGTTTGACACGGAGCCCGAGGACGAGTTTGACGAGTACACCCATCCAAGCATCCGTATCACGTTGGTGGGCAAAACGAGCTAGGCGCCCAATGTGACAAAGGGACTGTCCCTTTGTCACATTCCATGAAAAAGGGCACCGGCGTTAGCCGATGCCCTAAAGCTGCTGCAGATTAACTCCTACAGCGTATGACTAAGACGAATCGAACTATTCGTCCCAAGAGAGGCTCTTACCAGTCTTCTTTGCCAGCAGCAAGAACAGACCGATGATGACGTTGCATGCAATACAGAAGATGAAAACGCCCTGGAAGGAGCCGACAAGCTCGTATACCTTCATCATGACGGGCATGCCAAAGGCGCCGACGATATAGCCCACGGAGCAGATGAGCGCGAAGATGCGACCAAAGTCACGGGAGCCAAAGACGTCCATCACCAAAACGGTCAGAGCGGTGCCGGCGATGACGTACATGACGTCGTTAACACCGGCAGCAAGAATGCTGAGCGTCGAGTTGCCGCTGCTCATCATGAGCATGACAAAGGAGAGAATCGAGACGGCGAGCCAGCTCAGAATGGCCTTGGTGCTGCCAAACTTATCGCAAGTGGTACCGACGATCGGGTTGAGGAACAGGTCGAACAGCGATGCGGCGGAAACCATGAAGCCACCCACCATGGGGCTAAAGCCGACCTCGGCGGCATAGGTGGGGAACAGCTGGTTCATGCAGCAAGTAAGCTGAACGAGGCAGAGGAAGCCGATGCAGAAAAAGAATGCAGGCGACTTAATAGCGCGTGCGTAGCTAACGCCACGTGCACTATCCTCGGTCGTCTCCTCGGTCTCGGCGACCGTCTCGCCTTCGACATAGCCATAGGGCAGCATGCCCTTGTCCTGGGGCTTATAGCGGATAATCAGGATGGAAGCGGGAAGAATGAGCACGGCGGAGACGCCAGCGAGCACCAGATAACCAGTCCTCCAGCCAGCAGCCTCAATGACAGAGGTGATGACGGGACTCATGATGAGCATGTAAATCGAGTTCACTGCCCAAGCGAGACCAATTGCCAGGCCGCCAGATTTTTTGAACCACTGGTCAATAACATCGGACATGGCGACGCCGGTAGTGAAGGCGAAGCAAACGCCAATCAAAGCACCAGCTGCGATGAACATCCAGACTTCGGTGTAGAAGGCCATGCCTGCGCCAGCGGCGAGCAGAATAAGCTCGACGACGGGGAGCCAAAACTTGCCAACAACCTTGGGGATGAGTTTTCCGACAAACGGAAGAGCCGCTGCAAGACCAATGAGCGTTGCAGTGAAGTAATACGAGAAGATGGAGTAGTCAAATCCGAACTCCTCGCACACGGGCGCGACGAAGGAGCCAGCGATTACGCTATAGGATCCGGTCGTACCGGCAGACATGAGGCCGAGCGCGATCACGAGAACCCATGCGTAAACCTTGCTGCTCTTTAACTTTGCATTTTCCATTGATACAGCTCCTAGAGACCCAGAAGGGCGCACATAACGGCCTTAATGGTGTGCTGACGGTTCTCTGCCTCACGGAAGATGACCGACGCGTTGGCCTCAAAGCACTCGTCCGCAATCTCAAAGCCCTCGGTGATGATTTCACGATGCAGGTCGTTCTTGCACTGGTCGAGCAACATCTTGCCAACGCGGTGATTTGCGTTGTGAACAGAGGGGAGCTCGTGCATGCAGAAGATGTCGGGGTTGTTGGTGCGCTTGCACAGCTCACTGGTGACGCGATAGGGGTACAGGGACTCGGCGTCGCCAAGCCAAGAGTTGTAGTCGTCGGGGTCCAGAACCTCGTCGCCGCACTCGGGGTTGATGTAGCGCCACTCCTCGGTAACGATTACGTCGACACCGTCCAGAGCATCAAGGTCAGAGGTGATGGTGAAGGTCCTGTTAGGCGCGTACTTGGCGTAGCAGGCCTCAACCTCCTCGATCATTTCCTTGCACATCTGGTGACGGAGGTCGTCGGGGCCGATGGCGAGGAAGTCCATGTCGAGCATCGCGCACAGACGGCCATACCACACGGGGGCGCCGGCGCAGTTGCCAACGAAGGCCATCTTCTTGCCACGGCTCGTGCGCAGACCACCCCACTGCTCCTCCATCGTGAGAGCGTCAGCGAGCATCTGGGTCGGGTGATCGCCGAGGGTGAGGGCATTGATGACTGGAATATCGACCAAGTCGGCGACATCATAGAGGAACTGCTCGTCCTTTTGTGCACGATAGACAATGAGATCATACATGCCGTTGAAGACGCGCATGGCATCCTCGATGGTCTCGCAATCGCCCATGTGGGAGTTGGTCAGATAGGTGAAGCCCATGCCCAGGTCGTTGCAAGAGGTCTCAAAGGCGCAACGAGTGCGGGTCGAGCCCCACTCAAAGTTGGCGAGAACGTTCTTGCCGGGGAAGTAGCGCTGGTCGACACCGGACTTTTTCTGGGCCTTGAGGTTCCAGGCAAGATCGATGAGGTAACGGAAATCCTCAGAGGAAAGATCGTGGATGTTGAGGTAGTCGCGACCGCGAAGGCTGTTGTTCATGCCTATTTCCTTTCAATTGTTTGATGGGTAAGTGTCGAATGCGCCCCCGAGGGAAACACGGATATCCCTCGGGGACTGTAAATGTGGCGCTTGGATCAGGCAGCGCAAGTTTAAGAACTTGCTAGCAGCTGGCGGCCACGTCCTTGGTCCAGCAGTGCACGCCGCCGCCGGACAGGTTAAGCGCGAGAGAGTCGATCATGATGACCTTGCGATCGGGGAAGCAGCTCTCAAGAACCGCCTTGGCCTGCTCGTCCTTCTCCTTCACGACTTCGCTCATGCCTTCGTGGTAATAACGCTGGCCAAGAACGACGCCGTTGCAGATGAGGAAGTTGCAGTAGCTTGCTGCGGCATAAAAGTGAACGGGGCCTTCGGGCCAAGGGGTGCCATCCATGAACTTGCCGCCCATTTCGTCGATGAAGCCCTTATACAGCTCGTAGTCCTCGTCGCCGGGGGCGATGACAACCTCGATCGGCTCGGCAGTGGGCATGCGGACGATTTCGAAGGGCTTGCCCTCCCAGTCCGTCTCGGCGCGTAGAATCTCGTAGGCGGCGTCGATGCGACGACGCGATTCCGCGCCCGCCTTGCTCGAGGCGGCCTCCTCATCGGATACCTCGGCAAGAAGAATCTTGTTCGGGGTGATAAAGCGGCACATCTCATCGATGTGGGCGGCGAAGCTCATGCCGAAGACAGGAGTTCCATCTTCCTTCTCGTCGAGGATGCCCAGTCGATAGTCGTCGTCCTCAAGCATAGGCTGCGGCAGCCAGATAACCTTGTTGAGGTTGTAGATGCGCTTGTACTCGGCCTCCACTTCCTCTTTTGAGAACTCGGGATTGCGCTTGCGGCATTCCGTGTCCTCGATGGCGATCAGGGTGCCGTGACCGTCAAACTCGCGGTCGCCGCCCTCCGAAACCATTTCGGAATTGACGATATCGAAGCACCCGAGCGCAACCGCCATGTGAACAGCTGCCCTGCGTGCGGACTGGCACTCTGGGGAGTTCTTGTCCCACACGCCATAATAGGTCCAAGCGGGGTTGACCATATAGGAATGGCCTTCGTCGTCGACCATGATGCTGGGGCCGTTGTCGCGAACGTAGAAGTTGGAGTCTTCGAACTGCGTAATCTGGATACGGTCGAGATCCACCCCTTCTTCTTTAAGGCGCGAGCAGGCTTCCTCGTAGGAGCCGGGGGTGCCACAGTTGAGGTTGACCGTAACATCGCCATACTCAAGCAAAGCTTTAATTACGTCAACGCAGGGCTGGCGATTATCGAAGCCCTCTGCGCGAATGTAATCGGGAAGCCATGTCACATAGACGTTGGAGCGCTTCTCAAACTCGCCCGGCATACGATAGTTCTCGTACATGGTTGGTCCTTCCGTCGGGTTTCCCGCAATGCTGTCCGGCCGCGACAATAGCGGGGTTACACCAGCTATAGTACTACTATACCTACCGTTCGGTAGGTGTTTTTGTATAATTGCCATTCGCCTGTCGATACCTACCGTTCACCGTTTATAGTGGTCGTGTTTGGACACGAATTGATGTTCCGTTGCCATTCTTAATAATGTTGGCAATGCGGAAGTGATTTGCAATGGAGAAGTGAAGCGTGAGCACAAAGGGAAAAATATTGGACGCAATGTATGATCTTGTGGCAGAAGTCGGTTACGACAAGGCGTCCATTGGAAAAATCTGCGACCGTGTCGGTATATCCAAGCCATCGGTGTACTACTACTTTCCCTCTAAAGAGGATATTTTCACCACGCTCTTAGATAGTATGTTTCCGACTATCGACTATCAGCGCGACTACTCGCTAATAGTCGATAGGGACGGATTCAAGGCGGCGCTTATCGAGCTCGGCAATTCGGTTATAGGTGGCTATCGTAGTGATGAAAAGCGCCGTCGCGTGCTGGCCGAGGTCAGTATTCAGGCAAATCGAATCCCTGCAGTTCAGGAACGTCAGGCAACGGCGATCAACCGAACTATGGACGCGCTTAAAGACATCCTTCTCCATGGCCTAGAAATTGGCGCGTTTTCCGATGAAACAGACGTCATGCTGTACGTGCAGATTCTTTACACCGTACTTGAGGGAGCGAGCAATACCGTTGCCCAAGATGAAGACATCGATGAAAAGGCTGTTTGGGCAGGGATCGTCGAACTCATGTTTAAATAGGCGCGTAATAACAGAGGCACCTTGGCAAGCGCGATGCGACGACTTGCGGGGTCGCGGAATGGTTCGAAACCCGTGTTCGCGATGATTGCAAAAGTTGTTGAATAGAAATTGGGGCCGATTCCAGCTATGTTGGAATCGGCCCCAATTTCGTTTTAACTTGCGGAGACAAATGACAGGGCTGAAGGGCAGTTCGTTGGTCAGGTTATTTCGCGGTAGTCTTATTGAGGAGACCGGAAACTAAAGCAAATGTCGCAATCAGAAGGTTGCAGATGATACAGAAGACGAATACTCCTTGGAAAGACCCTGCCATACCGTAAACCTTCATCATGACTGGCATTCCGAAAGCTCCGACAACATAGCCCGCTGAGCAAATAATCGAATAGATCCTTCCAAAATCGCGTGATCCGAAGAGCGAGAGGAGAATCATCGGCATTGCAGTTCCAACGATGGCGAACATGACGTCGTTTACGCCGGCCGCGATGATGGAAACGGTCTCGTTGCTTCCGCCAAAGATGAGAAGTAGGAATGAAAGAATGCTGACTCCCGTCCATGCGACCGTTGCTTTAATAGCACCGAGCTTGTCGCATGTTTTGCCTACGAAGGGATTTAGGAAAATATCGGAGAGCGAGGCCGCCGAAACCATTAGGCTTCCCACGATGGGATTGAAGCCGACCTCGCTTGCATAGGTCGGGAACAGCTGGTTCATGCAGCAGGTGAGTTGCGCCACGCAGAGCAGAAGGGCACAGAGAATAAAAGATGGCGTTTTCGCGGCATCGCGGAGCGCCATGCCCGAAGAGACATCTTCCTTTTCATCGGCGCTGTAGCTCTCATGGGTTTCGGAGGTAGTCTCTCCGTACGGAAGCATATTGCGATCAGGAGGCTTAAGGCGAATGATAAATGCGCTTGTGGGCAATATCATGGCTGCAGAAACGGCCGCAAGTACGATGTAACCCGTACGCCAGCCTTGCTGCTCGATGACCAGTGTAATGACAGGACTCAATAGCAGCGTGCAGAGAGAATTAACGCCCCACGCAAGGCCGATGGCAAGACCAGACGATTTACTGAACCATTGGTCAATGACATCGGACATGCAGACACCCGTTGTGAACGAAAAGCAGATGCCGATCACTGCGGCGGAGACGATGAACATCCAGACCTCGGTGTAGAACGCCATTGCGGCGCCGGCGGCAATAAGGACGAGTTCAACGCAAATATGCCATGGTTTGCCGATTACTTTTGGAATGAAACGACTCAAAAGCGGAAGCCCAAGCGCAAGGCCAAGAAGAATCGCGGTGAAATAGAAAGAGAAAGAAGTGTAGTCAAAGCCCAGGTCTTCACATACAGGAGCGATGAATGAGCCGGCAATGATGCTGTAGGTGCCGGTTGTTCCCGCAGACATTAAACCGAGCGCAATAACGACAATCCAAGCAAATGCGCCGCTCTCACGGGGGCGGTCCTTTTCGGCTGGTGCGATGAGAGTCATGGTTACTCCGTTTCTATCGGCAATGCAACCTATATGCCTACCGATAGGTATATAAAGATGGAGATTCTTCGTCAAGTGTTAAGCGGGGAGCGGGGACCCTTAACGTGCCGAACGGTAATTGGGCCCCCAATGTGACAAAGGGACTGCCCCTTTGTCACATTATTCGGAACGCAGGGCTTCCACAGGGTCTTTCTTGGATGCGCTGCGAGCCGGCAGCAGGCCGGCAACAACCGTCAGCAACACAGAAATTGCAATGAGCATCAGCGCATCCTGCACGGGCAGGCTCATCAGATTGGGTACCTGTTTGGCCGCAAGCGCCCAGGCATTAACCGGAAAGCTCACGGCCACCACGACGACAATAGCAAAGACGCCGGCAATGAGACCTTCGATAAAGGTCTCGGCATTGAATACGTTGGCCACGTTACGCTTCGACGCGCCGATCGCGCGTAGGATGCCAATCTCCTTTTTGCGCTCCAGTACGCTGATGTAGGTGATGATGCCGATCATGATGGAGCTCACGACCAGGCTGATGCTCACGAATGCGATGAGCACCAAGCTGATGGTGTTCACGATGTCGGTCACCGAACCCATGATGATGCCCATGTAGTCGGTGTACGAGATTGCCTGCTCGTCGTGGCCAGCAGCTTTGACCTGCTTGTTGTACGCATCGATGTGATCGAGCACGCGCTCCTTGGCCTCAAAGTCGCGCGGGAAAATCTTGACCGAAATGGGGTCCGCCTCGTCCGCATAGCCCAACGTGGTCAGATTGTTGTCGTAGGTGAGCTTCGACGCCTTGGCATAGCTCATCATGAGCGAGCTCAGGTCCTCGGCGTCCATGTTGAAGTGGATGGCACGAGCAAAGGCGCCCGCATCCACGCGCATGGCGCTCGCCAGGTTGGCAAAACTCGAAGACATCTGCGTCGCCATTTGGTCCATGAGCCCTGCCGCGCCCGACTTGAGCTGGGACGATACGGTCGTCGCAATCTGTTCGCTAATTGTCTTCATCACCTGATCCATAGCCTGCTGCAGATACGGAGCCAGCTGCTTTTGTACATAGTCGGTCATCGCCTGCTGCAGGCGCTCGGCCAGGGCATCGCCGCCGAGCGCTTTGAGCTGGGCCAGGATTTGCTGGGCTGCGGCATCATGCTCAAGATACGCCGAGAATGCGGCAGCAAGCTTTGACGCATCCTTAAGATCTTCGGGTGACAGCGCCTTAAACTGATCAGAGCGCATAAAGCCCTCAAACAGCTGGTTGGCAAGTGCTCCCACCTGCTGCATTTGCTCAGGCGTGAGCTCAAGACCATCAAAGATGCCCGAGAAATCTGGGGCCGGCGCTTTGGCCATGATGTCACTAAAGTCGATGTCCCTCCCAACACCCGAAAGGTCAATGTCCAGCCCGGACAAGTCGAGACCAGAAAGGTCCATACCGCCGGCTGCGCCCGAGAGCGCAGACGTATCGAGTGAGAACGCGCTCTTCAGTGCCGCCTCGTCTACGCTGAACATACCGCCCAAATCCACGCCCTGCTTGGCTTCGCCCTGCAGCTCGTCGAAGGTTTTGCCCGTAAAGACATCCGTCTCGGGGTGGGCAAGCTGCTCCTGCACAATCTGCGAATCGGCAGCACGCTCCATAAGCTGGCGAGTCAGCGCATGCGTATAGACAATGCCCGGGGACAATGCGCTCGCGTTTGCCGTCTCGTTGGGTCGCACCACGCCCACAATGCGCGCGTCAATACCGTCGGCAACCTTGGCTTTCATAAAGTCGGCGTCGCCAGACATGTCAGTCCACATGCCGGTCTCTTCGTTTTTGCGATAGGCATCGGCCGGCGACAACACCTTAAACGTCGTGGACAGTGCATCGTCGTAGGTAAAGTCGCTGCCGGTCTTGGGCGTCTTGACCTTGCCGTCGGCCGTCATGGCACTGTTAACCAGGTCGTTGAGCTCATCGATATCCAGCGCGCCGATACTGTAGAGCGTGTAGTCGCCCACCGTTCCGCGGCTCGAAAGCACCATCACGGCCTCGTTGGCGGACGTAGGCCAATGGCCGGCAACGACATCGTACTGGCTGTCGAGCAGGCTCTGGTCGTCAATCATCTCGTTGAAGACCGACGTTCCCATAGATTCCATGCTCACCGTTGCCGCCGAGCTCGCGCCCCCGCTCATGGCCTCAGTCATAGCGTTGGGCACCAGCCGGACAGGCTTCCCATCGCCATTCCCGGCACGATAGACAACCGGCGTCACGCCATAGCCGTACTGGATGGCATTGACCTCTTTATCGATGCCATCGCCACCGGCATCGAGCCATGCCTTAAAGCTCGTCATGTCGTTGGACTTAACGCTCGCAAACATATCCTTTACGGCCGTGACCACGGGGATCTTATCGGTTCCCTTAGCTTTGCCACCGGTAGCGTCATCGGACGAGCCCTCGCCCTTGGACGCCTCCTCATCGGTAGCCCCATGCCCGCCCATCATGGATGACAGGTCGTAATCTTGTTTGGAAATCGTGAGCGGGTAGCTCGAGAGCGTGTCCTCCTCGACCTTTTTGATGTAGCCGTTTACGCCGTTGGACAGCGCCAGAATCGCTGCGATGCCAATAATGCCAATCGAACCTGCAAAGGCAGTCATGGCCGTACGGCCCTTCTTGGTCATGAGGTTTCGGGCAGAAAGCCCCAGCGCCGTCACAAAGCTCATCGAGGTTTTGCGCGTGGGCTTGGCCTCGCGACGCGCGGCCTCGGCAGCATCAAAGGGATCTGAATCGTCGGTGATCTTGCCGTCCGCCAGGGTGACGATGCGCGTGGCGTACCTGTATGCCAACTCGGGATTGTGCGTGACCATGATGACCAGACGATCGCGCGCAACGTCCTTGAGCAAATCCATAACCTGCACGGATGTCGTTGAGTCCAAGGCGCCGGTCGGCTCGTCAGCCAGCACGATTTCGGGGTCGTTGATCAAGGCGCGGGCAATGGCTACGCGCTGCATCTGCCCGCCCGAAAGCTGGTTCGGGCGTTTGTCAACGTGCTCGCCCAGACCAACCGCCTCGAGCGCCTTACGCGCACGCTGGCGGCGCTCGGCATGTCCCACGCCCGTGAGTGTAAGCGCCAATTCCACGTTTTCCAAAATGGTCTGATGCGGAATGAGGTTGTAGCTCTGAAACACAAAGCCAATGCGATTGTTTCTGTAGGCATCCCAATCGCGGTCGCTGAAGTCCTTGGTCGAGATGCCATCGATCAGCAGGTCGCCGGAATCGAAATGGTCGAGTCCACCAATGACGTTGAGCATCGTAGTTTTACCCGAGCCCGAAGGACCCAGGATGGCTACAAACTCGTTATCGCGAAAAGACAGGCTTACGCTGTCGAGCGCTACCTGCGTAAACGACTGCGTAACGTACCTTTTGCAAATAACTCTGAGATCCAGCATGGACGGCAACCTCTCTCGCGCGGGCGCGCTCGCCCGCTCCCCCGCCGTTCACGTTCGGCGCGTTTGTCCTACTCTATCCTCATTTTTGGCCGATACCAGTGAGGAATGTAACGAACCGCGCCAAAAAACGAACGGGACAGCACGCCGCATGGCGCACCATCCCGCATATAACATCCCCGATGCGACAAAGAGGCTGTCACTTTGTCACATTCCAATGCGCGCTACTTTTCGAGCCCGCACGGCATAACGTTAGCGCTGCCGCGGCGAGCCTCAGTCACGGCTGCAAAGAAGCGATAGCCGCCCGAGAAGTTAAAGCACTCAAAGCCATGCTGCGCCAAAATACGGCAAGCAATGTAGCTGCGAATGCCGCTCTGGCAAATCACGTAGACCGGCTTGGCCCGGTCGAGCTCGCCCAGGCGATTGCGCAGATCATCGACGGGAATGTTTACGAAACCATCGATATGCCCGCGCTCATACTCCCCTTCCGTACGAACATCGAGCAGCTGCACGCTGCCATCGCGTGGCAAGTTGGGCTCATCCTCCCAATGCCACTGCGCCAGTATGCCGCGATTGAGGTTCTCGATCATAAAGCCCGCCATATTGACGGGATCCTTCGCCGATGAGTACGGCGGCGCGTATGCTAGGTCCAAATCCTTAAGCCTATCGCCGCGCATGCCTGCCTGGATGGCAGTCGCCAGAACGTCGATACACTTGTCCACACCATCGATGCCCACGATTTGCGCACCCAGCAGGCGCAATCCCTGCTTCTCGAAGATAACCTTCATGGTCATGGGCGTTGCACCCGGATAATAACCCGCATGCGAACCGGGCGACAGGACCACGCTGTCGCAGTCAATTCCCGCCGCGTGTGCTGCCTTTTCGGATAGTCCCGTGCTTGCCGCCGTCAAGTCGAATACCTTGATAATCGATGAGCCCAACGATCCGCGGTAGCAGCTGTCCATGCCGGCTATGACATCGGCAACGACACGCCCCTGCTTGTTGGCGGGGCCGGCGAGCGAAATGACCGCGTCCTCGCCGGTCACCTGATGCGTGACCTGCGCGGCATCGCCCACGGCATACACGTCGGCAGCAGAGGTCTCCATGCGGTCGTTGACCACAATAGCCCCCTTGATGCCCAGTTCGAGCCCCGCCTCTTGCGCCAGATGGCTCTCAGGTGCCACGCCAATGGCAAGCAGCACCATATCGGCTCCGATAGGGTCATCGCCCGCAACATGGGTGACAACGCGGCCATCAACTTCCTCAAAACCTGTCACATCGGCCTTGAGGCGCAGATCAATACCGTGCTCACGCACCTCGGTATGCAAAAGGGTCGCCATGTCGTAATCCAGGTTGTTCATAAGCTGGACGGGACGCTGCAGAAGGGTCACCTGGAGCCCTAGCTCGCACAGATTCTCCGCCGTCTCGACGCCAATGAAGCCGCCGCCGATCACGACGGCACTGCTCGGTCGCCGCTCTCGAACATAGCTGTGAATACGCAGCGTGTCCTCAACGGTGCGTAGGCTAAAGATTTTATCCGAGTCGATGCCCGGCAACGCAGGGCGAATCGGCTTTGCACCCGGCGACAGGATGAGCTTGTCATACGTCTCGACAAATTCCTCGCCCGTCAGCATATTGCGAACCTCAACCGTATGCGAATCGGGATGGATGGCAAACACCTCGTGACTCGTCTTGACCGCAATGCGAAAACGATCCCAAAAGCCCTTGGGAGACTGCAGCGTCAATGCACTCTCTTCTTCTATCACGCCGCCAATGTAGTACGGAAGCCCACAGTTGGCATACGATACAAAACCCGTGCGCTCAAAGATGACAATTTGGGCCTGCTCGTCGAGCCTGCGCAAACGTGCCGCCGCCGATGCGCCGCCCGCGACGCCTCCAACGATAACCACCTTCATAGCTAACGCACCACCTTTCCCGTATAGCCGCTTATGCCGCCGATATTCTTGACACTGCCATACCCAGAACGCTTAAGAAAACTCACAGCTTGGTTGCTTCGCGCACCACTCAGGCAATGCACGAAAAGCTGCGTGCCCTTTCGACGTATACCCATGATGCTACCCCGAAGCAGAAAAAAGAGTCGCTGTTTCCAGCGACTCCCCTTCAGTTGTCTGTCCCACGGACTTACTGTTCGCTCTTCGCGAGTGCCTGATCGATCAGTTTGTTGAGCGCCTCGCACTGCTCAGCGGAGTTGATGCCGCCCATGATCGGCTCTCCCACAATGTTACCGTTCTGGTCGATCACGTAGGTGGTCGGGAACGAGTACAGGTTGGAGGTGAACTTTCCGGCCTCGCTGTCCGACTTAAACCAGATGTTCTTATACGTTACGCCCTTCTTGGAAAGCACGTCCTTGGCATCGGCCACCTCGTCTTTGTTGCCATCGAGCGTAAAGGAATTAACGCCCACGACCTGGCCGCCCTTCTCGGCAAGCTCCTTGTTGAGCTTCTCCAGATCGCCCAGCTCTCCCACGCACGGCTTGCAGGTGGTAAACCAGAAGTTCATGACGGTGACCTTGTTCTTGGAGAACAGCTCGTCGCTGTTTACATCGCTGCCGTCCAAGTCCTTGCCCTTAAAGCTGGGGAACTTCGTCTCCCCGCTCTCGCCGTTGGTCATGCCCGCGGTCGAGGCATCGACGCTCTCTCCCTCGCCGGGCGTGCTGCCACATCCGGGGAACTCCTTCTCCAGCGCCATGAGCTTGTCCTCGATCTCCTTGACCTGCTGCGCGCCGGCCTTAAGCGTCTTAAGCTCGTCAGCCGCAAACTGATCCTTGGCGCCCTCGATGGTATCGAGCAAGAAGTCACCGTAGTTCTTGCCGTCCTCAATCATGGGAGTGTCTTTGTTGGCCGCAAGGAACACCTTTTCCCATAGGGCGTTATCGCTCGCAAAGATCTCGTTTTCCTTTTGCAGCAGCTGCTGGTACAGCTCGGCCGCCTCCTCGGCACTCGACGGCTTTTGCGCTATGAGCTCGGCAATCTGCGCATCGCCGCTCGTGGCATCCTTCGCGTCGCCCTTGGGGGCAGAGCACGCCGCGAGAGTCAGCGCCAGCACGGGCAGCATCAACAGAGCCGCAATTTTTGACAGTTTCATGGTTCCTCCGTTTATATCGAAACTTATATAGGTACCTATTTGTTTTCGCAGGCTTGCGTGGACTGCGCGGGTTTGTCGCCCGTCACACCCAGCCCATAGCGAAAGCTAATAGCATCGACGGGGCACGCGCCCACGCATTTGCCGCAACGAATGCATTCGGCATGGTTGGGCGTACGCGTAACGTCCACGTCCATTTGACACACCTTGGCGCACTTGCCGCACGAGACGCATTTGCACTGGTCAACCTGGATCCCCAGCAAAGACACCTTGTTCATGAGCGCATAAAACGCACCGAGGGGGCAAATCCATTTGCAGAAGGGGCGGTAGAACAGCACGCTCAGCACCGCAACCGCAATGAGGATCGCGAGCTTCCAGGTAAAGAGCTTTCCCAGCGCGGAGCGGATTCCCACGTTCATGATGGACAGCGGAATCGCGCCCTCGAGCACACCCTGCGGGCAGATGTACTTGCAAAAGAACGGGTCGCCCATACCCACATCGTTAACCACCAAGACGGGCAGCAGCACCACGGCAAACAGTAGCACGGCATACTTGATGTACGTGAGCGGCTTGAGCTTTTTCGTGGAGAGCTTTTTGCTGGGAATCTTATGCAGAAGCTCTTGCAGCCATCCAAACGGACACAAAAAGCCGCATACAAAACGTCCCAGTAGCACGCCGATCAGAATGAGCGTTCCGGTGACGTAATACGAAAAGCTGAACTTAGACGATCCCACCACCGACTGAAACGACCCGATGGGGCACGCACCCGAGGCCGCTGGACACGAGTAGCAGTTAAGCCCCGGCACGCAGACGGCTTTGCCGGCTCCCTGGTAGATACCGCCCTTGGCAAAGTTAGGCAGGTGAATATTGGTCGCAAGCGTCGCCGCCGCCTGAATCAATCCACGAAATCGCGCTAAAAGATGCGATGCAGTGTTTTTTCTTTTATCCAATTCCGATACACTCCAAGCACAGCCTGATTGCCTTGGCCAGCACGGCATCTGCCTCGCCGCGCATAATTCCAAAGCCAACCATGGCTACCCCAACGATCAGCAAAGCCACCTGCGCCACAGGCTTAATCGCTTTGAACAATCTGACCACTCCTTTCGTTTCGCGACCCATTGGACCATACCGACTATAAAATCCGTGTTAAGCGTGAATGACTATGCAAGGAGAACGTTATGCGCATCTTGGTCGTCGAGGACGAGCGGGCGCTGTGCGATGCGATCGCACGCAGCCTGCGCAACTTGGCCTATAGCGTCGACTGCTGCTACGACGGGCAGCAGGCCCTCGATCTGCTCGATGTCGAGACCTTTGATCTTGTCGTGCTCGACCTCAATCTCCCCCATGTCGACGGCATGACCGTGCTCAGGCAACTCAGAATTACCGATTGCGAGACCAAGGTGCTCGTGCTCTCGGCACGTGGCGAGGTCTCCGACAAGGTAGCGGGGCTCGATGCGGGCGCCAACGACTACCTCACCAAGCCGTTCCATCTTGACGAGCTGGCGGCACGCATACGCAGTCTCACGCTCAGGCGCTTTACGCAAAACGACGTTGTTCTAGCCTGTGGATTGTTGAGCTTTGACACCAAAGCGCGCCTCGCCTCCGTGGGCGGCGAGACCCTATCCCTCACGCGCAAGGAGACCGGCATCTTGGAATACCTGATGCTTAACCAGGGGCGGCCGGTGAGCCAGGAAGAGCTTATCGAGCATGTATGGGACAGCAGCGTCAACAGCTTTAGCAACGCGACCCGCGTGCACATCTCGTCGCTGCGCAAAAAGCTGCGCGGCGCGTTGGGGCACGACCCCATCCGCAACCGAATCGGCGAAGGCTACGTTATGGAGGACGGCAAATGAAGCGGCTGTCGCTGCAGTGGCGCATCACGTTGATGACGGCACTGCTGATATGTTCAACCTGCGTACTTATGAATTGCCTGGTTGGCTACTCCGGCATGCGCTACATGGACTCGATCGGCAATGAACTATCGGCGCACAGCAAGGTGGAGGCGGCCTCGCCCAGCTCATTTGACCCGACAAACAAAGAGCTCGACGACGCGCTGACCATCGTCGTGAACGACGCCCAAGAATCGTTTGGCGCGACGAGCTGGTATATAACTGCAGCGGTGACGCTGCTCGGCGGCGTGCTGGCCTACTTTGTGAGCGGACATGCGCTGCGGCCGTTGCGCTTCTTTGCGACGCAAGTCGAGAGCGTGCGGCCCGACAACCTCGCCGACACAAAAATCAGCGAGGACGTGCCCTCTGAACTCAGGCGCTGCAGCGCGTCGTTTAACGACATGATTACCCGCCTTGACGAGGGATTTTCCGCACAAAGACAGTTTACGGGCAATGCGGCGCACGAACTGCGCACGCCGCTTGCGCTCATGCAGGCCCAGGTTGAGCTGTTTTGCGCCGAGCACCCCGACGTCGACGCCGATACAGCGAGCCTGCTCGGGCTGCTGCAGGAGCAGACCGAGCGAATGACGCACATGACAAAGACCCTGCTCGAGATGAGCGAGCTGCGCAGTGTCCCTTGCAACGATGTGATTGACCTAGCGCCGATGATCGAAGAAGTGCTCACGGACCTGGCACCCCTTGCCGAGCAAAAAGACATCACGCTTACAAGTGAGGGCGACGCGCAAACGATCGGCAGCGACACGCTGATCTATCGGTTGCTGTTCAACTTGACCGAAAACGCCATACGCTATAGCGCGCCCAACTCGACCGTGCAAATCAACGCCTGCGCCGAAGGCGACCGCGTGCTGCTACGCGTGCGCGACCAGGGACCGGGCATTCCCGAGCAATACCAGACGAGCATCTTTCAGCCCTTCTTTCGCGTCGACAAATCGCGCAGCAGGGCATATGGCGGCGTGGGGCTGGGGCTTGCACTGGTCTGGGAGATTGCCGCACTCCACGGCGGCTCCATCGAGGTCGAAGAGAGCTCGGAGCGCGGAACGACCATGCTCGTGACTCTTCCCACTCGCGCACTCGGCTCATTAAAATAACGAACGGGATGGCACGCCGCGTGGCGTACCATCCCGCACATAATATCGAGGATGTGACAAAGGGACTGTCCCTTTGTCACATCTGCTAGTTCTCGTCGCCTACCAGCTGAGTTAGCTTACTCCCACTCGACCGTGCCAACGGGCTTCGGCGTGAGGTCGTAGCAAACGCGGCAAATACCGGGGACCTCGGCGGTCACGCGAGCGGTGATGCGCTTGAGCAACGCCCAGTCGAGCTCAGGCACCTCGGCGGTCATGACATCGACGGTGTTGATGCAGCGGATGATACAGGGCCAATCGTAGGCGCGCTTGCCCTCGCGCACGCCGGTGGCGCGGAAGTCGGGCACGACGGCAAAATACTGCCAGATGGTCAGACCCGCCTTGTCGATCTCCTCGCGCACGATCGCGTCGGCTTCGCGCAGCGCCTCAAGACGGTCGCGGGTGATGGCACCAAGGCAGCGGACGCCCAGGCCGGGACCGGGGAACGGCTGGCGCTCGACCATGTTCTCGGGCAGGCCGAGCTCGCGACCCACGACGCGGACCTCGTCCTTGTACAGCAGTTTGACGGGCTCGCAGAGCTCAAACTGCAGATCCTCGGGCAGACCGCCCACGTTGTGGTGAGCCTTCACGCCGTCTTGGGACTCAAGAATGTCGGGATAGATGGTGCCCTGGGCGAGGAAACTGACCTCGTCGCCAACCTTGCGGGCCTCCTCCTCGAACACGCGGATAAACTCGGCACCGATGATCTTGCGCTTGGCCTCGGGCTCCTCGACGTCCACGAGCTTATCCAGGAAGCGATCGGTCGCGTCCACATAGACCAGGTTAGCGTCCATCTGGTTCTTGAAGACGTCGATGACCTGTTCGCTCTCACCCTTGCGCATCAGGCCGTGGTTCACATGCACGCAAATGAGCTGCTTGCCGATGGCCTTGATGAGCAGGGCCGCGACAACCGAACTGTCGACGCCGCCGGAAAGAGCCAGCAGGACCTTCTTGTCGCCGATCTGCTCGCGGATTGCAGCGACCTGCTCATCGATGAACACCTGGGCAAGTTCGGGAGTGGTGATACGCACCATGTCGTCGGGACGCTTGTTGGGATCCATGCAGAGCTCCTTCTCGGTTCGATGGAAATGCGCCGCGCGTATGCAGACGCACCGTCATATGACCTCATTATATGCAGAACGAGATACGTTTCCCATCGCTGCGACAGAGCTTTTTGCAGGGGCGGCAGTTTTTCTATATCCCAAGGTCAGCTAGACTTCGGTAGCCACCTTGGGAGCATCGCCAATAGACTCTTCCTTTATACGTTCGGCACAATCGTAGGCGATACCCACAAATTCCAGTCCCGAGCAACAAGAGTACAATTGCTGCTAGTGTTGCCAGCTGTTGGGAGATGGAAGATGGACTGCGATGGCTACCCATGCGTTCCCATGCCGTTGATGTGCACCGCCTTTGTGCCGGGGCAGATTGACGCTGCGGTTGCAGGCATTTCCGACCCCGATTCACGCGCCATCGCCACGGCAGAAGCGCTGTACTTTCGCGGACAGGCCGCACTCGCCGCCAAGACGGCGCACCCCTATCTTGACGTCACCGATCCCGCGCTGCGCTATTCCGCATGCTTTATCTGCGGATACGCCAGTCTGTCGCTCAACCGTATCGCCGACGCCCGCCGGTGCCTTGCGGGCATCCTCGATACGCCGGCCGACGAGGAATCGCCCGCCGTCCACGCCACGCATATCCTGTTCGCCTCGGCCGCGAGCGTCCTGCTGCACTTGCCTTCCCCGTATTCTGCCGAAGAGTTTTATCCACTTGCGGCGCACCTACCCGAAGGCCTGCGACTGTTCGCCAGCTACGTGATGGCGCACGCGTTGTATCTGCGCGGCGAATACGGCCGCAGCCTGGGCATGGCGGAAAACGCCCTGATTATGAAACAGGGAAGCTACCCCATCTCGGAGCTATTCCTGCACTTGTCGGCTTCGATGGCCTGTATGAGTCTCAAAGACGTCGACGCCGCAAAAGCGCATTTTGGCGCCGCTTGGGACATTGCGCGCCCCGACGGCCTTATCGAACTCATCGGCGAACACCATGGCCTTTTGCAGGGACTCATCGAGGCATGCCTAAAATCGCAATACCCTGACGATTTCGCACGCATCATCGAGATCACGTATCGATTCAGCTACGGCTGGCGGCGCATCCACAACCCCGATTCGGGCGAGGACGTGGCCGACGATCTAACGACCACGGAATTCACCATGGCCATGCTCGCCTGTCGTGGGTGGACCAACGCCGAAATCGCACGCCACATGGGAGTATCGCCGGGCACCGTCAAAAACCGCCTATCCGGCGTATACGCAAAGCTTGGCATCGGCACACGCGCCGAGCTGGTCGCGCATATGCTGCGTTAGCGACCGGGCTGCCAAGCGCATCGAACGCGTTCCGGAACCCGGCGCTTCGCTCTCTCAAATTGGACATTTTGGCCCTTGAACGGCACTACCGCCACGGGGCACCATCTCGCAAAATTGGATTATTTCCACCGATATTTGCGGGATGGGAGCCCAAGATGCTTGACCGCCGTTCGTTACTTGTTGCCGGAGCGTCCTCGCTAGTGAGCATCATGTTGCCTCGCGTGCCGGGAAGCGAAAATGCCTTCCTGCTGCCGTTCGCGCCCACCGAAGCCTATGCCGACGAAAAAGACCCCTTCAGGGTGCTCGTTCTCTCGCGCACCATGTTTGGTGTGGTCGCGGTCGACGTCGCCAACAAGAATATGCCCATCACGGGAGCCCAGGTCACGCTCGCGTCGCGTTATGCCGCGGGCAAGCAGCTCACCGCCACGACCGACGACGAGGGCACGGCCATCTTTGAGGTCGCGCCACTTTCGGAAGGCTACGTAGACGAGGCAACGCTTCTCGACGCGTACGACTTTAACGGCAGCATCTCCATTAGCATGGCGGGCTACCGCGATGTCGAGATTCCCCTCGCGCGTGTCCAAGGCGGCACCGCCATTACCGCACCCACACGTCCGCTCTCCGATGGCGAGCCGTACTTCCGCCAACTCACGTTTGACGAATGGGACATCCAGTACGCTGAAGCCACGTTCATGGCATTGCCGAAGGACGACACGGCAAACGAGCAGCCCGATACGCACGCCTTTACCGTTCAGGCACATCTGCCACAGGGCGGACAGGCAACGCTGCGCGTCAACAAAGTGACGCCTGCCGCGGGCAGCTCACCCGAAACCGTCACTCAGATTGGCCAAGTCAAGGCCAGTGCATCGGGTTCGGATAATCTGGCAACGTTCACGCTTGAAGACACGTTCCTCGATGCGGCATCGGGCTTTCTGGAAGAAGGGTGCAAGCTGCGCTTTGTCCTCGACTATCAGGGCAAAACCTACACGCTCTCCTCCCCCATGGCCGTTGTCACCGCGCCGACCGCAAAGGCGGAATCGGGCTCGACCACCATCATTCCCACCACCATGGACCAAGAGGTCACTCCGTTTGATTTCCCCGCATCGTTTCCCGGCATCGGTGGTAATAAGTTCACGTGTTGGATGCCCACATTTCCGATCCTCTTCGATTTCTCGTTTGCTGGATACGTGCTGTTTGGCGGAGGATACAAACCAGCCAGCTATATGAACGATTCGGGCAATCCTGATCCGGAATACTGGAAGAAATCGCCGCGTGAGTCGGGCGCCAAGCAGGCAAGCCGCTACCTCGACGAAATGGAAGGGAAGTGGAATCAGTACAAGAGCATGAGTGCCGGTTCGGGCACCGATCCAAGAAACACCAAGCTCCTTTGCCACCATTGCACGCTGCTGTTCACGATGGATATCGCCACACAGCTGTACGGCTCGCTCGCCTACGATTGGGCGGGCAAAACCTGGGGCAACAACAACGACCCCGCATACGGCAATATTAAGGCCCTCTTCCAGGTAAGAACCGACCTCAATTGGACTGAGCAGTTTACCCTAGGACCGGTACCGTTTTTCCTAAACGTCAACCCCTGGGTGCTGGCAAAACTGGCGCTCGCCGTGGGCGCCCACACGCACGGTAGCGGCGCGGCGTTTTTTAAAAACATTTCGCTCGATTGGTCAAACACGTCGGGCTCGTTCACCATCCAGATCGGGCTTGCCGTTACCTTTGGAGCCGGCGTTGCGGGCGTCGCCTCGTCTGCCGTGCGCGGCGCCGCATCCCTCACGCTGTTCATTGGGTACGAGAAGGCAGATGGACACCCGCTTCCGCGACTGCGCGTAGGTGCAGACGTCGATGTCGATGTGATACTCCAGTTCGTTATGTTCAAGTGGACCACCAAGGCTTGGTCGGGATCGTGGCCCACACTCGCCGATTCGTGGAATATGTCGGTGAACAACGGCGACCAGTATGTACTCCAGCGCTCTGAGCTGGCCTTGGGTGGAGATACGCCTTATACGCTGAACGCCTGCTTCGGCTCGGGCGGCAACGCCGAGGCAGGTGGTGTGCCGCAATTTATCGCATCGGCCACCATCGTCACTAACGCCGAGCTGCTCGCACGCGCCGAGGTTAAGGCCACTGCCGTAAACGCCGCGCCTGTCGTGCGCGATTGGGATCAAGCGGTCACGCGCATTGAGCTCGAGGCGAATGCAGAAAGCGACGACACGGGACAGATCGAGCATTTCGTCCATGCACTGATAGAGAACGACGAAAACGCCGCGCCAATGTATAAGTACACCTATATCGGGCAGGCGACGAACGCCGTTGCGGACCCCAACGCCAATTCTGCTGGTGTATCGGAGGACGAGCGTGGCGGTATCAAACCATCGAGCGACAGTGTGCTGTTTTCCGGCGTGCTCAGCGAAGCTCACATGAAGCTGGCAATGATTGCCGGCGCAGAATGCCTGTTCCGTATCGCCTCGGTGCGCTACGGCGACAATGGCCGCTCGCGCCTGGTGGTGCACACAAAGGCAAACGGCACGTGGTCCGCTCCCATGCCCGTGGACTTTCCCCTTGGGTTTGGCGAGAACGACGTGGAGCGCGACAGCATATACGATTACGACTTCGACGTGGTGGAATATACGGACGGTAGAGGAAACCGGGACGCCTACGTGCTGCTGGTCTCGGGCGAGCGCCCCGCCGGCGACAACACCCTTTTCGATACGGCAAGCACAGCCGGCATACTGTCCGTTGTACGCCTGCGCATAAGTAATGACGAAATCCGCGTGGTGTCGCATACGTCATGGCGCAGCATCTCGCACGGCCGCCTGCAAGAGGATGGCTACCATTGCCTGCAGTGCCCGCGTATCACGGTGGGCAAGACGCTGGTCGACGGGCGCCTGTCGGGTGCCTACCTCCACCGCCGCGGAACCACCGCAGAAAAGGCACTCGGCAACGGGGCTGAGGTTGCGCTGGAGTGCTTTACCCTGTGGTCGGACGTTTCGGGCGACAGCCTGACGTTCCGCCAAGTTCTCCGCTTTCCGCAGGCACCTTCGAGTATCGAGCTGGGCGAGCCCGAAAACATCAACGGCAAAATGGTGGTGCCCGTTGCGTACGAGACCGCAGACGGTTGCGGCTGCGCATCGTACGCCGTGATCGGCCGGTCCATTGCGGGCTGGGGCGTTATGCCGCCGGACGCCGCGGTGCCCCGTGCGGTACCGTGGCCGCAGCACACGGGCTTTTTGGCAACCGTCAACGAGCAACTGCAGCATATTACTTGGACGCGAGGCGCATCGGCATTTGCAACGCGGCCCGTGGGCGCGGCAGGCTGTGGCCCGGCATCGTTTAGCGTGAGCAACAACGGCAGGTGCGTGCTCTATGTAGAGAACACCGATGGCAAGGTGGGACAAACCTACGACGAAGAAGGCAACCCGGTAGCAGTGATGGGCAAGCACTTCCGCATCTTCGCCAGCACCTTGGCAGGCGATCTGTTCACGGAGCCGTTCGTGATGTGCGAGCTGGACCATCCCGTCGATCAGATAACGGCATTTTTGACGTCGGGAGGCATTCTCTCCGCGCTCGCCACGCACATTGTGAGCGCGGAGCAGAGCGAGGCAGAGCTGCACGGCATCGAAGTGCCCTTGGTGGCGTGTGCCACTCCGACGGGCGCGGTCGCTACCTCGGGCGCGGTGGTGCCCGGAGCAGCAGGCGAGTCCTTCATGGTCACGGTGCGAAACGACGGCAACACTTTGCTGACCGCCGGCACGATCGATCTGTACCGAGAGGGCTCCAGCCAGCCGTTCTCCAGCGCATCCATCGGATTCGGAGCGAACGCACGCATGGCTTCGATCCACGATCCAGAGCTTGCCGAAGACGCTTCGGCCAACGACATGGCACACGTGAAGTACGCGCTCGAGACGCTGGGCGCATGTTTTGCAACGCACCCGCTGGTAGCCGACAACGGCAACGCCGTGCTGGCACCGGGTTGCACGGCACAGTTCCGCATGAGCTTCGCTATCCCCGAGAGTTGGAGCGACGAAGTGGGCAAACGCGTAACGCTGTATGCGAAGGCGCGTGACCTGGTGGCGCTCGATCCCGTAACGCTCAAGGAAATCCGACCGGGCGCAAACTCGGCGCTGGGTGCCGTACTGCACGAGCTTCATGTGCCCGACGCGGCATGCGAGCGCTCAGAAATTCAGGTCGGCGTATGCGATAGCGCGGATACGACAGGACTTCACGACGCCCCGATGCCGGCGGACGGCGATGGTGGCTCAAGTGGCGGCGGTACTGACGAGGGCGGCGGCTCCGGCGGAAGCAGCTCCGGCAGTGGCAAGGACCACGACAATAACAAGCGCTCCGGAAAAGCGGGCGCACTTGCGGGCACGGGCGATGTCAACGCTCCCCTTACGGCAGCCGCTGCAGCACTCGCCGCGGCAGGCGCCGGCCTCGTCGCCTACAGCGCCCGCCGCACGGCGCTCGAAACCGACACCGCCAATGAGGTCAATTCGGATAGGCCTCGCTAGCTCCTACTTACTTTTGTGAGAGGCGCCGACTCGGCTAATCGAACATCAAAATGGGCTGGTTCTGGATACCCAGAGCCGGCCCATTGCGCATTAGATGTCGTCTGAGGAGTCGAGTTCTGCCTCGAGCTTGGCACGGCGTCTTTTCGCCGTGAAAAACGTTGCACACAGGACAGCAAACGTGGCCGCGAAAATCGTCGCACCGCAGAACACGCCCGTGGCCAGGTTCGCCAACCAAAAGACGCTTTCGAGCGGTACGATCTGCGCCTCAGCGACACAGCGCATTGCGGCAATAACAAGCGCGAACGCGGCGCTTATGGAAACCATGTTCGCCATCGCCATGTGGACATAACAATTTCGATTCGCTATTCAAACTTACTCGGACAGAACCGACTCGGTTTTGTCCGAGTAAACTCGAGCATAAACTTGTTCATGCGATACAATTAACTCGGACAAAACCGAGTCGGAAGGAACCGAGTAAGTGGAATTCATTGGCAGGGAGCTTGAACTCGCCCGTATTAAGAAAACACTCAATGCGCCCGAGCAGCGCAATGTTCTCATTTACGGAAGGCGTCGCGTCGGCAAAAGTGAGCTCATCAAGCAGGCGCTAACCGATTTATCGGACGTCGCAACGATCTATTACGAGTGCCGCCAAACCTCCGAGGCAGACAACCTCGAGAGTCTGTCCGCCCTTGCTGCTGAAGCGCTAAGCTTTCCTCCGCTCGCCTTCACGGGCATCCGCGAGCTCATCGAATTTCTGTTTGCCCAAGCCAAAGACAAGAACATTACCCTCGTTCTCGACGAATACCCCTACTTGAGAGATGCGGTTAAAGGCTTAGACAGCATTCTCCAGACCTCAATCGACGCTCACAGGGAAGACTCACGTTTAAACATTGTCCTGTGCGGCTCCTATGTTGAGATTATGAAATCTCTCATCGAGCATGAAAGCCCCCTCTACGGGCGAATTGATCTCGCGCTTGAGCTTAAGCCCATGGATTACTTTGACGCTGCAAAGTTCTATCCCGCGTTCTCACCCGAGGACAAGGTGCGGCTCTATAGCGTTTTTGGCGGCATCCCCTTTTACAATCGCCTCATCGATCAGTCCCAAAGCGTACGCGACAATATCATCGAGCTCGTCACAGAACCTGGCGCCCGCTTAGAAAGCGAAGTACCGTCCTATCTCAACGCCGAGATCTCGAAGATGACCAACGCCAACGAAGTTTTCGGGGCTCTCGCACAAGGTTACTCCCGTTGGGGGGACGTGCTGGCACAGTCGCACGTCTCGAGCGGTCCGGCCATGGCAGACGTACTCGACAAGCTCATGTCACTCGAAATCGTCCAAAAGCGTGCACCCATCAACGACCCTACGAATAAGCGCAAGTCTGGCTACTTTGTGGTGGACCCACTTTCGCTCTTTTACTATCGCTACGTCTTCCGCAATGCTTCTGCGCGTCAGCTGCTCGACCCGGAAGTCTTCTATGATCGTCACGTCTCCCAAGACTTCGAGGAAAACTACACTCCACATATGTTCGAGGAGATCTGCCGTCAATACCTCGTACGGCAAAACAGGACTGGCAAGATCGAACCGGCTTTCGATGCCATAGGCAAGTACTGGTACGACGATCCCGCAAACAAAACGAGCGGCGAATTCGATGTGGTAACGCAAGACCCCGAGGGCTACGCATTCTACGAAGCAAAGTTCCGCAAATCCCCCGTCACGCAAAAAATGGTCGACGAGGAAATCACCCAAGTCGAGGCAACGGGGCTCAAATGCCATCGCTACGGATTCTTCTCCCGTTCGGGCTTCGAAGCTGACGAAAGCGATCGAACCGTCTTCATCGACCTGCCGCAGATGTTTGAATAGGACAGACCCCACCCGCATCCCAAGCATCCATTATCTAATCGAACTATTGTTCGATGGAATTCGTGTTGGTTGGAATCGCCCACGGCCTGGGCTATGCTACCTTGACTATCTATATGACTTAAACGCAGCAAAAGGAGCACCGAGAGAGCGAGTATGGCAAAAAACACCGCAAACTATGGTAACGACAGTATCCGCCAGCTCAAGGACGAGGAGCGCGTACGCCTGCGCCCCGCCGTCATCTTTGGCTCGGACGGACTCGATGGTTGCGCGCATGCCGCCTTCGAGATCCTGTCCAACGCCGTTGACGAAGCACGCCAGGGCTACGGCAAGCTCATCACCCTTACCGCCTTTCGCGATGGCTCCATTCAGGTAGAGGACAACGGCCGTGGCTGCCCGCTCGACTGGAACCCTTCCGAGAAGCGCTTTAACTGGGAGCTCGTCTTCTGCGAGCTCTACGCCGGCGGCAAGTACAACAACAACCAGGGCGGCGACTACGACTTCTCGCTCGGCACCAACGGCCTGGGCTCGTGCGCGACCCAGTACGCTTCCGAGTACATGGACGTCACCGTTTGGCGCGACGGTAACAAGTACTCTCTGCACTTTAAGAAAGGCAAGGTCGTCGGCGCCAAAAAGAAGGCACTCGAGATTGAGCCCAGCGACGAGGACCGCACCGGCACCACCATCAAGTGGCGCCCCGATCTTGAGGTCTTTACCTCGATCAGCATTCCCCACGACTGGTATCGCGAGACCATGCGCCGCCAGGCCGTGGTCAACGCCAACGTGACCTTCCGCCTGCGCATCGAGGACGACAACGGCGAGTTTTCCGAAGAGGATTTTTGCTACCCCAAGGGTATCGAGGACTACGTGCTCGAGAAGGTCGGTACCGACTACCTTACCGAACCCTTCTTTATCGAGGCCGACCGCCGCGGTCGCGATCGCGAGGACCTGCCCGACTACAACGTAAAGATCACCGCGTGCATGTGCTTCTCGCGCACCTTCATGATGCAGGAGTATTACCACAACTCATCGTGGCTCGAGAACGGCGGCTCGCCCGAGAAGGCCGCGCGCAGCGCTCTGACCAGCGCCATCGATGCCTATATTAAGCAACAGGGCAAGTACAACAAAAACGAGACCGGCATTAAGTGGCAAGACGTCCAGGACTGCCTGGTGCTGGTGACCAACTGCTTCTCCACCCAGACGTCCTACGAAAATCAGACTAAGAAGGCCATCAATAACCGCTTTATCCAGCAGGCCATGACGGCCTTCTTTAAGGAGCGCCTCTCGACTTACCTGATCGAGAACAAAGATGCTGCCAACAAGATCATGGAGCAGGTGCTCATCAACAAGCGTTCGCGCGAGAACGCCGAGAAGACGCGTCAGAGCATCAAGACCAACCTGCAGCAGAAGACCGACATGGCCAACCGCGTGCAAAAGTTCATCGACTGCCGCTCCAAGGACAAGAGCCGCCGCGAGATCTACATCGTAGAGGGCGACTCGGCAGCAGGCGCCATTCGCACCTCGCGCGATGCCGAGTTCCAAGGCGTTATGCCCGTCCGCGGTAAGATCCTCAACTGCCTGAAGGAGGATTATCCGCGCATCTTTAAGTCCGACATCATCATGGACCTCATGCGCGTGCTGGGCTGCGGCGTGGAGATCAAAGACAGGCGCATCAAGAACCTTGGCGCCTTTGACCTGGACAACCTCAACTGGAACAAGGTCATTATCTGTACGGACGCCGACGTCGACGGTTACCACATCCGTACGCTCGTGCTCACCATGCTCTACCGCCTGGTGCCCACACTTATCGACGAGGGCTACGTGTATATCGCCGAGTCGCCGCTCTACGAGATCAATTGCAAAGAGAAGACCTACTTTGCCTACACCGAGCTCGAGAAGAACGGCATCCTTAAAGAGATCGGCGACCAAAAGTGCTCCATCAACCGCTCCAAGGGTCTTGGTGAGAACGATCCGGACATGATGTGGCTCACCACCATGAACCCCGAGACGCGCCGCCTGATCAAGGTGGAGCCCGAGGACGTCACCAAGATGGAAACCATGTTCAACCTGTTGCTGGGCAACGACGAGGCGGGCCGTAAGCGCCACATCTCCGAGCACGGCAAGGAATACCTGGACCAGCTGGACCTGCAATAGCAGCAAATCGATACCGACGGCCCATAAGAAGTTCAAGAGGAAATCGTGGCAAAGAAAAAGACGAAGAACCAGCCAAAGAAAAAGCAGGTCAACGCCGAGAACGTCATCGGCCTGCACTCCGAGGTCACCGACCAGCCGATCACGCAGACGCTCGAGGTCAACTACATGCCCTACGCTATGAGCGTCAACGTCTCGCGTGCATTCCCCGAGATCGACGGCTTTAAGCCCTCGCACCGCAAGCTGCTCTACACCATGTACAAGATGGGTCTGCTCAAGGGCGAGCGCCAGAAGAGCGCCAACATCGTGGGCCAGACCATGAAGCTCAACCCGCACGGCGACGCCGCGATCTACGAGACGATGGTGCGTCTGGCCACCGGCAACGAGGCACTGCTCGCCCCCTTCGTGGAGTCGAAGGGCAACTTTGGCAAGTACTATTCGGGCGACCTGAGCTACGCCGCCTCGCGTTATACCGAGGCCAAGCTCTCCCCCATCAGCGCCGAGATCTTCAAGGACATCGACAAGGACCCGGTCGACTTCGTCGACAGCTACGACGGCGCCATGAAGGAGCCGCGCCTGCTGCCCACCACGTTCCCCAATATCCTCGTCTCGGCCAATAAGGGCATCGGCGTCGCCATGGCGTCCGACATCTGCGGCTTCAACCTCAACGAGGTCTGCACTGCCACGATGCACTACCTGCAGGATCCCGACTGCGACCTGCTCGAGTACATGCCCATGCCCGACTTCTCGACCGGCGGCGAGATCATCTACCGCCGCGAGGAGATGGAGAAGATCGTCGAGACCGGCCTTGGCAGCTTCCAGATTCGCTCCCGCTGGCGCTGGATTCCCGAAGAGCGCATCATCGAGGTGTACGAGATTCCCTACACCACCAAGACCGATGTCATCATCGAGCGCATCGTCAAGCTCTCCAAAGAGGGCAAAGTCAAAGAGATCGCCGACATCCGCGACGAGACCGACCTTTCGGGCCTGCGCATCGCCATCGACCTTAAGCGCGGTGTCGACCCCGACAAGCTCATGGCGAAGCTTTATCGCTCGACCACGCTGCAGGACTCGTTCTCGTGCAACTTCAACGTGCTCGTCGACGGCTATCCCCGTGTTATGGGCGTGCGCCAGATCCTGCGCGAGTGGGTCAAGTGGCGTATTGAGTCCACGCGTCGCCGCATTAACTTTGACCTGGGCAAAAAGTCCGAGCGCCTGCACCTGCTGCACGGCCTTGAGGCGATCCTGCTCGACATCGACAAGGCGATCGCCATCATCCGCGGCACCAAACTCGAGGCCGAGGTCGTGCCCAACCTTATGAAGGGCTTCGACATCGACGAGACCCAGGCCGAGTTTGTCGCCGAGCTCAAGCTCCGCAACATCAACGAGGAGTACATCCTCAACCGCACCAAGGACATCGCTAAGCTCGAGGGTGAGATTGCCGAGCTTGAGGAGATCCTTTCGAGCGAAGAGAACATCAAGAAGGTCATCAGCGACGAGCTGGCCGCGGTCAACAAGAAGTACGTGATGCCGCGCCGCACGGGCAGGATCGAGCCCCATGAGGTTATCGAGGTAAGCTTGGAGCCCGAGGTCGAGGAGTACCCGGTTACGATCATGCTCTCGCGCGATGGCTACCTCAAGAAGATGACGGACCGCGTGCTCAAGAAGGCGACCACGCTCAAGTACAAGGACGGCGACAAACCCTTTATCGAGTTCCCGTCCTCCAACACCCACGAGCTGCTGGTCTTTACCAACAAGAGCCAGGTGTACAAGTGCAAGGTCACGGCGTTTGAGGACACCAAGTCGGCACAGCTGGGCTCGTACCTGCCGACCGATCTTGAGATGGAACCCGACGAGAACGTCATCTGGGTCATCGACCCCGAGGACTACAAGGCCGACGTGCTGTTCGTCTTTGAGAACGGCCGCGTGGTGCGTGTCGCGCTTGCCGGATACGTTACCAAGACCAACCGCAAGCGCCTCAAAAACGCCATCTATGGTGGCAGCAAGCTGCTGTATGCCCAGGTGCTCAAGGAAGATCGCGACATCGCGCTGGTCTCGAGCGACTACCGTCTGATGAACTTCAACACGTCGCTGCTCAAGACCAAGACGACCACCAACACGCAGGGCGTCCAGGCCTTTACGGCCAAGAAGGGCCGCTCGGTCACCACCGTCGGCACGACCGAGGAAATCCTTGGCGCCGGCGTCTCGGCCGAGAAGTTCACCGCGCAGAGCCTGCCCTCCGCCGGCGCCCTCATGAAGGAAAATGACATGCCGAGTTTGTTTGACTAAAACAACGGCGACTAAACCGTCATGGTTTTACAAAGCAGCGGGGCCCGGAGCGCAGTAAACGCTGCGCCCCGGGCCCCATGCATTACACCAGCATCATCCCTATAGACAAAATGCCGCATAAAGCGGAACAGACATAAGCCCATCATTCATTCCAAAGGGCTTAGTCGATAGCCTGATAAGGCGCACGCCCGGATGGGTCTTTTTAAGTGAGGACAGACTTCGAGATCTTGTGTTCTCCCCCGCCTTGACTTCAATCGCAGACAAGCATCCCTGCTTCTCTACTACAAAGTCGATTTCCGCACGATTATCTCGCGCCCAATAATGCAGTGGATAACCCATGGCTGAAAGCTGTTGGGCAACGTAGTTTTCGGTAAGTGCACCCATGAATGTGCCGCCGATACCGGCAAGAATATCGGCGCGTTGAGCACCGGCCTTGGAGACCAGCAGCCCTGTATCCGCCTGATAGATTTTAAAAGCAGAAGGGTTAACGAAGGCCTCTAAAGGGCTTTCGATCTGCCCGACTAGGCTGCAGCGCGCCACCGTACCCGACAATACAAGCCAATCGAGAGCATCTCCAAAGAGAGACGCATTGCCCCCCGCTCGCACTACCTTGTATTGAAATTTACGATTCTCTTTGGCAAGCTGCTGTGGAATGGAATCGAAGCACGCACGCGTCTTTGCGCTCAAGCGTTCATCAGCATATTTATTGGTGTCGGCGGAATATCCGTCGAGAATAATCCGATGCTTTTCGGCCACATCAATGATTGACTGATCATCGATGTACGTTTGGACCGCCTCGGGCATTCCGCCAACAACAAGATACTGTCGATAGAGCCCAAGCGCCTTTTCATGAAGGCTTGGCGCAAGAGAACCCATTATCTCGAATGATGAGCGTATCTCGTCGACCAGCTGATCGTGCCCCATCGCCCAGAGAAACTCCTCGAAATCGAGTGGAGTCATCTCAATCAAGTCGGTCTTTCCGACGGGGAACGAATACGACTGATGGTTAATGGCAACCCCAAGAAGCGACCCGGCAGCCGCAACGTAATACTCGGGAGCATCTTCGCAAAAGTATTTAAGGGAAGTGAGCGCTTCCTCGCATGCCTGGATCTCGTCAATGAACAGTAAGGTTTTGCCAGGCACGATACGCTGTCCCGTACGAGCCTCGATCGCACGTACGATCGAATGAGGATCAAGACCGCCCGAAAAATCCGCTCGCGCCGACCGGTCGTTCTCAAGATTAACGTAGACAACCGATTCGAAAAGATCCTGGGCGTGCGTTCTGAGCAAATAGGTCTTGCCACACTGGCGCACGCCTTTGACCAGCAAAGGTTTTCTATCAGCTCTGTCTCGCCATTCCCTAAGGAGCTCGTCTGCCTTGCGACGCATACGTAACCTTCCCTCATGAACTTCTATTTGACAATATTTTAACGCGGATTAATTTGTTTTCAGTTATTTTTCTGCGTTTAAAAATTGCTCTATACGGCACTTGAGGGAATTCGCCCCTATCTCTCGGTAAGGACAGCAAGCATTTCCACCAACGCTGATTGCCATGCGTTCTTCTTGTCCTTAGGCGAGCTTGCGAGCGAGCTCTCGCACCTCTTTCAACTTGGGCGACGATGCCATGCTGTCGCGCTCGGTCATGCCACCAATCGTGACAATGCCCTGGTCCTCCCACTTGCAGTACGCGCAGGTTGACTTGTACATAGCGATCGCCGCATCATAGACACCCTCGCTGTGGCTATCGAGCAAAAGGGCCGTCTTGGTGAACGGGAAACCCGTGGCACCGAAGGCGTACAGGCGGTCGATGGCGGTCTTTTCCTGCGCAGTGATATCAAACCAGTAGATAGGCGAAGCGAAGACAACCATATCGGCGCCTTTCAGCGACTCGATCACGTCAGCCATGTCATCCTTCTGCACACAGGTGCCCTCATGGGTAAAGCAGTACTGACATCCCAGGCAACCAGCGATCTTCTTGCTGGCAACGCGGACGACCTCGACCGTATTGCCGCCCTCACGCGCGGTCTCGGCAAAGGCCTCGACCATGGTGTCGGTATTGGCGCCCTTACGCGGGCTACCACTCAATACAACGATATTCATAGGATTCCCTCTCCCTCATGCTGCAGGCGCGCAGCATGTTTTCTTGTAACCAAAACGAATGGTGTTAATCAATCGCCAGCAGGCCATATCTCTTGTTCAAGTTCCCTAAAGAAGCTCAAGACGATTGCGATTGCCTTATACAACGTCGAAAAACAAAGAGGGCCCATAGCAACGCCACCTACCTGAAATGACATGCGGTCAAGACGAGCTACGAGGATCGTGACGAGCCGATACCGCTCGCATACCCCCTTCGGAATAGGCGCTGAGCAGCTCCTGAGCGTGGGCAAACTCGGGCCCTCGCCTCCAACCGAGCAGGCGGTTGACCGCGAGATTTCCCTGGACGTTGTGGACGAAGAGCAGATAGGCGTCCTCGCGCGAAAGCCCAGTCTCCTCCATGATCGAGGGAACCATCTGCTCGGCGCCGCGCTCGACGACGCGCTGTGCCACCCGGGCGTACGCGTCGTCATCCGAGTAGAGCAGATAATAGTCATCGTTTGCCGGCGGACGCTGGCAGAGGGCACCCGCCTCCGTTCCCTCGAGCGGCGGCACCGCCGCCAAGGCCTCGTCGATAAGCGCGTCGAGCAGGGCGAACTTGTCCTCGTAGTGCAGATAGAACGTGCCACGGTTGATATCGGCGCGGCGGCAGACATCCGCTACCGTCATCTTCGCGAAGCCGACCTCGGCCAGCAGCGCGAAGAACGCCTCCCGTATGACCGAGAGTGTATAGCGTCGGCGACGATCGATCTTCCCCGCTTCCATTACCCCTCCAATTGCAACGCTCGACAATGCCCGGCAAACGCTCGTTTATCGACAGCAGGCCGAAGCTGTTCATTGCTCTTAAGCAAATCGACATGGATACTTTTTATAGACACCTGTTTATAATAGCTGAAAGAAGGTATCCAGTGACCCTGTACGAGCAGCTCGTTATCGAGCTCACCAACCGATCGTTTTCCCTTCATGCCGCCTACCGCAGCGGCAGCACGCCCTATGAGCTGAGTGACCGCGAGCCCGAGCCCTACGACCAGCAAATCGAGGACTTCGCCCGTATGATCGAAGAAGCCGATTGCGTGCTGGTGGGCGGGGCCTCCGGGCTCTCCGCGGCGGGCGGCGGCGACTTCTACTACGAGGACAACGCGACCTATCGCAAGCATTTCGGCAAATTCGCCGAGCGTTACGGTTTCAAGGGCGCTTTCGAGGGGTCGTTCTACCGCTGGCCCACCGCCGAGGCGCGCTGGGGATACCTCGCCACCTTCCTCGACACCACGCTCAACGCCCCGCTGCGCAAGCCCTACAAGGACCTCGACGCCATTCTCGCCGAGAAGGATTTCTTCGTGCTCACCACCAACCAGGACACGCAGTTTGTGAAGCTCTATCCCTGGGAGAAAGTGGCAGAGATCCAAGGCGACCACCGCTTCTTTCAGTGCTCCCGCTGTTGCACCGACGCGGTGTGGGATGCGGTCGAGCCGGTCTCCAACATGGTAGAGGCCATGGGAGACGGTCTGGAGGTTCCGCCAGAGCTCGTGCCGCGCTGCCCGCACTGCGGGGCAGAGGCGTTCCCCTGGGTTCGCGGCTACGGCAACTTCCTGCAGGGCGAACTCTACGAGGAGCAGTACCGCAAGGTGTCCGACTGGCTCGACGCGCACGCACGGCAGAGGATCCTCTTCCTCGAGCTGGGTGTGGGCCGCATGACGCCCGCGTTTATCCAGGAGCCGTTCTGGGCCCTCACGGCGCAGTTACCGCAGGCCAGCTACATCGCCGTAAACAACAAGACGCAGTTTCTCCCCCGCGCGATCGAGGATCGGGGGCTCGCCGTTCGCGCCGACATCGCCGACGTGCTCGCCGACGTGCGCAAGACGCTGGGGAGGTAGCGCATGGAGACGGCGAAAGCAGTTCGCATAGGCAGGGCGCTAGCCGAAGCGGATCTTGTCATCATCGGCGCTAGCAACGGACTCGACATGGCGGAGGGGTTCAACCTTTTCTGCGCCGATGCTCATTTCCAAGAGGCGTACGGGGACCTCGCCCAGGCAGACGGCATCGGCTGCATACTGCAGGGGCTCGCTTCCCCGGATGCCAGCGTGCGACGCCGATGGGCCGAGCGGTTCCATCAAAAGGAATATCTCGAATATGAGCCCAGCCCGCTCATGAACGGGCTGCGGCGTCTTACGGAGCACGCCGACACCTTCGTGGTCACGTGCAACATCGACGGGCACTTCGCGCGCGCTGGGTTCGACGAGAACCGCATTCTCGAGACGGAGGGGAACACGCGCACGTCGATCGACGAGCGGCGTCTCGACCATCCAGACGCCCTCGCCATAGCCCAGCTCGACGAGCTCGCGCGTCTTGTGCAAGCCCATCGCAACGGCAGGGTCGCCATCCTCGAACTTGGCGTAGGACTGCGCAACGGCGTCATAAAGCGCATGCTCGCCCAGATTGCGAACGCCTGCGAGCACGCCACCTACATCGTGTTCAACTACAGCCAGGCCATGGCGCCCGATGCATCGTGCGAGACGATTCTCGTTGACGGCGATATGGCCCCGGCTTTCGAGGAGATCGCCCGATGCCGCCCCTAGAAAGAGAAGTGATGAGGCTTCGAAGTCTTATCGACGATGCCGACGCCATCATCGTCGGCATCGGCTCGGGCATGTCAAGCGCCGCCGGGTTCAACCATTACAACCGCGCGGGCATGGCGCGCGCCGGAATGGCGGACTGGCAGCAAGCCTTTGGCTTCAAGAGCCTTTTCGACGGCTTCTACCACCTCTACCCCAGCCTCGAGCAGCAATGGGCATACTATGCGCGATACATCGACTTCATGCTGCGCGAGCTGGCCTCGCAGCCCTATCTCGACCTACGGTCCCTCATCGGCCATAAGGACTACTTCATCCTGAGCACCAATGTGGACACCCAAGTCGAGAAGACGTTTCCCACCGAGAGGATCTGCAACTATCAGGGAAGCTTCGCGCACCTTCAATGCAAGCAGCCATGCTGCGACGAGCTCTTCGATGCGAGCCCCTACGTCGAGCGCATGCTCGCGGGCATGGCGGGGTTCGAGATCCGCAGCGAGGATGTCCCCCGATGCCCGCATTGCGGCTGGCAGCTTGTGCCGTGGGTGCGCGACGACACGTTTCTGCAGGGTGCGGCATGGCGCGAGAGCCTCGGACGATACGAGCGCTTCGTGCGCGAGCGCAGCGATCGCCGCGTGCTGTTGCTGGAGCTCGGCGTGGGCGAGATGACCCCGGGCATCATCACGCTCCCGTTCTGGAGCATGGCCGCAAAGCTGCCGGATGCGCACCTTTTGAGCGTAAACATCTCGGGCGGCTCGGCTCCGCTGCAGCTTGGAAGCAAGGCAGGGGCGATCCAGGCCGATTTGGGCGCCCTGCTCTCGGCGGCGCGGGCAGGTGGCGAGTAACGCGGAGCGGTAGACGCGCAATGAGGTTTTAGTCGCAGCCTCCGAACGAGAGGGCTCGGAGGCTGGTATTCCTGAATCGCAGGTCACGATGGGTTATCGGAATCGCGAAGAGCGGATACCGCCAGTAAGCCCCCTTCGGAATAGGCGTTGAGCAGCTCCTGGGCATGGGCGAACTCGGGACCTCGTCTCCAGCCGAGCAGGCGGTTGACGGCCAGATTGCCCTGGACGTTGTGGACGAAGAGCAGGAAGGCGTCTTCGCGTGAAAGCCCTGTTTTCTCCATGACCCAGGGAACCATCTGCTCCGCTCCGCGTTCTATGACGCGCTGGGCTACGCGAGCGTATGCGTCGCTGTCCGAATAAAGCAGGCGATAATCGTCGTCTGCCGGCGGACGCTGGCAAAGCGTTGCCGATTCAACCCCCTCAAGCGGGGGAGCCGCTGCCAATGCCTCGTCGATAAGCGCATCGAGCAGCGCGTACTTATCCTCGTAATGCAGATAGAACGTTCCCCGGTTGATCTCGGCGCGGCGGCAGATGTCCGCCACCGTCATCTTCGCGAAGCCGACCTCGGCCAGCAGCGCGAAGAACGCCTCCTGTATGACCGAGAGGGTGTAGCGCCGCCGGCGGTCGATCTTGGTTTCTCCCATCGCCTCTCCAATCTGAGTCGTTTGACAATGTCCAGTAGCTGTTCGTTTATCGACAGGTGCACGCGTTTGTTCATTGCCCCTGCGAAAATCAACAAGGATACTGTTTATAGACACCTGTTTTTTATAGCTGAAAGGGAGCACGGATGACCCTGTGCGAGAAGCTCGGCATCGGGCTTGTCAGCCGATCGTTTTCCCATCGGGCCGTCTATCGAAACGGCGGCACGTCATACGATTTGAGCGATTGCGAGCCTGCTGCTTGCAAGCAAGATATCGAGGCTTTTGCCCGAAAGGTGGGGGAAGCTGATTGCGTGTTTACGGGAGAGGCAGGTAGGCAGGCGTTATGAGCATCTGCATCAAAAATCAGATTCAGAATATGAATATCGTCATCGGCTGCACGGTGGGGTGTCCATATTGCTATGCCCGTAACAATGTGAAACGTTGGCATATGATTGACGACTTCGCTGATCCTGCGTTCTTCCCGAGCAAGCTCAAGATGATGGAAAAGAAACGCCCGCAGAACTTTCTCCTTACCGGCATGAGCGATCTCTCCGGGTGGAAGCTGGAATGGCGAGACGAGGTACTTGCAAAGATCCATGAGAATCCACAGCATCAGTTCCTGTTCCTGACCAAGAGACCCGATTTGCTGGATTTAGATACCGACCTGGAAAACGCATGGTTCGGCGTTACGGTGACGAGGAAAGCGGAGCTGTGGCGTATCGACGCCCTTCGGAAAAACGTCAAAGCAAATCACTTCTTCGTTACTTTTGAGCCGCTATTCGACGATCCCGGTACGGTCGACCTTTCCGGAATCAACTGGATCGTCGTCGGTACCATGACCGGGGCGCAGAGCAGGAAGGTTCATACGGAACCGGAGTGGGCATGGTCTTTGACGGACCAGGCGCACGCGCTTGGCATTCCAATGTTTATGAAGGAAGACCTCGTCTCTGTCATAGGGGACGAAAACATGATTCAGGAATTGCCGGAAGAATTCGAAAGAGTGCTGGAGGTGCAGAGAACATGGCAGAAGTGATCGATGGAATCCTCATCAATGAGGTGGAAGCAAAGAACATCATGACCAAGTCCAGCCTGCCGGTAGGCGGCTACTCGGTCAATCCCTATGTAGGCTGCACGCATGCCTGCAAGTATTGCTATGCCTCCTTTATGAAGCGCTTTACCGGACACAAGGAGGAATGGGGCACCTTTCTTGATGTGAAGCATTGGCCGGAAATCAAGAATCCGAAGAAATACGCTGGACAGCGGGTGGTTATCGGTTCTGTGACGGATGGCTACAATCCACAGGAGGAGCGATTCGGGAATACCAAGAAACTCCTGGAGCAGCTGATTGGCAGCGATGCAGATATTCTGATCTGCACAAAGTCCGATCTTGTGGTACGGGATATCGATCTGCTGAAGAGGCTTGGACGAGTGACCGTTTCATGGTCGATCAACACGCTGGATGAGAACTTCAAGAACGATATGGACTCCGCGTCGAGCATCGAGCGTCGTATCGCTGCTATGAAGCAGGTGTATGACGAAGGTATCCGTACGGTCTGCTTCGTGTCCCCGGTATTTCCCGGCATCACGGATTTTGAGATGATTTTTGAGCGAGTAAAAGATCGGTGCGATTTGTTTTGGCTCGAAAATCTCAATCTTCGGGGTGGTTTCAAAAAAGCGATCCTGGATTATATCGCCGAGAAACATCCCAATCTCGTACCGCTTTACGATGAGATCTATAACAAGCGCAACCGTAGCTATTTTGAAGCGCTTGAAGTAAAAGCCGAGGAAATGGCCAAGAAGTACGATTGCCCCTTTGTGGACAACGAAATGCCTTATGGCAGAGTCCCCCAGGGGCATCCGGTGATCGTGGACTACTTCTATCACGAGGAAGTCCGAGGGTCAGATAATAGCGGAAAAAGAAATCGTTAAACGGAAACCGACGACGATTCGCTCGAGCGATTAGCGTCCACGCGTGGCTTCTGCCGATTGGCGCAACGGGCGACGGATTAAGGGACCGCTCGGGCGGATGATCCCGCTGCAGTACAGGCGGTCGCTCAATTTAGCGGCATGAGCGTTTTCGCACGGAAAACCAGTACCCCCTGTGCCGAGTTTAATCGTAGCGAATACAATGGGCACTGAGCATCAATCGAAAGTAGTCAAGAGCCTTTTCGACGGCTTCTACCACCTCTACCCCAGCCTCGAGCAGCAATGGGCATACTATGCGCGATACATCGACTTCATGCTGCGCGAGCTGGCCTCGCAGCCCTATCTCGACCTACGGTCCCTCATCGGCCATAAGGACTACTTCATCCTGAGCACCAATGTGGACACCCAAGTCGAGAAGACGTTTCCCACCGAGAGGATCTGCAACTATCAGGGAAGCTTCGCGCACCTTCAATGCAAGCAGCCATGCTGCGACGAGCTCTTCGATGCGAGCCCCTACGTCGAGCGCATGCTCGCGGGCATGGCGGGGTTCGAGGTCCGCAGCGAGGACGTCCCCCGATGCCCGCACTGCGGCTGGCAGCTCGTGCCGTGGGTGCGCGACGACACGTTTCTGCAGGGTGCGGCATGGCGCGAGAGCCTCGGACGATACGAGCGCTTCGTGCGCGAGCGCAGCGATCGCCGCGTGCTGTTGCTGGAGCTCGGCGTGGGCGAGATGACCCCGGGCATCATCACGCTCCCGTTCTGGAGCATGGCCGCAAAGCTGCCGGATGCGCACCTTTTGAGCGTAAACATCTCGGGCGGCTCGGCTCCGCTGCAGCTTGGAAGCAAGGCAGGGGCGATCCAGGCCGATTTGGGCGCACTGCTCTCGGTGGCGCGGACGGCGAAGGTATTTAAGCCTCCTTGTTAGTCTCTTTGAGATATTCCCCGTTGTCCACAGACTCCAACCACTCGTTGGAGGCTTCCTCGCCCAGAACCTCCAACGCGAGATGTGAGAACCAGCTGTCGGGTGCGGCTCCGTGCCAGTGCTTCACCCCTGGGGCAATGTTGACCACGTCGCCAGGGTGCAGTTTCTGCGCCGGCTTACCCCATTCCTGGTAAAACCCTCGACCAGTCACAGCATGCCGGCAGCGAGGTCAATGCGCATTCGCTCATGCTACAATCCAACCACCAGAGATGAAAACACAGTCCCCGTCGGGTAGTCGTGGGCGTGCGGGAGTCCGCATCAGTAACCTGCCTCCTTGGTTGTCCCTTCTCTGCATGGTCATCTACATAAAGGAGGAACCAACCATGCAGATCAGCGTGTCATCCACCCTGACCGTATATCATGACGGCCAATTCTGGGTCGGGCTGGCGGAGCATGTCGAGGACGGCAGATACGGCGCCGCCCGCATCGTCTTCGGCGCGGAACCGTCCGATGAGGAAATCCTGCAATTCGTTACAAGCAAATGGGCGAAGCTCGCGTTCTTCGGTGACGAGGCCACGGAAACAAGCAAGCCCGCGAAGAATCCCAAGCGACGCGCTCGCGAGGCAGCGAAAGCCCTTAAGCGGCCCGCGGTGAGCACCAAGGCACAACAGGCGCTCGCAGCACAGCGGGAAGCGATGAAGCGGGAGTCGGCTCAAGCAAGAAGCCAGCGTCGCGCGGATGAGGTGGAGGCGCGCTTCGAGCAGCGAAAGCTGAAGCGCAAGCAGAAGCATCGCGGGCATTGATCGCCATGTGCAGCAAGGCAAACCATATACAGCAGTGGGGCCAGTTCCACTTGAAGCCGACGCCGCGTAGACGCTAATGGTGACGGCTATGCACGGGCACGGGCGAGCCACTGCACTTCACAGCTTGTTTCTCAAGTTTCTCAAGCATTTGGGACGCACACGCGGCGTTCAAAAATGCGGAGCGACTCCGCATGGCTCGAGACTGAGCCGAGGTGCCCTACTTCTCGCCCTCCAGCAGCCCCACGATACGGTCGATGTCGACGGCGAAGCGGGGCCTTCCCTCGCGCTCGTAGCGGTCGAGGTACGCCTGGCACTCGGAGACAATGCGCTTGGTGTTGCCGTCGATGATGCGCTGGAGCGTCTCGTAGTAGGCCGAGCCCTCGGTCCTGAAGCGGCGCTGGTAGGACTTGGTTATGGGGAACATCTTGATGTAGTGGATGCTGTGGCGACAGCCGGGGCGCGTCGTGGGGCGGGGTGGCAACGCAAAGTACTGGTCTTTGGGCACGTTGGGGGCGATGTTGGAATGCAGCGGCACGGCGAAGTCCCTGCGCTTTCCGCGGAAACGCAGCCTCACCACCACGATGCAGGGGAGATTGTGCTTAAGCATGAGCTCGCGGTCGCCCTCGACGAGGTCGAAGAAGTCCTGGGAGATGGATACGACCCTCACCGGTTGCGCCTCTTCATACGAAGTGGGGCCCGCATCGCTGCAGGCCCCTACAGGTGGGCGATATTCTACGCCTTGCGGCACCCCGTCGCCCACGGAGGTTAAACGTACACGTAAGCCGTACTCTGAAAGCCGCGGCTTCCGGCAAGCAGTTTATACCACGAAAGGTCGCTTTCAACGCGCATAGCTCGCAAAATAACACTCGCTAGGCCGTCGCCCCTGGCCGTTACCCTCCAATCTTCATTGGAGTCAGCAGGTCAATTCATATAGTTATGGGGGTGTATCCTAAAGGAAATCAAATTAATACCCCCATAACTAAGGAATTTTCTATTCCCACTCAATGACTAGAGCCCTGGTGTAATTGGCTGGATCACCGTTCCGGGAACCGGTATCGACCTACCTGTCCGCCAAGCTCCTTCTTCAGCTCCAGCCTAGTATCTGATTCGCGCCGTTATAAGCGAAAACCGAAGAGATGCGTCTTAGCCAAGAAAAGAAGGTTAGCCTCATCTTACTGCATGATTCGTGTGTTATAGTTAGATGGCTCTAACTGTTTGGGGGCGACAGCCATGCACGAACGTGAGGGTTTCTGGGACAAGAACGCCGGTCGGTATGACCGTTTCATGCGAAACGACCGGGCGGCGTATGAGAAGATGTATGGGCTGATCCGGCCGGTGGTGAAAGCAAAGACCGTGCTGGAGGTTGCTACCGGCACGGGGCTTATCGCAAAGAGCGTCGTGGATGCGGCGGCGCGCATCGAGGCTACGGACGCCTCTGCAAAGATGATCCTTGAAGCAAAGCGGGACAATCAATCCGCAAAGCTGCACTTTTCCGTACAAGATATGTTCCGCCTGCCCTATGCACAGAAGTCCTTCGAAGTGGTGATCGTGTCCAACGCACTTCACATAGTGCCGCATCCGGAAAAGGCCCTGCACGAAATCAGGCGGGTGCTGAAGGACGACGGCGTGCTCATCGCGCCAACCTTCACCCACGCGGGGAACTCGGTTTCCGGCAAGGCAAAAGCCTTTTTCATGAGTATGGCGGGATTCCCCCTCCACAGCAGATGGACAAGCGAGGAATACCTGCGTTTCCTGCGTCAAAACGGCTGGGCGGTGCGGAAAAGCGCGGTGCTGAAGGCCTCGTTCCCGTTGACCTATGCGGAATGCACGAAATCGGAGGGGCCAGATGTCGTTCTTTGAAAACACCCGCAAGCCCGTGGGCCTCGGCGGAAAACTTATGGTTGCCATGATGAATCTGGGCCACAGCCCTGTGGCGCGGTGGGGACTTCGATTTCTACGACTTGCGCCAAATGCCAAGGTGCTGGATTGCGGCTGCGGCGGCGGGGCGAACATAAAACGGCTGCTGAAAAAATGCCCGCATGGCGTCGTCAAGGGCGTCGACTATTCGCCCGTCAGCGTGGAGAAGACTAGAAAGCTCAACCGAATTGCAATTCAGGAGGGGCGTTGCGCCGTTCTGCAAGGCAGTGTGGCGGATATGGTGTTTGAGGATAGCTACTTCGATGCCGCCACGGCCTTTGAGACCGTCTATTTTTGGCCTGATTTGCCCCGATGCTTCCGTGAGGTCTGGCGGACGCTGAAGCCAGGCGGGACAATTCTTATCTGCAACGAGAGCAATGGCGATACGGACAAGGACGAGAGGTGGACGCAGATCATCGGCGGCATGACCATCTACAAGGACATTGAATTAAAGGCATGTCTGGAGCAGGCGGGTTTTCACGAGGTGCAGATACACAAAAAGAAAAAGTGGCTCTGCGTCACGGCGCGGAAGTAGGGGTATCAAGCACGGGCATTTTTGCATCCATCCTGCACATGGCGATAGGCATGACGGTCATAGCGGCTATGCTGGCGGCAATTATGACAGTTTTTATTCACTGAGGAAGAAACCTATGAAATGTAAAATTGAGAAAAACACCGTGCAGGAGACGCTGATCCTCCCGCTGTATTCCCGGAAGCTGTGTACGGAGTTGTACCCGAACCTTTACAGGGATGAAACAGCGGTTCGTCTGCTCGACCAGATCGACTACGACTTTTCAGAGGCAGAGAAAAACTCCCGCAGCCTGATGCAGCGCTTTGGTGCGCTGGAGGTGGCCACACGGCAGAGTGATCTTGCTTTCGAGGTGCGGGATTACCTGAAAGGCCACCCCAATGCGGCGGTGGTCAATCTGGGCTGCGGGCTGGACAACACCGGCAGAACCTGCGACAACGGTAGATGCAAGATCTACAATCTGGACTTCCCGGATGTGATTGCCTTGCGGCAGCAGCTACTGCCCGCCGGGGATCGAGAACAAAATATCCCCTGCGACCTGAAAGACACCGCATGGTTTAGCAAAATCGATGCCTCCCGCGGGGCGGTGTTCTTTGCCTCCGGGGTGTTCTATTACTTTCTGACCCAGCAGGTCCGGGAACTGGTGCGGGGGATGGCGGACGCTTTCCCCGGCAGTGTGCTGGTCTTTGATGCTGCCAATCGGACGGCGGTAAAGATGATCGCAAAAACATGGCTTAAGACTGCAAAAATCAAGGATGTGGGGGCATATTTTGCGGTTTCGGATGCCGCCAAGGAAATCGGCACGTGGGACAGCCGTCTGCAGGTCACAAGTCGCGGCTATATGCTGGGCTACAACGATTTGAGAGACTCTTCTGTCAGCTGCTTTTTCCGGTTTCTCGCAAGGGTCGGTGACAACGGGATGAAAATGCAAATCGTGAAAATAAGATTTTGAGAGGCGAAAACGAAGCGCATTCACTTTGACGTCGAAGAAGACGGCTTTTACGGCGCATATTGGGCGTGCAAGGACACGCATACAGCAGCGGGCACGGATTCAATTGAAACCGTGCCCGCTATCTGATACTATATTATTTTATCGAACGTATGTTCTATTCCCACTCAATCGTCGCGGGCGGCTTGGACGTGATGTCGTAGCACACGCGGTTGGCGCCGGGAACCTCGGCAACGATGCGGCCGGAGATGCGGGCCAGCACGTCGTAGGGCAGCTTGGCCCAGTCGGCGGTCATGGCATCGCTGGACTCGACGGCGCGCAGGATGATCGGGCGCTGATAGGTGCGCTCGTCGCCCATAACGCCAACGGACTTAATATCGGGCAGGACCGCGAAATACTGCCAGCAGCTGTGCTCGGAGTTGCGCTCGCCGGTCTGCTCAAACAGGCGCTGGTTGTAGGCGTCGAGCTCCTCGCGCACGATAGCGTCGGCGTTCTTGAGGATCTCGAGCTTCTCCTTGTCGACCGCACCGATGATGCGGATGGCAAGACCCGGGCCCGGGAAAGGCTGACGGAACACGATGTGACCCGGCAGACCCAGCGCCAGACCAAGCGCGCGGACCTCGTCCTTAAAGAAGTGGTCGAGCGGCTCAATGAGGTCGAAGTGCACGCCCTCGGGGAACGGGATCAGGTTGTGATGGCTCTTGATGGTGGCCGTCTTGCCGCCCGTCTTGCGAGCGCCGGACTCGATGATGTCGGGGTAGATGGTGCCCTGAGCCAGGTACTTCACGGGTTTACCATCGGTCTCAAGCTGCTGAGCAACCGCGAAGAACTCTTTCCAGAACTGCGTACCGATGATGCGGCGCTTCTCCTCGGGCTCGGTCACGCCGGCCAGAAGCTCGGCATAACGGTCCTCGGCGTGGACGTGGATAAAGTCGACGTCAAACTGCTTGGTGAAGACCTCCTCCACCTGCTCGGGCTCGCCCTTGCGCAGCAGACCGTGGTTGATGAACACGCAGGTCATCTGCTTGCCTACGGCGCGGGCGCCAAGAGCTGCCACGACGGAGGAGTCGACGCCGCCGGACAGGGCCAGAATCACGCGGTCGTTGCCGACCTTCTCGCGGAACTCGGCCGTCATGGTCTCGACCAGGTTGTCCATGCTCCAGTTGGGCTCCAGGCCGCAGATCTCAAACAGGAAGTTGCTCAGCAGCTGCTGACCGTACTCGGAATGCTTGACCTCGGGGTGGAACTGCGTGGTGAAGATCTTGCGCTCGACGCACTCCATGGCGGCAACCGGGCACACGTCGGTGCTGGCGGTAACGGTAAAGCCCTCGGGCACCTCGGACACGGCATCGCGGTGGCTCATCCACACGGTCTGCTCCATGGGCGTGGAGTTAAAGAGCTTGGCGCCTGCCGTGCGCGTGATGGTGGCGCGGCCATACTCGCCCACCTCGGAGTGGCCGACCTTGCCACCGAGCGTCACGGCCGTGATCTGATGACCGTAGCAGAAGCCCAGGACGGGAAGGCCCAGGTCAAAGATGGCGGGGTCGATGGACGGAGCGTCCTCGGCATACACAGAAGCCGGGCCGCCGGAAAGGATGAGTGCAGAGGCGTTCATCTCGCGAATCTCGTCGGCCGAGATGTCGCAGGGAACGATCTCGGAATACACGTTGAGGTCGCGGACGCGACGGGCAATGAGCTGACCGTACTGCGCACCAAAGTCGAGTACGAGGACCTTTGCGGAAGCCTTTTGATCCATGGTTTCCCCCTCTTGTTGGCGGGGAGCCGATGCTCACCCGCGTGAATGAACGAAATAGCTTTCATAGTGTACACGTTATATGGGGTTTCTCGTCCCTCGCAACCATCAGCGCACGGCAAACGCACGACCTGGACCCCTATTTGACGGCAATTGAAGTGTTACCGAACGTTACAGATGATGTAATACGCTTGAACATTGGACGCCCTGTGCCACAATACTGCCGAACGACTCCGCCTCTGCGGCGGCAAATACGATAGGAATACCAGCATGAAGCGCATCCTTCTCATCGCCACGGGCGGCACCATCGCATCGACCGAGGACGGCAACGGCCTCTCCCCCGCCCTGACCGGTGAGGAGCTCGCCCAGAGCGTCCCCGAGATCTCGGGCCTCTGCGAGCTCGACGTGATGCAGCCCATGAACATCGACAGTACCAATATGCGCCCGAGCGACTGGATGCGCATCCGCGATGTCATCGTCGAAGGCTATGCCGATCACGACGGCTTTGTGGTCCTGCACGGCACCGACACCATGAGCTACACCGCGGCAGCGCTTTCCTACCTGATTCAGGACAGCCCCAAGCCCATCGTGCTCACCGGCTCGCAAAAGCCCATGGGCAATCCCTTTACCGACGCCAAGCTCAATCTGTACCAGAGCCTGCTCTATGCGCTCGACGAGCATTCGCACGATGTTTCAATCGTGTTTGGCGGCGTCGCTATTGCCGGTACGCGCGCCCGCAAGCAGCGCACCATGAGCTTTAACGCGTTTATTAGCGTCAACTATCCGCCCATCGCCTACATCCGCAACGACCGCATCGTGCGCAACGGGCTTCACGGCACGCATCAGGGCGAAAACCCGGTGCGTTTCTACGACAGCATCGACCCGCGCGTATTTGTACTCAAGCTCACGCCCGGCGTAAACCCGGGCATCCTCGACGCCCTTGCCGATAGCTACGATGCCGTAATCCTGGAGACCTTCGGCATTGGCGGCATTCCCGAGTTTGGCGAGTCCGGCGAGTCATTCCAGGAGGCGATTTTCCGCTGGGTCGATTCGGGTCGTACCGTCGTTATGACCACGCAGGTCCCCGAAGAGGGCCTCGATCTGGGCGTTTATGAGGTCGGCCGTGCTTACGCCGATCATCCGGGCATTCTGCGCGGCGATGACATGACCACCGAGACGCTCGTGGCCAAAACCATGTGGGCACTCGGCCAGTCACGTGATGCGGCCGAGATTCAGCGCCTGTTCTACAGCCAAGTCAACCACGACCGCATCCCGATGGCGTAATTCAGTTATCGACGGGTATCCCCTATTCGATCCCCTCGAGAAGCTCTGACACCGTCATGCCGAGTGCGGGCGCGATCTTAAATAGAACCTTGAGCGTGAAATTTGCCGTCCCATCTTCGATTCGGTCGAGGTAGGGTCGGCTGATTCCTGTCGCCACACAAAAATCAACCTTGGAGATACCAAGGTCCCTGCGTGTCTCTTCGACCCGCCTGCCAAGAATCTGTTTCGCACGTTCGTCCATGCAGCCGAGTTTGAAATGGAGCTGAACAAAAACGTAAACTATAGTTTACGTTTTGCCGAATACACAGGAGTTTTCTATGTCGGGTTCTTCGGTCCGCATGTACCGAGCCACGCTTCGCACAAACAGCGCACCGCCCAAGCTCGTCGTCGTTGAAGCCGAATGCCTTTCGCCCGATGAGCGCACAGCATTTGCATTGCTATCAAGTCGCGTCGCCGCCGTTCTGGTCCCTTGCCCGGCGCAAGGTGAACTTGCCATCCAATGCCAAACGCACAGCTGCCCGCTCAATCAGGCTGCCGTAATCGCAACCAGCCAACGCGGCCTGCCGCTCCTTCTAGAAGCCGGCATCGCACTCGCCCTTCGTGGCGCCGGATACGAAAACGAGACCGCCGCCGACATGGTCTTTAAACCACGATCGAGCGGCGGCCTCGCAGCAGCCATTGAATATGCGTGCAGGCTCGTTGCCTAAAAGGACAAGCTAAAAGCCCAAGCCAAAACCCGTTCCGGTAATCGCCGAGTACATAAAGTAAACGTTGATCACGTTGAGGAACACACCCGTGATGCAACCGTTGCGCAGGTAGCGCTCGCACGTAAGACGTGCCATCACAGCGGAGTCTTCGTTGTTCTTTGCTTGACGACCGGCAGTAAAATACGTCGCCACGCTCAGCAGCAGGTTGAGCACCGGCAGTGCCAGCAGCTCGTAGCTCTTGCCCCAGCGCGTCACCTCGCCGGCGGCGTTAAACTTCGTTGCCACCTCGGGACCAATGTTGGGGATCACAAACGCCGCTACCACCAGCGGAAGCACCGCAAGCACCAGCAGCGCGATACCCATGTAGCCGGCTTTTTTACCATATTTAAACATGCACGTCGTCCTTACACGTTAAAGCGGAAGTGCACGACGTCGCCATCGGCCATGACATAGTCCTTGCCCTCAATACGCAGCTTGCCAGCGGCTTTGGCGCCCTGCTCGCCGCCGAGCTCGATGTAGTCGTCATAGCCAATGACCTCGGCCTTAATAAAGCCGCGCTCAAAGTCGGTGTGGATGACACCGGCGGCCTGCGGGGCGGTCGCGCCCTGACGCACTGTCCAGGCCTTGACCTCCATCTCGCCGGCCGTAAAGAACGACTGCAGGCCGAGCAGCTTGTAGGCTGCCTGCGCGAGCACGTCCAGACCGGGCTGCTCCAAGCCCAGGCTCTCCAGGTAGTCGGCGGCGTCCTCGGGATCGAGCTCGGAAAGCTCGGCCTCGATCTTGGCGCAGATGGGCAGCGGCTTGACGCCGTCGATGGGCGCCAGGTCGTCGTTGAGCATATCCTCGTCCACGTTGGCCACATACAGGATGGGCTTCATGGTGAGCAGGAACAGGCCCTTGGCGGCGGCACGCTCCTCGTCGGTCATCTCCATGGATGCGGCGCGCTTGCCCTCGTTGAGCCAGACAAGCAGGCGCTTGGCCACCTCAAACTTGGGCATGAGCTCCTTGTCGCGCTTGGCCTCCTTCTCGAGCTTGGGCAGCTGCTTCTCGAGCGTGCCCATGTCGGCCAGGATGAGCTCGGTCATGATGGTGTCGGCATCGCCGGCGGGATCGACGAACTCGCCCGTGCGGCCCACCTCACGCATGACGTTGGGGTCCTTAAAGTAGCGCACGACCTCGCAGATGGCATCGGTCTCGCGGATGTTTGCCAAGAACTGGTTGCCCAGACCCTCGCCCTCGTTAGCGCCCTTCACCAGACCTGCGATGTCGACGAACTCGACCGTAGCCGGCACAATGCGGCCCGGGTTGACGATGTCGGCGAGCTTTTGCAGGCGGCTATCGGGCACGTCGACGATACCCACGTTGGGGTCGATCGTGGCGAACGGGTAGTTGGCGGCAAGGCCGGTCTTTTTGGTAAGCGCGGTGAACAGCGTCGACTTGCCCACGTTGGGCAGGCCCACGATACCGATGGAAAGGGACACGACAGCTCCTTTTGGTACAGGTACTTCAAACTGCATAAGTATAGCGCCGCCGCAGCATCCGGGCGAATCCGGACACCACGACGGCGCAAATGAAGCAGAGATGCGTGAGGGTTCGAGACAGTAGTCCTTACTTAAGCTCGGGCCAGAAATCCTTGTTGGCCTCGATGAGCTCGTCCAGGATCTGCTTGGCAACGCTCGCCGAAGGAATGGTCTTGGAGAGCGTGAGTGCCTGCCAGAGCTTCTGGTAGCTGCCCTCGACCCAAGCCTGGACAACGAGCTTCTCGACGGAAACCTGCTGCTCCATCAGGCCCTTCTGGAACTGCGGGATCGGGCCCTGGCAGATCTTCTCAAAGCCGTTGGAACCGACGATGCAAGGAACCTCGACCATGGCCGTCGGGTCGAAGTTGGGCACAGCGCCATCGTTGGGGACGATCAGCAGGAAGCGCTCGAGCGTATTCTCGGCCAGTGCGCAGGCAAGGTCGACGATGTAGTTGGCATGTACATCTGGCTCAAAGCCGCCGTCTTTGGCCGTACCCTTGGCGATGATGTCGCGGCAAGCGCCAAAGACCTTCTTCTCGCGGCCGTCCATAACCTCATTGGCGCGAGTATAGTTGGGGTCGGACGTCTCGACGACATAGTCCGGGTACAGGTAATACTTGAGGTAAGTATTGGGAATCGTCTCGGGATCGACAGCATAGACATCCTTGGCCTTGCCGAAGGTGTGAATCCAGCTCTCCTCGACATGCTGCTCCTTACCGGCCTCGTGCTCGATGCCGTCCAGGTAGCCGTTCTTAGCCATGTGCTCCTTAATCTGCGGCATAAGGTCGTTGCCGTCCTTGTCGTAGATTTTGCTCCACCAACCAAAGTGGTTGAGGCCGTAGTAGCTATACTGCAGCTCGCGACGATCCTTGATGCCGCACATACGGCTCATCTTATCCATAAGGTCGATCGGCATGTCGCAGATGTTGATGATGCGGCTGTTGGGGCGCAGCACGCGGCAGGCCTCGGCGACGATGGCCGCGGGGTTGGAGTAGTTGAGCATCCAGGCGTTGGGGCTGTACTTCTCCATGTAGTCGAGGATCTCGATGACGCCACCAATGGAGCGCATGCCGTAGGCGATACCGCCGGCGCCGCAGGTCTCTTGGCCAACGCAGCCGTACTTGAGAGGAATCTTCTCGTCGAGCTCACGCATAGCGTACAGGCCAACGCGGATGTGAGCAAGGACGAAGTCGGTCCCGGTGAATGCTGTTTCGGGGTCGGTGGTGTAGTTGAACTCAACCTCGGGGGCGTTCTCGTGGAAGTAGATCTCGCAGGCCTTGGCCACGGTCTCCTGGCGCTCGGCGTTGTTGTCGTAGAAGGTCACCTTGTTGACCGGGAAGCGGTCGCGCTCCTCAAGCAGCATCAGGGCAATGCCCGGAGTGAAGGTAGAGCCACCGCCGGCAATGGTCACGGCATAGTTTTTCTTGGACATGATGTCCTCCTCATTCTGGCCGCTTGCTCAATCCATCCCCGCACGCGGCCTGTACGGTTTGGAATTGTTACCTAGAAGTGGAGTTTTTTATCTCTAGAATCGGCCTTGCGGTGCATACCGGCTCTGCAAGGCCGATTGTTTCGATGGACGATGGTTTACAGAAGACTCTCGAACTTCAGAAGACTCTCGAACTTCTCGCGAACCTGCGGGACGGTAAGGCCGATGATGACCTGGATTGACTGACCTTGGACCACCAAGCCATGCGTACCGATCGCCTTGAAGGAAGCCTCGGGTGCAACGACGCTCTTGTCCTTGACGTTAACGCGCAGACGGGTAGCGCAGTTAGTTACATCGATGATGTTATCCGTGCCACCGAGTAGATCGAGGATGTTCTCGGCAAGCACCAAGCGCTCATCATCTTTACTCTGGGCGACCGATTTGCCAGCAGCAGCGCCCTGCTTTTGCTTGTAGTCGGCCTTGGACTTGAGCTCGACCTCAACATCGTCATCCTCGCGACCGGGGGTCTTAAAGTCGAACTTGACGATCAGGAAACGGAAGACCACGACCCAAAGGGCGGTAAAGCACAGACCGACAAGGATGGAGATGGTGTACTGCAGACCGTGTGCGGCCCAAAGGGGCAGCCAGTCCCACGAGAGCATCGAGATGATGCCGCCGTCGAAGATGCCCACGACGCCAAGGAGGTTTTGAGCCATGCAGCCAAGCGCTCCGAGCACGCAGTGGACGACGAACAGGCCGGGCGCGATGAACAGGAAGGTGAAGTCAAGCGGCTCGGTAATACCGCAAAGCATAGCGGTAAGGGTGACGGGGATGAGCAGAGCCTTGACGCGCTGCTTGCGCTCGGGCTTGGCGGTCATATAAAACGCAATGGCAACGCCAAGCGAGCCGAAGACTTTAGTCCATCCAGGGCAGGTATAGGCAGCCCAGGGTGCGGCATCCTTAAGAGCAATGCTCGGATCGGCAGCCAGTTGGGGCAGGATGTTAGCCCAAGCGGCAAAGATGCCGCCATTGACCGCCGCGTTGTCGTAATAGAACGGCGTATAGATAAAGTGGTGAAGGCCTGTAGGGATCAGCACGCGCTCGAAGAAAGCAAAGACGCCCACGCCAAACGTACCGGCGGAAAGGATGAATCCCTGGAAGGCGGAGATAGCAGCCTGAACATGCGGCCACACCAGGCAGGCAATAAGAGCGACCGGAACCATAACGAAGAAACCGATCATATAAATGAACACGGAGCCCGAGAACACGCCCAGCCACTCAGGAAGTTCGGTGTCGAAGAACTTGTTATGCAGCATCGTGGCGATACCAGAGATAATGAGCGCGCCCATGATGCCCATGTCAAGCGTTTTGATGCTTGCGATAGTGGCAAGACCAGTACCGCTGCCCGCCTCGACAGAGTAGTCGACACCAAAGACAGGGCCCCACTGCCCCAAGATTGTGCTTACAAAGTAGTTGAAGGTAAGGTAGATGGCCAAAGTCTCCATGCAGCAGCGAGCGTTCTGCTTGTTCGCGAGCGAGATTGGCAACGCTACGCAAAACAGCAACGGCATCTGGTTAAAGAGCGTCCAACCACCCTGGAGCAGCACATTCCAGCAATCAAACCAAAGATGACCCGCTGTGGCCATCTCGCCAAAGATCGCCTCGGTGGTAAACAACGTACCCAGGCCGACGACGATTCCGGAAAATGCGAAAAGAATTGCAGGCGTGTACATTGCACCGCCGAAACGTTGTATCTTTTGCATCATGACGGGGAATCCCCCTCTCTTCATTCGGAGCGCTGCGGTTTTGGCTTCACTCGAGACCGCAGACGCGCCGTTTGCGTGTACCTCGTGCAATAGGACGGGTGGGCCCGCTTCCCTGACTTCTTGCGCTTCTATTTTTATCATATCACTTATCTAGACAAGTTAGTATAAATACTACGGTCGGTAAACGGTTGATTATTGGCCGTAAACGGTATATGTCCAGTATTTCGCCTGCTAGATCTGATATAGGTGATAGCTGCAATTCATATTTCTTTTTTACTTGTCTAGATATGCTTGTCTATATCTGCAGACATACCTATACTTCATTACAACATTCACCACCACGTTAAGGAGTCACCATGAAAAGCGCGGTCTTCTATGGAAAGCACGATCTCAGGGTCGAGGATTCGACAAAGCCGGCCGTGGGCAAGCGCGACGTTCTGATCAACGTCAAGGCTTGCGGCGTCTGCGGTACCGACGTTCATATCTATGAAGGCGACAAGGGTGCAGCCGACGTTACCCCGCCCACGATCCTTGGTCATGAGTTTGCGGGGGTTGTCGAGGCCGTGGGCAGCGACGTCGCTGGCTTTAAACCGGGCGATCGCGTGTGCATCGACCCAAACCATCCCTGCGGCTGCTGCGAACCCTGCCGCGACGGAATCAACCACTACTGCGAGCATATGACCGGTTACGGCACCACCGTTAACGGCGGCTTTGCCGAGTACTGCTCCGTCGATATGCAGCAAGTCTACAAGTTGGGCGATCACACCAGCTTTGAGCAGGGTGCTATGACCGAGCCCGTCGCCTGCTGCCTGCACGGCATCGATATGTGCAACATCAAGCCCGGCAGCACGGTTGTCGTCATCGGCGGTGGCATGATCGGTCTGCTCATGATGCAGCTTGCCAAAAACGCCGGCGCCACCAAGGTTGTCTTGCTCGAGCCCGTCGAGGGCAAGCGCGAGGTTGCGCTCAAACTCGGCGCCGATCTGGCAATTGATTCCATCCACGAGGACGTCCCGGCCCGCCTGAAGCAGGAGGGCGTCGGCAACGTCGATGTCGTTATCGAGTGTGTTGGCAAGCCCGTCACCATCGAGCAGGCCATCCAGATCGCCGGCCACAAGGCTACGGTCATGATGTTCGGCCTCACCAAGCCCGATGAGACAATCACCGTCAAGCCCTTCGAGGTCTTCCAGAAGGAGCTTGTGCTCACCTCGTCCTACATCAACCCTTATACGCAGCGTCGCGCGCTCGAGCTCATCGACTCGGGCAGGATCGACGTTTCCTCGATGGTCGCAAAAGTGGCCTCCCTCGACGAACTCGGCGCCATCCTGTCAGACCCGGCCCTGCGTGCCATGGGTAAATATATAATCGACCCCAGCAAGTAAATCGATTGACACCTGCGCGGGCGGCCCTCACCCGTCGTTCGCGCACCCAGCTCTAGGAGACCGTCATGGCGCGAGCCATCTTCCAAACTATTTATGACAACGTGAAGCAGTCGATTGACGACGGCACATACGCCTATCAGAGTTATCTGCCTTCGGAGACTGAGCTCACGCAGCTGTTTGACTGTTCGCGCATGACGGTCCGTCGCGCCATCTCGATGCTTGCGGCAGATGGTTACGTGCTCCCCCAGCAAGGCAAAGGCATGCGCGTCATTCGCAACATCAGTGACGAGAAGAGTCGTGGTGGCGGCGGACTCGAGACCTTTAAGGAAATCGCGGTCAACCGAGGCTTTGAGCTCAAGACTGTCACCACCGTCTTTGAGCTCCTCATCTGCAGCAAGGCGCTCTCCAAGATTACTGGGTTTCCCGAAGGCTGTGAGCTCACACGCGCCAAACGCATCCGTTATGCAGACGGACAAGCCGTGTGCTCCGACGACTCCTATTACCTAAGCTCACAAGTACCGGGGCTGACACCCGAGATTGTCAACGACTCGATCTATCGTTACCTCGAAGAAGATCTTGGCATTAAGATTGCCACGGGCAAACGCGATGTAACGATCGAGCATCCCACGCCCGAGGATACGCGTGTGCTCGATCTTGACGACTTTAACGCACTCGCCGTTATACGCGGGCAGACCTACAACGCCGACGGCATCCTTATGGAATACACCGAGACCAAACAGGTCCCCGGGTTCTTTTTGCTCCATGAAACCGTGACGCGCAACGGTAGCGGTCGAACCGGCCACCAAAGCAGCATGAACTAACCATCTATTAGTTGCGGTGGAATAGTTCCTAGAATGGCCAGCTTAAGGGCAAAACAGGAACTGTTCCACCGCAACTTTTTTGGCCGATAGGGCAGTACCTGTCCCATCGGCCATCATTTACGCTCTTTTAGCTAGTCCGCGAGCTTCTCCACCTGGTCGAGCATCTTGTCAAGCTTGGCCTTTGCCTCGGCCTTGACCTTCTCGGCCTCCTCGTGAGCCTTCGCCTTCTGGGCGGCCTTTTCCTCAGCTTCGGGATCGACGACGACCAGATGGGACGCGTCATGCTCAACCAACTTGAGCGCATGCTCGGGGCACACCTTGACGCAGGCACCACAGCCCAAGCAATACGTGGATTCCAGTGCAAAGCGGCCGCTTCCCACCAGATCGCAGGCAAACGTGGGACAAACGTTGACGCACTCGCCACACGACGTGCACTTGTCAAAATCGCACTCCGGCGTGCTCACCTGCATGTTCTGGGCAAGCTCGGGATGGTTTTGCAGCGTCGAGAGCACCAGCTGCCGCCCGTGCGTGAGCGTACGGCGACGCTTGGTCGTCGTGGTGCCGCACATGGTGTTGAGCGTACGCTCCAACTGGGTAATCTGGTGGCGATGGGCTTTGAGCTTCTGCGTCACCGAGGCCAGCGCCGCCGTTGCCGGGTTGAGCTTGGTCACCGTCAGGCCCGTGGTGCGGGCGATCTTTTCCATGTACTCCTTGCGCTCGTACTCGCGGCGCTTATGGCATTTGAGGCTCTTGGGGTCGACCTCCAAGCCCATACCCGTGCCTGCCCACTCCTCGGCGGTAGCAATGGCCTCGCCCAGGATGTCCTCGCCACCGGTGTTGCGGCATTTATCGCACACGCCCAACGGCAGGTACACGCTCACGTTGGGATAGTCGGCCAGTACCGAAAACCAGGTCTCGGCCGTAATATCGCCCACACAGGCAACAACAACCTCGTTCTCGCGCGGCATGCGCTTAAGGGCGCGCGTGCAGGTGACGTAGGCGGTCTCGTGGCTCGTAGCCGCCGAGACAATGTCGTCGTAGACGTTTTTGGGCGCCAGGCGCGGCGAGATGATTGCCTCGGTCGGACAGGCAGCGGCGCACAGGCCGCACTTGCGACAGGAGTCGAGGATCTCGATGGCGTCTTCCTCGACCTCGATAGCGTTAACCGGGCACACGTCCATGCACGCGGTGCAGCCGCTCTTTTCGTTTTTGCAGGTCAGGCACGGAATGGTGTTGCCGCGCGGACGCTCCTTGTAGTCGGCAGGATTCCACTGCGGCGCCGACGGATCAAGTGCATCGGTCACACCGCCAAGCGGGTTTTTAAGAAAGTCGAAACCCTTGCTGATCTCGATAATGTCATCAAACAGATCGTGTTCCTGCGCCATGCGCGGCCCCTCCCTGAGCAGTGCAAACAAGCAAGAGATTATGATACGCCATCGGCCCACGCCTCGGGCAAATTACACGCGGAGCACCTTTGAGGCAAATAGACCATGGCCTATCGCCGTCTCGATTGCACAAGGTCAATCAAGCGCCAAACTATGCCTCGCACATGAGCTGCAGGAGCTTTTGTTTGGTCACCTTGGCCTGCTCGTTGGCCATGTTACGCTCGTTTCTAAAGACCGCATTTGCAACACCCTGCAGATCGGCATCGGAAATCTCGCCAAGACCCAGCTCCTCGAGCGTCGTCGGCAGACCAACGCGCTGGCAAAACTCGAGCACCTGATCAAGCTCGGGCGCACGCTCCAGGCGCAGCTGCACCACCAGACCAAATGCCACGGCCTCACCATGCATGGCCTTGCACTCGGGCAGAATCGTCAGGCCGTTGGCGATGGCATGGGCAAGCGCTAGGCCACCGCTCTCAAAGCCGACGCCCGAGAGCAGAATATTGCACTCGATCAGGCGCTCAACCGCCGGCGATACACGGCCCTTTTTGAGATCGCGCTTGGCAGCGACGCCGCACTCCATGAGTGTGTCATAGCAGGCACGAGCCGCGACCAGGGCCAAGTGCCCCGGCGTTCCACCATGCTCGTTGGCGCCGTGCGCCGCGGCGCACGAACGCGCCTCGAAGTACGTTGCCAGCGCATCGCCCATACCAGCGACCGTCATACGCAGCGGGGCCGCCGCGACCACGTTGGTATCGACCACGACTAGGTCTGGATTCTTCTCGAGCATCAGATAGCGGTCGAACGACCCATCCTCGTGATACAGCACCGAAATCGCACTGCACGGACCGTCCATCGAAGCCGCCGTGGGGCATACACACAACGGCAGCTCGGCATAAAACGCTACTGCCTTGGCGATATCGAGCATTTTGCCGCCGCCAATACCCACCACCATGTCGCAATACTCAGCCTGGGCTTCCTTAGCCATTTCGACAACGGCCTCTTCCGTACACGGACCGTTGTAAATCTTAAAGAACGGCTCGCTTAGATCTTTGTCCAGAAATCCATCGACAATCTGTCTGCACAGTCGATCCTCGGTGCCCTGGTCAAACAAGACATAGGCAGCGCAGCCCAACCATGACAAATACCTACCCTGACGCGAAAGCTCGCCCGGCCCCTGAACATACCGGCCGGGGCCGCCATAAACCATGGGAAGCGCCATGCGAGAATCCGCCCTTTCATCAAACAACGATTGGTGCAAAGTAACCTGACCCCTTTGCACCATAGCAAAAAGGGGCAAAGCCATCTGCTGGCTTTGCCCCTTCCTTAGCTTGATTTACTCATCCATGAGATAGTAGTGGCCCAGTGCGTCGGCACCCAGGATGGCGTTTGCGACCATCTCGGGCGTCACCTCAAACGGCATGTTGCACATGGTGTCCTCGGGCGCGCACGCGGCCTCGGCAACAATCATGGCCTTCTCGCGCGTAACCTCGGCAACGCCAAGTTCCTTCATCGTGACCGGCAGGCCCAGCTCAATGCAGAAGCCCAAGACTTCCTCGAGCTTCTCGGTCGGGGCATCCTCGAGTACCAGCTGGACGATGGTGCCGAAGGCGACCTTCTCGCCGTGATACATGCTGTGGCACTCGGGCAGCATCGTCAGACCATTGTGGATGGCATGAGCAGCAGCAAGGCCCGAGCTCTCAAAGCCAATGCCCGAAAGCAGCGTATTGGCCTCGATGATATGCTCGACGGCAGGCGTGAGCGCACCCTTCTCCAGCGCGACCTTGGCCTTGACGCCATCGGCCATAAGCGTCTCGTAGCAGAGCTTGGCGAGCGCCAGACCGGCCATGCCGCCCTTGCCGCCAGCGCAGGTGCCACCGTCGGCATCGTGCGTCGCCTGGGCCTCAAAGTAGGTTGCGAGCGCATCGCCCATACCGGAAACCGTCAGGCGCACCGGGCTCGCCGCGATAACCGTCGTATCCATCAGGACAATGTTGGGGTTTGCCTTAAGGAAGAGATATTTATCGAACTGGCCATCGTCGGTGTAGAGCACCGAAAGCGCCGAACACGGGGCATCGGTCGAAGCAATGGTGGGGCAAATGATAACCGGGGACTCCAGGTAATAGGCGACGGCCTTCGCGGTGTCGAGGATCTTGCCGCCACCGACGCCGACGATGATGTCGCAACCGTTGTCGCGAGCGAGCGCAACCAGGCGATCGACCTCGCCCTTGGAGCACTCGCCGTTAAAGTCCTCAAACAGCAGCTCAGCCTTAGCCTCGGCAAAACCGCCCTCGATCTTGGCACCGACGCGCTTCTTGCCCGAAGGCGTCACGATGACGAGGGCCTTAGCGCCGAGCGGCTCGACATAGGAACCGAGCTTGGCGAGCTCGTCCGGACCCTGGATGTACTTGCTGGGGCTATTGAAAATTGCAGCCATAACTATCCCATTCTCTAAAAGAAAAAAGAAAGGGGCTCCGTACAGATACGTGCGGAGCCCCTCGTTACGATAACAAGAGTCGATTAGAAATCGATGTCGGTGTCGTAGTAGCAGGCCTTGAGAATCTTCTCGAAGTCGGCAGCCTTGGTCTCACGCGGGTTCTCGGGCGTGCAGGCGTCCTGCTCGGCGTTCGCGGCGATCTCGGGGAGCTTGGCGAGGAACTCCTCCTCGGAAACCATCTGCGGGTTCTCGGCGTCGACCTTCACGCCACCATTCGCGTAATCCTTGATGGACTGCGGAATGTTGAGCTGGTCGTTGAGGTCGCGGATCTTCTGGACGAGCGCAGCGATGAGCTCCTCGTTGGTCTCGCCGGGAAGGTGCAGGATCTCCTTGGCCACGTAAGCGTAACGCTCGGCAGCACGGGGGTCCTTGGAGTTCCACTGGATGACCTTGCCCAGGTACATGGCGTTAGCAGCACCGTGGATGATGTGGCCGTTCTCGAAGGCAGCACCGGTCTTGTGAGCCATGGAGTGAACGATGCCGAGCAGGCCCGAGGAGAAGGCGATACCGGCGATGCACTGAGCCTCGTGCATGTGCTGACGGGCCTCATGGTCGCCAGCATAGGACTTGGGCAGCCACTCGACGATCTCGCGGATGCCGTGCAGAGCGTTGGCGTCGGTGAACATAGAGGCGAAGGTGGAAACGTAGGCCTCCATGCAGTGGGTCAGAGCATCCATGCCGGTGTGAGCGCACAGCTTGGCGGGCATGGTGTAGGTGAGCTCGGGGTCGACGATGGCGACATCAGGGGTGATGTTGAAGTCGGCCAGCGGGTACTTGATGCCCTTGGCGTAGTCGGTAATAACGGAGAACGCGGTGACCTCGGTAGCGGTGCCGGAGGTAGAGGAGATGGCGCAGAAATGAGCCTTCTGACGCAGCTCGGGGAAGCTGAACGGCTGGATGATGTTGTCGAAGGACTCCTCGGGATACTCGTAGAAGACCCACATGGCCTTAGCGGCATCAATGGGCGAGCCGCCGCCGATGGCGATAATCCAGTCGGGCTCGAACTCGCGCATGGCCTCGGCGCCCTTCATGACCGTCTCGATGGACGGGTCGGACTCGACGCCCTCGAACAGCTTGACCTCCATGCCGGCCTCTTTGAGGTCGGCCTCGACGTCCTGCAGGAACCCGCCGCGGCGCATGGAGCTGCCGCCAGAAACGATGATGGCCTTCTTGCCCTTGAGGTTCTTCACCTCGTGGCGAGCGCCCTCACCAAAGTACAGATCGCGAGGATTGGTAAAACGTCCCATACTGTGCCTCCTAAACAAGCCCCTCTTAGACTTGTGTATATAACGGAGCACCCGATTGGCTCCGTTAGGACCGTTTTGCGCGTTGCCGGCGATGACAACGCACGATGTCTAAACGTCTCAACGCTCAGACAAACACTATTTTACCGTTCTGGTTGGTCAGTTATTCACCTAAAGCTGCCAATGATGAAACGTTTTTTCTATCCTTGGAACCTCTTGCGTTGCGGTTATTGTCCCGAGCTGGGCAAACGTTTTATCAAGGTTGACTACATACCCCGGGCAGGACTGTGCCCCTCCAAAATATGCACCGTTCGCCGCCAAAAATCGACCGTTTGCGGCACCGTGATACCACTCGGTCGTCCAAGGTGCCGACATTTGTGCGACATCCGTCTTCGTGGTGCAAAGGTGCAAGTCCAAGTGCGGTACCCCCGGTGTGCCACATGCGGGTAAACTAGGACGTTATATAGAGACATTTGAACCCTAACCGCAGCAAAGGAGGCCCCATGGCATTCGATCCCATTCAAGAGGATTGCCATCGCCTCGTTCTTGAGGCCTTGCGCCGCGACAATATCCCGCTCACCGACGGTGCCGCCGTAGAGCGTCTGATGGAACAATTCACCCGCAACCCCGCGCCGCTCATCGTGCACGACCGCGACCGCGCCGGACATCTGATTGCCAAGGTTGTCGAGGCTGTCGACTACCGCATTCCCTTTATCCTCGACGATGCCCAAGCCGAGCAGGAAGAGGCCGCTGCCGAGAACATGCTTCGCGAGGCCGCCGCGCTCGATCCGACCAACTGGGATGCCCAGCGCATGCTGACGGCCCTCACCGCCGACTCCAACGAGGAATACGTGCAGTACTTGGTATCCAAGCGCGATGAAGTCGAGCATGACCTGGCACTCAAGATCGCCTCGGCGCAGGACCCCTATGAGCGCGAGGCCGCGGGCGACCTTATGCGCCGCCCCTACCTGCGCTGGCTTGCCGCTCTTGCATCGCGCGCCCTCATTAGCGGACGCTATCGCATGTCGCTCGAAGCTGCAAACCGCAGTCTGGAATTTGCGCCCAACGACCCCGCCGGCGTCCGCCACACCGCGATGCTCGCCATGGCAAAGCTCGAATACCCCGCCGAGGAGCTCAAACGATTTCGCTCTGCCCACTCCGTACCCTATCTCGCGAATACCCCGCTGCGCCGCCGCCCCAAAGATGCGGAGCGCGACTTGGACCCGTGGACGCTCATCGCACTGATGAGCGCAGCCTGGCGCGAGCTGGACTACGAGGGCGCCGAACACTACCTGCGTATCCTTGCGCACTCGTGTCCGCACGCGGCCGAGGCGCTCTACTTCCAAACCGAGTTTCCCGATGGCGTCTATGCCCGCGTCAACGTGGGTACAGGCTCCACCGACGAGCTCGTCCTTGCACTGTCCGAGGCGACGCCGGTACTGCAGGAGGGCTTGGGCGCTCCCGACAACGCCAGCTTTGCCGCCTGGGTCGCCACCAACGATATCGTGCGTTCCCAAATCGATGAGCGCATACTGCGGGCGGCCGAGCAGGGTTTGCCGTTTAAGGGAGGAGACCTCTAATGGATCCGAGCGTCTACATCCCCGCCTACCTGGAGCGCACCTATCTGGCGTCGCACCCCGAGCTCACCGATGCAGCACGCGAGCTTGTCCATAACGACGTGAACGTCAACCCTCATAAGTATGCGCAGTCCGAGCATGCCCAGGCGCTGCTGTCCTATGCCGGTGTTCATCGCCACCTGCTCGACGAGCTCCATCGCATCGAGGACATGGGCAGCGACGAGGAGTTTGAGCAGACGCGCAACCGCCTGTTCGACGATATGCGTGATGAGCTGCTCAAGATCGTCCGCATCGATGCGCATGTCCTCGACGCGCAGCTGCTCGCCATCATTTTGGCGGACACGCCCGTCGACGCCTGCCTGGGCGATCTGATGAAGCTCGAGGCGACCACGGCCGATTACCTGCAGCAAAGCGTGCCCGGGTTCGACATGGAAGCCCCGCACTACTGGGCCAACAAGGTGCTGGCAGAAGGGGTGACGGCAACCGATCTCACCGTATGCGAGCCGGCTCTTATCGGGTGGCTTCACACACTCGAGGCCATCTCGCAGCTGTGCATGGCGAGCGCCCGCTACCGTGCTGCCGCCAACTACGCCCGCCGCGTCCTTAAGGCGGAAGGCTACCCCACCCGAGCCGCAGGCACCGTGTTGCTCGCCCTCGCTCGCCTGGAAGACCAGGACGGCTTTTTTGCCCTGGCCCACCAGCTCGAGGAGCAGATGGGAGCCGATGCACTCGAGAACTCTCCCTGGTACCTGCTCGCCCGCACGATTCTGCTGTTCAAAACAAACAAGATGCGCCCGGCGACACGCGCGCTGCGTGAGTTTGCCAACCGTTGCGAGGGCGGCGCGTTCTTCTTGCTGAACCCCATGTACCAGACGCCGTACCTTCCCTGCCGGCCCGAACCACGCGATCCCTGGGATCTTTCGCACCAAGCCGTTTGGGAAGCGGACGGTATTATCTCGGACACCCCCGACTTTGCCCCCTGGGCCAATGCCTGCGAAGACGTTTCGCAGCTTGCCCAGGATTTTGCGCGCCGCTACGGTTTCTAGCGGTGCGATTCCCCCGACTATGTCATCTACGTTAGGAACGGCTTCATGAATCTCCGCTCATCTCTCGCCTGCACCTCAAGCGATATCGCCCGCTGGGGGCTGCGCTCTGTCCTTAAGCGCCAGGGCGGCGTACTCCCCGGCCGTATCGCCATGAAGATCGACCCCGAGCTGCTAAGCAACCTCGCCGGCCTTGTCGACAGCAGTGTGGTGATCACCGGTACTAATGGCAAGACCACCACCTCCAACCTCATCGCCGACGCCGTTGCCGCCAGCGGCGCTACCGTGGTGTGCAACCGTGCCGGCAACAATATGGAGCCCGGTGTGGTGGGTGCTCTGCTCGAGGCCCGCGGCGGCCTTAAGCACACTGACAGCGGCAAGCGCGTGGGCGTTTTTGAGTGCGATGAGCTCTACACCGTACGCGTCCTGCCCAAGCTCAAGCCAACTTACTTTGTGCTGCTCAACCTGTTCCGCGACCAGCTAGACCGCTACGGCGAAATCGACCATACCCAAGACGTCATCGCCCACGCGTTGGAGCTCTCGCCGACAACGACGCTTATCTATAACGCCGACGATCCGCTGTGTGCCTCGATTGCCGCGCGCGTTCCCAACGCGAGCATTGCCTTTGGCATCGACGGCGCCACCAACACAGAGTCCGACCGTATTAGCGACTCACGTTTTTGCTCACAGTGCAACGCGCCGCTGGAGTATGACTACGTGCAATACGGGCAGCTCGGCGCCTACCATTGCCCCTCGTGCGGCTGGGCCCGCCCCGCGCTTGTCCGTCGCGTGACGGGCGTGGAGCTCGGCTGCGACGGCTACGGCTTTGACCTGGTCTTTGGATCTGCGCCCGACGCGGCTACCGGACACATTGCCACACGCTACAACGGCCTGTACATGGTCTATAACGTTGCCGCCGCCTTCTTTGCCGCGCACGAGTTGGGCGTGGACACGGCGCTTCTACAGCCTACGCTCGATGCCTATGTGCCCGCCGGTGGTCGTATGGGGCGCTGGGATATCGCCGGCCGCACCGTCGAGGCCAACCTGGCCAAGAATCCCGTAGGCTTCGATCGACAAATCCAGTCCATCAAGACGGCAGACGGCAGACTCTGCGCTTTCTTCCTCAACGACAACGATGCCGACGGCCACGATGTATCGTGGATCTACGACGTCGACTTTGAGCGCATCGCCGACACGCCGGGTCTTGTCGCCTTTGCCGGCGGCACGCGCGCACACGACATGCAGGTGCGCCTGAAGTACGCCGGCATCGACGCCGCCATCATCTCGAATATCGAGCAGGCGATCGGCGCCGTGACAGACGAGGCCGCCGATGACACCTTCTACGCCGTTGCCAACTACACGGCCTTCCCGCCGCTGGTCAAGGAGCTCGACGGACTGAAGGGCGCCACTTCCGACGCTATTGCCGGGCGCGCCGTAGCCCGTGCCGACGGCAGCGCTCTTCCCGTCGGCATCGCACCAGTCGAGCTTTCGCGCCCGCTGCGCATCGTCTACCTGTATCCCGATGCCCTTAACCTCTACGGCGACGGCGGCAATGTTATCGCGCTCGAGCGCCGTTGCGCCTGGCGTGGCATTCCCGCGCGTGTAGACGAGGTCCGTATGGGCGAGGTGCTCGACCTGACGGACGCCGACATCGTCATGATGGGCGGCGGCTCCGACCGCGACCAGCTGGCCGTGGCACACGAGCTGCTCGCTCAAAAAGACAAGGTCGCGGCCTATGTTGAGGATGGCGGCTCGCTGCTTGCCATCTGTGGCAGCTATCAGCTGCTCGGCCGTTCGTACTATATGAGCGAGGATCGCATCGAGGGTCTGGGGGTCATTGCCGCCGAAACCGTACGCGGCTCCGACCGCCTGATCGGCAACGTCGCCGTCAAAACCGACCTGGCACCTAAGCCCTTTGTTGGCTTCGAGAACCACGGCGGCCGCACGCTTTTGGACGCCGATGCCACGCCGCTCGGAACGTCCGTCGTCACGGGTACCGGCAACAACGGCGACGATGGCTTTGAGGGCCTCATCTACAAGGGCGTCATCGGCACGTACCTACACGGACCGGCACTACCCAAGAACCCCGAGCTCGCCGACTGGCTCATCGCGCACGCCCTCGAGCGGCGCGGCGATGCGCAGGCCACAGCCCTGCTGCCGCTCAAGCCCCTCGACGACACCTACGAGCGCGCCGCCCACGACGCCGCCATGAAGCTCCTCCCCTAACGCCCCGCCACCATAAAGGGGACAGGCACCTTTGTGGTGGTTTTCCAGTTTGCCAACGATATACGCGCCGGCAAAAAAGTCTGCTATACTCTTTCCCGCTGTCCCCATCGTCTAGCGGCCAAGGACGCCACCCTTTCAAGGTGGATATCGCGGGTTCGAATCCCGCTGGGGGCACCACAGAATCTGAGAAGCCCGTTACCAATTCAGTAGCGGGCTTTTTGCTACCCATACGCCGGGATTCGAACCCGACAGGGTGCGGATCCCGGCACCATCGCAAGGCCTGTGGGCAAAAAATGGCAAATGTGAGTACTGTTACCGATTTAGTAACAGCGAATTTGGCCTTTTAGATGGTGAATCAGATGTCAAATCAACGACCTAGTGCTCAGATTGGGCCCGACCTCAGCTATATACCTGGACATATGTGGTCTAACTCGGCAAAAACTGCCATTTTGATATGGAACTAGTTTAGTGACAGTACTCATATTTGACGTTTTTTGTCCACGGCCCCTTATTGCGTGGGCGAATCAGTTGCAAAACGGACTCCAAAGCGTCCTTCACAAACAAAAAGCCGGGGTCCGCGCGATGCGGGCCCCGGCTTTCAACCGTGACGGTATGTTGTCCCAGTCTTACACGTAGAACAGGATGTCGTCGTAGGTCGGGACCGGCCAGTAGTCGGCGGCCACGATCTCCTCCATGGCATCCACGGCGGCACGCAGCGTATCCATAGCGGGAACGACCTCGTGCGCGTACACGTTGGCCTGCTCCTGACCATCGAGGGCCTCGGCCTTCTGATGTACGGCGTCGAGCGCCTTGATGGAGTCGTTGATGGCGGTGATGCCGTTGCAGAGCTTGTTGAGCGTGTTCTGCTCGCACTGCATGGCAGCATCGGCACCGGCAGCACGGATAGCCTCAAGGCCCTTAGCGACCTTGGTGGCATAGGCGGTAATGACCGGGCGATAGGTACGACGCGCCTCGCGAACCATCGTGGTGGCCTCGATGTTCATGAGCTTGTTGTACTTCTCGAGCTTGCAGTCGTAGCGGCACTGAGCCTCGGCCTTGGTCAGGACACCCGTCTCCTCAAAGAGCGCAATGGCCTTATCGGAAACAAAGGCGGGCAGGGCATCGGCCGTGGTCTTGTTGTTGGCAAGGCCGCGCTTCTCGGCCTCGACGGGCCACTCATCGGAGTAGCCATCGCCGGAGAAGAGGATGCGCTGGTGGTCGGTCAGCACCTTCTTGCAGTACTCGAGCGCGGCGTCCTGGAACTTATCCTCGGGCGTACCCTCGAGTGCGTCGGCGAAGGACTTGAGCGACTTGGCCACGGCGGCATCGAGCACCAGGTTGGAGTCGGAGACGTTCTGCTCGGAGCCGCAGGCACGGAACTCGAACTTGTTGCCGGTGAAGGCAAACGGGGAGGTGCGGTTGCGGTCGGTGTTGTCCTGCATCAGCTTGGGCAGGGTATCGGCGCCCAGGTCGAGCACGCCGCGCGTGGCATGGACGGAAGCCTTGCCATCGATGATCTTCTCGACGACCTCGGTAAGCTGGTCGCCCAGGAAGATGGACATAATCGCCGGAGGAGCCTCGTTGGCGCCCAGACGATGATCGTTGCCGGCCGAGGCAACGGAGGCACGCAGGAGCTCCTGATAGTTATCGACGGCCTCGATCACCGCGGTGAGGAAGACGATGAACTGCAGGTTGTCGAGCGGGGTGTCGCCCGGGTCGAGCAGGTTCTCGGACTCGGTGCCAAGCGACCAGTTGTTGTGCTTGCCCGAACCGTTGATGCCCTCAAAGGGCTTCTCGTGCAGCAGGCAGACCAAGTCGTGACGGGAGGCGATGAGCTTCATCTTCTCCATCATGACCAGATTCTGGTCGATGGCCTCGTTGACCTCGCCATAGACAGGGGCGAGCTCATGCTGGCAGGGAGCAACCTCGTTGTGCTTGGTCTTGGCGGGAATGCCAAGCGCCCACAGTTCATCGTCCAGGTCCTTCATATAGGCCGAGACGGTGGGGCGGATAGCGCCAAAGTAGTGCTCCTCGAGCTCCTGGCCCTTGCAGGGAGCAGCGCCAAAGAGGGTGCGTCCGGTGATGACCAGATCTCTGCGCTTGCGGTAAGCGTCCTTCTTGATCAGGAAGTACTCCTGCTCATCGCCCACGGAAGGAACGACCTTCTTGGGGGTCTTGCCAAACAGAGCCAAAACGCGCTTGGACTCACGCGAGAGCGCGGTCATGGAACGCAGCAGCGGGGTCTTCTTGTCCAGGGCCTCGCCCGTGTAGGAGCAGAAAGCCGTGGGGATGCACAGGACATCGTCCTTAATGAATGCGGGGCTAGTGGGATCCCAAGCGGTGTAGCCACGGGCCTCGAAGGTGGCGCGCAGGCCGCCGTTGGGGAAGCTGGAGGCATCCGGCTCGCCCTGGATGAGGTTCTTGCCCGTAAACTTGGTAATGGCGGTGCCATCGTGGTTGGGCTCAAGGAAGCTATCGTGCTTCTCGGAAGTAATGCCCGAAAGCGGCTGGAACCAGTGCGCGTAGTGCGTTGCACCCTTGGAGATGGCCCAGACCTTCATGGCATGGGCAACGGCGTTGGCCACGTCCAGGTCGAGCGGCTCACCGTCCTCGAGGGTTGCAGCAAGGCGCTTCCAAATGTCCTTGGGGAGGTAGTCCTTCATGACTTCCTCAGAGAACACCATGGTCCCGAAGCGGTCAGTAAGTTCGGCCATACGGAACTCCCTTCGTATCGGCACCGCGTGAGATGCGGTGTTGATTACTAACGAACGAGCCTTAGATTAGACTCGCCGTGTTTCCGCAACATTACCGTTATGTTGCTGTCACGAAACCAATCAATGAGGTTACCGCATCGCGGCGGCGTTGCCGCCCTCAACAGCCAATCAACTGTATAAATTGCAGACCTCCCCCCATGGTTTAAGGGCGGTCAATCTAGGATAGGGCTCTATTAACTGGTATTTCGCATCAGATACCATTCAATATGGCCCCATCTTAGATTGACCGCCCTGCTATAGGGAATGCCGATAGTAGGGCATCTTTGATTGGTATCCCCAAATAGCGAGTGAAACTCCACCGTGACACAGCGGTGCTGTAGAATCCTTACAACACATCACACTATTACGTATCTAGAGGAGCACGATATGCGCGTCGACGAGGTTTTTAAGCAGGCAGCATCCCAGGGCACCGCACCCGTTTCGTTTGAGATGTTCCCGCCCAAGGGCGAGCTTACCCTCGACACGGCTCGCGAGGTGGCGGGCAACCTGTGCAAGCTTTCGCCGAGCTTTGTCTCAGTTACTTGCTCGGCCGGCGGCTCGGGCAACGGTGCCACCACCGCCCCCATCGCGCATATGATTACGAGCGAATTCGATACACCCTCGGTGGCACACCTCACCTGCGTCGGCCGCACGCATGCCGATATCGCCGCCAAAATCGACGAGTACCGCTCCGCCGGTGTGGAAAACATCCTGGCCCTGCGTGGAGATCTCCCCGCCGGCGCGACCGAGGACGACAAGCCCGCCTCCGACTACGCCTACGCCCGCGACCTCATCCCCGAGCTCATCGACGCCGGCTTTTGCGTGGGCGCCGCGGCCTACCCCGAGGGCCACATTGCCTGTGAGGATCTCAACCTCTCGGTCGAATACCTCAAGCAAAAGCAGGACGCCGGCGCAAGCTTCTTTGTGACGCAGCTCTTCTTTGATAACGAGTGCTTCTACCGTTTTCGTGAGCTTGCCGACAAGGCCGGTATCACCGTGCCCATTACCGCGGGCATCATGCCGTTTATGGGCAAGTCGCAGATCAGCCGCATGGTCTTTATGTGCGGTGCGTCGCTGCCCTCCCCCGTCATCAAGATTCTCGCCAAGTACGAGAACGACCCCGAGAGCCTGCAGGCAGCCGGTGTAGATTATGCCGCCCGTCAGCTTTGCGACCTTAAGGAGCACGGCGCCGCCGGTCTGCACCTGTACACTATGAATCGTCCTGCAATCGCCGCAACCATTATGGAGCGCCTAGGGTAATGGAAAGACCGCACATCGATACAACCGCTGTCGAAGTGCCGGCTGACCTTGCGTCGCTGGCGCTTTACCGTATCGACGCTGCCCATCATCCCCGAGTCGACCGTGCCGAGATGCTGCGCTATCTGGGCTACGGCGGCCAGCAGATTGAGCCCGAGCTGTCACGACGAATTGAGCTTGTCGTTGAGCGTCTGGAGCTAGACATTGAGCCCCGTGGCGTGCGCCGTGTATTTGCCATCGATGCCACGAGCGTGGACGAGCAGGGAGAGCCCAGCATCCGTCTGGTTGGCACCAACGTTGAGCTGCGAGGTCGCGATATCTATCGACATCTCAAAGATGCCCGCTTTGCCGCGCTCATAGCATGCACCCTCGGCATGGACGCCGAGCGTCGCCTGCGCATCACGGGAGCCCAACATCCCCTGGAGGGCGCCGTGCTCGACGCCGCGTGCTCCGCTTACGTGGAAGCCGCCGTCGAGCAAATGGACCAGCAGGTCAAGACGGACGCCGCCGTTCATGGGCTCGCCGGCAACTGGCGCTTCAGTCCCGGCTATGGCGACTGCCCGCTTTCGGCCCAGCGCTCGATCGTGGATACACTCAACGCCACGCGCCTCATTGGACTTACTGTTACCCCCACCAGCCTGCTCATGCCCACCAAGAGCGTGACCGCGGTGATCGGTCTGTTCGATGGCGAGGTTCACGACGCCCAGAGCCGCCCCACCTGCACTATCTGCCGCATGCGTGAGCACTGCCGCTTCCGCGCCGCCCACACCACCTGCTATTCGCATTCTGAATAAAATGTCAATTGATGGCACGGTATCGAGGGAATCTCATCCGAATGTAAGCGGATGTCCTCACAAACAAGTACCATAAGATGCCGAATAACAACTATCTGAAAGCCAGTACATGCACAACATTCTGCAGTTCTCGCCACAACTAACCGCGCTTGAGTTTTTTTCAGGCATTGGCTTGGCTCGTGCCGGCATGGCAAAAGCCGGAATCAAAACAATCTGGGCAAATGACATAGACCATACTAAATGCGCCATGTACAGCCAGTGTTGGGGCGATGAGCATCTAGTCGAGCAGGATGTCCACACACTCGACCCCGACCTAATACCCCAAGCCGACATCGCATGGGCGTCAAGCCCTTGCACAAACTTATCTCTCGCGGGAAACAGGGAGGGACTTATCTCTGGCAAAGAGTCCAGTGCGTTCTTTGGCTTTATTAAGGCCATCGAAGGAATGAGCGATCGTGCCCCGCGGGCACTTGTTCTCGAAAACGTCATCGGCCTTGCCACGTCTAATAACAGTGATGACTTTAGACTCGTTTGCCAGGAATTTAATCGTTTAGGCTATTCATGCGACGCTTATTTTATCGATGCACGGCACTGGCTTCCCCAGTCACGCCCCCGCATGTTTGTCGTCGGATTAAAATACCCTCTTCCCAACAGCCGACTCGATTCCTCGCTTCGACCTGAAAAGGTCTCCTGGATTCACTCCGACCCTTCACTCATTACGCACGTCTCTCACCTCAACGAGCCGAGCCCGCTTCGCATGACGGGCCTTGCAACGGTTGTTGAAAATATTCCCGAGGACGACAAGCGTTGGTGGAACAAAAACCAAGTACAAGCATTTATCGACTCACTTGCACCGCATCAAGCAGAGCGCCTTCAGCGCTTCTTAAATGCCAAAGAAAAAATTGTTCGCACTGCTTACCGTCGCACGCGATCGGGCGTTGTGCGCTGGGAAATTCGTGAAGAAGAAATTGCCGGATGTCTAAGAACGGCTCGCGGCGGCTCATCAAGACAGGCAGTCGTTATATGCGAAAACGGAAAGATAGAAGTTCGCTGGATGACTGGAACTGAATATGCCCGTCTCCAAGGTGCTGACTCATGCCAGTTTAGCGGCTTCTCGGATGCTCAGATTCGCTACGCATTCGGCGATGCAGTTGCCGTGCCAGTTGTCACTTGGCTTATAAAAAATGCAGTCAAACCAGCGCTTATGTCTTCAAGGAACGGAGTGGACAATAATGGAAATGACCAATTGCTCCTTGAGCGAGCCCGATAAAGATATCTTGGATGCCATTGAACTCTGGTACGAATCCAAGCGCAGCAAGCGAGGCAATGTCAACCGTAACGTCATGGCGGTTGGCATAGGCATAAGCGAGCTGTTGCAAAACCGTTTTCCGCTCACCGACGATTATGTGCAATCGGACAAGGGGAGCCAAGTACGAGGCCTAAGTGGAGCATGCATCAAAACAGTTTTAGCCAGACATGGGGAAACGCGTGCTTTCGCATCAGAGGGCGGCAGAACCTCACGCGGCACACTCCCGATGGCGCTTGAGCTTGCCAAAATAATCAACTCTGCCCTACCCAGCGACACTTGCGAAGACACTCGTCTTGAAGCTGCGAATGCAATCGCCAATTTCTTCGTCGAGCGAATCCAGGTCGATTTCTTTAACCGGCAGAGAATCAAAGTCGAAATCGATCTTCAAAAACCAATTTCTGTCATTGTCGATGATATCCTAGACCAAGCAAGCCTACGGTCCGATAGGCCAACGGGTACCGTCGCACAGCACCTGGTAGGTGCAAAACTAGAGATGTTATTTCCAACCATAGAAATCGGAAAGGACAACTCAAACGCCGCTGACCAGCAGACAGACCGTTCTGGCGATTTCCAAATCAATGATGCTGCATTTCATGTGACTGTATCGCCAATGGCCAAATTGACCGATCGATGCCGAGATAACATTCGAAATGGCATTCGGCCCATCGTCGTTGTCCCCCACGATAAAGTTTCCTTCGCTTACGGACTGTTCGAAAGTGAGGGGCTCGGCAATCGCGTACAGGTCATCGCGCTCGAATCGTTTATCGGCATCAATATTGAAGAATTATCGTTCTACAAGCGAGGCCTAATTCGATTAAATGTCGCACGGCTTCTTGCCCACTACAACAAGCGAATCGAAGATATCGAGCCCGACAAATCTCTTCAAATCGAAATTCCTCAGTGGGCTCTAGACGAAATGGATGCACATGGCGAATAGCTCAAACATACTTATCACCCATGATTCCGACGGCACCGCGCTGGCGGCACCTGTTGATACCGCACGCCGCAAAGGCGCTGCGTACAAGACGCGCACGATCGACGACCTTCGCATTAAGGACGATCGCCTGCGCGCCGCTATCGAGGGCACGGGGCATCTGCTGTTCGACGGCGGCATGGGCACCATGTTGCAGGCCGCCGGCATGAAGGCAGGCGCCCTGCCCGAACTGCTCAACTTTGAGGAGCCCCAGGTCATCACCGATATCCAGCGTCAGTATGTCGACGCTGGCTGCGACGTGATCACCGCCAACACCTTTGGCGCCAACGCCCACAAGCTCGACGGTGCCGCCACCGTGGCAGATGTCTTTGCCGCCGCGGTCTCTTGCGCTCGCGCGGCCGGCGCCCGCTACGTCGCCGGCGACATTGGCCCCATCGGCGCCCTGCTGCGTCCCCTGGGCACCCTCAGCTTTGATGAGGCCTACGACCTCTTTGCCGAGGAGGTGCGCGCCGGCGTCGCTGCGGGCGTCGATCTCTTTATTATCGAGACTATGACCGATCTTGCCGAGATCAAGGCGGCAGTCCTCGCCTGCCGCGAGAATTCCGACCTGCCCGTCTTTGCCACCATGACCTTTGAGGAAGACGGTCGCACCTTCTTGGGCACGAGCCCCGAGGTCGCCGCCATCACTCTCGACGCCATCGGCGCCGACGTCCTGGGCATCAACTGCAGCCAGGGCCCGGCCGAGCTCCGAGGACTCGCTGCGCGTATGCTCACCGTTACCGACAAGCCCGTTATGGTGCAGGCCAATGCGGGACTGCCCCACGTGGACGATGACGGCAATACCGTCTTTGATATCCAGGCACCCGAGTACGCCGAGGCCGTCGCCGGCATGATTGAGGACGGCGTGAGCGTCGTCGGCGGATGCTGCGGCACCACGCCCACGCACATGGCGACACTTCGCACCCTCATCGACAACCACACGCCCAGCCCGCGTCACCGCAAGCCCAGCATGTCGGTCACGAGCGCCCAAACGGTCGTGGACCTCCCCTGCGACGGCCACAAGATCGCCGTCATCGGCGAGCGCATCAACCCCACCGGCAAGAAGCGTCTGCAGCAGGCTCTGCGCGACGGCGACCTGGATTACGTCGTAAGCCAGGGCATCAGCCAGCAAGAGCAGGGCGCCGACATCCTGGACGTCAACGTGGGCCTGCCCGAAATCGACGAGGTCAAGGTCATCCAACAGGCGACCGAGCAGCTCCAGGGCTCCACGCTGCTGCCGCTGCAGATCGACTCCACCGACCCCGCAGCCGTCGAGGCTGCCGTGCGCCGCTACGCCGGCAAGCCCATCATCAACTCGGTCAATGGCAAACAGCAGATCATGGACGAGATTTTCCCGCTGGTCGCCCACTACGGCACCAACGTCGTCGGCCTCACGCTCGACGAAGGCGGCATCCCCGATACCGCCGAGGCTCGCTTCGCCATCGCCGAGCGCATCGTTGCCGAGGCTGCGCGCTACGGCATCGGCCCGGACCGCATCCTCATCGACTGTCTGGTCATGACCGCCTCGACCAACCAGCGCCAGGCCGAACAGATCCTGCGCGCCATGTCCCTGTGCAAGGAGCGCCTGGGCGTCAAGTGCGCACTCGGCGTATCGAACATCAGCTTTGGCCTGCCCGCGCGCCCGCTGCTGGGATCGGTCTTTTTAGCCGCCGCTTTTGGCGCGGGCCTGGACGCCCCCATCATGAACCCGGGCTCCAAGCGCTTTATGGATACCGTCTACAGCTATCGCGTGCTGAGCGTTGAGGACGAGGGCTCGACCGGATATATCGAGCGCTACGCCGGCTGGACCGATCCGTACAAGATCGCCGCCAACCCGGCGGCAGCTCAGGCCGCATCGACCGACACCGTGCCCGCTGCTGGCACCGCCGACACCGACGGCAACGACGACCCGATTCGTCGCATGGTCGTCTCGGGCCGCAAAGGCGAGATCGCTGCCGAGACCGAACGCCTGCTGGCCGACCACGACGCTATGGACCTCATCAACAACCACTTTATCCCCGCCCTCGATGAGGTCGGAGTCCTCTTTGACCAGGGCAAGTTCTTCTTGCCGCAGCTCATGGCCTCGGCCGAGGCCGCACGCGTGGGCTTCGACACCATCAAGCGACTGATGCCCGCCGGCGAGATTGCCGATAAAGGCAAGATCTGCGTGGCCACCGTTAAGGGCGACATCCACGACATTGGCAAGAACATCGTCAAGATGCTGCTCGATAACTACGGCTATACCGTCTTTGACCTAGGCCGCGACGTCGATCCGCAGGAGGTACTCAAGACCGTCAAGGAGCGCGATATCAAACTCGTCGGCCTCTCGGCGCTTATGACTACCACGGTCGTCGCCATGGAAGAGACCATCAAGCTGCTTCATGCCGAGGTTCCGGGCGTCAAGATCATCGTAGGCGGCGCCGTACTCACCCCCGAATACGCCAAGCAGATTGGCGCGGACTACTACGCCAAGGACGCCGCCGAAAGCGCGCGCATCGCCGAAGAGGTCTTTGGGCAGTAACACAACGGAAACAACCGAGCACCAAAACGTGCCGCATGCGCCACTTGGCACGTGCGGCACGTTAGAATAGATAAGACTATGCTCGTTTTGGCAGATAGGAGCGCAAGGATGGCGATCACGCCCGCAGAAATCGCGGAAACCCGCGGCATGGTTGAGGAGCAGAACCTCGACATCAGGACCATCACCATGGGTGTTTCGCTCATGGGTTGCGGCGACGAGAACCTCGACCGCATGTGCACGAAGATCTACGACCACGTGACGCACACGGCTGAGCACCTGGTCGAGACCGCCGAGAACCTCGAGCGCGAGTACGGTATCCCCATCGTCAATAAGCGCGTTTCCGTCACCCCGGTGGCGCAGGTTGCCGCGTGCTGCAAGGATGAGGACCTCACCCCCATCGCGCATGCCCTCGACCGCGCGGCCGAGACGCTCGGCATCGACTACCTGGGCGGCTTCTCCGCACTCGTCCAGAAGGGCATCGGCGACGCCGATCGACGCGTCATCCAGTCCATCCCCCAGGCGCTCGCCACCACGAGCCGCGTCTGCTCCAGCGTCAACGTCGCCAGCCTGCGTGCCGGCATCAACATGGACGCCGTGCTCATGGCCGCGCAGACCATCATCGACGCCGCCAAGCTCACGGCCGACCAGGATTCCGTCGGCGCTTCCAAGTTTGTCTGCTTTGCCAACATGGTCGAGGACTCCCCGTTTATGGCGGGCGCCGTCCACGGCGGTGGCGAGGCCGACGCCGTCATCAATGTAGGCGTCTCGGGCCCCGGCGTTATGGCCGCTGCCTTGGAGACGCTACCCGATTCCGCCTCGATGATGGAGGTTGCCGAGAAGATTAAGCAGACCGCCTTTAAGATCACCCGCGCCGGCGAGCTCATGAGCCGCGAGGCCGCCCATCGTCTGGGTGTCGAGAAGGGCATCGTCGACCTGTCACTGGCTCCCACGCCCGCCATCGGCGACTCCGTTGCCCGCATCCTCGAGATCATCGGCGTGGGCACCTGCGGTGGCCCCGGTACGACCTGCGCGCTCGCCATGCTCAACGATGCCGTCAAGAAGGGCGGCGTCATGGCCAGCTCCAGCGTGGGCGGCCTCTCGGGTGCCTTTATCCCCGTGTCCGAGGACGCCGGCATGATCGCCGCCGTCGAGGCCGGCGCGCTTTCGCTCGAGAAGCTCGAGGCTATGACCTGCGTGTGCTCCGTTGGCTTGGACATGATCGCCATCCCCGGCGACACCCCGGTCGAGACCATCGCCGGCATCATCGCCGACGAGATGGCCATCGGCGTCATCAACAACAAGACCACGGCCGTCCGCGTGATTCCTGCCATCGGCAAGGGCGTGGGCGACTGCGTCGAATACGGCGGTCTGTTCGGCCGTGCGCCCATCATGCCGGTGAACCCCAACGCCGGCACCGTGCTTGCCCACCGTGGTGGACGCTTCCCGGCACCGCTGAACTCGCTGAAGAACTAGCTGAGGGGGACTGGCGAGGAGCCCCGGGGAGGGCAATTATATAAGGTCGCCTGCTCGGACAGTCCTGACTCGCACGGAGAGCACATTAAGTGCTCTCCGGCTCGTGCGGAACTCGCGATCGACCTTATATAATTGCCCTCCCCGGGGCTCCCGCACAACGGGACCTCAGTTGGGTTCTATCCCGGTTGCAGTCGCTTCGCTCCTGCACCACTTGGCTGGTGCGGCGGTTTGGCGTTGGAACGGTTCTTTTTCTGATATATGCTGGTTGCGGCTCTTCTTTTGGGAGGAGTCGCTTTTTTGTTGCTAGGAGGTTGGCCCGTGGTTGATGGGGACGCTCGCTCTGAGCTTCTTTCCGCTGATTGGAATGGCGAATGGATGCGCCTGCAGGCTGGTCGGCGGCGGGCTGATGATTCTTTTGAGTGGGATAAAAGGGCTCGGCATTTTCGGCCGCTTGAGACTGCTCCGTATGCCCGGGACTTTATTAAGCTGTTGGCGTTAAAGCCTGGTGAATCCGTGCTTGATATGGGGTGTGGGGCTGGGTCGATTGCTATTCCGCTTGCTCAGGCTGGGCATCCTGTGATTGCAGCCGACTTCTCCCCCGCTATGTTGGGCACCCTTGATGCCGGCATTGAGTATTACGGGCTCGAGGATCTTATTACGCCACTTGAGCTTGCTTGGGATGACGATTGGGATTTGGTTGGACCGGTCGCAAAAGCGGTGGATGTTGCCTTTGCCAGTCGGTCGGTTACGACGACCAATCTAAAAGGTGCGCTTGCCAAGCTTGATCGTACGGCTCGTCGGCGTTGTGCTGTCACGATGGTCGCCAACTCCAGCCCGCGCTATGATCTGCACCTGATGAACGCTATCGGCGCCTCGGTTACCTGCAGTAATGGCTTTGTGTATGCTTTTAATATCCTCATTCAGATGGGTGCCCTGCCGCAGGTTACGTACTTTGAATCGCCTCGTCGCGATACCTTTGACAGCCTTGAAGCGAGCGTGGCGGATTTTTCCCGTATGCTCGAGCATGGCAACGAGGATAAGATCGACTGCCTGCGCGACTACATCGCCCAACACATGATTGAGAACCCCCATGCCGGTGAGCCGGGCTCCAAGGGTGTGCCGCAGGGACGCTACATGCTCGACCACGTCCGCAAGGTCCGTTGGGCATTTATTGCATGGGAGCCGGTCTCTGCGCCCAGTTCATAGCCTGTTCGCAGCCCGCACCGCCCACTCACTCGGCATCCGCATTCTTTTTGAACTGGGCAAACGCGCCCCACACCGCGCCGTTCCTGCGCTATCGTGGGACAGCTCACGTAGATTAAGGCCCCGTCGCGGGGCGCCCCATACATAGAAAGCGAGAACCCATGGCACTGACAGGAGCCCAGGTCAAGCAGCTTCGCAGCATGGCCCATCACCTCAACCCCGCCATCATCATCGGCAAGTCCGATGTCAACGAGGGCACCGTCGAGCAGACGGTCGCCTACCTGGAGAAGCACGAGCTCGTTAAGTGCTCCGTGCTCGATGGCTCCAGCCTTTCCGCCCGCGAGGCCGCCGAAGAGCTCGCTGAGCGCTGCCACGCCGAGGTCGTTCAGGTTATCGGCCGCAAGTTCTCGCTGTATCGCGAGTCCTCGCGCAAGGACATCGAGAAGATCAAGCTCGTCTAAGAGCCAATGATTCGGCGAGCCAACATATAGCAAGCTTACGGGTGCCCAAGTACTTCGGGCGCCCGTTTTTTATCGCTCGACCAGCACGCGATTGAGCCGCCCCTCCACCAAGCGCTCGTATAGACGCCGCGTCTCGGGCTCGGGCACGCCATTGACCTGCTCCCTCAGATGGTGCATATGCCCGCTGTACAGTTCGACGATATCGCGCCGCCGCCCCGCCGCACTGTAGACGCGCATGGCGCAGCGCACCATATCCTCACGCGCCGTTTCCTGCCGAAGCCCTGACTCCGCCAGCCAAATCGCCGACTGCAGATCGTTTTCTTCTAGAGCGGCATTTGCTCCCCTAATCATGCAATCGATGTACTTTGACTGCATAATGCGTCGCATACGCAAAAAGTAGGTGGGATTACAGCCATTGGGAACATACAGCGGTCCGGCATAAAGCTGCTCAATCTTAAGGCAAAGCTCAACTAAATGGGGCCCGCGCGCACCCGTGCGATTTCCCAAAACCTCACGGCTTATCTGGTCAAACAGCCGCACATCGGTCTTGACGTAGTCGCCGTTGAGTCCGATGCATTCATTTTGGATGAGTACACACGACTTGCCATCCGGCGTCGGCCCCAAAGCCGACCGCAAGCGCGATATCGTCGAGTACAGGTTATTGCGGGCGCTATTAAACTCGGCATGGGGCCACAGCTCCATTGCCAGCGTCTCGCGGTCGACGAGCGCGTCCATGCCCAGTGCAAGCCGCTCGGCAAGTGTCGCCGCCTTCTTGCGGCGCCACATTTTGTCCGTGATGGGAAACCCGTCGCGCTCGGCGCGAAACGCACCAAACATGCGAATCTCGATATGGTCGATGGTATCAACGGCTTCAACCTCGCCGGCCTGGAACAGGCGCTCGCCCTCCCCTTCCAAATCGTCGCGCAGCGAGTACCGCGACAGCTCGCGCACGGGAAGCTTCTTGCGTATCCTGGCCGCCGGCTCGCCCAGACAATGCATGGCAAGGCGCGCAAAGAGCCGATACGATGGCTCTAGAATCCCCGCACGATTCATGGACATCCAGGCCGCAAGGTCGCTGTCTCGGCCCGCACAGGCCAAATGCAGCGCCACCATCCAGGCTTCTGCGCCACCAACCTGCGTCTGGCTTATATCGAGTAGCTCCGCTTCCTCGCGCACCGAAACCATCGAGGTGTTACGCAGATATGCCGCGCGCTCCAGCAGCAATGCGTTATCGCGCATATACGCAATCGACTCCTCGGCAAGTTTGAGCACTTGGACCGCACGGAACTTTGCATTAACCGGCCGTCCCTCTGCCAGCGACTGCCAGCCTTCTAGCAACAGGCCAAACAACTGAATCTGGTTGTCGCGCATGCGCACGGCAAAACGATCGAGCTCGTTGAACGCCGCGTCGTCGGTTACCGGCAAGCCGGAAAGGAGCCGCCGTGCCGCCAACACCATGCGCACCCAGATAGCCATCGCCTTAAGCCCACGTACGTCGAGCGCCTCCCGCACCACCGTCATCTCGTCGTCGCGCTCGTCGGTTCCCGCAAACGACCCGTCAAAGAGCTCCACCAGCATGCTATCGGCCCGTATAACAATCCCCGCGATGTCGAGCTCGCAGTCGTAGGCCTTGCTCGTTTTGAGCTGCTGTAGAACGCCGCCGTCATCTCCCCGCTCGGTCAGGCATCGCTTGACCTCGATATGCGCAGACAACATATCGAGTGCGGTATGGGATGTCTCGATTTCTGGCACGGCCAGGTTCGTAGGGAGCCCAAGCCCGTTGTCCCCATAGCAAACAGCCGTCAGTGTCTGGGCCACCCTCCATGAAACAGGGTCTATTTCGCAGGCCGCCCGTTCGCCCCCGCGCTCGATGACCGATGCCATATAGCGAGCGAGCTTTGTATTGGACACGCTGACCGCTGCCAGATATACGCCAAGCGCCTCGGCAGGCGTTGGCTCTGGAGCCGAATCGTCGGCATCGATCGTGCCCAGCGCCGCTCGGCAGATATCGGCCCCGTGCCCCGTCAGAGCCAGATCGACCCCATACTGCCCAGCAAGTTCAAGGACCGCCCCACGGTCCAAAAAGGCATCCGCCAGGCCCATCGCCGCATCGCATCGGCCCGCCTTAAGCAAAATCCGGGCCGCCCTCGGAACAAGTTCGGGGCGAACCTCGGCCACCAACTTGCGCAAGCGCAAGCGTCCGTTATCCTCCGTGCCCAGACACGTAAAACTCCGCTCGGCGGGATCCAAGCCAAAGATCGGGTAGTCGCGTACAAAGTAGGACTGGTCGACCATCGACAACCTCACCCCACAAGCCTCGAGTTCTGCGATATTGCCCTCGCCCATCAAAACCATAAGACATGCCACGCAAAACAGCGCATTATTGTCGAGCGAAGCCAGATCGACAAGTGCCGCGCCATATACGTTGACAATCTCGTTTTCGAGCAGACCGGCTACGTCGCCTTGGCCATACAGACCCGTCTGCAATGCCGAAACGAGCTCGGGCACGCCCTGCGTGAGCTGATAAAAGTCGAGCGATGTGCTGATCGAAAACGCCGATGCCCACGCCGAATACTCATAGGCATGCACCTTGAGCATCTGCGCATTGATCTTAACCGAATCGCCCAGCCCATGAATCAGCTGACGATTTGAAGGACGACAGGAGATAAAGACCCCTATCCCCATAGCGCGCAGGCCGCGAATCCTGTCGATGAGGTCTTCGGTATCGTGCTGATCGAGGTTTGGCACATTATCAATCGCGATAAGGGAGTGCGGTTTGTCTTTGAGTTCTTCGGTAACCACCTCGAGCTGCATAAACACCTCGCGCCCAATGGCGCGATCGGCCTCGATAATCCGCACGAGGCCTCGCGTCGGGTCGCATTTAACCTCATGGGTGTACTGCAGCAGCACCGAGGTCTTCCCAAACCCGTCGGGCGCATAAAGAACCACGATGCCGGCCTTTCGGCCCTTGGTGATAAGCTCATTCATCAAGCGTTCGCGTCGCACCATATAGCCTCCGCCCAGCGGCATCAGCTCGAGGTCGTCTATACCGCTCAAATCGTTTACCATGCCCGCTCCTCAACTCGACCGTATGGACACTGTAGCCGCAAGACCATACAAGCCGCGCTATGAATAGAGCGACCTTGTGTTTTAGGTTGTCTTTTGGTACGCAAGCGGCAAGTTTTTGTACAGCGAGGGCCGATTGTTATTAATCCCCCGACTAATCGGTCTTTAAGCAGGTAAATGAGCTTGTCAGCTTGTCCCATCTAAGCGGCAGTGTAACGCAAATGAACAAGGTTCAGCTATGTCATTCAACTCGCCTAGCACCCGCTACCGTCTACGACCTTTTAGTGGCATTTTTGCATAGAATCTGATATGGAATGAATCAAGCTGTTGGGCATCCGGCATTCGTCAAGCTTGCGGCAAGATTTTGGTCAAGTGGACAGAAGGGGATAGCAAAAAGGCCCCCGCAAAGCGGAGGCCTTAGGCAAGGCTATGTCGAGGTGCAGGATTCGCGCTACTCGCAGAGCGAAAGGGCGGCCTCGTCGGCAACGACAACGCAGTTGATGTGCAGCTGCAGGATCGAAGCCGGGCACTCGGGCGTAACCGGACCATAGCACATATCGTGCACGGCCTGAGCCTTGGCCTCGCCGTTGGCGACGACCAGGATCATGCGGGCATACATGATGGTCTGGGTACCCATGGTGTAGGCCTGACGGGGAACATCGTCGATGCTGTCGAACAGGCGGCTGTTGGCCTGAATGGTGCTCTCGGTAAGGTCGACGCAGTGCGTGCCCTTGGAGAAGTGGTCATCGGGCTCGTTGAAGCCGATGTGGCCGTTGTTGCCAATGCCGAGCAGCTGCAGATCCGGGTAACCGGCGTCTGCGACGATCTTGTCGTACTCAGAGCAGGCAGCGGCGGCGTCGGGGTTGGAACCATCGGGCACATGCGTGTTGTTCAGGTCAATGTTAATGTGATCGAAGAAGTTCTCGCGCATGAAGTAGTGATAGCTCTGGGGATCGTCATGCGAAAGGCCGCGATACTCGTCCAGGTTGTAGGTGCTGACCTCGGCAAAGTCGACGTCGCCCTTCTTGTACCAAGCAGCGAGCTGCTTGTAGGCACCGATCGGGGTGGAGCCGGTGGCAAGACCCAACACGCAGTCGGGCTTGAGGATAACCTGCGCCGAGATAATATTGGCGGCCTTGCGGCTCATATCCTCGTAGTCTTTAGCTTTAATGATCTTCATTACGCGTCCTTTCTCGTACAAGAGAGGCAAGGCTCCCTTACAAGCACTTGCCCGCGGCCCGCGTCGGCCGCAACCAACGTGTGCGGCCACCAGGGCGAGGTCGCGTAATGTATGTGTCTCGTGTCTAACCGCGTCGAGGCCCCTGCCCGTCCACGGTGACCCAAAGCCTTTTAGCTTCGGACAAATTCCATCTTGCCACGGGGGGCGTCCTCTTTCAAGGGCGCCCTCCGTAAACGTGTTTGAATTGTAGGCTAATGGCCACGTGCACTTGCTAGCGCTCGCGAGCAACGATGAGCTGGTCCATCTCTTCGACATGCACGCCAACGGAGCCCTTGATGCTCGAGAACTCAACGGAGTTGCATACCAAGATGGGAACCGTCACATCGTAGCCCTCGGCAGCAATTGCCTCGCGATCGAACTCAATGAGTACATCGCCCTTATGGACGATGTCACCCACTTGCGCATATACGGTAAAGTGCTTGCCCTCGAGCTGAACAGTGTCCAATCCAACGTGGATGAGCACGTCCAGGCCATCGACCGTGTTGAGCGCAACGGCGTGTCCCGTGGGAAAAATGGCCTCGACCTTGGCGTCTGCCGGCGCAATCACGCGCGTGCCGGTAGGCTGAATCGCCACGCCCTGGCCCAAAAGGCCGGTGGCAAACGTCTGGTCATTGACCTCGGACAACGGAATGACATCGCCCGAGATGGGAGCATCCAGCGTAAGGACTCGACCACGCATACCAAAAGACCTTAGGACCTTAGTGAACATGCTCCCCCTCGGACATACCAATCAATCAAAATAACCTTATTAGTTTACCACTTGGCACCCGTTTTTGACCATTAGGGAAGTTCGCGCTTGACAACCTCGACGATGTCGTCGACAACGCGCTGGGTCAGCTCGTGTGTCTCGGCCTCAGCCATCACGCGGACCAGCGGCTCGGTACCGCTCGGGCGCACCAGAATGCGGCCGCGGCCGTCAAGCTCCTTCTCGGCAGCAGCGACGGCATCCCAGATAGGCTGGCAATCGTCCAGACCAGCCTTGTTGTCGGAATGCACGTTGACAAGCACCTGCGGGTACTTCTTCATGATGCCGGCAAGATCGGTGAGGGTACGACCGGTGCGCTTGAGCACGGCCAGCAGCTGCAGAGCCGTCACCAAGCCGTCACCGGTGGTGTTGTGCTCCAGGAAGATGATGTGGCCTGACTGTTCGCCGCCGATGACGGCGCCGTCCGCGAGCATGCGCTCAAGAACATAGCGATCGCCCACGGCGGTCTGGACCATCTCGAAGCCCTGCTCCTTCATGGCAATGGAGAAGCCCAGGTTGCACATAACAGTCGAGACAATCTCGGAGTTGGCGAGCTTGCCGCGAGCGGCAAGGTCAGAACCGCAGATAGCCAGGATGTAGTCACCATCGATCTCATTGCCCTCGCTGTCCACGAACAGTACGCGGTCGGCGTCGCCGTCGTGGGCCAGGCCGATGTCAGCATGGGTGCGCAGCACGAGCTCGCGCAGGGGCTCGAGGTGAGTGGAGCCGCACTCAACATTAATGTCAGTGCCGCAGTAATCGGTGTTGATGGCATGGACCGTGGCACCCAAGCGCTGCAGCGCGGCGGGCGTAGTCTGGCAAGAAGCGCCATGGCCGCAGTCGACGGCAACGACCAGGCCGTCGAGCCTCAGGCCATCAAGCGTATCGATGGCGTGGTCGACATATGCCTTGCGGGCATCCTTCATCTTAATGATGTGGCCCACGCCGGCACCGGTCGGCAGCGTGTCGGCAGCCATGGCTTCTTCGGACATGACCCAGGCGCTGATCTCTTCCTCGACAGCATCGGGAAGCTTCATGCCCTTGCGGCTAAAGAACTTGATGCCGTTGAACTCCGGCGGATTATGCGAAGCAGAGATGACGATGCCGCCGTCGAGCTCGTTCTGAACGGTGAGCAGCGCCACAGCAGGCGTGGGGATAACGCCGCAGCAATGCGGGCGGCCGCCCTCGGCCATAATGCCGGCGGTCAGAGCACTCTCGAGCATGGTGCCCGAAAGGCGCGTGTCACGGCCGATGCAGATGTCCGGACCAAGAAACTTGGTCGCCGCGCGACCCAGACGAAACGCGAGGTCGCACGAGAGGTCGGCATTGGCGACGCCACGGACGCCGTCGGTACCGAAGATGTTCTGGGGCATAGGATCGCTCCTTCCCTAGCAGGCGATATGCAACCGCCCACCCTAGTCGAAAAAGAAAAGCGGGACCCGCCGAGGAATCGGCAGGCCCCGCTTGTACATTGTATCTCGAAAGGAGATAAAACCTTAGCGCTTGGAGAACTGGGGAGCGCGGCGGGCCTTCTTGAGGCCGTACTTCTTGCGCTCGACCACGCGAGCATCGCGCGTAAGGAAACCGGCCTTCTTGAGGTCAGCACGGTAGTCGCCAGCATTCAGAAGAGCGCGAGCGATGCCCAGGCGCAGAGCGCCAGACTGACCGGAGATGCCGCCGCCATCGCACAGAGCGATAACGTCGAACTGACCGGCGGTGTCGGTCACCTTGAAGGGAGCAAGGGCGTTCTCAACGAGCTGATGACGGCCGAAATACTGCTCGGCGTCACGCTTGTTGATGGTCACCTTGCCGGTGCCGGGGACGAGACGGACGCGGGCGACGGCGTTCTTACGACGGCCGGTACCCTGGTAAACAACGGTGTTCTCAGCCATCTTTAAGCCTCCAGCTCAATCTTCGTGGGGTTCTGGGCAGCATGCGGATGCTCGGCACCAGCGTAGACCTTAAGCTTGGTCATCTGGGCACGGCCGAGGGTGGTCTTGGGCAGCATACCGCGAACGGCGCGCTCGATGACCTTCTCCGGGTGCTTCTCCATAGCCTGGCGGAAGCTCTCAGCCTTGAGGCCGCCGTTGTAGCCGCTGTGGCGATAATAGGTCTTCGTGTCGGCCTTGTTACCGGTAAGCTGGACCTTATCGGCGTTGATGACGACAACGAAGTCGCCGCAGTCGCTGTTGGGCGTGAACTGGGGCTTGTTCTTACCGCGCAGGATCATTGCGATCTGGGTGGCAAGACGGCCCAGGACAGCACCATCGGCGTCGACGAGAACCCAGTTGCGCTGGACCTCGCCCTGCTTGGCGTAGTGAGTCGATTTCGAAATCACTTAGACTCCTCCATGTACAGTACGTGTTGTTACAGAGATTCACGGGGCTCTGCAAGTAACCCGTCCATATTACCCCGCTCGCCGTACGAGTCAACAGGTATTTTGGCTCCGACCAGAGTTTCTGCACATGTCATCCACGAGCCGTGACGTTGCAGCGCTAGCGCTCAACAAACTCCTGGATCTCCGCGAGCAAACGCTTTGCCTCCTGACGGCCCTGGATATACAGGCCCAAAAGCTTTGCCGGATCGTGCTCGACATGGCCGACCTCGACCGGCTTTTGCGGAGCGACGACCAACGCACGGCCCTCGCGCTCATACTTCCACAGGTGCATGCGCTGGATGTTGTAACGGTCATGGCGCGTCTCGATAGCCTCGAGCAGATAGGGGTAGTCGGCATAACGCGCACGCGCGGCCGGCAAAAACTCGTAGGGCTTTTTCTCATACGAACGGTCCTGCGTGACGATGACGACCGCACGGTCGAAGCCCGCCTCTTCCAGCACATGCTCGATGGGGACCGAATCGGCCACGCCGCCGTCGACGTATTTGTGCCCGTTAATCTCGACCGGCGGCGTCACCAGCGGCAGCGAGGTCGATGCGCGCACAGCGTCGAGATCGAGCACGGCGCTTTTGACCGGCAGGTAGGCAGCGGTTCCAAAGAGCATGTCCGTCGCGACAGCGTACATCTCGATGGGGCTGGCGTCGAACGTCTCGCTGTCAAAGGGATCCAGGCGGTCCTGGACATCGTTGAAGATAAAGTCGTAACCCACAATGGAGCCCGTGGACGCAAACGATGCGGCGCCCATGAAGCGGTTGTCGTTGCAGAAAGCCAGGTTGATGCGGTTGGCACGGCCGATCTGGTGCGACTTGTAGTTCACGCCGTTGAGGGCGCCGGCCGATACACCGTAGACAGCCGGAATCTCGACGCCAGCCTCCATGAGAACGTCGAGCACGCCCGCGGTAAACTGCCCGCGAAAACTGCCACCCTCCAAGACGAGCGCGACCTTGCCGGCGTTCTTTGCCTTATCTTCTGCAGTCATGTTGACCTCCTGCGATTGCGTTTTGGCTTTCTTCTACCCAGTTTTGGGATGGCGAGCGCATGGGTTTTTTGAGGCGGCAGGTGAAGCGGAAAGTGTGTCCCAGTTTGAGGCGGGATTCCGGGATGCACTTTCCGCTTGAGGCGTCATCCGGAAACTACGTCCCAGTCTGAGCGTGAATTCTGGGATGGACTTTCCGCTTGAGGCGTCATCCGGAAACCGCATCCCAGTCTGAGCCGGAATTCCGGGATGGATTTTCCGCCTGGGCCGCCGTTGGGAAAGTATGTCCCGGCCTGCGTTGCCAAGGTGTTTTCTTTACGCCCGCGCCCTGCACAGAGTTCGATTCTCCGCGGTACGGGGCTTGCGTTGAAGCGGGGCATGGCAGGCTGAGATTCGATAAACATCGCATCTGTTCTGGGCTGGGGCTTTGCGCGGAGAATCCGCGTATTTGCTTCGCAAATACGCACCGGCTTCGGCCGCCTGCCGGCGTCCTCGCCCGCGGGCTAAAAACGCTTACGCGTTTTCTTTACGCCCGCGCCCTGCACAGAGTTCGATTCTCCGCGGTGCGGACAAGAAATAAAAAGGCAGGTAGATATGAGTATCTACCTGCCTGTTACTTATGGTGGAGGCGCGGAGAATCGAACTCCGGTCCACGAAAGCCCCCTGATTGGCATCTCCAAGCTCAGTCGCTGGTTTAGTCTCGGACGCTTTGCGCGCAGCGACACGCTCGCGACGTCCTAACCGGTTCGGTCTTAGCCCGCGCCATACCGATTACGTGCGCAGGAGCATTCCCCTAAGATGACGTCGCGCCGGTGTCGGGGAAATCACCGGGTTGACGCGCCGCTATAAATTAAGCAGCGAGAGCCATAGGCTCAAAAGAAGAGTTGTTGTCAATTCAATTTGACGGTACCCCTGTTTAACGAGGCGAGGAGACCTCGGCTTGCTTCCTCTCTCAGAGCTATCGTGTCGAAACCAGTCGCCCCCGAATGTCGGGAAAGTCTGGATGGTATCGGGCCTGCAAACACCCGATAACCGTCGACTTTTCAAGGAACATACGGGGCGAGCCCCGCTTGTGGAGTGTTATCTTACCACGTTCTGAAAGCGGACAGCTGTTCTATGCACGAGCTGTGAAGACCCCAATGTGCGCCGCACTTCGCACTTTTGTTACCGATCGCGTCACGTATATTTTCGCCAAGCAAAATTGACCCGTCGAAAGGACCGTTATGGATACCAAGCAGCAACTCGTCGATGCCCTCGCAGGCCTGGGCTCAACCATTACCGAAGCTATGGATGTCATCGAGGGCTTTGTCCCCTGCGGACATCCCGCCCTCACGGTATCGAACGCACTCGTCGCGCTGGACGTTGACGATGATGCAGCTCTCGCCCAGCAGCTTGAGACCGTCGAGGGCTTTATCGACCACGTGAGTGAGAACCGCGGCGTGGCCGCCTACCACGGTATCGAGCTCGAGCTCGCGGGTCCCAAAGCCGATCTGCTCGCAGCAATCCGCGAGGTAGGCGCCCTTATGCAGACCGCAGGCGTCAAGAACACCCAGGTCAACGAGTGGGTCTACCGCAGTCTGGCAGCACTCGACAGCTCCGACGAAAAGGCAGCCGAGCAGCTCGCAGAAAGTCCCGCCATTAAGGCCGAGCTTTTGTAAATAGAAGGCGCGGGTCCCTTGGCGCATCGTCGTCCAAGAGGCCCACAAACAGTTCGCGTCAACCGATAGCCGCGCCGCCGCGTTCGGCCAAAGCCAGAATCGGCATCATTTGGCGCGGGGTCTTTGCTGCAAGATCGGCATGTTCGAGCAGCTTGCGATCGTTGGTCACCAAGTAATCGACCTGCGCGCGCTTGCACGCGGCGAGCACCAAGTTGTCCTCGTAATCGCGATAGAGCGCTAAGTATTTGTCGGCCAGCCAAAGGTCCGACGCATCTGCACCCACGGCCGTGGCGTTTTCGGTCATGTTCCGAACAAACGCCAACGCCGCATCGCCAATTGCACGGGCAGATGCCTCGTCGAGCGCTTCCCCACTGGCAAGAACGCTACGCTTCAGCTCGTGTTGGACAACGTACAGCACGTCCTTGGCGATATGCACCGGAAAGAACAGCAATGCCCCCGCCTCCGCCGCCTGCCCAATAAACGCACGCGCGGCAAGCGACTCAGCATGGTCGACGCAAAACGAATCAACCCATACGTTGGCATCCAAACGCAAAAGGCCTGCGCCCGGACGACACCGATGCCGTCTGGGCGCAGGCCAGATAACGTGGGCGAACACGTCTGCTAACGCAGGTACGCCTTTGCGTTGCCCAGGCTGTAGGCGATCGTTGAGCCGTTGTGCAGCAGTGACGACGTCTGCGGAGTGATCATGCCGGTAATACCCAATGCCAACAGCGCCGAGTTGGTGAGCATCACCTTGGAATACGAACTCGTCAGACGGTCGATGAGACCCTGGCTCATGCGGCGCAGGCGCACGATCGCGGCCAGATCCGTATCGGTCAGGATGATATCGGCGACTTCCTTGGCGATGTCGCTTCCGCCACCCATGGCCAGGCCCACGTCGGCCAAACCGAGCGCCGGCGAATCGTTGACGCCGTCGCCCACCATGGCAACATGGCGCCCCTCGCTCTTAATGCGTTCCACATAGGCGTACTTGTCCTCGGGCAGCAGTTCGGCCTTAAACTCGTCGACACCCGCCTCGCGCGCAATGCGCTCGGCCGTGCGCTCGGAATCGCCCGTGAGCATAACGACATGCTTGACGCCCAGCGCATGCAGGTCGGCGATGGCCTCACGGACCCCAGGCTTGAGCGGATCTTCGATGCCGAGCACGCCGACGACCTTTCCATCGACCGCCAGATACAGCGGCGACAGGCCCTGCATCTGGGACTCAATGCGCTCCTTGATGTCGGATTCGAGCTGTGCGCCCTCGTCCTCAAATACAAAGTGCGCGGAACCGATGATGGCGCGACGTCCTTCAATGGACGAAGCGATGCCGTGCGCCACGATGTACTCGACAGCGGCATGGCGCTCGCGGTGCTCGAGCTCGCGCTCGCATGCCGCATTGACCACGGCGCGCGCCACCGGATGCGGGAAATGCTCCTCCAGGCAAGCGGAAAGGCGCAGGACCTCATCCTCGCTCCAGCCATCGGTGGTGAGTACGCAGGCAAGACGCGGCTGCGCCTCGGTGAGCGTGCCGGTCTTATCAAAGACAATGGTGTCGGCCTTGGCAAACGACTCAAAGTACTTCGCGCCCTTGACCATGACGCCCATCTTGGCAGCATCGCTCATAGCGGTCATGACGGCAACGGAACCCGTGAGCTTGAGTGCGCACGAGTAGTCGACCATCAGTGCCGCCGAGGTCTTGATGAGGCTGCGGGTAGTAAGCGCAACTAGGCCCGCGAGCAGGAAGTTCCACGGGACGATCTTGTTGGCAAGGTCCTCCATATGCGACTGGCCCTCGGACTTGAGCGAGTCGGCCGTCTGCACGAGCGAGACGATTGAGCGCAGTTTGGTTTGCGCCGTATTGGCGCGCACGCGCACCAAGATGCCGCCGTCTTCCACGACGGTACCGGCGAACACGTCGTCGCCCACGCTGCGCTCGACGGCCAGCGGCTCGCCGGTCAGGGTCGCCTGGTTGACCATAGCGCTCCCCTGCTCGACAACACCGTCGATGCAGATGGACATGCCGGTGCGCACGGCGACCAGATCGCCGGGCTCAAGCTCGGTCGCGGCAACGCTTACCTCGGTGTCGCCGACAACCTTTTGCGCCTTGTCGGGCACATCGAGCAGCGAGTTGATGAGCTCGTTTTCACTCATGGCGCGGGTGTAGTCCTCGAGCAGCTCGCCCACGTTGAGCAGGAACATCGTCTGGCCCGCGGTGTCGACATCACGCTTGACGAACGAAATGCCGATGGCCGAAGCGTCGAGCACGGGAACGGTCAGGCGCGGCTGCGCGAGCTCACGGAGGGCGGCGCGCAAAAAGGTCATGTAACCGGCCACGACAAACACCGCACGCAGGGGCGTGGGCAAAAACCAGCGACGTGCGTAGTGGGCGCCGACAAGTGTGGCAAGATCCATGACGAGCTTGTGCTTGCGCGGCTCGAGTTGTATCACGTAGCCCGTCTTTGCGTCGGCAATGGCCTGAGCGTCGAGCGCACCGACGGCGGCCAGCACGGCATCGCGTCGCGGCTCGTCGTACTCCAGCGCCATCTGGCCAATGCGGCCATACACGCGCACCTTGCGCACGCCGTCGATGTCGCCACCAAGCTTAAGAAGCGCATCGAGATCGCTCTCTGGCACAGGACCCGCCAACTGGAGGCGGGTCCTGCCGGGGATCTCGCTGATAATCGAGAATCTCATAGTTTGTGCCTGGAAGCGCTACTCAGCTGCGTTGTCCGCGGCGGCCTCGCTCTGGGTGATGTAAGCAGCCTCGGCAACCATGTCGTCGACATTAGCCTTGGCCTGCTCGACCATGTCCTGGTAGCCGTTCTTGATGCGCATACCGCACGCAATACCCTGCACGCAGGCATTCTTGACCGGAGCGCTGGTAAGCAGCTTGATGCCGGCCGTGCCAAGCAGAAAACCGCCACCAACAAGCAGGGTGTTAAACGTCGACTTCTTCATGTTGCTTCTCCCTTTTGCCGCATGGGGCGCGGCATGGTGCCTTAGCACCCGAGTTCATCAGTTAGCTCGAGCACGCTTTTTAAATACCTTAATTCTATCTAACTATCTAGGTCAGCCATGGCTAACCTTTTGAAAATTAAGGTTTCCCTTTCAGGCTAGGCCAGCGGGGCATCGCCC
>CABJFQ010000009.1 GCA_902364975.1 Coriobacteriaceae bacterium | reverse complement strand
TGGGAGGTGTTCGGATAAAGTCGATAATCAAGGAATTACAAATTCGTAAACTTTTTTGAAAAAAGTGCTTGCACAGTTCTCGAATCATAGGTTATTATCTTCCTCGTTGAACGCGCGGGCCCAACAAAACGAACCGCGAATCAACAACATAGCATGTCGGAGTGGCGGAATTGGCAGACGCGCTAGCTTGAGGTGCTAGTGACCGCTTTTTGGTCATGCGGGTTCAAGTCCCGCCTCCGACACCATCGCATTTGAGAAGCCTCTTCGGAGGCTTTTTTGTTACCGATAGACGGTGAGGTCCACGATGGAAACGCTTGAACGCAACGAGTGGGCAGACGTTGCCCAACTAGTCGAGATCACGAGCGATGCTGTCATCATCTGCGAGCTCGACGGAACCATTCTGCATGTGAATAATCGCTTACTTGGTTTGATGTGCGAGGAACGCGCCGACGTCATCGGCGGAGATGTTAAAGACGTCCTGTACTCGTCCGCTTTTGAACGTGCGACGGAACATCGTCTGCCATTTGAAACTGATGGCTCCGAGAACGAACTGATGCTCAAGCTGAGTGACGGCTCTTTTATTCCCGTCTTGGTTCGTGCGGGCTCCGTAACGCCTCCACGCATCTTTGGGTGCCGCGCACCACGTGTCCTGGTGGCGCTTCACAGTATCGAGGAACAGTATTCTCACGACCGGCAACTCAAGCGTGCGTTATCGGAGCTTAGAGTGGCGAACAAGCGTCTCTCTGGGACGCTCTCGGTCATTATGAGCACTGTGGGCTCCGATGAGTTACCCAGCCTGCTTGATACCGTTTTGAACCAGCTTGTAGGAACGCTCGATGCTTCGGGTGCCGCTATCTATTTTTCTGAGAGCGGCGGCTTTAAGCTTCGCGGTGTTTCCAAGGAGCTGTACGACAGCTACCTGCCCGAGTTTTTGCCGTATGGCGCTGGCATTCCGACGTATGTTCTTCGCGAGTCGCGTGCTTGTCGCTTGTCGATTCAACAGGACCTTGAGGGCGATAAGGCCGCCTCCGGTATGTTCATGGACCTGGATAATCGTTCTAAGCACCTGTTGCGCATGCAGGATATGCCTCCGTACCGCAGTGAAATCTGTCTTCCCGTTTTTTACGGTACGCAGATCCTCGGTGTGCTGGAAGTTGGTTGGAAACGCCCCCAGGCACCGCTCGCCTATGACGTTAATGTGCTCGAGGTCATTTGCGATTACCTGTCTATCCAGCTGGTCGGCATGGCATCGAGCCTTCGCTCCCGTCGCACGGCCGAGCTTGGTCGTTCCCTCAATGTGCTGCGTGATGAGTTGTTTACCTTTCTAGACGATTCCGCCGCGGCTACCCAGGCGGTGTCGTCCGAGATCTGCAATATGCTCAACTGCCATTTTTGCCCTGTTGAGTATGACGCCAGTCTGGATTCCTACGTCATAGATTTTGAAGGCGGCAGTCGCGTTGCTTTGCCGGACGATCCCGAGAAGCTTTTCTTTTCCACGACGGCGCCAGCGGCACGTCTGGGGGCTGCCCCTGATGGCTTTGAGGCATCTGTTTTGGGCGGCACGAGTGCCGAGGACCTTAAACACGTCCGTATAACTCGCGTTGACGAATCGATGCCTATGGGAGGCTGGCTTAGAGCGCATGGCCTGCCTTGCCAGGGTCTCTACGTCGACGCCGGCATCGAGGCGGGGCGCCCACGCCCTGAGGGCGATGGCAAGCACAGTAACGACGCAATCGTTCCTGCTTCTGTTGCGAAGGGGCCGACGACGCGTGCGCTGCTGCTTCGTGATGGTAGCCAAGAGCCGATTGATGACCTTGAATATGACTACTTGGTGCACTTGGCTCATGACTTTGAACTGATCTATGAAGGCGAATCTCAAAAGCGTGAGGAGCGCCATATCGCTCAGACCCTCCAGATTGGCATGAGAAATTCACTGGGGGATGTTCCGGGAATCGCCGCCGATTCGGTGTACCTGTCGGCCACGAACTCGGCGTTGGTCGGCGGCGATTTCTATACGCTCATCCGTCTTCCCGACGATTGCGCCGTCATGATTCTGGGCGATGTGTCTGGCAAAGGCATTGAGGCTGCATCGATGTCCGCACTCGTCAAGACGGCCCTGACGGCATATGCCTGGGAGGGCGCTGGACCGGCCCGCATGGCACGCTCCCTTAACAGCATGCTTATGGGCTTTTCGAGGGTCGAGACGTTCGTGACGGCCTTTATCGCCAAGATTGACCTTAAAGCCGGACGCGCAACGTATTGTTCGGCGGGCCATCCTCCGACCATGGTCATCAGGCCAGAGTCGATGCCGCTGGGTGGCGGCGAGGCTCGTGGGGGAGAGGTCGAGCTGCTTGGATGCCAATCGGGGGTAATCGGTGCCTTTGAGAGCATGGTGTACGAGACAGGCGTGTTTACGTTCGCTCCTGGTGACATGCTATTTATGTACACCGACGGAACAATCGAAGCGCGTGACCGCTCGGGTGCTTTCTTTGGCGAGCAGCGCCTTCGCGACCTTCTGCTCTCTGTCTCGGGTGAGGGCGTGTCGGGCATTTGCGGCAAGGTCTTGGGCGAGCTTGACCGATTTACCGAATCGGCGCTGGACGATGACATTGCATTGGTGTCCCTTGAGTTTTTACGGGGCCGTTCATAGACGACGCTGGGCGGGCTGAATCCGTACGGTTGGGGAAACGAATGCATCGAGTGGGCTTTTTTGGGGAACCATGGTCGTATGAATGAGTGGAATGACATAGCGGTTTTGACGCCACCAGGCGATATCGACATCGCCACGGTGCCTGCGCTGCGTCGGCGGTTGGATGCTTTGATTGGCCGCGGCGTGCGTCGTGTCGTCATCAACTGTCAGGCTGTTAGCTTTATCGATTCGACGGGCTTGGCATTCCTGCTTACGCGCGCTCGTGAGCTCATGAGGCGAGAAGGCCTGCTTTCGCTCGTCAATGCATCGGGTGAAGTTGTTCGCTTTTTGGAGATTGCTCGTCTTGTCGATATTCTTCATGTCGCGGGGCCGACACGGGAGTCTATTCCCGCCATTCCGGTGGGGGAGCTGCCTCGCTGGAGTAAGAGCGTCGAGGTCCGTCAGGGTATCGAGAATCTTCCATACTACCGACATCGCATCGCCGAACTCCTTGAATCGCTTCCGTTGCGCCGTGACGAGCGCTACGATGTCGCATTGGCGTCGGGGGAGGCGCTGGGTAATGCCTATGACCATGCGGGCGGTATCGGGTGCGTCCTGACGGTTCAGGCCTATAGCGATCGCGTTGTGGTTGAGGTGCTTGATCGAGGTGCCGGCTATTCTATCGATGAAACGAGCGAACCGGTCGCATCAGAGGAGCGCGGCCGTGGTATCAAGCTTATGCGTATGCTCGTCGATAACGTGGAGGTTGCTCGTCGTACGGACGGCGCCGGCACGCGCGTGCAGATGGTGAAGCTGTTTAGCGGAGCGCTGGAATCGTGTGCCTAGCCAATCGCTTTAGCGCGTTTAGCTACTAAGAACATGCGGCAGACAAGTTTTTTGAAAAAAGTACTTGCGTCTTTTGGACAACTCGCGTAAATTAATAACCCGCAAGCGGACATGGCTCAGTTGGTAGAGCACAACCTTGCCAAGGTTGGGGTCGCGGGTTCGAGCCCCGTTGTCCGCTCCATTGCATTTCCGGACCGTTTAGGCGGTCCTTTTTCGGCGAAGTGGCCAAGTGGTAAGGCAGAGGCCTGCAAAGCCTTTACCCCCGGTTCGAATCCGGGCTTCGCCTCCAGGCAACATCCGGGCGCTCCGGCGCCCGTTTTGTTTTACATATGCGGACATGGCTCAGTTGGTAGAGCACAACCTTGCCAAGGTTGGGGTCGCGGGTTCGAGCCCCGTTGTCCGCTCCAACTATCTTACGCGGTTCTAACGAACCGCGTTTTTTGTTGACGCTGCGCGGGCCCCGGGCACCCCATCTTGCCCCTCAATCGTCGGTCGCGTACATAAAGTACGCTTCCCTCCTCTTTCGCGGCAACCTGGGGCACCCGGAGCCCGCTCGCTGTCGTGGCCGGGGGAGTAAGTCTTCCGTTCTTTTCACTAATCGATCGATTCGTCCCAGGAGGCTCGAGCCCGAGAGGGGGCGAGCGTTTGGGGCGTGGCTGCGGCGTTGTTTGCCGTGAATGTCAGCTTTGGGCGTATCATCGTGGGCATCTCGCAAAACCTCGTTGCAAGGGAGATTCATCCCATGGCTACAGAAAAGTCCTCTTCGCGCTCATGGATGTCCGATGCCGCGATTTATCAGATCTACCCGCGCTCGTTTAAGGATTCGACTGGTTCGGGTCTGGGCGATATCGCGGGCATTACCCAGCAGATGGACTATCTTGAGCAGCTGGGCATCGAGGCTATCTGGCTGAGCCCGTTTTACCCATCGCCTCTTGTCGATGGCGGCTATGATGTGGCGGACTACTGCGATGTCGACCCACGTCTCGGCTCGCTTGACGACTTCGATGACATGATCGCTGCGGCTCATGCGCACGGCATCAAGGTCATCGTCGACATCGTGCCCAACCATTCGTCCAACCAGCACCCCTGGTTCAAAGCCGCTCTTGCCGCCGGCCCCGGATCACCCGAGCGCGCCCGTTATATCTTCCGCGATGGTCGCGGCGAGCACGGCGAGCTGCCTCCCACCAATTGGAATGCCAACTTTGGCGGCCCCGCCTGGACGCGCGTCGCGGACGGTCAGTGGTATCTGCACATGTTTACGCCCGAGCAGCCGGACTTTGACTGGTCGTGTCCCGAGGTTCATGCGTTCTTTTGCGACGTCCTGGCGTTTTGGAGCGATCGAGGCGTCGATGGCTTTCGCATTGATGTGGCGCACGGTCTCGCCAAGGATCTCGACCGCGATGACCTCGACCGGTGGCATCTCGCCGAGGGCGATGACATGGTTGAGGACGGCACCCATCCGCTGTGGGACCGCAACGAGGTCCATGAGATCTATCGCGAGTGGCGCCGCGTGTTCGACCGTTATGATCCGCCGCGCAGCGCCGTTGCCGAGGCGTGGGTTCTGCCCGAGCGCCAGTATCTCTACGCACGCCCCAGCGAGCTTGGCCAGACATTCAACTTTGAGTTCGCCAAGGCCACTTGGACCTATGATGACATGCACGCTGCAATCGAGAAGGGCTTGAAGGCGGCCATCGAATCCGATTCCGCCTCGACCTGGGTACTCTCCAACCACGACGTGCCGCGCGTGGCGACACGCTATGCCCTGCCGCAAATCAAGGCGACGCGCTACCATCAGATTGCGCTCGACTGGCTCTTACGCGACGGGTCGTCTTATGACGAGGACCGTGAACTCGGCGAGCGCCGCGCGCGGGCAGCCCTTTTGCTTGAGTTGGCGCTTCCGGGCTCGGCATACGTGTATCAGGGTGAGGAGCTCGGCCTTTTTGAGGTGGCTGACATCCCGTGGGCTGCACTCGAAGATCCCACTGCGACCAATACGCACGGACCGAAGCGCGAGAAGGGGCGCGACGGCTGTCGTGTGCCCCTGCCGTGGGTGGCAGCGGACGATCCCGCGCAGGGCGGATCGTTTGGGTTTTCACCGGCGGACGCCGATGCGGCGCCCCATCTGCCACAGCCTGCATGGTTTTCCGATTACGCTGCCGATAGGGAAGAAGCGGACCCGGCATCGATGCTTGCGTTCTATCGCGACGCCCTCTGGCTGCGGCGCAAGCTGCGCGGGTGCGCCAACGATCTTGCGTGGCTCGATCTTGACGGGTGCACCGGCCTTGCGGATGGTGCCGAGGGCGCTGAGGGCGGCGTCATCGCCTATCGCCGCGACAACGGCTGGGCGTGTGTGACGAACTTCGGTGCAGCACCCGTGGAGCTGCCGGCGGGTAGGGTCCTGCTCACCTCATCACCGCTTGCAGATGGCAGGCTCGCGCAGGACAGCTCTGCCTGGATCATGCTCGCTGAGTTGTAGGGGGCCTCTTGCGGCGAGCTTGCGTTTGCCTACACCTTCCGTGGTGGCTGATGTCTTCGCGAGGTTCGCGAGGGCGTCGCAAAACTTTTCAAAAAAAGTTCTTGCATTTGGGTGGATCATCCCGTATATTAAATCCTCGCAGGCGGACATGGCTCAGTTGGTAGAGCACAACCTTGCCAAGGTTGGGGTCGCGGGTTCGAGCCCCGTTGTCCGCTCCATTTGGGCGTTTAGCTCAGGGGGAGAGCGCTTCCCTGACACGGAAGAGGTCAGAAGTTCAAATCTTCTAACGCCCACCAAATGTTCGCAGCTCAGAGGCTATGTCCTCTGGGCTGTTTTGTTTTGCCACCAAGCACGCCGCCAAATAAGCCGCCAAATATTGATCCAAGGTCTGTACGCGATGGTCTTCGCATCCCGTGGGGGCGCCGGCAGATTGCATGTGTCCTGGTCCATCGTGACCGCAACATGTTGGTCAAGCATAATCTTTTGGATTCTTTTGGCGTGAGCGGCTTGGTTTTGGTAGGATTTGTCAGCGGCTTGACTAAGGGGGTTTTATAACTGCCATGCAGGTAGCCGTGTTGGTAACGTTTTACCGACTTGTCAAATACCCCTCATTTTTAATGCGTCTGCAAAATGACCAATTGCTTTGACCTGCTGAAACACTATATGTTGTGTTTGACCTAAAAAAAGAATACAGGATATAGATGCTTCTTTGTCGTATGATAGATGGCGGACAGAGAACGAAGACCTTAACTGCCTCTTTTGAACGTGTCCTTGAACCGCTTGATTGGCTCTAGGGAATGTCCGCATGGAGGCTTATGGTTTATCGAGAACACAGATTGCGCGACGGCGCCGCAAGGCAGGGGCAGGCCCTGCCGGGCATCGTTTGGCTCTGAAGCGCAATGAGGCTACGACGCGAAAGAAGGCAAGAGGATGAAGATCATCAAGCGCAGCGGCACCGAGGTTGTCTTTGACATCGATAAGATCGTCAATGCCATCCGCGCCGCAAACTTGGAGGTCGAGGAGAGCTCTCGTCTTACCGACCGCCAGGTGGTTTATGCGGCGCAAAACGTCGCCGAGGCATGCGAGAACGCGGGCCACACCGTTTCGGTCGAGGAGATCCAGGATTTGGTCGAGGACGAGATCATGCGTCTCGACTGCTACGAGGTCGCCCGCCACTACATCATCTATCGCTATGTTCAGAGCCTGAAGCGCCAGAAGAACACGACCGACGACAAGATTCTGTCGCTGATCGAGTGCAATAACGAAGAGGTCAAGCAGGAGAACTCTAACAAGAACCCGACCGTCAATTCCGTCCAGCGCGACTATATGGCCGGCGAGATTTCAAAGGATCTGACTCAGCGTGTGCTGCTGCCCCAGGAGATCGTGGATGCCCACAATGAGGGCCTGATCCACTTCCACGATTCTGACTACTTTGCCCAGCACATGCATAACTGCGACCTGGTGAACCTGGAGGACATGCTCCAGAACGGCACCGTTATCTCGGGCACGCTGATCGAGAAGCCGCACAGCTTCTCGACTGCCTGCAACATCGCGACGCAGATTATCGCCCAGGTTGCTTCCTCCCAGTACGGCGGCCAGTCTATTTCGCTGACCCATCTCGCCCCCTTTGTTGAGGTGAGCCGTCAAAAGATTCGCGGCGAGGTTGCCCGCGAGCTCGAGGAGCTCGGTGTTTCGGCATCTCCCGAAAAGGTCCGCGAGGTTGTTGAGGACCGCCTGCGTGACGAGATCCGTCGCGGCGTCCAGACGATTCAGTATCAGGTCGTGACCCTTATGACCACGAATGGCCAGGCGCCGTTCGTGACGGTCTTTATGTATCTCAATGAGGCCCGTACGCCCCAGGAGAAGCACGACCTTGCCATGATTGTGGAGGAGACGCTTCGTCAGCGCTATGAGGGCGTTAAGAACGAAGCCGGCGTGTGGATCACCCCGGCATTCCCCAAGCTCATCTACGTGCTCGAGGACGATAACATTCGCGAGGATTCGCCGTACTTCTATCTGACCAAGCTCGCCGCCAAGTGCACCGCCAAGCGCATGGTGCCCGACTACATCTCCGAGAAGAAGATGCGCGAGCTTAAGCTGTCTAAGGGCGAGACTGCCGGCAACGGCGATTGCTACACCTGCATGGGTTGCCGCAGTTTCCTGACGCCCGACCGTTCGGGCAACGGCTTTAACAATGTCGCCAACGCGCTGAACTATGACCCGACCAAGCCTAAGTACTACGGTCGCTTTAACCAGGGTGTTGTGACCATCAACCTGCCCGATGTCGCGCTGAGCTCGCATCAGGACATGGATAAGTTCTGGAAGATCTTCGACGAGCGCCTTGAGCTGTGCCATCGTGCCCTGCTGTGCCGTCATGAGCGCCTGATGGGCACGCTTTCGGATGCCGCGCCGATTCTTTGGCAGTACGGCGCCCTGGCGCGTCTGAAGAAGGGCGAGACGATCGACAAGCTGCTCGTGGGCGGCTATTCCACCATCAGCCTGGGCTATGCCGGCCTGTATGAGTGCGTCAAGTACATGACGGGTCACAGCCACACCGAGAAGGAGGGCACGCCGTTCGCCATGGCCGTCATGCAGCGCATGAACGACAGGTGCGCGGAGTGGAAGGCCGAAAGTGATATCGATTTCTCGCTGTACGGTACGCCGTTGGAGTCGACGACCTACAAGTTCGCCAAGTGCCTGCAGCGTCGTTTTGGCATTATCCCGGGCGTGACGGACAAGGGCTACATTACTAACAGCTATCACGTCCATGTGTCCGAGGAGATCGATGCCTTCGACAAACTTAAGTTTGAAGGCATGTTCCAGCAGCTTTCGCCGGGCGGTGCTATCTCCTACGTTGAGGTTCCCAACATGCAGGACAACCTCAAGGCTGTCATTCGCGTGATGCAGTACATCTACGACAACATCATGTACGCCGAGCTCAACACCAAGAGCGATTACTGCCAGGTGTGCGGCTACGATGGCGAGATCAAGATTGTCGAGGATGACGGCAAGCTGGTGTGGGTGTGCCCCAACTGCGGCAATCGTGACCAGGAGAAGATGAACGTCGCCCGTCGTACGTGCGGCTACATCGGTACCCAATTCTGGAACCAGGGTCGAACCGAGGAGATCCGCGACCGCGTGCTGCATCTCTAATACCGCTCCGGGGCTGAGCCGAGAGGGCCGCTTGGGCATTTGCTCGCTATTTCGGACAGTCCTGCGCAAGACGAAGGCCACATTAAGTGGCCTTCTTTGCGTGCGGAACTCATATCGAGCAAAAGCCCAAGCGGCCCTCTCGGTTCAGCCAAGTTGACGTAACTGAGATGCAGCGCGCGGTCTGCTCACCCCTCGAAGTTCTTAGCGGACATGAGTTGACTTGCAGCAACGCTTTGCTTGCGATGACGGTTGAGCTGCAACAAAGTTTTTATTGGACCTCGAACCCTATACTCGATGTTCGCTTCGTTCATTGAGTTGCCCTTTGCATGAGGCCGGGACATATCGTCCCGCCCGCAGTTTCGCAGGCCGAAGGCCGAGAATGTTTGAGGACGGGATGATATACTCCAGACCCCCAGGAAGGTTACCTATGAACTACGCGAACATTAAGTATTTCGACATTGCTGATGGAGAAGGCGTCCGCACTTCTCTGTTTGTGAGCGGGTGCCGTCGTGGCTGCAAGAATTGCTTTAACTCCGTCGCGTGGGACTTTGCTGCGGGCGAGCCCTTTGATCGTGCCGTCGAGGACAAGATTATCGAGAGCCTCGATCATCCCTTTATTGACGGCCTGACGATTCTGGGCGGAGAGCCCATGGAGCCCGAGAACCAGGCGGGGCTCGTTGAGTTTGTCGAGCGTGTTCGTGCCGCTTATCCTGCGGGGTCAGGAAAGACCATTTGGTGTTTTACCGGCGACGTGCTCGAGGAGCTTATGCCGGGTGGTCGTCACCATACCGAGGTCACGGACCGTATCCTTGCCTGCCTCGACATGTTGGTGGATGGCCCGTTTGTTCAGGATCTTTATGATATCTCGTTGCGCTTTAGGGGTTCGAGTAACCAGCGTGTGATCGATATGAACGCTACGCGCGACCGCGCCGTGCGTGAGGGCGTTGCGCTTTGCGACGCTGTGGAGCTTTGGCGGGACGATCCAGTCTATTCGACCCATACTATGTAGCTTGTGGTCGATGCCGGAGGGCGTGGTACCATAGCGCGAACGTGAAATCGGAAAAGTGAGGCCCAGATGGTCGATCAGGAAAAAGTCGAGGCCGCCATTAAGCTGTTGCTTGAGGGCATAGGCGAGGACCCAACTCGTGAGGGCCTGCTGGAGACCCCGGCGCGCGTTGCCCGTATGTATGGTGAGATCGCCGGCGGTATGGACCAGAGTGCCGAGGAACACCTGTCCAAAACCTTTGCCGTCGCTTCGAACGATTTGGTTATCGAGCGCGACATCACGTTCTACTCGCTGTGCGAACATCATCTGCTGCCGTTTTATGGCAAGGCCGCCATTGGTTATATCCCTAACGGTCGGGTGGCTGGGCTTTCCAAGCTCGCCCGCACGGTTGAGGTTTATGCCCGCCGTCTTCAGCTGCAGGAGCAACTGTGCGCACAGGTTGCCGATGCCCTCATGGATTATCTCGCTCCACAGGGAGCGATTGTGTTGATGGAGGCCGAGCATATGTGCATGACGATGCGTGGCGTGCAAAAGCCCGGCACCAAGACCGTGACGCTTGCTCGCCGCGGCGTCTTTGAGACCGATCCCGCGCTCGAGGAGCGTTTCTTTAGGATGCTGGGCCGCTAACCATGAGAGTCGTCAACGACTTTACATCGAAGACCGATGAGGGGACGTCGCGTCGCGGCTTTATGGCTTCGGGCCTGGCCCCCTTTGGTGCCATGCCTCGCATTGATTACATTTGTGCCAACGGGCTGTTCCGGCGGCACCTGGGCAACATTGCACAGTTGGAATCGGGGCGCATCTTCTGCCGCCACGGTATTGACCATCTGCTCGATGTCGCGCGCATTATGTGGATCAAGAATCTCGAGGAGCAGCTCGAATTTGACCGCGAGGTCATCTACGCCACAGCACTTCTTCACGATATCGGCAAAGATGAACAGTATGAATCGGGTATATCCCATGATGTTGCAAGCGAACGCGTCGCTGATGCGATTCTCGGCGGCATGCCCGATGACGTGGCGTTTGAGCCGGCCGATGCCGCAGCCATTAAGACGGCCATTCTGGGCCATCGAAAGCTGCGCGTGAACAGCCAACCGCTTGAGCGTCTGCTCTATGCAGCCGACAAAGCGTCGCGTGCCTGCTTTGCATGCCCCGCGCGCAACGCTTGCAACTGGAGCGATGATAAAAAGAACCTGTCGATTCGCGTGTAGTTAGTTTGCGCGGTCGGGGTTCTAAACGAAGGAGACGATCGCGTTGAGTAACAAGAAACTGCCCGAGAATGCAACCAAGACCGAAGGCGCCGAGCTCGCCCGCCGTGGAAGGGGCGAAATATCCACCGCAACGGCGGTGCCTCACGTGAGCTATGACGATTTGCGCCATGCCGATCGTATTTTCATTGACGGCCTGGAGGTTTTTGCCAACCATGGCGTGTATCCCGAGGAGAACGCGCTGGGTCAGAAGTTCATCGTTTCTCTGGTGCTCTATGCCGACCTGCGCGCGGCGGGGGAGCACGATAACCTGGACGCCTCGATTGACTACGGCTCGGTGTGCCACGATGTCGATGGCTATCTGCGCGAGCATACGTTTAAGCTCATCGAGGCGGCAGCCGAGGGGACAGCCCAGATGCTGCTGCGCCGTTATCCCTCGCTGCTTGGTGTGCGCATAAAGCTCGATAAGCCGTGGGCTCCTGTTGGCCTGCCCCTGGCAAGCTGCGGCGTCGAGATCGAGCGCGTGCGCTAGTCGACGCTAGAGCTTGTTGAGGGGTGGCTGCTTGAGCCGCTGAGACAGTGCTCTATTGTTGGGACAGTACGTGTCGAGCAGGGCGTGAAAGCGCTGATTGTGGCTCGGCTCGAGCAGATGGACGAGCTCGTGGGCGACAACCCTGTCGAGGCATTCGACAGGGTAGGCGGCGAGCTCGCGCGCGATACGAATGGCGCCGGTTTTGGGTGTGCAGGAGCCCCAACGCGTTTTCATGCTGCGCACGGAGACGCGGGCCACGGTGACGCCCATTGCGATTTCGTACGCGTGCACGATGTCGCGTAGCGCTGCGGTGACCTCGGACGCGTAGAGCTGGTCGATGTGGGCTTGGAGCTCGTCGGACGTTAGGCCGTCGAGGATTGCGCGCCGCTTGGCCTGTGGGCTTTCGTCCGATTCGTCGGTACCCATAAAACTTGCGAAGGTGGCCTGCTTGGGTCGCGGTGCGGGCGATGCAAAGTTGTGATCGAGTGCGTCCTGTACCGTGATGGGCTTGCCCCAAAGTGCAATGATGGACGATGGGCTGAGCGGCTCTCGCGCTGTTGCCTGACGTTGCTCACGTTGGGCAAGTCGGCTGATAATCCAGGCGCTGTTGCGCTCCACAAACGCTTCGATGCGCTCGCGGCTGGCGCCGAGCGGTGCGCTGGCGTGGACCTCGCCGCTCGATGTGACGCGTAGGTTAAAGTTCTTGACGCGCTTTTTGGTAACGACGACGGGGATGAGCGTTCCATCCGGTCGGGGTACGGAAATCGTAAATTGCTGCGTCAAATGTGATCCTTCAGATTGGGGACGGGCCGGCATGTCGACCGCTCGGCATGCCGGGCCGCTCAAGGGATGCGAAATTAATTGCGCTCTTAATAGCGCTCGAAGAAGGCGAGCGCGTTGTCGCTGCAGAGCTTCTGCATCACGGTCTTGCCAAAGTGCTTGGAGAGCATGTTCTGGAATTCGGGCATCTTGCTGGCATCAGAGAGGAAGTCGGGTACCTTGGCGCCGTCCCAGTCGCCGCCGAGTGCGATGACATCTTCGCCGCCCAGGTCGAGCCAGTGCTCGATATGTGCCGCCAGCTGGTCGAAGGTGACGTCTGCGGCGGTTTCGTCGGTTGCGTCGTTGGAAAGGAACTCGCTGCAGTAGTTGAGGCCGACGATGCCACCCATGTCGCGAATGGTGCGGAACTGGTCGTCGGTAAGGTTGCGTTTGACGCCGCAAACCGCACGGGAGTTGGAGTGGCTGGCGACGAAGGGACGCGTGGCGTGGGCGACAACCTCGTCAAAGCACTCATCGTTGAGGTGGGAGACATCAAGTACCATGCCGGCGTGCTCCATCTGCGTAAGTGCCTCGATGCCGGCGGCGGTGAGACCGGCGTGGGTGTCGTGGCCGCTCGCGAGCGGTCCCTGCGCGTTCCAGCTGAGTGATGACATGAGTACGCCCAGGCTCTTGAGCACCTCGATCAGCGCGGGGTCCTCGGCAAAGAACGTGGCGTTTTCGATGGTGTGGATGCAGGCGACCTTGCCGTCTTTGAGCGCGGGGCGAATGTCTGCGGCGTTGCGTACGTTGACCATGCGGTCGTGGTTGAGCATTGCCTGGCCGCTCATGTGTGCCATGATCTGCGCCTGGAAGCGCGCGGCGTGGGCGGTGGGAATCTCGTCGGGGACAAATGTGGCGAAGCACTGTGCCCACGGCGTGTTGCCGATCTTTGCGAGCGAGATGGCGCAGGCGTTGCCCTCGATGAGGTCGAAATCTTGCGGATGCGTTTCGTCGCCGGGGAAATAACCGTCGGTGCCGGCGGTAAAGCGCAGGTCGAGATCGAGCGTGGCCCAGCCGATGCGGTCGGCGGTGTCGCAGTGTAGGTCAAATACGGGATATGCCATGGTTCCTCCGGTTGCAGCGTTTCTTTGCAAACTGTCTTTGAATTGTATGACTAGGGTATAGTTAGCGCCATATGTTCACGGCGGCCCGCGTTGTGCGCCGCCCTTATCACGGAGGTTACCATGTCCAACCAGGGCAAGAAGGTCAAGACTCATTATCGCGGCACGCTCGACGACGGCACGCAGTTCGATAGCTCCTACGATCGCGGCGAGCCGCTGGAGTTCACCTGCGGCGCCGGCCAGATGATCAAGGGCTTCGACGCCGCTGTTGTCGACATGCAGGTGGGCGAGAAGAAGACCGTGCACATTCCTGCTGCCGATGCCTACGGCGAGCACAATCCCGAGATGGTTCTGACCTTCCCGGCCGAGCAGGTTCCCAACATCGAGCAGATCGAGAAGGGCATGAAGCTCTTCCTGTCCACGCCGAGCGGCATGCCCGTTCCCGCCGTCGTCATTGACGTGACGCCCGAGGCTGTGACGCTCGACGCCAACCACGAGTTGGCCGGCAAGGACCTCAACTTTGATATCGAGCTCGTTGAGGTCGAGGGTTAGAGTATGCCTGAACGCCTGGTTTCGACGACATGCTTGGGAAATCTCAACGATCCGTCCTATGAACTCCTGCTTCGCCGGAAGTTGGGCGGCGTCTTTGAAGTTGACGAGCTGCTGCTCGATTGGGACCAGGCCGATGTATGCGCGTTTGTGGGCGTGACGGAGCTGGGGCGCACGATTGATGTTCGGCTGGATGCTACCGACGGCGGTCGTCTTGCCGATGGCGACGTGCTCGCCATTGACCGTTCGGGCATGGTGCCCGTGGCGGTTGTCGTGCGCCTGCGCAGCGCCGAGGTTTATTTGGTCGAAGTCGACCGCATGGATCCGATTGCGCTCGCGCATGCGTGCTGGGAGATCGGCAACATGCATGCGCCGCTCTTCCGGGGCGACTCGGACGAGCATACCGTGCGCATGTATACGCCGGTGCAGCCTGTTTTGGGCCGTATGCTCCGGGGCGTCGAGAGTGTTCGGCTCTCGGTGGTTACCCGCGAACTCGATGCGGACCGACGCTTTGCATCGAGCGCGGCGGATGTCGTCGTGAGTATGGCTCCAGACTTTACGATCGTAAAGAAGGCGCGCGGTTAACGTGCGTATGAGTAAGACGGACTTTGAGAGGCAACTATTCAAAGTCCGTCTTACTGTTGATGAGGTGCTTTGGGGGAAAGCATATGGGTCTTGAGGGAATCAAGCTGATTGCATGCGATTTGGACGGCACTTTGCTGCATCCGGGGGAGCGCGAGCCGCGTTCCGAGGCCTTTGAGCTCATTGATGAGCTGCATCGTCGCGGCATTGTGTTTATGCCGGCGAGCGGCCGTCAATATGCGAGCCTGCGCTACCTGTTTGCCCCGGTGGCCGATGAGCTCGCCTATGTATGCGAAAACGGAGCCCTGGTGATGAGCGAGGGGCATGCCGTTGTCAAGCGTTCCATGGAGCGTAGCCTTGCTATGGATATCGCGAATGCCGTGGTTGCGTATCCCCATGCCGACGTGACCCTTTCGTGCGAGGGGCACCTCTACACCATGAGCGGCAACGATGCGTTCGTCGACCATTTGCGCTATGAGGTCCACTGCGATGTGGCGGTGGTCGACCGTCCCGAGGACATCGACGAGGATGTCATTAAGATTGCCTTCCAGACGCCCGAAATTGATCAGCCGGTGGCCCTGGAGTATTTCGAGCATCTCTTTAGCGACCGAGTCGATGTGATGACGTCGGGAACCGAATGGACGGACTTTATCGGCTTTGACTCGGGCAAGGGGTCCGCGCTTGCCGATTATGGTCGTGCCCTGGGGATCTCGCCCGATGCGATGATGGCGTTTGGCGACAATGAGAACGATCGCGACATGCTCAACGTCGTGGGCCATCCCTATCTGATGGAGAGCTGCAACCCTACCATGCGCGGTGTCAATGACCGTGTCCGCTACGTGCGCACGGTCGAAGAGGAACTGCATCGCCTGCTCGCCGAGTAGATATATGTGGCATGCCTAGAAATCTACTTTTTGCCGCCATCGGTGGAAAGGGAGATTTTAAGGCATGTCCCAAACATCTACCGGCAGTTGGGGCAGAGGCCCTCGAAGATGGTGTAGTGCGAGGTGACGTCCCAGCCGATTTGCTCGGACGCCTTGTCGTCGAGCTGGGCATCGAAGGGGAGCGGCACGTCGATGACGCGGCTGCACGAGGTGCAGATGATATGTGCGTGCGGCTCGATGGTGCGATCGAAGCGGCTGCCGCCCGGCGTCTTAATAGAGAGAATCTCCCCTGCGTCGGCTAAGAGATTGAGGTTGCGGTAGACCGTGCCGCGGCTGATCTTGTCATCCTGTTCGCGTACGGCGTTGTAGATTTCGTCGGCGGTGGGATGGTTATAGCTTTGGCGCACAGCGTCAAGAACCAGCTTTCGCTGCTTGGTATTCCTTCTTTGCACCGCCATGCGCCTCGCCTCTTTTCTATCAACGGTCGTAGGTAAATGATACCGTATTTAGCACACAATACTAATAACGAGGAATGAAACCGTCTTCATTGGCAAGTGGGGCTCGGGTCTGGGCGTCTACGAGGCGAAAACGCGTTCCCATGCGCTCATAGGAGGCATGAAGCGCCTCGAGATGAGACAGGATGTTTGCCGGAGCTCCCTGTATCTCCATCTCGACTGACCCGTCTTCCATGTTACTCACCCAGCCGGTGAGTGCGCGTGCCTGTGCGAGGTTGGTGTTGGTGAAGCGGAAACCGACGCCCTGGACCTGTCCCTCCCACCGCAGGAAATAGCGCTGCGGGGCGTCTTGAGTGGCCTCGTCGCTTGCGAGCACGGTGAGCCTACGGCGCAGCTCAAGCTCAACGCCAGAGGGCTTTTGGGGTTCGCGGCTGCCGCCGGTGACGCCCGAGAAAAGCTTGTCGAAAAAACCCATCGCTATGCCTGCTTGTTAGAGTCAGCGGGGAAGGCGATACCCGCCTGCTGGCGCACGGCATCCATGATACGCAGTGAGACGAGCGTGACGTCGCGGTAGTGGCCAAGCTCGTGACGTCCCGCCGGGGTCTCCCAAATCTCTTCCTTGACATTATCGATGCCGCCGATGGCGGTGATAAAGTCTGTGAGTTCGTATTCCATGGTGTTGCTCGATTTGGGCAGGTCGAGCACGCGGCCGTTGTCGCTCTGTTCGCGCGGTGCCTCGGTCGCCGAGCCGCGTACGACGTCGCCGCGATAGTCGATGCGGACGTTGCGGGGCGTGGACAGATGGTCGATCTGGATAGTGCCACGCTCGCCTTCGATTTGCGAGGGCAGCAGGTCGTTCGTAATTTTTGAGTGCGCGAGCTCGACGGAGATGCGGCCACCGCCGTAGCTGGCGAGGATGGAACCGCAGCCGTCGATGGGGCCGTGCGTGAGCTGTCGCGTGGTGGGGTCGAGCAGAGTAGTCATGCTCGTAAGGCCGGAGGGCATGCCGAAAATCTCGACCATGGGCTCGACGGTGTAGACGCCAATATCCATGAGGGAACCCGATGCCATATTGCAGTCGAAGATATTGGTGGCGCGTCCCGCGAGAATCTCGTTGTAGCGTGAGGAATATTTGCCAAAGCGCAATGAGGCGCGGCGGATGGGGGCGATCTCACCCAGGGCGTCCTCGATGGCGTGGAAAGCGGGGTCGTGGAGCGGGCGCATGGCCTCGAGGGCCACGACACCTGCTGCCTCGGCAGCGCGGAAGACTTCCAGCGCCTGCGCTTCGGTGGCGCAGAAGGGCTTTTCGACGATAACGTGCTTGCCGCCGGCGATGCAGGCGAGCGCCTGCTCGTAATGGAGCGCGTTGGGGCTGCCGATGTAGACGGCGTCGACGTCGGCGGCGGACGCGAGCTCGTCGAGTGCGGTGAAGTTGCGCTCGCCGCCGCGCTCAGCGGCAAAGGCAGCGCCGCGCTCTGCATCGCGCGAGAGCGTGCCCACAAACGCGGCTTGGTCGTTGGCGTTGACGACTTGGATAAAGTCGTCGGTGATCATGGATGTGCCGATGGTCGCTATGCGCAGCATGTGTCCCCCTTGCATTGTTTGGTCTACAGGACGAGTGTAGCGCGAGGGGGACGCAAAAGCGTGCGAAAACGCCGCTACAGGTCGCTCTCGTTAAAGCCGGCGTCGATATCGAGGTTGGCTCCGTCGGCTGCGGTGGTGGCAAGCTCGTCGCAGCGCTCGTTGAGCTCATGGCCGGCATGCCCCTTCACCCAGATGAACTCCACCTTATGCTGGCTCTTTGCGGCAAGCAGACGCTCCCACAGGTCGCGGTTCTTAACGGGCTGCTTGTTGGAGGTTTTCCACCCGCGCTTTTTCCAGCCGTCGATCCAGTGCTTGTTAAAGGCGTTGACGACGTACTGCGAATCGGAATGGACTTCGACCTCGCAGGGGCGGTTGAGTGCCTCGAGCGCCACGATAACGGCCATGAGCTCCATGCGGTTGTTGGTGGTCTTGGCGTAGCCGCGCGAAAGCTCGGAGGTAAAGGTCTTGCCGGCGGGGTTGGTGTATTTGAGCACGGCGCCGTAGCCGCCGCGTCCCGGATTTGATCGGGCCGAGCCGTCGGTATAGATGATGACCTTCACGGGCTTCCTTTCGTTGAGTGCGTTTCATGTGAGTGACCATTGTAGCGCCATGCCCGCCGGGGGCTAGCAATCTATGATTTCTACCCTGTCTTCCGACGGCTAGTTGGCATGGATGATGCGGTTGAGCTCGTCGAGGTATTGCTGCAAGAGGGGAGAGGGCTTGCGCTCGTCGTGCATGATATAGCCTACGTGCATCGTTGGGGCGTCTGCCAGCGGGATCGATGCCATACCCCATTGCATTTCATTGGAGAGGACACCGGTCGACAGAGTGTAACCGTTCGACGTGATAAGTAAGTTAGTAAGTGTTCCGCGGTCCGAGATTCGTATGTTGCGGTCGCAAGGGATATAGCTAAAAGGTTCCTCGGCGTAATAGAAGGAGTTTGAGGTTCCCTGCTCGAAGCTGTAGCGCGTATAGGGCGTGAGGTCGGCAAGGGACAGCTGAGGGCGGCGTGCGAGCGGGTGGCGCTCGCTCACGAAGACGTGGACCGTCGCGTCGAATAGGGGATGGAAGCTTGCACGGGCATCGGCGAAGGCCTTCTGCAAAACGCGGGCGTTAAAGTCATCCAGATACAGAATGCCGATATCGCTGCGAAATGCACGGACGTCATCGATGATCTGCGATGTGGTGGTCTCGCGCATGATGAACTCGAACTTGCTGTCGCGGCAGCGCTCGACCACGTTGACAAAGGCCTCGACCGAAAAGGCGTAGTGCTGGGCGGAAATGGCGAGGCGGGCTTGCGGGATGCCGCCGTCCTCGTAGCGCGCCTCGAGCATGTCGGCCTGCTCTACGACCTGGCGCGCATAGCCCAAAAGCTCGGTGCCGTCGTTGGTGAGCGTGACGCCGCGGCTGGAGCGCGTAAAGATCTCCATATGGAGCTCCTGTTCCAGGCTTTTGACGGCGTTTGAGATATTGGACTGTGCCGTATAGAGGCGCTGGGCTGCGGCGTTGATCGATCCGGACTCTGCCACGGCGATCAAAAAGCGAAGCTGCTGGAGGGTCATTGGCGCCCGTCCTTTCGATAGCTATCTAAAAAACCGATAACAGGTTAGCGCTTTTAAGTGATTGACCCGGGGAGACGATGTTCGTACTATTCAAAACACACAAAGGCGGTAGGTAATTAAGCCGACCACGGAACCGGGATGTCAAAAGGAGGACCGCATATGAATTGCTTGCTAAGACGAATGCCGGGCTCCTGTTTGCGCCCGTCGGCGTGATCAGGAGACAGCGACTTACTTCTCTTACGCTTATTACTTTTGTTCGATCAAGGAGATCACCATGAGCCAGTTTATCAACAACCCTGAGCACACCTTTGGTTTCGATACCCTGCAGCTGCACGTTGGCCAGGAGAGCGCCGATCCCGCATCCGACTCCCGCGCCGTGCCTATCTACCAGACCACGAGCTATGTGTTCCGCAACTCCCAGCACGCCGCCGACCGCTTTGGTCTTGCCGACGCCGGTAACATCTACGGCCGTCTGACCAACTCCACCCAGGGCGTCTTTGAGGACCGTATCGCCGCACTCGAGGGTGGCGTGGCAGGTCTTGCCGTCGCCTCCGGCGCTGCTGCCATCACCTATACCCTGCAGGCCCTTGCCCAGGCCGGTGACCACGTGGTGGCTCAGAAGACCATCTACGGTGGCTCCTACAACCTGCTGGAGCATACGCTCTCCCAGTTTGGCGTCGAGACCACGTTTGTCGATGCCCATAACCTGGAAGAGGTTGAGGGTGCCATCAAGGACAACACCACGGTCATCTATCTCGAGACGCTCGGCAACCCCAACTCCGATATCCCCAACATCGACGCGATCTCCGAGATCGCCAAGAAGCACGGTCTGCCGGTTGTTGTCGACAACACCTTCGGCACCCCGTATCTGTTCCGTCCGCTGGAGCATGGTGCCAACATCGTCGTTCATTCCGCAACCAAGTTCATCGGCGGCCACGGCACCTCGCTGGGCGGCGTGATCGTCGACGGCGGTAACTTCGATTGGAAGGCGAGCGGAAAGTACGCGCAGATCGCCGAGCCCAACCCCTCCTACCATGGTGTTTCGTTTGCCGAGGCTGCCGGCCCCGCCGCCTTCGCGACCTATGTCCGCGCCATTCTGCTGCGTGACGAGGGCGCCTGCATTAGCCCGTTTAACGCCTGGGTTCTGCTTCAGGGCACCGAGACCCTGTCGCTGCGCGTCGACCGCCATGTCGAGAACACCAAGAAGGTCGTTGAGTTCCTGGCTGGTGACAGCCACGTCGCCAAGGTGAACCACCCGAGCCTGCCTGAGCACCCCGATCATGAGCTTTACAAGCAGTATTTCCCCAACGGCGGTGCCTCGATCTTCACCTTCGAGATCAAGGGCGGCCAGGAGGCTGCATGGAAGTTCATCGACCACTTGCAGGTGTTCTCGCTGCTCGCCAACGTGGCCGACGTCAAGTCGCTCGTCGTACACCCGGCTACGACTACGCACTCTCAGCTCTCTGCCGAGGAGCTCGCCGAGCAGAACATCACGCCCTCCACGATCCGTCTTTCCATCGGTACCGAGAACGCCGAGGATATCATTTGGGATTTGAAGCAGGCCTTCGCCGCGCTGGACGAGTAAGGCGACTTGTGCAAGGACCCCTTGCGACTCGATAGGTATAACTGCATAAAATGCCTGCTCAAGGCGCCTGTGCGAACAATGGTTGCACAGGCGCCTTTTTTGCATAGAGAGGGTGCAAAAACAGGGTTTTTGACACGCTTTATGCATTCGAGTTGTGGAAAACTCCTGTTGAGCGGATGTGAGTTTTACGCAAATGACGTGCGCCTTTTGAGTAAAACCGCAGGTCGCGATTTGCTCGGGGTACTATGCAGCGCGATCGAATCACACGCAGCTCAAACGCAGCAAAAACGCACTACGGAGGTTTCCAGCTACATGAGGATCGATTCACGAAAACCGAAAGCCGCCGCCCTTTCCGCCGCTCTGACCGTGGCACTTTTGGCGGGCGCCGGCGCAACTGATGCCCACGCGGCAACACTATCCGATACGGTTGGACCTACGCCGTCCGAAGCGACGCTGGTGCAGCCCGTCGACTACCGCAGCGACGGTTATGGCTCTATGCAGGAGTGGAACGCCTCAATGGAGGCCAAGCGCGATTCCCTGGAGATGCGCGCTCAGATCATCATGAACATGTACGGTGACTATGCCACCGATGACGAGCGCGCTGTGCTGCAGGGTTGCATCGACGGCGCGGATAGCCTGTTGACGATGGGGGAGGTCGACGCCAAGTCGACCGAGCTCGATGAGCTGCGCATTGCGCTTGAGGATGCCAAGCGCGAAGCGCTCGAGGCTGCCGCCGAGGCGGAGGCTGCCGAGGTCGCCCAGGCTTCGTACTACAACGCCGGTTACACTCCGTCCTACGCGTCTGCCGCGTCCTACGCGAACGGGTCGGGCCTGACGCGCTCTGCGGGTGTCAATAACTACAACGGGCGCCGCGAGACCTATTACAGCAGCAATGTGCTTTATCACTATCGCACGGGCGAATGGACTCAGGATTCTGAGGGCTTCTGGCGCGATTCCGACGGCTATTACGTTGTTGCCGCGGGCGATATGGCCCAGGGCTCGACCTTTACGGGCTCCAAGGGTGATTGCAAGGTCTATGACTCCGGCTGCGCTGCCGGAACCACCGACTACTACACCGGTTGGTAATTTTTCTGCATCACGGATATTTGGCGGACGGGCGTCTTTACCGAGCTTTAGGGCAACGTAAGGACGTCCGTTCTATGTATGCGTTTGAGTTAACAGAGCCCTTACCGTGGCGGTACGCTGGGCGTATGGATGCGGGGCACACTGGTTCTTGAGAAATAAGGTCTTTCTCTTGGAGGAAGTGGTCTTGTGAATGCTCGAGATATTGCCGTTGCCGCCGTCGCGTTGATGCTTGGCTGCCTTGGTCCTACGGCCGCGCTCGTCGCGGGCATGCAGGGGACATGCGGGGCTGCTCCTATCGTGGCCGGCGCGCTGATCGCGGCCACACTGCTGGGAAGCGCCGGTGTTGTCCTTTGTCGCGACGATGAGGACGAGGTGCCGGGGTCGCAACGCTAACTGTTGTGAGATCGGCCGCCGGTCATAGACGAAGATGAAGGCCGCCGCAGGGGGAAAGGTTCCCTTGCGGCGGTTTTGCTGTTAAGGCTGTTGAATGCGGCGCGTTGGCACTACCAGCTTTTCTCGATATCGCGGATGCGCCGATAGAGCCACTCGTTTTGCGGCGCCTGGATATCGTGTTTGGCTGCGAGGCGGCAGATGGTGCCCGCGAACTCATCAACCTCGGTTTTGCGCCTCGCGATGCGGTCCTGCGCCATCGAGGGCATACCGGCGGGGTCGATTCCCTCGATGAGGTGCACCATTTGCGTCAGGTCTGCCTCGGTCAGCTCAACGCCCTCGGCGTTGGCGACCGCAAGCGTTTCGCGCATGGCGGAAACAAAGCAGCGACGCTGCTCGGAGCCCGGCTCCGTGGCGCTTCCGTAGGTCCCGCCGTAGGCCATGCAGGTCTGGTTGATGCCGTCGTTGAGCATGAGTTTGGCCCACATGCGGTGGGCGATGTCGTCCTCGACGGTATGGGCGATGCCGCAGCGCGTATAGAGCTCGTCGATAGCGGCGACGGTCGCGGGGTCGGTGCCGGCGGCTGCACCAAAGCGGATTTCGCCCGCATTGGTAAAGGTGAGCGCGCCGTCGAGGAATACGGCGTCCATGCCCTGGCAGATACCCAGGACGGTATGCTCCCAGCCAAAGCGTTCGGCAATCTTTTGCTCGCTCGTAATGCCGTTGCACAGCGAGGCGATGAGCGTGTTGGGTCCCACGACACGTTCCATAGTCTTGAGTGCTTGGTCGAGACCCGTCGTCTTGACCGTCAGGATGACCAGATCGGCGGGCGTTGCCTCGCTGGCGCGGACGGACGTGAGATCGCAGGGCTTGCCGTTGACGGTGAGCGCGTCGTTCACATGGCGCTCAAAACGGGCGTCGTCCATGACGTATTCGACGGCATCGTTGCCGAGTGCCTGGGCGATCATGCTGCCGTAGAGTAGCCCGACGCCGCCCTTGCCGATAAAGGCGACCTTGTTGATCTGCATATGAATCATCTCCTCACAAAAAGGCGCCCGCGTGCGGGGCGCCTGATGGATTTATGCCGCTGGGGCGTGTAGCGTGCACCGGAGGCTGAATTTAGAAGAACAAACGCATGGGAACTTATGCCGTGGGGCAGATGGCAAAAACGCGGGCGGGGTATCCGACGCCATCGCGGACCTTGGGGAAGGTGCAGAAGATGACGGCACCCGTGGCGGGAAGCTCGTCCAGATGGTCCATGACTTCGATCTGATAGCGGTCGACCGAGAGGATGTATTGCTCGCCGGGGTAGGGGTAGGCGTCCTCGCGCGTGGTCACCGACGCGGGGTCGGTGTCTGCCGGTTCGTGACCGATGGCGCCGATGTTGCGCTCTTCTACAAGCCATTTGATGGCGTCGAGATCCCAGCCGGGGTAGTGGGGCCGGCCGTCCTTGTCCTTGTTTTCGAGGTCGGCGAGCTTGGACCAGTCAGAGCGGAAGGCGACGAAAGCGTCCTCGGGAATACGACCGTGCTCGTCCTCCCAGGCTTTGAGGTCCTTGATGGTCAGGATAAAGTCGGGATTTGCGGCGCACTCCTCGTGCTTGTCGATCACGCAGAGCGGATGCATAAACTCGATGGGTTCAATCTCTCCAAGGGAACGACCCTCAACATGGAAATGCCGCGGTGCGTCGACATGCGTGCCGTACTGCGAAGCGACCGAATACTGGAAGCAACGCATGGGCGCGAGCATATCTTCGGGCGTGTCGGGCAGGTAGTCGAAGAGCTTGGTGGACTCAAACGGCTTAAAGCCAAGCCAGTGCGGGGTGTCGCACGAGAGCGTGTGGGTGAGGTCGACCCAGCGATAATCGGTGCTTTTGAGCTGGGATGCGAGGTTCCAAAGGTCGAGCGCGGGCATGGGCGACTCCTTTCATCGAGCTTTTTGCTGATGTTAAAGCGGTGCCGTGACAGCTCGATTTCTGCTGCGTTACGATACGTTCTCGATTGCGATTCCGATGTGTTTCGATGACGTGACGGGTTTGTTTCGCCCTGTCAGGACTTCGATGGGGGGGAGGGGCCGTGCAATATCGCGTTGACCCCAAAAGCGGCAACCGTATCTCGGCGTTGGGGCTGGGCTGCATGAGGTTTCCCGGTGCGCCGGGACGCCCGGATGCGAAGACCGCCGACGCCATCATCTCCCGTGCGGTGGAGCAGGGGATTAACTACCTGGACACGGCCTATCTCTATCCCGGCAACGAGGCGTGCGTGGGTGCGTCGCTTGAGCGCCTGGGCTTGCGCGACCAGGTTTTGCTCGCAACCAAGCTGCCGCATGCTTCGTGCAAATGCGCGGAGGATTTCGATCGGTTCTTCGACGAGCAACTGCGCCGCCTACGGACCGACCATATCGACTATTACCTCATGCACAACATTACCTCGCCCGCCCAGTGGGAACGTGTGGTGGCGTTGGGCATCGAGGACTGGATCGCGCGTCAAAAGGCGGCGGGGCGTATTCGCCAGATCGGTTTTTCATACCACGGCAGCGCGGCGGATTTCCTGACGATGCTCGATGCATATGAGTGGGACTTTTGCCAGATCCAGTACAATTACGCTGGAGAGCGATATCAGGCGGGAACGGCGGGGCTCATGGCCGCCGCCGAGCGAGGCCTCGCGGTGTTTGTGATGGAGCCGCTGCTGGGCGGGCGTTTAGCGGGCAAACTGCCGCCACGGGCTCGTGCTGTGTTCGATAGTGCCCGTGACCCGCATTTGCGCACTCCTGCCGCCTGGGGTCTTTCGTGGGTGTGGAATCGTCCTCAGGTGACGATGCTGCTTTCGGGTATGACCGATACCGCGCAGGTGGATGAGAACGCGGTGTTGGCCGATCGGGCCCTGCCGGATTCGATGACAGCTACTCAGCTCGATGCCATCGCGCACGTGCTGACGGAGTTTGAAAAATCGAATCGCGTGCCCTGCACGGGATGCGGCTATTGCATGCCGTGCCCTAAAGGCATCAATATCCCTGGATGTTTTGCCGCCTACAACGCAAGCTATGCGCACAGCTGGTTTACGGGTCTATCGCAGTACTTTACGGCGAGCGCGGTGCGCACAAGCGAGGCCAAGCTGGTGAGCAATTGCGTCAAGTGCGGCAAATGCGCGCGCCACTGCCCACAGCATATCGATATCCCCGAGCGTCTCGATGACGTGCGCCGACGTTTCCAGCCTGGCCCCGTAACGGTCATGCTTAAAGTCTTCAGCAAAACTCGCTCCTCATGACCCTTTTATATCTTGTGATGGAATAGTTCCTGTTTGCGGCAGAATAGGGCGATAGCAGGAATTATTTCGCCGCAACTGATGGGAGGCTATCGTGGGTGACCGAGGTTTACGTAATGATTCGCGTGAGGTTCGTTGGGGCATTTTGGGCGCTGGGCACATTTCTCATCGATTTGCATCGTCGCTCAAGAAGGTCGACGGGGCACGGCTGGTGGCTGCGGCCGGCCGCACTCCTGCACATGTCGAGGAATTTTCCCGAGCGTTTTCGATCGATGCCGCGCATAGCCATGCCTCGGCCGATGATAACGGCGATGCGGCTTATGACGCGCTGATTGCCGACCCCGATGTCGACGCAATCTACTTGGCGCTTCCGCATGGCATGCATACGCGTTGGGCCTGTCGCGCGCTGCGCGCCGGAAAGACCGTGCTGTGCGAAAAGCCGGCCGTTTTGAGTGAGGAAGAGGCTCTCTCGATTGCCTCCACCTCTCGCGAGTGCGGCGTGCTGTTTATGGAGGCGATGAAGAATCGGTTCTGCCCGATGCGCACTCGCGTGAAGGACTTGCTTGCGTCGGGTGAGCTTGGCCGTATTGTCTCGATTGAAAGCGTGCAAAAGCTCGATTACGGCGAGCCTCCTTCGGGCTATCTGCTTGATCCGCTGCAGGGCGGCTGTCTATATGACATGGGCTGTTATGCGGTCGGTTGGTTTGAGGATTTGCTCGCGGGCGCGTGCGAGGTTTCGTCCCGTGAAGTTCGCTGGCGTGACGTATCAGGCGGCCGTGTCGATTGGGCCGACGAGATCCATATGAGCGTCGGAGGTATACCCATTCATATGGTGTGCGACGGCAAAGCAGCATATGAAAGCCGCTTAACGATTGCCTGTGAGCGGGGCTCGTTGGAAATCGAGCGTCTCCATCGCCCCGAGCTCGCCCATGTGAAGTACTCCGACGGTCGAGTACTCGAAATCGATGCACCATTTGAGGTCGATGATTTTTACGGTGAGATATCGCATGCGACGCAGCTCATTCAGGCGGGGAAACTCGAAAGCCCCATCATGTCCCTAGCCGCCACACAGCGCTGTGCGCACATCATCGATGCGATTCGTTTGAAACTTTAGGGCGTGGGGGCATGGCGCCAGCACTTGGAATGCCTGGCGGCCTTTGCCCCTGATGCCCCTTTTATAACTTGCGGTGGAATACGGTCTGTTTGCGCCAAAATAAGGCACCAATAGACCGTATTTCACCGCAACTGATGAAGAGGGAGTTGGAGATGCTGACGATCGGGTGTCATCTTTCGACGACGAAGGGCTATCGGGCAATGGGGGAGACGGCGCTGTCCATTGGCGCCAATACCTTTGCGTTCTTTACGCGCAACCCGCGCGGTGGCAAGGCAAAAGAACTTGACATGGATGACGTGGCGGCTCTGCGCGAGCTTATGGCGCAAAACGACTTTGGACCGCTGGTGGCGCATGCCCCGTATACCTATAACCCCTGCTCCGCTAAGGAGCGGGCGCGCGAGTTTGCCTTGGAGGCAATGGCCGAGGACTTGCAGCGTCTGGAAGCACTGCCCGGCAACTACTACAACTTCCATCCCGGTGCGCATGTGGGGCAGGGCTCCGACGTCGGCATTCAGATGATTGTCGACACGCTGTGCCAGGTGATGTTTGAGGGGCAGCAGACGACGGTATTACTCGAGACCATGGCAGGAAAGGGCACCGAGGTGGGCCGTAGCTTTGAAGAACTGGCGTGCATTATCGAGGGCGTTGCCGCCAAGCGCCCAGAGCTGTCCGATAAGCTGGGCGTTTGTTTGGACACCTGCCATGTGAGCGATGCCGGCTACGACATCATCCATGATCTGGACGACGTACTCGACGAGTTCGACCGCGTGGTGGGTATCGATCGCTTGCATGCCGTACACATCAACGATTCGAAGAACCCTTGTGGCGCCCATAAAGATCGTCACGAGTGCATCGGCAAGGGATACCTTGGCAGCGAGGAATTTGGTGGCGGTATGCAGGTTATGCAGAATATTGTATCGAATGGCCGTTTGCGTTCGCTGCCGTTTATTTTGGAGACTCCGAACGAACTTGCAGGTTATGCAGCTGAAATTAGACTATTAAGGTCATTGCAGCAGTAATGACTGTCATAAAGTAGAGTATTCCATTCACGTTATGGGTTTGTTTCAATCAGTTTTCTCGTTGCAGATTCGTAATTCCAGGTGCATAATAGCCAACAGTTTTTGCAGACCTCTGAATCAAACGAGGTCACCGGAAGGAGACTGATTATGAAGCTCAAGAAGCTTGGCGCATTTGCCGCCACGGGTGCCATGGCGCTCGCCCTCGCACTGACGGGCTGCGGCTCGTCCAACGCCACCTCTGGTTCTGATGCCGGTTCCAGCAGCTCTGACGACGCTAAGGTCGAGAAAGTCGACGGCTCCAAGGAGTACGCGCTCGTCAAGGACGGTACGCTGACTGTCGGCACCTCTGCCGAGTACGCTCCGTTTGAGTACAAGGATGACAACGGCGATTTTCAGGGCTTTGACCTTGAGCTCATCAAGGCTATCGGCGACAAGCTGGGCCTGGATGTCGAGTATGTCAACAATGACTTTGACACGCTGGTTCCGGGCGTCGCTTCGGGCGCCAAGTATGACGTTTCCATCGCGGCTATCACCGACACGCCCGAGCGTGAGAAGGAAGTCACTTTCTCTGATTCCTACTACATGGATGATCAGGCTATCGTGACCAAGGTCGATAACACCGACATCACGGCCGATAACTTTAGCGAGAAGCTCAACAATTCCGACGCTACCATCATCGTCCAGTCTGGCTCGACCGCCGAGGCCTTTGCCCAGGAGAACTTCCCCAAGGCCAAGATCGTCCCCTACAAGGACGCCACCGAGTGCTTTAGCGCTCTGCAGTCCGATAAGGGCGACGCCGTAGTTACCAACCGCTCCGTTGCCAGCCAGCTGACCGCCGAGCAGTTCAACACCTGCCAGACCATCAAGCAGATCAGCACCGGCGAGGAGTACGCCATCGCCATCAACCAGGGCAACACCAAGCTCAAGGACGACATTAACCAGGCCATCAAGGACCTGACCGACGACGGTACCGTCGACGCCCTCATGGCTAAGTACAATATCAAGTAAAATAACTACTTGATTGCGCGCGGGCCCTTTCCGTTTTGCGGAGAGGGCCTTTGCGCTTCTCTTGACGGAGAGCGTTTCCGTCTCGTTTTGCCGGCAACTTCTACGATAGGAGCCACCTTGTCTCGACTGAACAAAGGGGCCGCGGAGCAGCGTTTTCCACTGTCCGCCTTGCTCCAAAAGCTAGCCTGCGTCATGGCCGTGGCGCTCGCGCTGGTGTGCGCGGGGGCATATGCGCCTACGACCGCCCAGGCGCTTGAGACCGCAAAGATTACCGCCCGACCCAACACCGGTTCGGGCAGCGATGTGGTCGGCGGCACCGAGACGCGCATTACCTGGGAAGTTCAGGCCGATGCCGACGAGGAGCTGAGCGGTCTTTCCTTGACGTTTGTCGACGGCACGACGTTTGGTACCGATGACACGCGATTGACGATGCTCTCGGGCGAGGACCTCATGGATCGTACGCCCATGAAGCCCACGTGCAAGGCTGACGGCCAGACGCTCAAGATTGACTTTGGCGAGACGGCGCCTGCCGGCGGCTTTTTCCGTGTCGAGGTTTACGGCGTGACCTTCCCCGTCGAGGGCGGCGATGAGGCCTTTAGCGGCACCTATACGCTCGCCGACGGGTCGACCAAGAAGATCTCCAAGATTCCGTCGGTGGAGATCAAGGGCGTGACGGCCTTCGATAGCTTCTTGGCTGACCTTAAAGAGCAGCCGTGGGTCGAGGCGTGGAACTCCAATATGTTCCTGCGCCTGTTCCTGAACCCGGTCATTTTGGTCCAGAGCCTGCCGATCGTCTTCAAGGGCTTCCTTATGTCGCTCTCGATCGTGCTTGTGGCGTTTCCGCTGGCAATTCCCTTCGGTTTTGCCCTGTCGCTCATGCGCATCTCTAAGTCGCGCATCCTGCGCTGTCTTGCCGGCATCTATGTGAATATCATTCGCGGTACGCCGGCGTTCCTGCAGATCTATATCGCGTTTTTCGGTCTGCCGCTGGCCGGTGTCAAAGTGGACGACTATGTGCTGGGTGTTATCGTCATGGCCATGAACTCGTCTGCGTACTTGTGCGAGATCTTCCGTGCCGGTATTCAGTCGATCCCCAAGGGCCAAAACGAGGCTGCTCGCTCGCTGGGCATGAATGCCTTCCAGACGCTGCTCTATGTCATGATTCCGCAGACGTTCCGCAATGTCCTGCCTACGCTGACCAGCGAGTTTATCTTGCTCTACAAGGACACGTCGCTGCTTGCCGCCGTGGGTGTCGTCGAGATCGTCATGAACGCCCGTACCATTGTGGCCACGACGGGTTCCATTACGCCATATGTGGTTGCCGCGCTGTTCTACCTGGTCATCACCCTGCCGCTTGCTCGCTTGGTGAGCGGTCTTGAGGCGAGGCTTCTGGGGACGGCCGAAACCAAGAAGAAGCGTCCCGCCAAGAGCGCTGGACAGGTCGTCGCGACGCCCGCCGACCACATCGCCGGTCTGTAAGGAGGTCCTATCATGAGCGAAACCAATAACTCGAACGAGGTCGTCGTCAGCATCAAGAACCTCCAGAAGGCCTTCGGCGATAACGTGGTCCTGCGCGACATCGATCTGGATGTGCACAAGGGCGAGGTCGTCGTAGTCCTGGGTCCTTCGGGCTCGGGCAAGTCGACGATGCTTCGCTGCATCAATCGTCTGGAGCATCCCACGAGCGGCTCGATCGTCGTTGAGGGCGTGGACGTTTGCGCCAAGGGCGTCGACCTTAACAAGGTACGTACGCATCTGGGTATGGTGTTCCAGCAGTTCAATTTGTTCCCGCACCTGTCGGTCAAAAAGAACGTCATGCTTGCGCAGCAAAAGGTGCTCAAGCGCAGCAAGGAAGAGGCCGAGAAAATCGCTATCGAGGAGCTGACCAAGGTCGGTCTTGCCGAGCGCATCGACTTTATGCCGAGCCAGCTCTCGGGCGGTCAGCAGCAGCGCGTGGCGATCGCCCGCGCCCTGTCGATGAACCCTCACGTCATGCTCTTTGACGAGGCCACGTCGGCGCTCGACCCCGAGCTGGTTCGCGACGTTCTTGGCGTTATGCGCGATCTTGCACGTGACGGTATGACCATGATCGTCGTGACGCATGAGATGGGCTTTGCCCGCGACGTCGCCGACCGCGTCGTCTTTATGGACGGCGGCGTTATCGTGGAAGAGGGTACGCCGAGCGAGGTCTTCGACCACCCCAAGAGCGAGCGCACCAAGGCGTTCTTGGGAAATATCTCGTAGCGGCGCGTCGAGGTTGTCGATATAACAAACGGGGACCGGATAGTATCCGGCCCCCGTTTTTGTTTGGGCATGAGCGACTGTTGTTGTGCAGTGCACGGCTGTCAGTTGCCTTGCGACTTTCTGACGGCTTCGTTAGGCTAGCTCCGCTCCCAGGGCCCTGCAGGCCGTCTCGCCCTCATCGTCGGGGGCGTCGTAGCAGATGACGGAATCGACGACGTTGACGCCCGCCTCGTCGGCGTCGGCCTTCCAGTTGTCCATCCACTCGCCCTCGGCCCACGAATAGGAGCCAAAGAGGACGACCTTCTTGTCGCCGAGAACCTCCTTGACCTCGTCCCACATCGGCTGGAACTCATCGTACTCGAGTTCCTCGGAGCCCATGGCGGGGCAGCCGAAGGCGAAGGCGTCGTAGTCGGCGGCCCTGTCGGCAGAGAAGTCGGCGCAGGGGATGACCTCAGTCTCGGCACCCGCGGACGTGGCGCCTTCGGCGACGAGGTTTGCCATGGCCTCGGTATTGCCCGTGCCACTCCAATAGACGACGGCGATCTTGCTCATATGTTTTCCTTTCGGTTGTGCGGCGTGCGGCCGCGTTTTGTATGCTCTATCGGGTTGCCTGGACAAGTTGTCCCAGGGTGCAGCCCTGTTGATAGATGTACGTAAGGTATTGCGTGCATGCGCGATAGGAATCGAAGGTCGTGAGCGCCTGCTCAACGTTTGTGTATACCTTCCATGCGCCAAAGACCTTATAGTTTTCGCCGTGCTGGACGATAAACTGATGGACATCTTCGTAGGGATAGCCCAAAAAATAGCCAATTTCGTGGGGGAACTCGCACATGCACCCCGTATCGCAGTGCCTATTTCGCGCGAGTGCGCAGACGCTGCTGTCATAGGCGCTTTCTGCGGCATTGCTGCTTGCCAGCGTGATGCGCGCGGCGAGATGCACCAGGGATGCGGGCAGGTTGTGGACATCGTAACCTTCGGCGGTAAGCGCCGTCGTGGCGCGGGGGTCGGAGAGGTATCGCATGAGGTCCGCAGGGCGGTACACATAGATGAGCGCTCCGCAGGGGCGCCAGACCAAAACGCTCATATGGATCCCGAGTGGCTGGAGCTCGCGGTTGCATTGGGCAATGACCGCGAGCAGGCGAGAGCGTCGCTCTTCGATATGGGCGGCGCCGGGTTTTCCGCCTTGGTTGGCGTAAACGCCGGGATAGGTAAAGAGCGAGGCCGGCTTGATACCTGCGAGCGTAGGGGAGCAGTTGCGCACGACAGCCGTTTGGTATGTTGGGATGTCAATGGTTCGAGTCACGATGCTCCTTTCGGGTCCTCAGTTGTTAGCCTAGGAAAACTTATACACGAAAGTAAGCCAAGGTCAACAAAAAAGTTTGAAGCGGGAAACTAATTGACCGAACCGACACGAGTTTGGAGTAAGATGGGAACACCCCATGGGGGTATAGGTATAAGAGTTTGGAGAAAGGGGATCGCATGGAAGACTTGCTAAACCCTGCAAATATCATCGTGCTTGCCGCGATTGTCGTCGGCATGTTCTTTGGCCTGCGGCGTATTGTCGCTTCGACACACGGAAAGAGCTGCTGCAGCGATGGCACGAGCGGTAAGAAGGCCAAGAAGGTAGTGGTTGCGGATACCGATCCGTCCCACTACCCCTATAGCGATGAGCTGCTCATCGGCGGCATGAGCTGCGATGGCTGCGCTCAGAATGTGGCCAATGCCCTCAATGCGCTGAATGGTGTGTGGGCAACGGTAACGTACGCGGACCACACGGCGCGCGTGCGCTCCAAGCGGCCAATCGATCGCGGTGCTCTCGTGGCGGCCGTGAAGGATGCGGGTTACTACGTCATGACGCTGTAAGCGCCGCCTTGGATGCACTTCCTTGTCTAGGCTCGTCCGCGCAGTTCGATGTCAAGAATGTCATCGAAATCGATGGCGATGTCTTTGAGCTTGAGGAGCTTGAAGGCAGGGAGTACCTCGTCGAGGATGCCGGTGCGGGAGCGATAGCCGTACGTATCGTAATAGGTGACGCGGACTAGGTCGCCACGTTTGAGGCCCTCGAGCTTTTTCGAAAGCTCGAGGGCTTTTTCTTCCGTGAGTTCACATTTTGGTTCGGCGGTGATCTCTTGCTTGCGCACGAGTTCGTAATATCCCGTGAGGGCGGCAAAGGGCATAAACTGCGCGGCACGGCCGGCACGGACGGCGCCGTTAGCGGTGAGCTTGGGGTCGGCGGAGCGACGTCTTCCCTCGGGGTCCGCTAGGCGTTCAAAAGGTGTCGGTGGCCGCATCGGCTGCTGTTGGGGCTTAGGCACGGTGCCCTCCTACCTGATCGTTGCGTTCGCGTGCGGTGGCGCCGGCGGTAAAGCTCAGTCCCTTAACCAGCGCGTTCTTGCCGTATTTGCCTTTTACAGCCAGCACGGCACGGGCCAGCTCGCGCTCGCGCTCATCGGCCTCGATATCGCTGAACAGATCGATGGTGGCAAATTCCTCGGGCATGAGGTTGCCAAATCCCAGGCTGATGCGCTTGACCGGTCGTTTGGGATCGACAGTCTGCGCCCAGAGCTCATCGAAATAGCCCATGATCTTCTTAAACGAATTGGTGCGCTCGGGCAGCTTTCGCGAGGCGTTAGAGTGCGCAAAGAGTGCGGCATAGCCACCGCGCGGTTTGCCGCCATGCTCTCCCACAAAGATGCCATCGATTGCCTGCGCTTCGCGCACCAGGCGACGCCGTTCGTCATCGCGCTGGACGGGCTTGGGCGCACGGGGCGCGAGCTCGGGGCCGGCGGTTGCGGTGGGTTCGATACTCGATGTGCTCGAGCGCAGGTGCCCGCATCCGTCCACATACTGCGCTGTACCGCTGGCGTCGAGGCGGCGTATGTCGGCGCGTTCGCTCGCGTAGCCCACAAAGAGCGAGATGCTGTCGCAGACCACGTGCTTATCGACCAAGTCTAAAACGGCGTTGTCGACCATCTCGCGCAAGACGGTATAGGCCTGTTCGTAGGCATAACCCTTCGAGAGCACCTGTCCTGTGGTGGTCGAAGTTGCTTGCGGGCGATAGACTTGGATATCGGCGATGGTTGTCGGCTCGCGCCCGAAGGCATGGTCGATGAGATATTCGGCATTGACGCCGAGCTCGTCGTAAAGCAGGTTTTCGTCGAGCGCCGCGACGCCCATCAGATCGTAGACGCCGTATTTCTCGAGGCGGGCTGCCATGCCGGGACCGATGCCCCAGATATCGGTGATGGGACGATGGGGCCAGATCTCCTTGCGAAAGGTCTCGTCGTCGAGTATGCCGATGCGGCTGGGTACGTGCTTGGCGGTAATGTCGAGCGCTACCTTGGCCTGGAATAGGTTGGGGCCGATGCCGACCGTCGCCGTGATGCCGGTGCGCGCGAGGACCTCGTCGCGCAGCGTGCAGGCGAACCCTTCCGCATCTGTGTGATAGAGGTCCAGATAGGGCGTCACGTCGATAAAGCACTCATCGATGGAGTAGACGTGCACGTCCTGGGGGCTGACGTATTCCAGATAGATACCGTAGATTTTCGCCGACACCTCCATGTAATGCTGCATGCGCGGTACGGCCGTGATGTAGTCGATGCCATCGGGAATCTCAAATAGGCGGCAGCGATTGTGTATCCCGAGGTCCTTCATGGCCTGCGTGATGGCGAGGCAGATAGTCGTGCGTCCGCGCGATTCGTCGGCAACGACCAAGCACGTGGTGAGTGGGTCGAGCCCGCGGTCGACACACTCGACGCTGGCGTAGAACGTCTTAAGGTCGATGCAGATATAGGTATGCTGCTCGTGCTCCACGTGATCCCTCCCATCAAACACATGTTCTTATCGAATACCTGTTCGATAATACCCGCTTGCGCGGACACCGTCAAAACCTGCCAAAAAGGGACTGGTTTGTTTTGGTAGGTATGGTCGTGCGGCTGCATCGGGTTTTAACGCAGCTCTAAAGAGTGCGAAACAGCTCGGAAAACCTCGCTTCGTAGCATGGGTCTAACGATTGATACCGCCTATACGCACGGAAGGGTTGTGGGAAAGATGGTCAATTATGGGTTTGGTATGCCGACGCGCCTTGTTGCGGATGGAGACGTGGCTCGCTGGTGCGGACGATTGGTCGCTCACTACGGTGGCACCAAGGCGCTGGTTGTGCTGGGTGGTGACAAGCACACGCGTGATGAGCTCGTTTCGGCGGCGCTCGGCTCGCTCGACCGGGCCCTGCTCGAGCGCGTGCTCTTTCGCTGTGGCTCGGTTGGAGGCGATGGGGGAGGCGAGCTGGTCAACGAGGCCGTGGCCCTGGCGACCGACGAGGGCGTGGACTTTGTCCTGGCGATCGGTGATGCCGATACAGCCGGCTTTGCGCGCGAGCTCGCCCGCCGCATGGCGGCGCTCGATGCCGGTGAGGACGGTTTTGTCCCCTATGGATGCATTGTCTCGGAGGGCAAGGTGCCCGCTACGGTGGGAGCCGGCGAGGCTCCCGTTTTTGCCATCATCGCGCCCGAGCTGCTGGAGGGCATCGGGTCTCCCTTGCGCGAGCTGCTTGGTAGCGTGTGCGCCGCGGCATAATACCTGCCAGGAAGGGACAGGTTTATTTTGGTAGGTAAAGCGTTTGACCTGTCAAAGTAAACCTGTCCGTTTTTGGTCGGTCGCCGTTTAGGGGCGGATTGATAACGCTCGCTGATTGTAGTCTTGACCTGCGTTAGAATAGGGGCATCTGATTATCCGGGCGCATGGAGGTATGCGCTCGTATGCTGAGGAGGACTCTATGGCAACTGTTGCCGCACCTATCGATGCTACGTCGACTGCCGCTTGGAAGGCGCTCGAGGCTCATCAGGAGAAGCTCGAGGCCGAAGGTATCGACCTCAAGGCCTGGTTCGCTGCCGATGCCGAGCGCGTGAACAAGCTGAGCTTTGACGCCGGTGACCTGCACTTCGATCTGTCCAAGAACCTGGTGACCGATGAGACCGTCAAGCTGCTGTGCGATCTTGCCCGCGAGGTGAAGCTCGAGGAGCGCCGCGACGCCATGTTCTCCGGCGAGTACATCAACACCACCGAGGACCGCGCCGTCCTGCACACCGCGCTGCGCCGCCCGGCAAGCGAGAAGGGCCAGCTCATCGTTGACGGCCAGGATGTCGTTGCCGACGTGCACGAGGTCCTCGACCGCATGTACGCCTTTGCCGAGCGCGTGCGCTCCGGTGAGTGGAAGGGCGTTACCGGCAAGAAGATCGAGCATCTGGTGTCCATCGGCATCGGCGGCTCCGACCTGGGCCCGGTCATGGCCTACGAGGCCCTGCGTCCCTACGCCGACGCCGGTATCGATTGCCGCTATATCTCCAACATCGACCCCAACGACCAGGCCGAGAAGCTCAAGGGTTTGGATCCCGAGACCACGCTCGTGATCATCGTCTCCAAGACCTTCACCACGCTTGAGACCCTCACCAACGCCCGCGAGGTCAAGACCTGGATGCTCGAGCAGCTCAAGGCTCAGGGCGCCATCGATGGCTCCGATGAGCAGAACGCCGAGGCTGTGGCAAAGCACTTCGTCGCCGTTTCCACCGCACTCGAGAAGGTCGAGGCTTTCGGTATCGACCCGGCTAACGCCTTTGGTTTCTGGAACTGGGTCGGCGGCCGCTACTCCGTCGACTCCGCCGTGGGCCTGTCGCTGATCGTCGTGCTCGGCCCCGAGCGTTTCCAGCAGTTCCTTGAGGGCTTCCACGCCATCGACGAGTACTTCTGCAACACGCCGCTCGAGAACAATGCCGTCGCGCTGATGGGTTTGTTCAACGTCTGGTACGTCAACTTCTTCGGTTCCAAGAGCCACGCCGTGCTTCCGTACTGCCAGTATCTGCACCGTTTCCCGGCCTACCTGCAGCAGCTCACCATGGAGTCCAACGGCAAGCATGTCCGCTGGGACGGCAGCGCTGTGACCTCCGATACCGGCGAGATCTTCTGGGGCGAGCCCGGCACCAACGGTCAGCACGCCTTCTACCAGCTGCTGCACCAGGGCACCGTGGTGGTCCCGGCCGATTTCATCGCCTTCGCCAACACCGCCAACCCTGCAACCGACAACGGCCAGGACGTGCACGAGCTGTTCCTGGGCAACTTCCTGGCCCAGACCAAGGCGCTCGCCTTTGGCAAGACGGCCGATGAGGTGCGCGCCGAGGGCACGCCCGAGCAGATCGTCCCGGCTCGCTGCTTTGAGGGCAACCGTCCGACGACCTCGATCTTCGGCGACACACTGACCCCGTTCGCGCTCGGCGAGCTCATCGCCCTGTACGAGCACATCACGTTTGTCGAGGGCACGGTCTGGGGCATCGACTCCTACGACCAGTGGGGCGTCGAGCTTGGCAAGCAGCTTGCCAAGCAGATCACCCCGGCCTTCCACGACGACGCCGCCAAGGCCGAACAGGACGCTTCGACCCAGGCGCTCATCGAGTTCTACCGAGCTCACCGCAAGTAGGATTCGCTGCGAAAACTAACGCATAGCCGACAAGGGCCCGTATCCGTTGGGATGCGGGCCCTTTGCTATTTGGATAGGATGGAATGTATCGGGAGGCGCCTCGACGGGCATCGCAATCGTCGAAGGCGCGCCGTTCATGTTTGGGACAATATGACATTTTTCCCGTTGCAAACAACGCCGCCGTGGGTGTTCTGTATGATGGCTCAGACAAGGTTGTTCAATGTCAGGGAGGCATATATGGCAATCAAAGCCATCGCAATGGATATCGACGGTACGCTCACCAACGACCAAAAGGTCATCAGCCCGCGTACGCGCGAGAAACTGCTCGCGGCGCAGGAGTCGGGCATTAAGCTTATCTTGGCTTCGGGTCGTCCCGCATGGGGGCTGCATGCCTTGGCGCAGGAGCTCGACCTTCAGAACCATGATGGTCTGCTAGTTGCCTTTAATGGCGCGCACGTCGTCGATGCTCAGACCGACGAGGTGCTGTTCGATCAGGCTATGCCTGCCGACGAATTGCATCGCCTGATTGATCACCTGCGTAATTTTGACGTGATCCCCATCATCTCGCTCGGTCGCGATTTGCACGTCGAGGACTCGTACCATTGCATGATCACGCTGCCTGACGGCTCGCAGAAAAACATCGTCAAATACGAGCGCGATGCGTGCGACCTTAAGATTCGCGAGGTCGAGAGCCTGCATGAGGTCGTGGACACTTATCCCGTGGACAAGCTGCTGACGGCGGGCGATCCGGCCTACCTGCAGGCGCATTACGAGGAGATGTATGCGCCCTTTAAGCAGACGCTTTCGGGCATGTTTACGGCCGACTGGTACTTTGAGTACACGGCGCCCGGTATCGATAAGGCCCGTGCGCTCGAGGGTGCCCTGCCCAAGCTCGGCATCGATGCCAGCGAGGTCGTATCGTTTGGCGACGGCCAGAACGACAAGTCTATGATCGAGTGGGCTGGTACCGGCGTCGCCATGGGTAACGCTGTCGATGAAGTCAAGGCCGTGGCCCAGATGGTGACCGCCAACAACAACGAAGACGGTATTGCAGTGGCGCTGGATAAGCTGCTGGGCTAGAATCGCCGATAATGCATGGTTCGGGCGCCTGCTTACAGGCGCCCTTTTGTTAGGGAGGGTGCCGTGTCCGCATTTCCGTTCGACGCCGTTATCTTTGACATGGACGGCGTCATTGTCGATACCGAGTATTACTACCTGGGCGAGACCGCCGCGTTTGCCAAGGAGCTTGGGTTGAATCTGACCCAAGAGGAGTTGAACGGGCAGGTTGGTACCTCATATCAGTTCTTCCTGCATATGCTGGTCGATTGGTTTGAGCGCGCCGGTAAAGGGCACTTCACTGGCGAGGAAGCATTGGCCCGTTGGGACGAGTGGGCGCATAAGCGTCCGCGTGACTACCAGGCTTTGATTAACCCAGGCGCTGTGGATACGATTCGCGAGCTGCCGCGCCGCGGCGTTCGCGTGGCGCTTGCCAGCTCGTCTCCCATGGATAGCATCGAGGAAGTGCTCAATGCATGCGGGCTGTCGGATGCCTTTGAGTATGTGGTGAGCGGCGAGCAGTTTAAGGAGAGCAAGCCCGAGCCCGACATCTACCTGCATGCGCTGGACCTGTTGGGGCTGCCTGCGGTCCGTTGCTGCTGCGTTGAGGATTCGGTGCCTGGCATCACTGCCGGCAAGCGTGCCGGCCTGACGGTCATTGCCAAGCGCGAGGAGCGCTTTGGCTTTAGCCAGGATGCCGCGGACAAGATCATCGACCAGCTGCCGGAGCTGCTCACGCTTTCTTAGGAGCGCGGTAGTTGCGCGTTTTTCGGGTCTGATGAGTAAATAGCCGACATTTTGGTGCGACACCTAGCATACTTTAAGCTAATGCGGGCTTAAGGACTTGTTGAATGCCCTTAAGCCCGTTTTAGACTTAATTGTGCTTGGAGAGGGTATATGCCACCGACTGAAGGGCTAACTGACGGTAAAGCAGCGATACCGCTGTACCAACAGGTTATCGATATCATCAAAAACGAAATCAACTCCGGTGCCTACAAGGCAGGTGCGCGGATACCCAACGAATTCGAATTGGCTGAGAGCTATAAAGTTGGCCGCGTTACCGTGCGACGCGCTATTGAGGAGCTCGTCCAACAGGGCTATCTAACGAAGCGACAGGGGAAAGGCACGTTTGTCAATGCCCCCAAGCTCAAGCGCAAGATTCGCCAGAAGGATGACGTCCAGAGTTTTTCGGACGCATGCCGCGTTAACGGAATGGAACCGGGGGCGCGTGTCATTTCGAGAAAGATACTGCCGGCGGATTCCACCGAAGCACAGTTCTTTGGTGTTCCCGTTGGAACTGACTTGATCTGCGTTGAGCGCGTGCGTACTGCCGATGGCGTCCCTGTCATGCTCGAGAACAACATATATGTTTACGAGGACAACGCCTATCTATCAACGGCACCTCTATCTAACCAATCCATTTTTGAGTTCGTGCGCAACCGGACGGGCCGCACGCCCGCGTTTACCGACCCATGCACGCTTGAGATCGCGTGTGCGTCGCCCGAGGTCGCTCGGTTGTTGGCAGTTCCCGTTGGCGAACCCTTGTTTTATATGGAAGCCTTCTTTTTCGATGAGCAGCGGCGGCCGTTTATCATCGGTCGTCAGCGGATCGTTGGGTCTCGCTACGTTTTTGACATCTAGGACATTGCGTATGAAAGCGCCCGGTGGATCATCTCACCGGGCGTTTCCATACCGTTCACGGCGCAAACGCAACCGTTCAACCGCGTTGCGGCAATCAGTTTGAAATTATCTTGATGGCGAGAAAAGCTGCTGGTAACCTATAGAACGTCATAGAACGTTTGCCTTGTGCAAACGTTGAAGCGAGATGCGATGCAGTCTCGAGTTCTTTGGAGGTATCTATGTCAGATACGAAGGCGAAGAAGACAAACAGACGTTTTAAGTTCAAATTACCGCATGTCTATACGATCATGTTCTTGCTGATCGTTGTCTTTGCGGTCTTGACTTGGATCGTTCCCTCTGGTCAGTATCAGCGCAAGACGATTTCGACAGCGGCGGGCGAGCGTGAAGTCGCCGTTGCTGGAACCTATGAACAGGTCGATAAGAACTACACCGATTCCGAGACCGGCGAGACCATCAATCTGGGGCAGGATATCTTCGCGGTCCTGCAAGCGCCCACTAAGGGCATCCAGGAGGCTGCCGACGTCGTTGCGTTCGTCTTATTGATTGGCGGGTCGTTCGCAATCATCACCAAGACCAACGCTTTGAATGCCGGCATGAGCCGTGTGATTAAAAAGCTCAAGAACAAGGACATCCTCATCATTCCCATCACGATGACGTTGCTGTCCATTTGCGGCACCACGTTTGGTATGTCTGAGGAAGCCCTGCCGTTCTATGCCATCTTCATTCCCATCATGATGGGTATCGGTTATGACTCGATGACGGCATTCATCATCTGCTTCCTTGGTCCTAACCTGGGATATTGCGCTTCGACTATCGATCCGTTTAATGTTTTGATCGCCCAGGGCATCATTGGCATCGAGGGCAATCCGCAACTGTGGCTGCGCGCCGTTTCTTGGGTCATCTTCACTGCCGTCGGTATCGCATGGGCCATGCGCTACGCCATGCGCGTCAAAAAAAACCCCGAGTCGTCCATTACGTACGAGGACGATAAGCTCAAGCGTATCGAGTTTTCCGTGACCGATGCCTCCATTGAGGAAGAGTTCACTACCCGTCAGAAGCTCGTGCTTATCGATTTTGCTTGCGGTATGGGCATTATCGTCTGGGGTCTTGTGACCCAGGGTTGGTACATGAATGAGATTTCCGCCGTGTTCCTTGGCATGGGCTTGCTTGCCGGTATCCTGGGCGGTCTTGACCAGCAGACGATTGCTGAGGAGTTCGTTAAAGGTCTCGCCGACTTTGCGTACGCCGCCATCGTTATCGGTATCGCTCGCGGTATTCTGGTCATCGCCGAGGGCGGCATGATCATCGACACCATCCTCCAGGCGCTCGCTACTGCGCTCGCCGGTGCACCCGCCGCCGTCTACACCACGTTTATGTATATCGTCCTTGGCCTGCTCTCTTTGCTGGTTCCCTCGAGTTCTGGCCTGGCGGCACTCACCATGCCCGTTATGGGCCCCCTGACCGAGCTCATGGGCCTCAATCCCGAGGCGGCCGTTACCGCGCTCCAGTTTGCCAACCAGACCATCAACACCATCAGTCCCGTGGCGGGCATGACGGTTGCCGGCCTTGGCGTGGCTAAGATTACGTTTGGCCAATGGTGGAAGACCATTTGGAAGTTCTTCATCTTTATGGTCGTCTTTGGCCTGATCGTAACGGCAATTTCTGGCATGCTTCCGGCGTAGGTGGTTGTGATGTCTGATCGTTTGACGGTCCTGACGTCTAAGAGCGTCTTTACCGGTACGGGGGACCTGCCGTTTGAAGGTTTCGTAGCGGTCCGTGGCAATCGAATTGAGGCTGTTGGCACCAAGTGTGAGCTAGCTTTGTATTTGACCCAGGCGGACGAGGTAGTTGACCTGGGCGACCGCACCGTCATGCCTGGCCTGATCGATGTGCATACCTTCTATACAGGCTGGGCGCTGCGGACGTTGGGGCCTGATCTGTCCGGCATCGCTGATGCCAAAGAGGCCGTGTCGCTCTTGCATGCATGGAAAGAAGATCATCCGGATTGCGCGGCGGCTTTTGGCCACAACCTACCCGAAACGTTGGCATCGGATGCCGAGAACGCAAATACGGCGGCTGTGTTTGACGATTGTTTTGGCGATATCCCTGTCGTCTGCTTTACACCGGGTGCGGAGACCTGCGTTCTCAATGCTGCCGCCAGTGTGCGATACGGCTTCACGCCCCAGGCGTGCTATGCCGAAAAGATCTGGCGCATGATGAGCGATTTCCTCGCGCTGCCCGAGGTACGTGCGGGGTATTCGGACTACATGAGCATGCTTAACGAGCGCGGCGTTACCGCCATCAAGGAGATGGCGTTTGATGACTACTACGGTTTTGCCGACGAAATGGCTCGCCGTGAAGAATCTGGCGAGCTGACGGTTCGCGTCTCTATGATGTCGCAGCCGGTGGGTGCCGGTGCAAATCTGTCGTATGCTCGCGAGGCACGAGAGCGCTTCCGGGGACCGTTCGTTCGTTTTTCTGGCTTCAACCGTATGACCGATCGCGGCGTATGGGCGGGGCTTGCCGAGATGATTGACCCCTATGAGGACACGGCCGATGCGGGAGCTGCCGGCAAGACGGTTGTCGAGGAGCCCGAGTGGGATCTGATTGAGAACGAGCTGCGCGCAATTGATGCTGACGGCTTCCGATATTCCTTGCATTGCCAGGGCGATGGCGCCGTTCGTCGCACCGTGGCGCTCTATGCCTCGCTGCCTCGAGACGAGCATGGACGGTTGCTTCGCCGCCATGCGATTACCGATCTCGAGAACTCTGACCCGACCGATCTTGTCGAGTTTGGCAAGCTAGGTGGAATTTGCGAGGTCTATCCGCAGATTTTGACGCTGGACCGGCGCGAGGATTGCCTGTCGATGATGCGTCGACAAATTGGCGAGACGCGACTTATGCACAGCTGGAATCGCCGCGGCATGGAAGATTCCGGATGCACGGTGTGCTGTGGTACGGATTTGCCACTGCTGATTCCGAGCCTGGGCGAGTCAATCTACAGCGCGTGCGGTGGATACTTCGACGATGGACTGCCCGTGAATGAGGCCAACGCGCTGACGCTTGTCGAGCTCTTGCGTGCTTGGACTGCCGGGGGCGCGTACGATCTGATGCGCGAAGACGAGCTGGGTACGCTTGAGGTCGGCAAGCTTGCCGATATCTGCGTGCTCGATCGGGATGTGTTCGACCTCGATTATCGCAACGCACGCGATCTTTCGGTTGATATGACGATGTCGGACGGACAAATCGTGTTCGATCGAAATAAGGAGGCATAAGATGTCTGAATCCAAACCGACGCTGCGCCGCGAACAGATTGCGGGCATGAATATCCACTACATCATGTGGTCGCTCGATTACTTCCTTGATGTGCAGCAGCGTTTGGGCTTTGAGTCCATTGAGCTGTGGTGTGCGGAGCCGCATGTGACGCTCGACCACACGGGCTACTTTGAGGCTGAGGTCCTGGCGAAAAAGGCTGCAGACCGTGGGCTTAGGTATCGTACTCTGTGCCCCGAGAATGTTGTCTATCCTTGGCAGTACTGCGCACGCAAACCGCTGCATGAACAGCGCAGCCTGGCGTACTTTAAGCACGGCATTGAGCTTGCCGAGGTACTTGGGTGCGACCGTATGTCCGTCAACTCGGGCTGGGGCGACTGGGACGAGGACCGCGAGGAAGCCTGGAAGCGCAGCCGCGAGCACTTGTCCATTCTGGCGGAGTATGCCGGTGAGCACGGTCTGGTGCTTACGATGGAAAGCCTGCGTCCCGAGGAGAGCAACCTTGTAACGACGGTTTCCGATGCGAAGCGCATGATTGACGAGGTCGCGAGCCCGTACTTACAGCCCATGGTTGATACAACCGCGATGGGCGTTGCAGGCGAGACGCTCGAGGACTGGTTTGCCGCCTTTGGTGATGGGGCAATTCACGAGATGCACTTTATCGACGGTGACCCGTATGGACATCTGGTGTGGGGCGATGGCAAGCACGATATGGACGCCTTCGTCGCCACGCTCAACGCCCATGGTTTTGACGGCATGCTGGGCCAGGAAATCACGGACGGTCGTTACTACGATGACCCGGCGGCGGCAGATGCCAAGAACATGGCCGCATTCGAGAAATATCTGATTGACTAAAACAACTATCGGCCACGCAGCCAATCTCATTGATTGCGGACCAAACAAGAAAGGAACTGGATATGAACGCACACGATCTGATCAAAGAGGCAATTGCCGAGAAGGGCAAGTTCGACAGCGTCTACTGGATTGCTTGCGGTGGCTCCATGATCGATTTGATCCCGGCTCATGAGCTTCTGCAGCGCGAGGCAACCACCTTCACTTCGTATATCTATACCGCGCGTGAATTCGACATTATGCGTCCGCGTCGTCTGGGCGAGAAGTCCCTGGTCATCGCTTGTAGCCACAGTGGCAACACCCCCGAGGTCGTCGAGGGCTGCGAGATTGCCCTTGCTGCCGGCGCTACGGTGATCGCCCAGACCGACAACGCTGGATCTAAGATCGACTCCGGCAAGTGGACCACGTGGGTCTACCCGTGGGGCGAGGGTGTGCCGCAGGCCGAGGTCCCCGCTGGTATTTCGCTGTCGCTTGCGGCAGAGCTGCTCGATCAGCAGGAGGGCTACGCCGATCTTGCCGATATGTATGCCGGTATCGCCGAGATGGATAAGATTCTTCCCCCGGCACGCGAGAAGGTAAATGCCGAGCTGGGCGATCGCTTTGCCAAGCTTTGCCAGGAGCACGAGTTCTTCTATATTCTGGGCAGCGGTCCCAACTTTAGCCAGACCTACGGTTTCGCTATCTGCTCTCTTATGGAGATGCAGTGGCAGCACTGCAGCTACATCCACTCTGCCGAGTACTTCCATGGCCCCTTCGAGGCTACTCAGGATGGCGTTTTTTACTTCCTGCAGATGGGCTCCAGCGAGTGCCGTGCTATGGACGAGCGCGCCCTGGCGTTCCTTAAGACGCATACCGATACGCTGATGGTGCTCGATGCCAAGGAGTACGGTATGGAAGCCGTGCCGGCGAGCGTCCGTGCCTATCTGGACCCGGTGCTGTTCTATGCCATGAACTGCGAGCTGCGTGCTGCACGCGGCAAGGTGTTTGATCACGATCCCGATTTCCGTCGCTATATGGGTGTTGTCGAGTACTAGAAGGGACAAAGGCCATGGCATTTAACGTTAACGCGCTCGGATTTGGCGACAACGTCGTCGATCGCTACGAGCATATCCATACCATGTATCCTGGCGGCAATGCGGTGAACTTCGCCGTTTATGCCAAGAAATGCGGTGCCGCACGCTCCGCATACATGGGCATTTTTGGCAATGACGCCGCTGCCGAGCATGTCATTGCAAGCCTCGAGGATGAGGGTATCGAGCTTGACAAGTGCGAGCAGATGATTGGCGAGAACGGAGCGGCTCGCGTCACCGTCGTTGACGGTGACCGTGTCTTCCTTGGCTCCAACGAGGGCGGTATCCGTGGCGATGCGCGCTATGTCCTCGATCGCTTTGACCTTTCGTACATGAAGCAGTTCGATGTGGTTCATTCGGGCAACTATTGCTTTACCGAGCGCGAGCTGCCCAAGCTGAAGGCTGCGGGCGTCACGGTCTCTTTTGACTTTTCGGACGACTCCACCGACGAGCACTACGAGCAGATTGCGCCCTACGTCGATTTCGCTTTCTTTAGTGCGGCGGATGCCGCGAGTGAGGACGAGATTCGCGAGCGTCTGGCATGGGTGAAGGGCTTGGGTCCGCGTTTTGTGTCGGCTACGGCGGGCGCCGAGGGCTGCATTGCTTACGACGGCGAGCGTTATTACCGCCAGCTGGCTAAACCGGTAACGGACATGAAGGACACCATGGGGGCGGGCGACTCGTTCCTCACCTCGTTTTTGATGTGCTATCTCGATTCCGCCAAGCGTGGTGAAGATGGCGCCGAGGCCATCGAGCGTGCGCTCGACTTTGCTGCCGGGTTTGCCTCGACCGTGTGCGGCATGGAAGGTTCTTGGGGCCACGGAGCACCAATCGTCGAATAGCTTAAGAAAGCGTACGGCGGTCTGGCTATGAGGCTTTGGACGGCCGATGCAAAACAATAAGCGAAACGCGAAAAGGGGGCTCGCCATGTGGTGGGTCCCCTTTTGAACATTGGAGAAGACCATGAGTATTAAAGCGTGCGCGGCTGGTTTTTGCTGTGCGGACGTCTATCAAAACATCGGCGTGTTCTATCCGACTGGTAATGGCATTGACTGGGGTATCCATCTTGCACGAATGGGAGTTTCGGTATCCGCCGTGTCGGTTGTCGGCAAGGACGAGTACGGAGACAAGATGAGAGAGGCGCTGGCCGCTGAGGGGTTCGATATCTCACATCTGCGGGTGGAGGATGGCGACACCTCGGTGATGCTCATGGCATTGAAAGACGGCGTCGATCGCGTGCATCTCGAGGCAATCGATGGCGTAATGGAGACATATCGACCGAATGAAGATGACCGGGCGTTTATCCTAGAGCATGACATCATTCATACCGACCTGTTTGGCAATTGTTTGGACCTCCTGCCCGAATGGCATGATGCGGGCAAGACGGTGGTTATGGACTTCTCGGTGTTCAGCCAGGATCCCGAATATGCCTGCGAGGCTCATTTTCCTTACGTAGACTATGCGTTTATGTCGTTTGAAGAGGACACTCCGGAGCTGCGTGATTGGGTACGTCACGTACAGAAGTTGGGGCCGCGGGTGGCAGTTGCCACGCTTGGCGAGAAGGGAAGCATTGCCTTTGACGGCGAACGCTTCTATGAGTGCGGGATCGTACCGGCGGAGAAGGTCGTTAACACCGTGGGCGCCGGTGACTCGTATATCGCCGGGTTTACCAAGGGCGTGATTGATGGCCTTGATATTCCGGCGTGTATGAAGGCGGGCGCCGAGCTTTCGTCCCGCGTCATCGGCTCTTTTGAGCCGTACTAGGGTCAAATGCTTGGAAAGGAGTGCGAAATGGTTATCGACATGTTGGTCCAGCCCATGCTCTACGGCGAGATCTATACGCCGGGTGATGAGCCTGATGGATTCGGTTTTTGGTCACGAGAATTTGGTATGGGGCATATGGGCCCCATGGATTGGGATGAGCTTCAAGTCGAGATGGACGTCTGCGATGTGCAGAAGAGCGTGCTCATGCCGCTCGATGTAACCACGGCATGCGGAGGGCATTTTGGCACCAATGACCAGATTGCCATGCTGGTTGCCGCGCATCCCGATCGTCTGTGGGGATTTGCGAGCGTAGATCCGCAGGTGAGCGGTGCCGCAGACGAATTGGGGCGCGCCTTTACCGAGTTGGGGGCAAAGGGGCTTTGCCTGCATCCGGCAAAGCAGGGTTTTGCTCCCGATGATGCCGTGGCCGAGCCGCTTTACGAGCTGTGCGAGCGCTATAACAAGCCGGTAGTTTTCCATGCCGGTATGTCTTGGGAGCCGGGCGCAGAGCTCTCGCGCAGTAATCCGCTTGTATTTGAGCACACAATCGCAACGCATCCAAATGTGCGTTTTAGTTTGACCCACTTTGGCTGGCCCTGGGTGCGCGAGACCGTGGCGATGCTGCTCAAGTATCCCAACTGCTACACGGACACCTCTATCACTTACATCGATTCGCCCGAGGAGATGATGCAGCGTCTTTTCACGGTCGATATGGGGCCGCTGTGGTATGAGCGCGCGCTATCGCACCAAGTGATGTTCGCCAGCAATACGCCGCGCTTCCGTGCATTCAAACTCAAGCGGGCGCTCGATACCGTGCCCATGCGCGATGATGCGCGAGAAAGGCTCTACTGGGGTAATGCCCTGCGTTTTCTTGAAGGGGATGAGTGAACATGGTGACGCTCGAGACATTGAGCTATCTATCGACTGCTCCGGACCAGTTCATCGATATTACCGAGGACGTGCACGCTGCCATCGAACGCAGCTCGGTGACCAATGGCTTGGCGGCGATTATTTTGTCGCATACGACCTGCGGAATCGTGGTAAACGAGGGACTGCCCTGCGTGGAGACGGATCTTATGGAGACGCTTGATCGCATCGCCCCACTCGATGCCCCCTATGCGCATGCACACTTCCTGCCGAGCTATGGAGCCACCGGTAACAACTCCTGTGGGCATATCAAGAGCATGATTTGTGGAAACAGTTGCTTCTTTCCCGTCCAAGATGGCCACATCGTGTGCGGAAGTGCCCAGAACATCTATCTTGCGGAGTTTGACGGTCCGCAGAAGCGAAAAGTGTACGTCGAGGTGCTGGGGGAGTAACGTCCCTGCAATAACCCTATGAAGGAGCACGTTATGTCGTTTCTAACTTCGATGTTCAAGAACGAAAAGCCGGTTATCGGAATGCTGCACCTGCGTCCTCTGCCGGGCGATCCGCTGTATTACCCGGGCGGAAGCGTATCGCAGGTCGTGGAAGCCGCCAAGCGGGATCTCGAGGCGTTGCAGCAGGGCGGTGTCGATGGCATTTTGATTACCAATGAGCTCTCGATGCCCTATGAGCAGCATGTTTCTCCCTCAACCCTTGCATCGATGGGCTATGTAATCGGGGCTCTGTCCCATGATCTGTCGACTCCTTGGGGAGCTGAGGCAATTTACGATGGTGATGCCACAATCGAGCTGTGCGCTGCCGTCGACGCGCAGTTCACGCGCTGCAATTTTTGCGGTGCCTGGGCCGGTGATCTCGGGCTGATTAACCGAGATTTCGCTCACACCATGCGTCGCAAGGCGGCGCTGCGCTTGGACGACCTCAAGCTTTTTCACTTCATCACGAGCGAGGGCGAGGTTTATCTCAACGACCGCACGACCGCGGACATTGCCGATTCACTTCTCTTTAATTGCCTACCGGATGCGATGGTCATCGGCGGTTCGGCTGCCGGTCGTGGCGCTTCGGGCGAGCTTGCCGACGAGGTCCGCGAGCGTGTTGGCGAAGTGCCCGTGGTATGCGGCACCGGTTGTCGCGAAAATACCGTGGCTGACGTATTTGCTCACTACGATGGCGCGTTTGTCGGCACGTGCTTAAAGCGCGACGGAAAGCTGGATGCCCCGATTGATGTTGAGCGGGTGGTTCGTTTTATGGCTGCCGCTCGTACGGCGCGAGGGGAGTAGGCACCTATGGCGCTCTATCTGGGTATTGATATTGGGACAAGCGCCTCTAAAGGCGTTTTAATCGATGATCGATGCAACATCGTTTGCCAAGCCTCTTGTGGACATGAGACGGACAACCCGTGTGATGGATGGTACCAGCATGATGCTGAGGCAGTTTGGTGGGGCGATTTTTGCCGCTTGTCGCGCGAGCTGGTGATGCGATCGGGGGTTAACGCGGTGCAGATCGGATGCGTGGGCCTTTCCGCATTGGGTTGCGACTGTGTGCCGGTCGATACCGAGTGCAACGCGCTGGCGCCCGCGATTTTGTATGGAGTCGATGCACGTTCGAAGCCGCAGATTGACGAGCTCCTTTCCGAATATGGGTCAGGTCGCGCACGCGAACTTTTCGGGCACGATCCCTGCTCATCAGATATTGCTCCTAAGATCTTATGGTTTAAGGAGAATATGCCCGAGGTGCACGAACGTGCCGCGAAGTTCCTGACGGCATCATCGTTTCTATGCGCAAAGTTGACGGGGCGTTTTACGGTGGACCGTTACTTGGCGGAGGATTTTCTTCCCCTATACGACCGCTACACTTGGAGGGTTGATGCTCGGGAATGTGCTCGTTTCTGCCGGCCTGACCAGATGGCGGAGGTAATGTCGGCTACCGATATTGCCGGGGTGATTACGCAGCGCGCGGCTGAGGCGACAGGGCTCGCGGCAGGGACACCTGTCTTAGTGGGAACGGGCGACTCTGGTGCCGAGGCCATTTCGACGGGTGTATTTCGTCCCGGCGATATGATGGTTCAGTTGGGGAGCACGGCGTATTTCATCTACCTAGCTGATCATATGGTCGATGATGCCCGCCTGTGGCCAGGGACGTTTATCATTCCCGGAACTTACGGGATCTGCGCGGGGACCAATACGGCGGGTGCACTCACATCGTGGCTGCGCCAAGAACTGTATCGCGACGCCGTGGAGGCCGAGGGCCACGGTGGCCCCGATGCATATTCGGTCATGGCGCATGATGCCGCCGATGTGGCGCTGGGTGCCGATGGGCTCCTGTGCCTGCCGTACTTTGCGGGGGAGCGTACTCCGCTCAACGATCCCGAGGCACGTGGCGTCTTCTTTGGCCTGACCGGAAGGCATACGCGAGCCCATATGGTTCGCGCCGCCTTGGAAGGCGTCGCGTATACCGTTGCATCCCATGTCGACATTATCGAGCGAGAGCATGGACTGCCAATTGGGCGCATTATGCTTGTCGGAGGTGGAACCAAGAATCCAGTTTGGATGCAGGCTATCGCCGACGTATGCGGGCGCGAGGTCTCGGTTGCCAAGGTTACGGTGGGCGCATGCTTCGGTGATGCCATCATGGCAGCTCTCGCAGGTGGCGCCTATGCATCATGGGATGAACTCGCCCAAGTCCTTGGCGTTGCACAAACAATCGTGCCCGATATGGCTGCCCACGAGCTATATGCGTCGCGTCGTCATATCTTTGACGAATTGTATGCACGCAACCGTGATCTCATGCACGAATTGGTGTAATGCTGCCGAATTGTACTGCCTGCCAATGGGGACTGCGTTGTGCGATTCGCATGTCCCTTGGCATTTTTGCCCACAGGGGTTAGCGAAGGTCAAAAACAGAGTGCGCAGTTGCTAAAACTACCGACTCAATGCGCTTTGCGTCACAGTTTTTGAGTGAGGCAATGTGCATCGAGGTCCTTGCGAGCGATCTGATGAGCGATTGCACACTTGTTTCTGTGTTTGGCTCGGCCGGCGCATCGGTCTCGAGCAGTAGACGGTCGAGTGGAATCTGTCGGGCATATTCGCGACCACGCTTGGTGGCGAGCATACGCTCGTTCACGGAAAAATAGCAGCCTGCGTTTCGCGCGCGGACGAGTTCGTCCGAAGTGCCGCTAAACCAGTGGAAGATGATAACGGGGGAGTCGGAGTTTGGGATGAGTAGTCCATGCGATTCGAGGACGTTCAGTACGGTTCCCGCCGAACGAACGGCGTGAATTGATATCACGCGCCCGGTAAGAGGATGCTGCACGAGCGCATCGCAGAGCCGGTCAAATGCCTGTATTTGTAGCGGCTCACTTCCAGCAAAGCGTGCGGAAAAGTCGAGTCCGACCTCGCCGATAAATCGCTCTTGCGCAGCGACTTCGCATAGTAGATTGATTTCAGCGATTCCGCATCGCTCGTCGGCAAGCCACCAGGGATGGAGACCGATTCCAACAAAGATGTTTGAACGGCTGCAGGCGCGCTTGCTGGCGCTTGCGAAGTCGCGCGGATCGACGCCGCAGTCAAAGAGGCCCAGGCCCAGTGCCGTCGCCTCATCGGCAACGGCGTCCGGGTGAACCATTAGATCAAGATGGCAATGCGCATCAAATAATTGCGGTGTCATCGCGGCGCGTCTCGTTAATTTAGGCGCTGGCCATCGGAGCGTACGCGTTCGGTGCCGCGCCCGCTGATCTGGCGGATAACCTCGCCGGCAATCATCTGACCCATGATGGGCGGCATAAAACTGGCAGTTCCCAGCTCGGTGCGCTCGTGGATGTTGGAAGGGTCGCGGGGCTGTGTCTTAACCGATTCCTCGCAGCTAAACAGTACATGTAGGCTCTTGATTCCGCGCTTCTTACATTCTTTGCGCATAATGCGGCTCATGGGGTCACGTACCGTATCGAAGATGTCGGCAAAGCGTAGGCACTCGGGATGGAGCTTGTTGGCCCCGCCCATGGAGCTAACCAAACGGATGTCGTGGTCCTGAGCATATTTGGCAATAGTGAGCTTGGCCGAGATGGTGTCGATGGCGTCGACGACGTAGTCGAGCTTGCCACCCGTCTGCTCCAAAACGCTCGCGAAGAAATCATCGATGTTGTCGCTCAGCAGGTATTCGGTGCGCTTGATAACGCTGGCGGCGGGATTGATATCGTGGATCAGGGCTTCCATAACATCGACTTTGCGCTTGCCGACGGTGCTGTGAAAGGCGATGGCCTGGCGATTGATATTGCTGGGCGCGACGATATCCTTGTCCAGAATCACAAAATGACCGATGCCGCCGCGCGCGAGCGCTTCGCAGCAGTTGGAGCCCACGCCGCCACAGCCCAGCACCAGCACCGTGGCGTTGGCAAGTTTATCGAGCGCCTCACGGCCCATGATGATCTCGAGCTTGGTGTCGCGTGTCTCGACGGGAGCTGCGGCTGCGGTTTCGGTCATAGATGTCCTCCGATGGGGAAGCGGATCGTGTTTGGGCTATCGCCATTATAGGGATTATCACGATTCCATTTGAGCCCTAGGGGCTTGTTGAAATGAGATCGGGATTCGCATAAGATGAAGCAGATGGCACCCGTTGCAGCGGGTTGGCCAACTCCAAAACACGTTTGTAGCGTGAGAAGTGGCCGTCTTCGCATTACGCGGGGGCGGCTATTTCATTCGACCTCCAATGTGGATGCCGAGTTCCACAGCCGCGATTACAAGCAATAACAACGTCAGGACATCGTCAATACTCATAGTCCATCTCCTTCTTGGTAAGAGGGAGCTGACCCATCTGCTTCTGGGCTCATTGTATCTAAAAACGAACGCATGTTCTATACTTAGTATCAAATTAGATAATTAGACAAACATCTAAATAACGAGTATAGTGTGCGCGTCGTGAGAGATAGTGAGAGGAGGTCCTATGCCGGGAGAGGGTTTTAAAGCGCTGGCCGATCCTACACGACGTCACATTTTGGAACTGCTGCGCGAGGGCAATTGTACGGCCGGGGAGCTTGCCGAGCATTTTGACATTAGCAAGCCGTCATTGAGCCATCACTTGGCGACGCTCAAAAACGCCGGGTTGGTGACCGACGAACGTCATGGCCAAAACATCGTTTACAGCTTAAACACCACCGTCATGCAGGACTTGATCGGTTGGTTTATGGGCTTTACAAACACGGAAGGTGATAAGGATGAATAACGAAAACAAGGGCATTCATACCACGGGGGTATCGCCGCGTGTATGGGCCATGCTTGTTGTGGTCTGCGCTATTAATGTCGCGGCGCACCTTATGGTGATGCCGAGCCTGCCGGCGCAGATTCCCACGCACTGGGGCGCGAACGGCGCCGTCGACGGTTGGGGTCCTAGCTGGATGGCCTCCGCGCTCGGCGTGCTGCCTCTGGCGCTTCTCGCAATGTTCTTCGTGGTGCCGCGCATCGATCCCAAAGGTGAGGCATATCGAACCTCGGGCAAGTTCTATCAGGGCTTCGTAATCGCCTTCACCTTGTTCATGTGTGCCATAAGCTGGTTGGGTGAGCTTACGGTCTGGGGCGTGGTGCCGGCGGTCGGTTCGGTCAACGTGCTGATTTCCGGTGCTATCGGTTTGCTGTTCATCGGCGTAGGCAACTACTTGCCGCGTGTGAAGCAGAACTATACGCTCGGTATCAAGACGCCTTGGGCGCTTGCCGATCCCGAGAACTGGCGCCGTACGCAGCGTTTTGGCGGCGCCTGCTTTATGGTGCTGGGTGTTGGTTTGATTGTGATGGGCGTGGCGGGTAGCGTGCTTTCGAGTGAAGTCGTCGCCGCGGTGATTGCGGTGCTGGCGTTTGGTTCGGTCGGAGCCGTCTACGTCTACTCGTATCTGCTGTGGCGTAAATCGCAGCGAGCCGTTCGCTAAGGTTGCGGAAAACTAGCGTACGCAGTTCATAGTATGTTCTGGGGGACTTTTCCCAGGTAGTATTAGGGGCGTGGGCAACCATGCCCCTTTTTCGTTAAGTTTCAGAGCTGATTTCCTCATTTCGTTTCCACTAAAGCGAAACAAGAATAGGGAAACAGCAGGTAGAAAGGATAAAACAGGCAAATGGCAGAGTTTATCTACCAGATGTATCAGGCTCGCAAGGCCCATGGCGACAAGGTAATCCTTGACGACGTGACCCTGAGCTTCTACCCCGGTGCCAAGATCGGTGTCGTGGGCCCCAACGGCATGGGCAAGTCGACCCTGCTCAAGATCATGGCCGGCATTGAGGAGGTCTCCAACGGCGATGCCAGGCTCACCCCCGGCTACACCGTGGGTATCCTGCAGCAGGAGCCGCCGCTCGACGACGACAAGACCGTCATCGAGAACGTGCGCATGGCGTTTGGCGACATGATCGCCAAGGTCGATCGCTTCAATAAGATCGGCGAGGAGATGTGTGACCCGGACTGCGACATGGACGCCCTCATGGCAGAGATGGGCAAGCTCCAGGACGAGATTGACGCCGCCGACGGCTGGGATATCGATTCCAAACTCGGCCAGGCCATGGACGCTCTGCAGCTGCCCGATTCCGACATGCCGGTCAACGTGCTTTCCGGCGGCGAGCGCCGCCGTGTGGCCCTGTGCAAGCTGCTGCTCGAGGCTCCCGACCTTCTGCTGCTCGACGAGCCCACGAACCACCTGGACGCTGAGTCGATCCTGTGGCTCGAGCACTTCCTGCACAACTACCAGGGCGCGGTGCTTGCCGTCACGCACGATCGCTACTTCCTGGATAACGTTGCCGAGTGGATCTGCGAGGTCGACCGCGGCCACCTCTATCCCTACAAGGGCAACTACTCCACGTATCTGGAGACCAAGGCCGCGCGTATCGAGGCGCAGGGCAACCGCGATGCCAAGCTCGCCAAGCGCATGGAGGCCGAGCTCGAGTGGGTACGCAGCTCGCCCAAGGCTCGCCAGGCCAAGAACAAGGCCCGTCTGGCTCGCTACGAGGAGATGGAGGCCGAGGCCCGCGCAAGCCAGAAGCTCGACTGGACCGACATCCGCATCCCTGTGGGCCCGCGTCTGGGCAACAAGGTGCTCGAGGCCCATCACCTGCACAAGGAGTTCGATGGCCGCGTGCTCATCGACGACCTTTCATTCACCCTGCCGCGTAACGGCATCGTGGGCGTCATCGGCCCCAACGGTGTCGGCAAGACCACGCTCTTCAAGACCATCGTGGGTTTGGAGCCGCTGACTTCGGGCGAGCTCGAGGTGGGCGAGACCGTCAAGATTTCTTACGTCGACCAGAACCGTTCCGGCATCGACCCCGATAAGAACCTATGGGAGGTCGTCTCGGACGGCCTGGACCACATGATGGTCGGCGAGACCGAGGTTCCGAGCCGCGCGTACGTGGCGAGCTTTGGCTTTAAGGGCCAGGACCAGCAGAAGCGCGCCGGCGTACTCTCCGGTGGCGAGCGCAACCGTCTGAACTTGGCGCTCACGCTCAAGCAGGGCGGCAACCTGTTGCTCCTCGACGAGCCCACGAACGATCTCGACGTCGAGACGCTGTCCTCGCTCGAGGCGGCGCTGCTCGAGTTCCCGGGCTGCTCGGTGGTCATTAGCCACGACCGTATGTTCCTGGACCGCGTCGCCACGCACATCCTGGCGTGGGAGGGCACCGATGAGAACCCGGGCAACTGGTATTGGTTTGAGGGTAACTTCGAGGCCTATCAGGCCAACCGCATCGAGCGCCTGGGCGAGGACGCAGCCCAGCCGCATCGTATCCACAGGAAACTTACCAGGGACTAGTTTGATGTGGCAAAGGGACAGCCCCTTTGTCACACGAACTTATGCTCAACCTGGGAAAATAAAAAACGCGGCGAACGTTTTTGTGACGTTCGCCGCGTTTTGCTATTCGTTGGATTCTTCAACCTTGTTGACGGTCCAGGTGGCTCCGAGGCCTCCGGTGGTGTTGCGGCGGATGCGCACGGTGACTTCGTGGCGCTCGCCGGCCTGCGTGTAGCGCAGGGGGAAGCTTGCGCGGTTTCGCGCGGCCTCGATGGTACCGCGCTCGCGGGCGATCCAGTAGTACTCGCCGACGATGCCGAGCGTGTCGGCGCCGTAGGGGAGATAAGTCGACAGCTGGTGTAGCAACGGGCCGGGGCAGAAGACCTCGGTTGCGAAATCGACGGGGAAGTCCTCGGGGATGGAGGGCACTGCGGGTACGGAGGTTGGGGCCGCTGCGGGTACCGAAGCCGGTGCCGGTGCGGGAATTTGGTCATAGACAGGTGCGGATGCGGACTCGATGGCGGGTGCAGACTCGGGCGCCGGTTCCGGCTTAACTGCGGAATCTGTCGGTTCCACGGAGACGGATGTGTCTTCAGTCTCGGTTTTGGCATCGGCTTACGGGGCGTCCTCCGCCTCGACAGACGGCTTTGCCTCGACCGGTGTGGAGGCCATGGTGGTGATGCCGGCATTGGCGTTCTCGGGGTCATAGACGACCGTGAGCGAGATGGCGGGCTGCGGCGTCTCGGGCTCCGGTGCCGATTCGGTAGCGTCCTGTTCTGCGAGTTCTTCGGGCCGATCGTCCTCGGCCTCGTTGCCAAAGACATCGCTGTTTTGGAACGCAGGCGTCTCGGGTTGGTCAGCGGCTTCTTCGGTTGTCGACTTGGGAGCCTCGTCGAGCTCCGCAGTGGCTTCCTGCTCGGATATGACTTTGGGATCGGTCGTGGTGGCGATTTCGGTTTCGGCTTCTGCCGTTACCTCAATAGCGACTTCGATCTCTGTCTCGGACTCGGGTTCCGGCGCGGCTTCAACCATGGTTTCTGGCTCGGGACGCTTAACGTGCTTGGGGCGCACGGCCTTGAGGTCCTTCTCACCGCGTTTCTTCTTTTTGTAGGACTGCTTGGCGCCCTTGGCAGCCTTGGGCTTGTCTTCGCCCTTGGCAAGGGCGGTATCCCAGGCCTCGTTGACGATGACGGTGGCATACAGGCGGCCGCCCTTAAAGACGGTCAGCTTAATGCAGTCGTTGAGCTCCTCGAGCAGCTCGCGCGTGGATTCGAAGCCCAGGTCATAAGCGGTCATGTCGCCGGCGGCGAGCGCCTCCTCGACCTGCGTCATAAACGTTTGCTTGCCGCATCCAATCGCATCGCGCAGTAGGCGATACAGATAGATGTGGTTGCCCAGCGAAAGCGTGGGCCTAACTATTGTCTTGCTCATGGCAAATCTCCTCTTTACACATGTAAAGCATCTTACCATCGCATGGCGTTCGCCATGGCGGCGCCCAAGGCAAACGGGCGCGAACCGCTTTCGATTCGCGCCCGTTGTACAGGTTACCTATCTGGGGATGCAGTGCCTAGTTGCCCGATGTCGTGCCTTGGCTTGAGCTGTCAGATGCCGTGCCCGATGTGGTGCCACTCGAATTGCTGTTGCTGCTGTTTGTTGTACCCGTTCCCGACGTGGTGTCGCTCGTCTGGTCGCCCGTGCTCGGCTGAGAATCGTCGGTCGTTTGGCTTGAGTCGGTCGTGCCGGACGGCGTGCCACTGTTGGCCGTAGAGGAATCGGTGCCCTGCGATTGGTTTTGGGTGTTCGAGGACGAATTGGCAGAGGCAGAACTGTCTTGCGTGTCGTCCGTCTGTGTCTGCTGATCCTGCGACTGGGTGTTGCCATTTGCATCGCTCTCGGTCGTGCGCGACGACAGGATTGGCTCGGGACGCTCGCCCAGACCCTCACCGGCAGTGGTGATAAGGATGGCGCCGGCGCAGGCGATGACCGCGACGATGGCGATAGCGATCGAGAAGATGATGACCTTCTTTTGCGTTTGGCTGCGCTCTGCAGCGGCCTTGGCGCGCAGGCTGTTGGGGGCGACGCGCGCCGTGGTCGCGCGCCCCGCAATCTGGCGCATCTCCTGTGTAGTCGCGGCGCCGCCCAGGTGCTCCTCGGCATCAAACTCAACGGGCTCATAGGCGCCGGCAGGGTAGTCGACAGCGGCATGCGTGCCCTTGATTGCTTCGGCGCTGGCGGAGATAAAGTGGCGATAGATCTGCGAGGACACAACGGTGATGACCGAGCTCACGGCGGCGCCGATTACCGATCCGGCGATACCGATCTTGGAGGCAAGCGCCACGCTTGTGGCCGCGGCTGCGGCGCCGGCGATGATCTGAGGAATGGAAATGTCATCGAACAGGCCCTTTTTGGGCGCGATGGCCATGGTCTGTCCGATGGAATGGTTTTCGTGAACGCCGTTGTTGAGCGCGGCCGGTGTCATGACGCGCGTGCGCGGCGCATCGGTGTACTTGGTTGTCATACGGGGCCCTCCCGATGTAAATCTGCTTCGTTTCATGCAGCCATCAGGGTACCCATCAGATGTGAATCGTACGTGACATTTAACAGATACCATCAACTCATCAATAGCTCACCAAGTTGGTGGGATGCGGTTGCACCCGGCGGTTGAACTACAATAGAGCTTGCTAATTGTTGTGAATGGCGTCTACGCACGGGAGCATTCTTATGAATCTTCACCTTTCTCAGTCTGATGGCTTTTTGCGTGTGGCGGCGGCGTCGCCGCGGATTCGCGTGGCCGATGTCGAGGGCAATGCCGAGGTTGCGCTGGCGGCTGTTCGCGAGGCTGCTGAGCGCGGCGTTCGTGCGTTGGTGCTGCCCGAGCTTAACCTGTGCGGCTATACCGCGGCCGATTTGTTCCATAACCGCACGCTGCTTCATGCCTGCGAGGCTGCTCTGGTGCATATCCTCGACGAGACTCGTGAGCTGCCGATTGTCTTTACTGTCGGTCTTCCCGTTACAGTTGCCGAGAATATCTACAACTGCGCCGCCGTGTGCTGCGCGGGCGAGCTTTTGGGTCTCACGGCCAAGAAGTATCTGCCCAACTATGGCGAGTTCTATGAGCGCCGTTGGTTTGCTCCGGCGCCTGCGGATCCCGTGTGGGTTGAATTTGCCGGTCAGGGTCCGGTCCCGCTGGGTTCGGGGCTTGTCTACCGTTGCTGTGATGAGGACGCCGAGGACCTGGTGCTGGGCGTTGAGGTCTGTGAGGACCTGTGGGTGCCGGCGCCCCCTTCGACCGAGATGGCGCTTGCCGGTGCGACGGTGATTCTCAACCCGTCGGCCTCTGACGAAATCATCGGTAAGGCAGATTACCGCCGCAGCCTTATCTCTAACCAAAGCGCGCGCCTGTACTGTGCCTATGCCTACGCGGACGCGAGCGAGGGCGAGTCCACGACCGATATGGTCTTTGCGGGCGAGAACCTTATCTACGAAAACGGCTCCAAGCTCGCCGCGACCAAGCTGCTTACCTGCGACATGGCCATCGCCGATGTTGATCTTGACCGCCTGGTTGCCGAGCGCCGCCGCGCGACGACGTGGGCGCGCGCGGACGATGCGCCGGAGGCCACGACCGTTGAGTTTTCTTTTGAGGGCACGCTCTCCGAGGCTCCCGTCCTGCGCGACGCCTGCGACATCGACCGCGTTTTCCCCCGCGCGCCCTTTGTTCCGGCCGACCATGGTGACCTGGCCGAGCGTTGCGAGACCATCCTCGACCTGCAGACCGCGGGCCTCAAGACCCGTCTTGCCCATACGGGTACCAAGGCGGCTGTCATCGGTCTTTCAGGCGGCCTGGACTCCACGTTGGCGCTGCTTGTGACCGTGCGTGCCTTCGATGCACTGGGGCTGCCGCGCACGGGCATCACTGCCGTGTCCATGCCCGGCTTTGGCACGACGCATCGCACCAAGTCGAATGCCGAGTCGCTTGCCCGCGACCTGGGTGTGAGCTTCCACGAGGTTTCGATTCACGCGGCCGTGGAGCAGCACTTTAAGGATATCGAGCATGACCCTGCTGTGCAGGACGTGACCTACGAGAACAGTCAGGCCCGCGAGCGCACGCAGATTCTGATGGATCTGGCCAACCAGGCTGGTGGTTTTGTCATCGGCACGGGCGACCTGTCGGAGCTGGCGCTCGGCTGGGCTACCTATAACGGCGACCACATGAGCATGTACGCCGTCAACGCGAGCGTGCCCAAGACGCTTGTGCGCCATCTGGTGCGCTATGCGGCTGATGTCTTTGGCGGGCGTATTGCCGAGGTCTTGCTCGATATCCTCGATACGCCGGTGTCCCCCGAGCTTCTGCCGCCCACGGGCGACGGCGAGATTGCGCAGAAGACCGAGGATTTGGTGGGCCCGTACGAGCTGCACGATTACTTCCTCTACTACCTGCTGCGTTTTGGCTTTGAGCCGAGCAAGATCTACCGCATGGCGCTCAAGAGCTTCGAGGGCGTCTACGACGTCAAGACCATTCACACGTGGCTACGCACGTTCTACCGTCGCTTCTTTGCCCAGCAGTTTAAGCGCAGCTGCCTGCCCGATGGCCCCAAGGTGGGCTCGGTCACGCTCAGCCCGCGCGGCGATTGGCGCATGCCGAGTGACGCCAGCTCGCGCCTGTGGCTCGCCCAGATCGACGCGCTCAATGTAATTGACTAAGGTTGGCTAAATTGAACCAATGCGGGGTTTGTAAGCGTTACACTTTTGCAATCTGATGGCCCGTATCGCGCGGCGCTCTTGTCGGAGCGCCGCGTTTTTCATATCGAAAGGTGGCACCATGCAGGCATCGCAGCGTCTCGACCGCTTTGGCGCGGAGGTCTTCGCCTCGCTCAACAACAAGCTTCTCGCGCTGAAGGCTCAGGGCAAGACCATTTACAACATGAGCGTGGGCACGCCCGACTTTAAGCCGTACGACCACGTGGTCGAGGCGCTCACGCAAGCAGCCCAAGATCCCGAGATGTGGAAGTATGCCCTGCGCGACCTGCCCGAACTCAAGCAAGCCGTGTGCGATTACTATGAGCGCCGCTTTGGCGTTTCGGGTATTACGCCGCCCATGGTGCAGTCGTGCAACGGCACGCAGGAGGGCGTGGGCCATTTGGGTCTGGCCCTGCTCGATCCGGGCGACACCATTCTGGTTCCCGATCCGTGCTACCCGGTCTTTGAGGCGGGTGCCAAGATCGCCGATGCCAAGCTCGAGTACTATCCGTTGGTTGCCGAGCATAATTACCTGCCCTATGTGGCGGGTATCGACCCCGAGGTGGCCGATCGTGCCAAGTACATGATCGTGTCGCTGCCCGCAAACCCGGTCGGCTCGGTGGGCACGCCCGAGGTCTACGAGGAGATCATCGCTTTCGCCCGCGAGCACGACCTGCTCATCGTCCATGACAACGCGTACTCCGACATCGTGTTCGACGGCGAGCCGGGCGGCAGCTTCTTGCAGTATCCCGGTGCGCTCGAGGTGGGCGTGGAATTCTTCTCGCTCTCCAAGTCGTTTAACGTCACCGGTGCGCGTATCGGCTTTTTGGTCGGCCGCGAGGATGTGGTCTCTGCCTTTGCCAAGCTGCGCGGCCAGATCGACTTTGGCATGTTCTTCCCGATCCAGAAGGCTGCTATCGCCTGCCTGAACGGTCCGCGCGATGAGGTCGAGGCGCAGCGTCTGAAGTACCAGGAGCGCCGCGATGCCCTGTGCGACGGTCTTGAGAACCTGGGCTGGGAGCGTCCCAACGCGCATGGCTCCATGTTCGTGTGGGCCAAGCTTCCCGGTGGTCGCACCGATTCCATGGCGTTTTGCGAGGAGCTCATGGAGAAGGCCGGCGTTGTGGTGACGCCGGGCGCGAGCTTTGGTCCTTCGGGCGAGGGGCACGTGCGCATGGCGCTGGTCTTGCCGCCCGACCAGATTGCTTTGGCTGTCGAGGCCATTCGCGAGGCGGGCCTGTATTAGAAAGGTATTTCGGCTCGTCAATAGCTCGAAACCGATTTCGTGCAGTTATTTTACGATTTCTGCAAACAATTTCGGTAAACGGTCGATTTTTGGCTGCGAATAGGAGCATAATCAAAGTCCCGATTGGATGTATTGGGATTACGGCAAGCCGCTCGGGTCGTTCCCGGGCGGCTTGCTTGTGGAGAGAGATGGGAGTTTCTAATGGTTAACGAGAAGAAGGTCGCTATTGTCGGCTGCGGTTTCGTTGGTTCGTCTTCGGCGTTCGCGCTGATGCAGAGTGGCCTGTTCTCCGAGATGGTCCTCATCGACGTGGACAAGAACCGCGCCGAGGGTGAGGCCCTGGATATCGCGCACGGCATGACGTTTGCCGAGCCGATGAAGATCTACGCCGGCGATTATTCCGATGTCGCCGACGCCGCCATGATCGTCGTCACCGCTGGCGCTGCCCAGAAGCCCGGTGAGACTCGCCTGGACCTGGTCAACAAGAACGTCAGCATCTTTAAGTCCATTATCCCCGAGATTAAGAAGTCCGGCTTCGACGGCATTCTGCTCATCGTCTCCAACCCGGTCGATGTTCTGACCTACGCCGCCATCAAGATGTCCGGCCTGCCCGAGGGCCATGTCATCGGCTCCGGTACCGTGCTCGACACCGGCCGTCTGCAGCAGATGCTTGGTGCCCACGTCGAGGTTGACCCGCGCGATGTCCAGGCCTATGTCATGGGTGAGCACGGTGACTCCGAGTTTGTCGCTTGGTCCAGCGCTCAGGTTGCCGGCGTTCCGCTGAACACCTTCTGCGAGCTTCACGGTCATCTGGAGCATGAGGCTGCCGAGAAGCGTATCGCCGAGGACGTCAAGAACTCCGCCTACACCATCATCGAGAAGAAGCATGCCACCTACTATGGTGTCGCCATGGCCGTCAAGCGCATCTGCACCGCCGTCATGCGCGATGAGCAGACCGTTCTGCCCGTCTCCTCGCTCATGGTGGGCGAGTATGGCCTGTCCGATCTTGCCATCTCCATGCCGACCGTTGTTGGCCGCGACGGCGTTGTCTGCCGCGTCCCCGTGCCGCTGAACGATGACGAGCAGCATGAGCTTACCGCCTCCGCCAAGGCCCTCAAGGACATCATCGACAGCGTCGACTTCTCCTGCTAAATCAAGCTCGCTAGAGCGAAACGCTACAATGGAGGCGTCCGAGCCCACACGGCCCGGGCGCCTTTTTGGTGCAAAGTAACCTGACCCCAATGCACCATAGTTGATGGGAGGGCCATGTCGGATTCGCCTAATTTTTTGACCTATGCCCAGACGGCGTTTGACCCGTTTGAGGAACGGCCGTTCTGCGCGGTGGATAGCCTGGTCTTTGCGTGGTTGTCCTATTTGCGTTTGCCGGGTGTTATGGCGGAGCTGACGAACTGGCAGGGCCTAGACGTACGCGAGCTGCTTCGTGCCGAGTGCTACCGGGACATGATTGGCGACCTGTGGGATCCAGAGGGGAGCAGGGCCTTGTTGGAGGCCGTGGCAGCAAGCCCTCGCTACCGTGGCGTGCACGTTTGCGGCTATCGTGCCGTGAGCGATGTGGTGGCGACAGAGCAGTTTGCAGCCATGGCGTTCCGGTTTCCGGCGGGGTTTAGCTATCTTTCCTTCCGGGGGACCGACAGCACGATTGTGGGCTGGAAAGAGGACTTCAACATGGCGTTCCGGTGTCCCGTGCCCTCCCAGGAATCTGCGGCGCGCTATGTGGACGAGGCAGCGGATGCGATTGACGGGCCGCTTTTGTGCGGAGGTCATTCCAAGGGTGGAAACCTTGCGGTGTACGGTGCGGCGATGTGCTCCGATGTCGCCCGTGAGCGAATCGAACGGGTGTATTCCCATGATGGTCCGGGCTTCGTCGAGGAGTTTCTGAACGGCAACGCCTTTGCCGATCTTTCCGGTCGAATCGACAAGACGCTACCTCGGTCGTCGATCTTTGGCATGATGTTCGAGACACAGGAGGACTATGCCATCGTTGAGAGCACCGAGTTCAGCCTGCTGCAGCACAATCCCTTTAGCTGGGTGGTTGATGGTCACGACTTCGTGTACTGTGAGCGCCTGTCCGCCGGTGCTCGATACGTTGATGACTCCATTCGCGAGATGCTGCTTGCAGTGTCACCTAGCGAGCGCGAGCGTTTTGTAGATGCGTTGTTCTCCGTGTTTGAGGCTACGGGTGCTGAGCGGTTTGCGGATATCGCCGGGAATCTGTGCGAGAGCCTGCCCGTGATGCTCCAGGCTGCGCAAGGCTTTGACGAGGATACGCGACGCTTTGTCTCGCAGACCATCGTGGCAATCCTTAAATGCGCGCTGCTGCCCAAACGACCCCAGATCGACATGCCCGCTGCCGGCAAGAGTTTGGCAGAACAGCTTGAGGCTTGGCAGTCCGAGCTCCTGCGCTAACCATTGGTGCAAAGCAACCTGTCCCCGAGCACCAAGCTTCGATGCGCATGGGGCGGGCTCGACCGCTATACTGGTTCGTGCCGAAATCGATCTAGAACGGAATGCCGTATATGAAAATCAATCACGCGATTCTGCATATCCTGGACTTTGACTCTGCCGTCAACGTCATGAGCCAGCGCGAGCTCGATATCGAGAGCCGTACCGTGCGCAACTTTGTGACCACGCATCTGCGCCGCGCACGAACCTCGGCCGACAATAAGCGCGCCACGTTTGCCGAGAACTCTGCGTTTGGCGGCGAGCTCAAGGGTTATTTCTTTGGCGAGCGCGAGTTCGTGGACCTGTCGCAGCAGATTGCGGAGTTTATCTCCTCCGAGCTCACCAAAGCCGAGAAAGCCGAGTCCACCGACGTGCTCGTGGCCGACTTTGACGACGATGAGGATGCCCGCTGGTTTGCTGTGATGCTGCTGGGCTCCAAACAGGCCTTTATGCACGAGGTGGCCCGCGAGGAGGGCGAGGTACGCAACGACATCGCGCGCCACTATGCTATCCTGCCGAATCCTTCCCAAAAGGTGCCAAGCTATGCCATCGTGCGCGCGAGCACCATGGAGATCGGCTATGTGGACAAGAAGCGCAAGATTGCCGGTGAGGACCGCATGCTCATTCCCGACGGTCTGCTGCAGTGCGATACGGGCGTGTCGGGCAAGGAGGTCATCGACACCGTGACGCGCGTGGTCGAGGAGGTCGCCGAGGAGCACGGTGCCAATACGGCCGTAGCGCTCGCTAAGGTTAAGGCTGCCGTTGCCGAGAAGGTTGAGGATGACGAAGAGCTGCCGCCTTGGGATATCGTCGATGAGGTCTTTGAGGACGAGCCGGTCATCAAGGAAAGCGTGCGCGCGGCACTGACCGAGGAGAAGGTGCCCGAGCGCGTGCCCGTGGAACGCAAGCAAGTCGAGCGCGCGGCGGTGCGCAATCACAAGATTCGTACCGACACGGGCATCGAGATCAGCTTCCCGGCCGAGATGGGTTCGAACTCCGAGTACATCGAGTTCGTCAACGAACCCAACGGCCTCATCTCCATCGAGCTCAAGAATATCGGCAGCATCGAGAATCGATAAGGGATCGAGCAGATTGACCGTAACGAAAAGGCCGAAGCCCTTTGGGACTTCGGCCTTTTTGTCATAACCGCGTAACTATTAAAGTTGACGTAAGCCCTCTTCCAGGCCGGTCTTGCTGTCGGTCTTCTCGTCGCGCATCTTGATGACGCGGGCGGGGACACCGGCCACGACGGCACCGGCGGGGACGTCCTCGACGCACACGGCGCCGGCGGCAACGACAGCGCCCTTACCCACGCGCACGCCCTCCAGGACCACGGCGTTGGCGCCGATCATGACATCGTCCTCGATGATGACGGGCGTGGCGCTTGCGGGTTCAACGACACCTGCCAACACGGTTCCAGCGCCGATGTGGCAGTTCTTGCCCACGGTGGCGCGGCCGCCCAGCACGGCGCCCATGTCGATCATGGAGCCCTCACCGATGACGGAGCCGATATTGATGATGGCACCCATCATGATGACGGCACGGTCGCCGATCTCGACGCGGTCGCGGATGATCGCGCCCGGCTCGATGCGGGCATTGATGCCCTTAAGGTCGAGCATAGGGACGGCGGAGTTGCGGCAGTCATTCTCGACGTCGTAGTAGTCGATGGAATCGGCATTGGCGTCCAGGATGGCCTTGAGCTCATCCCAGTCGCCAAAGACGGTCTTGCCACGACGGCCGCCGTAGACGTGCGCATCGCCCCACTGGACCTTCATGCCCGGCTTTTCGCGCACGTACAGTTTGACGGGCGTTTTCTTGGGTGCGGTAGCGATGTAATTGATAATCTCCTGGGCATCCATCTCGGCTGCGTTACTCATATGCTGTTTCTCCTTTGCGTGGGTACGGTAGATAACTGGTTAGGCGAACATGACCTGGTCGAACGTATAGAAGCCGTGCTCGCGGGTGACGAGCTTCTGCGCGGCTGTCAGAGCGCCGTTGACGAAGATCTGACGGCTCGTGGCGCGATGCGTGAGCGTGACTTCCTCGTCCTGGCCAAAGAAGCTCACCTCGTGCACGCCGGCGACGGTGCCGCCGCGCAGCGAGTGCATGCCGATTTCCTTGGGATCGCGAGCGCCGCACATGCCCTCGCGACCGTAGACAGGGTGGTAACCTGCCTCGGGCTCAGCCTCGACTACAGCGTCGAGTAGCAGCTTAGCGGTGCCGCTGGGAGCGTCGACCTTTTGGTTGTGGTGCGTCTCGACAATCTCGCAGTCAAAGCCGGGCAGTTCGCGCGTGGCCTGGGCAACCAGATGGCGCAGGGCAGCGATGCCGATAGAGTAGTTGCCCGAATGCATGACACGGGCATTCTGGCCCAGCTCGCGCAGGCGGTCCATCTGCTCAGGCGAATAACCCGTGGTGCCGGAAACGAGTGCCGCGCCTGTACGCTCGACATAGGCGACGACGGCATCGAAGGTCACGACGTTCGAGAAGTCGATGATGACGTCGGCGGCCGGTGCGCTCTCGAGCTCGGACAAGTCGAAGCCGATCTGGGCGACGATATCAAAAACGGGCTGACCGGCGGCGTCGACAACGCCCTCGGCGGTGGTGCGGATGAGCGAGCCCATACGGCCCGTTCCCATAATGACGGTCTTAATCAAGCAGACCAGCTCCCTTCAGAGCATCGGTAAGTGCAGCTCGCGTGTTGTCTGCCATGGGGCATAGCGGCATGCGGTAGTTTGCCTCGATCATACCCATCTGAGCGAGCGCCTCCTTAACGGGGATGGGGTTGACCTCGCTAAAGAGGGCGTTGATGAGTGGCTGACCGGCAATCTGGATGTCGCGGGCGCGCTCCACGTCACCGTCCAGATAGGCACGGCACATGTCGTGCACGAGCTGCGGCTGAACATCGGCCCACACGCTGATGGTGCCCGAGGCGCCCAGGCTCATGAGAGGCACGGTGAGTGCATCCTCGCCCGAGTACATGCGGAAGTCATCGGACAGTAGGTGGGCGATCTTGGCCGCGTAGGCAACGTTGCCCGAGGCCTCCTTGATGCCCATGATGTTGGGGTGCGCGGCCAGGCGCTCCACATTGCGCTCGCTGATGCCACAACCGCAACGGCCGGGGATGTTGTACAGAATGCAGGGGATGTCCACGGCGTCGGCCACGGTCTTAAAGTGCTGGTAGATGCCCTCTTCGTTAGACTTGTTGTAGTAGGGGGTAATGAGCAGCAGACCATCGGCGCCCAGGCCCTGGTAGGTAAGTGACTTGGTGAGCATCGTCTGCGTGGAGTTGGAGCCCGAGCCGGCGATGACGGGGGCGCGTCCTGCAACCTGCTTGACCACGGCGGCGACAACGGAGTTGTCCTCGTCATCGGTCATCGTGGCACTCTCGCCGGTGGTGCCCAGGGTGAGGATGGCGTCGGTACCGTTTTGCAGGTGGAAATCGATAAGGCGCTCGAGCGCGTCAAAGTCGACGCTACCGTCCTTTTTAAACGGAGTGACGAGGGCGACGATTGAGCCCTCGAGATTACGGATGTCCATGTTCTTCTCCTTCGCTTCCGCGATCTGGATGCGTTTGTTCCACTGAGCGGCGACGGCCAGGCGTTCGTCCTGGGCGCGACGGCGGGCGCTTTCGGCACGCGATTTGGCCAGTAGCTCACGGCCGCACGGCAACACGTCGAGCGTGGCAAAATAATCGCCCGGGCGCTCGGCGCGTCGGATGAGGTCGGCCGAGCCATCGGGGCGCAGCAGAACCTCGGCGGAGCGCAGGCGGCCGTTGTAGTTGTAGCCCATGGAGTAGCCATGTGCGCCGGTATCGTGGATCACGAGTACATCACCCATGTCGATCTGCGGCAGCTCGCGGTCGATAGCGAACTTATCGTTGTTCTCGCACAGATTGCCCGTAATGTCGTACGTGTTTGTGACCGGTGCTACGGTCTTGTCGGCGCCACCCGGCTGGCCCATCACCGTAATGTGGTGGTAGGCGCCATACATGGCAGGGCGAATCAGATCGACGGCGCTTGCGTCGACACCGATATAGTCCTTGTAGATCTGCTTCTCGTGGATGGCCTTGGTGACCAGGCAGCCGTAGGGGCCCATCATAAAGCGTCCCATCTCGGTGCAGATGGCCACATCGCCCATGCCGGCAGGAACCAGGATCTCGTCGTATGCCGTGTGTACCCCCTCGCCGATGGCGTGAATGTCGTTGGCCTGCTGTTCGGGCAGATAGGGGATGCCGACGCCGCCGGACAGATTGATGAAGGCGACGTGTGCGCCGGTCTCGCGCTCCAGGCGCACGGCAAGCTCAAAGAGGATGCGCGCAAGCTTGGGGTAGTAGTCGTTGGTGACGGTGTTGCTGGCAAGGAATGCGTGGATACCAAAGTCCTCGGCACCCTTGGCCTTGAGCATGCGGAAGGCCTCGAAGAGTTGCTCGGTGGTCATACCGTATTTGGAGTCGCCGGGGTTATCCATGATGCCATTGGAGAGCTGGAACAGGCCACCCGGATTAAAGCGGCAGCTGACCGTCTTGGGGATTGACCCCGCAACGCGCTCAAAGAACTCAATGTGGCTGATGTCATCAAAGTTGACGATGGCTCCCAGCTTGTCGGCGAGCTCAAAGTCGGCAGCCGGCGTGTCGTTGGACGAGAACATGATGTCGTGTCCCGTGATACCCAGTGAGCGGGCGATCATGAGCTCGGTATAGCTCGAGCAATCGCAGCCGCAGCCGTATTCGTTGAGAATGGAGATGAGCGCCGGGTTGGGGTTGGCCTTGACGGCAAAGTATTCCTTAAAGCCCGGGTTCCATGCAAAGGCGTCGCGCACTTCTTGCATGTTGCGGCGGATGCCCGCCTCGTCGTATAGATGAAACGGCGTGGGGAACTGCTCGACGATATGCTCGAGCGTCTCCTTGTCCACAAACGGCTGCTTGGCCGCATACGCCTCGTTGGGGGTCAATGCCATGTCCCGTAAACCTCGCTATCCAGACGGCGCCATCTGCGCATCGAATCCGCATAGCGTGGACCCAATGTCCGGATAGCGCTCCCGCATTGCTGCAGACAGTCCTGCGGGTGTTTCCCGCAGGCCCACCAGGCTGTTCGTGCCCGAAAAACCCAGTTCGGCGGGTTTCGCCTCCCCACGGGGTCAAAGTCTGCCGACTCGCCCGCGGATCTTCGTGCCCGCGCCTCTATCAAGTGGTAAAGACCCTACCACGTTGCACTTTACCAAACAAGAGTATTCGTATATAACGTTTAAAAAATGCAGCATCATGCTAGAAACAAGGGTGCCACAATCCTGCGTCACAATAGGTGTCAACCGAGTCGTCCCATGAAAGGAATCCCTATGACCGAGCTCCAAGAACTCCGTCGTTATCGTCGCGACTTGCACCGCATTCCGGAGCTCGACTTCGATCTTCCGCAAACCATCGCCTATATCGAGGGCGTGCTCGCTCCGCTCGCCTGCGAGGTGACCCATCCGTGTCCCAGCTGCGTCTGCGCTTTCTTCGATGCCGGTACGGGCGCCGCGCATGCCACGGCGATTCGCGCCGACATGGACGCCCTGCCCATCGCGGAGGCATCGGGCGCGGCCTTTGCCTCGACGCATCCCGGTAAGATGCATGCGTGCGGTCACGACGGTCACATGGCCATGGCTCTCGCGGTGGCAACCTTTGTCGACCGTACGATCCGTGAGCGGCCGGGCGCCATTAAGCGCAATGTGCTCTTTGTGTTTCAGCCGGCCGAGGAAACGACCGGTGGTGCCAAGACGGTGTGCGAGAGCGGCGTGTTCGAGCGTTACGGGGCGGATCGCATCTTCGGCTTCCACGTGTGGCCCGATCTGCCCGCCGGCACGTTGGCGAGCTGCTCCGGTCCGCTGCTGGCGCGCTCAAGCGAGACACACATTCATATTCACGGGACGAGCATCCATATCGCTAAGACCTATGGCGTTCCGGTCGAGGAGTCGCACGATACGGCGCTGGCGGCTGCCAAGTTCTTGGTTTCCGAGCGCGAGCTCATGGACGAGTTGGGTGCCGACGAGCCCTGCATTGGTAAGTTCGGCCTGCTGCGGGCCGGCACCGTCTGCAATGCGGTGGCGGGGGAGGCCCATGTTGCTGGCAGCCTACGTGTGTTTACGGACGACATGTTCGACCGCGCGCGCGAGGGCGTGCGTCGCGTGCTGGACGATGCCTGTGCCGCAACGGGCTGTACATATGACCTCGATTTTGCCGAGGGCTATCCGCCAGTCGATAACGACCCCGAGCTGTTCGCCCACATTGCGCCTGCCTTGTCCGAGCTGCAACTTGTGGACGAGCCGCTGCTAATTGCCGAGGACTTTGCTTTCTATCAGCGCCATCTGCCGGGCGTGTTCTTCTTGCTGGGCACGGGCGTGCCAGAGGGACAAGAAAACCCGAGCGATTCGGATGACTGCCCCGCCTATGCCACGAGCGCTCTGCATACCGATACCATGCTCTTCGACGAGGAAATCCTACTCAAAGGCCTCGATGTCTACAAACGATTGCTTTTGCTTGACTAAGGCGTGAAGGACTATTTGTTCTAGAAAATACGAACAAACGTACGATATAATAGAGATGTAAGTCTATAGAAACGTTTGACGTTACTAACGTAAGGCGATACTATGATTGCATCGTATAAAGATGAGGATACCGAACGCTTTGCCATGGGTGTGCGGGTCAGGAGGTTCGTGCCCTTTGAGCGTGTTGCGTTGAGGAAGATTCGCCAACTGCAGGTTTGTGCTTCGCTTGATGATCTTCGCGTTCCACCGGGCAACCGCCTGGAAGCTTTGAAGGGCGATCGTGCCGGTCAATATAGCATCCGTGTTAACGAGCGCTATCGGGTCTGCTTTGAGTGGAGACAGGAGATGGCTTGGAATGTCGAAATCGTCGATTATCACAAGTGATGAGACTTCGGCCGATTTGTTGTCGCCGGTGACTCCTGGTGAGCTTCTCAAAGAGGAGTTTCTTGTTCCCATGGGCATTTCTCAATATCGCCTTGCGAAAGAGACCGGGATTCCGGCTCAGCGTATCGGGCAGATTGTCTTGGGAAAACGTCGCGTGACGGCCGACACCGACCTCCGTCTTTGCCGTTATTTTGGCCTGACGGATGGTTATTGGCTGCGCGCTCAGGTGGCGTTTGACCTTGAGGCCGAGAAAAGGCGGATTGAACCGGAACTCGATAAGATCGTTCCTGTTCAGCAGGCCATCGCACTGTAGTGCTCAAAGATGATGGGGGGGGGTGGCGATGAGGCGACGCCGACAGTCTGCTGTATATAGTCCGGGCGGTTGCGGGTGCGGCTTGCTGCTGCTCCCGGTTATTGCTGTGAGTATAGGCGTGATGTTTGCACTTGCTGGGCTGGCTGCGGCGGCACTCGTACTGTTTATCACTGCCATCGGCGTGACGATTTGGCTTTATCGCAGTCGTGAACAGCGCCGCGCCGACGGTAAGACCAATGTAGGATGGATTGTCTTTTTGGTCATCGCCTACCTGCTGAGCATCAGCTATTTGGCCTTCTTTATCCTGTTGCTTGTGAGCACCTTTACTGGGGAATCCGTCACGGTGGGTTGATGCGCTGCCAGCAGACGGTCGCGCAAAGTGCGTTTGCTCGGCGTTTGGATAACTGCATTGGCCGTTTACCGCAGCCTTAGCTCTCAGCTAATGAATTCAAGTTCAATCCTTTCTACGATGTGCTGTGTGCCGGCGCGGTAGCCGGATCGTAGGAAGGATGAATAATGGCAAAAGAGGGAAAGAAGCCGATCGGCAAGATTGTCCTAGGCGTCATCGTGGTGCTGGTTATCGTCGGTGCCGTGGGCTCTATGGGTGGCAATTCAACCGATTCGTCTGCGAGCGATTCGGCAAAACCTGTCGAGGCGACACAGCAGGCTGAGGAGCAAAAAGAACCGCAAGAAACGTATACCATTGCTGATGAGGCTGAAGACACCTCCAATCAGTTTGCCTATAAGATCACGGGCACGCTGACCAATAACACGGACAAGGAAAAGAGCTACATTCAGATTGAGTATGTTCTGTATGATGCCGATGGCAACCAGGTTGGAACGGCTCTTGCAAACACCAATCATCTGAAGGCGGGCGGCTCCTGGAAGTTCGAGGCGCTGGGTACGGTGTCTCCCGACCAGGTTGCTAGCTGGGAGCGTTCGGACGTAAGCGGTTTCTAGCATGTTGCATGCACTGGGGGAGGTGAAGTCGTATGCCCGATAAAAAGCTGACCGAGGAGTTGCTCAATGAGCTTCTCGATGCGCCGAACATCGATGGCTATATCAGGGAGCACGACTTTGCCGCCCCGTCGCTTTCGGACTACCTGAAGCAGCTGCTGCAGGAAAAGGGCTTGGAGCGCTCGCGCGTGGTTCGTATGGCCGATCTCAATGAGACCTTTGGCTATCAGATCTTTACCGGTGCGCGTCACCCGAGTCGCAATAAGGTGCTGCAGATTGCCTTTGCGATGGCGCTAACGCTCAGGGAGACCAACCGTGCGCTGACGGCTGCCGGGGTAAGCGTCCTTAACTGCAAGGATCGCCGTGATGCGATTATCATCTTTTGCATCGATCGCGGGTGTAGCCTCCAAAAGGTTAACGAGGAGCTGTATCGCTTTGGTGAGGAGACGGTGAGTTAGCGGCTGATATCTGAGCCGGTGGGGCTGCCGAACAACGATGCAAGCGAACGGGGCGCGGATGCCATGGGGTGTCTGCGCTCTGCGCTATGATGGAGGCTATGGATACTCAGACCACAGCATATTCCGATGACGAGCTGACCGCAGCGCTTGCCGAGCACCTGGCGTCGCTCGGTCGCGACGACAGCTATCGCGTGGAGCGTGTACTTAAGCGCTCGTCCGTTGAAACAACCGAGCTCGTGTACTTTGAAGGAACCGGCGGTGGTTCGCTCGGCCCCTTTGTCCGTAAACGCATCGATGCTTCGGCTCAAATCGGCGGGGCATACGAGCGTCTGTTTGCCGCCCAGCGGGCAGGCAGGCGTTTTGAGCACCTGCCCAGAATCGTCGATTGTCGTCGTGTGGGCGACGAGCTCAACGTGGTTATGGAATACATCGAAGGGGAGACGCTCGGGGCGCTGGTGGACCGTCTGGGGGCTACCCCCGATTATGCGCGCGAAATGTATCCTGCCCTATGCGATGCCGTGGGCGAGCTCCACGCCGGTTTTGCAATGGCGGGGGAGACGTCGGCGCCGGTGATCCATCGCGACCTCAAGCCGTCGAATATCATCGTGACAGGTGCCAACTATACGCTTGATGACGGCCTGACGTTTTCATCGCTGGTGATTATCGACTTGGGGATCGCGCGCGTATGGCGCGACGGCGCCGATGCCGATACCGTCAAGTTTGGCACGCGACCCTATGCGCCGCCCGAGCAGTATGGGTTTGGGCAGACGAGCGTGCGAAGCGACGTCTACGCACTTGGCGCCCTGTTATTCTTCTGCTTGACGGGAGTCGACCCTAAACCAGGGCTCGACATGCGCGAGCAATGCGAGGCGCACGGCATTCCCACTCCACTTGCCGATGCCGTCTGCATGTCGATGGCGCTCGACCCGGCCAAGCGTTTTGCGAGCGCGGAAGTGTTGGGACGGGCGACGCGCGCGGCATACGGTCTAAGTCGCCCCGTGCGGCCTCCTGCGCCTGCGCCTGTCCGTACTCCGGCCTCGGAGACGGTGTTGACGCCCCAAGGGCTCCAGAACCCCGCAGGGCTTCTTAGGCCTGCCGCCTCCGCTGCATGCGGTCTGCTCTCTCGCGTTCCGGAGTCTCTGGGGCGCATTTGGAATACGCTCGTCTGCTTCTCGCTGCTTGTGTTTTTTGCCGGAAGTCACTTTGCCGTCTTTCACCCCACGGGAGCAAACCAAAGCTACCCGACGTGGCTTCTCATAATCGAGTATTTTTTCTTTGTCGATGGCCTTATGGTGCTTATGCATTTTGCGCTGCTCGATAAGCGCCGTCTTCGTTGGCGATTCGCACTGCTCGACAGCTATCGCGGCAAGAAACTCGCGAAACTCTGGCTCAAGGCATTGGGTGTGCTGCTCCTATGCATGATCGTCATAGTCGCGGTTGCCAATGCGACCGGCGTCGTCGATACCTCCGCTACCTAAAAGAAAAGGGCCCCATTGGGGCCCTTTGCAGTTGCACCTAGATGCGGTTCATCTGAGCGGCGACTTTGTTGTACCAGTCCTGCCACGTGGGCGGGCAGTACTTTTTGGCCGCTGCCGGGGTAAGGGTGGAGCCGTAGTTGGCGCCCAGATAGGCAACGTGAGCGGAGATGCCCTCGCTCCAGCTGCCAAAGCTGCGCCAACCGCCGCCACGGGCACTCCAGCCCCAGGCGTTGTAAGAATTGGCGCAATAAGCACCCTTGGTGCTCTCGATGCAGGCGATGGCGGGGGACCAACGGGGGTCGACACCGGTATTCCAAGCGGCGACGGCAAAGTTATAGCCCTGGCCTGCCATGGGGGAGCCGGCGAGATAATTGTCGATGCGGCTCGTCCACTCATTAATGAACGAATCGTAATCGGAGTTACCGGTATTGGCGTTGTTCACCGTGGTGTCGATGGTGGTGTTGGTGTTGGTGGCCTGGCTGCTGGAATTGCTGCCGCTTACGCCCTCGCCCGAGAGCTTCTCGGCGGCAGCGGCCTTATCGGCCTCAAGCTTGGCAAGCTCGGCGGCATTTTCCTGCTCGGCTTTTGCCTGTGCCTCGCTGCGGAGCTGCTGGGCCTGAGCCAACGCATCCTCGGCGTTTTTCTGCTCTGCCTCAAGCTGAGACTTGGCCTGCTGGAGCTCAGCCTTGTTTTGCTCGAGTTCGGTTTGCATGTTATTGAGCTGTTCGATCTCGTCGACGCTCGAGCTCGTGATCTGGTTGGTGTATTTGCAGGTCGTGATGAACTCACCCAGGCTCTGCGCATTGACCAGGAAGCTCACGATGGGATTGGTACCCTTCTGATACTTGTACAGATCGCGCATGGCGGAGCTTGCCTTGGCCTGCTGCTCGGGAAGCTTAGCCTCGATTTCCTCGATGCTCGCCTCATTGGAGTCAATCTGCTTTTGCAGGTCATCGAGTTTGGTGCGGGCGTCGTTGTAGGCGCTCGTGGCGGCTTCGATCTTCTGCTGGGCTGCGGAAAGCTGGTCCTGCGTTGCCTGCGAGGCGGCATACGCCGCAACGGGGGAGAGCATCGGCGTGGCCGTCAGCGCAACGGCGAGCGCGGCGCTCGTGATGATACGAGCCGGCTTCGACGCAATGAGCGCTGCGGTGCGATGATTCGAATGCTGCATCCAGTCCCTCTGCAATCAATCGTAGGTTATGGTTCGAACGGTATTCTACTACTGCTTTCGACCTCAACTTGAACCTTAAAGGTTCCAAAAGGTCAAGTTGAACTTGAGGCTTGGCTTTGACCTGCAGTTATGATGAATTGTTGAGAAACCATAGAGTTCAACTTTAACGTTACGGAACCCTGTTTGAGAGGAGTTTTGGGCTGTAAAAGCTATCTCAACGTGGGGTTTTACAACTACAGCGTGCCCTCTTGACGAGCCAGCTCAATCTCTTCGAGGGCCTTGGCAGGGGTGAACGAACAGGTGCCGTCGCCGAGTTTGACCACCTGGATTTCGTCGCCGGTATGGACCTCTCCGCCCTTTAGTACCACGCCGAAAACGCCCTCGTGGGGAAAGATACAGTCGCCGGCGAGATAGTAGATGGCACAGCGGGTGTGGCAGACCTTACCGATCTGACTGATTTCGACCAGGGCATCGTTGCCAATCTTGAGCTGCGTTCCCAGGGGGAGCGAGGGTAGATTGATGCCTTGCGTGGTGAAGTTCTCTCCAAAGTCACCCTCGTGTACGTCGAGCCCGCGTGCCTGCGCCGTCTGGATGGACTCCGCGGCTAAAAAAGAGACCTGGCGGTGCCAATGTCCGGCGTGCGCATCGGTAGCGAGGCCAAATTGCTCGATGACGGTGTCGCGTCCATCGGCGACGGGCGACTTGCGAGTGCCTTTGTGCTCCGACGTGTTGATTGAGACGATACGGGCAGGCCCGTTGTAAGCATCGTTTGCGGTGCGTAGGGGAGCTGCCGTCTGGGCACGATCCGCAAGTTCGCGCTTGGCGGCGTCAATGATGGGGTTGTTGATCGGATGAGCCTGGGGCACGGTGCACCTTTCGACGGGGCGGGCAACATGTTGAATCCTACAACAATGGTAGGTTCATTGCCCGTTGTCATACAACGGTGAGCGCCGTCTTCGTGCTGGCCTTCGTGCTGGACGATTACGTCGATTGCCATAGATACGGTGGAGCTTTGGGCGCCGGCGGTTTGGCACGCTAGAATAAATCAGTTGCGCAAAGACCGCCCGTTGTGTGGGCAGTTCATGATAGGAAGTTTCCATGGCATTGCAGTTTACAGAGCGCGAGTTTATTCCCGTGCTGCTCGGTGGCGACATCAACGCCTATTCGGTGGCGCGCGCCTTCTACGAGGAGTACCAGGTCAAGAGCCTGGTCTTTGGCAAGTACCAGACGGGTCCCGCGTACCGCAGCCAGATTATCGACTACACGCCCAACGTGGATATCGATACCATGCCCGTGATGCTCAGGACCGTCAACGGCATTGCCCAAGCGCATGCCGATAAGACGATTGTTCTTGTGGGCTGTGGCGATAACTATGTTGCCCTCGTGGCTCAGGCCAAGGATGCCCATGAGTTGGCGGATAACATCGTCGCGCCTTACGCTCCCTACAGCATGCTTGAGCAGTGTCAGAAGAAGGAGATCTTCTACGAGCTGTGCGAGAAGCATGGCGTGCCCTATCCGCATACCTTTACCTTCACCATGGCGATGCTGAACGCCCAAGGCGAGGCACCTGCCGAAGTGCTCGACCAGATCGATTTTCCCTACCCGATGATTCTGAAGCCTTCTGACGGCATCATGTGGTGGCAGCACGAGTTCGAGGGCCAGAAAAAGGCCTATGAGATTGCCGACCGTGCCGAGCTGGAACAGGTCATTCGCGACTCGTATGCCAGCGGCTACACCGACGACCTGATCTTGCAGGATCGCGTGCCCGGCAATGACGAGTACATGCGCGTGCTCACCAGTTATTCCGACCGCAACGGCAAGGTGCGCATGATGTGCCTGGGTCACGTGCTGCTCGAGGAGCATCAGCCTCACGGTGTCGGCAACCACGCCTGTATCATCACCGAGCCCAATGACGAGCTCATGGGCGGCGTGCGCAAGTTGCTCGAGGACCTTCACTTTGTGGGCTATTCCAACTTTGACGTTAAGTACGACGAGCGCGACGGCTCGTTTAAGTTCTTCGATTTCAACACGCGCCAAGGTCGCAGCAACTACTACGTCACTAACAGCGGCTTTAACGTTGCCAAGTATGTGGTGGACGAGTATGTGTTCAACCGCCCGTTTGAGCCGGAGTTTGTGACGGCGCAGGACGAGGCGCTGTGGATGGTCGTTCCCATGGGCGTCGTCGACAAGTACGTCAAGGATCCCGAGCTGCGCGCTAAGGTGCATCGCCTGGACAAGGAAGGCAAGGGCGCCGACCCTTCGTTTATGAAGGGCGACTTTGTCTTTAACCGCTGGCTGCGCATGTGGCACACCAAGCTGCGCCACTTTAAGCTGTTCAAGACGTATTACAAGTAGATGAGTGCGGCGCCCGTCCGGTTTACATCGGGCGGGCGCGGGTATGATACGCGCAATTGCGCAAGCGTCACCAAGGAGGCGGCGATGGAAAAGCTGGGAGTTATCGGCGGCATGGGCGCCGAGGCCACGTCGTATTACTACGACCAGGTGGTGCGCCATACGGCTGCTGCCTGCGATCAGGAACATATCGACATGGTGGTGCTCTCCAAGTCGACCATGCCCGACCGCACGCTTGCCATTAAGACCGGCGAGCATGCCAAGCTGCTGGCGACCATGAAAGAGTGTGCCCAGGCACTCGAGTCGCTGGGCTGTGCGCACATTGCCATTCCCTGCAACACGTCGCACTACTTCTACGACCAGATCCAGTCGTTTACGAAGGTGCCGATTATTCACATGCCGCGTGAGTCGGTGCGCTATGCTCTGGCCGGTGCGGTGATGGGGGAGTGCGAGTTCGACCCCAACCTGAGTATGCCGGCCGAGCCGGTGCACAAGATTGGCATCATGGGCACCGACGGAACCGTGGGCGCGGGCGTCTACGGCCGCGAATGTAAGGCTGCGGGTGTTGAGGTCGTCTATCCCAGCGAGAAACGTCAGAACGATGTGATGTCGCTTATCTACGATGATGTGAAGGCCGGACGTGAGCCCGATATGGATAAGTTCGACCGCGTGATGTGGGAGTTCGCCCGTAGCGGCTGCGACCGCGTCATTCTGGCCTGCACCGAGCTATCGGTGCTGCAGAAGTACCGAGAGATGCCCGAGATTACCCTCGACGCCATGGATGTCCTGGTGCGCGAATCCATCATCCGCAGCGGCGCCCCCTACCGCCTCTAGCTTCCGACCTGCCAAAAAGGGACAGGTTTATTTTGGTAGGTTTTATCTGGTGAAACAGTAAAGGCCTCGGCTCGTTTTGGTGCGAGCCGAGGCCTTTTGCGTTGGGCGGTTGCTGTCGGTGGTGAACTAGAACAGGAAGCCGATGGCGATGAGGGCGATACTGACGATGAGCACGGCAATGTCCAGGCCCTTGATGGGGTAGCGCTTGTACGAGCTGGCGCGCGTGCGCAGACAGAAGCCGCGCTGTTCTGCCGCCAAGGCTGTGGCATCGGTCTTGCCCACGCTCGAGATGAGCAGTGGCACGCACAGTGGCAGCATGAGCTTAAGCTTCTTGATGGGGTTCTTGGTGTCGTACTCGACGCCGCGTGCGGTCTGCGCCTCCATGATGGCGTTCATCTCCTGACCAAACACCGGAACAAAGCGCAGCGCCGTGGTAAAGGTGAAGGCATAGCGATACGGCACGTGCAGCACCTCGACGCAAGCGTTGGCAAGGTCGTTGAGCTTGGTCACCATGAGCATGAGGATGAGTGGCAGAGCCACGCCTAGCAGGCGCAGGCAGGCCTTGGAGCCGGTGATGAGGCCTTCATCGGTGACAAAGCTCCATACCACGTTGCCATCGCGCATAAAAGCCAGCTGCAGCACCAGCATGATGAGCGCGAGTGGAATCAGTAGCTTGAGCAGCGCGAGCAGGCGGTCGACGACGCCGGCGTAGGCTCCCAGCGCGAGCGTGAGCGCCAAAAAGCCCAACAATGCCACATAGGTGTCGGACAAGAAGATGCCGATGATGATGGCTGCGGCGAGGCCCAGTTTGATGACGGGGTTCAGGCGGTGCAGCAGTGTGTCGCCCGGCATGTAGTCGATGACGTTAACCACGGCAGACCATCTCCTCGGTAATGCGAACGATATCGGTGACCTCGCTCACCTGCGCAAAAGCGGGCGAGACGGAAGATGCCAGACGGCGCGAGAGTTCAATAACCTGGGGAGGCTCCACGTAGGCACGCCGCATGAGATCGATGTTCGAGAATAGCTCGTGCGTGCGGCCGCGGTCGAGGATGCGACCGTCGGCCATTACCACAATGCGCTCGGCAAAATCCGAAACGACTTCCATATCGTGGCAGACCATGATAACGGCGCAACCGCGCTCGGCCATGGTGCGCACCGTTTCCATGACGGTCATGCACTCGCGGTAATCAAGGCCGCTCGTGGGCTCGTCGAGCACGACGATCTTGGGCTCTACGACCACGACAGAGGCGAGTGCCACCATTTGTCGCTGGCCGCGCGAAAGCGAGAAAGGCGCCTCGTCGGCCGGCAAGCCAAAGCGGTCGATGACGAGCTGGGCGCGACGCAGAGCCTCGGCACGGTCGATGCCGGCAAGCTCCAGGCCAAAGGCGACCTCGTCGAGCACGGTGTCCTTGCAGATCTGGCGGTCGGGGTTTTGGAAGAGGGTTGCGACTTCGCGGGCGATGCGGCTCGTGGGAACGGCCGCGGTATCCAGTCCCGTGACGCGCACGCTGCCCGAGGCGGGCTTAAGCAGGCCTGTGAGCAGCTTGGTGAGCGTGGTCTTGCCGGCGCCGTTTTGGCCGACGATGCCCACGAGCTCGCCGGGATAGAGGGTCAGGTTGAGGTCGTGGACGGCGGCGCCGCCATTGGGATAGGCAAACTCAACATGATCGAAGGCGAGCACGGGCTCGGCGTCCTTGGCGTGCGGGCGCAACGACGGTGCGTGCGGTGAGCCGGCGGGTGCCTGATTGTCGCTGCTTGCGTGTGCGGGGTCGACGATGCCCGTAATCAGGCGCTCGGCCTCATCAACATCCAAACAGGGAGTGCCGCTGGCCAGGCCATCGGCCTCGAGGCTGTTGAAAATGCGCGTGACACGCGGGCAATCGACGCCGATGGTGCGGAGCTCATCGGCGTGCGCGAAGACCTCGTGCGGCTCGCCCTGTAGCGCGATTTCGCCATGATTGAGCACGAGCACGCGGCTGCAATACTCCGAAAGCAGGGCGACCTTTTGCTCAACGACGACGATGGTGATGCCGAGTGCACGGTTGGCCTCACGCAGGGTCTCGAAGACCAGCGTGGAACTGGCGGGGTCGAGCGCCGCGGTGGGTTCGTCGAGCACGAGCACACGCGGACGCATGGCGAGGATGGCGGCGATGGCAACCTTTTGTTTTTGGCCGCCCGAAAGCGTGGCGATCTCGCGGTCGCGCAGGTCGCTGATGCCGACGGTCTCGAGCGTCTCGCTCACACGTTGCTCGATCTGGTCGTGGGGAACGCCAAAGTTTTCCAGGCCAAAAAGCATCTCGTCCTCGACGACCGAGGCGACCATTTGCGTGTCGATGTCCTGCAACACGCTGCCGACGATCTGCGACACATCGGTGAGCGAAACTTCACAGGTGTCGCTGCCGTCGACAGTGACGGCGCCAAAAAACGTGCCGGTGTAATGGTGGGGTACGGCTCCCGACAGGCAGGCGGCAAGTGTGGACTTGCCGGCGCCCGAAGGTCCGATGATGCCGATGAAATCTCCCTTGTTCACGCTGAGCGAGATGTGACTGAGCGCCTGCTCGGTCTGCGTGCCATAGGAGAACGAGACATCGTCGACGTTGATGATCGTTTCCATGGATACCTTTCATAGTCATTGGGGACGTTCTTAAATGACTAGTCGTTTAAGAACGTCCCCAAGAGCTCGTTGTTTGGGACAGTCTTTGTTGGTGGAGTGCGGAGACGGCTTTACGAGGGGCCCCAGGTTGGCGCGAAAGAGGAGCGAAGCGTACTTGGGTACGCGAGCGACGAATGAGCGCCAAGATGGGGTGGCTCATAAAGCCGAGCGGGTTAGTTGAGCTTCAGGGCCTTCTGGATGGGCAAGTAGAGGGCGCCGACCAGAATGGCGTTAAAGACGGCGGTCATGGCGACGACGGGCAACATGGCGGCGGCGAGCTCGCCGACCACGCCGAGCATGGCCATCTTGATGACCATGAAGATGACACCGGAGACAAAGGTGGTCAGGAAAGTTGCGACAATGGCAATCGCGGGCTTGACCTGACCGTTCTTGCCGGCGGCGTTGACGATGCCGGCCATGAGCATGGCGGCGATGCCCTCAGCGGCAAAATCGACGAACGGCGAAGTAGTGGTGATCTGGATCACGGCAGCCGAGATGAGGCCAATGACGAGCGCCTGGCCGATGTTGGGGCGAACGACCAGGATGGTGAGGCAGAAGGCCGAGATGATGAACTCGGGGCTGATCATGCCGCCCGAGATGCCCGAGATTGCCTTGCCGACGGTGAAGTTGAGGATGAAGCCGGCGGCGAGCAGGATGGCGAGCAGGACGAGGGCGCGGACATCGAGTTTGCCGCGGTCGGCGGTCTGGACGGTGCGGGGCTGGGCGGCGGTGGTGTTCTGAGACATGGTGAAAATCCTTTCGGAATGGGAGTGCAAGAGAAAAGCGGAGGCGCGTGATGCGAATGCGATCGGGCTCGAGATAGAAAAAAGGCCCCCGGTCGAAACCGGAGGCCTTCCAATCACCTAGAGCGCAAAAACAGGCGTGAGGGACTCACTGTCGACCGATCGTATTCGCATCACGCCACCACCAGTTGTTGAGAGAGTTCATCGTGTTCTTCATGTTGGTGGCTCCTTTCGTGATGCCGTGGCGCGGTCGCACCTAGTAGCTGTTGCGCTGCACTATAGCACAGCGAAGTGTGTGCGGGGAAATCTTTTTTAAAAAGATTTCAGGCGGGTTTCCCGCCGGTCAAAAGAGCGGGCTGAGCGGGCGAGGCTGCCATTGCTGCCTTGCCCGCTCAGCTAAGACGTTACTCCTTATTGCGACGGTAGAGGAAGTAACCGCCCGCGGAGATGACGGCAACGCCAGCGATGGCGAATGCAGCCACCACGCGGCCATCAAAACGATCACCGGTGGTGGGCAGGCCGCCCTTGGTGTTCGTCTTGTTGGTGGTTACCGTAGTCGTGGTGTCCGACTTGCCAGGCTTCTCGGGCTTGGTGGTGGGCTTCTCGGGCTTAGCGGGCTGCTCGGGGGTACCGGGCTGCTCGGGAGTGCCAGGCTGATCCGGGGTTACCGGGTCGGTGGCAAGAGCGTCCTTGGCGTAGGTGATGGACACCTTGAGGCCGTTGGTCTCGGTGTTCAGGTCGCTCGGGGTGAAGGGCTGGTCGAAGTTTTCGGCCTTCTGATAGGCGCGCATCTCCTGGAGCAGGGCCTTGCACTTGACGTAGGTGTTCTCGGTAGCAGCCTTGCCGGCCTTGTTGGCCAGGGCAGTGCGGCCCTCGGTGGTCGTCTCGGCCAGCATGGCAGCGTCAACTTCCTTGTTCTGCTCGATGAGCTCGTTCTGGAGCGCATCGAGGTAGGCACGGACGCTGATACCAAGGGTGTCAGGGTTCTCAAAGCAGAGCGAGCTGATGTCCATGAGGACGTAGTTGATTGAGTTCTCGGGCTCCTCGTTGTACACGACGTCAGTCTGTTTGCAGTGATCGAAGGAGACGGTCTGATCGCTGAAGTACGGGCTGACCTCAGTTATCAGGGCGGAGTACAACGGGATGGCGACGGAGTACGCGGCGCGGGAGAGCATTTCCCACTGAATGGTAGCGACCTGGGGGTCAAGGCCACGACGAATCTGGAAGAGGTTGATCTCGGTGTTGCGCTCGGTGCCGATGGCGTAGACGCCGTCGGTGTTGGCGTTAAGGCCGGGGACATTTTCGCCGCGGTTGCCAAAGGCACGAATCAGCTCAAAGGTGCTCCAGCCAGACTTGCCAGGCTTGAAGAACAAGGGCTGGATCTCGCTGACCATGGCTCCCTTTTGGTCAGGTTTTCCTTCCTTCTTTACTGTGATAATGTCGTAATCTGTGCCTTCGGTCAGCTGACTACCAAAATAATCGCGGCCTTGCACATAGCGGGACCACTGGTTTACGCCGGAATCGGCGAGGCTTTCGCCATACGTTTGGGCGACATCGAATTTGCCGTCAGCGGAGTATTTGGCGAAACCCTTTTCTTCGGGCATGGATTGGATCTTTTCAGAGTGGAGGCAATTCTCGGTGTCATTGAGGTCGACATCGTAGTTGAGGCTCCCGATATTAGGGTTGAGCGACGCGACGTCGTCAGCGAGCTTCATGGCGATCCACTGATGGGCGGAAAGTGTGGCGAACAGCCAGGTCTCGTTGTTGTCGGCGATGATGATCTGGTCGTTGGTGCAGACGCCTTGATCATCGATCAGGCTGCCGAGAAGCTCGACGCCCTCGCGGGCCGTGGCGCTCTCGCCCAGGATGATGCTGCCGTAACTGTACTCGCCCAGACCCACTTCCTCATCGATGGGGTCTGCTGCAGCGGCCTCCTCGTTATAGGAGGTGCTTAGCGTGGCGGAGCAGGAGACGCCCTTCTCGTTGATGCCGGCCTCGGAGTAGGCGTCGGTGCGACCCATCCAGTTGGAGGGGTGGTCGCGTACATAGCTGTAGCGATAGGTAGGCTTGTTCGAAGTGTATTCAAAAGCAGATTCAATCGAGCTGTACTTAAAGCCAGGTTCGTGGGCAGGTTCGATGCCGTAGTGCTTAAGATAGCGCTTGCCAAAGTCCTCGGCGCGGCCGTAGTACGTGTTGCCGTCGGCCGTAAGGTTTTTGCCCATGTACATCTGCGTGCAGGCGAGCGCAGATGTCGGCATGGACATGATGGTCGCAGCTCCAAAGGCGAGGCCTATGCCTAGCTTCTTGAGCGCGTTGACGGGGCGAGTTTTCCTCATTTTCCCTCCCAGCGTGCGAAAGCCCTCTGTCGCCAGAGGGCTTCAGCCAATAAAGACACCTCATTAGCGTAACGAACTGGAAACAATATTCATCTATGAAAGAAACTTACTCGATAAGCGTAATGAAATATGCGATGAGCGGTTAATTATACTCAGTTTGTAGCTTTACTTTAATAAAGACGCCCTGTAATTACTGTAGCCGAATAAAGTAGCTGGAATGCTCGAAATGAAAATCCCCCGCTGTTTGGCAAATGCATAAACAACGGGGGAGACGATAATTGGATGAATATCATACCAATGTGGAATTACTTCTTCCGGCGGTGGATCACGTTGATCGCATAGCCGACGAGCATGGCCAAAACGATGACGATAAAGCCGAGCAGGGGATTGTCGTTCATGGGGTCCTCCTATTTTCCGAGCGGTGAGAATTCGTCGACGATGAGGTCGAGGCATTGCGGAAGTGCGCGGGCACCAAAGACGCCCGAGTTGCTGGAGATGATCTCGCCATCGAACTGCATGCCCAGCGACGGGGTGCAGGTGATCTTGGCTTCCTTGGTCTGGATGATCTTGAACTGCGGGCGCCCGAGTACCTTGCCGGCGGGGTCAAGCGCAGCGGTGATCACAGTAGGCAGCAGCTGCACGGTGCGCACGGGTTCGATGACCGCAATGTCGACCATGCCATCGTTCATGCGGCAGTCGGGGAACAGGTTGATGTCGTTTTGGATGACCGAGGTGTTGCCGGCCATGCAGCAAATGCCGTCGAGCTCCTCGACAATGCCGTCATGCTCAATCGTAAAGTGCGCTACCGTAGGGTTGGGCGTGGCGAGCGCAGAGAGGAAGTAGGCGATCTCGCCGATGTCGTTTTTGGTGGGGGCCGCCTTCATCATGATCTCGGCGTCAAAGCCCGAGCCGGCGATGATGATGAAGCCGTGGCGCTTCTCGTTGCCGTCCTCGTCGAGCCAAAAGAGCTCGCCCATGTCTACTTTGACCGTGCGACCGGCGCGGCAAGCCTTGGCAAGCGCCGCTGCCTCGGGGGCATTACCGATGTTGTTAAAGAACAAGCAGGCTGTGCCGGAGGGGAAGACGAGCGTGGGGACACCGCACCCGCGCATCTGGTCGAGCACGTTGGAGACGGTGCCATCGCCGCCCGAAACGACCACGCGATCAAACTCGCGCACGTCCGCCACGGCATCCTCGGGTTCCATGCCATCGCCGATAAAGCGCATCACGACCTCGTCGCCGCCCTGCGCGAGGGCGTGCGTGAATGCGTAGATTTCATCTGAGCTAGGGCCCGATGCCGGGTTGTGGATGATAAGGCAGCGCATACTTACGTTCCCGTTCTGTGACTAACCGAGTATAGTTGTAAGGCAATGCCGATATCCTACCCGTGTTTTTCGGGCCTAACCTTATTCGATGGGTTGATATGTACATTTCCACACATCAGGCTCTGCTCGACTTTTGCCAGCGCGCTCGCGAGTTCGACGCGATTGCCGTCGATACCGAGTTTTTGCGCGAGCGCACGTTCCATCCGCGTCTGTGCCTGGTTCAGATTGCCACCCCTGCCGAGAGTGTCGCGGTCGATCCTCTGGTGATCGACGACCTGTCGCCGCTGGCCGAGCTTATGGCCGACGAGAGCGTAACCAAGGTCTTCCACGCCTGCTCGCAGGATATGGAGGTCATGCTCCACACCGTGGGCGTGCTGCCGCGCCCCATTTTTGACACGCAGGTGGCCGCCGCCTTTTTGGGCGAGCGCCAGCAGATTTCCTACGGCGCGCTCGTGCAAACGTTTTGCGGCGTCTCATTGCCCAAGACCGAGTCGCTGACCGACTGGTCGCGCCGCCCGCTGACTGATAAGCAGGTCGAGTACGCGATCGATGACGTCAAGTACCTGATTGTCGCCTATACCGAGATGATGAGTCGCCTGCGCGAGCTGGGCCGGGTGGACTGGGTGCTCGACGAGTTGCGTCCGCTGGCCGACGAGTCGCACTACCGCGCCGACCGCCATGAGGCGTTCCGCAAGGTCAAGCGCATCAACTCGTGTAGCCGTCACCAGTTGGGCATCGCGCGCGAGCTTGCCGCTTGGCGCGAGGACCGCGCCGAGCGCCGCAACATCCCTCGCAAGTGGGTCATGTCCGACGATACGCTGCTGGCGCTCGTCAAACGCAATCCTGTGCGCGTTGAGGAGTTCCGCAGCATCCGCGGCACCGATCAGCTGGGGGAACGCGATGTGGACGGCGCGCTCATGGCCATCAAGCGCGGCGCGAGCTGCCCGCACGATCGCCTGCCGCTCATGGTGCGCGGGCACCGTCAGATTTCGCCGGAGTTGGAGAGCGTGACGGACCTGATGTATGCGCTCATTCGCCTGGTTGCCGAGCGCTCGGGCGTGGCGACCTCGGTCATTGCCTCGCGCGATGACCTGGCCGACTATATTGAGCACCCCGAGCAGAGCCCCCTGCGCGAAGGCTGGCGTTTTGAGCTTGTGGGTTCGCGTCTGGACGATCTGCTTTCCGGCAATATGGGGTTGACGGTCAAAGATGGCAAAATTGAATTGCTATAAGGAAGCCTAGCCGCTTGAGTGGGTAGAATGCCTCCAACGTGTAACTCGATTCGGAGGAATTCGCATGCCCTATTACTATGGATACGGCTTTGGCATCGACCCGCTGTACCTGCTGGTTGTTCTTGTTTGTACGGTGCTCGGCCTTGCCGCGCAGAGCTATATCAACTCGACGTACAGGACCTGGTCCAAGGTTCGCTCGGACGGCGACACAGGTGCCACGGTCGCTCGCCGCATGCTCGATGCCAACGGTTGTAGCGCCGTGGGCATCAAGGGCGTCGCTGGCGAGCTCACCGACCACTACAACCCGCAGGATAACAACCTGTATCTGTCGGATGCCAACCGTTCGGGCGGGTCGGTCGCAAGCGTTGCCGTCGCCTGCCACGAGGCGGGCCATGCCGCCCAGCGTCAAAGTGGTTATGCCATGATGAAGGTCCGCACCGCTTTGGTCCCCGTCGTCAACTTTACCCAAAACACCTGGACGATCGTGCTGCTCATGGGCCTGTTCATGAACATCGCGGGGCTCACGACCCTCGCGCTGGTCTTCTTCTCGTTTAGCGTGTTGTTCCAGTTGGTTACGCTGCCGGTCGAGATCGATGCCAGTCGCCGCGCCGTGGCGTATATCGAGCAGTCGGGCATGAGTTCCAAGCAGGTCAACGGCGCCAAGAAGGTGCTGACGGCAGCCGCGCTTACCTATGTGGCCGCAGCGCTCACTTCGATCATTCAACTGCTCTACCTGATGGCTCGCTACAACAGAAACTCCAACCGATAACAAATGGGACCGACGGGCGCCGTGGGGATTTGTGTCCCTGCGGCGCTGTACTATGTGTTGGACTTGAATTTGCACAGGGCCGGAGCCTCTGTGCGCGATAACGAAAGGAGGCTGCGTGGCAGGCTGGAATCTGACCGGCAATGCCGTTTCCGCCGAGTTCGACGGATCGGACGAGCAGGAGCGCAAAGAGCTTAGCGTGAGCCAAGCGGTGGAGATCGCCGCCGGCGCGCTCGATGCCATTCCGCAGCTGAGCGTTTTGGGTGAGGTCACGGGTTTTCGTGGTCCCAATGCCCGAAGCGGCCACTGCTACTTCCAAATCAAGGACGACTCGGCGGCCGTCGACTGCATCATCTGGAAGGGTGCCTACCTTAAGCGCACCTTCGATCTGCGCGACGGCATGCAGGTGAGCTTTAAGGGCAGCTTCAATCTCTACAAGCCTACGGGTCGCATGAGCTTCGTCGCCCGCTCGTTCTCGCTGGCGGGGGAGGGCTTGCTGCGTCAGCAGGTGGCTCAGTTGGCCGAAAAGTTGCGTCGCGAGGGCCTGATGGACGAAGCGCGCAAGCGCCGCATTCCGGTGTTTTGCTCGTGTGTGGCGGTCGTCACCTCGCTTTCGGGTGCCGTGATCGACGACGTCAAGCGTACGCTGCGTCGTCGCAACCCGCTCGTCGAGCTTGTCTGCGTGGGCGCAAAGGTCCAGGGCGAGGGCGCGCCGGCAGAGCTTATTGAAGGCTTGCACCGCGCCGCTGCCATTACGCCGGCGCCCGATTGCATTTTGCTCGTGCGTGGCGGCGGTTCCTTCGAGGACCTCATGACCTTTAACGACGAGGAGCTTGCCCGTGCGGTGGCAGCTTGTCCCGTGCCTGTGGTGACGGGCATTGGGCATGAGCCTGATACCTCGATTTGCGACATGGTGAGCGACCGTCGCGCCTCCACGCCAACGGCAGCGGCGGAATCGGTGGCACCGGCTATGACGGAGTTGGCCGACGTGCTCGAGACGCGCCATCAGCGTCTGGGCGCCGCGATGGGATCGATGATTGGGTCGAATCAGGTTGATTTGGAGATGCTCGATCAGCGCGGTCGCCGTGCCTGGGATGCCTATACGGCTCGCTTGGGCGATGCCCTCGATGCCGCCGCATGCCGCCCGTGCCTCAACGATCCAACGTTTATGGTCGAGCGTCGCGAGTCTGAGCTTGCCTTAACGGCCGATCGTTTGTCCGGTGCCATAACGCGCTCGGTCGGGGCCTTCCGCTCCAACTTCGAGCGTCTGCCCGAGCGCTTGATCGCAAGCACTTCAGGGCTCGATGGTAAACGCCATGCGCTCACGCTTGCAAGCTCCCGTCTAGAACATCAGGGACGTACGATGCTCAGCAAACCCGCGTCTGACCTGGGCCGAGCTGCCGCGTCGCTCGATGCCTTGTCGCCGCTCAAGGTGCTTGCCCGCGGTTACTCCATCGCGTACAGCGATGACGGTGTGGCTACGAGCGCCAAGACCTTTAAGCCCGGCGACGCCATTCGCGTGCGCATGGCAGACGGCAACGTGGCGGCAACGGTCGATACGGTCGAGTAAGCCGCATTTCATAGCGATAAACCTTTAGGAAAGGAAACAGATATGGCAGAGAAGACCCCGGTCGAGCAGCTTACGTACAAGCAGGCCTCGCAGGAGTTGGAGCTCATCATCCGCAGCCTGGAGTCGGGCGATATGGAGCTCGAGGAGTCGCTCGAGAGCTACACCCGCGGCGTCGAGCTCCTCAAGAGCCTGCGCACCCGCCTGTCCGATGCCGAGCAGAAGGTCTCGGTGCTCCTTAAGGACGTCGACGGCAACGACGTGCTCGCCGACGGCGAGGCCGCCAACACCAACGACAGTCTCTCGTTCTAACCATCCCGACCAAATATAATTACCTTGGTCTGTGAGAAAGGAACCTACCATGTGTGATTGCATCTTCTGCAAAATTGCCAACCACGAGATCCCCTCGACCGTTGTCTATGAGGACGATCAGGTCATCGCCTTCGACGACCTCAACCCCCAGGCGCCGGTCCACACGCTCGTGATCCCCAAGAAGCACTACAGCGACATCGCCGACAACGTGCCTGCCGAGACCATGGGCGCCATGGCTCACGCCATCCAGGAGGTCGCCAAGGCCAAGGGCTTGGAGGACGGTTTCCGTGTCATCTCCAACAAGGGCGTCAACGCCGGCCAGACCGTCATGCACTTCCACATGCACGTTCTCGGCGGCAAGAACCTGGGCGAGAACCTCATCTGAGGGCGCGTAGGCCGTCGACTTGGCTGCCTTTGGAGTAATCTATGCAGCTTTCTCAACTCGAATACCTTCAAGCGGTAGCGAACTATGGCGGCGTGCGCAAAGCAGCTCGCGCTGTTCACGTGAGTCCGCAGGCCGTTTCGTCGGCAATAAAAAAGTTGGAATCTGAGTATCAGATTGTTTTGCTCGACCGATCGGCGGGGGAGGCTGTTTTGTCTCCGGCGGGCAGAGAATTTGCGCGTCGTGCACGCGTGATTCTGGCACAAGTCGACGATCTCAAAAAGTACGCTCAATCAAGGGACGACGGCGTCTCGCCCGATGGCCACTTTCGTCTTTACGCCCCCTGCCTTCATGGGCGGGGGCGCCTTTTTTCCGAAAACTGGTACGACTCGTTTGAAAGCTCGCACCCTCAGATTCATCTTGATGTGTGGCATCAGCCAACGGCAACATGCTTTGAATCACTTATACTTGGAATTTCGGACGCGGCTATCTCGTTTGAGGAACCACGGGACAGCGTCCTTTCTTCAAAATATTTGGGTGAAAAGGAGCTCAGGGTTCTTTCATGTCCAGCTGGTCATCAATCTGTTGACGCTATGACCATTCGTGAGTTACTGGGCGGCAGGCTCGCTGTTCCCATTAATTTGTCACCCTGTCTCAATGCAATCAATCAATGCCCTGAAGCCCAGCTCGTCAATTTTCGCTTCCGTGATGTTGAATACGGAAGCAGGGCTCAGACCGAGTTTCTTCAAGCCGGGGGATTGATATTGAGTTTTTCTGGCTCTTCTCTCGCATCGGATGGATCGGAAGTGAGCGAGTGCTCCATTGAAGCCTCACATGACGTAGCCTTGCCCATCTACTTTTGCTATCGACAAAATGCCTGGACCGATCGACACCAGACGGTATTTCTTCACCTATTGCGTCATCTCGCTTCGTGAGGCCATTTGGCCTCGTGTCGTCAAGTGAATGTTGACGCCCTGCAACACATAGCTGACAGCTTTGCCCTCATGCTTTTCCAAGATTTCGATTTAGATTGCTGACTCTTGGAGGGCGGAGCATGAAAAACCGTACGGTTTTGCTTTATATGACGTTCGTTTTTCTGTCGAACTTCAGCACCATCTTGTATTTTCTAACTGTCTACCTTGAGTTCGTCGGATTCTCGATGGTAGCGATTTCTAGCATGATGATTGCATACCAAGTGAGTAAGTTCATTCTTGAGGTTCCTACTGGTTATATTGCTGACAGGCTTGGACGAAAGGTGAGCGGCCTCGTTGGCATTGTGGGGACGCTTGGGTACTACGCCGCCCTGCTTCTCGTCCGTTCTCCTCCGCTTTTAATCGGTGCGTTCGTTCTCAAAGGTTTTGCCGTTGCATGTCTGAGCGGATCCATAGAAGCGATTTACATTGACAGCGTCTCTCAGGACCAGCTCGTAAGACTTAATGTCGTTGAGCGATTTGTTTTCTATGCCTCTTATGCCATCTCCGCTTGCGTGGGCGGTTTCATTTCGTTTGTCGGTACATATCTCATCGGTCTTTCGGCAGATATCATCGCAATGGTGTTGACGTTGGTTGTTGTTGTCTGCATTCCTGAGATGCGAAGAGAGGGCACTGCGGCGACACCTGAACGTGGAATGAGCCCGAAGATGATCGGTGCCGCTATTGCGTGTAATGGTATTCTTCGTTCGGCGTTCATCATGGACTGTTCTCAGGCATTTGCTTTTGTCGCCCTGGAAGACTTTTTCTCACTGCTGCTTGCGGGCCGCGGAATGAATGCCGTCGCTTCGGGTGTGATCATTGCGGTCCAGCTCCTTGCCTCGGCCTCCATGGGGCTTATTGTGCCCAGTGTGATTGCTCATGTCGACAAGAGCCGTTTTGCGCGTATTTGCGGCATCGTGCGCCTTTCCCTGACTGCTCTATTTTTGATTCCCTTTACTCCGATCTATTTGCTGCCCGTGTTCTATGTGTTGCAGACGGTCGCCTACTCGTTATTTGCTCCAATTAAATACTCAATTTTTCAAAATGCCGCCGATTCTTCGATGCGCTGTTCACTGATTTCGGTTCAAAGTCAGATGGTGGCGGTGGGTGCCATCCTTTTCTATCTGTTCAATGCTGCGTTGGGCAGCATCGCGGACATTCGAGTCATATTGCTTGTCGCGCTCGGGATTTCTTCTTTGGTGTATATCCCCGCGCTATTTCGTCTTACAAGTCAAAGGCCATGCGTATTTAGGCATCGATAACTTATATATCAACGCAATAAACCCGAGCGCGAGGGCGTTTGGGTTTATTATTGAAGCGTATGTAACCTGGCGGCGCCACACCGCCTGTTAGTAGGGAGACACATGAACGTTCTGGTCGTCAACGCAGGATCTTCGACCCTTAAGTATCAGGTCATCGATACCAAGTCCCACAAGGTGTCCGCAAAGGGCTCCTGCGAGCGCGTCTGCTTTACCGGCGGTACCTTCACCCACGCTGCCAACGGTTCCAAGAAGGTGACCGAGAACATCGAGTTCCCCGACCACAAGGTCGCCATCGAGGTCGTCCTGAAGGACCTCGAGGCCAACGGCGTCAAGATCGAGGGCATCGGCCACCGTATCGTTCAGGGCGGTTGGTACTTCGGCGATTCCTCCCTCGTCGACGAAGACGTCCTCGCCAAGATCCGCGAGGTCGCTCCGCTCGCCCCGCTGCACAACAACCCCGAGGCCAACGTTATCGAGTACTGCCTCGAGCAGTATCCCGACCTGCCCAACGTCACGGTCTACGACACTGCTTTCCACTTCAACATGCCCGAGGTCGCCAAGACTTACGCCCTGCCCAAGGACGTCTGCGACAAGCTGCACATTCGTAAGTACGGCGCCCATGGCACCAGCTACCGCTACATCTCCAAGAAGGTTGCCGAGATGACCAACGGCGAGGCCCGCAAGGTCGTCGTGTGCCACATCGGTTCCGGCGCTTCCCTGTGCGCCATCGAGGACGGCAAGTGCATGGACACCACCATGGGCTTGACACCGCTCGACGGTGTCATGATGGGCACCCGCTGCGGCTCCATCGACCCTGCTACCGTGTGCTACCTGCAGCGCGAAGGCGGCTACACCTTCGACGAGGTCGACGAGATGATGAACAAGAAGTCCGGCCTTTTGGCTGTGACCGGCGGCAAGACCAACGACTGCCGCAACGTCGAGGAGCTCGCCGCTGCCGGCGACCCCGAGGCTCAGCTCGCCTTCGATATGTTCGTCTACAAGATTGCCGCCAAGGCCGCCGAGATGGCCACTTCCATGTGCGGCATGGACACCCTGGTCTTTACCGCCGGCATCGGTGAGCACGCTCCGGCTGTCCGCGCCGGCGTGGCCGACCGTCTGGCCTTTATGGGCGTCAAGATGGACCATGCCCGCAACGCCCTGCGCGGCGACGGCGCTTGGTGCCTGTCCGCCAAGGATTCCAAGGTCAAGATCTTCGTCATCCCCACGGATGAGGAGTTCATGATCGCTTCCGACGTCGAGCGCATCGTCAACGCCAAGTAATTACAAGAGGGGAGGGGCTGGACGACCGAGCGCCGTTCGGCCCCTCTTTTGCGCTCGCTGGTCGATATATCTGATAGCTATTTATCAAGTTATGATAACTTCTTATTAACATGCGGCCGCCTTAAGGGGCCTTTACCGACCGTATTGCATTGCAAAGGAGTCTCATGAACGTACTTGTTGTTAACGCTGGCAGCTCAAGCCTTAAATATCAACTCTTGGATACCGATACCCGCGAGGTTTTCGCCAAGGGCAACTGCGAGCGTATCGGCTCGGACATGGGCATCTTTGGTCACGCCGAGAACGGTGGCGCCAAGCAGACCGAAGAGGTTCCCTTCCCCGATCATCGCTCGGCCATTGCGCGCGTACTCGAGGAGCTCGAGAAGACCGACTTTACGATTGACGGCATTGGACATCGTGTCGTTCAGGGTGGCTGGCACTTCGATGATTCTGCGGTCGTCGACGACGAAGTCATGGCCAAGATTCTTGAGGTGGCCCCGCTCGCTCCGCTGCACAATTACGGCGAGGCCGCGGCAATCGAATATTGCCGCGAGAAGTATCCGGAGCTGCCCAACGTGGCCGTCTTCGACACCTCGTTCCACATGACCATGCCCGAGGTCGCCTACACCTACGCGCTGCCCAAGGACGTGTGCGACAAGTACCACGTGCGCAAGTACGGCGCACACGGTACGAGCCACCGCTACGAGTGGATGATGGCTAAGGAGATCCTGGGCTCGTGCTGCCACCGTCTGCTTTCGTGCCATCTGGGCAATGGCGCTTCGCTCGCCGCCATCGAGGACGGCGTGTGCCGCGACACCACGATGGGTCTCACACCGCTCGACGGCCTGATGATGGGAACCCGCTGCGGTTCCATTGATCCGGCCACCGTGTGCTACCTCCAGCGTGAGGGCGGATACAGCTATCAGGAAGTCGATGACATGATGAACAAGCAGTCTGGCCTGCTTGCCATCTCGGGCATCTCCAACGACGCCCGCGACATCCGTACGCGCGCCTCCGAGGGCGACGAGCGCTGCCTGCTCGCCTTCGATATGTTCGCCTACAAGGCCATGCAGCAGGCTGGCTCCATGATCGCTTCCATGGCGGGCGTGGACACCATCACCTTTACCGCCGGCATCGGCGAGAACGACTGGTCGATCCGCAAGGCCTTCTGCGACTGCTTTGAGTGGCTGGGCGTACGCATCGACAACAATAAGAACCGCGAGGCCGTGGGCAACGGCCCACAGGTCATCAGTGCCGCCGGTTCCGCCGTTACGGTCATGGTCATCCCCACCGACGAGGAATACATGATAGCCCACGACGTCGAGCGTCTGACCAAGAACAACTAACGCGCGTATTTGCAAGTAAACGAAAGGCCTCCAGAGCAAACGGCTTCGGAGGCCTTTTTGTTGTCAGGGGGACGGCGGCCGCACTCCGCCTTTCGGATCCAAAGTGATCGATCCCAAACGCATGTGCTCTCAGCAACAGGACCCATTCATTCAGATCCTCAGCCCCAGCTCGTAGCCAAGCCGCCGTCCACTCCAGATTCCTTAGCTGCCACGTAGCGGCAGGGACCCTACAGGGTAAAGCTCTGAAAACATTCCGCACTGATATTGTCTGTATTGAAGA
>CABJFQ010000008.1:81202-125904 GCA_902364975.1 Coriobacteriaceae bacterium | reverse complement strand
TGTTCGGGGGCGCGCTCGCCGTCGCCGGACGCCTGCCGCTCGGGCCCGCTCCGCTTGCGGCCGCCTGGGCGGGCATCGTGCTGGGCAGCTTGCCCCTCTACGCGCTGGGGCTCGGCGTGGCCCTGCGCCTCGGCCGCAACGCCGCCATCGGCGGCGGCGCGGCGGGGACGCTCCTCGCGTTCTTCTCGGTGGGCGGACTTGCGCACGGCCTCATGACCGGCGAGCTCACCGGTGCCCTGGCGACGCCCCTGGGCTGGGTGCCGCTCGCCTGGCCCGCGCGCCTGGGGTCGCTCGGGGTGGAGGCCTTCATCGACGCCGCACGCGCGGCGGGCCCTCTCCTCACGACTGCGCTCGCTGGCCTCGCGCTCACCCTGGCAGCCGCCGCCGTCCTTCTCGCCTGGTTCTGCCGCTTCGAGGACGGGAGGGCAGATGCGTAGGAGGCCGCTCGCCGCCGTGCTCGCCCTCCTCTCCGCAGCGCTCGTCCTGGGCAGGAATGCCCTGCTCGACGCGGCCGAGGCGCCCGCGGCTGCGCGCAGGGCTCTGGACCGCTGAGCGCGGCGCTAGTACAATTCCGACGAGAGTTTCAGGAGGTCAACATGGCTAGGATACTGGCAGTGGATGATGAACGGGCGATCCTCGACGCGCTCGCGCGAGTCCTCGGCCGCGACGGCCATGAGGTCGTCAGGGCGGCGGACCCGACGGCGGTCCCGGGGATGGACCTCTCGCGCTTCGACCTCGTGCTCTGCGACGTCATGATGCCGGGGCTCGACGGCTTCGAGCTCGTGCGGCAGATCCGCCCGGACTTCGACGGGCCCATCGTCTTCCTGACCGCGCGCGTGGCCGAGGAGGATGCCGTGGCCGCCTACGGCCTGGGCGCCGACGACTACGTCCGCAAGCCCTTCGGGGCCGCGGAACTGCGCGCCAAGGTCGCGGCCCACCTACGCCGTGAGCGCCGACCGCGCTCGCACGCCCTCTCCTTCGGGGAGGTGCGGATCGACCTCGGGGCGCGCGGCCTCGCCGTGGGCGACAAGGCCGTGCCGCTCACGCCCACCGAGTACGCCATCTGCGAGCACCTCGCCCGCCACCCCGGGCAGGTCATGAGCCGCGCGCAAATACGCGAGGCGGTACTCGGCTGGGAGAGCGTCGCCGACGACGCGGCCATATCCATGCAGGTCAGCCGCGCCCGGAGGAAACTCTCCGAGGCCGGCGCCGATCCGATCGCGACCGTCTGGGGGATGGGGTACAAGTGGCAGCTCTGAGGATCGGGGCGCGAGGTCGCGGCGGCATGCCGCTCTCCTTCGTCATCGCGCGCTACTTCGCCTACGCGTTCGCGGCGGTCGCCACGGCGTGGCTCGCCTCGTTCATGGTGCTCTCCGTGGCGATCAACGCGGGCTTCGTCTACGAGGCAAGCTGGGGGCCGGCCAATGCGCGCGAGGTCGCGGAGGGCCTGGCACGCGACGGCGTCTGCGGGCAGCAGGACGTGCCGACGGCGTACCGCTACCTCATCCTGAACAAGGACGGATACGTGCTGATGACAGACCTCGAGAGCACGCGGCTCGAGGACGCGACGGAAATGGCCCGTACGGCACTCGCCGCGGATCCGGGCACAGTGGAGATCGAGGGCGGGGGTTCGGGCCTCACCTACGCCGCGTTCCCGCTCAAGGGCGGCGGGGCCTGCGCACTCGTCAGCGAGTACCTGCCGCAGTGGGTCTCGCGCGACCTCGTCGGCCTGCTTCCCAACCCGCAGAACCTCATGCTCGTCGGCGCTGCGGCGGGAAGCGCGCTCGCGCTCGCGCTCGTGGCGCGACGCGCGAGCCGCGTGATCTCGCGCAAGATGGCGCCGCTCGCGGAGGCGGCGGGGCGCGTCGGCGCGGGGGAGCTCGACTTCGCGGTCGGCAGCACCAACGTGCGCGAGGTGAACGACGTCCTCGCCGCGATGGACGCCATGCGGACCTCCCTCGCCGAGTCACTCGAGGCCCGCTGGGCCGCGGAGCGGGGGCAGCGCGAGCAGGTGGCGTCGCTCGCCCACGACCTCAAGACGCCGCTCACCGTGCTGCGCGCCAACGCCGACTTCGTGGCGGAGGAGCTGGAAGACGAGAAAGACGCCGACCTCGCGGCCGCCGCGCGCGACATAGCCGGCAGTGTCGAAAGGCTCGACGGCTACGTGCGCCTGCTCATCGAGGCCTCGCGCGGGTCCGGCGGGGCGGAGAGGGCCCCCATGCGGCCGGCCGAGCTCTGCGAGCAAGTCCTCGCCGAGGCCGCCCAGATCGCCCGGGCGCGAGGCGTGACGCTCGACGCGGCCACGGGCCCTGCTGTCGCGGGCGCGCCCGAGGCCCCGCTCGACCGAACCGCCCTGGCGCGAGCCGCCGCGAACCTCGTGGCCAACGCCGCCGAGTGCGCACGCTCGCGCGTGGCCGTCTCCTGCGACGTCGCGGACGGGCACCTCGTTATCGAGGTTGCCGACGACGGACCGGGCTTTTCTCCCGCCGCCCTCGAACGCGGCTGCGAGCGCCTCTTCACGGACGACTCCTCCCGCTCCTCGCGTGACGGAGGCCGCCACTACGGGCTCGGCCTCCACGTCGCCTCCGAGGCCGCGAGCGCCCACGGGGGCTCCGTCTCGCTCGCCAACGGCCCCTCGGGCGGTGCAGTGGCCACCATCGCGGTCCCCCTGTGCGGGATCTGACTATTTCCTCGATGTCTACCTCGACTGTGATATGTCGCTCGCCGAGGGCGCGACGAGATGGTGTTGCGTCTGCCCCATTTGGTGCTTCTAGCTCAAATTTGATCTGATGTAAGGCCCGTGCAATCCTGCATGGGCCTTTCTTTTGGCAATTGCTCGACCGATTTGTGGCTTGAAACACAAATAATCGAGTTAAGGAGACATGGGGTCATACAGCGGCTCTCAGGGCGCCCTCCGTACTCCCCCCGCCATTGCCTCTGCGGCGTCCTCGTATAGAGCCCATCCTCCTTGGCGTTTCGTTGCAACACCCCACTCGTCCACCGATTAAGTGAACTGCTGGAATAAAGACAGCGACACGCCTGTTCGTTACAGTTGCTATATCTGTGTAAATCGTCGCGATAAATACAGCCGGTACTCGGCTGTATACCAACTACGCGTATGTAGATTCATATCGCGTTAATAAATCGGCTCAAGCGTGTGAAAAACGCGCAAGTAACCGCAAAAGGCGATTATCGCTCAGGTAGTTTTTTGGCACCCTGTTGCTTAATCAAAATTAAGCAATTGATTAAAACAAAAAAGGTCAAGCACTAGGTGCCTGACCTGCAAACTTCTGGTCGGGACGACTGGATTCGAACCAGCGACCCCTTGACCCCCAGTCAAGTGCGCTACCAAGCTGCGCCACGTCCCGAAGCTTTTGTTTGTTGCTCTGCTCTCGCTCGCAACAGGGAGTATATTAACCCGAAACTTTGTCCTTGTGCAAGAACTTTTTTACAAATTTTGAAGCAAGTCCAAAATTGCATCTGCGAGCTGGGGTTTTGTTAGTACGGGAAGTTCTTGCGTGCCCGCTGTGCTCACGATCCAAGCTTTGTTGGTATCGGTTCCAAAGCCCGAATCGGCGCGCGAAACATCGTTGGCGATAATGGCATCGCAACCCTTACGCGCGAGTTTGCGCTGCGCGTACTCGACGACGTTATCAGTCTCGGCTGCAAAGCCGATTACGAGGCGATCTCCCTTTTGGCGTGAAAGTTCGGCCAAGATGTCAACGGTCTCGATGAGCTCGATTCGATCCAGGCGCTCGTTGGCCTTTTTGAGCTTATGGTCCGCCGGGGCCGCCGGCGTGTAGTCGGCGACGGCGGCGGCGCAAATGGCCGCGTCGGCCGTCTGGAAGGCGCTCAGCGCTGCTTTGAGCATTTCTGAGGCGGTCTGTACGTGCACGCACTCCACACCGCGGGGAACGTCGAGCGATGTCGGTCCCAGCACGAGCGTGACGGCGGCACCGCGACGTGCGGCCTCCCCCGCCAGGGCGATACCCATCTTGCCCGAAGAACGGTTGCCAATGAATCGCACCGGGTCGATCGGCTCGTGCGTGGGGCCGGCGGTGATGACGATGCGCTTGCCCGTCAGGTCTTGCGGCACGGGGTTGAGCACCTCACAGACAGCCTCGACGATGTCCTCGGGCTCGCTCATGCGGCCCGTGTCCACGTCGCCGCACGCAAGGTAGCCGCTGCCGGGTCCCACCACGTGAACGCCGCGGTCGCGCAACGTGGCCATGTTGGCCTGCGTCGCCGGCGCCTTCCACATGCCATTGTTCATGGCCGGCGCGATCACGACGGGCCGCGGCGTCGCAAGCAGCGTGGTGGAGATGAGGTCGTCGGCGATGCCGTTGGCCATCTTGGCGATGATATTGGCCGTCGCGGGCGCCACGACCACCAGATCGGGCTCCTGCGCAAGCGAGATATGGTGGATGGGGTCAGACGGGTCGTCGAATAGCCCAACCGCGACCGGCTCATTGGTGAGCGCGCGGAACGTGAGCGGGCCCACGAACTCCGTGGCATGCTCGCTCATAACGACTTTGACACGTGCGCCGCGCTTTTGCAGCAGGCGCACGATATTGCACGACTTATAGGCGGCGATCCCGCCGGTAATGCCCAGCAGGATCGTTTTTCCCTCAAGTTGCATTGAATTGTTGGATGCCGCCGTCATCATTTAGGCTTCCTTGCTGGGGAGCACCAGGAGGCGGTGGCAATACGGGCAATGCGTGATCTCGCTGCCGTCGTGGTTGAGGTCGCTCATGGACGATGCCTGCAGCGCGGTGTGGCAGACCGTGGGGATGTTGCCCTGGATGGTCTCGACGGCCAAGCCGCGGAACTGCTTGAGCAGACGCTCGTAGTCGGTGAGCACGTCGGCCGGCAGCGTGGCGGCAAGAGCGGTGCGCTCCTTAGTGGCGGCTTCGATCTGAGCCTGCAGGTCGGCAGCCTTGGCGCGGGCGGCCTTGGTATCGGCCTTCACGCCCTCCTCGAACTTGGCGATGATGGCCTGCGCGCGGGTCTCGCGGTCGAGCGCCTCTTTGTGGGCGACAACGACATCCTTGCGGGTGTGCTCAATCTTGTCCAGGCGCTTGGCCAGGGTGGCGAGCTCGTTTTCCAGGTCCTGTACCTCGCGGTAGTCGGAGCCGTCAACGTGGCGCTTCTTAGCGGCCTCGATGGCGTTGTTGGTCTGAATCTCGGTGGTGTTGAGATCGTCGAGCTCAATGTCCAGGTCCTTGCGTTGGGCGTAGAGCTTGGTCATCTCGGACTTGAGCTTTACATAGGTCTTGCGCTTGGAAGCGAGCTCCTTGAGCTCCGGCATATTGGCAAGTTCGCTCTTGTTGCGGGCGAGCTCCAAATCGATCTGTTGCAGCTTGAGTAGCGTAGCGCCGGCGCTCATAAGTTCTCTCCTTTTGTCACAGTCCACCATTGGCAAGGGTTCAGTATTTTAATCGCATGACGGGGGTCGGCCCCGGCGTCAACTGCAGAGTTCATCAATATATCAACGAACGGCTCCTCGGAGCGGTCGTGGCCGAGCAAGATCACCGGCAGCCCGCGCAAGGCAAGGTCTTGCGCCACGTGGTAGCCCGCCTCGCCCGTCACGATGACATCCGCACCGGCGGCGATGGCAAGCTCGCCAAAGTCACCCAGCGAACCGCCCAAAATTGCGATGGTGCGGCACGGGTGATCGGCCTCGCCCCACACGCGCGGGTCGCTGCCAAACGCCGCTGCGGCGCGTGCGGCAAGGTTGCGCAGGCTGCAGGGGTCGTGGAGGGTCGCGAGTGCGCCCAGTCCGCAGGCCTCGGGGTCGTCCACGTGCTCCAACGAGCTTGCGGACGCGGCGTCCAAAAGCCTACTTAGGCAGATACGTGCCTCGTGCGAGCGGTCCAGGTTGGTGTGGAGCGAGATAATGCTCACGCCGCAACGGGCTGCCTCGTAGAGCGCCGCGCTGCATTGGGGGCGCGTCGCGCCGGGCGGGCAAAACGCCTCGGGCGCCTTGATATAGATGGGATGATGCGTCAGCAGCACGTTGGCTCCGGCCTCCTGGGCGCGGTGCACATTGGCTTCGGTCGCATCGAGTGCGCAGGCAACGCCGGTGATCTCCGCGGCCGGATCGCCAACGGAGAGTCCTACGTGGTCCCAGGGCTCGGTGTCCGTCTTGGGATAGCGTGCCAGTAGCGCGCGCTCGAGCTCGGCGACGATCATGCGGCACCTGCGATCGAGAGCAGCGTCTGGGCAAACTCGTCCAGATCGTCCGGATTCACGCGGTCGTCAAAGGAAATGCGCAGTGCACCTAGTGCCTGCTCGCGACCAATGCCCATGGCGCTGAGCACATGGCTCGGGTCCATGCTGCCGCTCGAGCACGCCGAGCCGGCCGAAACCTCAAAGCCGGCGGCGTCGAGCTTGATGATGAGTTCCTCGGAGTCCATGCCGTCAATGTAGATCGATACCATGCCGGGCAGACGGTCGGCTTGCGCGTAGTCACCCATGGTGGCGTGAATGCGCGGATGGGCCGTAAGCGTGGCGTAGAGCTTGTCGGAAAGGGCTTGCAGCTTCGCGCGCTCCTGAGCCACATGGGGCGTCAGAGACGAGGCGGCAGCGGCAAAGGCGAGCTGCGTGCGCAGGTCTTGCGTGCCGGCACGACGACCGGCCTCCTGTCCGCCGCCGAAGATGCGCGGGCGCAGCGGCGTGCGGCTCTTAAGGTAGAGTGCGCCAGATGCCACGGGACCGCCAATCTTGTGGGCTGCGACGGACATGGCGTCGACGCCCAGCTCGGTGACATCGAGTGGAATATGCAAGTAGCCCTGGATGGCATCGGTGTGGAACAGGGCACCTGCGGTGTGCGCAGCTGCGGCAAGCTCGCGGATGGGCTGCACCACGCCGGTTTCGTTGTTGGCGACCATAATGCTCACGAGTGCCACGTCGTCGCTGAGCAGCTCGACAAGCGTGGCAGGCTCAACGTAGCCCGCGCGGCAGGGCTGCACCAGGTCGACGGTAAAGCCGGCGGCACGCAGCAGCGGCAGGTTGTCCAGAATCGAATCGTGCTCGATGGCCGAAACGATTACGCGACCGCGCTTGCGATCGCGCTGACGAGCGCCCTCGGCAAGACCGAGCAGCGCCAGCTGGTTGGCTTCGGTGCCGCCGTTGGTCAGTACAATCTCGGACGGGCGGACGTGCGCGCCAAAGCTGCGGGCGATCTCGCGACGTGCAACCTCCAGACGCGCGGCAGCCTTGCGGCCGAGCGAATGCAGCGAGTTGGGGTTGACGCCGGCAAGCTCGCTGTCGTCGTACTCGCGCTGCGCAAGGAGCGCCTCGGCGCGCATTGGCGTCGAGGCGGCATAGTCAAGATTCACGGGTATGCGGTTTTGACCTGCGGTCATAAGGGTTTATGCCTCCTGTGCGGCCTCGTTGCCCAGCTTCTGCAGCAGCGCAACCTCGGCAGCGGGATCTTCGGACTTAAATACGGCGGAGCCGGCCACGAGCACGTTGGCGCCGGCCTTGACGACCTCGGCGATGTTCTTGGAAGAGATACCGCCGTCGACCTCGATCAGGGGCGACACGCCGTGGCGCTCGCACATGGCCTTGAGCTCGTGAAGCTTTGCGATGGTGCCCGGGATAAAGCTCTGGCCGCCAAAGCCCGGGTTCACGCTCATGAGCAGCACCATATCGACGACGTCGATGATGCTCTCGAGCACGCACACGGGGGTGGCGGGGTTGAGCACCACGCCGGCCTTGACGCCGCGCTGCTGCAGATGCGTGAGCGTGCGGTGCAGGTGCGTGGAAGCCTCGTAGTGCACGGTGATCATGTCGGCACCGGCGTCGGCGTACCAATCGACCGTCTCGTCGGGGTTCGTCACCATGAGGTGCGCGTCGACCGGTACATCGGTGGAGCGCTTGACGGCCTTAAGGATGTCAACGCCAAAGGTGAGGTTGCCGGTAAAGTGACCGTCCATAACGTCGAAGTGCACGTAGTCGGCACCGGCGATCTTGTCGAGTTCGCCCTTGAGGTTGGCCATGTCGGCCGAAAGGACAGACGGAGCGATTTTGATGGAACCCATGGTAGAAGCCTTTCTGCGCTAGTCGGTGAGTCCGTAGAACTCTTGAGAAGGGACGCGATCTGTGAGAATCTCGAGCGCCCTATCCAAAGTAACACCGTTGTAGAGCGTTTGCTCCACGGCAAAGGTGAGCGGAATGTCTACGCCCAGTGAACGGGCAAGCTCACTGACGCTGCGGGCCGCGACGGCGCCCTCGACCACCATATGCGTACGTGCCTGGTACTCGTCGAGCGAGATGCCGTGGGCAAACTCGTAGCCAAAGGTGCGGTTGCGCGAATGCTCGGAGGTGCAGGTGGCAATGAGGTCACCCATGCCGGCAAGACCCATGCAGGTCATGGCTTGACCGCCGCGGGCGTGCACCAGACGGCTGATCTCGGCCAGGCCGCGCGTCATGATAAGGGCAAGCGTGTTGTCGCCCGCGCCGAAGCCGGCGGAGATGCCGCACACGATGGCGATGACATTTTTCATGGCGCCGCAAACCTCGACGCCGGTCATGTCCTGCGACAGGTAGATGCGGAAGGCCGTGGATAGGAGCAGGTCCTTAAAGGTCTCCCCTACCTGTGGATCATTGCTGGCGATGACGGCGGCAGAAAGCCCGCCGCGGCAGATCTCCTCGGCATGGTTGGGGCCCGAGAGCGCCGCGACACGCGACTCGTTGCCGATCTCACTGGCGATGACCTCACTCATAAGCAGGCCGGATTCGGGCTCAATACCCTTGGTGAGGCAGAGTGCCGGGGTGTCGGCGGCGATGAAGGGTGCTGCCTGATGGCATACGCTGCGCAGGTGCGTGGAGGGCACGGCAAAGATGATGGCCTCGGCGCCGTCGAGCGCCTGCGACAGGTCCGTGGCGGCGACAACGTTGCCGGGCAGCTCGTAGTCCACCAGATACCGGGGATTGCGGTGCTCGGCATTGATGCCGGTGGCCGTCTGCTCACTGTGGGCCCACATGGTCACGCGCTCGGCTCGCTCGGCGGCGAGGCCGGCGACGGCGGTTCCCCAGGAGCCGGAGCCAATCAGCGCAACATTCATGACTCTATCCTACTTATCGTCGGGCTCGGTGACGCGCTTGGTAAACGAGAGCTTGGACTCCTTACCGGCCATGAGCTTTTGGATATTCGAGCGATGGGCCCACACCACGGTGATGCCGATCATCGCCATGCAGAACTTGAGGCCCAGGCTGCTGTACGGAAAGACCGCGCAAGCAGCGATAGGAAGTCCGATGGCCGCGGCAAGCGAACCCACTGACACATACTTGGTGATGGCGACGGCTACGATAAACATGCCCAGCAGCGACAGGCCAATAGGCCAGTACCAGGCGAGGATGACACCCAGACCAACTGCGATACCCTTGCCGCCGTGGAAGTTGAGATAGGGCGAGAAGATATGGCCCCACACGGCTGCCAGGCAAATGACACCGAGCATCCAGTCGCCGGGGGCTCCGGGCGCCATGATGTTCGGCGGAAATCCATAGCCCACGCTCGCGATGAACGGACGGGCGATGACAACGCAGATGGCGCCCTTAAGGCAGTCGAGCAGCAGCGTGAGCGCGGCCACCTTGGGGCCGGCTACGCGCAGGGCGTTGGTGGTGCCGATGTTACCGGAGCCCGCCTTGCGAATGTCGGTGTGGTTAAACACGCGGCCCAAGATCAGGCCAAACGGAATCGCTCCGATAAAGAACGAGGCCACGGCGCAGATGGCGGTCAGCAGAATCGGATTATGCATCCTTTTGCTCCTTCTTCCTAAAGAAGAGTCGAATGGGCGTGCCGGCAAAGTCGAAGGTCGAGCGCATGCGGTTCTCCACGTAGCGCTGGTAGGTGTCGTTGACCAGGTCACTGTGGTTGACGAAGAACGTGAACGTCGGCGGGTTGACGCCCGTCTGGGTCACGTAGTGCATGCGCAGGCGGCGCTTGCCGTCCACCACGGTATGACCGAACTCGCGCAGGTCGGTGAGGAACGCGTTGAGGCGCGAGGTGCTAATCTTCTGCGAGCGCGTCTTTTCGGCGGCGTCTACCATCGCCCAGATCTTCTCGACGCTGCGGCCGGTGAGAGCAGAGATGCGCAGGTACTGGGCCCAGGGAGCCATGACGCCCAGACGGCGGTCGATGGTCTCCATGCAGGCCTCGCGCTTACGGTCGTCGTCGAGCAGATCCCACTTGTTGAGCAGCACAACGATGGCGCAGCCGCGCTCGATGGCAAGACCCATGACCTTCTGGTCCTGCTCGGTAACGCCCACGGAGGCGTCGACGACGAGCAGCGCCACGTCGGCGCGGTCGATGGCGCGCAGGCCGCGGACCATGGAGTAGTACTCGATGTTCTCGTACACGGTGCTCTTCTTGCGAATGCCCGCGGTGTCGACCATGCGGTAGTGCTTGCCGTTACGCTCGACGACAGTGTCGATGGCGTCGCGCGTCGTGCCGGCAATGTTGGACACGATAGAACGGTCGGCGCCCAGGATGCGGTTGAACAGCGACGACTTGCCGGCGTTGGGGCGGCCGATGATGGCCACGTTCAGCGCGTCGGGGAACTCATCGGCGACCTCGTCTTCTTCCTCGGGAAGCAGGGCCACGATATCGTCGAGCAGGTCGCCCGTGCCATGGCCATGCAGGGCCGAGAGCGGCGTGGGCTCGCCGATACCGAGCGAATAGAACTCCCAGATGCTGTCGTTTTCGCGATCGGGGTTGTCGAGCTTGTTCACCAGCAGAAAGACCGGCTTGTCGCAGCGCTTGAGCATGCGGGCGACCGACTCGTCCTCCTCGGTGACGCCGGTGCGGCCATCGACTACAAACAGGATGACGGCGGCTTCCTCGGCGGCGGCGAGCGCCTGGTCGCGGATGGACGTGGCAAAGACGTCGTCGCTCTTGAGCGGCTCGATGCCGCCCGTGTCGACGATGGTGAACTCGCGGCCGTTCCAATCGGCCGTGTGATACGAGCGGTCGCGCGTGACGCCGCGGGACTCGTGGACGATGGCGTCCGAGGTCTGGGCCAGGCGGTTAACGAGCGTGGACTTGCCCACGTTGGGGCGTCCGACGACGGCGACGATAGGTTTCATCTGCTCTCCTTTAATGGGTAGGGTCAGTGGAAATGTTAGAGTCCGCGGACACAATGCCAAGGATATGCTCCAGGGTATCGAGCAACTCATGCGGCATGGTCGACACCACATGAACCTCGGCACCGCGACTGGTAAGGCTTGCGAGTAAATCGTCACGATGATACTCGTCAAGCGTCATGCCGTCAGCGTTGAACATGAGCTTAGGCACAAAGAGCATAACCCCCGACAGGTCTTGTGGCAGCTGCTCCAAGATGTCGCAGGCGACGATGAGGCCGGTCACGTCCACGTTGCCGCCAAAGTAGCGGTTTTTGATGGCTGTGACGGTGCCGGCGAGGCCGTGCGGCGATTCCACAAAGCGGGCCACGGTGTCGCGCGCGCTGGCGCCCGAGAGGCACAGCAGGTGCTGGCTGCGGGCGGCGATGGCCTCGCGGACGCGGGCCAGACGCTCGGCGTCGGCAGCAAGCACGTCGTCGGTCTCGTCCAGATACGAGCGGATCATGCCAATGCCGTCGTAGTACTGCGGGTAACCGTCGTAAAAGTCCGCCTCGGGAGGATCGATGCCGGCGTCCAGATAGAACTCGTCGCTCATCTGGAAGGTGTGGCGGCCAAAGCGCTCGTAGGCTCGATCCTGGAAAGGCCGGATCATGGCAATGGTCTCGCGAGCCAGCTCGGGCTTGTCGCTGTAGGACCAGCTAAAGCGGTTCTGATGCTTGGTAAAACCGAGCGGCACAATGCCCAGGCTTGTGATTTGCTCGTGCTCCTCGCAAAAGCGCAGGGTCTTTTCCAGCTCCTCGCCGTCGTTCATGCCGGGGCACAACACGATCTGCGCGTGAATCTCGATGCCGGCGGCCATGATGGCTTCGAGTACGTCCATGCCGCGCTGGGCGTTGCGGCCCATCATGCGGCGGCGGACGTCGGGGCTTACGGCATGGACCGACACGTTCATAGGGCTCATGTTGCGTTGGATGACGTTTTGAACATCATCGTCGGTGAGGTTCGTGAGCGTGACAAAGTTGCCCTGTAAAAAGCTTAGGCGATAGTCGTCGTCGCGAATGTAGAGCGTGGAACGGCCGCCCTTGGGCAGCATGGTCATAAAGCAGAACACGCAGGCGTTCACGCAGGTGCGCATGCCGTCAAAGATGGGGCCGTCGAACTCCAGCCCCCAGTCCTCTCCCGGGAAGCGGTCGAGCTCGACGGAGGTGACGGTGTTGTCGCGTGGGTCGAAAACCTCGAGGTCGACGGTATCATCGTCGGCCTCCCAGAGCCACACGATCATGTCGGTGAGCTGCTCGCCGTTGACCGTGAGCACGCGCATGCCCGGCTCGATACCCACATCCCACGCGGGCGATTCGGGACGCACGTTCTTTACGAGCGCGCCTTCACCCGGCTCGGGGTCGCGGCTGCGCCCGTAATCGGCCACCTCGGCGGCATATGCGGGTACGGTCTGGTCCATGATTAGCGGCAAAGCTCCTTGATGCGCGTTACGGCGCGCTCGATGTGTTCTTGCGGGGTGGAAGCGCCGGCGGTGATGCCGATGTGGTGAGCGCCGGTTAACCACTCGGCCTGGAGCTCGGAAGCTTCCTCGATGTGATACGTGCGCTCGCAGGCGTCGGCGCAAATCTGTGCCAGGCGGCGGGTGTTGCCCGAGTTCTTGCCGCCCACCACGACCATGCAGTCGCAGCGGTTGGCAAGCGTGGCTGCCGCCTGTTGACGCTCGCTCGTGGCGGCGCAGATGGTGTTGATCACACGAAGCTCTTGTACGCGCGGGGTGATAGCGGCCACGACCTCGGCGAGGTTCTGCGCGGTCTGGGTGGTCTGTACAACCAGGCCCACCTTGCCCTTGAGCGGCAGGGCATCGGCGTCGGCGGCACAGCTCACGACCTGCGCGTCATTGCCGGCGTGGCCCAGAATACCCTCGACCTCGGGATGGCCCGGCTCGCCCACGACGATCACGTGGTAGCCCTCGTGCACCAGGCGCTCGGCCGCCACATGGACCTTCTTCACGTAGGGGCAGGTGGCATCGACCACGTTGAGGCCGCGCTTGCGGGCAGCATCGATGACCTGCGGTACCACGCCGTGGGCGCGGATGATCATGGTGCCGGTTGCGGCGTCGTCCAAGGTGTCGGCCAGACCGACGCCTGCCTCGGCGAGCTCGCGCACCACGATGGGGTTATGGATGAGCGGACCCAGCGTGTGGACCTGAGCGCTCTCCCCTGCCTGCGGCGCGGCGGCCAATGCCATGTCGAGCGCGCGCTGCACGCCGTAGCAGGTGCCGGCGTGAGCTGCAATCTCGATGGTGGGCACGGTGGCTTGGTCGGACGCAGTCGCGGCGGTGTTCGTCACGTTCTCGCTCATGGCTAGAACCTGCCAGGATGCTCGGCGCACAGCTCGTCGCGCATGGCGTATACGCGGCTCATAGCCTCGGACTCAAACCAGGCCAAGCGCTCCGTACGCTTAAGCCCGGCCGGTGCATCGGAAAGCGAGACGGCTTTGCCGGCACGAATCCAGCACTTCTTGGGACGCATGAGCTTTTTGCCCGCAGGCGTGATGTCGGACCAGCCGCAGATGGCGAGCGGGTTGACGGGTGCCTTGCCCATCTGGGCGATGAGCGCAAAGCCGCCGTGGACCTCGGGTTTAATCTCGCGCGAGCGGATGCGCGTGCCCTCGGGGAAGATCAGAACGTCCTCGCCGCGCTGCAGCGCATGCTGGGCGGCACGCAAACACTTCATGTCGGCGGTACCGCGCTCGACGGGAATGCCACCTACGCGGCTAAAGGCCCAGCGTACGATCTTGCTCTTGGCAAACTCGGACTTAAAAATGGGGCGAATGCGGCGGCCACCAAAGAACAGCGCCGTCTCGACAGCCAGGAGCTCGGCCATCGAGGTGTGGTTGCAGATGACCACGCTGCCGCGGCTTTCCTGGCGCTCAAACAGCAGGTCGGCGTCCTCGACCTTCCAGCGCCACATGAGCTTGGAGAAGGCCCAAAGGATTGCCATGACCACGACGACGGTGCCGCGGATGAGCGCGGGGAACTCGGCATACGGGGCGTTGTAATAGTCCTCGGGCGTCTGTTTAAACAGGCGCATGGGCTACCTCCTTTGGTTGATGAGGCCCTCGATGATCGAGACGACCTCGTCGATGGTGTGGGCGGTGGAGTCGACATGTACCGCGTCCTCGGCGGGCACGAGCGGCGCGACCTCGCGGCTGCTGTCAAGCTTGTCGCGCTGCTTAAGGGCGTCGAGAGTCTCGTCGACCTCGGCCTCGAGCTGCTCGGCAGTAAGCGGCTGGGCGTCGTTTTGGTGACGCTGCAGCACGCGGCGGCGGGCGCGCTCGCGCGGGTCGGCGGTCAGGAAGACCTTGACCTGCGCGTTAGGGAACACGACGGTTCCGATGTCGCGACCCTCGGCCACGATATTGCGGTCCTCGGCGGCACGGCGCTGATGGATGAGCATGGCGGCGCGCACGCCCGGATAGGCCGAGACCTTGGACACGTTGGCGTCGACCTGGGGGGTGCGGATGGCGGCCGAAGCGTCCTGGCCGTCAATGGTCAGGCGCGTATCCTCGCCGGTGCCGTTGGTAAAGCGAATCTCGATCTGCTCGGCGAGGGCGTCGATGGCCGCCTCGTCGTCCAGGTCGATGCCGCGGTCGAGCGCGGCGAACGTGACGGCGCGATACATGGCGCCCGTGTCGAGCTTGTTAAAGCCCAGCTGGCGGGCGATCTCCTTGGCGATGGTGGATTTGCCGGAACCGGCGGGGCCGTCGATGGCGACGATCATGCAATGCTTCCTTTCGATGGTTGACGTGCTGGTATGGTTCGGGGCGCTGGGGCGCGGCGGGTTGCCTAGCCTGTGTAGCGCTCGCGGTAGGTGTTGCGCTTGGGTGCGGAGCCGTGGCTGCCGTGGTGACGCGTGCGGCTGGCGGGCGTATCTTGGGGCTTGCCGCCGTTGCGCTTGGCGCTCGCCTGCTTGGGCGGGATGCCGCCGGCCTTGAGGATCTTCACCTCGCGGTCGGTGAGCTCGCGCCACGAGCCCTTGGCCACGCCCTCGAGCTCAAGGCCGGCAAAGTTGCAGCGATGCAGGCGGATTACCGGATGGTGGATCTTGCTCAGCATGCGCTTGACCTGGTTCTTGCGTCCCTCGCGGATGATGACCTCCACGGCGGTGGTACCGGGCTTTACGCCTTGCGGAGCCACGGCCTCTGCCTCGCGCGCGGTGATGACGCGGCAGATTGCCGGCTGGCACAGGCCGTCGTCGAGCTCGATGCCACGGCGGAGCGGTTCCAAGTCGCGATCGGTCAGGTGGCCGTCCACGAGCGCCTGGTAGGTCTTGTAGACGTGCTTGCTGGGGTGCAGCAGGTCCTGCGACAGGTCGCCGTCGGTGGTAAAGAGCAAAAGGCCCGTGGTGTCGCGGTCCAGGCGGCCCACCGGAAACAGGCCCGGAAAGCGATCGCGGGGGACCAGGTCGGCCACGCAAGGGCGCTCCTGCGGGTCGCTCATGGTGGTGAGGTAGCCGGTCGGCTTGTAGAGCATCAGGTACACGGCGCCCTGGTTGAGCTTGACGGGCATGCCGTCGACCTCGATATGGTCGCGGTCGATGTCGACCTTGGTGCCCAGCTCGGTCGCGACCTCGCCGTTGACGGTCACGCGGCCGGCGGTCATCAGGTCCTCCGAGCCACGGCGGCTCGCCACGCCCGCGCGCGCCAAAAAGCGCTGCAGGCGCATGGTGTGCGGATAGACGGGCTGGGCGTCGGTGACGGGTACTGCGTTGGCCATGGCGCGCGTCTCCCCTACTTCGTTAGTCCTCGTCATGTAAATCCTCCGAGGTCTCGTCGACGACCAGGGTCTCCAAGTCCTCGATTGCCTCAACATCGTCAACATCGGTATCGAGCAGTTCGCGCTCTTCGTCCAGGTCCTCGGCCTGCTCCTCGAGCGTGGACTGAATGCTGCGGCCGCTCAGGCGCTCGCGGATAAACTGACGCGACTGCTCGTCGGGGGCAAACTGCTCCAGGTCGGGCAGGTCGCGGGTGGAACGCAGACCGAACTTTTCCAAGAATGCGTTGGTCGTGCCGTAAATGATGGCCTGACCGCGCTGGGGGTCACGACCGAGCTCGCGCACCAGGCCCTTGTCCACGAGCGACGCGATGACGCCGTCGGAATTGACGCCGCGGATGCCCTTGACCACCTCGCGCGTCACGGGCTGGTGGTATGCGATGACGGCCAGTGTTTCGAGCGCCGCCTGCGACAGCTTTTGCGTGTCCCAGCTCAGCACATAGGCCTCGACCACGTCGTGGTAGGCGGGATGCGTAAACAGGCGCCAGCCGCCGGCGACCTCGCGCAGCTGAAAGCCACGGTTGGCCTCCTCGTACTCAACCTTGAGCTCGGCGAGCAGCGATGCGCACTCGCCGGGGGCGATATCCAGTGCGCCGGCGAGCGCGGGCGCACTCACCGGGTCGCTCGACACCAGCAGCAGCGCCTCGAGGGCGCCTTTGAGGCTGTTTGCCTCCAGCGTGGAAAGGGTTGACATGGTTGCGGCTCCTATTCGGTGAGATCGGGGCCCTCGCCGGGCACGTATGCCTCGGCGCCCTCGACGCGGTTGATTTGAATGGTTCCAAAGATCTCGTCCTGGCTCAGCGTGAGCGAGCCACGCTTGGCTAGCTCGAGCATTGCTAGGAAGGTAACGACGAGCTGCTCGGTGGTGGCGTCGCCGTCCAACAGCTCGCGGAAGGTACAGGTTTGGTGCGTCATGGTAAAGCGGTCGACTGAGGCCACGGTCAGGTCGAGCGGCACGCGATGCGGTGCCACGTGCTCGGCCTCCAGCAAGAAGGTCTGGCGCTTGCCGTCCAGGTCGGCACAGATAACGGCCAGGCCGCGCAGGGTGATGCCGGCCAGGTAGTCGGGCATGAGGCCCAAAAACTCAGGGTCGGGTCCGGCAACACGCGGATGCATGCGGCTCTCGGCCTGCATCCGCGCGCCAAGGGCCGCCGCCGCGCCCTTAAACTGCTTGTAGGCGATCAGGCGCTGGATTAGGACCTCGCGCAGGGCGTCGCCGTCGAGCGCGCTGAGCTCCTCGAGGTCTTCGTCAATCTCGTCGTCGTCATCAACTTTGCGCGGGGCCTCCTGCGGCACCAACGAGGCGGCCTTGATGTCCAAAAGGGTTGCTGCGACCAGCAAAAAATCGCTCGCCACGTCCAGGTCCAGCGCCTCAATGCGCTCGGCCTCGGCAAGGTACTGCTCGGCCACCTCGCTGATGGAGATAGCGCCGATATCTACTTTTTGGCGGGTTACCAGCTGCAGCAGCAGGTCGAACGGTCCGCTGTAGACCTGCGTCGACACGCGATACGACATCTTCGACCTCCTTTGACGGCGCCTTCGCGGCGCGGTTTGGGTGCATGTTACGACCGTTTTGCACGGTCGACCCGTAAGTTTACCTTAGATGCCGGCGATTGCGAAGTTGAGCAGCTGCTCAGCAAGCGGATACACGGTAACGTCGAAATAGCGGCCGATCACGTCGATGCCGGTCCACATGGGCAGCAGATACAGCACGATGATGAGGATGGGCATAGCATATTGCTGCAGACGGTAATAGTTGTTGAGCGCCTTGCCTTTGAGGAAGGGCACGATGATCGACGAGCCGTCGAGCGGCGGGATTGGGATGAGGTTAAAGAACGCAAGCGACAGGTTGACCACGATAAAGGTGGCGCCGAAGTTCATGATCTGGGACGCCAGGGCAAAGGACATGCTGGCATAGAGGTTGCCATAGGCTGCGTGCATGAGGGCGGCAGCGAGACACGCGAGCGCGATGTTTGATGCGGGGCCGGCTGCGCTCACCAGGACCTCGTCACGCTTGGGGTGCTTGAGGTTGTTGAGGTACACGGGCACGGGTTTGGCGAAGGCGAACACCGGGCCGCCGGCGGCAAGCATGAGCAGCGGCAGGATGATGGTGCCAAACGGGTCGATATGGTTAAGCGGGTTGAGCGACACGCGGCCGCGCGAACGGGCCGTCTTATCGCCGAGTGCCCAGGCCGCGGCGGCGTGCGCGCTCTCGTGGATCACGATTCCCACGATGACGGCGACGGCGCTGGCGAGCAGGTTCATGATGTAGCTGCTGGACATGGCGCTCCCCTAGCGAACGCGGCGCGAGGCGCGCGTGAGCAGGTAGTCGATCACAAACAGGATGACGGCCACGATGGCGTAATCCAGGCGGAACACGCCGCCAAAGGGCGATGTGATGACGCCGTAGCCGGCGATGGCGCTCGGCAGCGCGCGCGAAAGCTCAACGACAAAGCCCACGATCTGCAGCTTGGCGGTGAGGCCGCTAAAGCACGGCAGCACGGTCATCGCGCTCATAAAGATGCCGCAGATGCGACAGGCGATGGCGATGATGCTCATCGCCACGGCAGCGGCCTTACGAGAGTTCACGCGCGGTCTCCTCTTCGATCTGGGTGGAAAGCTCGAGCCATTCGTCCTCGAGCTTGGGCAGCTCTTGCTTAAGGCCGTTATATTCCCCCAGCGCGGCGTTGAACTTGTCTTGATCGGCATAAAGCTCTTCGCTTGCCATCAATTCCATAAGCTCGTCATAGCGGGCACGCTTTTTGTCGAGCTCCGTCTCGATCTTCTTGAGCTGGTTGCGCACGCCCTTGAGCTTTTTATTGAGCGCTGCGCGGGCTTGGGCCTCGGCGCGCTTTTGCTCCTTGGTCTTTTTGCCCTCGGCGGGTTTGGGGGCAGCTGCGGGGGTGTCGGCCTGGGCGGCGCTGGCTTTGGTGGACTTGGCCGTGGCCGGCGCACTCTCCCCTGCCGTCTCGGCGGCGGCACGGGCTGCGAGGTCCTCGCGCTTGTAGAGGTAGTAGTCGTAGTCGCCGTCATAGACCGTGACCTTGCCATCGCGGATGTCGATCACGCGGTTGGCCACGGCGCGCACCAGGTGTTCGTCGTGGCTGATCAGCACGATGGTGCCGGGGAAGTTTTGCAGGGCGTTCTCGAGCATGTCCACCGAGTCGATGTCTAGGTGGTTGGTGGGCTCGTCCAGGCACAGGAGCGCCTCGGGGGCCACGAGCATCTTGGCCAGGGCCAGACGCGCTTTTTCGCCGCCGGAGAGGACGCGAACCTGCTTCTCGATGGAATCGTTGTCGCTAAACAGGAAGGCGCCCAGTAGGCTGCGCTGCTGTGGCACGGTCCACTTGGGCGTGACGGTGTCGATCTCTTGCAGGACGGTGTTGGACTCGGTCATGCCCTCGAGCGCGTGCTGGGCGTAATAGGCCACGCCCACGTTGGTGCCCAGGTCGCGGGTGCCGGTGGTGGGCGGCTCCAGTCCCGCGATGATCTTCATGAGCGTGGACTTGCCGGCGCCGTTGGGGCCGACGAGCGCCACGTGCTCGCCGCGGTAGAGCTTGAGGTCGATATCGCTGTAGATGTGCTTGTCGCCGTAGGACTTGGAGACGCCCTCCAGGCCCACGACCATATCGCCTGAGCGCGGTGGGTCAGGGAACTTAAAGTCGATGTGCTTGTGGCCCTCGGGTAGGATGACAAGCTCCTTTTTGATCTGCTCGATCTTGCGGATGCGCTCCTGGGCCTGGGCTGCCTTGGTGGGCTTGTAGCGGAACTTGTCGACGAAGACCTGCATATGGGCGATATCGCGCTCCTGGGCGGCACGCTTGGCGCGCATCTGCTCCAGGTTGTCCTCGCGCTGCTTGAGATAACTGCTGTAGTTGCCGGTGTAGGTGGTTACGCGGCGGTTCTCGAGCGCGGCGACGTGGTCGACGCAGGCATCCATAAAGGCGCGGTCGTGACTGACGATGAGGACGGCGCCGTCGTAGTTGGCGATAAAGCCGCGAAGCCATTGGACGCTCTCGAGGTCCAGGTGATTGGTGGGCTCGTCCAGCAGCAGCAGGTCGGGGTGGCGCAGGAAAAGCTTTGCCAGCGCGATACGCATCTGCCAGCCGCCGGAGAACTCGGAGCACGGGCGCTCAAAGTCAGTGACCTTAAAGCCCAGGCCGGACAGGATCTTGCGGGCGTTGCTCTCGAGCTCGTAGCCGCCCAGGTGCTCAAAGCGGTCTTGGACTTGGCCGTACTCGTTAAGGAGTGCGTCGACGTCCTTGCCTTGCTCGGAGAGCTCGGTGATCTGGGCCTGCAACTCGTTGGCGCGCTCGCCCATGCGGCGGATTTCCTTGGCGGCGGCCATGACCTCGGCAAGGATGGTGGTGTCCTTGTGCTCCAGGTTGGTTTCCTGCTCTAGGTAGCCCACCTGGCAGTCTTTTGCGTACTGGACCTGGCCGGCGTCGGGGCTGTCGATTCCCATGATGATCTTGAGCATGGTGGTTTTGCCGGCGCCGTTGGGTCCCACGAGTGCGAAGCGCTCGCCGGGGTTGATCTGGAAGGACGCGCCACTAAAGAGGACGCGCGCGCCGAAGCTTTTTTCGATCTTGTCGACCAGGAGGATCATGGTGCCGCCTTTGACCTTGTGTGCCTATATGAAAAAAGGCCCCAACTTGCGTTGGAGCCTCATTCAATGCTCGGGTGGAGACGAGGGGGATCGAACCCCTGACCTCTTGACTGCCAGTCAAGCGCTCTCCCAGCTGAGCTACGCCCCCGTGCGAACAAGTACTATACGGGAACTCGGACGGCGATGCAAGGACAATTTTGGAAAATATTTTGCGGGCGGCGGCGCCCCGCGGGCGCGTCCCATGGGCCGTCCGCCACGAAACCGGCCCACGCCGTGACGGGCAGCCTGACTCTGCGAAGGCTATATCCGCGGCATGTTTTTGTAGACGCCCTGGCGGTGGCCGACCCTCACGACCTCGACGACGGCCTTCCCATCCTCGATCCTCCCCAGGATACGGTAGACCCCGACGCGCCAGCGCCAACCGGAGTCGGTGCCCTGAAGCTGTTTTCCGTTCGGTGCGAGACGTGGGTCTTCGCATCCATTAAGATGTTCTTGGACCCAGGACAGGACGATGAGCCTTTGCTTTTTCGGGATCTTGACAAGTTGCTTGGCCGCAGCCTTGGACCACTCGACACTGAAGCTCATTCGGCCTCCATGGCCATGCGCATGACGTCATCCATCGAGTAGCGGGTGCCGTCATCTTCTACCAACGCCTCGTTGTATGCCTTGATATCAGCTGCCTCTTCGACCTTCTCGAGGGCGGCACTCCTCACGAATTCAGAAAAGGACATGCCGAGGACGCTCGCATAGGACTGGATCCAGTCCTTCTCTCCCTCGTCGAACCTAATGGCGGTCGCACTCATGGCCATGGTTACTCCAATCAACGTAATACGATGTAATACGTCAATTATACCCGTTCGTTTCGGGTACAGTCCCAAAATGTGTATGTATTAGAATTATCTTAACGTTAAATCAATACCTTTCCATTTAAGTTGAATCCGGCTATCCAATATGATGCTGTGCAGTTCCTAGCAATGAAGTTTTTTTGCATTTTGCAGTTGTGGATAGTTGTGGATAGACAGAAGAAACACGAGGATTCGAGAAGGAAAAACAAATACGAAAGCGGTTTCCCCGATTGACTGGAAAACGGAGAAACCGCTGGTAGATGCTGGTGGGCCCTCCGGGATTCGAACCCAGAACCCAGGGATTATGAGTCCCCTGCGCTAACCGTTGCGCCAAGAGCCCTTTTAGTTAGTGGCTGTGATAGTAATGGCGGCTATCCATTTGCATTAGTTTCACACCACGAGGAAGAATACTACCATGCACGCGACGGTCGTTCAACGCACGATCTTGTCGACCAGGAGGATCATGGCGCCGCCTTTGACCTTGTGTGCCTATATGAAAAAAGGCCCCAACTTGCGTTGGAGCCTCATTCAATGCTCGGGTGGAGACGAGGGGGATCGAACCCCTGACCTCTTGACTGCCAGTCAAGCGCTCTCCCAGCTGAGCTACGCCCCCGTGCGAACAAGTACTATACGGGAACTCGGACGGCGATGCAAGGACAATTTTGGAAAAACTTCCCGCGGCGATACCGCCCACCTTCATTATGACCGGATTCACAATCACGATATCCCCGTAGCAGACCTTTTGCCCCGCTATGGTTTTCGCAGCTGCGGTAAGCGGCGTTAAGTCATTGACATATACATAGCAAGGCAAAGATCGGCCGAAGACATTAGGCGATTATATACATTTGTAGGAATTGTGAAGGGGTCATATTCAATAAAAAAGGAGACCCCATTTTAATAAAGTTACAAAATTTGGTGTCACTTTTGGTGTCACCCTTGGTGTTAAAAAGAAAAAGGCCAGAGGCTTAACACCTCTGACCTGTGCTTTAGATGGTGGGCGATACAAGATTCGAACTTGTGACCCCATCCGTGTGAAGGATATGCTCTACCCCTGAGCCAATCGCCCGTCGCCTTTCGGCAAAAGAGATACTATCATAGCCGCGCGTGGTTTACCAAGAACTTTTTGCCCCCGATTTTAAATTCGTGGGCGCTGGCTGCTCTGGCGGAGTCCAAATAAACAGCAAACCCGCAGCTTAACGAGCCCTTACCGCTTGATCCACGAGGTCTCGGGGCGGCAGATGAGTCGTGCTTTGTTGTAGGCCATATCGAGCGTGAGGCAGGTGCGCGCGGCGTAGAAGCCGTCCTCGCGTTGGATGGTCAGCGCCAGTTCGGGCTTGTCGCCGGTTGTGCACAGTGGAAGCAGCAGTTGAATCCGTCCACCGTAGAACTGCGGCACGGCGAGCGTGTAGTTTGCGGCGGCGCGGCGGGCGGCCTCGACGACGGCGCCCTCAAAGGCGCGGCGCAGCAGCAGTGAGTTACCCTCCCCCATCAGGCTGGCGGGGATACGCGTGAGGTTTTCCTCGTCGCCCAGGATGTGGTCGATGTTGGAGCGGATCGGCAAGCGGTAGTCAAAGACCAGCTCGGAGGGGTCCTCGGCAAAGCGCACGCGGCACGGCAGGTACTCAAACGAGACCAGCATGGGGTCGCTTTCCTTAAAAAGGCCCTTCAAAAACCAGCGCTGGCGCGCGTCGGGCCTGGTGTTGGGCTCAAACAGGCCGTAGATGGTCTCGTAACGGCGCGTGTACAGGCCGGTGTTGAACAGGCAACGGTCGTCGTCGAACACCAGCGGCAGGTTGGACGGCGCGGTCTGGTCTACCCCCGCACTTCCGGAATATAGGCATTTTAGCAGCGATCTGAGGTGCCCTCGGGCACCATGCAACAGGGTGCAACGCTCAAAATCTACATTGCAAGAAGTAGGTTCTCCTTGAGCTCGTCTCGTTCGGCCAGAGAACTGGACGCGCTTTTGTCCGGTATGGCGAACATCCTTGGCACAATCCCAACGAGCGACGCGGTAAAGTCGTCATTTCTGACCATTTTACTAACCACCATGGTTAGAAAAATGGTCAGAATATGGGTAGGAGACACGAAAGATCCCCTTCGGCGCGCCGCAGATACAGACCCTGAAGATAACCTCATCGGACGGTCTCTACACAAACCTCGGCCTGCTCCTGTCCGACCAGTGCCTGCACACCGTCAAAGCGGCCGTTTTCGAGGGGACGGACCAGAGTGTGTTCAAGGATCGCCGGGAGTTCTCCGGGTCCCTCATGCGGCAGCTCGACGAGGCCTACGACTACATCGACTTCCACAACCGGACCCATGCCACTTTCCAAAAGCTGCTGCGCGTCGACACCAGGGACTACCCGGAGGTCGCCGTGCGCGAGGCCTTGCTGAACTCGCTCGTGCACAGGGACTACTCCTTCCGCGCCAGCACGCTGATCAGCGTCTACGACGACAGGATCGAGTTCGTGTCAGTCGGCGGCCTTCTGCCCGGCTTGGAGCTGGAGGATTTGATGATGGGCATCTCTGCCTGCCGGAACTCGCATCTCGCCAACGTCTTCTATCGCCTGCAGCTCATCGAGGCATACGGCACGGGGATGAGGAAGATCATGGGGGCCTACGCGGATGCGGCCTCTCAGCCGCAAATCATGGCCACGAACAACGCATTCAAAATCGTTCTGCCCAACATGAACTTCGCAGCAACGGCAGCGGAAACGCCCGCGTCAAACAGCAAACAGGCGCCCGCTGCTTCCCATTCCCGAGAGGACGAGATCCTGCGGTTCTTGGCAGAGCACCCCTCAATTACCCGAAGGGAAGCGCGGGCGTTGCTCGGGATCGGCCAGTCCACGGCCGGCCGCATACTGAAAGAGATGGTGGATAGGGGGCAAATCGCAACGCACAGCGGGGTCGCACATTGCGATACGAATTGGCGTAACGATGTGTCTCTGAGGCAATTGCCCACTTTGCGTTCCGTCCGGGCGGGCATAACAAAAGCGAGCCGCGACCACTTCCCCTGCTTTGGGAAACATAAAACTTGCTTTTAATCGGTTGCGCGCGAGATTAATTGCGCCTCATCCTTTTTCTCGGGGGCAATCATCGAACTTAAGGTGGCGCATCGGGGCCATGGAATTAAAGAACTTATCGTCAAAGTAGTCGAGTAGAAACTCTGGAAAAGCCGACAACACAAACACCGAACCGTCCTCGCTCCGCATCCTTTTCTCCTCTCGAAAAATCGCATCGACCGTAACCAGCTCCCGATAAGTCCCAAATGAAACCTCATCGAGATCAAGCAGGCATTTGCATCTCAATACGAAGGCAGCGATTGCGTCTTTCCATTGGAGAAGCTCCATGTGCTTCCCCACGTTAACGTTTCCCTCCCCCGAGATCTTTTTATATTGAGCGATTTCAGAGTTGTCAACAAAACAGCCTGAATGCGCCTGGCACTGCCCCGCGCGATAATCGTACAGCGCCTCGACCATCGGGTAGCTTATATAGAGCTTTCCGCTCTCGTGTTCGTTATCGAATGCGAGGAGCATTGCCTCCACAAGGGCATCGGACTCGCATCCAGGCGCATTGTTTTGATGGGAGTCGTAGTCAAAGAAGAGAAAGACCTCATCAACAGAATCCCGCTCCACGCCCTCTAGACATTTTGCAGCAGAAGGCACCGTTTCCCTCAGCACCTCCACAACATCCAGATCGAAGTCCTCCTCTGCAAGCCGTTCGTAGAGCATATAGATGTTCTGCGCCGCTGGCAGACAGATCACCCTCAGGTCATCTCTCCCTTTCAGAAAAAGCTCTTTCATCTTCTCCGCAAAGCGCAGGTCGCGCGACTCCCCTTCAACGATGAAAAGCGTGACCGGGCTAGCCATCGAAAGCACCGGCTTTAAACATCTTCTGGAGGTTATGGGCCAATCTGAGCTCCTTGGGCGTTAGCTTCTCCAGCGAGCGAATCTCCCCCTCCTTGAGAATGAAATAGACATCGGGCCGCATGAGGTCGTTCGTCAAAAGGTCCGTGTTGTGCGTCGTAATGAAAACCTGGACACCCTCGAGGTCCCGCAGCATTTCCACGATCGACCGGGACAATTCAAAGTGATAAAAGGCATCGAATTCATCGATAAAGACCAAGGAAGCCTTGCTCATCTTGATATACCAGTAGTAGTACAGAGCAAGTGACATGGTGCCCGTCGAGGCAACCGACGCAAACGGAACGGTGCCGCCTTCGAACCTGCAATAAAGCTCGGGAACTCCATTCACGTCCACGGATACGAGGTTCAGGGAGATTCCCTGCTGGCGCAAGAATTCTTGGAAGTCCTCCATCTTTCCCTCGCGAATAATGCCCTGGGTAAAGATATCCGAGCCAACCGAAAGCCCCTGATATCCACGCTCATCGAGCGAGTAGAACATCAGCATGTTGTCGACAAAGGAGGTGAAGGCTCTAAACGCCCTGGCAGACGGCTCATCTCGCAGCATTGCATTGCTCTTGACGTATTTGACACGCGACAGCCTGTCGGACTCAGCGGGGAGATCTGTAGAAAGCGAGAGGGACTCGGCGCCCGGCAGGTCAACATGGCCCGTTTGAGCGTCGAACCTGTAGCTCAAGACCTCCACGCCAGCAATACACAGGCTCTCGTATACAAGCGTCTGTGGATCGGTTTTCCCGTAACGGTATACGACCTCGATATTGTCGAAGACAAAATCGTATTGAAACTCTGTGATTGAGCTCTTTGAATCAAGGCACCGGTATGGCGAGTATTTTTTGAGCAGCTTTTCCTTGTCGGTCAGATGCAGAACGATGTCGAATATCGCGAGGGCGAAATTGGACTTTCCGCTGCCATTCGCGCCATAAATGATGCCCTTTGCCTTAACGCCATCCTGAATCACCTGTTGATTGAATGAATAGTTAGCGGGATCGGATAGATCAAATGTAATTCGCTTATCGAAGCACTTGAAATTTGAAACCGAAAACTTCTTGAGCATGGCACAGCTCCTCTGCTTTCTAAGGCTATTTGAAACACAGGATAAAGCAGCTGAGCAAATCGGTCAATTTGCCCGTAATTTTACTACGGGTATTCCGAAGAAAAACTACGGAAGTACGCGATGTGCACCGGACCTGTCCAACCGATTCTGTAGTCCAGTCATATCTTTAGTAATTAAAATTGTCCGTTCAATAGTAGGGGCTAAATTAGGTCGACGTTAATATCGGCCTGTGCCCCATTACAGTCAGAAATGAGCTATTCGATACCCCGTTGATGTATTTCCCCGGTGTCGGATAAGATTCAAGCAAGCCCGAAAGGGCCGCCGATCGGGCGCCCGCGTACGGCCGGCTGCGCTCCATCCTCTTGGAATCCTGCCCGGCGTTCGAGGCCCTGGTGGACCCCTCGGACCCGAGGTGGCTGCGCGTCCTCGCCCGCCTCGGCGGCGCCTGGGGCGTGGCGGACGCGGGGAGGGCGTCGCTCTCCGCGCTCATGCGGGGCGCGGGCGGATCGGCGCGCGCGGACGCCTGGACCGCGATAGCCTCGTCGACCAGGCCCTCCGAGGTCATGGTGAGGGCCGAGAATCCGCAGGTGAGGATGCTTGCGAGGCGCATATCGGAGGCGATGGAGGAGGCGTCGCGCCTCGACGCCGAGATCGCGTCCCTGCTCGAGTCGGACGACACCTACGCGTGCCTGCTGACGATCCCGGGCATCGGGCCGAGGACGGCGTCGGAGCCGACGATAGCGATCGACATATCGTCGTTCCCCGACCACGACCACCTGGCTTCGTACTGCGGCATCGCCCCGAGGAACCGCAGGTCCGGGACCTCGATAGCGTCGGTGGCTGCATCGAGGCGGGGGAACAGGAGGCTGAAGAAGCTGCTCATATTCTCATGCAACTCGCTGACGAGAAGCGCGAACAGGTTCGGCGAGTACTACCGCGCGTGCAGGGGCCGCGGGATGTGCCACGGCGAGGCGCTGAAGGCGGTCGCGAGGAAGAGGCTGAAGGTGATCTACGCGGTCATGCGAGACAAGGCCCCCTACGCGGCCTAGCCCCGCAAAAATGAAAGAGAGCTGCCGCGCCGATGGGCTGGCGCCAGCATGGAGAGAATCTAGGTAGCTCAACGGAGAAAACCGTTGACAAAACTATAGAAACACCCCCTCGTCAATGATTTGTTGTTTAGCAGCAAAAACCCTATGGCGGAGCGCAGATCGTGTTCCGTCATAGGGTTGTCAATTTGCGAAAAAAATATTTGTTAGCTCAGAGAATAGCATCGTTAAATAATCCATCCTCAAGCGTAATCACAAGTACGATCTATCGATATAAAAGCTGAAGTGCCAGTTTTTAAGTTGCGAATCAGCATCCCCGTTGTCATCAACAAACTCGGAGAGTATATCCGCACCCTCAGTAATTGGGCAGCGATCGCCCTCGTATTTCATGGAAGGAAAAGCACCATCTCTGGAACCGGTAGCAAACACAAAACCTGATGGATTGATTGCCCAACAGACGTATGCATCCTTTCCACGGGAAAGCAACAACGATCCGTTGCAACCGTTAGGCAGGAAGCGGTTAAACGCCTCGTCCAAGGACGAATAGGCACCGGATTCCATCCAGCGCTGATTCTCCAAACTTGCAATTGTCCAAAGAAAGGACTTCATCTCTTCCAGATATGTCCAGTCAAACCATATCCCATCTTCATCGAACCCGCTCCTCCCTTTACCCGATTCAAACCGTTTAACTTTAGCGTCAGCGTTGGCTGCGACCGTGTCGACCTCATGCTTAAAATCAGCCAAGTAGGAAGCTTTTTCAGACGGTTTTAAACATTCAAGATACTCATGGGCATTCCATCCGTTGAAATGTCTGATGTATCGAAAGTTTGGAAACAACGCTATTGCGATATTAATAAACTCCTTTGTAGGCAGGTTTTCTTCCAAAACGTTAATACGCATGCGCATCGATTCAAGCAAGGCATAATAGGCAAGCGCGAGAACATAGGGCACGATGAATATTGGGTACCAGATTGAAAGAAATAGCGAGCTTAATTCATCGCCCCAGTCCATAGAGGACCAAGCATTTGAGAGCAGTACCGTTGCTGCGACAAAAACAATGATGCCCAAAAAAGCCCTCATGTTTTCAAATAAGCGTAGATTGGATACATCACGTCTGGATGAAAATAGGGCATAGCCAATACCAAAAAACAAAAAGACTGTTTGAAGAGCAACTTCAAATAGAATCGGGAAACAGACCAAGTTGATATAGAAAGACATTAGTGCGCCAAAGCTGACCTCGGGCACAATCAATTCGTTTTTAATTGAAGTGACCGATGTTGCCTTAGAAGCAATATATATATGGAGGGAAACCCAACAAATACAACCTCAAGAATCGTATCCAGCAAGATGCCTGTATTCCAAAACCCGCATTCAAACGCGATGTATATCAAAAAAGCAGAGTACGTCATAAGAATGAGCGCAGGAATCAGTATTTTGGGATTTAGCGCAAGCTTGATAACAACAGTAAGCGATTTAATAACACTTAATAACTTACCCTTAGCCAGAAGATAAATCGCAAGAAGACCTATCAATATAATTGATGCATATTCACGGTTATCCATTTGCCCGATGAGAGTTGCAGCCACCCATTGGACTCCACTGATGATCAATCGAGCCCCCTCCTTAGCCATGTTTAATCTAGACTTAAGATCTCGCCGAGCATCGCCCCACCTCCGCCGACACCATGGATATCTACACCCACGTGAACATTGACTCCAAGCGCGAGACAGCCGAGACACTGACGAAGGCGATGGCCGCCGCGCAGGCGGAGCCTAATAGTAGCGCCGCTTATTTCAAACGTCATTGGTCCGTTGAGCTTGATGGATACTCATCGGTAAGAGAGCCGAGGCGTCCAAGCCTCATGAAATTGCCGGTCTAACCCTTGGCCAAGTCAGAGACATATCCCAACGCGTCAGGAAGCGACGAGCTCACGGCATCCAGCAGTACGAAGAGTTTGATGCAAGTCTTGCGTCGGACCGGCTTGTACATCATGCCGTGCTGGAGGAAGTTTCGGTTAAGCTCGCCCTCTCGCTCGCGGTTGAAGTCATCTCCCGCCCTGAAGAAGTAGTCCACGGCCTCGCATATGTTGGCGAAGTCGATTATCGAAATGGCCATAGCGGAGAGCTCAGCGTCACTTCCATCTGAAAGCGAACCTTTCAGCTTTTTCAGCTCGCGAGACCAAGACCTTTGTTTATGCTTGCCCCCCTCATCTCGTCTTGGCCCACAGCATGCGCGAAATAGCTCTCGGTCTATGAGCGAGCAAAGCATCATTGCACAGGGCTTATAGTGCCTTTCGCGGAAGAGCTCGACGGCCTCGCGAAAGTCGACTTTCTTGGCAACGCTGCCCTCAAGGCCAGCAATAAGGGCATCAACATCGAGAAATGAGAGGTAGACGGCATCGGCCTCCTCCAGCGACGAGGGACAGCGCGGCGGGGCGTTGTAGGTGAACTGGTCGTTCGTGATTGCCCAGCCATACGAGCCCCAACGCCGCGAATCCTCAAGGATGGCCTCCCAGTCGAGCGAAGCGCCTATCTCCGCTAGCCGCTCCATCAAGGGGACTAGGTTCGAGCACACGGACTCCCGGAACTCGTCAAGGACGCCGAGCTGGGAGCTCAGTAGCGAGCTAATCTGGGCGGCATGGCTAAAGAGGCCTTCGAGGTTTTTGGTGAACTGCTCGGTCATGGCGCGCACGGATTCCTGGATCTGCGCGAGCAATTCGAGGTGCGGGGCGCTCGCGACCCAGATGGCATCCGGCGTGCCAAGAGGAAGCTTCACGATGGCGCCAGGGCGGGCGGCGGCTTTGGCAAGCTTGTAATCGCTAGACTCTGAGCAAACACCGCTCTGTTGTTCATCAGACAAAGTTAGCTCCTAACACACGACATTCGAACGAGCCAAGCTCAGAAAAACAAAGGGGCTCCGAAGATGATACTCCGGAGCTCTGAAACGCTTGTGCCACGCGATTGTTCAAAGGACTTGAGAAACCTCTGACATGCCACTTCTTACACAAGGGCAAGAGCCGAGCCTATTGCATACCGTATTGTTTGAGAAACGAGTTCGTAGCACCTTCGGCCGCCGCCGTAATGATTGCGGAAGGAATCGTCCCAACGGTCTCGGCAACGAGAGACAGCCTCCACGGTCCCCGCCAATGCAAACTAAGGTCAAGAGCCATCGCCGCCTCGTTTATTAATAAAGCCGCTTACAATCGTAACGAACGCTTGTGCGATAATACTAGCAATGAAATGAGCACCTCCTCCAGCAACACCACGGAAAAGAGAGCACATATGAAACGATTAGACGAAGAGCCCACATGCGAGCTCGCCAGGGAATTGCTAAAAAACGACCAACTCGGTCGCCGCGAAATTGTCGCTCAATTTATCCATCTACTTTACAGCGTGAACGGGCCCTATTCTATTTTCATAGACGCCCCTTGGGGAACAGGCAAAACCTTCTTCGTCAAGCAAATCATCGAAACCTTGCGCTTCGGAAACCCGCACATCGACGCAAATGCCCCATCGGACACATCGATTTTCGACAGCAATCTCATAACCAAGATGAATGAAGATCCTTTTCTGCCAATATACTTCAATGCCTGGGAAAACGACCATTTCAACGACCCGATTGCCCCATTATTGGCAACCATAGCAACTATGGCCGACAAGACAAAGGTTAATCAGGAGAGAAACGTTTCCGATATCGCAGCAGGGGCAATAGAGTGCGCTTTGTCTTTAAAGGGCCTGAATGCAGGAAAGCTCCTCGAGGCAATCAGCGGGAGCGATTTCCTTGAAGCGTTCAGAAAGAGGCAGGAGCTGAGGGCAAAAACCGAGGAACTCGTGTCAGCGCTTCTGCCGGAAGTCGCCAACAAGGCTGTGCTCTTCATAGACGAGCTCGACAGGTGTCGGCCGGAATTCGCCATGCAGCTACTCGAGCAAACAAAGTCTCTTTTCCTTCAAGATAACATCGTGGTCGGTTAATCAACGGACAGAACGCAACTTGCCTACTCACTCCAAGGGGTCTATGGCCAGAATTACGACTGTCAGCGATACCTTCAACGCTTCTGCGACTACCGATTCGATTTGCCCCGAATCAATCCAATTACGTACCTCGAAGCGAAGCGAGTCGACATCCATAGCGGATACTGTTTCACGAAAATATCCCGACGGTTTATTGAGCAAAACAGAGGAAGCCTTCGCGATTGCAACCGATTCATCGACAAGCTCAAACAAGGTGCGACCTACATAAGGAACGACGCCGACTGCCAAGGGGACTGGCCAATCGCGTTCTCAAGGAATGCGCTTTTGCCGACCTTCCTAGCAATGGCGGAATACGCGCCCGAACAATGGGAGCAGGTCAAAACCGGAAAATGCTTCGATCGTGTATTTGAGTTCGCAAAAGAGAACGACAAATTCATGGAGTATCTAGACCGCGCCATACAAGGAGAGCGCAAATACATCGAGAAAGGTGCTGAGCCGACTGATGGCATTCGAAAATCATACATCGAAGACTTATGCGCGGAAATCTTCCTCGACAACTATGATGACCCGAGGCTTAAACGAAGCAGAGAGATACTTAGTATATGGGGTTCGCTCGACAAGAAGACGCTGCGAACCTTGACATTCCCCGAGAACGTTATCGCGGAAATAGACAATTAAACAGCGCCTTGCACGAATACGTTCAGTACGACCCACCAGCACGCGCATGGGCACGACACGGGAGATGTTACAGTAAGGAACTACTCGCTCATTGTCTCCCAAGGCGTGCGGTGAAGCATTTTGCGAAACAATCACTAATCTCGCCAGAACCATGGGAGGATGAAGGTTAAACCGGAGATAACAAGGGCCGGATATTCCCGGCCACACCTCATTCCGCAAGCTCCGATTCGGCCATCTTCCAAAAAACATCGCCAAGCTCGGTGAGCTTTCTGGCCTTGATAACGTTTCCGAGATTTGTGGGAATGACCGTAGTTGCAATCAAGCGCTGTGTCGTCGGAATATCAATCACGTCAACCTCACCGGTGGCACGCTGCACGGGCCCAGAGAACATCACACCAAGGAACTTGAACCTTTGCATCCCGAAGGTAAGGACTCCATCCTCGACATAAGGCCCATTGTCAAGCAGAAAAACAGGCGAGCCACTCGAACCCGGAAAGCAGGCACAGTCAATCAGAAAAATCGACTGCCCATTGTAATCGTATCGTGGATGCGTTGCGGTCATGCCTTTTCGCATAAGTGGGGCATTGTGAACCTCGTCAATCAACCCGATTGGATAACCAATCATAATTACGTTTTCAAAAGGACTCAACTTATCAAGCTGCGCCTGCGACGGGATGATGCTTTCGTCGAGCGCAACATGGTGCGCTTCAGAATCGTGCCGCAACATAAGGTCGAAAACGCTTTGGAGCGGAAGAGCGCATAAGTCGATAGAGTCATCCGGGTGCTTGACCCAGACCGCTTCGCCACCATCAACGGTGATGCAGAACGATCGCCTCTCGTCGATACCGTTCTCGGTATGAACGTAAGGAATCGCAAGGCGCGTCTTCGAGGCACCGCAAACAACGTGCTTGTTGGTAATAAGTACCGGAAGCGAACGATTCCCTTTGGAATACGTAAAGATGAAACCGGTTCCCTGGGATAAACCTCCGCCTTCAAGCTCGCACCGCACCTGCACCGTAACATACATGAGCTTCTCAGCTAAATCCACCATGCCCTCCTTGCTAAATGTTATGCCATTGTCGTTGCATTGAAATACCACGTCGGCGCGATACACCGGTGTCGCATTAAATGCAACAAACTCCGAATCCCGCCGAAAACCACACAGAAGCCAAGAGTGAACCGCACCCCATTTCTTGAACCTAAATTTTTATTCTAGCCGCAATACTAACTGCAACCAACAAGACTTGCTGCAACAGTTGCGCTTGGTCTTGAAGTCCCTCGTACGTCCAATGCCGTACGTGAAAGCCTTCTGGCTTGAGCATGCGGCACGATTGCACGAACGGCCTTCCTTCCCCCATGGTTGCCGATTGCCACACCTGCAAGCCGCAAAAGAAAGGAAGGAAGGCCATGGCGCAACCATACAGGCAATTGACGTTTTTGGACAGGCAGAGGATCGAGGAGGGGCTCGACCGGGCGGATTTGCTCCGCGAGATAGCGCGAACGATCTCGCGCGACGTCTCCACCATGTCTCGCGAGGTGAAAGGGTGGATTGGCGACCATTTTTAGGACATTTTTCTCAGAGACTAAGGCCTGCCTTCCGGAACTCGACCGGGCTCATGTATCCCGGCGTCGAGTGCATCCGCTCCTTGTTGTGCCACCACACGTAGTCGTTCAACTTCAACTGGAGATCGCGCAGGCTCGCGAACTGCTCCCGGCACAGGAACTCAGCTTTCAACGTCTTGTTGGCAGACTCGTCGACGGCGCTGTCGAAAGGGCAGCCCATCTTCGAGAGCAGCCTGGTTCTGCCGAAGACCTTAAAGGGCTCGTCGAGCGTCGCGTTGTCGAATTCCGACCCCCTGCCTACCTCGACTTCCCCCACGAGCACCACATGAGGCTGCCCTCGACAGTATCTGCATGGCTCGCAATAAGCTTGGCGACCGCCGCCGCTTTTGTCGCGGCTGGACTTTATGCCAGGCAAAAGAAAAGCCGCCGTTAAAGAACGGCGGCTTTGACTCTCGCATATTTAAGAGCGACTAGAGTGTCTTGAGGTACTCCCCCAGCTCCTCCTCCCAGTCGGGCATGCGGAAGCCGACCGACTCGAGCCTGGACAGGTCGAGCGCGGAGTGGGCCGGACGCGGGGCGATGGGGCCGGCGGCGCGGGCGTAGTAGTCAGCGGTCGACACCGGAACGACCTTTCCGTCGTTGCCGTTGGCTGCCTCGAAGACAGCGCGGGCGATGTCGGCCCAGCTCTTCACGGCGCCCGAGCCAGTGCATCCGTAGGTGCCGTAGGGGGCCTTCGCGTCCAGCACGTGGAAGATGGCCGCGGCCATGTCGCGCGTGAAGGTCAGGATCTCGTTCACGCGCTTCTACACCGTCGAGCCTCACCATGCAGCCGAGACGGACTGAAGACCGTGAGCACAGCGAAGAAGACGCGACTGGCTCATCCTTAAATCTATCCAATAAAATGAAATCAGATGCAGCCCACTCCAAAGACAGCTTCGAAGTCCTTGATTTAGCTACAGCTTTACTGTCACTTACGGCACCTAAGCTAGCATCAGCCCCTACCCGTTGCCTTGTTAATTTTCCTATACATCTTGGAAACATGGCCGCTAATGGGGTCATTCGGAAATGCCTTCTGAGCTCTTGCCACATATGAAAGATAGTTTCCGTAGCAGCTTGGGTCCGAAGCACCTCGCTTGTCACTCGATCTGCTCCCCTTCGGAGAGTAATGCTCATACAATGCGCTTACGCGTTTCTTACTCGGATGCTTGTCCGGATTGTCAGCCAGCCTGCCGATTGATTTAGCAGCACGATAAAACCTGCTGTAAAACCTGCCGACCGTAGATTGGCGAATTCGGACATCTTTACCGTCAAAATCAAATCCCAAAAACGAAACATGATTTCCAGCATGATGCGCGGTTCGCACAACTTCCATTTCTCCTGCGAGCAATGCATCAAATGAAAGTTGCTCGACCTTCCCATCGTTTACACGGTGGATTTTGGTTTTTTCATCTTGTAGTTCAACTGCAGGAACTCCCTGTGCCAAAGCAAGAGCTTTGCTTGCTGTTTTGAGATCCTTGGCTGGGACGACAATGATTAAATCATCGCAATATCGTATATACCTGCCATTTACGCTGGCAACACACGCGTTAATCTGGGCATCGATATCAAACATATACATATTCGCCAACACGCCACTTGTTGCCAGTCCTTGGGGAATGCCCCTCGCATCATGCCTTTCTTTCCAGGGCACAACAATCGAAGAATCCTTGCAAGCCGAAAACTCCGCAGGTGTCAAGATGCGCGGTAGCCTGTTAAGGCTCCTTAACGCCTTGAATCGAACTTTGGACGCAGAATTGCCAAACGTGAACGGGTCGTCTGGCTGAAGATCAATCCAGCAAAGCCCGTTCCTTCTCGCCAAATCGCCAACAGGCCAATAGCAGTAATGCAATACTGTTTTTCAGGACTTGGTAATGGTCCGGTGGAAGCATGCCCTCGTTAAAGAACCCTCTAACGGCCTTGCGTATGTAACTATGATCGAGGTTATCGAAAAAATGGGTGAAGTCTCCCGTGATAACTAGCGAATCCCCCTGCCTGCGAATGGCATCGATTGCATCTGCAGCAACAGAGTAATTAGTGAGGTGAAATCCGCTTCGATAAGCTGCAGCAACGCCGCCGATGCCCGTTTCTAAGGCACGACGGTCATATAACTTGCCCCATTGCAGCGCATAATACTGAAAAATCCTGTGATCCAAGTGAGATGCATATGCGATACCTCTCGTCTTCAGGGTTTTCTTGCCGTCCCAGAATCTCACATGGCAAAGCTTATTCGCAATTAAGGGAAGAAATGCGTGACGCTGAATAAAATCTGCATCACAAACCCTCGCCTCGACATCCTTGAATGCAACACGGTAATCGAAATGCGCGTAGCTCTTCTTTGTCGCATACCCTGGAATACGAGACGGGTCGAAATCGTTCACGGGCTCACCGCCTTTAATCAACCTGCTCGGTATATAGGAGCGGCTCACCCAAACCGAGCAGGCTAACATGAGGTGAAGCGAGTTCACCAACGCAATGCGGCCGCCCATTCCAATGCTTGCCTATGGCATACTAGATGGAGATGCGGAGATAACCGATATGATCATCAGCGCCCTTGCCCAGCTATGCGCAGGCAACGTCGGCATCAATAGTGCGAACGTCGGAATTTCGTCGTTTGCGCTATTGACGGCGATAACGCACCTTTACGCCAATGCGTAAAGCAATTTATTTGCACCCGAAATGCTATCTTGAATCACGCGATCGCATCAGATCAGAAATATAGCCTACCTGAAAGAGAGTTATCGAAACTTACATTGGCATCAGATGCTTGAGGCCTTAGTGTCAACAAATACAGAGCAGCTGCCCACAGCCTAGCGGCGACATCCCGGTCTCGGACGATCTAACGCTGCCCGAGACCTTCCTCTTATCAAAGCGCCACCGTAAGACGCATGGCTATATCATAAAATGGCACGTATAAACCTCCGTTGATCGAAAGAAAGTCGAGCATATGTCAAGAGTTGACGAAGTTAGAGCAGAGCTGGGCGAGGACAACGTCAACGAGCTTATGGACGCCTACTACACCTCTGGCCTCTCACTGAATGATCTGAGGGAGCTCTATGACCTCCCGAAGAGCTTCACAGACAAGAAGATCGTTGAGCTGTTCCCTATGATCGAGCTGGACGATGGCTGCCCCCTTTGCGGCGGTGCGCTCTTTGCGCCTAGAATCAGCAGGGGCATCAAGGACGTCTCGGCGGACTCGTACTATAAGGATCAGGTCTTCTGCCCAAATTGCGGTAAAACTAGACAGCAAGCAATGCGAGAGCTCGAAGAGTTTGAGCGGAAGTACAGGCTGCGTCGTGCATTCTCAATTGAGCCGAAAGAGTTCGAATGGGCCAAGCGCAATCCTGATAGCCTCACGAGCACAGTATTCGAGGTCCTGATCGAAGTAAGAGGCGGGGGTGGCAATACCTACCTTGGGCCCATCGCAGACCAACCGCTCTTGTTTGGCTTCATCGACGCCTGTAAGGCGCTCAGGGGCGAGGGGTACATTCAACCAACCGCAGCATTCGACAAATGGTTGAGCGGGTTTGAGGAAGAGGAAGACGGCTTCAGCTTCTATTGGTACAAGGTGCCCTTTGCAATCAAGTTGAAAGGCTACACTGCCCACGAGAGAAACCCCATCATCGTCGAAGGTGATCGCGAATACGTCGCGCTTGGTCAGGGTGAGCGCGAGTACTGGCTGCGAACCGCAAAAGGTCTCGTTCTAGCCTACCTCGATGTCCAGCTTGACGATGCGTGCTACGAGTATGAGGGGCCGAAGCGCGAAGAGTTTGAAACTCTGCTCGACACCATGCTCCTAGAATACTCGCCCGCACAGATCACCTCGCTCATCTGGAACGCGATGGCGACTGCCGAAAAGCACGCAGAGGAGGGTCCTGCCTACAAAAGAACAGGCAATTGGGCAATGGGTGTCGTCCTCAATCGTGCCAAGAAGGCTCTCTCCGAGCATTGGGATTTGCATCCGAACTTCCCCTCAAGGACGGTTGAGGACACCGAGTTCGAGTGGAACTTCTTCGACGTCCATGTACCCATAGGCGAAACTTGGATGTACAGGAGCGTCCCCGAGGTCACGGGCGGCTGCATAGAAATCAAACATGCAAAGATGCCGAAAGGTGCCGATGCCGCAACAGCGGCCATGATAGCGAAAGCCCGAGAGATCGCTTGGAGAATCGGAACGGGCGAACCCGATTACCTCTCGTACGACGAGACCGACCGGTTCATCAAGCGGTACGAATAACGAAAAAAGAACGACGGTATGAAGTGACTAGCGCACAGCAATTCGCGTGCCACGAACAAGTACTTGATGAAAGCGGCTACCTCCAACGCTCCCGTTAAAAAGGAACAACCCCTGAAAAGACCCTAGGGGGACAAGGATCAGGCATGGCTTCAACAGCTCGGGGCGCCACTGTCCCGCGCCTCAAACAAGTAAATTTGCCGGAGAGAGCCCTCCGACTTCTTCGGGTTGATATTGCTCGCATAAACGTCGGCAAGCCGCGTATACTAACAATATCCGACCCCCTCCTGAGCGCCGTCGCGGTGCCCGCGCTTGACCTGGCCAAGCACCTCGGGGTCGAAGTCGTGGCGGTCGCGCGGCGGATATGCCACGCGGGGCAGCGCATGCACAGACAGCGAAGCCGAATCCCGCGTTGAACATCTCTTCAATCTTTGGCACGGATAGATACGGGAGAAGTCTCCAGCATCCTCTACGATTTCTCCGAGACGCTTCTGATATCGTCTTCGTTGATATCAGAATGTGCCGAGATGAACCTCCTCTGATGAACCCCAATGCGGCGGTTTCCATTACTTGCTGGTGGCTGGCATGGCTGCGACACGAAATGATTCGATGGCCTCCTCTATTGCATTGGGGTTCATCACCTTGAGCTCGCCGCTGGAGCGCATCTCGCTGATCTCTTCCGAAAGATCATCAATAGCGTAATCCAGGGAATTCGATATTCGAATCTATATCTCTCGGTAAAGCGAGGAAAGGCGCTCCGTTCCTTTATTTTCTTGCGAGTAGAATCGGCATCTTCCATTCCACCTTGGCAACCTGCCGTTTTCATTTGAATCCGGCAGGAGGAAGAAGCGCTCTTTTACGATGCCATTCTCGAGGCTAATGTAGCAGGTCGCTGAATTTTCGAAAGCTCTGTTATGGACGATCTCGTTTCTCAGTTCTTCTAAGTACACGGCTTCGGGAAAGTCGTTGCATATATGGCCTTCGTCGCCAGAGTGCGAACTCTTTGACCTGAATTTGGAATATAGGGCCGACTTGTCTGATCGGATTTTCTTGAAGGATTCGAATCGATTGGGAATCCGGTCCAGCTCAAATAGCAGATGGCTGAGAATATCCAATGAAGAATTCAGCCAAATTATGAACGACTCCACTTCTCTCATCATTGAATGAGACTTTGGAGAGGATACCTTGAATACTCCGTCCGAGATGTTTCCAATGGGCTCGATTTCCCCTAGTGCGCAGAATGCCATCCTCAGTGAGCCCACGGCCTGATCGTACGTTTTGCCAAAGCTTTCGGATAAATACCTTAGATCGTCTAAATAGATGAGCCTTCGCGCCTCCTCGAATGAGAAGCGTTTGGCGTAACCAGCGAACGAATCTCTATCGAAAGTCATTTCGGGACTGAAGCCGCCCTCTGATATTGCAATCGGACAGAAGTGGATGATGGAATAGTACGTCGATTGGTTTCCGAACAATCTTTCGATGATGAGATTGTCGAGGTCGATCAATCTCGAATGGATTTGCTCCTGAATGCTGTCAAAGGAATCGTATAAAAGATCTTGCGACGGCAGGCTGTACACATAGAAGCCATCAGGTTCATCGTCCAAAGTCCCTTTTGATACTGTTCCTAGTTCAGAATAATATGTAATTAATGGTCTATCCATCGTATTAGAGGGGTTGCTGGCGTTCAATTCCATGACTTGTTCTCCTCGTGTGAAAATGCGATTGCTGGGAGAAAAATAGTGTAATGAGTATTTGCGCGTTTCCGTACCGTGAATATTGCGGGACAGTACCGGCGGTATCGTGAATCGGTACCGCCGGTGTCCGTTCAGTACCGTCAGCCGTATATGTCGCGCATGTTGACGTCCCCCGTCTCCAGCCAGACGGTGCCGTGCACGATCCTGTCCATGATCGCCTCGGCGTGAAGCCCGCCGCCCAGCCTGGCGTGCCTGTTCTTCGGCCTGTACTGTGTACAAAAGACGGTCGAGGACGAACCGTAGCTCAGCTCCATGAGCTCGAGGAACATCGCCCTGAACAGGCTGTCTGGCTTGTTCAGCAGCCACTCGTCGATCACGAGCAGGCCGTACCTGCCGAACTTCCTGAGCAGTATCTCTCGTGGTGCGGGTTCGCCAGTGGCTCGTCAGCGTACAGGCGCCACCTTCAATCAATCGCGCCCCGCCGCGAAAAGCGGGAAGCCGCCTCGAAGGACGGCTCCCCAGTGCCCCATGCGGCGAAGGATGACCGCACGGCTATGTTCCTAGATGTGTCGCCATGAGAAGGGCCGCCCTCCGAGACGGCCCTTGGCGCTACGTTTGGGCTACAACCCGATGAATGCCCTGAGTCCAGGGTGAGAGAGCGCCATCATCGCAGCCATGATGGCCACGAGGATGACGTCTGCGGCGATCAGGCAGTTCCTCGTCCATTTTCCCAGCTCGACATTCCGATGGTTGAAGGACATCTTCCAGATGAACACGAGGAGGATGCACACTGTGTTGATGAGGACGAATCCGACCAGCGCGGTCAGGAACACGAGGGCCTTCATGCCGCTGTCGATGCCGACGCGGCCATCGCAGACGTGGAGAAGCCGACGCCGCCGTTGAACGCGAGTACGACCGCGGCGAAGACGCCGAGAATCGCGATGTACTCCATCCTCGTCTTGTCGAGGCGCTCGTCGAACTCCCTTTCCAGCTCCGCGCGTTTCTGGTCCGCCACGTCCCTTTCCGCTTTCACTTCGGCGATTGCCGCTTTGAATGCGCGCATGGCCTGCTGCTGTTCGATATCGTGGCTCAGCCTCGTCTTTTCCAGGTCGATGTGGTCGGCGAGTTTGAGGACACTTTTTGCCTGGTTACAAAGTCCCTGCTTCGTCAGGTGCCCATGGATAATGCGAATGTTCTCGGCGAGGCAATTGACCGAATAGGGGACCCCTTCGTCCAGGTCCCCAGAGGAATGCCCGAGTGCGTTGAACACCAGGTCGCAGATGTCGGCATATCTATGGCGATAGGGCTCGCTCCCCCCATATAGCTTTGCGAAGAAGTTCGAGGCTCGGCGGATGTCCTCTTGAGAGAGCACCGCGGCATCATCCGTGCTGGCGAGGGATTCGAGCATGTCGCGCAGAGCCTTGCGTTTCTCTACGTCGTCGCTGCCTGCGTTTATTGGGGGAACTTTCAGGGGCGGCTTCGAAAGAGTCCCAATTTTGCTGGTGAGCAGAGAGAGAGGACCCTTCCGAAGTTTTCGGCCGCCTTTGCATAGTCTTGCTCGGTCACTCAGAGACCTCGCTAGCGCACTGCATGATCAGCTCATTTGGGATGATTCCTTTGTGTAGGCGCTTCTGATTGAAGATGATGTCCCACGGGGACCCCTCGGCGTGTGAGATCCTGACGAGCTCCCATGGGGATTTCTCGGCGAGCGTGTCCACCCCCGCATCCAGGAACGGGCGGATGGAATCATTTATCTCGGTGTCGAACTCGCGTTTTATCGGGAAGCCGCCGCAGTCAGAGAACTCAACGTAGACATCTCTGATGACAGGGCCGTAGGGCCATGCCTCAAACTGGTCGGCGAATAGCAGCTCACCGGTCTCGCTCGCGTATATGACTTGCAGGAAGTAGAGGATCTTCTGGAGCTGAAGATTGCTGATGGGCGTGCCGTGGCGATATCGCCTGTTGACAGCATACTCGGCGATTTCCATCGCGCTGCACACTGTCCCAATTTGGACTTTCATCTGTTTCCTCCTTTTTCAAATCATACCAGTGATTTACTTCCTATCTGCGCTTATCGTGATAAAAGCATCTCAGCTCGTCCGGACAATAAACGGACGGCCCCTCCAGCGGTGACTTCTGTCTCGGACGCGCCACTAGTCTTCAACGGCCTCAGCACCAGGACGACCGACACGAGCGGCAGGAACGCCGCAAGTGCAAGCGTCGTGACCGCAATGCCCAACGCCCATTTCGCGTCTTCCCCTTCACTCCACCTCCTTCCGCTCGAACCTGCAGGAGCGCGCCAACCGCGGGCTCAAGCGCCGCAGCCGCGCGGTGCAGGCGTTCCTTGGCGGGGGAAGTCGCCCATCGGGATGATAGGCGCCGTGTACGCCGAGACGAACGAGGAATGGGCCGGCCGCCGCCGGTCCGTCGACGACTCCATCGGCAGGGCCGAAGAGGGCGCCAAGGCCAACGCGCCCGAGCCCGCCTGCGAGGGCACCGCCGCGGAGCACGCGGTCGGAATCATCGCGCTCGGCGTGGCCGAAAACCCGATTCTCGGCAAGAAGGCGGCTTGACATTGATCAGAATGACGGCATTCCAGGTGAATCTCGGTTTCTCGGGCAGCCTGCAGCCACCCTCGAGAACCGAGCTCTACGCCAACTCTGCCGCCCGCAGTGATCTGCAGGGCTCGCAATAAGCTTGGCGACCGCCGCCGTTTTTGTCGCGGCTGGACTTTATGCCAGGCAAAAGAAAAGCCGCCGTTAAGAAACGGCGGCTTTGACTCTCGCATATTTAAGAGCGACTAGAGTGTCTTGAGGTACTCCCCCAGCTCCTCCTCCCAGTCGGGCATGCGGAAGCCGACCGACTCGAGCCTGGACAGGTCGAGCGCGGAGTGGACCGGGCGCGGGGCGATGGGGCCGGCGGCATTTGCGTAGTAGTCGGTGGTGCTGACGGGGACCACCTTGTCCCCGTTGCCGTTGGCGGCCTCGAAGACGGCGCGGGCGATGTCGGCCCAGGACTTGACGGCGCCGGAGCCGGTGCAGCCGTAGGTGCCGTAGGGGGCCTTCGCGTCCAGCACGTGGAAGATGGCCGCTGCCATGTCGCGCGTGAAGGTCAGGCGGCCCAGCTGGTCGTCGACCACGGTGACCTGCTCGAGCCCGTCCTCGGGGTCGGCGACTCGGTCGGACAGCGCCTTCATCGTCTTGACGAAGTTGTGCCCCTCGCCGATGACCCAGGAGCTGCGCATGATGTAGTGGCGCGGGCAGCCGGCCACGGCGATGTCTCCGGCGGCCTTGGTCTGGCCGTAGACGGACAGCGGGCTGAAGGGCTCGCCCTCGTCGTGGACCTCGGCGGTGCCGTCGAAGACGTAGTCGGAGGACACGTGCACGAGCGTGATGCCGTGCCCGGCGCAGGTGCGGGCGAGAAGGGCCGGACCGGTGGCGTTGGCCTTCCATGCGGTCGCGCGGCCCTCGGGGGTCTCGGCCCTGTCCACCGCCGTGTAGGCGCCGCAGTTGATGACGGTGCCGTAGAGCGACCAGTCGTACTGTGCGTAGGCGTCCGGGTCGGACATGTCGAAGGTGTCGATGTCGCAGAAGTCGAAGTCCTTGGCGACGCCGCGCTCCTCGGCGAGCTTGCGGACCGCACGGCCCAGCTGGCCGTTGCAGCCGGTGACGAGGGTCCTCTTGGGCGCCATGGGGACGACGTCCTTGAGCATCGGGTGGTTGAGGTCGGCCTCGGAGACGGTGGCCTGGTCCAGCGGGATCGGCCACTCGATGGCGAGCTCGGGGTCGGCGAGGTTCACGAAGGTGTAGGTCCTCTTGAGCTCCAGCGACCAGTGGGCGTCCACCAGGTAGGTGTAGGCGGTGCCGTCCTCCAGGGCCTGGAAGGAGTTGCCCACGCCGCGCGGGACGTAGATGGCCCTGGACGGGTCGAGCGTGCAGGTGAACACCTTCCCGTAGGTGGCGCTGCCCTCGCGCAGGTCGACCCATGCGCCGAAGACCGAGCCGCGGGCCACGGAGATGAACTTGTCCCAGGGCTCCGCGTGGATGCCGCGGGTGACGCCGCGGCTGTCGTTGTAGGAGATGTTGTTCTGGACGACCTTGAGATCGGGGATGCCGAGCGCGCACATCTTGGCGCGCTGCCAGTTCTCCTTGAACCAGCCGCGCGAGTCGCCGTGGACGGCCAGGTCGACGACCTTGAGGCCCTCGATGCCGGTCTCCGCGACCTTCAGGTCCTTCTCGAATGCGATGTCTGCCATGTCTCTGCTCTCCTTACTGCCCCTGCGCGCGGTAGCGGGCCTCGGTGGCCTCCTTGGCCGGGCGCCACCAGGCCTCGTTGGCGACGTACCAGTCGATGGTGGCCCTGAGGCCCTCGGCGAAGTCGGTGTGCGCCGGCCTCCAGCCGAGCTCGGTCTGCAGCTTGGTGGAGTCGATGGCGTAGCGGCGGTCGTGGCCGGGGCGGTCGGCGACCCAGTCGAAGTCCTCGGGGTCGCGTCCCATGGCCGCAAGGATCATGCGCAGCACGGTGATGTTGTTCTTCTCCCCGTCGGCGCCGATGAGGTAGGTCTCCCCCGTGCGGCCCTTGGTCAGGATGTCCCAGACGGCCGAGGAGTGGTCCTCGGTGTGGATCCAGTCGCGGACGTTCTCGCCGCGGCCGTAGAGCTTGGGGCGCACGCCGTCGACGATGTTGGTGATCTGGCGCGGGATGAACTTCTCCACGTGCTGGTAGGGGCCGTAGTTGTTGGAGCAGTTGGAGATGGTCGTGCGCAGCCCGTAGGTGCGGGTCCAGGCGCGCACGAGCATGTCGGAGGAAGCCTTGGTGCTCGAGTACGGCGAAGAGGGCTTGTACGGCGTCTCCTCGGTGAACTTCGCCGGGTCTCCGAGCGCAAGGTCGCCGTAGACCTCGTCGGTGGAGACGTGGTGGTAGCGGATACCGTACTTCCTCACGGCCTCCAGCAGGCGGAAGGTGCCCTCGACGTTGGTGCGCAGGAAGGGCTCCGGGTCGGCGATGGAGTTGTCGTTGTGGCTCTCGGCGACGTAGTGCACGATCGCGTCGTGGCCCGGCACGATCTTATCCAGCAGCTCGGAGTCGCAGATGTCGCCCACCACGAGCTCGACGCGGTCGGCGGGAAGGCCC
>CABJFQ010000008.1:0-81192 GCA_902364975.1 Coriobacteriaceae bacterium | reverse complement strand
CGTAGACCTCGTCGGTGGAGACGTGGTGGTAGCGGATACCGTACTTCCTCACGGCCTCCAGCAGGCGGAAGGTGCCCTCGACGTTGGTGCGCAGGAAGGGCTCCGGGTCGGCGATGGAGTTGTCGTTGTGGCTCTCGGCGACGTAGTGCACGATCGCGTCGTGGCCCGGCACGATCTTATCCAGCAGCTCGGAGTCGCAGATGTCGCCCACCACGAGCTCGACGCGGTCGGCGGGAAGGCCCGCGATGTTCTCGGGGTTGCCGGCGTAGGTCAGCTTGTCCAGGACGGTGACGTGCACGTCGGGGTGGTTGTTCACGACGTGGTGCACGAAGTTGCTGCCGATGAAGCCGCAGCCGCCCGTGACGATGATGTTCCTGGGCTCGAAGAGCTCTTCAGACATATCTGTATCTCCCATTGAATCATTTAGTACTCGCGCGGGCTGTTGACGATCTCGCCGGCGGCGACCTTCTTCAGGTGCTGGCCGTAGACCGACTTGCCGTAGGCCGCGGCCGCCTCCTCCAGCCGCGCCGTGTCGATCCAGCCGTTCTCCCAGGCGATCTCCTCGGGCACCGAGACCGGTAGGTCCTGGGAGTGCTCGACGGCGCGGACGAACTCCGCCGCCTCGTGGAGCGACTCCATGGTGCCGGTGTCCAGCCACGCGTAGCCGCGGCCGAGGGTCACCACGGAGAGCGTCCCCTCCTCCAGATACATCTGGTTGAGCGTGGTGATCTCCAGCTCGCCGCGTGCGGAGGGCTTCACCTCGGCGGCGCGGGAGGACACGTCGCCCGGGTAGAAGTACAGGCCGGTGACGGCGTAGGAGCTCTTGGGCTCGGCGGGCTTCTCCTCGATGGAGACGGCCCTACCCTCACCGTCGAACTCCACGACGCCGAAGCGCTCGGGGTCGTCCACGTGGTAGCCGAAGACCGTGGCGCGGCCCGACTCGGCGTTCTGGACGGCGCGCGTCAGGTGGCGCGACAGGCCGTTGCCGTAGAAGATGTTGTCGCCCAGCACGAGCGCGCAGGGCTCGCCGCCGATGAACTCCTCGCCGATGGTGAAGGCCTGCGCCAGGCCGTCCGGCGAGGGCTGCTCGGCGTAGGAGAGGTTCACGCCGAAGCGCGAGCCGTCGCCCAGCAGGCGCTGGAAGTTGGGCAGGTCGGTCGGCGTGGAGATGACCAGGATGTCCTTGATGCCCGCCAGCATGAGCGTGGACAGCGGGTAGTAGATCATGGGCTTGTCGTAGACCGGCAGCAGCTGCTTGGAGGTCACGAGAGTGAGCGGGTACAGTCGCGTGCCGGACCCGCCCGCGAGGATGATGCCTTTCATTTAATCTGTCCTCTACAATCGAAATGCGCTTTAGATCGAGTGATAAATAAGACTTGGGTATCCTATTTTGCTAAACCCCCTCATTCTTAACGAAATAGGCAAGGTAATGACTGCGGAATATGGCTACCTGAATTGCCCCTTCCATTTTTCAATGCTCGACCAAGGGAGATTGATTCCGGTTATTTCAGGTTGGTTAATCCAATCAGCCATTTTGAGTAAAAAGTCATCTTCTCGTTCGAAAACAGGAAGTCCGGTATCTTCACCGATGATCGCGTGCCAAATGTTGGTAATGGACTCACTTTGCTTCAACGCTATGAAAAGCGCCAGTATCGAAAATCAATTTATAATCCCACAATGATGTGAATTCGTTCGGGCAAATAACGACCGCAAAGTGATACAAGCGAATAAGATCCGGCAAGAGTTAGCGCCCAAACAGCAAATGTCGAAACACCAAGTGGAATGACGAATAATCCAAGCAGTTTCCAAACGGCCTTGAGAACAAGTATATGGCAGAGGTAGATTCCAAAAGAGGCGTTCCCAAGGTCAACAAGCAAAGTAGAAGATAATCGCGACTTGAATGATCCCGGAACCGCCATAAGAAGCGCGATCACAGCTAAAGAGGTCGCGGCAGAACCGAGCTTAAGCTGAGTTGTGGCCATATTGAAATCGCCAGTCAAATACCACCAGAAGCCTGCGACCTCCTGAATTATTAAAAATATAAAGAGCACTGCAACAAGCTGAGTGGTTCGTCCTTCAATGAGCGCAGCCCAACGCCTCCAGTCGAGACCGAAAACATAAAAGATGAGCCACATGGGGCAGAAAACCTGTATAAGAGGCAATGCGATACCGGCAACGGCAGCGAGCTCCCTTAGAAGCAAGCAAGCCGGTGTCACACAATAGACAAAGAACCTATACCGTGAAAGGAGCCTGAACAGTACCGGAGTAAGCAGCACAAGCTGTGAATGGACCAATAGATAGTACATCTGAGCCGATACGGAGCCCACGGCGAACGCCAGAAACCCAGACGCCCATGAAGGGCGGGAAACGCCGCAAGATAGATAACGCTCCAGAACGCATAAGGTCCGGCAACCTTGCTAATGCGGCGTCGAAGACCCCCCCCCCGCATTAAATTTGCGCTCGTCGGTAAGAACACCGGATAAAAACAAGAACAACGCAACAGAAAAGTTGAGGAATGGGCGAATGGCGACCGACGCGGCACATTGAGGAAGACAGTGGATAAGCACCACTGCGGAAATCGCAAGCCCACGAAGAGCTTGAAGGTAGCGATCCTTGGCCATCTAGGCTCTCCTTCCAACGAGTCTCTTTAGTCGTCGTTTAATACCACCAAGCTTGCCGCGGACACGCTGCCAGAGAGTGGGACGGAAATCCCACTTGTCCATGAGATCTGGGATGGAAAGCCCGGCAGACACGTCGTTCAAGAACTCGTCGCGCTTTTGATAAGGCGTGACAGAATGGACGAGGCTAGGGTTGCCCGCGATTACCCCATCAAGCGTCGCCGGACCGTTTGCAGTAAGCCCAGAAATAGCCTCGAATGCCCGCACGCCCTTCTCGGTATTGCATAGGACGGCAGATACGCCCTTGGAGTTGTCGACCTCGGGATGGGTATTCTGGAACCCCCAGAAATCACCGAGCGTGATATCGGCGCCGCTGGAGCGCTTTGCTGGACATGCCAGACAGGACGAACGAAGGCTCGCATTGGCCAGAAACGCTTTCATGTACCAGTCTTTGCCGAATATCTGGGACTCGGTGTCCCCGGTGTTGTCTTTCTCCGCTATGTGCTTGTACATAGCGGAGTAAGACAACCATCCGGTTGTCTTACTCCGCATATTGACGTCGCAGACGTCCGACCCGAAGGCCTCACCACGGTAGTCGACCCAGCGCGACCAGAGCTCTGGAGACGGAACACCGTGGCAGATGACGTCGACGCCGAGGAAGAGGTCAGAGTCGGCGAGTTTCCCCAGGTATGAGCGCATGCCAGCCACCTGGCATGCAGTACCGGCAAAGAGCGCCGGCCTGCCTTCACGCAGGGCAGCGCGGACGCCCTCGAAGACGCCGCGGCCAACCGCGCTCTGAACGTATTTCGAGCGCATAACGGCGCCGAGCGCCGGCCTGTCCTCCACGAGCACGTGACGAAGCTCGCGGCAACCGTCCGTCCACGCGGCGCCCGCCACAACACCGCCGCGCGAGAGAGCGTCACCGGCGAGTAGACCGAACACGCCGCCCGACGACGATCTATCGAGCAAGCCGACGTCATGAGCCTTCGCCCAGAGGGCGAACTCGCACCCGTCCTCCCCAGGGGCGTTGAGCGCCGGGCATACGGCGTCGCACGACCCGCAGCCTACGCACCCGGAGGCGTCGACGGTGGGGTGTAGGAAGCCACAATCATCGGGTTCCATGGAGATGCATGACTTGGGGCAGCGGGCAGCGCACGCGCCGCAGCCGCAGCAACGGTCGCCAAGCGAGACGACCCTCGGGGATTTCTCGGAATCATTCATGATGGACCCTATCTAAGGAACGGGAGACGAGAGACGACCGCGATACGTTCGTCCTTCGTTAGGACGGCGAGCCAAAGGGCTATGGCGAAAAGCGCGCTGTAAACGGCGCCCCACTCGAGGAACGCGGGCCATCCGTTGACGGGCAGGACCGCCGTGCCAGCGAGGCAGGCGACGGTGACGGCAGCCCAGGCGAGCAGCACCGGCAGGTTCCGCTTCCAGAAAAAGAGCATGTCGAGACCGACCCGCTTCTGGTAGTACCAGTTCATCCACAGTCCGTTGCCGAGCACGATGCTGACGACATAGGCGATCGCGGGGGCCCACGGCCCCCGCGCCGGGGCGGCCGCGGCGGTGAAGGCAACGTTCCCGACCGCCATCGCAAGGTAGACGAGACTCCTGGCGTGGTGCATGTTCTTGGCCCTCTGGATCTCGATGCCGACGTTCTGACAGAGGGGCACCATGACGGGTAGCGTCATGGCGAGCACGAGCCAGTAGGCCTCGGCGAAGCCCGGGCCCGCCCACCTCGTCACGAAAAACTTCCCGAGAATAGCGAAACCTCCGTACACCCAGCAAAACAGTACCATCTGGTAGCGGCCCACGCGCGTCATAAGGCGAGTGAGCTCGGCGTTGTCGTCCGAGGTGGCGACGATGCGGTTGACCTTCGGAATGAAGACGTTCGACATCGTGGTGGAGAGCGAGTAGAAGACCTGGCGGATGTTCACGGCCACCGCGAACAGAGATACCGCAGTCGCGCCCGAGATGGCCCCCAGCATGATGTTGGGCACGCTCTGATTGACCATCTCGCAGACCTGGTTACCGAAGATCCAGGCACTGAAGGCGGCGATGCCGCGCATGACGCCCCAGTCGGCACCCCTGAGCTCGAAGCGCATGCCCAGCACGACGATGGCGTAGCGCGCGTTGAGGGCGAGCAGGACGAGGTTCACCGCGAGCTGTGCTAGGGCAACGCCCACGGGCCCCATACCGGCGGCCAGCAGGGCCCAGGCGCACAGCGGCGTCGCAAGCGTGGTGACGAGCTGCCTGGTCTGCTGGTAGACGAAGCGCTCGTGCGCCGTGATGTAGGAATTGAACACGACGGTGAACAACGTCGAGGCGACGTTGAGCGTCATGATGGCGAGCAGCTCCCGGGCGAGCGAGACCTGCGCCTCGGTGAACCCGGCCGAGAACACCGCGCCGGCGTTTGCGGAGAAGCCCATGCCGAGGGCGACCGCCGCGGCTGTGACGGCGACGTAAAGCGTGAGGTACATGCCGTTCAGGTGCCGGATGTCGCGCTCGCCGCCGTGCGCCACCGTCTGCGTGTAGAAGCGCACGTAGGCCTCGGAGAAGCCGAAGGACAGGAGCGTCAGCGAGAAGACAAAGGAGTTCGAGCTCTGGAAGACGCCGTAGTCCGCCTGCCCCACGTAGGACAGTAGCATCGGCGTGTAGACGAGGTTGACGAGGTTCTTTGCGAGGATGTTGGCGTAGCCGAGGAGGGCGCCCGCCTTACGCTGGCTAGCCACGGGCGGCCTCCGAGGGAATGCTCAATCCACATCTATCGAGGAATTCAACAACGATCTTCCTCTGAGCTGCCAACCTGTCATACGCCTTTGAATAGTCACTCTCGAGCAGTTCCGAATTACATACGGAAAGAATTGACCGCTCAACGAAAGAAACACCCAGCTCGCTGGCTAGCGTGTCGAATCGGCTGCTCATGTCTGGACCAGTGGACTCACGAGGGCAATAAATCAGCGGCTTCCCGAACAAGATCGAGAAAATTGATCCGTGATATGAATCTGTCGCTACAAGCTTTGCGTGACGGACGGCATAGAGGAACTCTGAAGGCCCGAGGGCGTAGTAGCGCGCATCCCCTAGTAAATCGACCCTCTTGCAGCTAAGTGAATCACAGATTTCGGCAACCCTCTCTTCGTAAGCTGCACTCCCGAGGAAGTACGTCAATACATAATCATTTGGAAGCCCGCAGTGCGGCTCTTTTTCATACCTTTCCCACCAGGAGCCGTCAAACATCAGTGTTGGGTCAATCAACACCTCGGCCTTTAAGCCGTACAGACTGTTTATAAGCTCGGCGCTCTTCTGCTCACGAACGGACAGCCTATCAAACCCGTCGAAATAGCCGTGGAACAGCTCACGCTTCTCCTCGGGAATCGTCGGAGCTGCCAAGCTTGGCGAAAAAGCAACGCGCTTTTCTCTTGGCGAAAACGTGAGAAACATAGTGGAGTTAGCGTCAGGGGAATACGGAGACCAAACTTGGTCGCTCCCAGCAACGAAAAAGTCATAGGATTTAATGTCACGTGGAGGGTTGGAATCAGATATAACCTCCCGGCTAAAGGAAATGTTACGGGAATTGAAATCCTCAAACGAACGATGCCTCTGGATGTGGGCAACGGCAAGCCCCTTTGGAATGAGCGAAGCCAAAGACTTGAGCTTGTATTTGGCAGATCTCGAGTCCTTCTGTCTGAACGTAAGGACATCTGCACCCGAGAGTTTGAGAGTTTCTTGGACAGCAAGGTTCTGGAGCCTCTGCCCATAGTTGTCCCCATGCGTAAATGTGGAAATGCCTATTTTCATGTTCAAACCTGTTCTTCGTCTCTATCAATAATCAAATAGTCTGCAGCCGAGGAATTCCACGACCAAGCCAGCGCTCCACAGAGCAGCAGTAGGCACAAGCAGCAGTTCACCCTTGTAAAGCACTGCGTATACAGAAAGGTAATAAGAATTGTTAGCAAAAGGAGCAAACGAACAATCCGGCCATTAGATCCTTTTTCCTGCTCCATAAACTCACTAACCACGGAGTGGAAAAACGCTACATACGCTGCCGTCTCCCAAAACCCCATGAGAATCAAGAAAGACCCCATATCCGCTTGACCAAAGTGGTTAAACGACATGAACCCGGACGCGTAGAAGCTTGAGGCTCCAAGACCCTCTCCGAGACTCCATGTAGCCGGTCTCAAGAGAGCGAAGCCGATGATAGCAATCCTCTCGTTACTGCCGTCGGCAGCAGTACCGACGGAAGCTGAACTGCCAACCATATCGAACAGACCAAACACTTGCGTATCCACGAGGATCTGGAACGCAGGCACCAAGGCGTATGCAATTGTCAGGATAAAATACAAGGCGACAAGCCAAAAGAAGGGACCCGAAACATCCGCTTCTCCTCTCATGACTGAAATAAGCCAGAACATCACTAAAACGAGAGGAAGGATTATGAAGAGCGCCTTATTATCGTTGAGTGTCGCAAGATAGAAGGACAGGACGATAAGGCAGACGTTGTAAGCGATGGCAAGGGATGGCCAGAGAGGACCCCGAAGCCTCCTAATCCAGACGAAGTTGTAGAGCACGACGAATGAAGTGTAAAGGGCCACCGCATGGACGGACGCATAAGAGAACAGGCCGGAGATATTGTCCTCGAAGTAACTGATGTCGTTCGTTGTCGCAGCGATCATCCCATGGGTAGAGTACTGGATAAACATGATCGCCATATTGAGAAGCAATATGGCGTTGAAGACCGGAAAACCTGCATCAAAGAGTCCAAGAAGAAAATCCCTCTTGTTAGTGACCAAAAGAAAGAAGTAAAGCGTATAGACAAACGGGTAGAGGAGCAGCAAAATATTCGCCCTAAACGTTTCCATATTGCCACCCAAGAGGGCACCAGACAGCCACCCTGCAACGGTAATCAGCCCAAGTAGTAGCGCTCTACCGCTATATTTCCATCCGGAGAAGAGCGCCCTCACGCAAATCATGCCGGTAATTACCCAGTTGAGGTATCGCCCCAGACCATAGTACTCAAGGAAGAAAACCTGCGCCAAGATACCTATAACGATCGTCGCATCCGCCAGGTCACCCATGCAAACGGTTAGAACGCCTTGCTTATTAGGGAGATACCAACGACCTCTTCGACCAGCCCGCTCCTCCGCTTTATTTATAACGAGCCTCGCATGCCTATGATCTTGCATTGAGTACCTCCAGCAGCACACGTTCAATCAGCCTCGTGTGCATGTGAACTCCCGTGTTGAGACCTACCGAGGAGCATGGAAGCAGGTCTACGATCTCATCTGAATCGACAAGATCGAGCGGACCAGGCTTTCCGCTCCTGAAACGATTGACCTCCCTGATAAGCCGGCTCTTATCCCTAAACAGCCCGATTAGCTCCTCCTCGTTATTCAGCACCAAACCGGACCCATGCTCAACGACAAAGTCGGCGACATTGCCTGCACATGCACTCGAAATCGTATAAGCGTTTGCGGAGTAAGATTCCATACAGGTGTAGCTATAGGTCTCTGGACAAGATGGCCACATGACAACGATGGCAATCTCGCACTCCCTGAGAGAGTCGGTCATGGCATTTGGGTGCTTCTCATCAAATTCGACAAACCGCTTGTTCATCCCTGGATACATATCGTTCGAGCTGTTGAAGACGAAGAACTCGTACTCTTGTTCATCGACCGCAGATACGAGGCGAAGCCAGGTCTCCCAGCCCTTTGTCTTCCTCGGCATCCCCAGAAAGGCAACCCTGATGCGCTCCCCTGCGTTCAGAGGACGTCTGTTGCCCAGATACTCTCCAAGCAGCTTTTGGTGCGGTATTACATCAACAAGGCCCTCGTATTGGGGCCTGAATGAGAGAAACCGATTCTTCGTATAGGTCGAAGGTGCAACAAAACGGAGATTTTTGATGGAGTCAAACAGCCCTTGGATCTTCGACTCCACACGAAGGCTGTTACTGAAGTGGGGGCATTTCTCGCAGGGAGCGTCGCCGAGCCTTGAGCTGTCACAAAAGCCGCTCCTATTTTGGAGGTTATAGCTTGTACAACACAGGTAATAGTCGTGGAGAAAGGCCCTGACCGGTGTTTTGCCTGTAACTTTTAGCAGCTCGGAGACTTTCTCAAGGCTCACGTACAGAAGGTGGTGGATATGAAGCTCAAGAAGGCTGAAGCCGCTTTTTTGCCAGCTGCAAAGGGCCTCGCACACCTGGGCAATACTGAAAACACCAGCCTCCACCCCGTCGACCGTAACCCCGAATTCGCAAAATAGCATCTGGTCGTCCCTGAACAGGGTCTTCTTAACCGAGTGGAGATAGACGTAACTTATGCCGTGCGACGCCATGGCCTGCTGACTCGCCATAATAGCCTTTGGGGTGCCGGTCTTGTCCTTGAGATAGTCGCAAAAGGCAAGCGCTAGGACGTACCCACTATTGTGCGGTTTGGGGATGCTTTTACTCATATCATCGCTTCCCAAACAAGAGGAGAGATCTATTGAAAAGGCCCTCTTGTAGACTGCCGAAATTCAGCCTCGAAGAGAAAGAAACCCTGCACCTAGCCATGAAAGAAGCGTCCATTTTCGATACCAACTCTCCAAGAGCACGCTCTGGAGGAAGAATGCAGTCGGAATAAGTTGAAAGAAGTCCAGTAACTTGCTTTGCAAGAGTAATCTCTCGCGGATGACAAAAACTATTGATTTTCTCAATCACTTTAGATGGTAAATCAGTACTCACACCGACCACATTACGACCATGCTGGCGATATCCCATATGAGGAGAAGCATCGAAAACAATCCGATAACCCAGCAGCACGCATAGATTAGCTATCAGCTTATCATGCATGATGACGGGATGGGGCAGCTCATGCAAGCAAACAACTTCCCAAATACGCCTATCAAATACTTGCGTACATCCCATAGGTGACCCAATGCAAAGCTGGTTGAGAGGGTCGTTATCTCGATAAGATATGCACCTTTGTTGCCCATAGGTTAACCGGCCCATCTCCTTACCAGCTGAATCTACAAGTCTTGAATTGCAATGATAAAGAGCCAAATTCTCCTGCTTCTTAAGCTGTTTAATCGCAGTTATCAGTTTATCGCTATCCCAAATATCATCTTGGTCGGAAAACGCATAGTAATCAGCTTCGGGAGCATTCCGCAACAACGTCAAAAACCCTAAAGCAGGTCCTAGGTTTTCTCCTGTTAACAAAGTCAGACTGCCCTCATCTGCATAGCGCTGCAGAAGATCACGAGTACCATCAGATGACCCGTCATCACGGACAAAAAGACGTACGTCAACTTCAGCCTGCGAGAGAATGCTGTCAATTTGTTCTGAAATAAATGGGATGCCGTTGTATGACGCCATTAATACGACGCACTTTGGCACCTTGGAATTACTCAACATATGGATTACCTTATCATTAATGCCTAAAGCAAACGCTCTCGATGTGTTAACCCCTGAGCAAACCCAGTGCAAGCAGTATATCCTTGACCAAGTACTTGGCGCAGTCTTTTGGCCTCGCCCTGAGAACGAGTCGGTTAACCCGTACCCCGTTACGAAAGCCGTCCATAAAGGTATTTCTTTCTATAGGCTTCGTCGAAGGACGTTGAAGCTGTTCATTGTTGGCCACAGCTAGACCAGGATCAACCGGCAAAAGCTCAAGGTCCGTCATTTCTAACAGTTCTCGACCCTTGTCTGTCTGCACAAGTGCGAGGGATATCCCGTTCGCGACCTCATCAGAAAGCTCGCTACCCCATGAATCGCCAAGCGTAATATCGGAGACACGATCACCCTTGGCGTAGCGGCAGGAGTAGCAGCCTTCCGTATACGGTAAACCCGAGAGGAAAGCAATCGAGTAGCGATCGCGGACACCCGTCCTACCCACAGTTTCAGCTCCGCGATAGCGGAGCTGAAACTGGACTTTCTTTCGAAAGTCCAGTATCAGCTCATTAGACAGGTTGTTACCTGTCTCTTCCAAGAATCGGCTCAGGACCTTGGGGGACGGTGAACCATGACAGATAAGGTCGATGGTGTAAAGGGAATCGGCTAAACGGCTTCCAACGAAGTTACGCATCGCAGCAACCTGACAAGGAAGACCGATAAAGAGAACCCTTTGACCACCTTGCAGGGCCTCCCTAACCTCGCGGTACGCACCAAGCGGATTGCTTTTGACGTATTTGGAGCCTTGGGCCCTCCTCAAGTAATCCGCATCAGAAGTGAGGTGGAACCGGAACTCACCGCCCTCCTGTGCACATGAACACACTAATCCATTTGACGCCACAAACGCCTCCGAGATGGCCGTAGCCAGACCCCCGGACGAAGATGACATTCTGAGCGATGTATCTTTCGCCCACCCCTGTAGCCACTCGAGAGGACGCAACGAAGATGGGGATACCATCTGGGGACACGTTTTCTCGCACAGTCCACATCCCACGCACCTTGTAGGATCAATACGGGCGTTATACGCCTCAATCGTATCCTCAATGGCAATCGCTCCATGTCGACATGAATCGACGCAGGCCATACAGCCAGCGCACATATCCTTCTTGCATACCGTCCTAGTGCCAACGTTTGACAATGCCCTACTCCTCAATCATGCTCTTGAGCTGCGCTAGGGACTTCTCCCTCTCCGCACCCATCACATCGTTGACCCGACCAAAGTCAATCTGCTTGGATGCTAACTCGACATCATCTAGATTCTGAAGCACTCTGTCCGTGAGGTCCGTGAGTCGCAGAATACTCACGTTCCTGCTCGAGGTTCCGTTCTTGGGCAGCACTTCTACCAGCGGCGTATTGAGATTTATGGCAAAAGCCGTACCGTGGAACGAGTCCGTGACTAGGCATGCTGCGTTGTCGACATACGAGAGAAACTCAGCAAGCGTCGGCAGCCACTTGAACTTGCCCTCGCGTGAGGCCTGGTGCAGGCTTGCGGAGATCCGTATCAGGGGCAAGCCAAGCTTTTTGGCAACCTTCACGGCGTACTGCCCCACCGTCGGGTCGCTGTGAATCTGGTAGACGAGGATGTATTCGCCCTTCGGGGCAGGTGCCGCCATCCTTCTCCACGCCTCGCCATCAAGCAGCAGCGTGGGATCGACAACCTGTCCGGCCTCTATGCCCCACGAGGCAAGCTGCTCGCGCGCGGCATCCTCGCGTACGAACACGGCCTCATATGCTCGAAGGTCCTCGAGAAACCTGGGGCGCACGCTATCCGGGATATTCTTCTTACCAAAGCTTGCCGCATATGAGATGCGCCTTGCGCCCTCGGGAGCAAACTCAAGCGCGTATGACAGGTCGTATGCGCCCGAGCTGATGGGACCCCACACCTGATCGCTTCCAGTCATATAGACATCGGCCTTGGGCGGATTAGCCTTCAGCTCCTCCAGGGATGCATAGTGAGGGCTCATCTTAAGCAGCTGGGAACGCTCACGCGCAAACCGCTTGCCCGCCACCCTTGTCTCAGGCTCCATCAGAAGTCTGTAGACAGACTTCTTCAACGGGTTCCCGTTCCAGGACGGCTTTGTCGAAAGAAGCGTCCTCACCTGCTGGGATACGTCCTCACAAGCAGGTACATAGTCCATAATCTCGAACTCATGCCCCAAGCTCTCTACCGCTCGTTGTGTCGCATATGCCTGGAGCAGGGAGCCATAATTAGAGATTGCGTGCCTGGTTATGCAGGATACTTTCACGTGTTTCCTCCGATTGATATCGAGCAACCGTTATTTCTGAATTTTTGCATTCGATTTTTCCACCCGGCTGCACTACAGCGCCTCCTCAGTCTCGTACACGTGCGCGTCGGCTCGGCTTGCGTCGGAAAGGCCGTCGTTGATCGCGGCGTGCATGTCGCAGGTGGAAAGAGCGTCCAGCTCCTCCTTCGTCACCTTGCCCGACTCGTAGTCGCGCACGATGGGGAGCTCGTGCATGTCGAACTTCTTGCCGGGCTTGAGCTTGTGCGCCAGCACCCACGACGCGGGTTTCCAGATGTACTTGTGCATGGCAGGAGACACGGAGCCGATCATCCAGCAGTTGCGGTCGCAGTGGCGCACGCAGCCGCGCACTTTCTCGGCCTGGGCGCTCTCCCACAGCTCATCCCAAGACTCGTCGTTAAGGTTGCCCATAACGAGCTTCTCCTTGGTGCCGTTGCAGGGCATGACGTCGCCGTAGGGGTCGATGAAGAACGTGTCGAACGCCATATCGCACGGGAGCAGGCGCTTCTGCCCATAGATGTAGTTGATGAGGCCCATGTTGAAGTACGCGCGGAACCACTTCTTGGGCTCGTTGGACTTGAGGAGCTCGTTTACCAGGTCCTCGAAGTTCTGGGCCACCATGGGACGGTCCTTGATGATGTTCTTCGCCTCGACAAAGTAGAAGCTGTTGTGCAGGCTGGCGGTGGCGAACTCCATGCCGAGCTCGTCGGAAAGCTTGTACAGCGGCACCAAGTCCGCAGCGTTGCGATCCTGCACCGTCATGCCAAAGCCCACGTCCGGGTGCTTCATTTCCACGAGCTTCTTGAGCGTCTCGTAGCCGCGGTTGAAGCCGTTCTGGAGACCGCGGATCTCATCGTTGGTCTGCTGCAGACCCTCGATGGAGATGCGGATTCCCACCTGGGGGAATTCCTCGGCAAGGGCGATGATGCGGTCGGTGAAGAAGCCGTTGGTGGAGATGACGATGCGGTCGGACTTCTTGTACAGCTCGCGCACGATATCCGCAAGGTCGGTCCTGATGAAGGGCTCGCCACCGGTGATGTTGGTGAAGTACATGCGCGGGAGCTTCTTGATCACGTCGAGGGAGAGCTCCTCCTCCGGACGGCTGGGAGCCTTGTAGCGGTTGCACATGGTGCAGCGCGCGTTGCAGCGGTACGTTACGATTACGGTTCCGTTGAGTTTCTTCTCGGCCATGGGTTAGGCCACCACCTTCCGGTCAATTAGTTCTTGATACAGGGAGACGAGATTCCGGATGTATTTCTCTTGATTACAGTTCTCTGCCACGAATGAACGGCAATGCGCGCTCATCGCGGCGTAAGCCGCAGGATCGGCGGCCACCGCCGCACCCCTACGGATTGCATCTGCGAGTCCTGCCTCATCGTGGGCTTCAGCCAGGAAGCCCGTTTCACCCTCACGTACCAGCTCGGGTATTCCGCCCATGTTCGTACCGATAACGGGCTTGCCCGCGGCGAGTGCCTCGAGAACCGCATATGGCGCGTTCTCGAGCCACTCTGACGGCGCAGCCGCCAGAGTGGCTCGATTCACAAGTCCGCGCAGGGCGTCACCGGTTTTATATCCAACCAGCTCAATCCTCGAGCTTATTTCGTTTGGCATTGCGGAAACTTTGACCTTCACAGCATCACATTCAGGGCCATCGCCTGCAATAACAAGACGCCAATCAGGGATCACCGGTGCCGCCTTCTCAAAAGCATGCACGAGCGTTAACACGCCTTTCTCGCGAGAAAGGCGTCCCAGATACAGCATGTAGGGATCTTCATTATTTTGGTTGGCAACTTCCCGTGACATCGAATCGGGATTCAGGAAATTCCGCATGAGGACAAGCTGACGCTCGGGAAGCCCCGCTTCAATAAACTTGTTCCGCATGAACTCACTCGGGCAGATGATGCGATCGAGACGTGAATAGGTTTTGTGCCGTTTAAGCCACTCCGCCTCAGCCACCGCTAACGCGCTTTTTGCGATCGAACCCTTTACGCACTTCTTCTTAAGGCAATTGCCAAAATGACCCCCGAGACACGAATCGCAAACGTTGCCCTCGGAATCAAGCATAAGATAGCTCGGGCAAGCAAGAATCAAGTCGTGCGAGGTATACACAACCGGCGTTGGATGCTGCTTTAGCCAAGGAGCGTCCAAGATGGAAAACGTAATCTGCCTATGAGTGAGATTGAGATGGATTACATCGGGCTGGAATTCACGGCACAGCGCATCGAACTTCTCGCGCGCCTCTTTGGAATACACAAGTGCCTGCGCGGCCTTCGCCTTATCGACAATAGAGCTCGGTCCGTTATAGTCGCGATTCGTTACAAAGTAACGCGACCACTCAGTCGGCTCATTACGCTCATCCTCCATGCTGAAGAAGGCAACTTCATGCCCAAGAGCGCGAAGACCATCGGCAAGAGCAAAGTAGTACGTCTCGCTTCCACCCTTGCGCCAATGAAACTTATTTACAAGAAGGATCTTCATTACGCAACACCCTCATACAAAGCAAGCGTCCTTTGGACGACGCTGTTCCAGTCATAGCCATTAATCGCGCGGTCACGTGCCATGGCGCCCAGCCTCTCCGCTTGGGCAGAATCCGCTATCAGGCCTTCAAGCACGTCGCGCAGCGCCCCCGCGTCTCCGTGTGGGAACGTGAGCCCGCAACCCTGCAGAACATCCGCGCACTCGGGAATATCCGAGGTAACGCATGCCGCACCGTGAGACATGGCCTCCAGCAAGCTCATGGGCAGGCCCTCAACGTCGGAGGGGAGCGCGTAGCAATACGCGTTGGAGTACAGCTCGGAGAGCAGGTTGCCCTCAACGTGGCCGGTAAAGAGCGCGCGGGGGTCGGACGCGGCAGCCTCTTTGAGCGCCACGGCGTAGTCGTCCGTATCGGAGGAGTCGCCCGCGATAACCAGGCGCTTATCCGTCTTTACCTGCTTGTACGCCTCCACCAACAGTTCCGGTCGCTTCTCGGGCACAATGCGACCGAGGTAGAGGACATAGGAGCCCTGGGTGAGCCCCAAGCGCTCGGAGATCTCCTTCGCGGGAAGATCCGCCTCGGGAGTGATGCCGTTGGGAATGAGCGTAGCCTCGCGGCCGTAAGCCTCCTTGAAGTACTCCTGATTGTCCCGGGAAAGCACGATGAGCGCATCCGCGCACTTGGCCGCCGTCGCCTCGCCGAACTTGATGTACTTGGAAGCCAAGCCGCCCCATTTTGCACGCTGCCAGTCCAGGCCGTGGATCGTTGCCACGGTCCTGATGTCCGCGGAACGCGCAAAACGAAGGGGGACACACGGCCCCTCTGCGTGATAGTGAATTACGTCTGCCCCGTCTTTGATGGCGGCCCTTGTTGCGGCAAAGCTGCTCGTGAGCGCAGAGAGCCCCTTGATGTCCAGAGCCTTTACGGGAACGATGCGGTAGCCATCCTTCTCGTAGGGCTCGGAAGGAGCTCCTTCGCCCATACGGTCGTAGCAGGTTACTTGGTGACCAAGGTCTGCCATACGGCGAGCAAGCTCGCCTACCACCACTTCTACGCCGCCCTCGCGCGAACCCGTTCTCTTTTGGCCTATCATGGCGATGCGCATGCTACACGGCACCTTCCCCAGAGAACATCGTCTTCAGCGTGCCGAATATCAACCGCAGGTCCTGGCGCAGGCTGCGATTCTCTATATAGCGAAGATCCAGCTCAACCATTTCTTTGAAGCCCAGGTAGCTGCGGCCCATTACTTGCCAAGGACCGCTGCAGCCAGGCTTTACGGCAAGGCGCTTCATGTCGTGTTCGCTGTACAGGGCAACCTCGCGCGGCAGGCCGGGACGCGGGCCAATGAGGTTCATTTGGCCCAAAAACACGTTGATGAGCTGGGGCAGCTCGTCGATGCTGTGCTTGCGAATGAAGTTACCCACGCCGGGAATAATGCGCGGGTCGTGCTTCATTTTAAACATGGGGCCGGTGGCCTCGTTTTGAGCCTGCAAGTCCTTGAGCATTTGGTCTGCATTGGGCACCATGCTGCGGAACTTGTAGATCTTAAACAGGTAGAACGTGCCGTCTTTGTGCACGCGGCCCACGCGCCACTGCGAATATAGGGGGCTTGCGCCCGGGCTCTTTATGCAAATGACCACGCTCAGAATTAACCCGGGAATAAAGAGCAACACCAAGGCTCCGCCTGCGGCGACAATGTCCACCGTACGCTTAATAACGCGGTAGAACCTGTGCCCAAGCTCGGGCATAACCCCGGAGTTGGCACCGCGCAGCATTTCGGTGGCTTCTTCGTTTGTAAGGTAATCCCCCGTAGCACCCGCTGCGGCAGGGACGGAATTCGCCGTGGCGGCTGTGCACGCCTCTCGCGCACCCTGCTCCACGGTCATTATCGTAGGCTCCAAGAGCCCCCCCCCGATACTTTTTTGCCTTCGTTCGTCCGCTTGCGAGCTTGCAGCTAGGCGATCGATCTTCTGTGATTGCGCATGACGCGTTGCTCGTTTGAAAGCACCGCGAGGCCAACGCGGGTGGTTACGCGTCGGCCGCACAGGTCGAGCTCCAAATAAGCAGTGCTCTTGCGTCTGTTAATGGATTTGATAAGGCCTTCGTGGCCCAGCAGCGGGCCTGCCGTCACTACGACCTGGTCGCCGTCTTTTAAGGCCTCGCTCATGGGCACAACGCGGTCTCCCCTATGCGTAAAGCCGCCAATAAGCTGGACCTCTTCTTTTGCCAGCGGCACAAACTGGCCGTCCTGGGAAAGCACCCGGGCAAAGTCGTCCATGCGCAGAAGATACTGTTGCACGGTGCGGGGATCTGCCGTATCGCAGATCAGATAACCGGGAAAGAGCGGCTTGGTCGTGTTGACCCATTCGCCGTGTACTTTGATCTCGGTTTGAAATTGGGGATAAAAGAGCTCCTGCATGGCACCAGCCGGCACCACGTGCTCGATGCGCTCGCGCATTACGTCTTCGCGACCGTTAATGACCTGGATCACATACCACACGAGCACCACCCCCTTGCTGTCTTACGTGTGGCTCACGGGGTTTGGGTATGGCTTCGCCAGGGCGCTTGTGCGCGAAGGCGCTCCATATTCAAACCCTGAGCCCAATTAGACAAGCACGTGGCTCTGCCCCACCGTGAACGGTATGTATAAGTGCAGTGACTAGAGACGCGGACGTGTATCGCAAAAAGACCGCGTCCCCAGCTAGCTGCGTGCAATCCAGTCAAGCGGGAACAAAACTGGACCGCACGCAATCAGCTGTAGGACTGCTGCGATTTGTCATAAAATGTCGAATCGAATGATGAACCCGCACATAGATAAGAACAAAATCATTCGATGCGATACGCATGACGACGCTATTGGAGCTCGTGGTCTTTCTGGCACCGCCGTTACGGCCGGATGCTGATCGACCCTGTGCTTTGTGGCTTGCTGGAGCCGCGAGCACAGTTGAACCCATGTAAAGATAGGTATCCTAGCACAGCAGGTGGCCCATACGTTTTAGGGCGTGTTGAGCAACATATTGTTTATTTGCCGTGGTTATGGGGGATATTGAGCCGTCTTGCATACATTGCCGCAGGTTTATGGGGGTGCGTGGGTTTGCGAGCACTGCCTGAGTTGTATTGCTGGCGGCGTGAATTGCGCAAACTATTAAGTTTGGCTAACAAACTTTGTACAAAACCGGGAAGGTAATTGCGCAACTTTTTGCGGGGTGGTCGCGGGTGCACGCGTCACTTTCGTTTGTGGGGTTGATAAGTATGAAAAAAGTCCATCGGATAACCGATGGACTTTTGGATTCACGATGGTGGAGACGAGGGGGATCGAACCCCTGACCTCTTGACTGCCAGTCAAGCGCTCTCCCAGCTGAGCTACGCCCCCGTGACGAGGTAGTACTATAGGGGAAGATCTTCGGGGATGCAAGAGGGTTTTTGTTGAAACTTTTTCTTACGGGTTTTCCTGGGACGGTGGGTGAATTGACTGATTTTGACTTCGGCAAAATCAGTCAATTCACCCACCGTCCCGATAAAACCCTGATGCGGTAGACCTTACTTGTAGAGGTAAGCGATGGCGGTGCCGGTGTGGACTTGGATCTTGGTGGTTGATCTTACGACGTTACTGATGCCGGTGTCGGCTAGCAGGCCTAAGGGGCTATGGTCTAGCTCCCATTCTAGGCCGTGTTCGCTAATCTCTGTGTTGGGGGCTATGGAGATGATGGAGAAGGTTTTGCCCTCGGCGTTTTCGATGGTCCAGGTCTCGTCCTGGTGCAGGATTCTGGCCGTCATTTCGTCTTCTTCGATCCAGACGGGGGCGTCCGCATAGCCTGCCAGTAGCCCTAGCACAGACAGGGCCATGTCCGGGCGGCCGCCGGTGGCGCAGGTCGCAACCACTTCGGCACCCGGCCAGCGACGGCGGACGGAATCGAGTGCCAGAGCCAGGTCGGTGTAGTCCTTGTAGGGGTTGTGGCGTTCTACTTCAAAATCGGCAGCGGCATCGACCAGGGCACGTCCCTCGTCGCTTACGGTATCGGCGTCGCCCACGTAGACGTCGCAGCCAAGCCCCGCGCCCAGTAGCGCGTCGAGCCCGCGGTCCACGGCGACAACGTGGTCGCACTCCCCCGCCAGCTGGCGAAGCAGATCCGCGCTCGCCACCACCAGCGAGCCGCAAACCACTAACACTTTGCAAGCCACGGCCCTCGCCTAACCCTCAAACGAAAGCACGCGGGCCAGGTCCAGGTCCTCATAGCCATCGATAAAGATGTCGCAGTTGGCACGCACCTCGTCGCGCTCCATACGGCCGTGCGGGTCATAGACGCCCACGCGCTTAAAGCCTGCAGCGCCAGAGCTCTTAAGTCCAAAGACGGCATCCTCAAACACCCATGCGCGCTCAAACTTGTGCCCGTTGCGCTCTTCCAGGCGACGCAGTGCCAGCTCGTACACGTCGGGGAACTGCTTGGAGCGCCCCGCCTCGCCCGTTGTGGTAATAAACTCCATATAGCGATCAAGGCCAGCAGCCGCAAGGGCGGACTGAACCAGCTCGGCCGGCGTGGAAGTAGCCACGCACATGGCAATACCGGCCTCCTTCGCCTGCTCCAAAAATGCAAGCAGGCCCTCGCGCGGCGGCACCTTGGAATACCCATCAATCAAAATCTCGCTCAGCTCGCGATACAGCTCCTCGCCATTCGCGCCAATGCCCCACGTGTCGTGATAGGCCTGGCACTCATCCTCCAGCGAAAGATGTTCAAACTGGGCAAAATCGTCGACCGTCACATCAATGCCATGACGGCGCAATAACTCGGTCTGCGCATGGCCCCAGACGGGGGAGCTATTAACCAGTGTTCCGTCGCAATCGAAAATAAAAGCAACACTTGGAGCAGCGATATGGTTCATAAACGAGCCTTTCGATGTCAAATGGTAAACAACCTGCTAAAAACGTTTTACCAAACGTCAGCCTAACAGTTTTGAAACCCTAATTGGTAAAACTGTCAAGAGTTTTACCACGGCAATTCTGCCAGTGGTATAAACATGGCGCTTACCGATTAAACGCGCCCGCAAATCCACTTTCGTCCATAAAACTAACGTACAGGTGTTATCGTAGTTTCTGCCGAAAGTTCCACCGAGCACGCGAGGTGGAACGAATCATAGAACAATCGCCGTCCCTTCGATTCGTGTAGCCTTGGACCTTTCGCATCTAGTCACCAAGGCAACACGCTGCCGCGTCATGATGGGATCAAACGTGAGCGATACAAAGCTAAAGCCAGCAACCAAAAAGCCTGCTACCCGTAAAGCCGCCCCGCACGCACCGGAGCTCTCCAAGGACGATGTCTACCTGTTTGGCATTGGCATGTGGGAGCGCAGCTGGGAAAAGATGGGCGCTCACCCCGACACGCAGAATCGTACGCGCGGCTGGCGCTTTTGCGTTTGGGCGCCCGACGTAAAGAGCGTCCATGTCATTGGCGAATTTAACGGCTGGGATGAGCAAGCCAACCCGCTGGTGCCCATGCATACGAGCGCTATTTGGGAAGGCTTTATTCCTGGCGCCGAGCAGGGTCAGCTCTATAAGTACCTTATCGAGACCAACGAGGGCGAAAAACTCTACAAGGCCGATCCGTACGCCTTTAAGGCCGAGTGCCCTCCCGGTACCGCCAGCGTGCTGTGGACCCTCGATGGCTACCAGTGGAACGACGCCGCGTGGCTCAAGCGCCGCGCCAGCCACAACCACATGTCGCAGCCCCTTAACATCTACGAGGTGCATATTGGCTCGTGGAAACGTCACGGCGACGCGCCGCAGGGCGAGCCCGACGAGTACGGCAACTACCCCGGCCCCATGGATCCCTTCCCCGCGCAGCGCGGCGAGTTCTACACCTACGACGACCTGTCGGTGGAGCTCGTGGACTACGTGCGCGACATGGGTTATACGCATATCGAGGTCATGCCGCTTATGGAGCACCCCTTCGACGGCTCCTGGGGCTACCAGACGACCGGCTACTATGCCGCCACGTCGCGCTACGGCAACCCGCAGCAGCTTATGCACTTTATCGATGCGTGCCACGAGGCGGGCATCGGCGTGATCATGGACTGGGTACCGGGCGGTTTTTGCGCCGACGACCACGGCCTTGCCACCTTTAACGGCCACATGCTGTTTGAGCACGAGATTCACCCCAACTGGGGCACGCACAAGTTCGACTTCGCCCGCGGCGAGGTCCGCTCCTTCCTGGTCTCCAACGTGCTGTACTGGCTCGAGAACTTCCACGTGGACGGCATTCGCATGGACGGCGTGTCCAGCATGCTGTACCTCAACTTTGGCATCGACGATCCGGGCCAAAAGAAGTTCAACAAGTACGGCACCGAGGAGGACCTAGACGCCAGCGCGTTTATCCGTCAGGTCAACTGCGCTGTTGAGGCACACTACCCCGACGTGATGATGATGGCCGAGGAGTCCACCGCGTGGCCGCTCGTGACCTATCCGCCGCAGGACGGCGGCCTGGGGTTCCACTACAAGTGGGACATGGGCTGGATGAACGACACCCTGCACTACATGCAGACCGATTTTCCGTGGCGCCCCGGCAACCACGGGCTGCTCACGTTCTCCATCATGTATGCCTTTACCGAGAACTTTATCTGCCCGCTGAGCCACGACGAGGTCGTGCACGGCAAGTGCTCGCTGATCGGCCGCATGCCGGGCGACTGGTGGCGCCAGTTTGCCGGCCTGCGCACGCTGGCCTTCTACCAGATGACGCACCCCGGTGCCAAGCTCAACTTTATGGGCAACGAGATCGGCCAGTTTATTGAGTGGCGCTACTACGAGTCCATCCAGTGGTTCCTGACCGAGGAGTACGAGACTCACAAGCATCATCAGGCGTTTATCAAGGCACTCAACCACCTGTACACCGCCGAGCCGGCCCTGTACGAGCGCGGCTACACCGACGACGGCTTTACCTGGATCGACGCGGATAACTCCAAGCAGTCCATCGTGAGCTTTGTGCGCCAGGGCGAGGACATCGATGACGACCTGGTGATCCTGATCAACTTTGATCCGGCGAGCTACGAGAGCTTCCGCGTGGGCGTGCCGCGCGAGGGCGACTGGGAGGTCATCTTCGATTCTGACCGTCCCGAGTTTGGCGGCAGCGGATACGCCGGCGAAGAGCCCTACACCTGCTCGAGCGAGCCCTATCCCTGGAACGGGCAGATGGACTCTATCGAGATAAAGGTGCCCGGCCTGGCAGGCGTGGTGCTTAAGCGCCGTGGCCCCAGCAGCTATAAGCCGCCGGTGGTGGAGGCTCCCAAGGCTGCGCCCATGAAGCGCACGTCCTCGGTGAAGCCCAAGCCCGCGACAGCCAAGAAGGCTCCGGCCAAGACTAAGGCTACTGCCAAGCCCGCCGCCAAGACCACGGCCAAGAAGTCAGCCGCCAAAAAGGCTGCCTCCAAGGCCAAAACAGGCACTGTTAAGTCGTCTGGCAAGGATGCGTAACAAAGTCGTTACACGTGTAATTACCCGCCCCGCGGGGGCGTAGGATACAAGTCATAACCGTTCCGGGAGAAACATCCCCGGGGGAAAGGAACGCATGAATAAGATCTTCGACAACAAGCAGGAGTTTACCGAGCTCTATCGCGATGCCGTCATGAGCATCAGCGGCAAGAGCGTCGAGGCCGCCAGCGACCTCGACCGCTTTAACGCCCTGGCCAAGCTCGTGGCCGAGAAGGCACGCACCGTTGCCACCAAGAGTGACGCCCGTGTGACCGCCGAGGGCAAGAAGCGCGTGTACTACTTCTCGATCGAGTTTTTGATCGGCCGCCTGCTCGACAACTACCTGCTCAACTTTGGCGTGCGCGACATGGTCGCCGAGGCGCTCGACGACATGGGCTTCGACCTGTCCGTCATCGAGAACCAGGAGCCCGATCCGGCGCTGGGCAACGGTGGCCTGGGCCGTCTGGCCGCATGCTTCCTGGATTCCATGGCAGCCGAGGGCATTGCCGGCTACGGCAACGGCATGCGCTACCGCTACGGCCTGTTTAAGCAGGAGATCGTCAACGGCAGCCAGGTCGAGGCCACCGACGAGTGGCTCACCCACGGCTATCCTTGGGAGGTCCGCCGTCAGGACAAGGCCGTGACCATCAAGTTTGGTGGCCATGTTGAGGGCTTTGAGGAGAACGGCCGCACGTTCTACCGCACGGTGGACACGCAGGACATCCTGGCCGTCCCTTATGACATCCCCGTGGTGGGCTATGCCGGCGAGACCGTCAACAAGCTGCGCGTCTGGGCCGCCGAGCCGGTCGAGGAGCACTTTGACCTTGAGGCCTTCAACCGCGGTGACTACGCCCTGGCCGATGCCGAGCGTGCCGAGGCCGAGGCCATCAGCGCCATCCTCTACCCCAACGACGCCGGCGAGCACGGCCGTCTGCTGCGCCTGAAGCAGGAGTACCTGTTTGTCTCGGCCGGCATCTACAGCCTGCTCGATACCTTTGAGAAGGAGCACGGCGAGAACTGGGAGCTGCTGCCGCAGTTTGTGGCCATCCACACCAACGACACGCACCCAGCCATGTGCGGCCCCGAGCTCATGCGCATCCTCATCGACGAGAAGAAGCTCGAGTGGGATGACGCCTGGAACATCGTGACGCAGGTCGTGAGCTACACCAACCACACCATCCTGCCCGAGGCTCTGGAGAAGTGGCCCATCGGCACGTTCTCCAAGCTCCTCCCCCGCGTGTACCAGATCATCGACGAGATCAGCCGTCGTTGGCACGAGTCGTTCGACACCACGCAGGAGGGCTGGCAGGAGCGTCTGCGCCAGACCGCCATTCTGTGGGACGGCGAGATTCGCATGGCCAACCTGTCCGTGATCTGCAGCCACAGCGTCAACGGCGTGGCCAAGATCCACTCCGACATCATCAAGAACATCGTGCTCAAGGACTTCTATGCCCTGACGCCCGAGAAGTTCAACAACAAGACCAACGGTATCTCGCACCGTCGCTTCTTCGCCGAGGCCAACCCCACCTATGCCAAGCTCGTGACCGAGGCCATTGGCGATGGCTGGCTCAAGGACGCCTTTGAGCTGGAGAAGCTCAAGGAGTTTAAGGACGACACCGAATTCCTGAAGGCCGTGGGTGCCTCCAAACGCGCCAACAAGGAGCGCCTGGCCGCCTACGTTAAGGCCGAGACCGGTCTGGTCATTGACCCCAACACCGTCTTCGATGTTCAGGTTAAGCGCTTCCACGCCTACAAGCGCCAGCTCATGAACATCATGAAGGTGATGGACATCTACAACCGTCGCATCGCCGACCCCAACTTCCACGTGACGCCGACGACCTTCATCTTTAGCGGCAAGGCTGCCTCGAGCTATACCTTTGCCAAGGAGACCATCCGTCTCATTAACTCCGTGGCCGACGTCATCAACAACGACGCCCGCGTCAACGAGGTCATGAAGGTCTGCTTTATCCCCAACTTCCGCGTGAGCAACGCCCAGCTCATCTACCCCGCCGCCGAGATCTCGGAGCAGATCTCCACGGCCGGCAAGGAGGCCTCGGGCACGTCCAACATGAAGCTCATGATGAACGGAGCCATTACGCTGGGCACCCTCGACGGCGCCAACATCGAGATCGCCGACCTGGCCGGCCGCGAGAACGAGGCCATCTTTGGCCTGACCGCCCCCGAGGTCGAGCAGCTCTGGGCGTCGAACAGCTACTTTGCGTGGGATACGCTCAACAACGATCGCGAGCGTCTGGGCCGCGTGATGGACGAGCTCAAGGACAACACCTTTGCGGGTCTTTCGGGCAACTTCGAGAGCATCTACAACGAGCTCATGAACAACAACGACCCCGACCTGGTCATGGCCGACTTCCGCAGCTACGTGGATGCGTGGGAGGCGCTCACGGGCAGCTACGGCGACCAGGAGACCTGGAACCGCAAGGCCCTGCTCAACACCGCCTCCTCCGGCTGGTTCTCGAGCGACCGCACCATTCGCGAGTACCGCGACGAGATCTGGCACGCGTAAAGGCGCGCGAGCTCCCTTTGCCGCACGGCATTACTCGACGGGCGTGACGCTGCGCCGCGCCCGTCGCTAATGGGTTTAGGAACATCGATGACAGAAGGAGAAATCGATGAGTAAGAAAGAATGCATCGCGATGCTCCTCGCAGGAGGACAGGGCAGCCGATTGGGGGCACTCACCCAAAAGATCGCCAAGCCGGCGGTTAGCTTTGGTGGCAAGTTCCGCATTATCGACTTTTCGCTCTCCAACTGCTCCAACTCGGGCATCGACACGGTGGGCGTTCTGACGCAGTACCGTCCCTACCTGCTGCATGCCTACGTGGGCTCCGGCGAGGCGTGGGATCTGGACAGCCGTGACGGCGGCGTGTCGATCCTGCCGCCGTACGAGACGCAGACCGGTGGCGCCTGGTATGCGGGCACGGCCGACGCCATTACGCAGAACCTCGACTACATCAAGGCCAACGACCCCAAGTACGTCCTGATTCTTTCGGGCGATCACCTGTATCGCATGGACTACCGCAAGATGCTCAAGACGCATATTGAGAACAACGCCGACCTCACGGTGAGCGTTATGCCCGTGCCGTGGGAGGAGGCCAGCCGCTTTGGCATCCTGACCACCGACCCCGAGGACGGCCGCATCACCAAGTTCACCGAGAAGCCCGAGAAGCCCGATTCGAACCTCGCTTCCATGGGCATCTACATCTTCTCGGCCGACGTGCTGATTGAGGCGCTCGAGGAGGACGCTCTGGACCAGCGCTCGAGCCACGACTTTGGCAAGGACATCATCCCCAAGCTGCTCGGCGAGAACAAACGCCTGTACAGCTACGAGTTCCACGGCTTTTGGAAGGATGTCGGCACCATCGCCAGCTTCCATGAGACCTCGATGGACCTGCTGGGCAACAACCCCGAGTTCGATCTGTTCGACAAGAACTTCCCCATCATGTCCAACATCACCACGCGTCCGCCGCACTACATTGGACCGGACGGCCGCCTGGACGACTGCCTGGTCTCCAACGGCTGCAAGATCTACGGCACCGCTCGCCACTCGATTCTTTCGACCGATGTCATTATCGAGGAGCGCGCCGTGGTCGAGGACTCCGTGCTGCTGCCGGGTGCGCACGTTAAGAGCGGCGCACACATCTGCCGCGCTATTTTGGGCGAGAACTCCACGGTCGAAGAGGGCGTGAAGCTCGGCTCTGTCGATACCACCAAGGATACGGCCGTCGTTGGAAATGACGTCGTTATCGGGAAGGGGGAATGATCCGATGATCAATCGCAAGGCCATCGGTTACATCACCGCTAACTACTCTTCGACCTACGGCAGCGTCCTGCTCAAGGACCGCCCCATCGCGTCCGTTCCGTTTTTGGGCCGCTACCGCCTGATCGACTTTCCGCTGTCCAACATGATGAATGCCGGCATTAAGACCGTCGGTGTCGTCATGCCGGGTAACTACCGCTCGCTGATCGACCACGTGGGCTCGGGCAAGGACTGGGGCCTGGATCGCAAGAAGGGCGGTCTGTTCATGGTGCCCGGCAACGCGTATGGCACCACCAAGGGCGGCATGCGCTTCCTGCTGCGCGACATCATCTCCAACAAGACGCTGTTCCAGCGTTCGGACATGCCCTATGTTGTGATGATGGGCACCAACATCATCTTTAACATGGACCTCAACACCATCATCGACGCGCACGAGAACTCCGGCGCCCAGATGACCGTGGTGTACTGCAAGGCCACGCGTAACGTCGATGACGAGACCAAACTCGAGATTAACGAGAACGGCCGCCTGACGGGCGTGAGCGCCGGCGTCGTGTATGGCGATAACGCCTCCATGGACTGCTGCATCGTCAACCGTGAGACGCTGCTCGAGATTATCGACCACTACCAGGCCGCCGACTATCTGGACCTGCTCGAGGCACTCCAGGGCGACTTTGGCAACATCGACGTGTGCAGCTACGAGTACAAGGGCGAGGTCGTGGGCGTGTTTAGCGAAAAGTCGCTGTATCGCCGCAGCATGGACCTGCTCGACCAGACCGTGGCCGACCAGCTCTTCGTTCCCGAGCGCCCGATCCTGACCAAGGCTCACGACGTGCCGCCTTCGCGCTATGCGACCGGCAGCCACGCGTGCAACTCGATCATCTCGGCCGGCTGCATCATCAAGGGCACCGTGCGCAACTCGATCCTGTCGCGCGGCGTCGTGGTCGAGGAAGGTTCTTCGGTAACCAACTCGATCATCAACCAGAGCTGCATCATCAAGAGCGGCGCACGCGTCGAGAACGCCATTCTGGACAAGAACAACGTGGTCCCCACCAACACCGAGCTTCGCGGCACGCCCGAGAACATCCTGGTGCTGGGCAAGGCTCCGTTAACTTCTGATACCACCATCGTACGTTAACGTTGGCACCGCAACATCGCTCGTAACATGTAGAATAGCCGCCCGGTTTGTGCCAGGCGGCTATTCTCGAATTGCAACATGGGAGACAATATGGCAGATTCCAGCAAAAAGATGCAGATCGTGTTTGCCTCGGCCGAGTGCGCACCATTTGTAAAGACCGGTGGCCTGGGCGACGTGGCGGGCTCGCTGCCTGCGGCGCTTGTGCGCGCCGGCGCCGAGGTTATCGTGATGGTGCCCAAGTACGCAACCATCAAGGACGAGTACAAGGCGCAGATGGAGCACTTCTCCGACTTTTACGTGAGCCTGGGCTGGCGCAACGAGTACTGCGGGCTCGAGAAGCTCGAGCACGACGGCGTCACCTATATGTTCGTGGACAACGAGCGCTACTTTGCGCGCGACTATCCGTACGGCTTCTTTGACGACGGCGAGCGTTTTGCGTTCTTCTCCAAGGCCATCACCGAGAGCCTGCAGCACCTGCCCGAGGGCTTTGAGTGCGACATCCTGCACTGCAACGACTGGCAGACGGCACTGGCGCCCGTGTTCCTGCGCGAGTTCTACCAGGGCCTGCCGCTGTACGACCGCGTCAAGACCGTGTTCTCGATCCACAACGTGGCGTTCCAGGGCCAGTTTAGCGACACCGTGATGGAGGACATCCTGGGCGTGGCGCATATACCGGCGGCCGCCTCACAGCTGCGTTGCGATGCCTGCAGCATCAACTACATGCTGGGCGCGCTGCGCTATGCCGATGCCATCACCACGGTAAGCCCCACCTATGCCAACGAGATCCAGACGCCTGAGTTTGGCGAGGGCCTGGACGGTGTGCTGCGCGAGCGCTCCTATGCGCTGCAGGGCATTTTGAACGGCATTGACGTGGCCGGCTTTGACCCGGCGACCGACAAGCGCATTGCCGCCAACTACACGGTTGAAGACCGTTCTGGCAAGGCCGTGTGCAAGGCCAAGCTGCAGGAAGAGCTGGGGCTCGAGGTTCACGACGACCGTCCGCTCATGGTGATGGTCACGCGCCTGACGCGCCAGAAGGGCATGGACCTGGTCATGTACGCGCTCGACCGCATTCTTGCCGGCGGCGTTCAGGTGGCCGTGCTGGGCACCGGCGACCGCGACTACGAGGACGGCCTACGCTACTTCCAGGACAAGTACCCCGGCACCATGGCCGCGCGCATCGAATTTGATCCGGCGCTGTCGCAGCGCATGTACGCCGCCGCCGACATGTTCCTGATGCCTTCGAAGTTTGAGCCCTGCGGCCTGTCACAGATCATCGCCATGCGCTACGGCACCCTGCCGATTGTTCGCGAGACCGGTGGTCTGAAGGACACCGTGCAGCCGTACAACGAGTTTACCGGCGAGGGCACGGGCTTCTCGTTTACCAACTTTAACGGCGACGAGATGGGCGACGCGGTGTTCCGCGCGGCTCGCCTGTTCTGGGATAACCGCGATGCCTGGAACCAGCTGATCACGCAGGCCATGAGCCAGGACTTTAGCTGGACGCGCTCGGCCGACAAGTATCTGGACCTGTACTTCTTTATGCACCCGGAGATTGAGAGGCCGGCGGCTGTGGAGGCTGCTGCGGCTGTCGAGGAGCCCGCTGCTGCCGAGGAGCCCAAGGCCGAGGAGAAGCCGGTTGAAGCTGAGCCCGTTAAGGCCGATCCTAAGGTGAAGGCCGAGGCTACTCCCGAGCCCGAGCCTGCTGCGAAGCCTACGGCAAAGAAGACGACGGCCCGCAGGGCAACGGCTAAGAAGGCCACAGCGACCAAGACGGCGGCGACCAAGACCACCGCTGCCAAGACAACGACCACGCGCAAGCGCACCACCTCAGCCGCCAAGAAGGCCGCCGAGGCCGAGGCTGTTCCCGAGGTAAAGGCTGAGGCCACCGCCGAGGCTAAGCCCGCGGCAAAGGCTCCGGCCAAGACCGCTGCCAAGAAGACGACCGCGTCCACCAAGAAGGCAACGGCAGCCAAGAAGACCACGGCTACTAAGTCGACGACCACGAAGGCTGCTACGACGAAGGCCGCCGCGAAGACGACTCCGAAGGCCGCCGCAAAGCCGGCCGCCAAAGTCGAGGAGACGCCCGCTGAGACAAAGGCTGAGGAAGCTGTCGAGGTTAAGCCGGCCGCCAAGACCAGCACGCGCAAGCGCGCTACGACGACGGTCAAAAAGGCCACGACCAAGACAGCCGCTTCCAAGGCAGAGGCTAAAGCCGAGGACAAGCCCGCAGTAAAGGCCGAACCGGCGCCGAAGGCCGCTGAGGTCAAGACCGCTCCAAAGGCTTCGGCAAAGGCCGAGCCCGCCAAGGAGGCCCCGGCCTCCCCCGCCGCTCCCACTGAGAAAAAGGCTCCGACCAAGAAGACCTCCGTCCGTAAGGCGACGGCCACCCGCAAGCGTCGCTAATCCGGACGATTAAAACTTAATCCAACGCAAAAGAGGGCGCCCCAATCAGGCGCCCTCTTCTTGGTTGAACTTCTGTATTAAAAAGAGGGCCGGTTTACTACGACAAAATAGCTCTGGCCGACCACGGCGAGTAATCTTCGAAATTGACAACGCTTCTACCTGCGGTTTTAATATCACCAAATTGACAGTGCTTGAGATCATTCAAATCGTCGTAGTAAACCGAAGTACTTTTGTTTGACTACAAATAGTATCCGTCTGGGCGTTTTCGAATACCGCGATAATTTGGGTGGTAAAACGATTTTCTAGGACAACCGTTCGCCGATGGTAAACGGATGTTGTTTATACACCCTATGTACAACAGATATACTTACACCTTGTGCGTTAAGCCCATGGCCCGCTGGCCATGATTGTATAGAACTGGACCGTACTATGAGATTGATTCACAACAGCCGCCTGCCGCAGTTTCGCACTCCGTTTGGCGCTGTGACCACTGGAACTTCCGTTTCCCTCTCGGTGATATTGGAGGATGCCGATCCCAACCAGGCAACGCTTACGCTGCGCACCTGGGTAGATGAAATCGGTGAGTCTCGGTATCCCATGACGCACGAGGGCGACGGCATATTTACCGTAGAGCTTGAGTGCACCGAGCCCTGTCTTATCTGGTACAGCTTTATCTGCAATATCGAGGGCCAGCCCGACGTCCGCTTGGGCGCGCCGCAGGGTCGCACCGGTGGCGAGGGCGTAACCTACGACTACGCCGAGGTCCCGTCGTTCCAGATTACCGTCTACAAGCACCGCGAAGTTCGTCCCGAGTGGTACGAGCGTGGCATGGTTTACCAGATCTTCCCCGACCGCTACGCCCGCGACGAGAACTGGCGCGAGCGCACGCTGACCGAAGTCGAAAAGCCTCGCAACGGAATCCAGCGCCGCATGGTCGAGGACTGGAACGAACCGCCGGAGTACGAGCGTGCCGAAGACGGCTCCATCAAGACCTGGGATTTTTACGGCGGCTCGCTCAAGGGTATCCAAAATGACCTGCCCCGCATTGCCGAGCTAGGCTTTACGGCCATCTACCTCAACCCCATCTTTGAGGCCGCGAGCAACCACCGCTACGACACGGCCGACTACACCAAGATCGACCCGATCCTGGGCACCGAGCAGGATTTTACCGAGCTGTGCGAGGCGGCCGAGAAGCTCGGCATTTCCATTATTCTGGACGGCGTCTTCAACCATACGGGCGACGACTCGATCTACTTTAACCGCTACGGCAACTACCCCGGCGTGGGTGCCTGGCAGAGCGAGGACTCGCCGTGGCGCGATGCGTTTTACTTCCATGAGGACGGGTCGTATGACTGCTGGTGGGGCGTGGGCAACATGCCCGCCATCAATGAGAGCTCCGAGCTGGTACGCGAAAAGCTTCTGGGCAAAGACGGCGTGATTCGCAAATGGCTGCGCGCCGGTGCCCATGGTTGGCGCCTGGACGTAGCTGACGAGCTTTCCGACGACTTCCTGGCCGAAATCAAGAAGGCCGTACTCGCCGAGAAGCCCGACGCGCTGCTACTCGGCGAGGTCTGGGAAGACGCCTCCAACAAGATCAGCTACGGCCATCTGCGCCGCTACCTGCAGGGCTCCGAGCTGGACTCTGCTATGGATTACCCCTTCCGCGACATGGTCATCGGCTTTTTGATGGGCTACAAGAATGCCTATCAGGCTGCCGAGGACATCGAGACCCTACGCGAGAATTACCCGCGCGAGGCACTGTCCTGCGCGCTCAATCTGCTTTCGAGCCACGACCGCCCGCGCATCATCTCGGTGCTCGGCGGTGGCCCTGACGAGTCGCAGCTGCCCGAGAGCGAACGCAGCAAATGGCGCCTGGACGAGAACTCGATGGGCCTGGCCAAGAGCCGCTTTTGGCTGGCGACGCTCATGCAGATGACCTTCCCGGGCGTGCCCTCGATCTATTATGGCGACGAGTACGGCCTGGAGGGCCTCACCGATCCGGGCAACCGCCGCACGCTGCCGACCAAGGACCATCTGCACGACTTCGACACGCTGGCTATTGTCAAGAACGCCTCCGCCGTACGCCGCGCACTGCCATTTATGATCGACGGCGAGATCAAGGCCTTCGCGCTCAACGACGAGGTGCTGGCATACAACCGCACGGGCAAGGATGGCGAGTCCGCGACGGTTATCATCAACCGCAGCCTGCGCAATTCGCACCGCGTGACGATTCCGGCGCTCGGCGAATGCGCGAGTGACGTGATCAGCGGTCACGAGTGCGAGATCCACAACGGTACGGTCACGCTCGATCTGTATCCGCTGGGCTCGTCGATTATCTATCACCATGCCGAGCAGCGCCTGCAGGAGCCGCTTGATCACGGCGCGGGCGTCGTGTGCCACATCACCTCGGTGCCGACCGATGACGGCAAGCCTGGCACAATCGGTGCGCCCACGCGTCGCTTTATCGACCACCTGGCCGCCATGGGCATGCGCTACTGGCAGGTTCTGCCCGTCAATCCCACGGACTTCTTCCGCTCCCCCTATGCCGGTCCTTCGGCCTTTGCAGGCAATATCGACCTGCTGCCCGAGAGCCACGAGGAGCTGGCTGCCGACTTTGCCACCTGGAAGACCCGCGGCGGCGAGGATGCCGACCCGCTGTACACGGCGTTTAAACATCGCAACGCCGATTGGCTCGAGAAATACTGCGTCTACATGGCGGTCAAGAAGCACTTTGAGGGGCTGTCGCGCCACGATTGGCCGGCGGATGTCGCGCGCTACAACGAGCATCTGATCGATGACAAGCGCTTCCACGACGAGGCCGAGCTGCAGGCGTATATGCAGTATCGCTTTGACCTTGCCTGGTGCGAGCTCATGAACTATGCACACAAGAAAGGCATCGAGGTCATCGGCGATATCCCCATGTATGTCTCGGACGATTCGGCCGACGCGTGGAGCGAGCCCGAAAACTTCTGGCTGTCCGATACCGGCAAGGCAATTGAAATTTCGGGCGCGCCGCCCGACAACTTTGCGCCCGAGGGCCAGGTGTGGGGTAACCCCACCTTCCGCTGGGACCACATGAAGCAGAACGGCTATAGCTGGTGGATGGATCGCCTGCGTCGTGCGTTTTCGCTCTACGACCGCGTGCGCCTGGACCACTTCTTGGGCTTCCACAGCTACTTTAGCATCCCCGCCGGCAAGGCCTGTGCCGATGGCCGCTGGCTTGCGGGCCCGGGCAAAGACCTGTTCCAGACCGCCTACGACGAGCTGGGTCCGCTCAACTTTATCGCCGAGGACCTGGGCTATCTGACGCCTGGCGTTCGTGCGATGGCTTCGACCTGCGGCTTCCCCGGCATGGACGTGCTGGAGTTTAGCGACTACGACGTTCGCTGCGGAATTCATCCCACACCGGGCAAGATCCTGTACACCTCGACGCACGACACCTCGACGCTTGCCGGCTGGTGCACGCGCTCCTTTGCGGGCGGCGACGAGCCGAGCGGCATTGCATTGGCAAGCGAGCTCATGGGCAACGCCCTGGCAAGCGACGCTCCCCTGGTGATGATGCCGCTGCAGGATGTCCTGGGGCTTGGCGACGATGCGCGCATGAATGTACCGGGCGTGGCCACGGGCAACTGGACCTGGCAGGCTGACGAGGCCGACGTTGCGGCCGCCGAGGGCAAAACTGCGCAGCTCCTGCGCAACACCCATAGATTCTGGAGCGAACCGTGATAAAACGCCCGATATAGGGTACAGTTACAGACGTTTGAATTTTTGCGGGCAGAGTGATCTGCCCGCTTTGTACTGAAAAGGAAGTATTATGGCGCGCTACGATTACAAGTGCACGAGCTGCGGCAATGTGTTTGAGGTTGAGCATCCCATGTCCGAGACCCCCGAGGTCGTGTGCCCCAACTGCGGCGCTCCGGCCGCCAAGACGTTCTCGGCCAGCGGCATCAAGTTTGAGGGCAGCGGCTTCTACAACACCGACCAGCGAAGCGGCGGCTCCAGCACCAGCGCCACCAGCGGCTGCTGCGCTAACTGCCCGCATAGCCACTAGTGACAAGTGGCCCCGCGATCAAGCCCGATCGCGGGGTTGAATTTTTTCAGGAATGAACAACGCCCCGGCGACTGGTCTGGGGTTGCGCCACGAAAACGGCCTATCTACTACGTTTGACCCGTATAGTCCGAGCACACCTGCGTTTTTACAAAATCGACGAGCCGTCTACCTGCGGTTTTGAATTCGCTAAATTCGGCATGGTTGGGGGTAATGGGTTTAATGTAGTAGATAGGCCCATTTCATGGCAAGCGGGTCAACCCTCGGGTGCCGTATTAGTTGCGCACCAGCCTGGCGCAGAAGTGGCCGTCGTAGGAGTCGGCGTTAACGGGCACGCTTTGGAAGAGGCCTCGATCGTTCTGACGTACGGAGACAAGCTTCTTAGCCTGATCGAACTCGGGGAGCTGCAGGATCTGCGCCTCGGAGAGTGGCGCCACGGTAAAGCCGGTACCCTCGGGTGAGTTCAGGAAAGCGTCCACCACCTGCGTGTTCTCCTCGTCGAAGACCGAGCACGTCGCATAGATGAGCTCGCCACCGGCAGCCACGCGCGCGGCAGCCTCTTTGAGCATCGTCAGCTGCAGTTTGGGCAACTCGGTCGTAACGTCATTCTCAGTTAGGCGCCACGGGATCTCGGGATGACGGCGCATGGTGCCGGTGCCCGAGCACGGCGCATCGATAAAGACCGTGTCGAACTTAACCGGCTCGCCAAGCATGGCATCAAACGATGTGAGCACCTCATCAAGCTCGCAAGCATCACCCGAAACCGTACGAACGCCCTGAATACCGGCCTTATGCAGGCGAGCGAGATTCAGATCGCACTTGCGATCATGAAGATCGAGCGCCGTATGCTGACGCTCGTAGCCCGCACGCTTGGCCTGACACATCATCACATAGGTCTTGGTGCCACGACCGGCACCAATCTCAAGGCAGCTACCAGGGCGCGTGGCAGCTGTGGCGATAAGTTGCGCGTTGAGGTCAGATGCCACCGCGGCAGCACGCTCAAACACACCCGAAGCAACAGTAACCTGGGCATCAACCGGGGCATGACAGCCCGGGAAGACAGGCGCGACGAGCTGCGAGATATACGGATCGGGCTTAGTCGCAAAGGCGTTCTCATGCAGGGCCAGCGGTGCGGGGGCCAGATTGCCGGCAAAGTTAAGCGCACCCTCTGGCGTGTCAAACGACGCCATAATGCGAGCGCACAGCCAGCGCGGCAAGCCCATCAGGCGAGACAGACGAACCAAACGGCGCTCGGACTCATCCACGTCAGATGCCGTGGCAAAGTCCTCAACATTGTCCGCAACCTTGTGCAGCACCGCGTTAGCCAGGCCCGCGGCAGACTTAGCACCGCTGCGCACCAGCTCAACACCCTGGCTCACGGCAACGCGGCCCGGCGTATGCAGGTAGAGCATCTCGAAGGCCGAGATACGAAGCGCCATGCGAACGCGCGGCGCAACCTTTTTGGGTTTATCGAGAAACTGGTCGAGCAGCTCGTCCAAAATACCCTGCGTGGCGGCCACGCCCAGCGCCAAGCGGACGGCAAAAGCGGAATCGCGCTGGTCAATAGCCTTGGCCGATGCGCGAGAGGACAGCACGTCGCGCGCATACATGCCGCGGCGATCGGCCTCCATCAGTACATCGAGCGCAAGCTTGCGCGCGGGAGACAGCTTGCTCATGACAATACACCCCACGAAAGATCGGCACCCTGCAAGCCAGCAGCCCAAGCAGAAGCAGTCATAGCACGCTTGCCATCAGGCTTAACCTCGAGCAACTCGACCGAGCCATCGAAAAGGCCCAGGTAAACATGCTTGGCCTGAACGGCGACGAGCCCCTCACCAAGCGACACATCAGCCGGCGCAGCATCGAACACGCGCACGGTCTTGCCGGCAATCACGCAACGAGCAGGCGCGGTATCGGAAGAGGCCAGCACATGACGCGCGCAATCGAGCGCCGCCATGTGCGGATCCAAGCGCATCTCCTGCTTAGAAATCTTGGCAGCATGGGTAACAAGCGACTCATCCTGTTCGATCCACACGGCGGTGCCATCGGCAAGAGAAGGAAGCGTATCGGCAAGCAGTTTGCCGCCGAGCTCAGCGAGCTCCATAGTCAGCGCCTCGGCATGCTTACCGGCAACCGACGTGGAAGTCTGAGCACAATAAGCACCAGTATCCACGCCATGCCCAATGCGCATAATAGAAACGCCAGCAATCTCATCACCAGCAAGAATGGCACGCTGAATAGGAGCAGCCCCACGCCAACGAGGCAGCAAGGACGCATGAACATTCACAATACCAAGCGGCGCTATATGCAGCACCTCATCAGGCAAAATACAGCCATAAGCAGCCACACAGAAAATGTCAGCCTGGGCAGCCTGGAGCACCTCAACAACCTCAGGCGTCATACGATTAGCCTCAACAACAGGCAGACCAAGCTCGAGCGCCTTAGCCTTAACAGGAGACGGCTCCAGCTTCTTACCACGCCCACGAACAGCATCAGGACGAGTAACAACAAGCGCAATCTCGTTTCCAGCCTCGACAAGCGAAGCCAGCGAGGGCACAGCAAAATCAGGCGTACCCATAAACACAATACGCATAAAGAACGTCTCCTCTCAACCAAAGCCGAGACGGCTACAAAGAACAGCGGAAAGCCAAGTCACCAGCCCATCCGCAATAACATTTCAACAAGAACAAATATACCCAAAACCAAAGAAAGAGCCGCAATAAAAGCAGCTCTTTCAGCAAAGCACCTATCAGCGAAGACGCCCATCCCTGGCCCGACGGCACCCCGGGGACGGACAAACCTACTCCGTCTCGCCCGGTCGAGCGCCGCGGGCCAGGGCGTCCTGGTACTCCTTGACGGCCTTGAGCCTCTGCATGGGCTTCAGTCGCTCGAACATGGTGTTGCCGTGCAGGTGATCGATCTCGTGCTGCAGGCACACGCAGAACAGATCGCCCGAGGCCTCATAGCGAATCAGGTTGGCGTCCAGGTCATACGCCTCGACGACGACATGGTCGGGACGCTCGATCTCACAGCTAATGCCAGGAATGGATAGACAGCCCTCGCTATACGGAACGAGATGGTCGCTTTGCTCGACAATCACGGGATTGATGAGCACGTACGGGTCGTAGTCGTTCTTGTCGCTGTAGTCGCAGTCGATGGTAACGAGCTGAATGAGCTCGCCGATCTGCGGAGCAGCCAGGCCGCAACCGCCGTTATCGAACATCATTTTCTTCATCTTCTCGGCAAGCGCCTCGATCGCCGGGGTGATCTCCTCGATGACGGTGCACTCCTGGCGCAGACGAGGGTCGGGCGACAGTACGATTCCGTTGGCTTCCATGGCCATCCTTTCGGTTTGTTACATCAAATCATAGGCGTCGACGTCAACGCTCACGCTCACGCCGCGCACGGAGCCCACCTCTTTGAGGCAGGCGTCGATATCATCAGAGACATGGTACCCCACGGGCGACTTCACAAGCAGGTGGAAGCGATAACGGTCCTTGGCTCTCTCGATTACACACGAAGCCGGGCCCAGCACCTGCGGCACGGCACTCCCTGCCCGCAAAAAGTCGGGCGCGGCGGCATGCCAGCGGCGCTTAAGGAGTTTTGCAATGCGCCCGATGTAGTCCTGCGCGTCGTCTCGGTTCGCCGACCACACCAAGAGGTTGACAAGGCGAACAAACGGCGGGTACAGCGCGTCGCGGCGCTGGTCCAGGTCGTGGTCGGTAAAGATAGAGCGATCGTGCTCAGCGACGGCGCGGATGACCGGATCCTCGGGCAGGTAGGTCTGGATGATGACCTCGCCGGGACGATCGCCGCGACCGGCACGGCCCGCGACCTGCTCCAGCAGATCGTAGGCGCGCTCCCCTGCTCTAAAATCGGGCATCTTGAGGGCAAAGTCGGCATTGACCACGCCCACGAGCGTGACCTCGGGAAAGTCGAGACCCTTGGCGATCATCTGGGTACCCAACAGCACCGCGCAATCGGCGGCATCGAACTGCTCGAGCAGCTTTTTGTGCGCATCCTTGCCGCGCGTGGAATCGGCATCCATGCGAATGATGGCGACGTCCTCGGGCAGCATCTGGTGCAGCGCATCCTCGATCTGCTGCGTGCCAAGGCCCATTTTTGCCAGGTAGCGACTGCCACATTTGGGGCAACGGCTCGTGGACGCGGGATACGGCTGCACGCGCCAGGAGGATCCGCATGTGTGACATTGCAGCGTGTGCGTGCGCTCGTGATACGTAAGCGCGGTGGAGCAGTGGTTGCAGGTGGGAACGCAGCCGCACTCGCGGCACATCAAAAACGGCGCAAAACCGCGGCGGTTGTGCAGCAGCACGGCCTTTTCGCGGCGCTCGACCACACGCCCCAGGCCTTCCATCAGCGGTTTTGAGAACATGGAGCGGCTGCCGTGTGAAAACTCGCGGCGCAGATCGGCAATACGGACCGTAGGTAGCACGGCGTGTCCCGGGCGCTCGGGCATCTCGACGCGCGTCCAGGTGGCACCGTTATACGTTCCGCGTCGGCAGCGGTCGAGGGCCTCGGCAGAAGGCGTGGCCGAGCCCAACACGAGTGGGCAGCGGTAGCGCCGCGCCATCTCGGCCGCCACCTCGCGCGCGTGGTAACGCGGGCTGGAGCCTTGCTTGTAACTGGTCTCGTGCTCCTCATCAATGATAATGAGGCCCAGGTCGTTAAGCGGGCAAAAGAGCGCCGAGCGTGCACCGACGACCACGCGAGCGGCACCGCTGGCGACCATATCCCACTGGTCCAAGCGCTCACCGGCCGAAAGGCGTGAGTGGAACACGGCGACCGTCTCGCCAAAACGCGAGCGGAAGCGGCCGACGGTCTGGGCCGTCAGCGAGATCTCGGGCACCAGCACGCAGGCCGAACGGCCAGCTGAGAGCACGCGCTCGATAGCGGAGAGGTAAACCTCGGTTTTGCCGGAGCCGGTGACGCCGTCAACCAGCACCACGTCGCCATGGGCGTCCAGACAGGCGCGCTCAATCTGAGCGAGTGCCTGTTGCTGGCCGTTGGTAAGGGAGACCGGCGCCTTGCCGCTTGCCGAGGACAGCGTGGTCTGCTCGCTGCAGCCACGCCAGGCGCGGCGCTCTTCCACCACCACGACGCCGCGTTTTTCGAGCGACTTGATGGTCGCCGACATACTGTTATAGAGAAGGTTGAGGTCGCGCGTCGTGACAGGACCACACTGGAGCGCCTCGATGAGTTGGCGCTGGCGGACCGCGGTCTTGGGTGGCGTGTAGTCAAAGCCTTCGGGCGTAAGCATCACCCAGCGGTTTTGGATGGGTTTGACGGCTGGACGTTCAACCGTCCACACGCCGTCGTCGCCCTTGACCACACGCGGGCTGCCACCCGGAGGCAAGAACAGGCGCAGGCACTCGGAAAGCGTCGCGACATACTCGCGGCTCATCCAACGTGCGATGCGGGCGGCTTCGGCGGTAAAGAGCGGTTTGCTGAGAATGGCCTCGATGGGCTTGATGCGCACGGGGTCGAGGGCGTTGTTACCCGGCAGATCGCCCAGATCAGGCGCAATGTCGACGACATAGCCCGCGGCGGCACGGTTACCAAAGTGGACCAGGACCGTGGATCCGATCTGGACCTCGTTGGCAAGGGACTCGGGGATGCAGTAGGCGAATGGCTCGGACAGCGCTCGGGTAGGAATGTCGAGAACCACGCTCGCGTAGGCAGCGATGGGCTCAGGTGCAGGCTTAGGCTGAGCCGAGGCAGCGGCAGGCATGAGCTTCACCAGAGCCTCCTCCGGTTCCGGCGAACCAAACAGCGACAGTTGTTGAGCCATACACCACCTCTAACGAACGGACCTGAAAGGGGTGGGACAAAATAATCAGTAGAGTTTGTCCCATGGCCGATACGAGTGTCGAGCTCGTTGCGTCACTCGAACATGGGACAAACACTACTGATTATTTTGTCCCAGCAACCCACTCATTGGTACAGAAACAAGAGCCCCGCTCGGGGGAACGGGGCTCGGATACATGCGTTTACGCGTCTACTATAGCGCCATCGTGCGGGCGCGGTCGATACGCGCCAGACAGTCGTCACGGCCGACGAGCGCCATGGTCTCGCCCAGCGGAGGGCTCACCATATTGCCGCAGACGGCGACGCGCACGGCCTGGAACACCACGCGCTTCTTAAGGTCCATCTGCTCGGGCAGCGGCTCAAGCGCGGCGTCGATGTTGTCAGCCGTCCACTCGTCCACACCCTCGAGAGCAGCCTTGGCGGCGTCCAGAATGGCACCCATGCCCTCCTTGGCCAGGCCTTTGTTGACGGATTTCTCGTCATACTCGAGCGTCTCGGCCGTAGCAAAGATGGGAGCAGCGACGGTCACGGCGTCGGCAGGCATCTTGGTGCGCGGCTTAACGATGGCAGCAAGCGCATCGATCCAATCCTCGCCGTACTCGACATTACCCTCGATGAGACCCGCCTCGTGCAGCTCGGGGACCATGATCTCATCGGCAAACTGAGCATCGGACATGCCGTTGATGTACTCGGCATTAACCCAATCAAGCTTCTTGGGGTCGAAGGTCGCCGGGTTCTTGGAGATGCGGTCGAGCGAGAACTTGCTGGCTAGGACATCGCGCGGGATGATCGTGGTCTCGCCGTCGAGCGACCAGCCGAGCAGCGCCAGGTAGTTGACGAAGGCGTCGGAAAGGTAACCGGCGTCGCGGTACTCCTCCACCGAAGTTGCGCCGTGGCGCTTGGAGAGCTTCTTACCGTCGGCGCCCAGGATCATGGAGATGTGGGCGAACGTGGGCACGGGCGCGCCGAGGGCCTCGTAGACCATGACCTGGCGCGGGGTGTTGGACAGGTGGTCGTCGCCGCGGATGACATGGGTGATCTTCATCATGGCGTCGTCGACGACGGTCGCGAAGTTGTACGTGGGCGTGCCATCGGAGCGGAAGATGACGAAGTCGTCGAGCTCCTTGGCGTCGAAGGTCACCTCGCCGTGGACGGCGTCGTGGATAACGACGTCGCCGCGGTCCTCGGGCACCTTGATGCGCAGGACGTAAGACTCGCCGGCCTCGATGCGGCGGCGGGCCTCCTCAGGATCAAGATCGCGGCAGCGGCGCTGGTAGCCCTGGAAGGGGTCCTTGCGCTCCTGCGCGGCCTTGCGATCGGCGTCGAGCTGCTCCTTGGTGCAGAAGCAGGGATAGGCCTTGCCCTCGTCCCAGAGCTTCTGGGCGGCCTGCTTGTACAGGTCCAGGCGCTCGGTCTGTGCGTAAGGGCCATAGTCGCCGCCCACCTCGGGGCCCTCGTCCCAGTCCAAGCCCAGCCAACGCATGGCGCGCAGAATGATCTGCGTGTTCTCGTCGGTGGAACGGGTGGGGTCGGTGTCGTCGATGCGCAGGATGAACGTGCCGCCGTTTGCGCGGGCGAAAGCCCAGTTATAGATAGCGGTGCGGGCGCCGCCGATGTGCAGCTTGCCCGTCGGTGAGGGTGCAAAGCGGACGCGAACGTCTGATGCCATGGAAATCTCCTCGATTGCAGGATGGATGTCTAACCGCATCAGTATAAAGCAACAAAGCAACCTCCGCACAAAGGGCACCGACCCACTCATTGGGGACAGACTTAAATGATCAGTCTTTGGGCAACCTGTCGGCACTTAGGTAAGGCTGGTCATTTAAGTCTGTCCCCAATGAGTAGGTGCGGAAAGGGTGTGAATGTTTGATTTACGCGCTATGATGTGCCCTTGCATAGAGAGCCCGGCGGAATGGTAACGGTCGCCGGGACACGTTTTTGAAAGGACAATCATGTCAGAAGAACTTCGTTCCATTCCACCCCAACACGGGTCCTTTGTTTTTACGTCGGAGTCGGTGACCGAAGGTCATCCCGATAAGATCGCTGACCAGATCAGTGACGCCGTCCTCGACGCAATCCTCGCCAAAGAAATAGAGCTCCAGGAGCAGGGCTACATCGCCCCCAACGGCGTGCCTGCCAACGTGGAGAACGTCCGCTGCGCCTGCGAGACCCTCGTGACCACCGGCACCGTCATCGTCGCCGGCGAGATTCGCACCCAGGCCTACGTCGACGTACAGGAAATCGCCCGCGGCGTCATCCGCCGCATTGGCTACAACCGCGCCAAGTTCGGTTTTGACTGCGACACCTGCGGCGTTATGAGCCTCATCCACGAGCAGTCGCCCGATATCGCCCAGGGCGTTGACGAGTCCTTCGAGACCCAGACCGGCGCTACCACCGACCCGATCGACCTGATCGGCGCCGGCGACCAGGGCATGATGTTCGGTTATGCCTCCAACGAGACCAAGACCCTCATGCCCATGCCACACTACCTGGCAAGCCGCCTGGCCGAGCGCCTGGCCGCCGTGCGTCACGACGGTACCCTCGCCTATCTGCGTCCCGACGGCAAGACCCAGGTCACCGTGCGCTACGAGGAAGGCAAGCCCGTCGAGGTCACGACCATCGTCATCTCCACGCAGCACGCCGCCGAGATCGAGGACATGGGCAAGATCAAGGCCGACCTCATCGAGCACGTCATCACCCCGGTCATGGCCGCCGAGAACATGCCGTGGGACAACGCGGAGATCTACGTGAACCCCACCGGTCGCTTTGTCGTGGGCGGCCCCATGGGCGACACGGGCCTCACCGGCCGCAAGATCATCGTCGACACCTACGGCGGCTACGGCCGTCACGGCGGTGGCGCCTTTAGCGGCAAGGACTGCACCAAGGTCGACCGTTCCGCCGCGTATGCCGCGCGCTGGGTCGCTAAGAACGTGGTCGCCGCCGGTCTGGCCGACCGCTGTGAAGTCGAGCTCGCCTACGCCATCGGCGTTTCCAAGCCCCTCTCAATCATGGTCGACACCTTCGGTACCGCGCATGTTGCCGAGGACAAGATCGTCGAGGCCGTCGAGAAGACCTTCGACCTGCGCCCGGGCGCAATCATCCGCGACCTAGACCTGCGTCGCCCCATCTACGAAAAGACGGCAGCCTACGGTCACTTCGGCCGCGAAGACGCCGACTTCACCTGGGAGAAAACCGATCGAGTCGAAGAACTCAAAGCAGCCTGCGGCCTATAAATAGGTTCACAGAGCCCAGAAAGCAAAGCATTAGAACCAAAAGAAGTACCGGCCCCAACCGGTACTTCTTTTTATTTACACGGTGGTGTGAATATTTCGATGCGCAATGAACAGCACGTCCCCAGCTGATAAATTTTGACATCCAGCCACTCCAACCATGTATCCTAAGTTCCGAGGGCTTTGGTATTTGGTCGATCGCGAGTTCCGCACGAGCCGGAGGCCACTTAATGTGGCCTCCGTGCGAGCCAGGACTGTAGAGCAGGCGACCAAATACCAAAGCCCTCGGAACGACGGGATAGAACAGGAGCGCATATGGCAGGCAAGCCGCAAACACTAGCTACGACCTCGGCATTCGAGATCTTGGGGCCCGTCATGGTCGGCCCCAGCTCATCGCACACCGCCGGCGCCCTGCGGTGCGCCCAAGTTGCCGCCAGCCTGCTGGAAGGCCGCATCACTAAGGTCACCTTTGGCCTGTGGAACTCCTTTGCCCACACCTACCGCGGCCACGGCACCGATCGTGCGCTCGTCGCGGGCATCCTGGGCCTCGACACCGATGACGAGAACATCAAGCAGGCCTTCGACCTCGCACGCGAGCAGGGCCTCGAATATCACTTTGACATCAAGGGCGACGACGCCTCCATCCATCCCAACACCGTCGACATCGACATGGCCGACGATACGGGCGCCACGGCGCAGGTCCGCGGCGAGAGCCTCGGCGGCGGCAAAATGCGCATCAGCCGCATCAACGGCGTCGGCGTCGATATCTCGGGCATGTATTCCACGCTCTTCGTGGCACACCAGGACGTCCCCGGTGTGCTCGCCGCGCTCACGAACCTGCTCGCCTACGCACATGTAAACATCGCCTTCTGCCGCACCTACCGCACCGAAGTGGGCGGCCAGGCATACTCCGTCTTTGAAACCGATGGCGCCCCCGACGACACCGTCATCCCCATGCTGCGCAAGCTCGACAATGTAAACTACGCCACCTTTATCGAGCTCCCGGGCTCGGCCTCGTCGCTCTCCCCCGGCGTCTCGGCCAAGGAAATCTTCGACGACGGCGAGCAGCTGCTCGATGCGTGCGAGGAACTCGGCCTCAACATCGGCGCCGTAATGGCCATACGCGAGGCTCGCCTGACCGGCGAGGGCCACGCCGTCGCTGCCATGCGCCGCGTCCTCGAGGTCATGCGCGAGGAGACTACGGCCCCCATCGCCAATCCTCAGCGCTCGCTCGGCGGGCTTATCGGCGGCGAGGCCAAGCTCGTTGATGCCACCGGCCGCAACGACTTGAGCGTAAGCCTGATGGGCGCCGTCCAGACCGATGCCGTGGCCCGCGCCATGGCCGTCCTTGAGCGCTCCGCCACAATGGGAGTGATCGTCGCCGCCCCCACGGCCGGCTCCGCAGGCGTCGTGCCCGGCTGCGTGCTGGCGCTCGCCGACCATCTGCAACTGGACGATGAGCAAGTCATGGACGCCCTCTACTGCGCCGCCGCCATCGGCCTCAACCTCACCACGAGCGCCTGCGTCGCCGGCGCCGAGGGCGGATGCCAAGCCGAGGTGGGAAGCGCGGCCGCCATGGCCGCCGCCGCGCTGGTGCAGATGCTCGGAGGCACGCCCGAGCAGGCACTCGACGCCAGCTCCATCGCCCTGAGCAACCTGCTGGGCCTGGTCTGCGACCCGGTGGGCGGCCTCGTGGAGGTGCCGTGCCAAAACCGCAATGCCATCGGCGTGGCCGCGGCATTTAGCTCGGCGCAGCTTGCACTTGCCGGTATCAAGAGCCTGGTGCCGTTTGACCAGATGGCGCACGTCATGCTCTCCGTGGGCCACGCGTTGCCGGCCACGCTGCGCGAGACGGCAAAAGGTGGCATCGCGCAGGCTCCGGCCGCACTTTCGGCCTGTGCAAAATGCGGTGTGTGCGGATAGCGACAAAGATAGACTCGAAGGTGGGACAAATGTCCCACCTCTTTTGAATGCCACCGTTTCCATACCACAAACAACTGGGTAATCGCTATAATGCAAGCCCAGTAAAAACACGATGAGCCGCAAGGCGAAATTCGAAGGATATGCATACGATGTCGCAAAACGATCGAACTCAACTGATCCCCGATCCGCAGCAGCCGAGCAGGCACACCGGGGGCGTTCAGTCGCCGCGTCCTATCGCGCCGAGCCGCGGTCAGCAGCGAGGTGCGGCAAACGTTTCCCAACGTCCGAACAAGCAGCATCAGCAGCGCCAGGCAAATGGCAATGCGCCCAAGCAGCCCCCCACGCACGCTCGAGGCGATCGCGGCCCCGCACGCAAACCCGCCGAGAACAATAAGTCGGGCAAAAAGACGACGCTCTTTGTCGTTCTGGGTCTTATCGTCATTATCTATATCGTAGGCGTCGTAGCGTTTTCGCAGGTAGCCTACCCCAACACCACTATCGCCGGCGTCGATGTCTCGTTCTCCAACGCTTCGTCTGCCGCCACCAAGGTCAACTCGGCTTGGAAGCACTATAAGCTCACCGTGACAGGCGAAGACTTTAGCTGGACCTATCAGCCCGAGTCCGATGAGCCCATCGTCGACGGCGAAGCTGCCGCAAAAGAGATCATCAACCACAACGAAGCCTTTGTATGGCCGGTCCGCCTTGTAGAATCCTTAAGCGGCAAGACCAAAACAACCGCTACCTCCAACGAAGTAGATCTTGATCAAGACATCGACCTGTCCATGCTCTCCGATACCTTTGACCAAAAGCAGTTTGAGAAGGATCTGGGCACCGCCATCGATGAGTTTAACGGGAGCCGTTCGGGCACGTTCGAGGCCAATAGCTCCTATGACGAGCAGGCCGGCAAGTTTACCGTCGAGAAGGCGCGCTCCAACGAAAAACTCAACCGCGAGCATGTCATTAAGTATGCCGAGCTCGAGCTTGCCTCGCTGGCCGAGACCGTAGATCTTTCCAAGCTCGGCAACGATGCCTATGAGCCGCTCAATGGAACGCTGACCGATGATCAGATTCAGGCCGCATGCGATGCCGCCAACAACTTCTTGGGCGTCAACGTGACCCTCAAGCTCAACGGCGAGGATGCCGGCAAGGTTGATGGCAGCTCCGTGTTGCAGTGGATCAGCTTTGCCGATCCGGCCAACCCCACGCTCGATACGTCGCAGATCAGCAGCTGGGCAGCCGAGCTCGCCAACGGCTTTAATACCGTGGGCTCCACTCGCTGGTGGACGCGCGCCGATGGCAAGCAGTGCGCCGTCGAAGGCGGCGACTTTGGTTGGTCCATCGACAGTACCTCGCTCGCCAAGCAGGTCGAAGACGCCATTAACAACAAGCAGACCGGCGAAATCGATATCAAGTACTCCCAGAAGGCCGACACCTTTACCGCAAAGGGAGAGCCTGACTGGAAGGCATACGTCGATGTCGATCTGTCCGAGCAGCACGCGCGCTACTACGACGAGAGCGGCAATATTGTGTGGGAGGCCAACTTTATTTCCGGCAAACCGGGCGAAGACGCCACCCCCGAGGGCGTATGGCAGATCAACAGCAACGATGGCGCCAGCAAACTCATCGGTGCCAAGGACCCCGAGACCGGCAAGCCCAAATACGAGAGCCCGGTCAGCTATTGGATGCCGTTCGAGGGCAATATGGTCGGATTCCACGACGCCACCTGGCAAAACGACAAGAGCTTCGATAATGCCGAGTCGTACAAGTGGTGCGGCAGCCACGGTTGCATCAACCTGCGCCTGGCCGATGCAAAGGCACTTCACGACTGCATCAAAGTCGGCCTGTGCGTGGTTGTCCACTCGTAGTGCAAAGCGCGCATTCCCACAACGTGGAGCCGCTGCGACCAATCTAACAGTTCCGAAAGAATCCGCCATATGCGCCCGCCTTACGCGACGGACGCATATACTTATTGAGGAACTTTCTATAAAGGAGACGCTATGCCGAATGTCCCCACCATCACCCCAGGCCCGGATGATGCCGAGTACACGCCCGAAGGTGCCACCGAAACGATTCCTCTGATTAAAAACGTACATGCCGACAAGCAGAGCGAACGCACGAACGATACGGCCGAGATTTCCGATGAAGAGGCGTATGCCAAGCTCAAGGCAAAACGTGCCGAACGTCGACGCAAAAAGCTGATTCGACGCGGTATTGCCGCCGGCGTCGTAGGTGCCATCGCGCTCATTGCCATTGTCGCAACCCTAGTTATCAATGCGCAGCCGCAGGGCGCTAGCGGGCCTGTGACCGACATGGTGACCGAGGGCACGTTTACCACAACGGTCGAGGCGAAAGGCCAGCTCAAACCCATTTCGTCCTCAGTGGTCTCCCCTTCTGTCGACGGCACGGTCGATTCGATCAACGTGCAGGCAGGCCAATCCGTCAACGAGGGCGACGTGCTCATGACCATTAAAAACGACGAGCTCGATCGCAACGTTGCCGAGGCGCAGCGTGCAGTAGCAGCCGCTCAGGAAGACCTCGCCAACGCGCAGAAAGCCGCAGCTGCCGCGCAGGCCACCCCAACGACGGACGTCGATGGAGCTTCCGCAGCGGCTGGCATCTCCGCCGCATCAGCGGACACGAACGCTGTATCGGCCGCGCAGCGCAGCCTCGCATCGGCCCAGGCAAACCTCGATCAGGCGAACGCCAAGGCCGCCAGCCGTACGGTCACGGCCCCGAGCTCGGGCAGCATCGTGGAGCTCAACGCCAAGGTCGGCGCCACGGTAACAGGCGGAATGATCATGGGCGAAAGCGATACGAGCGGCGGCAAGCAGTGCATGCAGATCGCCGACCTGTCCAAGATGAAGGTGACGGTTCAGGTGGGCGAAAAGGATATCGCCAAAATTGCCGTGGGCCAAAGCGCCAACGTGACCTATCCCGCGTTTCCCGATATCGTGAGCCAGGGCACCGTCACGGCTATCGCCTCGGTGGCAAACTCTGACTCCGGCTCCGGTAGCGGCGGCAGCGTGACCTTTAACGTCGACATCCTCATCGAAGCACCCGACAGTCGCCTTAAGCCGGGTATGACTGCCGAGGTCTCGGTAGTGACCGAGAAGCTCGACGACGTGGTTATGGTGCCGACCATGGCGCTGATGACCGAAGATGGCGAGCACTATTACGTCAATCTGGCCACCGATTCGGAAGGCAAGAAGACGCGCCGCGTGAAGGTGACCGTCGTGACGCAAAACGACAACGAGGCTGTAGTCGGTAAGACGCAGGTCAAGCGCGACGACCAGGGCAACGAGATCAACCCAGACGTCCCGGTTACCAAGTTACGCGACGGCGACACCATCGTGACGGATACCGGCACAGGCATGACGGCAGACGGCGGCGACAATATGTCTGCCGACGAGGGCAAGTAATGCGTCCCGTCATCGACATCCGCAACGTGCACCGCATCTTTGAGAGCGAGGCCGGTTGCGCCCACATCCTGCACAACGTGAGCCTGGCGGTGAACCCCGGTGAGTTCGTCGCCATCACCGGCCCCTCGGGCTCGGGCAAGTCGACGCTCATGAACATCCTGGGCTGCCTGGACAAGCCGACGGCGGGTGATTATTTCCTGCAAGGGCTCAACGTCGCCGAGCTCGACGATGATGAGCTCACCGAGGTGCGCGCGCTGAGCATCGGCTTTGTCTTTCAGAGTTTTAACTTGCTGCCGCGTCTGACGGTGATCGAAAACGTCATGCTGCCGCTGTCCTACACCAATGTGCCGCGTAGCCAGCGCGAGATGCGCGCCGTGCACGCGCTGCAAGCCGTCACACTGCCGGTCGACCATTGGGACCACCGCATATCGGAACTCTCGGGCGGACAGATGCAGCGCGTCGCCATCGCGCGCGCCCTCGTCAACGACCCGCCCATCATTTTGGCCGACGAGCCAACGGGAAATCTAGACTCGACAACCGGGGCGCTCGTCATGGAAACCTTCCACAAGCTCCAGAAACGCGGCAAGACCATCGTACTCATCACGCATGACCCCGGCATCGCCGCCGAGGCCGATCGAGCCGTAACCATCCGTGACGGGCGAATCCATGACGGCGCATATGTCGCGCATACACCGAATACGTTACGCGGGGCCGTCAACAACCTGCCCGCGATTTCTGCAACCACCAATCAGCCGAAAGGAGCGAAGGCATGAGCACCCGCGATCTTGTCCAAGAAGCCCTTCACTCGCTCGAGGCCAACAAGGGACGCAGCCTGCTCACCATCCTTGGCATCGTCATTGGCATCGCCTCGGTCATCGCCATGACTTCGCTCATCGGCGGCATCCAAAACAGCCTGGTCAACAGCCTGGGCCTCAATGCAGCCCGCATGGTAGAGATCTATTCGTCCCAAGAACTCACCGATTCGGATGTGGAAAAGCTTCGCAAACTGGTGCCGCAGATTGAGCAGATCGGCATCGTCGATAGCGCCTATTCCGAGTACAAGGTCGGGGATAAAAGCTATACCGTCATGGCACACGGCGTCGATAGCGACATGCTCGATGCCGTGGGCGCCAGCAAGATCGTTGCGGGACGTGTCTATTCACAGGCAGAGTCTCAATCAGGCTCGCGCGTGGCGCTCCTCAGCCGCGGCGGCGCCGATCAGCTTTACGGCAACGAACAGGATGCGCTGGGGAAAACCATCAAGGTGTCCAACGGCGAGGTGCAGATTGTAGGCGTGATTGATGGCGGCAGCGACTCCATGGGCTCGCTCACGCTGTATATGCCACGCGAAACCATCTCCGGCCTGTTTGGCGACGAGAATCCTTCATTCCCCAGCGTGACGGCACTTGCCGCCGAGGGCACAGACATGGACGAGCTCTGCAAGACCATCGAGTCTAAGGTGCGCGCGATGAAGGGCATCTCGGAGGATGATGAGTACGACAGCGTATCGGCGACCTCCATGAAAAGCGCCATCGATGCACTCAACTCGTTTATGGGCGCCTTCTCGCTCATCATGGGCGCTGTCGCCAGTATCTCACTGCTTGTCGGCGGAATCGGCATTATGAATATGATGCTCACCAACGTGACTGAGCGCATCCGCGAGATCGGTATTCGCCGTGCCCTGGGCGCCAGTCGTCGCGATATCACCGCGCAGTTTTTGGCCGAGTCCTCGGCGCTGTGCGTCACCGGTGGCCTGCTGGGTGTCCTGATTGGCTATCTGCTGGCCTGGGGCCTCGCGGTGTTTGCCGCAGGATCAGGGGTTCTCAACGAGCTCGGTGCCAGTGGGCAGATCACACCGAGCTTTTCAATCGCCACGGTGCTGCTGGCCTTCGGCGTCTCCGTCGGCATCGGCGTAATCTTTGGCTTCTACCCCGCTCGCCGCGCGGCAAAGCTCAACCCGGTGGAGTGCCTACGCTACCAGTAAGCCACCACCAACAAGTTGCGGCGAATTAGGGACCGTTTGGGGGTGCGGACGCCGGAAACGTAGAGATCGGCCTCGCCGAAGTCGGCCTGGGCCCGGCAGGGCCTGCGTCAGCATTGCCAAAAACGCCTATCGAAAGGGCGAATCCCTCTTGTCAGAACTACAGGAACACCCCCACGCGGGCGGGAGGGCGCGCAGGCGCGGCAAGCGCCTAGCGCGCGAACTCCCGTAAGAGCGCGTCTTCCACTTCCCGAAGCGAAAGGGCCCCGCCTCCCTCGGCGGGACGGGTGACCACAATGCAGCGCGCACCCACGGCGCGCGCTGCGGCGAGCTTCTCAGCCGTGCCGCCTACGGTTCCCGAGTCCTTGGTCACAAGCCACTGGGCGCCCACCTGCCGAAGCATCGCCTCGTTGAGCTCGCGGGTGAAGGGCCCCTGCATGCCGATGACGTGCGACGGCGAAAACCCCGCGTCGATGCACTTCGTTATAGCACCGGGCAGCGGGAGCACACGCACGAAGAAGCGCTCCGCGAAATCGGCGACGCTCGTGTAGGGAGCAAGCTCCTTGCTCCCCGTCGTGAGAAGCGCGCGACCCGGGTTCTCGGAGAGAAAGCGCGCCGCGCAGGCGATCGACGCGACCGGCACGACGCCTTTGGGCAGCGCCTCGACCGGGCGCGCAAGGCGCAGGCATCGTGCACCCACGGCGAGCGAAGCGGCCCGGATGTTACCGCTTGCGAGCGTAGCGAAGGGGTGCGTGGCGTCGACGACGATGCGCGCGCCGGAAAGCTCGCGCTCCATGTCGGCCTCGTCGAGCCTGCCCGCATGCACCTCGATGCCCGGAAGCTCGCCCAAAAGTTCGCCTCCGTACTCTGTTGCCGCGTAGGCACGGGCGGGGATGCCCGCCCCGCTCGCCCATTCGCACAGAAGGCGGCCCTCGGTGGTGCCGGCGAAGATGCGCAGCGCCGGCGCGGATGCGGGAGCCGTCACTTTGGGCCGCCTGTGCGCGTGATCTGGTAGAGCAGCGCGTTCATAATGGCAGCCGCCACTGTCGAGCCGCCCTTGCGACCCCTCGCGACGATGGCCGGCACGCGTCGCGCGAGTAGCTCCTCTTTCGCCTCGACCACGTTCACAAACCCGACCGGCACCCCAACGACGAGCGCGGGCGCGATCTTCCCCACGTCCATGAGCTCGGCGAGGCGCAGAAGTGCTGTGGGAGCGTTGCCGACGGCCACGATGAGCGGACCCTCGATTCCGCAAGCTTTGTCCATGCTCGCAACGGCGCGAGTCGTGCCCGCGGCGCGCGCAGCCGCGGCGACATCAGGGTCGGCCATGTAGCACACGGCCTTGCAGCCGAGCTTCGCGAGCGCGGGCTTGCTTATGCCTGCGAGCGCCATGTTCGTGTCGGTGAGCACCGTGGCCCCTGCACGCAGTGCGTCGAGCGCACAGTGCGCGGCGTCATGGGTGAACACGAGGGAATCGGCGTACGAGAAGTCGGCAGTGGTGTGGATGACGCGCTTCACGACGGGCTCTTCGAGCGGCGGGAACGTGCGGCCGCCGAGCTCTTCGGTGATGATCTCGAAGCTGCGCCGCTCGATGTCGCCGGGCGCCATCTCCTTGGAATCCATCTAGTACTCCACTCCTTCCCTTGCACATATCCCCTGCTCGTAGGGATGTTTCTTGCACCGCATCTCGGTTATGTAGTCGGCCTTCTCCACGATCTTGCGGGAAGGCGCGCGCCCGGTGAGCGCCACTTCGACGCCGCGCGCGGACAAATCGAGCGCGCGGTTCACGAGCGCCTCGTCGACAAGCCCCTTCGAAAGCGCGTCGAGCGCCTCGTCGAGCACGAGCAGCCCCTCCTGATCGCCCTCGAGCTCGGCGAGCGCGGATGCGAGGTTCCCATCGTGCAGCTCGCACGTCGCGGCAAGTTCTTCCGACGTCATCGACCAGGTAAACTTGCCCGACACCTTCCCCGCGAACAAGGGCACGCCGAAATGCTCGGCGAGCAGGCGCGCCTCCCCGCTTTCGCCGTCTTTCAGGAACTGCACGACGACGACGCGGCGGCCTGCGGCGAGCATACGAAGGGCGAGGCCCATCGCCGCCGTAGTCTTGCCTTTGCCGTCGCCATGATACACGTGGATCATACACCCTCCTCGATAATGCGGTAGACATACTCCATGTCAAGCGCCCCGCGCACGACGTCGGCCAGGCGGTCGAACTCGCGCGCACGGTGATCGGCTGCGGACGCTGCGCCCGCAGCACCCACGACGCTCTCGGGCAGGCCGCGCATGCGCGCGAGCGAGCGCGCGAGAGCGAGCGCCACCCCCGGTTCGTCGAACAGGCCGTGGAGATAGGTTCCGAACACGTTTCCGCAGGCCGCGCCTTCCGGTTTGCCGCCAATCGTGCCCGCAGGGGCGCAGGAGACGGTCGTTTCGCCGTCGTGAATCTCGTACCCGCGCGCCGTCATGCCGTTCCACACCGAGAACGCGCCTTGGGCGCCCGTGATGCGCAGCTCCGACTGGGCGAGGCGCTTTTCCTCCTTGAACACCGTACTTGCAGGGATGAGCCCGAGCCCGCGCGCGGTGCCAGCGCCTTCCCTGCCGTGCGGGTCGGAAAGCTCGTCTCCCAAAAGCTGGTAGCCTCCGCATATGCCGAGCACCGGTGTGCCCGCGCCCGAAAGCGCGCGTACACAGGCTCCGATGCCGCTAGCCGCAAGCCAGCGCGCGTCGTCGAGCGTGGTCTTCGAGCCGGGAAGCACCACCAGGTCGGGTCGGCCCAGATCGGTCGTCGAGGAAACGTAGCGCACGCCCATGCCGGGCACGCGCGAAAGCGGGTCGAAGTCGGTGAAGTTCGACAGATGCGGAAGGCGCACGACGGCGACGTCGATGACGCCGCGCGCCTCGCGGGCAGATAGGCGCGGCGCGAGCGAGTCCTCGTCGTCCAGGTCGAGCGTAAGATACGGCACGACACCCACGACGGGAACTCCGCACATCATCTCGAGCGGGGCCAAACCCGGGCGCAGGATTTCCACATCGCCGCGGAACTTGTTCACCACAAGCCCCCGCAAAAGCGCGCGGTCCTCGGGCGCAAGGAGCGCGACCGTGCCGTAGAGCTGGGCAAATACCCCGCCCGGGTCGATGTCGCCCGCAAGCAGCACGGGGGAGGACACGGCGCGCGCGAGCCCCATGTTGACGATGTCGTTTTCGGCAAGGTTGATTTCGGCGGGGCTGCCGGCGCCCTCGATGACGATGACGTCGTTTTCCTCCGCGAGCGAATCGAACGCCTCCAAAATCTGCGGCATGAGCGCCTTCTTTCGCGCGAAGTAGTCCCTCGCAGCGAAGGCTCCCTGCGCCTTGCCGGCCACGATGAGCTGGCTTCGGTGGCCGCTTTCGGGCTTGAGCAGGATGGGGTTCATGCGCACGTCGGGCGCGATGCCGCACGCCTCGGCCTGCATGATCTGGGCGCGCCCCATCTCGAGCCCGTCGGCCGTGACACCGCTGTTGAGTGCCATGTTCTGGCTCTTGAAGGGAGTCACGCGCAGGCCGTCCTGCGAAAGTACGCGGCACAGCCCAGCCGCAAGCAGGCTCTTCCCCGCGTTCGACATGGTGCCCTGGATCATGATGGGCTTGGCCCTACCCACGGGTATCGACCTCCTTCGCCGAGCCTCGGCCATCCGCGCCCGCCATAGCGCCGCTGAAAGAAGCGCCGCCCCGTTCGTCGGGTTCGCCTTCGCCCGATGCGTCTTCCGCCCGAAGCGCACAGCCGAACGCCATCGCAAGCCGGGCATTCTCCTTGCGCGTGCGCACCGCGACGCGGCACCAGAAACGGGACAGCACCGAAAACGAGTCGCACGTGCGGACCAAAACCCCCTGTTTATACAGTCGCTCGGGGATGTCTTTCGCCGGCGTGCGGACTAAAAGGAAGTTCGCATCCGACGGCACGACGGAAAGCCCGAGCGAGGAGAGCTCGTGGGAAAGCCACGCTCGCTCGCCCGCCAATACATCGCGCGTGCGCGAGACGTATTCGACGTCTTCCAGGGCGGCGATGCCCGCGGCCTCGGCGACCGAGGAGATGGGCCACGCCTGCCCCGCCCGGCGAATCCCCTCGATGAGTTGAGCGTTTCCGCTGATCAGATATCCCAACCGCAACCCCGCCATTCCGTAGAGCTTGGTGAACGCGGAGAGCACGGCCACATGGCGCGAACACGCGGCGCGTGCGGCCACGCTCCTTTCGCGGGCGTCGGGCGCAAATCCGAGGAAGCACTCGTCCACGACGAGCAGCGCGCCCACCTGCTCGCAGCGGCAAGCCGCGGCATCGATCACGCTGGGGTCGACGAGGCGCCCCGTCGGGTTGTTCGGATTGCAGAGGTACGCCACGTCTCCCGGCCCCTCGATCGCGCGGGCGAAGGAGGCGGGCACGTCGAAGTCGTCCGCTTCAGAGAGCGGGAACTCCTGCACGCATGCGCCGTAGTACGATGCCGCCTCAGCATATTCAGAGAACGTCGGCGCGCACACGACGATGCGTTTCGGGCGCACCGCCGCGGCGAGCCGCCAGATGATGTCGGACGCGCCCGCGCCGCAGACGATAGTGTCTTCGGGAATGCCCTGGGCACGCGCCAGGGCGCGAACGAGGGCGAGGCTTTCCCTATCGGGGTAGGCGTCGATTCGAGAAAGCGCCTTGCAAGCTGCGGCGACGGCGCGCGGCGAGGGGCCTGCCGGATTCACGTTCACCGAGAAGTCAATGAGGTCGGAGGCGCCCCCTTCGCAAGCGATGCCGAGCGATTGCGCGCTGCCCCCATGCGTACGGGCGCGCAGGATTCCCCCGGCAGCCCGGGGCGCGGCGTGGTCTTTCCTCATGCCATCGCCCCCACAGCGAGCACGACCGCCGCGCGCACAGCGCCGAAGACGACGAGCGCGCATACGGACGCGGCGAGCATGAGCCTTGTCGCCCGAACGATGTCGCCCCACTCGATTTCGCGGGACGCATCGCCTATCGTCGGTTTCTCAACGAGCTTGCCGAAATACACCGCGGGTCCTGCCAGGCGCAGCCCGAGCGCGCCCGCGCACGCTGACTCGGTCTGCGCCGCGTTCGGGCTCGCATGGCGACGCCTGTCGCGGCGCCAGATGCGCGCCGCCCCGCGCGCGTCGAGCCCGACGATCGGGCACACGGCGATCATGAGCAGGGCCGATAAGCGCGAGGGGATCCGATTCACCGCATCGTCGAGGCGCGCCGAGGCGCAGCCGAAGTCGATGTAGCGCTCGTTTTTGTAGCCCACCATGCTGTCGAGCGTGTTCACCGCCTTGTACGCCATGCCCAAGGGCGCACCCCCGATCATAAGGTAGAAAAGCGGCGCGATGACACCGTCGCTCGCGTTCTCCGCCACCGTTTCCACGGCGGCGCGCGCGACGCCGTGCTCATCGAGAACAGACGTGTCGCGTCCCACGATGAGCCCGACGGCTTCGCGCGCCGCGACAAGGCCGCCCTTCGAGAACGCGCGGGCAACGGCCAGGCTCTGGCGGCGCAGCTCGCATGCCGCGAGAATCTGATAGCTCGCCCATGCCTCGGCCACGAAGCGCAAGCCGGAGTGAACCATGCCGCAAAGATGCAGGATTCCCCAGGTCAAAAGCCCACACGCAAGCGGAAGCGCCACGGCGAGCACAAGCCCTGCGGCGCGCGTGCCCGCGGACGTTTGCGGGAATGCGCGCCGCAGGCGGCCTTCGGCCCACGTGATCGCGCGCCCCATGGCGACGACGGGATGGGGAAGCCAGCGCGGGTCGCCGAAGGCAAGGTCGGCCGCGAACCCGGCGGCGACGGCAAGAATCGTCATCACCGGGCATCGCCCCCCCAAGCGGGGCGAACGTCGCGAAGGCAGCGCCCATCCCAAGTGGCGGCCCATGCGCCGCCCGGCTCGGTATGCACGTCGAAGTATCCCATTTTCGGGACAGCTAGCTCGGAGAGCAGCGCTTTCACGGTACCCGCGTGAACGACGAAGACGGCGCGCCCACATCCCTGGGCGCGCTCCGATTTGCACGCCTCCCGAAACGCCGCGATGACGCGGCGGGTGAAATCGCTCTTGCCCTCGCCATGCGGGCAGCGCGTCTCGCACCAGGAGTCTACCCAGGCGCGATAGCGCGCATCCTCTTTAAGCTCGGCGGCGCTTCGCCCCTCGAAGTCGCCGAAATCCATCTCGCGCAGACCGGGGCACGCCATAAGCTCCGCGTTCGGGAAGAGGATGCGCGCCGTCTGGTCGGTGCGGGCCATGCCGCTCGTGATAACACGGAACACGTCACGATCGCACGCGAGGTCGCGCAAAGCGCGCTCGCCCGCACTCGACAGGGGCTCGTCGGTGCCCGCCCCGCTGTAGCGATGGTCTTCCGTGCCCGCCGTGGCACCATGGCGCACGAAGACGACTTCCAAAGGCGCACCCGCGCCCTGCGTCCCTCGAGGTGCATCGGCAAGGTTTCCTTTGATGACCTGGGGAATCCCGCACGTCATGCGCACGACGACGTCGGCGCGCGCAGCGAGCGCGCATCCCAGGCGCCCCGCGCGCTCGCGCCATTGGGCGTCTTCCGCACTCATGGGGACGACCCCCGAGCCGACCAAGGGCAGAATCACTGCGTCGAAGCCGATCAGCCGCTCGAGCGCCCGGTCAGCGTCGAGCGCGCGTACGAGTTCCTCAGCACGGTATGCGACGCGGCCGGCAAAAGCCGCGGGCACGCCGCCCTCCGCAAGCTGCGCCGCGTCGACGAAATCGTCCGCCGCGAACCCGAGTTTTTCGCGCACGAAGGTCCTCTTCCCCGAATGCGCGCCACCTACCACGAGCATCATAGGAGCATGCCCCCCACCACCAGCATGGCAAGCATCGCGAGCTCGGCCCATTGCAGAAACCATCCGGCCAAATCCCCCGTCACCCCGCCGAAGCGGGACAGGGCAACATGGCGGTACCACGCGAGCACCAAAAGCCCCGCCACCGCCATAAAGGCGCCGACGGCCTGATCGCACGCGACCATCCCTGCAGCCGAAGCCGCAGCGAAAGCGCAAAGCGGCACGACGATCGCCGCGCGCTTCTTCGCAGGCGAGAGCCCCGCGGCCATGCCGTCCGCCCGCGCGGCAGGCCAGCATTCAACGGCGAGTCCCGAAAGCGCGCGGGAGAACACGAGCGAGCACAGAAGCGCGAGGAACGCCCCCGCCGTAAGCGGCAGCGCGGTGAACAGGGAAAACTGCAGAATAAGGTACACAACAACACCGATGACCCCGAAGGCGCCCGCCCGCGGATCGTGCATGATCTCGAGCTTTCGCTCGCGCGGGGCCCAACTTGCAAGCGCATCGGAGGTGTCGCAGAGCCCGTCTAGGTGGATGCCTCCCGTCACCGCCACAGGCAGCGCCGCGAGCACGGCCGCGACGATGGTCGCGGGCACGCCGAGCAGGTTCGCCACGTGCCCCCACGCCGTCATGAGGAAGCCTTCCGCAAGGCCCACCAGGGGAAACGCGGCAAGTGCATGGGTTGACCCGAAATCGGTCCAGGCCGATTTCGGGACGGGGATGCGCGAGAACGTTCCGAACGCCGCGCCGATTGCCTCTGCTATCTTCACCTTGTAGGTCCTTCGCCTTTCATCCACACGGGAATCCCGCATACCACTTCGACTACATGGTCGGCCAGCGCCGCCACGCCCGCGTTCACGCGCGCGAGCGCGCGCCTCCATGCCTCGGTCCCTTCATCGTAGCGCATCCCATCGGCGAACACGTCGACGGTGACCACCACCGTATACGCAGCGGCCTGAGCGAGCCGTTCGATGCCTCCGAGTACCTCGCGCGCCGCAGCGTCGGGGTCACGCGGGGACAAGCCGCCTTCCGCGAAGAGCTCGTTCGCAACCAGGTTGCCCACGTCCTCCAAAAGAAGTGTGCAGCCGCGCGGAAGCCCGGGCGCTGCGGCGCCCACGTCACGCGAGCACTCGAGGGTGGAAAACCCCTTGCCCTCGCGCAGCGCCCGATGGCGCGCGATGCGGCGGGCGCCCTCTTCCCCGAAGGGCTCCATCGTTGCCAGGTACACGCGGGGGCCGTCGTGCCCGAGGCACAGGGACTCGGCGTAGGCGCTCTTGCCGCTCGCGGCGGCGCCGATGACGAGCGTCACCGTCATTTCCCGGCCTCGAAATGCTCGTAAGCAGCCATGCCAGTCGCCGTGAACGTCTTCCCATCCCGGTACACGCGCAGCGCCGAATCCAGAAGGGGCAGATACGCCATGGCGCCCGCGCCCTCGCCCAAGTGCATGCCTGCGTCGAGGGGCGCCTTTATGCCGAGCTCGCGAAGGAGCTCCCGGCTTGCGGGTTCGCTTGATGCGTGGGTGCCCACGAGGTAGCCCAAGGCGTTGGGGCACAGGCGCGCCGCGCACAGGGCCGCCGTGCAGGATATGACCCCGTCGAGGAGCGCCGGCGCCTTCGAGACCGCGGCCCCCAGGTAGAAGCCGCACATCGCAGCGATGTCGAAGCCGCCCACCTTCGAGAGCACGTCGATCGGGTCGGCGGGATCGGGCGAGTTCGCGTCGATAGCGCGCTCGACCACGTCGCGCTTGCGCGCGAGCGAGGCGTCCGAGAGCCCCGCGCCGCGCCCGACAAGGCTCCGCGCGTCCGCCCGGATGAGCACTGCGGCCACCGCCGCCGAGGTGGTCGTGTTGCCGATGCCCATCTCGCCCGCGACGAGAAGGCGCACGCCGGCGCGGGCAAGCCCGCACGCGACGGCAATTCCGACCTCGATCGCGCGCACGGCCCCATCGCGAGACATAGCGGAGCCGAGAGCGATGTTGTCGCTCCCCCGCCGCACGTTCGCGCGCACCATGCGCGTGTCTTCTATACCCCGGGCCATACCCACGTCGACGGGCACGACCTCGGCACCCGCGAACGCCGCCATGCGGCAGGCGCTCGTGGCCCCCTCGCACATGTTGCGCGCGACGGCTCGCGTCACGTCTTGCCCGCTTTGCGACACGCCTTCGGCAACGACCCCGTTGTCGGAGAAGAATACCGCGAGCGCACGGGGAAACTCGGCCACCTCGGCGCTCCCCTGAGCTGCGGCGATACACGCGACGGCGTCTTCAAAGTCGCCCAATCCCCCCAAGGGGTGCGCGATGGAATCCCACGTGGCGTACGCGGCGGCGCGGGCGCACTCGTCTGCGGGCGCGATCCGGGAGAGCGCGGCTTCGAGCACGGCGCCCGGCGCCGACGAGAACGCGCGCTCGACTTCCTCGCGGATGCAGGCAAGCGCGGTTTCGGTTGCTTCAGCCATGCCGTCTCCTCTCTGCGAACGACGCTGCGGCAGACGCGAACGCGCGCGCAACGTCGGGGTTCGCAGGATAGTACACATGCGGGAAGCCCGCCACCAGGGACGGGGTGGTCGTCATGCACGGCCAGCCCTTGTCGCGCCGGGGCTTCTGCGCCCAGAAGTCGCCGCCCGGGCAGGTGGACTGCCAGTAGTGGAACTCGTGCGCGCGGATGCGTGTGCCGCGCGGACCGTAGAGCCCGTCGCGTTGGGAAGTAAGCTCCACGTACCCGAAATGGGACAGCCTTCCCCCGTTCTCGCTTGCGCCCTCAAGGGCGCCCGCAACAGGCCAGCGCCGCCCCTCGCTATCGGCGATTTCGCGCTGCAGGTACAGAAACCCACCGCATTCGGCGACCGTCGGCATGCCGGATTCCACCGCGCGCCGCACCGCCTCGCGCATCGGCGCGTTCTCGGAGAGCCGCCGCGCATGGAGCTCCGGGTAGCCGCCCCCCAGATAGAGGGCGCTTGTCCCCCGGGGCAACTCGCTATCACACAGGGGGCTGAAAAAGGCCAGCTCGCAACCCAGGTCCTCGAGCGCGCGCAGGTTCTCCTCGTAGTAGAACGAGAACGCCTCGTCACGCGCGACGGCGACGATGGGCCGCGCTCCCGCGATCGGCTCCAACCGGTAAGGTTCCTCGCGGATATCGGGTGCCGTCGCCGCTATTTCGAGCAAGCGGTCGACGTCGACGCTCTTTTCCACCAGCTCGGCCATCTTGTCGATGCGCGCGGAGAGCTGCTCGACCTCGCCGGCGGCCACAAGCCCCAGATGCCGGCTTTCGAGCGAGAACGTCTCGTCGGCGGGGATATTCCCCAAAACCGCGACGCCCGTGTGCTTCTCGATCGCAGGCGCAGCGTAGGCGCAGGCAGCGGCGCTCGTCTTGTTCAGCACGACGCCGCGCACGTTCGCACAAGGCAGGAACTCGGCGATGCCGCGGATTACGGCGGCGAGCGATAAAGACGCCCCGCGCCCGTTCACCACTAAAACGACCGGCGTTTCCGTGTCGCGCGCAACCTGGTAGCTGCTCGCTTCGGCCACGCCGGGCGCCATGCCGTCGTAGAAGCCCATGACCCCCTCGAGCACCGCGACATCCGCGCCCACGGCGCCGCGTGCGAGCAGGGCGCGCAGCGTCGGGGCGTCAGTGAAGAAGCCGTCTAAATTGCCCGAGCGCGCACCCACGACGCGGCGATGAAAGAGCGGGTCAATGTAGTCGGGGCCGCATTTGAAGGCCGCGCATGCAAGGCCGCGGCGCGCGAGCGCGCGCAGGAGCGCGCACGTGACGACCGTCTTGCCGCTCCCGCTCGAGGGCGCAGCGACCAAGAAGCGCGGGATGGACGTGCTCACCGGGCGCCGCCTTCCCCACCTGCGGCGTTGCAGTTAGCAAGCGAGACCACCTCAACGGATGGGTTCCCCTCGGCAGAGGGGTCCTCCCCGACAGGCGACTCAACAAGCGCCCCGACTTCGGTAAGCTCCTCGGCATCCGCGCCCGCACCACGCGCGCTGACGAGGAACACGGGGTTTTGCGCCTTCATAAGATGGTGCGAGCCTACAGCCTCGGCACGGGCGGCCGACACCTGGCACGCCTCGAACCCCTTAAAGCGCGAACCCGAGAGGAGCGCGCACGCCTCGGTGAGCGTCTCAACGGTGACGCATGGCACGCACAGGCGAACCCGCGAGTTCTTCTCGAGCGCCGCCTCCACGATGGAGGAAAGCTCGCCCGCGCTCCCGCCGACGAACACGGCGTCGGGGACGGGCAGATTCGCGAGCGCTTCGGGGGCGACACCGGGGACCGCATGCACGTTGCCGCACCCGAATGTATCCGCGTTCTCTCGGATGAGCCGCACGCCGGCCGCGTTGCGCTCGACCGCCCATACCGACCCCGCTCGCGCGACGAGCGCCGCCTCGATCGACACGCTCCCCGTGCCGGCGCCGACGTCCCACACGGTGTCGGTCGCGGTAAGGCGCAGCTTCGCGAGCGCGACGGCGCGCACCTCCTGCTTGGTCATGGGAACGTCGCCGCGGATGAAGAGCTCGTCGGGAATGCCCGAGGAAGCGTACGGCCATCGGGGGCTCGCGGCGCGGGATGCGCCCGCAGAGTCCGCCGCGGAAGAAGTCGCCGCGGGCGCAGACGCGCCGGCCGGCGCCTCGGAGGCTGCGCTAGAGCCCGCAGGCGACCCGGCGCCGCCTGCGGGCTCGATAAGCATCACGTTCAAGTCGTCGAACTTCTGACCTGCGATTTCACTTGCGGTCGCGCAGGTGATGCGCTCGTCGGGGTACGACAGGCGCTCGGCCACCGTCACGCGCGCGTCCCCGAAGCCCGCCTGCACAAGCTCGCCCGAAAGCCGCGAGGGGTCTTCCCCGCCCGACGTGGCGAGGAAGAGCTCGCCTGCGCGCACGGCCTCGGCCACGATGTCGCACGCCACGCCGTGAGCGCTCGCGAAGCGCCAATCCTGCCATGGACGCGCGAGGCGCGCGGCGAGATACGACGCTGAGCTTATGCCGGGAATGACACGCACGTCCACCCGCGCGTCGCCGGAGAGCGCCTCCACCAGGCGGCGCGCGCCGCTGAACAGCCCCACATCGCCCGTCATCACGACCACGGCGCGCTGCCACGACGCCGCATCGGTGAGCGCGGCGACGATGTCCGCCGTCTTCACGAGCTCGCATCTCACCACGTCGGGCGGCACGTCGATGCCGACAAGCGCGCGATGAGCGCCGATGACCACGTCGGCGATGTCGATCGCGTCGAGCGCCGCGCGCGAGAGCAAGTCGGGGTTTCCGGGCCCCGCCCCGATGATCGTTACCTTTCGCATGGAATCTCCCGATACCCGCGCGGCGTGACCATACGGCCGCCTACGCGCTTCGTGTCCGCGTTGCCGACGAACACGGTGGTGAACATGTCGGCATCGAACTCCCCCAGCTCGGAGAGCCTGCACATACCCGACTGCTGCCCCTCGCGCCCGATGTTGCGCACCCAGCCGCAGAGCGTGTCGGGGGCCTTCCATTCGAGCATAATCTTCGCCGCGCGCGAGAGCCTGTCGGCGCGCTTTCTGCTGCGCGGGTTGTACAAACAGATGCAGAAGTCGGCGCTCGCCACGGCGGCGAGTCTGCGCTCGATGACCTCCCACGGCGTGAGCAGGTCGGAGAGCGACACGACCGCGAAGTCGTGGGCAAGCGGGGCGCCGAGCACCGCCGACCCGCTCTGAGCCGCGGTGGCCCCGGCGATAACTTCCACGTCTACATCGGGGTAGTCCTCAGCAAGCTCCAGCACGGGGCTCGCCATGCCGTACACACCCGCGTCACCGCTGCACACGAGCGCCACGGCTTCTCCGCTCTGCGCGCGCGAAAGCGCCAGGCGGCACCGTTCGACCTCGTGCATCATCGGCGTCGCGAGATGCGCCGCGTCGGGCACGGCGGCGAGCGCGAGCTCCACGTATTTCGTGTACCCCACAACGATGTCGGCCGCCTCGAGCGCGCGCCGAGCCGCAATCGTCATGCCGTCGGGGCCGCCCGGGCCGATCCCCACCACGAAGAGCTTTCCCATCACCGCTCCTTAAACGAAAGTTCAATAGTTACCTTGGAAAACGCGACGGTCACGCCGCCGTGAGCGAGCTTCGGGAAGATAAGTTTACCCCCGTCCGCGAGCGCCGCGCGCTCGCACACGTTGTCGACCCCCACCGTCGCGCGCACGAAATCAGATGGCGAAACGCTGCCTTCGACCTGCGACAACTCCTCTGCGGAATACGTCGCGAGTGGGATATTGCGCGCGCGGCAGAAGGCGAGCAGACCCTCCTCGCGCGCCTTCACGTCGATCGTCGCCGCCTCGCGCACGGCCGAAGGCGAGATGCCCGCCTGCCCGCACGCGAGAAGAAACGCCTCCCCGATCGCTTCGGCGCACGCACCGCGACGGCACCCTATGCCCGCAACGATGCAGGGCAAGACAAGGTGAAGCGGCTCGGGCGCAGGCGCCTGCGCCCGCACGCCCGCCGGCTTCCCCGTCTCACCGGCGGGCACGACCTCGTCCGTTGTCTCCGCCGTGCGAACGGACGCACCCGCATTCGCGCCAGCGAACGGCGACACGACGATATCGGCCCGAGCGCGGTCGGACGCAATGTCAACCCCCTCAGGCGGCTGTCCCGAAATCGGAATGTCGGAATAGAGCGCCACGCGCCCGCCCGAAAGCAGCCGCGCCGACACTCGCTTGATAGCCTCGGGATTCGAAACGGCGAGCCCCGCACAGCGCGCCCACGTATCCACCGCCCACACGCCGCGGACGTCGGTCGCCGTGGTGATGACGGGGATGGCCCCTGCCGCGCGTGCCACAGTTTGCGCAAGCTCGTTCGCACCGCCCAAATGCCCCGACAAAAGCGGGACGGCAAAGCGCCCCGCCTCGTCGATCGCCACAACCGCAGAATCGCTTGCCTTCGAGGCGACATGCGGCGCGATCGCCCGCACGGCGATGCCCGCCGCGCCCACGAACAGAAGCGCGTCCGACGCTTCCCACGCGAGCGCCGTCCATGCGCGCAGGTCGGCCTTCCACTCGCCGAACCCGCGCGAAACGGAAACGTCCCAGCCAGGGTCATCTTCACCTGTCTGCGCGCAATCGGAAAGCGCGTGTGCGATGCGCTCCGCCAACGCATACCCCCTCTCAGTGAACGCTATGCAGGAAACCCTCATCTAGCGCACCACCATCGTCGAGAAGTAGCTGCCCCGATCGGGCACATCGTCGAGCGAGCGGTACACGCGCTCGCCCGGAAGCCCACAGTCCTCTACGAGCTCGGCACCGTCGAAGGCGCCCTCCTCGCGAAGGATGCGCTTCGTGTCCGCAAGCGAGCGGCGCGCCTTCATGACCACCTTCGTCCCCGGCCAGCCGATTGCGCGGCGCACGTCGTCGTAGCCGCCGGGCACGATGTGCAGAGGCGACGACATCTCGGGCGTGAGGTCGTGCTCGAGCGCTGCGGCGACCGCGCAGAAGCTCGGAACGCCGGGAATGGCGCGCGCCTCGAACCCGCAGGCGCGCACGTCGGGCGCTATGCGCTGGAAGGTGGCGTAGATGCTCGGGTCCCCCAGGTTCAGCAGCGCGACGTCGCGGACCGCATCCAGGTGCGCGACAAGCTCGCGAACAAGCGAGGCATGCTCGGCCGCGCGGCACTCGGCGTCGCGCGTCATCGAGAATCGCACGGGGATCACCGTCTTGCCTGTAAGGTCGACGGCGCCGCGCACGATGTCGAGCGCGACCATGGCCCCGTCCGCCGTCTGCGGTGCGGCGATGACCGGACACGATTCGATTGTGCGGACGGCCTTGATCGTGAGCAGCTCGGGGTCGCCAGGTCCCGTGCCCACCCCGTACAGCACGCCTTTACTCATACGTAGCCCCCAATTCCCCGATAACTGCATCGGCGCCCGACGTGCGGAAAAGCTCGCGGCGCTCGGCGTCGAACACGACCGCGGCGATGTCGCATGCGCCCGCCGCGCGGCGGCGCAACCTGTCATCGATTGCCGCAGCGAGCGAGGCGCGCGCAGCGTCCCCCACGCCGGCGGCCTCGATTACCTCGAGCGCCGCCGTGGTCGTGACCGACGACATGATCTCGCACACGGTCTTCGTTCCCGCGCCGGCCAAGGCCGCGTGGGCGGCCAGAATCTCCGCGCGGCAGTCGGCGGTACGCGAATGGGTGTCCATGATGCCGCCCGCGACCTTCACCAGCTTGCCGATGTGTCCCACAAGAAGGACATTGGTAAATCCCTCGCGAACGCAGCAATCAATCGCATCGCCCACAAAGTTGGAGATGAAGACCACCGGCGCACCGTTTAGGTGAAAATGCCCCGAGATGAACTGCGCGCCGTAGTTGCCGGGCGTGAGCACAACTCCGCGCCGCCCCATAGCCGCATGCTGCCGGATCTCGAGCTCGATACTGTCGCGCAAGGCAGCGAGGCTGCGCGGCTCGACGATGCCCGTCGTGCCCAGGATGGAAATGCCGTCCTCTATCCCCAGGTGTGGGTTGAAGGTCTTTTCGGCAAGGGCAACACCCTCGGGTACCGAAATCGTCACAGCAATATTTCCAGAAAAGCCGTGCGCGGCGCACACCTCGCGCACCGCCGAAGTGATCATCGCGCGCGGCGTCGCGTTGATAGCGGCCGACCCCACCGGCTGCTCGAGCCCGGGCAACGTCACGCGCCCCACGCCCACGCCGCCATCGACGGAAACTTCCGATTCGCGCGCGGGCACGCCCTTGCTGCCCGCAGCGCCCGTGCCCGACCCCGCATGTTCCACGCGCGCGTACACGAGCACGCCGTCGGTCACATCGGCATCGTCGCCTGCGTCCTTTCGCACGGCGCACTGGGCGCACCCCTCGCCGATACATGCGTCAACCACGTCCGTCTCGACAGGCAGCCCGCCGGGGGTGACGATCGACACGCGGCCGACGGGCTTTCGTGACAAGAGCATCTCGCAGGCCGCCTTCGCCGCGAGCGCGGCGCAGCTCCCCGTGGTGTAGCCGCAGCGCAGGCGGGTCGTCCCGGTATATATGTAGTGCTCGAAGGCCACGCTAGCTGCTCGCCTTTCGATACCCCGTGGCAAACGAAGGGTCGTAAAGCTTGCTGCGCTCGTACGACTCCGCTTGCGCGCCGTTGTGCGCAAGCCCGCCACGAGCTCCGAGCACGCGGCCCACCACCACGAGTGCCGTGCGGTCGATGCCCTCTCGCGCGCCCGCATCGGCGAGCGTGCCCACCGTACATCGCACCACGCGCTCCTCAGGCCAGGTCGCCTTGTACACGAGCGCCGCCGGCTCGTCGGAGCTGCGGCCCGCGCCCAAAAGCTCGGCGGAAAGCTCGGCGAGCATACCCGAGCTCAGGAAGATGACCATAGTCGAGCCGCTTTCCGCCATGGTGCGCATGCCCTCGCCCGCGGGCATGGGGGTACGTCCGGAAAGCCGCGTGATCACGACCGACTGGCTGATTCCCGGCAGCGTGTATTCCTGGCGAAGCGCCGCCGCGGCACCGCAAAAGCTCGACACGCCGGGCACCACCTCGTAGTCCACGCCGCGCGCGTCGAGCGCGTCCATCTGCTCCTGGATGGCGCCGTACAGGCACGGGTCGCCCGTGTGCAGGCGCACCACTTCCTCGCCCCGCGCATCTGCCGCGCACATCACGTCGAGCACTTCCTCCAAGGTCATGTGCGCGCTGTCGTAGACGACGCAGGATTCCTTGCACTCGGCGAGCAGCTCGGGATTCACAAGGCTTCCCGCCCAAACGACTACGTCGGCCGCGCGCAGAAGGCGCGCCCCGCGCAGCGTGATAAGGTCGGCGGCGCCCGAGCCTGCGCCAACGATATGAATCATCCGAGCCTTCCCTTCCCGTTTCTCATCGCAACCGTTTACGCCGCCATTCGCGCAGCGGGCAAAACACGGCGCCTGCGGCAGCAATCGGCGCAAATACGCAGGCAGGAGGCGCAATGCCGCCCGCGCTGGCTTTGACACGTTCACAAGTGCCCACTATCATAGTAAAAGTTTCGGCAACGAGCATATGACAATCGGATAAAAGGAAATGACCGGCGCGGCGCCTGCACAGCCCGCGCTGGCTTGCGGAGGGAACCAGGTGGGAATCCTGGGCAAGGGACATTACTGTATAGGACGCGCGGGCGAACCGCCTCGCGCCCCAAGCCAGACTGCTTCGCCTTTTCCTCACGGCATCGCCGTGGCGTTAGCTCCTTGTGAACCCCGAGGGGTGCGCTTTTCTTTCGCTTGTGCCGACAAGCAACTGTCGCCGGGGGACCGGCAAACCGAGGAAAGGAAAAACCATGTCCGACCAGATGTCACGCCGCGGCTTCATGGGCGCCGCAGCAACCGGAGCCGTCGCGCTCGCCGGAGTCGCGCTCGCGGGCTGCTCCAACACCTCCGCGAGTTCCGAGAAATCTAGTGAAAAGGAGAAGGCCGCGAAGCCGGTCATCCTCGTCACGAGCTTCGGCACGAGCTACAACGACTCGCGCCACATCACCATCGGCGCCATCGAAGACGCTATCCGCGAGAAGTACTGGCAGGACTACGACATCCGCCGCGCCTTCACCGCGCAGATCATCATCGACAAGCTGAAGAAGCGCGACGGCATCACGATCGACAACATGACCGAGGCGCTTGACCGCTGCGTGGAAGACGGCGTGAAGGAAATCGTCGTGCAGCCGACGCATCTCATGGCTGGCCTGGAATACGCCGACGTGAAAGACGAGCTCGACAAGTACGCCGACAAGTTCGACAAGATCTCGCTCGGCGACCCGCTGCTCACCTCCGACGACGACTACAAAAAGGTGGCCGCAGCCATTAAGGAGAACATGGCGTCCTTCGACGACGGCGAGACGGCGCTGTGCCTCATGGGCCACGGCACCGAAGCCGATTCCAACGCCGACTATGCCAAGATGCAGGAAGTGTTCAAGAACGAGGGTTTGACGCAGTTCTTCGTCGGCACCGTCGAGGCTGAACCGACCTGCGAGGATGTTATCGCCGCCGCGAGCGCCGCAGGCTACAAGAAGGCCGTGCTCGCGCCGTTCATGGTGGTCGCGGGCGACCACGCGAACAACGACATGGCAGACGAGACCGACCCCGACAGCTGGGCTGCGAAGTTCGTGGCCGCCGGCTTCGAAGTGACGTGCCTGCTCCAGGGTCTGGGACAGAACGTCGCGGTCGACGACATCTACGTCTCGCACGTGGACGACGCCATCGCCAAGCTGTAAACTCGCCGCGCACGGGAGCGCCGGTCGCGTCCCCGTGCAACGGGCATGCGCCTTCCCCGACCGACGGCGCATGCCCGTTGCATTCGCATCCCGCCCGCCCACCGCACGGCGCGGGCGGTAGAAGCGATTGAAAGGAATCCCTCCATGTTGAAGAAAACCCTCGTCTTCGCCCTGTCGGCGGCGCTTCTCGCGTTCTCGCTCGCCGGCTGCGCCGGAAATTCAATCGACAGCGCAAAGGCAAGCGATGCCGATTCCCAAGAAAAGACAGAACAGGCGGCCGATGCGCCCGAGGGCGAAAGCGCTGCCCCCATCACCGCCGACAAGGTGGCCGACGGCACCTATCCGATCACCGTAGATTCCAGCTCGAACATGTTCAGGATCGTGGACGCCCAGCTCATCGTGGAAAACGGCTCCATGCACTGCGTGATGACGCTTTCCGGCACGGGCTACGGCAAGCTCTTCATGGGCACGGGCGACGAGGCTGCCGCCGCAAGCGAGGCCGACTTCATCCCCTATGTGGAAAACGCGGAAGGCAAGTACACCTACGACGTGCCCGTTGATGCGCTCGACGAGGACACCGCCTGTGCCGCGTGGAGTATTAGAAAAGAGCAGTGGTACGACCGCACACTTGTGTTCGAATCCGCCGGCGTCGATCTGCGCGCCGACGCACTGAAGTAACGCCATGCGGTCGATTCTTCCCAAGGGGGAAAACAGGAAACTCCACAGCATCGCGGCGCGCGCGATCGCCTGCGTTCTCGTCGCCCTGCTCGCGCTTCCCTTCGCGGGGTGCAGTGCGAGCCCGAACGCGACCGGTGGCACGGCGGGCTCTCAGGAATACACGGTGAGCGTCTCGCTTTCCGGCGGGTCAGGGCGCGCAAGAATCGCCTCACCCACCACAATTGTGAAGGATGGCGACACCTACACCGCGACCATCACCTGGTCGAGTTCGAACTACGACAAGATGACCGTCGACGGCGTGGACTACGCGCCCGTAAACGACGGCGGCAACTCCACGTTCGAGATACCCGTCACGCTCGACGAGGACATCGCCGTGTCGGCCGAGACCGTCGCCATGTCGACGCCGCACACCATCGACTACACGCTCCACTTCGACTCATCCACCATGAAGGAGAAATCGGGCGACGATGCAAGCGGCGGCTCCCCTGCGGGAACGGCTTCAAGCGCCGCGGCCGACTTCCACAACGCCGATTTGGGCTGCGGCTGGGAGCCGACGGGAGCGCTTCAGCTTGAATACGCCGAGCACTTCACTGTCGACGAGTTCGAAGGCGGCCTGCGGCTTATCTGCGTTTCGAACGGGGAGCGCTTCCTCGTGGTGACGCAAGATGCGAAGGTACCTGATGGGTTGAGCTCCGACATCGCGGTCATAAGGCGCCCCGCCGACAAGGTGTACCTCGTGTCGTCGGCGACGATGTGCCTGGTCGACGCGCTCGATGCGAACGACAATATCATCATGTCGGGCACGAAGGCCGACGATTGCTCGGTCGCGGGCTTCAAAAGCGCGCTCGAAAGTGGGGCGATCGCCTACGGCGGCAAGTACAGCGCGCCCGACTACGAGCGAATATCGGCCTCGGGCTGCACGCTCGCCATCGAGAACACCATGATCAACCACACGCCCGATGTGAAGGAAAAGCTGCAGAAGCTCGGGCTCGTCGTGCTCACCGAACAGTCGTCGAGCGAGCCCGAAGCACTCGGGCGCGTCGAGTGGATTAAGCTTTTCGGCGTCCTGTTCGACAAGGAAGACGAGGCCGCGCACCTGTTCAACGAGCAGAAGGCCCGCGTCGAGCAAACGTCGGGGCTCGCGTCGTCAGGTAAAACCGTGGCGTATTTCTACATTAACTCGAACGGGGCCGCCGTCACGCGGCGGGCGGGCGACTACGTGGCGCAGATGATCGAGCTTGCAGGCGGCAGCTATGCGCTCGATGACACGCAGACGGCGTCGACGTCAGGTTCGTCAGTAACGCTCGAAATGGAGCGCTTCTACGCGATGGCGAAGGATGCCGACATCATCGTCTACAACGGCACCATCGACGAATCGGTTGCCACCTTGAACGACTTCGTAGGCAAAAACGCGCTATTGTCGCAGTTCAAAGCCGTGAAGAACGGCAACGTCTGGGTCACAAGCGCCGACATGTACCAGCAGATGACTTCTACCGCCGACATTATCGACGAGCTGCACGGGGCGTTCACCGGCGATGACGCGAGCGACTTCCATTATCTGAGGAAGCTCGGTTAGCGCCATGAGAAGCCGGCTTTCCATGGCATACGACGAATCGGGGCGCGCCGCGCGGTGTCGCGTCGTGACGGCGCTGCTCGCTGTTGCCCTCATCGTGCTCGTCGGGGCCAACCTGTGCATCGGGAGCGTGCTCGTGCCCGCAGACCACATCCCCGGCATCCTTTCGAGCGGCGCGGCTAATTCCATGGAAAGCCAGGTCATCTGGGAGATTCGCCTGCCGCGCGTGCTTTCAGCCGTGCTTCTCGGCGGGGCACTTTCGCTCTCGGGGTTCCTGCTGCAGACGTTTTTCAACAACCCCATCGCCGACCCTTTCATCTTGGGCGTCTCCTCGGGCGCAAAGTTCGTCGTCGCGCTTACGATGATCGTTCTTCTGGGCGCGAACCAGGCCATGTCCTCGCCGGCCATGGTGGCCGCAGCGTTTCTGGGCTCGCTTATCACCATCGGCTTCGTGCTCCTCATCGCACGGCGCATAAGTTCCATGGCCATGCTCATCGTGGCGGGCGTCATGGTGGGATACATCTGCTCGGCGGCGACGAACTTCCTCATCGCCTTCGCCGACGACCAGTCCATCGTGAACCTGCACAACTGGTCTTTGGGTAGCTTCTCGGGTTCGAGCTGGGACGACATCGCGGTCATCGCGGTCGTGGTGATTACCGTGAGCGCATGCGTATTCGCGATATCGAAGCCCCTTTCCGCCTTCCAGCTGGGAGAAGCCTACGCGAAAAGCGTCGGCGTGAACGTCGAACGCTTCCGCGTGGTGCTCGTCCTTCTAGCGAGCATGCTCTCCGCCTGCGTGACCGCGTTCGCTGGTCCGGTGTCGTTCGTAGGCATCGCGGTTCCGCATCTCGTGAAGTCGGCGCTAAAGTCGTCGAAGCCCATCCGCGTGATTCCTGCGTGCTTCTTGGGAGGCGCCATCTTCTGCGCGGGCTGCGATTTGATCGCGCGCACGCTGTTCTCTCCCGTCGAGCTTTCCATCAGCGCCGTCACCGCCATCTTCGGCGCTCCGGTGGTTATCGCGCTCATGTTGAAGAAGCGGGTGAGGTAGATGGGGGAATTCGTGCCGCGGCCCAAAACGCTCGGAGGGGACATTCCGTGCTTAGACAGTCCTGAGCTCGCACGAAAGCGCCAGAAGGCACTTTCGGCTCGTGCGGAACTCCGCGCGGAACGCCTCCTCCGAGCGGAGCCGAACCTCGAAACTCCGGTCGAAACGCAGGCTGACGGAGCGCCGCTTTTCCGCATAAGCGACCTGTCGGCGGGCTACGACAAGAAGGTCGTAGTCGAAGGCGTCGATCTGGAGGTTCGCGCGGGCGACGTCGTGGCGCTCATCGGGCCGAACGGCTCGGGCAAGTCGACCATCTTGAAAACCATCACACGCCATCTGGCACCGCTTGCCGGCGCGGTCGAGCTCGACGGGCGGGAGATTTCCCGATGGAAGACGGCGGAGTTCGCAAGGAACCTTGCCGTTATGCTGACAGATCGCCCCCGGACCGAGCTCCTCACCTGCCGCGATATCGTAGAGGCGGGAAGGCATCCCTACACCGGACGAATGGGCACACTCTCGCCCGACGACCATAGTCGGGTCGACGAGGCCATGAAAACCGCACATGTGGAAGAGCTCGCCGAGCTCGACTTCATGCAGATAAGCGACGGGCAACGCCAGCGCGTCATACTCGCACGCGCCATCGCGCAGGATCCGCGTGTGCTCGTGCTCGACGAGCCCACGTCGTATCTCGATATCCGCTACCAGATCGACCTGCTGCGAATACTTCGCCACCTTGCGAAATCGCGGAATGTGGCTGTCATCATGTCCATCCACGAACTCGAGCTCGCGCAGAAAAGCGCCGACAAGGTGATTTGCGTGAAGGACGGCCGGGTCTTCCGCGCCGGCGTACCCGAGGACATATTCACGCGCGAGACGATTGGCGAGCTCTACGGCCTTCAACATGGCACCTTCAACGAGCGCTTCGGCAGCGTGGAAATTGGACGCCCGCACGGCGATGCGCACACGTTCGTCATCGCCGGCGCAGGTACGGGGTCGGCTGTGTTTCGCCAGCTCATCCGGCAGGGCAAGGCGTTCTACACGGGCGTTCTGCACGAAGGGGACATCGACTGCGAGCTCGCGCGCGACCTGGCGGCGGAATGCGTGACCGAGCGCGCCTTCGAGCCGATCGGGGATAGAACCATAGCCCGCGCCAAAGAGCTCCTCGTCCACTGCGCGCGCCTTATCGTGTGCCCCGCCGCCTTCGGCACCATTAACGCCCGCAACGCAGAGCTCGTCGAGTTCGCACGCTCGCACGGTATCGAGGTCATGCGAGCGTGCGAAGGCGCATCGGAGGATTCCCAATTGGGGTGGAAAGGATAAACTGGACTTTCTTTTAAGGATCCTCAGGCTACAGCTCCTACGCCGGCGAGGTCTACAAGGCGCCGGAGAACCTCGTAAACAGGAATTTCCACGCGGACGAGCCCAATTAGGCCTAATCCAAGCGAGATTCCAGACTCGACAGGCCATTGAGAGTCAGGTCGTTGGCGACCTCAGAGACGCGCTCAATAGGAACCGAGCCGTCAGACAGCGCCCACGTGCGATAGATACCGATAATGCCTGACAGCAAAAACGCCAGATAGTAGTCGAACATCTCATCCTTAAGGCCTTGGGGCAGCAGATTGCGCTCGGCAATCTCGTGCTCGAGAGGTGCACGAAGACGAGCCATAAAATCATCGAGCGGAATGTTCTCGATCAGCTGACGATTGAGCACCAGGTTGTTGCATAACGCCTCGTTAACGGTTTTAAAGAAGGTCGCCGCCGCTCCCAGGGCGCGCTCGTTGGTGTCACCGTCCATTGAAGCAAGCGTTTTCTCGACCGAGTCGACAATCATCTCCACCACATCGACGGCAATGGCATCGAGCAGGCCGTCGACCGTACCAAAGTGAACGTAAAAGGTCTTGCGGTCGACATTGGCCTCGCGCGCGATGGCACTCACCGTAATGTCTGCCAGCGGCTTTTCCATGAGCAGGCGCTCGAAAGCGGAAAGGATGGCATTGCGGCTGCGAACGATGCGGCGATCAATACGCGGTTTGCTGGTGGCCATGGGCGTGTCCCTTCGATATGCGGGCATTCATCAACAGATGAGAGATAATCTACGTAAGAGGATTATCCCCCATCCGGCACAAAAAAGCCCGGCAATATGAAGAACGCACGACTGCCCTACTGCGACTTAGGGTGCTTCTTCTTATTGAGTGCCGACGGAGATACGCGAATACCGTCGCCTGTCTGGCGCACATAGGCTTTATGAGCCGGCTTAGCGGTCCCAGAAGCCTTCTGAGCGTGCTTCTTGGGATCAACGGTAACAGCATTCGTGGGGTGCGGCTTAGTGGGCGCAGAGGGCGTCTGAGGCGTGCGGCCGAGTTTGCGCATCACGCGATCCCAGCGCGCATGGATGCTCTCGTTGTGGGCGCTCTTAAGGCCCAACAGGGGCGCAGCCAAAATGGTCGGCGCAATAAACGTAATGAGGCGCCACAGCAGATAGCCGGCGGTCGAAGCCGACCCAAAGAAATGACCCAAGAACAATGCAAAGCCGCCCTCAGCGCCACCAGTTCCACCGGGCAAGGGGACCGCAGAGCTCAACAGCTGGACAAAGGCGCTCGCGGCCATGACCGAGAAAAAGTCGACCTCGTGGTGGCCAAAGGCAAGCATCAGGAAATACGGCACGAGGTAGAAAAACGCGAGCTGCATCATGGTGATGACCACCGTGAGCAGCATGGACGAAAAGTGGCCGGCTGAAAGCTTGAACTTCTCGGAGAAAGAGTAGATTTCGCCGTCGACAAACGTACGCCAGCCCTCAATCTTGGTGGCCGAGACGCCCATTCGCTCGAGCCAATTGATAATGCAGTGCGCGACGCGCGTGACGGTCTTAGGCATGAGCGCGACGGCAAAGATGCCAAGCAGAATGCAGCAGTGACCGCCAAAGCTAAAGACGCACAGCAGCGTCATGTCGCCATAGCGCTCGGCGAAAAACGGCATTCGGGCAAGCAGCAGAATGGCGCCCCAGGCAACGAGGCCAAACTGATACACGATAAAGCGCGTGAACTGCGTGGCACCGGCCTCGCCGACATTTTGGCCTGCCTTGGTCAGGCGGTAAATCTGGGCGGGCGTAGAGCCCATCATCATGGGCGTCAGGTTGCCAAAGAAGATACCGCTCGCCTCGACCGAGATCAGGTCGCGAATGCCGACGGGCGAATAAGGGTCGAGCCAAACGGCGATCGCATAGGCCACAATGCCAAAGAACAGATACATGAACATGCAAAGACACGCGATAACGAGCCATGGCGCCTGGACGCTCGACATAGCGGCCCAGAACTGCCCCATCTGCCCGGTTACCACCAGATAGACGATATAACCCACCAGCACGACGCCGATAAAGATGGCGCCGCGGCGTGCGCTCTTATTGTCATCTCCGCCCGAGGCCTCAACCTCGACCTGGGGCTTAGACGTATGCTGAGAGGACTCCGTCATGAGACTCCTTCTAACAGTCAAAATATCTTGGTTATTGTACCCGTAAGGGCCATAGGCAGAACGCAAAGCTCTGGTTCAAACGGGAATTGCAGACGGTTGTTTGAAAATAAAAAACCCGGCCTTCCATGGGAAGACCGGGTATCAGATGCGTGGTAGCCCGTACCAGATTCGAACTGGTGATCTCCGCCTTGAGAGGGCGGCGTCCTAAACCGCTAGACGAACGGGCCATAGGCCTCAGCAGAAAAGAAGTGGTAGCCCGTACCAGATTCGAACTGGTGATCTCCGCCTTGAGAGGGCGGCGTCCTAAACCGCTAGACGAACGGGCCACATGACATCTGCACTGCCGTGCTGCGAGGACATATATTACGGGACAAAAAACATCAGCGCAAGAAGAAATTCCAAATTGCCGAAAAAATTGTCGGCAGGTTATGGAACGCGCAGGTAAACTGGGTAGCTAATTCAAGTTGAGATGGACCAAAAGAGCTTCGCGCTCGTTGGAAATGTTGTCTTCGATCACGGCGTCGAGGGCGGAGTTGAGTAGCTGGCCTAGCTCGGGCCCCGGCTTCACACCGGCGCGGATCAGGTCGCCGCCGTTAATGGCGAGCATCTTGAGCGTATAGGGCTCCCCCGCCTTCAGCAGCTCGTGCGCCATCGCGCGCATCTCCTCAATCGTCTCGACGTAATAGAAGCACGACGGGGCCTTACCAAGTGTGTCAGCACGCTTGAGATCCATGAGCTCGTCCATCAGACGCGGCGTGTCGACGCCCTCGCCCGAAAGCGCGCGCATCATATTGAGCAGGCAGGAGCGCTCGGGGCGCAGCGGCTTGTCATGGTATTTGATGAGCAGGCACACATCGCGCACCAAATCGTGCGAGAGCGCCAGGCGATCCATAATGACGCGCGCCTTCTTGGCGCCGAGCTCGGGATGACCGTAGAAGTGGCCGCTGCCGGCGTGATCGACCGTAAAGCAATCGGGCTTGGAGACGTCATGCAAAAACGCTGCCCACATTAAGCTCGGCGAAGGCGCCACGCCATCGCACAGCGCCAGCTCCCCTGCCACCGTCAGCACGCGGGCGATATGTTCGTAGACGTTAAACGCATGATAGACACTGCGCTGGTCAAACCCACGAGCCGGCGCAAGCTCGGGCACGGCGGCGCAGATGAGCTCGGGGTAGCGCAGCATCGCGTCTCCCCCGTGGCCGGTCGATAGAATGCCCTCGAGCTCAATACCCACGCGCTCGCGCGCCACGGCATCGAGCAGCGGCGCGCACTCGGCAAGGGCACACTTGGTCTCGGGCTCAATCACAAAGTCCAGGCGGCAGGCAAAACGCACCGCACGCAACATGCGCAGGGCATCCTCGTTAAAGCGGCGCTTGGGATCTCCGACGGCACGAATCAGCTTGCGGTCTAGGTCGCCCTGGCCATCGTAGCGGTCGACAAGGCCGCGCTCGGGATGCCACGCCATGGCATTGACGGTAAAGTCGCGGCGCGCCAGATCGTCCTCAAGCGAAGCGGCGCGCTCCACACTCTGAGGATGACGACCGTCGGTATAGAAGCCGTCCAGGCGATAGGTGGTGACCTCAATGCGCTCGCCATCGCAAATAGCCGTAATGCCGCCAAATTTAATGCCCGACTCAACTACCGCAATGCCGGCGGCCTCGAGTGCCGCCTTGGACTCCAGCCACAGGCCGCTGCAGCACATGTCGACATCGTGGCTGGGGCATCCCATCAGCGCATCACGTACCCAACCACCCACGTACCAAGCCTCAAGACCTGCTGCCTCAAGCGCACGCAGGACACGGATAGAGGCATCGGTCGGCTGCGTACCGTTGAGCGAAACATTGCACATGCCTATGGCCTCCTGCGACTATCAAATTGGCTATCGATTGCGTCTGCAAGAAGTCTAGCAAGAAACAGCCTCCACTGCACACGCAAGTCCGATAAACAAAAACGCATCCGTCCTGGTCTAAGACGGATGCGAAATAATTGAACTATTCAGGCAAGGTGCCGGAACTAGCAAACCTGACGGATTGCAATACCCTTCTGATACTCATCGACCTTGGCGAAGTCGCCCAGACCGGGGCACTCGACCACGTTAGCGCCGGTGGCCATCGAGAGACGCAGGGCGTCCTCGACGCGCTCCGGGGCGTCGTGCCACACGGACAGGAAGGCGGCCAGCGAAGAATCGCCGGCGCACACCGTCGACAGCAGCTTAACCTCAAAAGTACGGTTGGCAAACCAGATGTGCTCGCCGTTGGAGAAGTACGCACCGGCGCCGCCGAGCGTCAGCAGCACGTTCTTAGCGCCCTTGGCGTGCAGCTCGGCCATGGCACCCTTGACGGACTCATCGTCGCCGCCGCTTACCTTAATGCCAAAGATATCGAGCAGCTCGTCGTCATTGGGCTTAATCAGCAGCGGCTCCATGGCAATGAGGTCTGCCAGCTGATGGCTCGAGATATCGAGCACGAACTCGGCCCCCTTGGCCTTGACGCGGCGCAGGACCTCGGCCAGGAAGCCCTCGGAAGTGTTGGGAGGCAGCGAGCCGCTGATGACCAGGCAGGTCATGTCATCGAGCGAATCGATGAGCTCAAACATCTCCCGCTCGTTGGCCTCGTTGATGGCGGCACCGGCGTTGACCATGTTGTACTCGGTGTCGGGGCCGGCGTTGAGGAACACATTGACGCGCGTGATGCCGTCGGTCCACACGGGCTTGACGGGCACGCCCAGGGCCTCGGCGCCCTTAACGATAAACTCGCCCGAGAAACCGGCGAAAAAGCCCAGGATCGTGGTGTCGACGCCGTAGTGGTCGAGCGTAAACGAGACGTTGAGGCCCTTGCCGTTGGGCGTGTAGACGGCGTTGCGGGTACGCGTGACGGTGTTGGCAGCAAGACCGTCGCAGGTGATGTTGTAGTCAATGGCGGGATTTGCAGTGAGCGTGTAAATCATGAATGTTCCTTTCACAAGGCAACGTGTTAATGAAAGTATATTCCACGCATCGGTAAAAGGCTAGGACAACTCGGTGAACGGTGTGGAAGCGATGAAGTACGGAAGGACTCCTCTCCCCCGTGGCGGAACAAAAAGGCGCCCCAGCCGAAACCGGGGCGCCGCATGCGCACGAATATGTCGCGTTTCGATTACTGACGATCGAGCTTGCGGACAGCAACGCGCTTGCTGTACTCGTCAACGTGACCGAAGTCGCCGATGCCGACGGACTCAGCGACGTTGGCGCCGGTGGCCATAGCGAGCTTCATGGCCTCCTCGACGTTGTCGCGATCCCTGTACCACTTGTGCAGGAACGCAGCGAGGGTGCAGTCGCCGGCGCAGACGGAAGAGACCAGCTTGATGTTGAACTCACGCTTGGCGTACCAAATGTCCTCGCCGTTGGAGAAGTAGGCGTCGCCACGGCTACCACGGGTGAGCAGCACGTTCTGAACGCCCGCGTCGTGAGCCATCTTCATGGCAACGCGGACCTCGTCATCAGTGTCGACCGGCACGCCGAAGATAGCCTTCATCTCGTGATGGTTCGGCTTGATGAGCAGCGGCTTCTTGTGAGCGAGCTCCTTGAGCTTGTCGGAGGACAGGTCCAGGACGACGTCGGCGCCACGAGCCTGAGCGTGCTCCATGACCTGAGCCAGGAAGTCGGGCGTAGCTTTGGGAGGCACGGAGCCGGAGACGATCAGGCACTCAAGATCACCCGCGGTGTCCAGGATGTTGTAGAGCTCCTCCTGGTGCTGCGGCGTAATAGGAGCGCCAGGGTTCAGGATGCCGTACTCGTGCTGGCCATCGTTGACGTAGGTGTTAATGCGCGTGATACCGTCGGTCCAGACCGGGCGGCAGAGGCAACCCAGGTTCATGACCTCCTCGACGATGAACTTGCCCGTGAAGCCAGCGAAGAAGCCGAGCGCGACAGTGTCGACACCCATCTTCTTAAAGGCGAAGGACACGTCGAGGCCCTTGCCGTTAGCCGTGTAGCTGGCCGAGCCGGTGCGGACGTTCTCGTCGGGCTCGAGCGGAGAGCTCGAAACCGTCATGTCGACAGCCGGGTTAGCGGTTAGCGTGTAGAACATTTACAGTACCCCCTGTATATGTGAGGGCCGCGTGGCCGGCCCATTCCAACCACGCGGTTACCTCTGATACCAAATTAGCGAGCTGCGGACTCGAGCAGCGCCTTGACCTCGGCGGCGGTGTTGCAGGCGAGCGCCTTCTCGGCGAGCTCGTCGCACTCGGCCTTGGTCCACTGGCTGATGGTCTTGCGAGCGCGCAGTATGGACGGAGCGCTCATCGAGAACTCCTCCAGGCCCCAGCTGATCAGCAGCGGCTCGAGCAGCGGATCGGCAGCGGCCTCGCCGCACATACCGACCATGATGCCGGCCTTAACGCCGCTCTCGATGATGTTCTTGAGCGAGCGGAGCACGGCGGGATAGTACACCTGGTACAGGTTGGAGATGGTGTCGTTACCACGGTCGGCACACATGGTGTAGCCGATCAGGTCGTTGGTGCCAATGGAGAAGAAGTCGGCGACCTCGGCCAGACGGTCTGCGAGCAGCGAAGCGGCGGGCGTCTCGACCATAATGCCGACCTCGATGTTCTCGTTGAACTTGCGACCCTCTTCGGTCAGCTCGGCCTTGCACTGCTCAACGAGCTCCTTGACAGCCAAGACCTCCTCGACGCAGGTGACGAGCGGGATCATGATCTTGACGTCACCGAAGGCGCTGGCGCGCAGTAGAGCGCGGAGCTGGACCTTGTACTGGTCGGGATTGGCCAGGCAGTAACGCACGGCGCGGAAGCCCATAAAGGGGTTATCTTCCTTGACCATGTGCAGATACGGAATCTCCTTGTCGCCGCCCACATCGAGCGTGCGGATGATGACCGGAGCACCCTTGAGCGCGCTGGCGACCTTACGATAGGCGTTGAACTGCTCCTCCTCGGAAGGAAGCTCAGCAGAGTCCATGAACAGGAACTCGGAGCGGAACAGACCGATAGCCTCGGCGTCGTGATCGAGCGCGTTGGGCACGTCATCGGGGTTACCGATGTTGCAGGCGATGATCTTCTTGATGCCATCGGCAGTCACGGACGGCTTGCCACGGAAGGCCTCGAGGGCTGCCTTCTCGGCAGCGAAGGCCTCGGCCTTGGCGGTGTAGGCAGCGAGCGTCTCCTCGTCGGGATCGGCCTCGACGATACCCTTGCCACCGTCGACGACAACGGTCATACCGTTGCGCAACGCGGTGCAGCTGTTGGAAACCGAAAGGACAGCCGGGATCTCGAGGGCGCGCGCAATGATCGCGGAGTGCGACGTGCGGCCACCGGTCTCGGTGACGATACCGGCAACGTGGGCCTTATCGATCGTGGCGGTCATGGACGGCGTGAGGTCGTGCACGACAACGACGGTATTCTCGGGCAGGACGGAGAGGTCGACGACCTCCTTGCCCAGCAGCTCGGCCAGAATACCGGTGCGGATGTCGGCGATGTCGGCCGCGCGCAGACGGAACATCTCGTCGTCCATGGACAGGAACATGTTCTCGAACATGGTCGAGGTGTCCATGAGCGCCTGCTCGGCGCAGGTGCCGCCGTCAATGGCGGCGTTGATGGCGTCGGTCATGCCCGGGTCCTGAGCCAGGACAATGTGTCCGCTCATGATCTCGGCCTCGGCCTCGCCCACCGTCTCCTTCATGTGGTCGGCCTGAGCCTGGGTCTTCTCGCAGAAGACCGAAAGAGCGGACTGATAGCGCTCCTTCTCTGCTGCCGAATCAGCAACCTCGTGCGGCTCAAACGTCAAGTCGGGATCGACGGCGACCATGACGGTGCCGATACCGATGCCCTCGGAAGCGTTGACTCCCTGATACATTCCCATTCCTCTCTCCGTGTCATGTGATAAAGCGTTTTGCCATATCCATGACAAAAGAGCGCAGCTACCTTACAACAGGTCACTGCGCCCCCAAATATGAACTTAGTTGTTCAACATGCGACCCGTTTGAGTTCTACTCGCCAAGACCGCTCTTGATGAGCTCGATGGCAGCAGCCAGAGCCTCGGCCTCGTCGGCGCCGTCGCACTTGACCTCGACCTCGGTACCGCAGGGGATACCAGCAGCCATGAGGGCCATCGGGGACTTGCCGTTGACCTCCTTCTCGGGGGTGACGACCGTCACGTCACAGGCGTACTTGCCCATGGTGGAGGCGAACAGACCAGCCGGACGCATGTGCAGACCCTGAGGATTAACGAGGGTAGCCTTCTCAGAAACCATAGTTGACTCCTTTTTTGTGTTTAACCCCTGTCATGCATGTGGCAGGAGTCAGATTCACGACGTTGTTTATATTAACTCACATCAAACGGTTTTTCATTGTGTTTCGCACGAATTGTTGGACAGTTGTCTGTTCTGTCCGCTTGCTCGCCCCGGACCCCGCGCGCGGGGGCCATGA
>CABJFQ010000007.1 GCA_902364975.1 Coriobacteriaceae bacterium | reverse complement strand
CATTTCCCGATGTCCAAGAAATGGGAGGCAGTTCATCTGTCTCCTTTGTGGTGGTTTATGGCAGGTCGGTTAGTTAGCGGGCTGGAAGAAGGCTACGGCTACGGCGCCGGGGCCAACGTGGGTTCCGATGGTGGCGCCAATGGTGTGAACGGGCAGTTCGCCCTCGGTGTGACCAGCCCACAGCGCCGCGCTGTCCTCGATATACTTCTTGAGCACCGCATCCGAAAGACCCGTATAGCCGAGCGCCAGCGGCATGGAAAAGTCGATGCCGCCCGCCTTTTCGACCTTTTGGTTCAGCAGGTTGCGGCCGTTCTTGGAACCGCGAGCCTTGCCCAGCTGCACGATCAGACCGTCCTCGACAGCCACCACAGGCTTTACGTTGAGCAGCGTGCCCACGGCGCCGGCCGCAGCAGACAGACGACCGCCGCGCACCAGGTACTCCAGCGTCTCGAGCAGGCCGATAACCACCACACGGTCGCGCACGGCCTCGACAGCCGCCGCGATCTGAGATGCACTGCGGCCCTCGTCCACCAAGCGCAGCGCATACTCGACCAGGACGCGCTCGCCCAGGGTGACGTTGTTGCTGTCTACCACGAACACGTCGCCACCTGGCGCCTCGGCAAGTGCGGTACGGGCACTCTGATTGGTGCCTGATAGCTTAGCGCCCACGGTAATAATCACAGCCTCATCGCCGGCTTCACGAACCTTGGCAATCGCCTGCGAAAACGCGTACGGGTTGACCTGGCCGGTCTTGGGCAGCTCATCGCGCTCCACGAGCATCTCGTAAAAGCGCTGGTGATCGATGTCGATGCCATCCATGTACACATCGGTGCCAAAAGTGACGGACAGCGGCAAAACGGCCAGTGCTGGGTGCTCGGCCGGCGACATATCGCTTGCGGAATCGGTAATAATGCGGACGGACATAGCGAATCCTTTCTTGCGCAGGTCCCGCGCAGGGAATTTTGACAGCAAGGCCCCGGCACGGTATACGCGCTCAAACAGGACTATGCAGTTGTTAATTGGAAGCAAAAGCCTTGGCGACCCTACAGCTCGCGCAGGGTGTTGAGAATCGTGCGCAGCGACGCATACATCTGCTCGCGCTGCTCCACACCCATAGCCTTACCGGTGGTATCGAGCACTTCGTGGATGATGCGGTCGGCCTCGCTCATGCTCTCGCCGCCCAGAGCGGTCAGGCGCACCGGAGCACGATACTTAACGGCGGCATCGCCCGAATCATCGACCTCGACGTAGCCGCCCTCCTCCAGATGCGCCAGCGTGCGCGAGACGGCAGCGCGGGTCACGCCTGCCATGCGAGCCAGATCAGCGCCAGTCAGGCCGTCCTTACTGCGCTCAAGATAGTAAAGGCACATAACGTCGGAGCCCTTGAGGCCCAGCCTTGCGCCCTCGGATGTCTTAATGCGCTGGATCTCCTTGTAGAGCCCGCTGATCAGTCCGACAAAGTCCTCGAAACGTGTCTCGTCGTTCTGCTGCATGAGAGACGACCGCCTTTCGCTTGCATAATGCTAACGGGTAAACATCTTAACCGTACCCAGCGGCCGCCAGCCCTGCACGACCTATTTGTTGACCCATCAACATAAAAACCACCACAAAGGACAGGTACCTTTGTGGTGGTTTTGGGCATCAATAGGTTCTAGGCGCCGCTACAGGTCCACACAGGGATTGTCGCGGGTCACAAGCGTCTTAACGACAACCGTCGCTCCCAGATAGCGCTCGAGCAGATCGGCAAGACGGTCGATGGCGGCCTGGCAGTCCTCCATTCGCTCGGGCTCCACGCACTCAATCGCCAGGAACGCGTCGGCCGAATCATCGGACAGGGCCGTTCGAACGCCGTCGCGCCAGTTCCAGCAGCGGCACACGGCGCCCGCATCATCGATGTAGGCGAGCTCGCCGGGCAGCGTCGGGTCACCTGTCTCCTCGCCAAGCGGCAGAAACGCATCGCCACCGTCGGTCACCGCCAACCGCAGATCGCCCTCGATAGCATGTAGGTCCTCGCCTCCCACGGGCAGCGCATAGGTCAGCGACACCGTGTTGTAGATGTCCACCGCGGGCGTAATGTGGCCCACAGGCTTGCCCTTAAGCACGCGCTTGAGCAAGTTCTCGATCGAGCAGCGGGCGCCCTTTTTAGTCTTGAACAGCCGGTACGCGTCGCGCCATGCCTTGACCGGCGCGTTCTCGCTGATGGTATCGCTAGTCAGGTGGCGCTCCGCATCGATGTTGGCGCGGTCAAGCAGCGCGGCGATCGCATCCACGTCCTCCTGGGGAATCTGAGCCGCGGGCTTCATGCCCTTTACGACCACAACGCCGATAGCCGCCTGCGGAAATAGTTCCCAGAATGAATCCTCGGCAATAAAGCTCTTCATACGTGCTCCCTTCATCGTGCGCGCCCGAGCGAGGGCGCCTAAACAAAAAGCGCCCTCACGACGGCCACCTTCAAAGTCCTACGGTGCCGCCACAAGAGCGCTTACGCTGTCCCCATCCGGAGAAGGGGACGATATGTCAGGCGTATTGTAACCCGAGTCATCCACGCGAGCAAAACCACCACAAAGGTGCCTGTCCCCTTTGTGGTGGATATGGACTCACGGCGAAGCTAGTGGCGAAGTCCCAGCAGCCCGCGGCCGCGATGACGGGCGTCGGCGTGTACTTGAACGTGCGGGCCGGCGGCTTTGACGGACTCGGGCAGGTGCGAGTACTTCTTCTCGAAGTTCTCCTCAAACATCACCGCCAGGTTGTGTGCTGCCTCGTCGTAGCGCGCGGTGCTCTGCCAGTACTGGCGCGGCACCAGGATGCCGTCGGGCACACCGTGGCACGTAGTGGGAATGTCGACATTAAAGATATCGTCGTGCACGAACTCGCTGTCCTCGATGGTACCGTCGAGGGCGCGGGCCACCAGGGCGCGCGTGTAGGCAAGCTCGATGCGATGGCCCACGCCGTAGCCGCCGCCAATCCAGCCGGTATTGACCAGATAGACGCGGGTGCGACCGTCGGCGATACGCTCGCCGAGCATCTTGGCGTAGACCATAGGGTCGAGCGGCATAAACGGCTCGCCAAACAGCGAAGAGAACGTGGGCGTGGGCTCGGTGACGCCGACCTCGGTGCCGGGGATCTTGGCGGTGAAGCCCGTCACAAAGTGGTACATGGCGGCATCGGCCTCCAGGCGTGAGATGGGCGGCAACACACCAAAGGCGTCGCAGGTCAAAAACAGCACGACGCTCGGAGTGGTGCCCATGCCCTTGGTCCACGCGTTGGGGATATGCTCGACGGGATAGGCCACGCGCGTGTTATGCGTGATCGAGATGTCATCGTAGTTGGGCTTGCGGTTCTCGTCGAGCACCACGTTTTCGCAGATCGCGCCAAAGCGGACAGCGTTGAAGATCTCGGGCTCGTGGAAGGCGTCCAGGCCCTCGCATTTGGCGTAGCAGCCACCCTCGATGTTAAAGATGCCCATGTCAGACCAGCCGTGCTCGTCGTCGCCGATCAGCAGGCGCGTGGGATTGGCCGAAAGCGTGGTCTTGCCGGTGCCGGACAGGCCAAAGAACACGGCGGTCTCGTGCGTGACGGGATCCATGCTGGCCGAGCAGTGCATGGGCAGCACGTCGTCCTCGACGGGCAGCAGATAGTTCATGACGCTAAAGATCGACTTTTTAATCTCGCCGGAGTAGCCGGTGCCGGCGACCAGAATCACGCGTTCCTGGAAGTTGATGACCACGGCGGCGCTAGAGTTGAGGCCCTTGATGGCGGGATCGCACTGGTAGCCCGGCGCGGCAAGCACGCAGAAGTCGGGCTCGCCGGTGCGCGCGATTTCGCGGGCGAGCGGGCGGGCGAGCATCTGCTTAATAAAGAGTGCCTGGCTGGCACGCTCGCAGGCAACGAGCAGTCGACGCGTGTGGTTGCGGTCGGCACCTGCCATGCCGCGGGTGACGAACACGTCGCGCTCGTTGAGATAGTCGACGATGCCGGCCTTGATGGCCTCATAGCTCTCGACGGACAGCGGGCGGTTGACCGCGCCCCAGGCAATCTTGTCGTGAACATCGGGGGTGTCAACGATAAAGCGGTCATTGGGGGAACGGCCGGTACGCTCCCCCGTCTCGATCACAAGCGCGCCGTTGGATGCCATGCGGCCTTCTTCGCGGCGGATAGCGTGCTCGACGAGCTCCGCGGCGGGTAGATCGACCAGCAGACGGGGTTGATTCTCGGCGGGATCTTCAACGAGCGTAATACCAAAGTTGGACAAAACTTCTGCAGGGGTAACACCAGGCATGGGGCCTCCTTTAAAAACGCGACACGTGGACGCGGCGCGCACTTTACTCACGTAAAGCCCGTTGTACCCGATATGCAAAAACGTTTTTGCGGCAAGGGCGGCAAGCCCGCCCAACGGTCAAAAATCGCAGGCAAGCGGCCTAGTCATTGGGGACGTTCTTAAACGACTAGTCGTTGGGGACACTCATGAACAGGCAACATTCAAGGAGTGTCCCCGGATGCCGGCACTTAGGGACGTTCCCAAAGTGCCGGCACAGACGATATGAGCAGGACATAAAACATTGAGAGCCCCTGCTGCATGAAGGACCGCGGATTAGGCCGACAATGGTGAGTGTCTAATTCAGCCGCGGCGGCCACGCCGCATTCATGGAAGGGGCTCCCATGCTCGATACTACCACCTTCGTCGGCCTCGACGTCCACGCCCGCTCGATAAAGGCCGTCTCCCTCGACGTCATGACCGGGGAGGTGCGCGCCGCGACCTTCGGCTACGACGCCGGCGCCGTCGCGGAGTGGGTCCGCTCCGTGGACCCCGGGGCCAGGTGCGTGTACGAGTCCGGGGTCACGGGCTTCGACCTGCAGAAGAGGCTCTCCGGCCTGGGGGTCGACTGCGTGGTCGGCGCCGTCTCGAAGATGATCAAGCCCAGCGCGGACAGGCGCAGGAAGAACGACCGCAACGACGCCGAGTTCCTCGCCCGCATGCTGTCGGTCGGCAACGTGGTCGAGGTGTGGGTCCCCGACGACGAGTGCGAGGCCGCCCGCGACCTGACCAGGGCGCTCGAGGACGCGAGGGACGACCTCTCGCGCTCGAAGCAGCGGCTCTCCAAGTTCCTGCTCAGGCACGGGCTCGTCTTCGACGAGAGGACGCCCACCGGCCGCAGGAAGGGCAACTGGACCCGGGCGCACTGGTCCTGGATCGAGTCGATAAGGTTCGCGGAGGGGGCCGACGAGGAGGTGCTCGCCTACTACGTCGACGCGGTCAGGCGGGCGGCGGAGGAGAAGGCGAGGCTCGAGGGGCTCGTCGAGGGCGAGGCCCGCAAGCCCAGGTGGAGGAGGAGGGTCGACTCCCTGCGCTGCCTCAAGGGCGTCGACACCGCTTCCGCCGCCGACCTCGTGTTCGAGGCCGGCGAGTTCTCCAGGTTCAGGAACGCCCGCTCGTTCGCCGCGTGGGTCGGCCTGACGCCCTCCGAGCACTCCAGCGGGGAGAGCGACCGCAGGGGCGCGATCACCAAGGCCGGCAACAAGCACCTGAGGAAGACGCTGGTCGAGGCCGCGTGGCACTACCTGACGTGCTCGGGGCGGCCGAAGGACCTCGCCAAGGGCCAGGCCCCGGACCGGGGCGCTAACAAGGCATGCCGCCAAGGGCGTGCGGAGGCTGGTCGAGAGGCGGGAGGCGCTGCTCGCGCGCGGGGTGCACGGCAACAAGGCGAACGTCGCCACGGCGCGCGAGCTCGCCTGCTGGGTGTGGGCGGTCGGCCTCATGGCCGAGGAGGCGTAGGGGGGGGCGGTCCCCCGCACATAAGCCAGTCACCCCGGAAGCGGTTCGATCCGAAGCCGTTGAGGCGAACCTCAGGTCCCTTTTCTGCGAGCGCCCAGGGCGCCACACGCGTGCACAGACTGTCGGTTCGACGTAGAAGCCTCAGCCGTAGCAACGGATTGCCCAGCGAGAGATCGCCACGGGCGGATATTAAACTGCAAAGACGAGCGTCGGTAAGACACGCCGAGGTCGCCGCGGACGGGTTGATATAGGGAGAGGGCCTGACCCCATATCGTTGGGGCCAGGCCCGATTTTGCCTCTTGACAATGTCCTGCTCATATTATAAGGAACGTCCCCAAATGCCGTCTACTGAATGGCGCCGCCGAAATTATCGAACAACCTGTTCAAAAACACGACCGAACACCGTCGCGTCTATACTAGAGTGCAGCAATAGAAAGGACTCCGCTTTGAGCATCACGCCCCTCGATAGCATTCGCCGCGCCATCGCCCGCCGCAATGGCGTCGCCGACCCCGCCGTAGCGGGCAGCGGCACCGCAAGGGCCCAGGGCGGACGCATCGAGAACGGCCTGTTCCCCGCCTCCCACACGGCCGAAGAGCTCGCGCGCATCCAGGAGCTGAGCCAGCGCAACGCCGGCGGCCCCGACAGCAGCCAGGCCACACGCCGTCGCCGGCGCGAACGCGATCGGGAGCCCGGCCCCGTCCGCCGCATGGTCAACGCTTGGTGGAACCGCCTGCTCGGAGCCGTCTACGGCGGCGGCTTCTCCACACAAGAAGCCGAGTACGAAGATCACGCCACCCGTCGCGACTACCTTTGGAATACCCTGGGCACCGCCGTGTGGGGCATGGCGTTTCCGTTGCTCACCATCGTGTCCACACAGCTCGTGGGCGCCGAGGAGGCTGGCAAATTCTCCATCGCCTTTGTCACCGGCACGCTCATCATGATCGCGTGCAACTACGGCGTGCGCAATTTCCAGGTCTCGGATATCGACGAAAAAACCTCTTTCGCCTCCTACCAGCTCAACCGCTGGCTCTGCGGAGCGCTCGCGCTGGCATGCGGCCTGGTATACAGCAGCGCCCGCGGCTACGATGCGCAGATGGCCACGATCGGCCTGGGCGTCTACCTGTATAAGGTGATCGACGGCGTGGCGGACGTGTACGAGGGCCGCCTGCAGCAGGCCGACAAGCTCTATTTGGCCGGCATGAGCCAAACGCTGCGTTCCGCCGGCGTCATCGCGGTCTTTAGCATGGCGCTGTTCCTTACGCGCAGTATGCCCATCGCGGCCATGGCCATGGGCATCGCCGCGATTGCCTCGCTCGTGCTGGTCACCGCGCCGCTTGCCCTGCTCGAGACCGAAAAATCGCGCCGCGTGAGCCTGCGCGAGGTCGGCCACCTGTTTATCCAGTGCGCCCCGCTCTTTGGTGCGCTGTTCCTGTTCAACCTTATCGAGAGCATGCCCAAGTTCGTGATGGAAGGCACGCTGGCATACAAATATCAGCTGTACTTTAATGCCCTGTTCTTTCCGGCGCAGGCTATTTTGCTGAGCATTGGATTTATCTATAAACCGCAGCTCCTGCGCTTGTCGAGCATTTGGGCTAATCCTCGCAAGCGTCGTCGCTTTGACCTGATTATTGTTGCCGTTATGGCGCTGATCGTGGTCATCACCGGCGTGTGCGCCGCATTTATGGCAGGTCCCGGTATTCCCCTCATGAGCTTTATGTACGGCCTCAGCTTTGAACGCTACCGTACGCTGGCGCTGCTGATGGTCGTCGCCGGCGGCGTCACCGCGGCCATCGACTTTATCTACGCCATCATCACGGTGCTGCGCCACGCTGGAGACGTCACCAAGATCTACCTGATCTGCTTCGCCGTAAGCGTGGTGCTGCCGGTGATCCTGATTAAGCTACTGGGTCTGATGGGCGCTGTGGTGAGCTACCTAGCCATCATGGCCCTACTCCTGGTGCTGCTGATTATCGAATACGCCCACATCCGCCAACGCATCGAGCGCGACCGCAACCCGTACGGCGCCTAATTGGCGCAATGGGGGTCTCGTTGCGGACGATTTGCGACACGCAAAACTAAGTGAGTAGACTTTTGCCGAATCCCTGACCACACCGGCAAAACACAAGTCAGTGACCTGCGATTTTGTTGAGGCAAATTTGCCGGCTGCTCGGCATTTCCAAAAAAGTCTACTCACTTAGCCAGCGGGCAGCCAAAAAAGAACCGTCGCAACGTCGTTTGACTCCGTTGCGACGGTTTTTCGAGCATTTTCGCACTGCCGAGGACGCAGACGCTCCTCATTTCTCGCGCTTACCGAGCAAGAAGGCGCTATTCTCCGAAAGTAGTCAAAAAAGCTCCGCCCCAAATTAGCTACCCTTTGCACCGATTATTCGCCTGGGTTGATGTTCGCATAGAACTCGGCGCCGTCATCAAGGCGCAGGATACCGACGCGACCGAACTCGGAGCCGGTGGCGGCAGCGCAGTCGATGTCGATGCGATCGGGCACACCGGCGGCATCCTCGCCGCCCAGGCGCACGATCTGCCCGCGGCCCGACTCCTCATCGAGCCCCGCAAGACCACCGACCTCGCAATAACGCCCGAGCGACACCGTTGGCGTGTGACCGCTCACCACGACCGGACCCTTGCCCTCGGCAGAAAGCAGCCCGGTCGGCGCATCCCAATAGCCGTGACGAATCCACAGCAGGTCATCGGCCGACTGCACCGCGAGCATCTGCTGCAGCAGCTCGCGATCGGCACCCACCGCTCCAACGCCATCGGCACAATCGACGCCATGCTCAAGCAAAAACGCGCGCGCCGCCTTCATCTCGATTCCAGCATGTACCAGCAGATACGGGCGCTCCTCGGTCTCGGCCACCGCGTAGAGCGGCAGCGCGGCCATCCATCGCACGAGCTCCTCGTATGCGTCAAATTCCATGTCGTTGAGCTGCTCGCGCGTCGTCCAGCCACCGTTGATATCCCAGGTCTCGGCATCGAGCGGATCCTGGCCAATGATGGCATCGAGCATGATCTGCTCGTGATTGCCCTTGAGCACGCGGGCGTTGGGCAGCGAGCGCACGAGCTTAATAACGCCGACCGGATCGGGCCCGCGATCGATCATGTCGCCCAACACGTACAGCGTGTCGTCGGACGTCAACGAAATCTTGGACAGGGCCTCGTCAAGCGCACGCACGTGCCCGTGAGCATCAGATGTCACATAGATCGCCATGGTACGCCTCTCCTTGCATTGCGGCCAAAGCCCGGCGCCGCAACTAAAACTTCAAGTTGAACTTAAACGTTACCCATTGTACTCCGTTGCAATAAAGCTGGAAAGGGTTTCCGAGCAGAGGCAAAGACGGCAGCCGTCTATGACGATATCGCGCACGCCCGCAATCCAACCCCATAAACCCACCATCTTTGGGTACAAATAACCGCAGACAACTAACCGTGCCACGCCAACCACCCAGGAGCGGACACCATCCATGAACCAGATCCTTCTTTTTATCGGCCTCGTCATCATTTTGTGCCTGACCATCAAACCCGTCGGCAAAAAGCTCCCCTTCCCCACCCTGCTTATCTTTATCGCGCTCGGCATGCTGTTGGGCGTCAACGGCCCGGCGCATATCGACTTTAGCGACTACGCACTCACCGAAACCGTCTGCAGCACGGCGCTATTGTTCATCATGTTCTACGGCGGCTTTAACACCAACATAGACCGCGCCAAGCCCGTCGCCGCGCCGGCGGTGCTGCTGAGCACGCTCGGCGTCGTCATCACCGCAGGCATTACCGGCGTGTTCGCCCACTTTGTGCTGGGCTTCGACTGGATCGGCGGCCTGCTGCTGGGATCGGTCGTGGCGTCGACCGACGCGGCCAGCGTCTTTAGCGTTCTGCGCGAGCACAGCCTTTCGCTGAGGGGCGGCACCGACTCGCTGCTCGAGGTCGAATCGGGCTCCAACGACCCCGTCGCCTACATGCTCACCGCCGTGCTCGCCACACTCGCAGCCGGCGGCGACATCAACATTCCCACACTGCTGGCCAAGCAGATTATCCTGGGCGTGGGCCTGGGCCTTGCCATCGGCTGGGCGGCGGGCCACCTGATTGAACGCGCACACGCAACGGCCGAGGGCGCGCAGACTATCTTTTTGTTCGCCGTGGCGATCGTCGCCTACGCACTGCCGAGCTACCTGGGCGGCAACGGCTTTTTGGCCGTATACCTGGCAGGCATTGTGCTGGGCGCGAGCGACATCACCGGCAAGGTCGAGATGGCGCACTTCTTTGACACCCTTACCGAGATGGCCGAGATGACCATCTTCTTTTTGCTGGGCCTACTCGTCACGCCCGCGCGCCTGCCGCAAATGCTGCTACCCGGCCTGGCACTCATGGCGTTTATGCTCTTCGTGAGCCGCCCCATCGCCGTGGGCCTGCTGCTGGTGCCCTTTAAGACGAGCCCTCGCCAGGTTGCGCTCGTAAGCTGGGCGGGCTTGCGCGGCGCGGCTTCGGTCGTCTTTAGCCTCTTTGCTGTGGTGGCCGGCGTTCCCGGCGGACACGACCTATTTGACCTGGTGTTTGTGATTGCCGTATCGAGCATTGTGGTGCAGGGTTCGCTACTGCCGGCGGTGGCGAAGAAACTCGATATGATCGATGCGGCCGGCGACGTGCGCCGCACCTTTAACGACTACCGCGACGAGGACGGCATGTCGTTTGTAAAGCTCAAGGTGGGCGCTGGCCATCCGTTTGCCGGGCGCTCGCTCGCCGATATTGGCAGCGCGACGGACATGCTCGTGGTCTTGGTGCTGCGCGACGGGGCGCACCCGGTACTGCCCAACGGCGATACCGTCATCGAGGAAGGCGACCTTCTGGTGATGGCAGCCCCAACGTTCGAAGAGCGTGCCGAGGTTACGCTGCGCGAGGTCACCGTGACGCCCCACGGTCGCCTGGCCGGTCAGCGCCTGCGCGACGTGCCGCAGGGCAAGCACCCGTTTATCGTGGTGATGCTCAAGCGCGAAGGCCAAACGATCATCCCCGACGGCGACACCCTCATATACGCCGGCGACGAAGCCGTCATCGCCACGCTCGCGTCGTAGCGGCCAGGGGTTAGCTAATTTGCGACGAAGAAATCAAGCGCCTAGAGAACCTCATGCCTTCGCTCGCAGATTTGGATTTGCCCGAGGAGTAAAGCACCCCTCCCCCATGTAACCATCCTGTAAATCATAGCGGCGCACTCGGGTTTTGCTGTGATTCGGTCGCGCCTGACGCTCCACTGTGCTAAAGTATCCCGAACGTTCAAACGACTACGAGGGGAACTAGAAGATGGCACGTGTGCACAACTTCTCAGCTGGCCCGGCCGCGCTGCCCACAAGCGTGCTCGCCGAGATCGCCGACGAGATGATAGACTACCGCGGCTGCGGCATGTCCGTGCTCGAGATGAGCCATCGATCTAGTATGTACCAGCAGATCATCGACGACGCCGAGGCAACCCTGCGTCGCCTGCTGAGCATCCCCGACAACTACCGTGTCCTGTTTTTGCAGGGCGGCGCCACGCTGCAGTTTGCGGGCATCCCCATGAACCTTATGCGCTGCGGCCGCGCCGGCTACGTCGTGACCGGCAACTTCGCCAGCAAGGCGTACCAGGAGGCCGCCAAGTACGGCGAGGCGGTGCTGCTCGCGAGCTCCGAGGAAACCAATTTCGACCGCATTCCCACCATGGCCGACGTCAACGCGCGCATTGCCGCCGAGGCCACGGGCGACGGGCTCGACTACGTCTACATCTGCCAGAACAACACCATCTTCGGCACCATGTTCCACGAGCTGCCCGATTGCGGCGACGTGCCGCTGGTCGCCGATGTCTCGAGCTGCTTTTTGTCGCAGCCGCTCGACGTCGAGCGCTACGGACTCATCTACGCCGGCGCTCAGAAAAACGCCGGCGCCGCGGGCGTGACCGTGGTCATCGTGCGCGACGATCTCATCGCAGATGGCCCCGCCTTTGCGCAGACGCCGCAGTACATGGACCTTAAGACCCAGGCCGCCAAGGGCTCCATGCTCAACACGCCCAACACCTTTGGCATCTACGTATGCGGCAAGGTGTTCCATTGGGTGGAGCAGACCGGCGGACTTGCCGCCATGGCCGAGCGCAACTGGGCCAAGGCCAACCTGCTCTACGACCTGCTCGAGCACAGCGAACTGTTCCATGGCACCGCGCAGCCCGACAGCCGCTCCATCGCCAACGTCACCTTCCGCACCGGCGACGCCGAGCTCGACGCGGCCTTTGTCGCGGGCGCGGCCGAGCACCAGATTCAAAACGTCAAGGGCCATCGCCTGGTGGGCGGCATGCGCGCCAGCGTCTACAACGCCGTAACCATGGAAGACGTGCAGGCACTGGCCTCGTACATGAAGGACTTCGAAGCGCAGCATAGTTTGAGTCCGCGATCTAACTAGCCCGCAACCCGCGGGCCGACCAGCCACTTCAAACCATCTGTTTAGACAAACCTGCTAAGGAGTTTTTCATGCGCAAGATCAAAACCATCGACGACATCACCAAGGACGGTAAGGTCGAGTTTGGCGAAGGCTACGAGTTTGTGGGCACCGCCGAGGAGGCCGACGCTATCCTGATGCGCTCCACCGACCTGCACGGCTACGAGCTGCCCGAGGGCATCCGCGCCATCGCCCGCTGCGGCGCCGGCGTCAACAACATCCCCGTCGAGGAGTACGCCAGAAAGGGCGTCGTCGTCTTTAACTCCCCCGGTGCCAACAGCAACGCCGTCAAGGAGCTCGTCCTGGGCATGCTGGTGCTTTCGAGCCGCGGCGTCGTGCAGTCGATGAACTGGGTGCGCAACAACGCCGACGACCCCGAGATCCAGGTCGATGCCGAGAAGGCCAAGAAGGCCTTTGTGGGCCGCGAGCTCAAGGGCAAGCGCATCGGCGTCATCGGCCTGGGCAACGTAGGCTCCAAGGTCGCCAACGCCTGTGTCGACCTGGGCATGGACGTTTACGGCTACGATCCGTTCATTTCCGTCGAGCACGCGTGGGTGCTGAGCCGCGAGGTGCAGCGCGTGGGCACGCTCGAGGATCTGTGCCGCGGCTGCGACTACCTCACCGTGCACGTGCCCAGCAAGGCCGATACCATCGGCATGATCAGCACCGAGCAGATCGACCTGCTGGCCCCGGACGCCGTGCTCATCAACTACGCGCGCGAGACCATCATTGACGAGGACGCCGTCGACGCCGCCCTGCGCGCGGGCAAGCTCAGCTGGTTTAGCTGCGACTTTGCCACGCCCAAGACCGTCAAGATGCCCAACACGTTTATCACCACGCATTCGGGCGCCGGCACCGGCGAGGCCGAGGCCAACTGCGCCGACATGGCCATCAGCGAGCTCAAGGATTACCTGGAAAACGGCAACATCGCGCACAGCGTCAACTACCCCGCCTGCAGCATGGGCAAGGCGCGCGCCGCAAGCCGCATTGCCTGCCTGCATGCCAACGTGCCCAACATGATCGGCCAGATCACGGCCATTCTCGCCAAGGACAACGCCAATGTGCAGCGCATGACCAACGAGTCCGCTGGCGAGAACGCCTACACTATGTTCGACACCGATGAGCACCTGGACGGCAGCACGATCGAGGCGCTCAAGCAGATTCCGTCGATGTATCGCGTGCGCGTGATTAAATAGCGCCGGTGCCAAGCCTGCCAGACAGACCACGAAGCCCATTCGCCCCCCGTTTTCACGAAACGGGGGGCGATTTTGTTGCTCCGGACGACTTTAAAATGATACCCGGAACAAGTTTTTTCAGATAATCGATAGTGAGGCTCCAGTCGCTAAGCACACCCGCTTTGATAAACAGCTTTATCAGGGACTTTAGTAGGTAAAAATCGGTCTCTATGTGCCGAATGTAAGTTGACTGTCTATTTTCCGAAACAACTTATTCTAGATAGCATTTTTAGGGTCCCTCCAAGGCAAAATTGAAGCCTTTTTGCGACCAGAACTCTAGCTCGCGCTACCGTTTACCCACCGCGCGACTACATTCCCGCCCAATCGATAAAAATCTCCTCACGAAGCCGCCGTTCGAGCTCCTGCTGTCGCGGCGTCTTGTCTTTCAGCGGCACATCGAGATAGGACATGATGAGCTCCATCACCACGCGGAAGGCATCGAAGTCGGCCAGCTGACCATAGGTCATCAGAACGACGGGATATCCCATGGCTTGCAAGGCCGTCGTTCGATCGGAGTCCGAGATCTTGTATTCAATGGATCCGTGAATGGCTTTACCTTGGCATTCAACCAGACACTCTCGGCTGCCGTCCTTATTTGCCAGCAGGATATCGGCATAGCGCCTATCAAGCCCCGAAATCAGGCGGGCGCTGCGCGTCATACGAATCTCAACGTTATTGGTAAGGCTCAGCCCTTCGCCGCCGCGCAACCTCGTAAGGCCAAACAGCATCGAAGCCTGGACCTCGAGCGGCGATGCTGCCACCCCCGTAATGCATTTCGCGGCTCGTATGAACGATTTAGCGCCGCGGAGCCCCCGGACCTTATCGACGAACTCTATAAGCTCAGAGAGCTCGATCAAGGGAGGTCGTTTCCACAAGTCCGTTGGATTCCCCGAGACATCCTTTACGTTTTCCCAGCCCGACCGTGCGTCACTCCATCGGCTCCCATATGCCTGCTCAAGTGCCGACTTTACCTGAGGCGCAATCTTGCACACGGCAAAGGTGCCGCACATCTCATACATGCACATGATTAGACGCTCGTTTGAGACCGAGGAAGCCAGGGTCAGCAGGGTAAAGAGCGGGGACGCGACATCGAGGCCAAACTCCGTCTGCCGCACGGAATCAAACGGCCTCTCCCCGTTCCAAACATGCCTGACAATGCGATCGCCCTTGCGCCCGCAGACGCCCTGCGCCAACACGTGTAACGGGGTGCCCAGGAAATGCTTGACGAGCGGATGCTCACATAGGTGCTCCCTGCGCGGATCGTCCGCAGAATCGGGCAGGTCCGGCATTATTGCCAAGACCTGTGGGGGTATCCGGTGATACCGAAAGGCAGATATGTCGCACAGCATGTCGTCCATGAAGGGTACGTACCCACCGCGTCGTTTGTAAACCCGCCTGGACGGCAAACGCGCTGGCTCGGCCTGCGAACGGTAAATACCGCTGCGCGCACGCCGCGGATCTCTCAAGAGGCTTACAATCGGTTTGGAAAGCAGACTGATTGTGAGGTTGCATATGGTTGATGAGGACTTTGCCTGGCGGCTTGCGCAGGAGCTCGTGCGGATCGACAGCTCAGACCCGGGCGCGTATGAGGATGAAATTGAGCGGTATATCAAAGCGCTGGTTGAGGCTCAGCTGGAGCGGTTGAGTCATCCGGTGCTTCATGCCGTGCAGGTTGAGGAACTCGAGGTGCTGCCCGGGCGCCGCAACCTTAAAGTCACCGTGCCGGGCCAAAGCGACGAGCCGCGGCTGATCTATATCTGCCACATGGATACCGTCACCTTGGGCGATGGCTGGGACGCAGACATCGCACCGCTTGGGGCGGTTGTGCGCGACGATAAACTCTATGGCCGCGGTGCCTGCGATATGAAGGGTGGCCTGGCCTGCGCCATTGCCGCACTGGTCCATACGCTCGAGCGCGTGGCGGCGGATGGCGCGCTGCCACGCCGCGGCTTTTCGCTCATCTGCTCGGTCGACGAGGAAGACTTCATGCGCGGCTCAGAGGCCGCGATCGATGCTGGCTGGGTCGGCTCGCGCGAATGGGTGCTGGACACCGAACCCACCGACGGACAGATCCAGGTGGCGCACAAGGGGCGTACGTGGTTCGAGATCGAGATGGCCGGCGTCACGGCTCATGCAAGCCAGCCTTGGAAGGGCGCCGACGCCGTCGCCGCCATAGCCGAGGTCGTGCGTTCGCTTCGTCGCGCGTTTGCGGCGCTGCCCGCGCACGATGAGCTGGGGCCTTCGACCATCACGTTTGGCCAAATCGAGGGCGGATATCGCCCCTACGTCGTACCCGACCGCGCCAAAGTTTGGGTCGACATGCGCCTGACCCCGCCGACCGATACGGCCGCCGCAATCAATATGGTCGAGCATGTCATCGCCGTCGCCGAAGCCACCGTTCCCGGTTGCCATGGCAGCTACACCGTGACGGGCGACCGCCCCGCCATCGAGCGCAACCCGAACTCTCCCCTTCTAGCAGCGCTCAAGCGTGCCGCCGATGACGTAACGGACGCGGACACGACCGTCGGCTTCTTTACCGGCTACACCGATACCGCCGTCATTGCCGGCAAGACAGGCAACCGCAATTGTATGAGCTACGGCCCCGGCTCGTTGGCGCTCGCGCACAAGCCCAACGAGTATGTGTCCCATGCCGATATCGTTCGCTGCCAAAACGTGCTCATCGCGCTTGCCGATAACACGCTCTGGGACGCAAGCGGCCAAGTTGGGGCATAATAAGCCGCGAACAAACCGACTCGCGCGTTAGGACCGTCCATGAAAGCTCTTCCGTTTCCCTGCATCCGCCCGGCTCAGGACCGCGTGCTCGAGGCGCTGCCTGCGATGGACAGCATCCTGAGTGACAGCGGAGCCCTGCGCGGCGCGATTACCGATGGGCTTATGCTCAAAGATCCGGGCGCGGCGTATTACGTGTACGAATGCTCCGGAGAGCCGGGACGCGTGACGGGTGTCGTGGCGATTTGCCCGGTTAACGTGCTGACGGGCGGCGACGAGGCTGCCGCCGAGAGCATCGACGCACTCGCCACCGCGCGCGCGATCGCCGAGCTCAAGGTGCAGCCGCGCCCCGTGTCGCTCGCCTACGAGGCGTCGCCCGTCATGGATATCATTTTGAGCGCTGCCAAAGAGGGCGCATCGCTCTACGCCGTCACCGATCCCGCGGGCGTCACACATCGCGTGTGGGAGGTCAAGCGCGAGGACGCCGTTGCCGCCATCCGTGCCATGCTCGATCAGGCGCCCGACCCGGTGTTCGCCGGTGACTCCGCCTATGTCGCCGCACTGGCTGGGGCATCGCAGATTCTGGCCGACGAGGCCCGCGCTGCCGGCGCCTACTCTGGCAAAGAGCCGTTCAACTTTGCTGTAGCCGTGCTGTTCCCCGCCGCGCAGGTCAGCGGCAGCGCGCCGCAGGTTCCGACGGGTCTGCTCACTCACCAGGTCTCACGGTTCTAGCGAACTCAAACGCTAAGCTGGAAAACCCAGCATCCAAACAAACAAGGGGCGGAGATGCAGCAAACGCATGCACCTCCGCCCTTTTCGCATCAAACAATTACGCCGGTAAACCGGGCCGCAACGTCAGCGTTATCCACGCTGCGGACCTGCCGCCGCCACGAGCGGCTCTAGCCCCAGCTCGCGCGCGTAGTCTTCCTGCGTAAAGACTTCGACCAGTTCAAACGTATCGGCCGCATCGTCAAACGCAAAATGCAGCACTGAGCAGTTGCCCGGCACGCGTTCGCGCTCGTCGGCCGCCGCGCCCCGCACGTGGTCCAAAAACTCCTTGATAGCTGAGCCATGACTTACCGCGAGCACGCACGTATGGTCCGGACGCTGCATAAGATCGGTCAGCGTCGCCACCATGCGCGTGCGCACCTGGATCTGGCCCTCGCCGCCAAACTGCCGATAGAAGTCGCGCCACGGGCGCTCGGGCATAAGCATCACGCGCTCGGCCTCAAAGTCGCCAAAGAACCACTCACGCAGGCCGTCCAGGCGCTCGTACGCCAAGCCCGGCCACAAGTTGGCGATAGTCTGCTCGGTGCGATGAAGCGTAGAGGTGTAGGCATGATCGGGCTCAATGCCGCGCGCACGTAAAAACATGCCGGCGCGCGCCGCCTGGTCGCAACCCAACTGCGTAAGCGGCGAGTCACTCCACCCCTGAATGATACGCTTAAGGTTGAATATCGTCTGTCCATGACGGACCAGATACAGATCTTTATTCATAGGGGTCCTTTCGTTCGTTACCAACCCAAGAGCGAAAACGCCCCGTCGCAATAGCCAAAATGAAGCACGGCACCGTTGTCGGGTAGCTCTCCCCCGCCAGTCACATACTCAAGAAACTCCTGGCAGGCTGAGCCGTGGGAAACCGCCAGCACGCAGTCGTGCTGCGGCCGGGCCATAATACGGGACAGCGCCGCGACCATGCGCGACTGAAGCTGCACTTCCGACTCGCCGCCAAAGGCCACCGGATAATCGCCCCAGGGCTGCGGCGGCATCTCGCGATTTGATGTGCCCTCCAGCGAGCCAAAATGCCACTCACGCAGGTCATCGACCAGCTCAATGGAACGGCCCTCGCCAACGATAAGCTCGGCCGTATGCCGCGCCCGGCCCAACGGCGAGGAATACACATGATCAAAGGCCACGCCACGCGCCGCAAACGCCGTACGCGCCGTCAGCGCCTGCTCGCGCCCGCGCGCCGTAAGCGGCGAATCGTGCCAGCCCTGCAAAATGCTCTGCACATTGAGCTCAGTCTGCCCATGCCGCACCAAATACAGATCTGCCACACACCCTCCCCTCGTACCACCACAAAGGGGACAGGAGCCTTTGTGGTGATTTTGCCGCCGGATTGCACCGCAACGACGCACAACTACAGCAGCACGTCGGCAAGCGGACGCTTGGGTACGTGGTGCACCTGCGCCTCGTCGCGCCAATAATTGATGGAGCCGTCGGGGTTGGAATCGATCGCATCGATCACCTGTGTCTCGGCCGGAACGCCAAACGCCATGATCAGCTTGAGCTCATACTTGTCGTTATTGAGCCCCATGGCTTCGATCGCGCGGGGCGTAAAGGCCTTGAACATGCAGGCTGCCACCTCGGGCGTGGCGCTGCGGGCGGCGAGCATCATCGTCTGCGCGGCAATGCCCGTGTCGACCTCGGTAATGGGAGCGGCAGGCTTGCCCGGAACGGCGCGCTCGGCCAGAATCGCGATATAGCCGGTCGGGCGCTCGCCCTCGGCAGGACCCGGCCAATCCTTAAACGCGCCGGCCCATGCAAGCTCATCAAATACACGCACGCAATCCTCGGCACCGCTCACCACATGAAAACGAAGACGCTGAGCATTGGCACCACACGGGGTCAGGTGCGCCAGCTCCGCCAGCTCAAGCAAAAACTCGCGCGGCACGCGCATAGACTCGTCAAAACGGCGGCACGTACGGGCACGACGGACCAGCGCATCAAACGCGTCCAAGCCGAGCTTTTCGCAACCCTGCCCTGCCATCGATTCGACACTCGACGGTGCCTCGGGAACTGCTTCGTTCATAGGAACCCCCAATACAAGCCAATTGTCCTTAGGAAAATCTAACCTAAAACGTAGGCAATAACGAACAGGGCTGCAATGTTCTACACCTGTTGAATAGAAAATCGCGACGTGGGGAACAACGGGAACAATTCGGGACCTTTGGGTTACGTTTCGCCTTCCCCGACCCATACGCCAGCGCCTTTAGGCGATACTGGTTGTGACGATCAAGGCTTACGCCGCACGGAAAGGAGACATTATGGGCATCTTTAAGAACGATGACCAAAAATCGAGCCAGTTTGGATTTGACGAGAAAAGCATGGCGGGCAAAGCCGTCAAGGCCGTACGCTGGATCTACGCCATCACGGGCGTCTTAGCACTCATTGCTGGTATCGCGCTGCTTTTTGCACCCGCCAAGTCCCTCGTCTTTTTGACGACCGTCCTGGGTTTTTACTTTGTAATCACTGCTGCCATCAGACTGTTCACTGCCATTTTTGAGCCGCTGCTGCCCACCGGCTGGCGCGTGACGAGCATCATCTCCAACCTACTCATTATCTTGGGCGGCGTCATAATCCTGCGCAACCAGGCCTTCTCGACCGCGACGCTCACCACGATGGTGGTTATCGTGGCCGGCTTTGGCTGGATTGTCGAAGGTGTCATGTCCATTCTGGAGTCCGAGCTTTCGTCCAACCGCGCCCTCGCCATCCTGAGCGGCGCACTTTCCATCATCGCCGGCATGTTCGTGTTTATCTATCCGCTGTGGTCGGCCAAGATGCTCGTCATCTTTAGCGGCGCCGCGCTGCTGGTGTTTGGCGTAACGCTGATTGTTCGCGCTATTCAATTTGGCAAACTGGTGCACTAGATGCCGCGAACGCTCTTTATTGATGCCGACGCCTGCCCGGTCACGCGCGAGTCGATTGACTGCGCGCGGCGGGCGGGCGTCGCCGTTGTTATCGCCGGCAACAGCACGCAAAACCTGGAACGGCACATTCGCCGCGACGACCCGCGCGATGCCGAGCACGCGCGACGCGGCTTTTGGGTCACGACGCTCGACGTGAGCGTGGGCGCCGACAGCGCCGACTTTGCCATTGTCGAACGCCTGCAGGCGGGCGACGTGGTCGTGACGCAGGACATTGGCTTGGCGAGCATGGTGCTCGGGCGCGATGCCGCCGCTATCGGTGTGCGCGGGCGCGTCTACGACAAAGCAACCATCGACATGCAGCTGTTTATTCGCCACGAGGAAAAGAAGGTACGCCGCGCCGGCGGACGCACTCGCGGTCCGGCAGCATTTACCAGCGAAGACCGCGCCCGCTTTAAACGCAACCTCACCGAGTTGCTGCACTAACCAAGGTAGATTTTTGGGACATGCCTAAAAATCTACCTTTTTGTTTTGGCGATTGACGCGCAAACGCCCAAGTCATGGCGGTGGATTTTATGGCATGTCCTAGTTTTACGGCATGCCCCAAACATCCACTTAGAACCCAAAGGCGGAAAGGATAAGGCCCCAGCCCGCGCCGATGATATACATCATGATCAGAAACACAGCGTTTTCGCGGGCGCTGCGGTTGGTGCGGAACAGCACCAGGTAGCCCACGCCAGCGGAGATAAGCGTGCCGGCGAGCATCGGTGCCAGCTGCAGCGCGCCTTCCAGGTACAGCTGCGTGATGACGACGCTGGCCGAGCAGTTGGGGATCAGGCCGACGAGTGCCGAGCCCAGGACCGCAAGCGTCTCGTTACCGCGCAGGAACTGCTCAATCGCCGATTCGCCGAACGTCTCGAGCACGGCAACCAGAATCAACGTCACTAGAAAAATGAATACCGAAACCTGCACGGTGTGAGAGATCGCGCTGCGGATAATCGACACGACGGGCGCACCTTCTTGTGAGTGGGAGTGACCGTGGCCATGATGGTGTTCATGATCGCCCTCATGACCGTGATCGTGGCCATGTCCGTGTCCGTGTTCGCGCTCGTCCTCGTCTTCATCGCAACCGCAATGGTCGCGCTCGCATAACTCGTGGATGTGGTCGGCGCCCACGCCCGCCTCGGCCACCTCGTCGATGATGTCACCGCCGCTGTGGTCGTCATGCGCGCAGTTAACGTGCGCCGGATTGACAGTGGTCCCCAACACGGTACGACGAATCGCCGCATGCGCGCGGGCGTTGCGACGCAGACCGCGAATGGCGGCATCTACGATAAAGCCCGTGACCAGTGCGATAAGCGCTTTCGAAGCCAAAAGCATCGCCATAGTCTGCACGGGAACCTGCTCGGCAAGTAGCAGCGGCAGCATCTCGTCGGAGGTCGAAAGGAACACCGCCACCAACGTGCCCAAGGTCACGACACGGCCGGCGTACAGCGTTGCTGCCATGGCCGAAAATCCGCACTGCGGCACAATGCCCAGCAGCGAGCCAACCACGGGACCCGCAGCGCCGGCGCGCTTGATAGCGCCGTTGACGCGGTCGCCCGCAACGTGCTCAAGTGTCTCGAGAGCAAGATACGTCACCAACAAAAACGGCACCAGCGACAGCGTGTCCTTGCCGGCGTCGAGCAGAATATCAATCAGTAAATCCATGACGGATGGAACCTTTCGTGTCTTTCGGCAGCATTGTAAAAGTCCTAGCGGTCAACTAGGGTATTGTAGTTGTCCCGGGCGCGGTGCCAATAGTTGCCCATGGTAAACTATCATCTCGCCACAACTCAGTAACCCCGAGCCGCGCGACGCGGCCCGTCCAAGGAGCAGCCTATGAACGTTTCGCAAGCACTTGAATACGAGCGCCAGCCGTTTATTCCCATGTTTATCTATGGCGACCACGGTGCCATGGAGTCCGAACGCCAGAAGGGCGAAGAGGCCCTCAAGGTGCTCGAGACCGAGTATTTTACTGCCGAGGACGACCCCGGCTTCGACTTTGCCACCGTGCGCGACCTGGCCGACCGCAACCGCGACCTTTGCGACCAGATTGGGGAGGCACGCCTGCGCAATGTGACGCCCGCGATGCTCTCGCGCGGCCTGTCCGACGCCGACACCTGCGCCGCCATCGGCAAAATGCAAAAGCGCACCGCCGCGTCCGTTATGCGCGAGATCCGCGGTGACCGCGACGCGCTCGGCGTGGCCTACGCCCGCAAGCCCATCCAGGGCACCGTGCTCGGTGTCGACATCGAGACCACCGGCCGTGCACCCGAACGCGGTTATATCATCAACGTCGGCTGGGAGATCATGGAACTCACCAGCGACGCCATCCCGCACGACGCCGAGGCGCACTACTGTGGCCTGCCCGACATCTACCGCGGCGAGGATGTACCGCTGTCGAATATCCACCACATCACCTGGAACGACATCGACGGCAAAAAGCCGTTCCGCGAGAACAAGGAACTGCAGAAGCAGCTGCTCAAGCTCATGAAGAAGTACCCGTACATGGCACACAACGCCGCGTTTGAGGACAGCTGGTTCAAGATCCACCTGGACGGCTACGCCGAGGCACGCCGCGCCGGCAAGATCATCGTCATCGACTCGCGCCAGATCTGCCGCAGCCTGGACGCCGACGTGCGCTCGCTCCCCCGCGAGTCCGCCCCAGCCGCGCTCGAGAACTGGGCGCGCCGCCGTGGAACCCTCGCCGCCGACGCCAACGAGCAGCACCTGGGCTTGGACGACACCGACCTCATGCTCCGCACCGTCCAAGCCGAGTTCAACCTCAAGAACCTATTCGCGAAATAACCGATCCATCTGCGGGAGCGCCTGCCAGGCACAGCGCAATCCGTCTGGGCACACCGGCACGCAGTAAACTAGGGCGCAGCCTTATGGCTGCACCCTAGTTTTCATCAAAACGAGCAAATACGCGTGCTTCACATAGTCGGCAGGTTGGCCCACCTACATTTTTCGAGTTGTTCGGCCAGCTGAACCACTAGTCAAGGCCCCTTGAACCGCAATCGAGCGCTATAGTCGCCCCAATTTCGCAACCAAGCCCTATAAATCTACCTGAATCAATTCGAATAGGACGTTGCGATCGCACCATTCGTATAGGATAAGGCCGAATAACTCAAATTATGTTGGTGAGGCATCTGAGCGGTCGGCAAAAACGCTTAGAAGCTACGAATCCGCAACTAAAGTTCACCAAAATGGGGCAGCCGACAGAAACCTCCCCAGCCGAAGCTGCCCCCCCTCAATACGACAGCTCAAAAACCCACCGTTCGCAGAAGATAAGCCGCGCCCCAATACCGTTGCCCGAAGTTTCGAGCGTATATGGCGTCCGCTATGCCATCATGCGCGTATGGGAATCGTTCTGTCACATACCACGGCACGCGCTGTATACCAAACAGTCAACTCGCTCGCAAGCCACGCGACCGATCCCATATCTATGGAAAAGATCAAGGTGTCTGCGCCGACCACGTCCAACCTGGAAGCGGCGCGAGCATGGCTCAACAGAAAGAATGCCGATTCTGAAAGCATCCATGTGCTGACGTTTTCCAATAATGCCAAAAGGCACCGCAAGGGCTGCATCTGCCACTGCACGCGCTATACGTTTGATGCAGAAAGCTACCTAGAACTCGAGCCGAACGTCTACATCGTCGATATCAAGCTGTGCGCGTTAGAAGCAGCAGCCGACCTCAACCTTTCGGAGCTCGTTGAGTATTACTTTGAAATCTGCGGCTCCTACGCGCTTGGAACGTCCGACGAAACTCAATATCGCGAGCGCCCAGCCCTAACCAGCGTTGAAGAGCTCAGAGCCTTCTTTTCAGAGGCATCGGGGTATCGTGGATCTAATAAAGCACTTAAGGCACTTTCTTATGTACGCGAAGGCTGTCGCTCCCCACTCGAAACGGCGTTTGTCATGATGCTGACAATGCCCAAGTCAATGGGTGGCTTAGCCATACGCGCTATCAAAACGGACTATCCGATCCCAGTCCCCAAAAGATACGCCGCCCTAACGCGACGGACGGTTTTCTACCTCGACGCGCTGCTCGAAAATTCGATGACCGATATCGAATACAACGGCTTTTACCACGACGAGCCCGAACAGCAATCAATTGACGAGGAACGCCGAAACACGCTGCGAAACATGGGATATGCCGTTATCACAGTTAGTCGTCATTCGTTTTTCAAGCAGTCCGCTTTTAGGCGGGTCATGGAAGCGATTCGCATTCGCGAGAAGATATGGCCCGGTCGACTCCCGGATAACTTCGCCATCCTGCAAGAAACTCTTCGTCAATTTGTCTTGCGGCGCTACTTCGAATACGGTCGCCGCGTCCTGGAGACACTCAAAGAAGAAGAGGCCGCCAAGCGCGAAATTGCAAGCCAATATCCGCAAGCTGATGACCCGAGCATCAACGATGTACCAGAACCCGACGACATGCAACACGTCGGGGCCCTTGCTGAGGAAATCAATGGGCCTTGGGAATGCGACATGTTCGCAAAAATCGATGAAAACCGCACGGAAGACGACACGATTATTGATCTAATTGAGAATTCGCTCTTCTAAAGGCGATCTCTGCGGATGTCCACCTACATTTTTCGACTTATTCGGCCACCGATGTGCCAGATTGGCTGCAGCAATGCTCAATATAACTTTAGATAAAACTGATTCTGCAGGAACTCCCGTAGAGGAAGAACTGATTCTCGCGGTATTCAACACGATAAAGTACAAATATGAACAGTTCTAATGCTTCTCAAGGTGGCTTTCTTAGCATGCTGGCCGAACATCTCGAAATATGTTGGCGAGCATTGCGTCGATGTCTCCCAACCCGCAGAAAATCACAGAGGCGGCAAGCAGTCATCGAAATTAACGTAAATTGTATTGACATATGAACATGCGCTCATATAATCGGAAGTAAGTTATATGAGCGCATGTTCATATGAAAGGATATTGCAATGAGCATCCGCGTTGATGAAACGAAACCCGACATCGAGGCCACCGAGCCCGTGATTCCCACCAGCTGCTCGCCCGAGGACCTTCCCGACGAGGAGCTGTTGTACGACCTGGCCGACCTGTTCAAGGTCTTCAGCGACACCACACGCATCAAGATTCTCTATGCCCTCATGGGTCGCGAGCTCTGCGTGGCTGACATCGCCGAAGCGACCGCGACCTCGCAGTCTGCGGTGTCGCACCAGCTGCGCACGCTTAAGCAGTCGCACCTGGTCAAGTTCCGCCGCGACGGCCGCAACATTCTCTACTCGCTCGCCGACGATCATGTCTACACCATGCTCAACCAGGGCATGAGCCATATCTGCGAATAGCAATCAACCACGGTATCAGCGCGGCCGGCACCCAGACCGCTAACACAGGGAAAGGAACCCACCATGAAAAAGCAGTTTAAGCTCGACGAGATCGATTGCGCCAACTGCGCGCGTGAACTTCAGGACGAGCTGGCTAAGCTCGATGGCGTCAAGTCCGTTTCGGTCAACTTTATGACCCAGAAGCTGACGCTCGAGGCCGACGACGCCGAGTTCGACGAGGTCCTGGACCGCGTCGTTGAGTTCACCGCCGATGCCGAGCCGGACTGCGAGATCATTCTCTAGCCCAGGTTTACGCCAACCTGCAAGGCCGCGCTTGCCGCGGCCTTTGCTCGCGAAATTATATGAGCGAGTGTTCATACATTCAAATGGGAGGATACGAGTCATGGCCACCGCCGACCCCAAAAAGGAAAAGAAGAAGCGCAAGAAAAAAGAGTCACTCGAGCATAAGCGCAACCGCATCCTGGTAGCGCTAGGCATTTTTGCCGTGGTGTACGCCCTCGATGAGCTCGGCACCCTCACCGCCGCATTCGGCACCCCGGGCGACATCTACGCCAGCTTTGTGCTGTTCCTCGTGCCGTTTTTGATTGCCGGCTACGACGTACTGCAAAAGGCATTCAATAACATCTGCCGCGGCAAGGCCTTCGACGAGAGCTTCCTCATGGCCGTCGCGACCATCGGCGCGTTTGCCATGGTGCTCTTCCCCGACACCGACCCGCACATGGCCGAAGGCGCCGCCGTCATGCTGTTCTACCAGGTCGGCGAGCTGTTCCAGGCATACGCCGTGGGCAAAAGCCGCAAGTCGATCAGTGCCATGATGGACATCGCGCCCGACTACGCTAACGTCGAGCAAGCCGACGGCACACTCGAACAAGTCTTTCCCGATGACATCGCCGTCGGCACCGTGATCGTGGTCAAGCCCGGCGAGCGCGTGCCTCTCGACGGCGTCATCGTCGAAGGCGAAACCCAGCTCGACACCGCCGCGCTCACGGGCGAATCAGTCCCCCGTCCCGCCAAGACCGGCGACGACATCATCAGCGGCTGCATCAACATGACGGGCCTCATCCACGTGCGCACCACCAAGCCGTTTGGCGAATCCACCGTCGCGCGCGTCCTGGAACTCGTAGAGAATGCCAGCGAAAAGAAGGCGCGCACCGAGAACTTCATCACGCGCTTCGCCCGCGTCTACACGCCCGCCGTCACTGGCGCTGCCGCGGTGCTCGCGCTTGGCGGCGGCCTGGTGACTGGCGCTTGGTCCGATTGGATCCTGCGCGGCCTGACCTTCCTGGTCGTCAGCTGCCCGTGCGCCCTCGTGATCAGCGTACCGTTGAGTTTCTTTGGCGGCATCGGCGGCGCGTCCAAGCTGGGCGTTCTCATCAAGGGCTCCAACTACCTCGAGACGCTCGCCGACGTGGACACCGTCGTCTTCGACAAAACGGGCACCCTCACCAACGGCACGTTCTCAGTCGTCGCGGTGCACCCCGAGGCTGGCCATACCGAACAATCGTTGCTTGAAGTCGCAGCCCTTGCTGAATCGTTCTCCGATCACCCCATCGCGCAGTCCGTGCGCGACGCCTACCAGGGCGAGGTCGACCCCAAGCGCGTGAGAGACTCCGCCAACGACGCGGGCCACGGCGTGACGGCAACCATCGACGGCAAGCGCGTCGTCGTTGGCAACGCCAAGATGCTCGCCACGGCCGGCGTTGAAGCACCGGACTGCGAGGTTGTCGGCACGATCCTCCACGTGCTCGTTGACGGCGTGTACGCCGGCCACATCGTGATTGCAGACACCGTTAAGGCCGATGCGGAGCAAACGATTCGCGACCTGCATGCCGCCGGTATCAACCGAACCGTCATGCTCACGGGCGACCGCGAGGAGGTTGCAGCGTCTGTGGCCAAGCAACTCGGTCTCGACGAGTTCCACGCGCAGCTCCTGCCGGGCGACAAGGTCGAGCGCGTTGAGGCGTTGCTCGCGGCCGAAAGTGGCAAGGGCAAGCTCGCCTTTGTCGGTGACGGCATCAACGACGCGCCTGTGCTTACGCGCGCCGATGTGGGCATTGCCATGGGCGCCATGGGCTCGGACGCCGCGATCGAGGCCGCCGACGTGGTGCTGATGGACGACAAGCCGTCCAACATTTCCCGCGCGATCCGCGTGGCGCGCAAGACCATGACGATTGTTTGGCAGAACATTATCTTTGCGCTGGGCATTAAGCTGCTGATCCTTGTGCTGGCAGCGCTGGGCATCGCCAATATGTGGCTTGCCGTCTTTGGCGACGTGGGCGTGGCGATCATCGCTATCCTGAACGCCATGCGCGCGATGGGTGTCAAGAACCTGTAGCGCCTGTGGTCCCGGCCTGCGGTAACGTTGCTGGCGGTTCTTGGGCATCGCTTGCTGGCGGGGTTCCTTGTCTGAGTTGGACTTGGTTGGCGGGGCTACTGGTCCCGGTCGCTGTCCCGTCCCAGCATCGCCCTCAGCTTCTCGAAGCTTTCCTCGCTCAGGCAGTGCTCCATGTGGCAGCCCTCTTGCGACGCGACCTCAGCCGAAACACCCGCATCCTCCAGCAGCCCCACGAAAAAGCAGTGACGCTCCCACATTTGGCGAGCGACCTCCAGACCACGCTCCGTCAGATGAACGTCGCGCTTGCCCATTTCGACATAGCCGTTGCTTTCCAACGTCGCCATGGCCTTGGAAACGCTCGCCTTGGTTACGCCGAGGTACTCCGCAACGTCGATCGAGCGCACGGTGCCCTGACGTTCCGACAGAACGTAGATCGATTCGAGATAGTCTTCTCCGGATTCACGTAGGGCCATGGGCCGCCTTTCGCGATGATTGCTAGTTAGCCTTTGGATACTTTCCTTGGCTTACTTTACCGCAAAAGTTGACCATGTCTTACTGCATTGACCAAAAAGTTAGCCGCGTTTCACAAAACGTGCGAGATGAAAACAAAATGGGAACGCCCCGCAAGGAGTGTCCCCAGCTGCCGGCAGATAAGGAGCGTCCCCAAGTGCCGGGTCGCAGCTACACGAGGCCAAAGTGCTTCGCGGCGTTGTAGATGCCGTCGTCGTCTACGGCGGTCGTCACGTAGGTCGCTGCGGCCTTCACGGTATCCTGCGCGTTGCCCATGGCCACACTTGTGCCCACGGCCGAGAACATCGACAGGTCGTTCTCGCCGTCGCCAAAGGCGATCGCCTCGCTCGCGTCGACACCCAGGCGCTCCAGCGTCGCTGCCACGCCCAGGTCCTTGCCGCCGTTAGCGGGAATAATGTCGCAGAACAGGTCGCACCAGCGCGTAGTGAGCGAATGCGACACCGCATCGGTCACGATATGCTCGTCGGCAGGATCCACAAAGGCGCAAAACTGGTAGACCGGCGCTTCAAAGGCGTGCTCAAACGGCTCCTCGTGGTAGACGATCCCCGCGTTGTTGCCGGCCGTCACCACGCGCTCGGACAGGCGGTTCACAAACGAGTTCTCGCCCTGCATGCACAGCGAGTCGTAGCGCCCCTCGGCCACCTGGTCCACAATCACCGCAACGTCGTCCGGATCGATCGGGCAGCTACGGTAAACGCCCTCGGCATCAAAACAGTGCTGGCCCGAAAGCGTAATGTACGCATCCCAGCCCAGGTCGAACAGCCAGTCCGGCATCTGGTAGGTCGGACGGCCCGTGGCGATCACGCACGCAATTCCCTGCTCGCGAAAGCTGTCGAGCACCTGCTGCGCCGACGCTGGAATCCGGTGGGTCTTAAAGCTCAGCAGCGTACCGTCGATATCGAAAAACGCGGCTTTGATCATTCTCGCCTACTCCTCGCCCTCGAGCTTTTCGCTCGCCTCGAACCACGCCATCTCCAGCTCGTCCATGGCAGCGTGAGCCTCGTCGATCTTTGCCTGTTGCTCGCCGAGCGCCGTGTAGTTGGTGGGATCGACCTGGGCCATTGCTGCCCCGGCCTCCTCAACGCGGACGCGCTGCGTCTCCATCTTGCGCTCGAGCGAGCTCACCTCGCGGCGAAGCTTCTGACGCTCGGCGTTGGACAGGCCATTGGGCTGACCGCTCGCCTTGGGCTTATCGGCCGTCGCAGCCGCGGCACCGGTGTCGAACGTGCCGGTCTTGGCACTCGGCGCGCCCACGGGCTCGCCCTCGGCGGTAGCGTTGCACAGGCGCAGGTACTGGTCCACGCCGCCGGGCATATGCGTCAGGTGGCCGTCGAGCAGCGCCCACTGCTGGTCGGTCACGCGCTCCATGAGGAAACGGTCGTGCGTCACCAGGATCAGCGTGCCCGGCCAGCCGTCGAGCAGGTCCTCGACAATCGCCAGCATATCGGTATCCAGGTCGTTGCCGGGCTCGTCCAGGATAAGCACGTTGGGCTCGTCCAGGATCGTCAGCAGCAGCGACAGGCGACGGCGCTGGCCGCCCGAAAGATCGCCGATGCGACTCCAGAGCTGCTGTGTCGTAAAGCCCAGGCGCTCGCAAAGTTTCTCGGGCGAAGTCTCCTTGCCGTCAATGACGTAGTACTTCTTATAGTGGCTGAGCACCTCGCGGATCGTGTCGCCCATGTAGGGTTCGAGCTCCTCGAGCTGCTGCGACAGCACGCCAAAGCGCACCGTCTGGCCGATCTTCACGCGGCCGCGCAGGGGCGCGATCTTGCCCTGGATCACGTCGAGCAGCGTCGACTTGCCGGCGCCGTTCTCGCCCAAAAGACCATAGCGGTCGCCCGCGCCGATGAGCCAGGTCACATCGGTGAGCACCTGTTTGGACGTGCCATCGGCATCCGCATAGCCGGCGTCCACGTCGACCACATCGATAACCTGCTTGCCCAGGCGGCTCACGGCCAGGCGCTTGAGCTCCAGCTCGTCACGCACGGGCGGCACGTCGGCGATCAGCTCGCGAGCGGCATCCACGCGAAACTTGGGCTTGGTGGAACGGGCCTGGGCGCCGCGGCTCAGCCACGCGAGCTCCTTGCGCGCCATGTTGCGGCGGCGCTCCTCGGTGACGGCGGCCATGCGGTCGCGCTCCACGCGCTGCAGGATGTATGCCGAGTAGCCGCCCTCGAAGGGATCGACCTGGCCGTCGTGGACCTCCCACATGCTGGTGCAGACCTCGTCCAAGAACCAGCGATCGTGCGTGACCACGAGCATGGCGCCCTGACCGCGCTGCCAGCGGGCCTTTAAGTGACGCGCAAGCCAGTTGATGGTACGCATGTCCAGGTGGTTGGTGGGCTCGTCGAGCATGAGCACGTCGTAGTCGCCGATCAGCAGGCGCGCGAGGTCCACGCGACGGCGCTGGCCGCCCGAAAGCTCGCCCACTGTGCCTTCCCAGGGCACATCGCTGATGAGGCCGGCCAGAATCTGGCGCGTACGCGGACTCGACGCCCACTCATACTCGGGCGCGTCGCCCACGACGGCATGATGCACGGTGTCGGTATCGACCAGGTTGTCCTTTTGGCCGAGCAGACCGATCGTCGTGCCGCGGCGGTGCGTCACGCGGCCGTCGTCGGGTTCCAGCGTGCCGGCGAGTACACTCAGCAGCGTCGACTTGCCGTCGCCGTTTTTACCGATGATACCAATGCGGTCGCCCTCGCCCACGCCGAGCGTCACGCTATCGAAAATATGCTTGGTGGGAAACTCTAGGCTGATGGAATCGCATCCCAAAAGAATCGCCATATGCCCTGCTCCTTCGTAGAAATTCAACGTTGTCCATGATAGCAGCGAGCCCCACCCCAAACCACCACGAAGGTGCCTGTCCCCTTTGTGGTGGTCGTTTCGGTCGCAGAGCAAAAAGGCGGGCCATCTCGCAAAAGAGATGACCCGCCTCTCCAATCAGTCCCGCGACAACCGTGGCCGCCGCGGGCCTCAAGCATGTCCCGGACTAGGAGAACATACCGGTGAGGTAATCATTCAGCCGCTTATCCTTGGGCCGTTGGAAAATCTCGTCGGTCTCGTCGTACTCGACCATATCGCTCATGTAGAAGAACGCCGTGCGGTTGGACACGCGCGACGCCTGCTCCATGTTGTGCGTCACGATGACGATGGCACGGTCGGCAACGATCGACGACATCAGGTCCTCGATCGCCAACGTCGAGATGGGGTCGAGCGCCGAGCAGGGCTCGTCGAACAGGATCACGTCGGGGTTGAGCGCCAGCGTGCGCGCAATGCACAGACGCTGCTGCTGACCGCCCGAAAGCGCGTAGGCGCTCTTGTCGAGCTTGTCTTTGACCTCGTCCCACAGCGCGGCACCGCGCAGACTTTCCTCGACCATGCGGTCGAGCTCGTCACGGTCGGTGATGCCGTGGCGCTTGGGCGCAAAGGTGATGTTGTCGCGAATGGACTTGCGGAAGGGGTTGGGCTGCTGGAACACCATGCCGATGGAGCGACGCAGCTCGTACGTGTTCTCGGTCTTGGTGTTCACGTTGCGCCCGCGGTAGTTGATCTCGCCCTCCACGCGACAGCGGCGAATCTCGCGATTCATCAGGTTGAGGCTACGCAAGAAGGTCGACTTGCCGCAGCCCGAAGGCCCGATGAGCGCCGTGATCTCACCCTTGTGGAAGTCGAGCGACGTATTGTGCAGCGCATGGTGGTCGCCATAGTACACGTTGACGTCCTTGGCGGAGAGCACGACCTCGTCGCTCACGGCCTTGCCGCTCACGCGCACGCGCCTCTCGCTCTCCCCCACGCTCGACAGAAAGTCCTGGGTGTCGGACGTGGCCGCCTCGGTTGCGGGCGTTGCATTCATATCGCTCATTCGGCCGTCATCTTCCTTGCCAGTTGCTTGCCCACGATACGGGCGACTACGTTAAACAGCAGCACGCAAATCATCAGCAGTGCCGCGGTGCCCCAGACGATCTGCTGGGCCTCGGGGCTGCCCTCGCCATAGATCTTGTAGATGTGCACGGCCAGCGACTCGCCGGGACGGAACACGTTCCAGGCGCAGGTGGGGCTCGACAGGTTAAAGCTCAAGAAGTTGAGGCGGACCGGCGAGCTCATGCCCGAGGTAAAGAGCAGCGCCGCGGCCTCGCCAAACACGCGGCCGGCCGAAAGCACGATGCCGGTCACGATGGCGGGCATGGCCTCGGGAATCAGGATGTGCAGTATGGCCTCCCAGCGAGTGAGGCCCATGGCCAGGCACGCATCGCGCTGGGCCTGCGGCACGTCCTCGAGCGCCTGCTGAATCACGCGCACCAGGATGGGGATGTTGAACATGGTGAGCGCGACGGCGCCGGAGATGATGGAGTACTTCCAGCCCAGCTGCACCGAGAACACCAGAAAGCCGAACATGCCGACGACGATGGAGGGCAGCGAAGACAACGTCTCGATGGCGGTCGAGGCGATGTCGCGAATGGGACCGTCGGGCGCGTATTCAACTAGGAAGACCGCGCCGCCCAGGCTGATGGGCACCGAGATGATCAGGGTAATCAGCAGCAGATAGAACGAGTCGAACAGCTGGTAGAGCACGCCGCCCTGCGTTCCGTTGGCGCGTGCGGGCTGCGTGAGAAAGCCCGGCTGGAACAGCGTCGAGATGCCCTCGAACAGGATGTAGGCCACCATGGAGACGACGATAAGCATGACGATGGCGACAATCGCCGTCAGCACGCCCGTGGCGATACGGTCTTGCCTTTGGACACGCCCGAGTCTCGCCTCGTCGATATGGATGCGCGTGCTAGCCACGAGCCTTCGCCCCCTTGCGGCCAATGAGATGGATGATCAGGATAAAGATGAGGCTCATGCCCATCAGCAGCAGGCCGAGCGCCCACAGGACGTCGTCCTGGGCCGAGCCCTCGGCATAGACCGCCATGGACGTGGTGAGCGTGGTGGTGATGGTAGACGCCGGCGACAGCAGCGACGTCGGCATGGCCTCGATGCCGCCAATGACCATGCGCACGGCGAGCGTCTCGCCAAAGGCGCGGGTCATGCCAAGGATGACTGCGGTCATGAGCGACGGCATGGCGGACTTGAGCACCACGTGCCAGATGGTCTGCCAGCGGGTGTAGCCCAGCGCGAGCGAACCCTGGCGGTAGCTATCGGGCACGGCGCGCAGGCCATCGACCGAAAGCGTGGTCATCGTCGGCAGAATCATGACGGCCAGCACGATGGCGCCGGGCAAGATGCCCAGGCCTGTGCTCACGTGGAAAACGCTCTTCATAAGGCCGACGACCACGTGAAAACCGATCAGGCCAAAGACGACCGAGGGAATACCGGTCAAAAGCTCAATGAGCGGCTGAAAAACCTTGGAGCCAAACTTAGGCTGAATCTCGACCGCAAAGATGGCAGAGCCGATGGCGATGGGCAGTGCGATGAGCGTGGAGAGCACCATGACCGCAAACGAGGTGACGATCAGGGGCAGGGCGCCAGTGTAGGGCAGGCCGTTTTCGGCCGTGTTGGCCAGGTCCCACTTGGTACCGGTAAAAAACTCGACGATCGAGACGCCGTCCTTGAAAAAAGCCGAGAGGCCCTTTTGGGCGACCATAAAGATGAGCGCGGCAACGACAAGCGTCACGAGCGCTACGCACGCACCCGTGACGCCCAGGCCCACGTTCTCAAGCTCGCGCTTTGGCAGCTGTTTTGCCATTGCAAACCTTTCCGGGGGCGATTACTTATTTAGCGGAGACCTTGCCACTGGCGTCCTTGACGACCTTCATGGCAGAAACGGGAATAAAGCCCTGCTCCTCGACGAGCTTGCCCTGGACGTCGTCGGAAAGCATGAACTCCAGGAAGGCCTTGGTGGCCTCGTCGGCGTCCTTAGCACAGTACATGTGCTCGGTCGCCCAGATCTTGAAGGAGTCGTCGGTGACGTTTGTGCTCTTGGGCTCGACGCCCTCGACCATGATGGCGTTGAACTTGGAGTCATCGAAGTGCGAGAAGTCGAGGTAGGAGATGGCGTTGTCGGTGCTGCCCATCTGAGTCTGGACATCGCCGGACTTGTCGAGCTCGGCGTCGCCCTTAAAGTCGACGGCCTCGTCGCCAAAGACGGCGGCCTCGAAGGTGGCGCGGGTGCCGGAGCCGGCCTTGCGATTGAGAACGACGATCTTGGCGTCGTCGCCGCCGACCTCCTTCCAGTTGGTGATCTGGCCGGAGAAGATACCCTTGAGCTGCTCGAGGGACAGGTCGTCGACCTTGACGTTCTTGGAGACGACGGGGCCCATGCCCACGACGGCGACCTCGTGGTCGACGAGGTTTTTGACCTGATCGGCCTCGAGCTTGGTCTCGGCGAAGACGTCGGAGTTACCGATGGTGACGGTGCCGGCGGCGACAGCGGTCAGGCCCTTGCCCGAACCGTTACCCGAACCGGAGACGGAGACGTCCGGGTTGGCATCCATGAACTTCTCGGCAGCAGCCTCGACGAGAGCCTGGAACGAGGAAGCGCCGTCGTAGGTCACCTCGCCCGAGACGGACTCGGCAGCAGCGGCACTGCCCTCAGCAGCGGTGTTGGCGGCGTTGGAGCCACCGCAACCAACGAGACCGAGACCGACGATGCTGGCAAGACCACCAGCGAGGCCGAGGAACTGACGACGAGAATAAGCCTGATCGAGCATGATCTTCCTTTCATACATGCGACTCGCGGGCACCCTGCCCGCTTTGCTGTTTGGAAAGATACGGCCCCGATCGGGCAGCGCCCGCGCCAACTGCGGTTTCTTACGGGCATCTGATAGACCCTTACCGCAAGCTCTGCCCAGCCTTTACAAACGGATAACAATCCAGCGTCGAACATGGCACACCTTTTACACCAATGAAAACGAAGTTGCGGTGAAATAGTTCCTGTTTGGCCATCAGGCAGCCTCTTTTAGGAACTATTCCACCGCAACTTAAAAAGCCCGGACGAAAGGGGTGCTAAGTTGTTAAAACGCCGCAGCCTTAAAGCTCAAGCTCATTCAAGCGCAGGATCGCCACGATATAAATCTTGAGCGCCTGCTTGAGCTGTTCCTCGTTGGCGCACTCGTTGGGGCCGTGCATCTGGCCGCCCCACGCGGGCAGCTCCAGGCCGGTCTCCTCGGGGCCAAACGACACGGCGCGGGCAAAGTTGCGCGCGTACGTGCCGCCGCCCATGGCAAAGGGCTCAGCATGCTTGCCCGTAAACTCGTTATAGGTATCGATAAGCGCCTTCACGGCCGGATCGTCGGCAGAGACCGAGAACGGCACCTTGGCACGACCCACACGGCACGTCACGCCAAAGCGGCCCACGAGCGGCTCGAGCTGCTCGCGGATGGTATCGGCACTCGTGCTGTCGGGGAAACGCACGTCAATGACCTGCTCAATGTGGCCATCCAACACGCGGATGACACCGGGGTTGCACGTGAGCGGGCCAAACGCCGGACTCGTCGCGTCGATACCCAGGCCGCGGCCATAGGTGTCCGCATGTACAAAGGCCAGAAACTTGACAAACTCGTGCTCGGCAGGCGTCAGCAAGCGCTCGTCACGGGCGCCAAACGCGTCCTCGGCCTCGCGCAGATACGCCACGATCAGCCCGACGGCGTTGATCGTTCCCTCTGGCATCGAGGCATGACCGCCAATGCCGTGGGCGAAAATCTGCGCATGCCCGTTATCGAGCGCCGTGATCTCCAGGCGGTCGGCGTTCTCAACGGGCGCCGGCAGCTCATCGGCGGCAATCGCAAGCTCGCAGATAGACTGCGACGGAATAGCGTTGCTCGCCTCGGCACCGCTCAAGGACACAATGCGCCCGCCGTCGATCTTGGAGCTCACAAATGTCGCCCCAAACTGGCCCTTCTCGGCATTACAGACCGGGAACTCGGCATCGGGCGTAAACAGAAAGTCGGGGTTCGCGTGGTTCTCCAGATAATGGTGAACGTCGGACATGCCCACTTCCTCATCGCAGCCCAGCAGTGCGCGGAAGGTGTAGCGCGGAACAATGCCGTGCTTGAGAAGGTAAGCGCCGGCGTAGAGCGACAGCACTGCCGGGCCCTTGTCGTCAATCACGCCGCGACCGAGCAGCCAGCCCTCGCGGCGCTCCATGGCGAACGGGTCGGTGTTCCAGCCAGGGCCGGCGGGAACCACGTCCACGTGGCAGATAGTCGCGAGCTGCTTGTCGCCGCGGCCCGGAATATCGGCGATTCCCACATAGCCCTCGTCGTCGCTCGTCTGATAGCCGAGCTTCTGCGCAATGCCGAGCGCGCAATCGAGCGCATCACGGACCGGGCGGCCAAACGGCGCGCCGGGCTCCGCATCGGCAGAAACTGCCACGGACGGATAACTCACCAGCTGCTCGATATCGGCGACGACATCCTCCCAGACCTCGTCGACATACTCGGCGACGCTCTGCTCCACCTGATTCATGGACGACCTCCTTACCAATGAGCGGCAAGCGTACCCGCCCCTCACATTTAGTTCCTAGATAGAGAAAAGTTTAGCAAGCTCAGCCACCGAGTGCACCACCGCATCGGCACCCGTCGCTTCATGCTCACCCGGCGCCGCCGCGCCCGAATAGATGCCGATGCACGGCACGCCCATCGCGTGCGCGCCCTCGACGTCGTTAAAGCGATCGCCGATCATCACGGCATCGTCGGCCGTTGCACCGAGCGCCGCCAGGGCATCGCGGACCGAATCGGCCTTGGTCTCGCGCCCCTGCGGAGGATTCATGCCAACCACGGCTTCGAACTGAGAAAGACCCAGCTCATGCACCATGTCAATGCACTTTGCCTCCATACGCGACGTCGCGACGGCCATGCGATGACCCTGCGCCGCCAAGCCATCGAGCAGCTCGGGGATTCCGTCGAACACGGGATACTCCTCCGGACCCAGCTCGTCAAAATAGGCACGGTACTCGTCGGCCACCACGAGCGACTCCTCGCGCGTAAAGTCGTAAAAGTCGTGGAAGCTCTTCCACAGGGGCGGCCCGATCATGCGGCGCAGATCACCCATCTGCGCCTCCGAAAACCCGCGCGCGGCCAACGTTTTGCGTGTCGAGGTCATCACCGCCCGGCCCGTATCTGCCACCGTGCCGTCAAAATCGAACAGCACGACCGGCCGCCTGCATATCTCCAACGCCTCCATCGGCATTCCTCTTCCCCAGTTGACGATTTCCACACCGACACTTCAAACTGTTGACTATTCAACAATTGAACCTAGCAATGTAGAGCAACTCCACTATACTTGTCGCACTTTGCTCTCAATCGGCGGCGCCGTGGCGCCCCATCGAAAGGTGCAATTATGTCTTTTGCCATCATAACCGACTCCACGTCGGACATCTCCCCCGCCCGCGCCCAAGAGCTCGGTATTTACGTGATTCCGCTGCATGTGATTATCGAGGGCGAGGACCTGCTCGACCAGGTGCAGATTACTGCCGAGGAATACGTCGCGCGCATGGCCGGCTCTGAGCAGCTGCCGCACACCTCGCAGCCGAGCGCCGGCGAGTTCAAGGCGCTGTTTGACCGCGTGCGCGCCGATGGCCACGACAGCGCCATCTTTATCTCGCTGTGCAGCGAGTGGTCCGCCTGCTATTCCAACGCATGCCTGGTCGCCGAGACCCACGAGCTCGACGTGCGCTGCATCGATTCGCGCACCGGCTCGGGCGCCGAGGGTCTGCTGGTGGAGTACGCGCTTGCCATGCGCAAGGACGGCCGCAGCTTGGACGAGACCGAGGCGCAGATCCGCGCGACGTTGCCCGACGCCCATCTGCTGCTGATTCCCCGAACGCTCGAGAACCTGGTCAAAAACGGCCGCGCCCCCAAGCTCGCCGGCCAGCTGACGCAGATGCTCAACATTCGCCTGGCCGTTTCGCCGGAGTGGCAGTCGGGCGAGATCAAGGCAATCAAAAAGGGCCGCGGCGCCAAGCGCATCGTCGCCAACACCATGGCAGATTGCCTCGCGTTTTTGGACGAGCACCCGAGCTCAAGCGTGCGCGTGCTCACGACCGGCGCCGCCGAGGAGCAGGAACTTGTCAACGAGGCGCTCGCGGGCCAGGACTACGTAGACGCCGGCACTGGCCCCATCGGCTGCACCATCGCCACCCACGTAGGCGTCGATGCCATCGCCATCAGCTACTGCCCCCGCTACCAACCTGCCAATTAGGGACAGGTTTATTTTGGCAGGTTTTATCTGGGCAAACGTTAAACGGTAACAAGGCTTGCCTGGCAAGATCGGACATGCCAAAGCCGTCGAACAACCGAAGTACACCCAGCCACAACAAAGCCATCACGCCGACGCGCCGCAACTCAAGGCGCGCCGGCGTCTTTTTAGGAGTCGCGGCGGAAAAGGGGCCGTTTTAGCCAAAAGGCCGCGAAACGCTTCCCATTACGCCGCAACTTCATTGCCGCCCAACCAGCCAATCGAGAAATTGGCGGCGATCGATGCTTTGTCCAACCCCCTTGCGATACCCTCTGGGCAAAAAATGGCAAATATGAGTACTGTTACCAGTTTAGTAACAGCGCAATCTGGCTGAATTTGCCATCTTCTGTCAATTCCGAGCGTCATAAAGTCCCGAATCGTCATATTTAGAGGGTTGATTCTATCCAATCCGAATCGATTGGTCTTAAATACTTTCCAGATGATATGTTACTGCTCAAACCACAGTACTCATATTTACCATTTTTTGCCCACAGGGTCTATTCGAGGATAGTTTCCTGCGCCTCCAGCCCACCTCATGGCCGCCAAAACCCATTCAGCAACAGCTACCGCACATTTTGACACCAGCCAAACACCACTCACGGAGGTGTACTCCGCTATCGCCGAACCAAAATCAGAGTCGAGTCCCTTAAAAATCAAAATAACGTACCCTCATTTCAATGAACTCCGACAAGAACGGCATTTACATGAGCACCGTCACGCATCAATACGCCCTCATCGGGGGCACGCTATTCCAATTCAAGAAAACCGTCGCCCATGTATCGGAGCCGCACAGCCAAATCGTCATCTGCGGCAACGGTCCAGACATCCGTTACGCAACACTGGAAGAATGGGAGAAAGCTGGCGAATCTTTCGATAGACGGGCACAGGTCGAGGGAATCGTCACCAGTGCGAGCACAGCGCGCGACAAATTGGAACTCTTTCGCAATCTCTTTACTGGCCGCAAAGATGTTTACGCTCATGGGTACCGCAGAAAAGACGGGGGAATCGGCTATACACCAGCCTGCGCAAATGAGTGGAAGGCAGGCATTTGCCCCAAACTAAATCGTCAGAAAACCAAATGCGCGGAATGCGGCAACCGCATCTTCCCCGAGCTGAGCGATGCCACGATCATCGCCCATTTCAAAGGCAACGACGACAGGCTCCGAGACGTCATAGGTCAATACGTTCTCAATAGTGACAGCAACACAAAAGTCCTGGTCATCGACTTTGACGGATCCGATTGGAAAGAAGCGACAAACGCCATTCGGCTTGTCGCAAAAAACCATGGAATCGATGCTGCAGTCGAGCGATCGAGATCAGGTAACGGCGCACATGTCTGGTTTTTCTTCCTAGAGCTCACCAGCGCAAAGATCGCACGAGAATTTGGAAGCAGCCTTATCACCGAAGCGGCGGCGCTCAACAAGACAATCACCTTTGAAGCTTTTGACCGGATGCTGCCCGCGCAGTCCACCATTCCTGAGGGCGGCTTCGGAAATCTCATAGCACTGCCTTTTCAAGGAAAAGCGCAGCGAAAAGGGAACAGTGTATTTGTTGACGAGCAATTTGAGCCCTTTCCCGATCAATGGCTTTACCTTTCGCAAATTCAGCTGATTCCACATGCAACGGCGCAAAATCTGATCGAAAGCATCGACAATAAACCGCATGGAATATCAGCTGCAGTGGCGGGAAACACCGCCGCGCCACATTCTCAGAGGCCGCGAAAGCGGCTTCCGCTCGCGCCGCAGGACTTCCCGTCATCGCTACCCGTCACGCAAGCCGATATGCTCTACATAACCGAAAAATCTCTGAGCCCGGCCGCCCAGATGGAGGTTCGCAGGCTTGCAACATTTGCCAACCCGGAATTCTTCCGTGCCCAATCAATGCACCAATCGGTATTCGGCAAACCGCGGTACATAGACCTCAGCGAACTTAGAGATGGCTGCGTTGCGATTCCCAGAGGCTGTAAAGCACAACTCGAGCGGCTGCTTCAAGAAGCCGGCGCTTCTGCTCACTATTCAGACAAGCGCATGTCGGGCAATCCAATTGTGATGACATTTAAAGGGGCTCTTCGCCCTGAACAGCAAATTGCCGCCGAACAGATGCTCAACTGTGAAGACGGGATCATGTCCGCGCCGACGGGTTTCGGGAAAACCGTCATTGGAGCCTATCTTATTGCTGCCATCGGTCTTCCAACGCTTGTCATCGTTCCCAAGACTGCGCTCATTGCCCAATGGAAATCCCAGCTCGAACGGTTTATCGACATTACGGATAACAGAAAGCCAGTTCGAACCCCAAAAGGACGAATCAGTAAAAGGCAGCCTCCGCTCATTGGCCAAATCGGAGGAGGCAAAACCACCATAAGCCATCTCATCGACATTGCTTCATTCCAGTCTCTGTCCAGCAAGGACCCCCAGACCGGAGAACCAATAGCCAAGGAGTTCGTTCGTGATTACGGCCTCATCATCTGTGATGAATGTCACCATGCAGCCGCACCACAGCTTGAGCTCGTCCTCAAATCCGCTCCAGCCAAATATGTATACGGCCTTTCCGCGACGCCCGAACGCTCGGACGGACTCACGCGAGCACTCTCAATGCTCTGCGGCCCGCTTCGCCATGTCATTGATCCAAAAACGCAAGCAATCCAACAGGGAATTCAGCGCGTTGTTAGGCCGCGTTTTACCGGAGTTCGACTACCCGCCTACGAACCAGGGGCGTCCTTTAATCAAGTTCTCGATCTCCTGTGTGCGCACACAGCGAGAAACGAAGCAATTGTCGACGATGCCCTCGAGACCGCGTCAAACGGTCGACATCCGCTTGTGCTATCCAAAAGGAAAAAACATGCCGAAGAGCTATGTAGGCTGCTTCAAAGCCGCGGACACGAACCTATACTCTTAACCGGAGAAATCGACGCCAAAGAAAGAAAGGCAATACTGAACAGCCTTCCCGGCTTCGAGCATGAGCATCGAATTATCATCGCAACCGAAGGCCTTCTGGGCGAGGGTTTCGACCTGTCTTACCTTGACACTCTGCTCATTGCCACACCGATATCTTGGGACGGCAGCATGACGCAGCAGGCAGGCAGGCTACATAGAAGTCACGAGGGCAAGCAGCGGGTTGAGATATTCGACTATGTTGATTTGTCGATACCCATGCTCGCACACATGTACCAGAAGAGACTCAAGACCTACGCCAAGCTGGGGTATGAAGTCTTTGCAGCAAATGACAACAAACGGGCCGATCAAAACATCCTCGTTAGGCCGGCAAGGGCCGTGGAGGCCTTAGCGGATGACATCGTGCGCGCAACGAAAAGCATTTTTATTGCCGCGCCCTACGCATCCGCTGCATGCCTCGCAAAGCTCACTGCCGTACTCACAGGCGCCGCCGCCCGTGGGATTGCCCTTGAGATTTCAATTGCCCCGACTCCGCACAATGACGTGAAAGCGATTTTTACCGAGATGAACGTCGACTATTCCATCAAAGCCGAAGGGCGCCTGTGCGCGTCAGTAATTGACGAGGAAACCGTCTGGTACGGAACTATTCCGTTACTGGCCTTTCCTAAGAAAGAGGACTGCAGCATCCGTTTCAAAAGCAGCGAAGTTGCAGCCGAGCTTTTAAGCGAAATCCAGCGAAGAGGAGAACTGGAGGTCGCAGCCACGAACGGGACGTCTCCAACAGTTACGGTGGAATAGGGGCTGTTTTAGCCAATCGGCCGCGAATCAATCCCTATACCACCGCGAGTCATAAGTGGGCAATCAGCCCTGCGGACCCTGGAACAGCTCCTCATGCGAGCCCATTCTCACCAGCCGGATCACCGGATTAGTCTTATGCGGCAGATAGAGAACGACCACATCGACCAAGCCATCGGATAGATGAAAGTCGATGTGGCCGTTGTAATTGCCGCCTGGGTTTGAGAGCTCGTGGGCGCCATATTCCGCAGGAAGCGAGCCGTGAGCCGCCAGCTCTGCGACCGCCGCCCTAAACTCGGATTTTAGCTGCGGATGAATGCGCATCGTTCGTTTGTAGTCCGCCTTAAACTGAGCCTCGACCTTAATCTCAAACATCGCTAGTCCTCATCGAGGAACGACATCAGATTTTCCGCATTGTCGAACGCCGGGCTGTCGTCTGGCAGAATCCCCAACTCGTGAGCCTCGGCAATCACCATGGCGCGCCTCGTCACTTCGTTGGGAACTTCGGATCGACCCACAATCTCAAACGGAATCTTCCGCTGATTCACAAGCTGCCGAACAGCAAGATTGAGATACGAATTGAGACTCAGACCAACCGAATCCAAAAACTCAGTCGCCTGCTCCTTGAGCCCCTCTTCGATGCGAACCGTCGTAGGCTTAACCGTTGCAGTAGACATATGCGACCTCCTCGCCCTCGTCTTTTGCATCAGTATACCCAATATAGATAGCAGCCTGATGTTACTTAGCATCAGACTGCCATTCAAATTACCATAAGGGCAGGAACGCTCGCCCTACATCAGCCCGCTCAGGGTAATGTCGACGGCCTCGTCGAGGTCGTCGGTGATGTGCACGAGCTCCGGATCGAGCGGGCTAATCATACCGGCGTCCATCACCGGACCGTTGAGCCAGTCGAACAGGCCCTGCCAGTACTCGCTGCCCACCAGCACGAGCGGCATGCGCTTGACCTTGTGTGTCTGCACCAGCGTGAGCACCTCGAACATCTCGTCGAGCGTACCAAAACCTCCGGGAAACACGATGGCACCCGAGCTGTATTTGACGAACATGGTCTTACGCACAAAGAAGTAGCGGAAATCCATGCCCAGGTTCACGTATTTGTTGAGCCCGTGCTCGTGCGGAAGCTCGATACCCAGGCCAACTGACTTGCCGTTGACACTCGCCGCTCCCCTGTTGGCCGCTTCCATGATGCCGGGGCCGCCACCGGTGATGACCGCCACGCCGCGCTGGGCAATCTTGCGCCCGACGGTACGCGCCGCCTTGTAGAGCGGATCGGTCTTGGGCGTGCGGGCGCTACCGAAGATGGTCACCGCGGGTCCGAGCTCGGCAAGCGCGCCAAAGCCGTCGACAAACTCGGCCTGAATACGCAGCACGCGCCACGGATCGGCATGCAGCCAGTCGGTCGAGTCCTCGGGCGCCAGCAGGTTGGCGTAGGTGTTGTCCTTAGGAATCATGGGGCCGCGCATAACCACGGGACCGCGTCGGTACGTCTCGTCGTAGGCCGGCTCGCCCTCGACGTTCTCATTCTTAATCATGGGATACTCCTATCGAAAAAAGAAACGGGCGAGGTCGACGCCATGCGTCAAACACCCGCCCGAACATCAACTATTCGGTATGGTACCCACGATGCATCATGCGCTTGCAAGGCATCGGTCAGCGGTCGCGACTCTTAGTAATCCACCGCCGCAGGGCTGTTCATCCAGTCGCTCACGAATGCGCCATAGCGGCCCTCGATAATGGCCTGGCGAGCACGCTGCATAAGGTTGAGCAGGTAGTAGATGTTGTGCATCGACAGCAGAATGCCGCCGAGCATCTCCTTCTGCGTGACCATGTGACGGATGAGCGCACGGCTGTAACCGCCCGTGCACACCGGGCAGGTGCAGGTGGGATCGATGGGGCCGTCGTCGTGCGCAAAGCGAGCGTTGCGGGAGTTGAGGCGACCCTCGCTAGAGAATGCCGTGCCCATGCGGCCGGTGCGCGTCGGCAGCACGCAGTCGAACATGTCGATGCCCACACCCACGCCGCGCACGAGCGTGGTGGGGTTGCCGACACCCATCAGGTAGCGCGGCTTGTGCTTGGGCATGTACTCGCTCGCGAGCGGTGCCAGCGTCTCGAACATGGTCTCGTGGTCCTCGCCCACCGAGTAGCCGCCGATGCCGTAGCCCGGGAAGTCGCCGCACTCCTCCAGATGGCGCAGCGAGCGCAGGCGCAGGTCCAGGTGCATACCGCCCTGGACGATGCCAAAGAGCGCCTGGTCATCGCGGGTATGAGCCTTATAGCAGCGCTCTGCCCACATGCTCGACAGTTCAACGGCGCGCTCAACGTAGGCGCGCGTGGCGGGATAGCCCGGGCACTGGTCGAGCTGCATGCAGATGTCGGAGCCGAGCTTCATGGCGATTTCCATGTTGTCCTCGGGCGTCCAGAACACGTGGCGGCCATCGTAGTCGTTGACGATAAAGCGCACGCCCTCGTCGGTGAGCTTGACGGCGTCGTTGTGGCTGAACACCTGGAAGCCGCCTGAATCGGTGAGGATGGGGCCGTGCCAGTTCATAAACTTATGCAGGCCGCCCAGCTCGGCGATGGTGTCCTCGCCGGGACGCATGGACAGGTGATAGGTGTTGGCAAGCACGATCTGGGCACCGAGCTGCTTGACGGTCTCGGTAGGGATGCCCTTGACGTTTGCCTTGGTGCCCACGGGCATAAAGATCGGCGTCTCGATATCGCCGTGCGGGGTATGCAGCACGCCGGCACGCGCATGCGTCGTCGGGTCCTCGGCGATCAGGTCGAATTTAAAAAGGTTCTGGTCCATAAACTGGAACTCCTTGGTTGCGGTTCATACGCAAACCATTATACGGGCAACCCGCAAAGAGCACCGACTCGACAGAAACTGGCGCATTAAACGACTAGCCGTCGGGGACGTTCTTAAACGACTAGTCATCGGGGACAGTCTTCAGGTTAACCTGACAAAGGAGTGCCCCAATCTGCCGGCACTCAGGAACTGTCCCCAAGTGCCGGCAAGAGCGTCCCCTTCGACTAGTCATTTAAGAACGTCCCCGACGACTACATCCAGCGAAAACCCGCCAAAGTGAGCAAGGTGCCTTCAAGCAAAATGGCGCCGCAGGTTGAGCATAAGTCAGCGAGCGGATCGCATTTGAGACAAGGTGCCGTGAAATGAAAGGGCGCTGACCTTCTGGTCGCGCCCTTGAAATTGAACGGCAGATTGTCCAAATGCGGCCCGCGCAGCGTCGGCCGGTCCGCCGTTCGGTAGAACGGCGGAACCCCTAAGGACGCTGGCCCATGCCGCCCTCGAGGGTGACGGTCTCGCCGTTCATGTACTTAAAGTCGGGACCGCAGAGTTGAACGACCACGCGGCCGATTTCCTTCTCGACGTCGCCGTAGTGACCCGCCGGCGGCATGTGGACGTTGGCCTTGAACGCCTCGGGATAGGCATCCTGGAAGTTCTCGAGCGCAGCAGTCCAGGCAAGCGGGCAAACGATATTGACGTTGATGCCGTCCTTGCCCCACTCGTTGGCGGCAACGCGGGTCAGGCCGCGGATGCCCTCCTTGGCGGCAGCATAGCTGCACTGGCCATAGTTGCCAAACAGGCCGGCGCCCGAGGCAAAGTTGACCACGGAGCCCTTGGTCTCCTTCAGGTGCGGATAGGCCTTCTGCATGTATAGGTAAGTAGCATACAGACCGGAGTAAATGGCGAGGTTGAACTGGTCCATGGTGTGATCGGCGATCGTCACGCCCGAAGCGCTGGCCTGAGCGTTGTTGACGACGGCGTCGATACGGCCGAACTCCTCGATGGCCTTGTCGATGACGTTCTGGACGACGGCTTCGTTGTCCTGACCAGCCGAGACATCGGCCTGAACAGGCAGAACCTTAACGCCGTACTCGGCCTCGAGAGACTCCTTGGCAGCCTCGAGCTTGGCGACGTTGCGGCCGGTAATGACGAGGTTTGCGCCCTCCTTGGCAAAAGCGATATCGATGCCGTAGCCGATGGAGCCAGCGGAGCCGTCCTTAAGCGTAGCCTTGCCGCCGCCGGTGATAATCACGGTCTTGCCAGTGAAAAGTCCCATAAGAAAGTCCTTTCAAATCACGACGGGCACGCCCGCCGACTGCGCGCACCCAAATTCACGCGCCAAAAGCTGAAATGCAACTTTAACGTGTTCAAGTGAAAAATAAAGACCGCAGCAGGCGAACGGCACAACGTTATTCGGCGAAGGGGATGTCAAGCACGAACCGGATAAAGAGACCGAATTTTTGTCAGCCAAACGAGTCATCGAACACGTTTTGAAACTTTGCTGCAGCGCGTGGGATGTCGGCGCGAGACTTTATCATAGGGTGACGAACAACGATGAGGAGCACATGCCTATGACAGACGAGCTGGACCCCCAGACTCAACAGCATATTGATGATTCCGCAGACGTCATCGACGGCTGCGACACTCCTACCTGCGCCGATGCGCCCGCGAATGTATCAGCCGATGCATCCGACGAAGATGTGCACGCCACCGCAGATAAGGCCACAGACGCAGATGATACTGTCGAGCAAGGCGAAGGCAAGCAGTCGGAACCGGGTGGCGCCGAGCCCGATGCGAAGCCCGCGGTACAGGCAGCGGGCCCCATCGAGGTGTCTTCGGAAGAAGAGCTCGACGCCGTCATGGACTCCATGATGGATGCCGTCAAAGCGATGAAAGACGCCGTGGCCGACGCCGACGTGGATGCCGAGGAAGAGGAGGCCGCCGAGGCGGCCTCGACCTTTGTGCCCGGCGAGACTCCGGTTGCCGACCAGGGCAGCGCCATGCCCTCGTTTCTGCAGCTCGAGCACCCCACGATTGGCGCCGATGCGGTCGATCCGCACGCAGCAGGCTTTTCTGTGGTCGAGGGCGGTACCGGCAATATCGCCGCGCCGCAGGCTGCCGATGCGGACGCTGCCGACACCGCTCGCCCGACCGCCCCGCACTCCCCCGCCGCGAGCCACGATCTGGGGACCGCTGTCTCGAACACCGCCAACGCCGTGGGCACCTTTATCGCCCAGGGTGCCTCGGCCATGCGCGAGATGAACGCCGCGAAAAAGGCACTTGCCGATGCCCGCGCCCACCTGGCCGAACTTGAGCAGCGCATTGCCGATCAGGCCGAGGAACTCGAGACGCGCCAGGATATCGCAGGCCGCTACGACCAGATCGTCGCCGACCAGCGCCAGGCGATTGCCACGGCCCAAAAGACTGCAGCGGCCGCTGAGATTGACCGTGATGCCCACGCCGCCAAGGCGACAGAGCTCAAGGGCCAGCTCGAACAAATGAAGACAGAGGATGACGCGACTGAACTCCGCTTGAAGGCCGCGCTCGACGCCGTGGAGGCCCGCGAGGCGAGCTCGCGCGAGACCGGCAACCGCCTCGTTCGACGTCTTGAGGATTCCAAGCGCATCCGCGACAAGGTGAAGGCCGAGCGAGACGCCGGCATTGCGGCCGCACAACAAACCGTCGACGCCACGCGCGCCCAGCTCGAGACGCTGCGTCATGAGTATGCCGAGCTGCAACGCAATCCCTCGGCAAATCCCGCCAACTATACGGTGCGCACCAGCGAGCTCTCGATGCAGATCTCCGACACGGCAGATGCCCTGCGTAAAGCCGAAGAAGATGTCCCGCGCATCACCGCCGACCTTGAGCACTCGCTTGCCGCAGCCGAGCAGGCCGTCGAGCAGGCACAGGCCCCCATCGCCGACGCTAAACGTGCGCACCAGGCCGTAACGGCTGAGGCAGATGCCGCGCGCGACGAGCTGCAGTCCGCAAAAACTGCCGCCGCGACGCGCCAGCGCGAACTGCGCGAGAAGATCGCCGCCGAGGACAAGGCACGTCGAAAGCAGGAGCAGGCCATCGCCGATGCCCAGGCGGACGTCGCGCATGCGCAGTCGATCATCGAACAGGCGACCGAGGTGCACGACCACCCAGAAATCACTGAGTCGCTTGCAGGATCCTTGGCCCGAGACAAAGCCGAACACGCCGAGACCGAGCGAGAAGTCGCCCAGCTCGAGGCCACCGAGGACGCGGTGCGCGAGCGTACCCGCGACTCACGCATCAAATTCACCGGCGCCATCGTCTGCATTGTCGCCGTAGTCCTCGCGATCGTCCTCATCTGGCTCTTCACAAGCAAGTAGTCATTGGGGACGTTCTTAAACGACTAGTCAAACAAGAACGTCCCCAACGACTAGTCCAAGGAGTGTCCCCAAGTGCCGGCACAAAAGGAACGTCCCCAACTGCCAGAAGGAACGTCCCCAGGTGCCAATCAAATGGCGAGAGTGGATAATCTCCCACTTTGAGCCCGCAGACGGGCCAAAAACGGGAGATTATCCACTCTCATTCCACAGGTACTCATTTAAGTACGTCCCCAATGAGTGCCCCAAACGACTAGTCCGAACCAAGGCAACGTCGATGTCTTGGCAATGTCAGCGAAAACGCCCCTAAGCGAGCAAGGTGACGTGAAAGAGGAGGGCATTGACCTTCTGGTCATGCCCGACGATTGAACGTCAGATTGCCGCTTAGGGGCGTTTGCAGCGTCGGCCGGTTACGGCGTTTGTAAAACGCCGTAACCTAAAGGATGAGCATGGCGTCACCAAAGCTGAAGAAGCGGTAACGTTCCTCGATGGCAGCGGCGTAGGCATCCATGATCTGGTCGCGGGTGGCAAGCGCGCTCACGAGCATCATGAGCGTGGAGCGCGGCACATGGAAGTTCGTGATCAGCGCATCGACCACGTGATAGGTCGAGCCGGGCATGAGGTAAAGCTGCGTCGTGGCGTTCTCGCGCACCACGATGTCACCGCGGCCGAGCGTGTCGGCGCCGTCCTCACGGCCCTCAAAATAGCGCGCCGTCACAGCCGGATCGGACACCGGCGCGTCCGTGTCAAACGCGCTCTCGAGCGAGCGCACCGCGGTAGTGCCGACGGCGATCACACGATGGCCCTCGGCCTTGGCCTTATGCACGGCGTCGACAACCTCCTGCGACACGTGGTAGCGCTCGGTGTGCATGACGTGCTGCGTAGGGTCGTCCTCCTCCACCAAGCGGAAGGTATCGATACCCACCTCGAGCTCGACGGCGGCAAACTTGGCACCCTTGGCCTCGATAGCGGCCATGAGCTCAGGAGTAAAATGCAGACCCGCCGTAGGAGCGGCAGCCGAGTGCTCCTCCTTCATGGCGTAGACGGTCTGGTACTTCTCGGGATCGCCCTCGTAATCGGTAATGTAGGGCGGCAGCGGCGCGTGGCCGGCAGCATGGATGGCCTCGTCGAGCGTGCGCGGGTCGCCGGCGGCATTGCAACCGGCCGGCTCAAAGCGCACCAGGCGGCCACCGCGACTATCGGTGACAAAGTCGACGACCTCGGCCGTCAGCACCACGGGAGCCCCCTCGGGCGCATGGGCGCCGCCCGCACGATACTCAATCTGAGCACCGGGCTTCAGGCGCTTGCCCGGCTTGACCAGGCACTCCCAGACGTGACCCAGCGGGTCAACATCCTCGCGGCGCTTGAGCAGCAGCGTCTCGACCACGCCGCCCGAGCCCGTCTTGCGGCCAATCAGGCGAGCCGGCATCACGCGCGTCTGGTTGATGACGAGCACGTCGCCCGGCTCGATATAGTCGATGATGTCACGGAAGATGCGGTGCTCGACGGTGCCGCCATGCTCTAGCGGCGTTCCTGTCTCGGAGCCTTTGCGATCAACCACCAGCAGGCGGCAGGAGTCGCGCGGCTCGGCAGGCGCCTGGGCGATGAGCTCTTCGGGCAGGTTATAGTCAAAATCATCGGTACGCATCTTTGCCTCTTTCACAAAGCGCGTCAGTCGAAAAAATCGACTGACGCGCGCATCATTCTCCCCTGTATCCTATCAGCTTGTTGAGAGAAATATAGTATGGCAAACAGATTTGCGACTGATTTCTCAACGCCCCGCTACTTAAGCGTTGCGTACATCACCGCCTTAATCGTATGCATGCGATTCTCCGCTTCTTGGAAAACACGAGACTTATCGGACTCAAAAACCTCGTCCGTGACTTCCATTTCGACAACTCCAAACTTCTCAGCAATTTCGGCACCAACAGTAGTATTAGTATCGTGGAAGCTCGGAAGGCAGTGGAGGAAAATCGCCTCGGGCTTTGCCATAGACATCACCTCAGCGGTCACACGATACGGCGACATGAGCTTAATGCGGCTTTCCCACAGCTCTGCGGGCTGACCCATGCCAACCCAAACATCCGTGTAAATTACATCGGCATCACGAGCGCCTTCCTCAATATCTTCTGTAATGGTAATCGTCGATCCATGCTCGGCCGCAATACGACTACATTCTGCAAGGAGTTCAGGATCATAGGATGTAGCCCCCTCCGAATTTCCCCCGATTGGGCCGCAAGAACAGTAGTTAATTCCGAGCTTAGCGCAAATGACCATGAGCGAATCGGCGACGTTTCCGGCCGCCTTACCAAAAAATGTAAGTTTCCTGCCCTTAATCTCTCCAAACTCTTCACGCATGGTCAGAATATCGGCAAGCACTTGAGTCGGGTGAAATTCAGTAGTCAGCCCATTCCAAACGGGAACCCCAGCTTTTGCAGCAAGCTCCTCAACCTTCGCCTGTTCAAAGCCGCGGTATTCAATTCCGTCATACATGCGGCCAAGGACGCGAGCCGTGTCCTCAATCGACTCCTTTTTGCCCATCTGGGACGAGCCCGGATCCAAATAAGTTACGCCCATACCAAGGTCAAGTGCACCAACTTCGAAGGCGCAGCGAGTACGCGTGGAAGTCTTCTCAAATAGCAAAACAATATTCTTGCCTTCAAGGTATTTATGCGGAACACCGGCACGCTTCATGCTTTTGAAGTTAGCAGAAAGCTCAAGCAGATACTCAATCTCTTCCGTCGTGTAATCAAGCAGCTTCAGAAAACTGCGCCCAGCGATATTAACACCCATATTCGCCATCTCCTATCACAGTGGATTTGCAACTAAATATCTTCGCGCCAGAAGGGCATGCTCATGCAGCGCGGGCCGCCACGACCGCGGGACAGTTCCTCGGAGGGAACGACCAAAAGTTCCAAACCGTTCTTGTAGAGCTCATCATTTGTGACAACATTGCGCTCGTAAACACAGACTTTACCAGGAGCAACGGCAAGAGTGTTCGACCCGTCGTTCCACTGCTCGCGAGATGCCTCAACCATATCGCCGGCACCGCACTCAATAAGCTGCACCTTCTCCACGCCAGTAGCCATTTCAAGAATATGTTCAAGCGTGTCATCAATCTCTTGAACAGCGACCATTCCCTCAGAGTCACCACGAGTCAGACGATAAACACGAAGGGTCTCAAAAATACCGGGATAAACTGTGAACTTATCGAAATCCACCATGGTGCAAACGGTGTCAAGATGCATGTAAGCATAGCCGTTGGGGATTTTAATAGCGTAAACGGTATCGATCTCAGAATTCCCAGATCCCCAGAACAAATTCTTTGCAAGCTCCTCAATCGCAGCCGCCTCAGTTCGCTGGCTAATTCCAATAGCCAAGGTATGAGCGTTAATGTTAAGCACATCACCGCCCTCGATATGCCAGGGATTCTTATGGTCGTACCAAATCGGAGTCCCTGCATAATCGGGATGATATTTGAAAATCGCTTCATAGAAGGGCACTTCACGATCTCGCTGTTTCCAATACATATGGTGAAGCAGAACGCCTTTGCCCACGGAAGCAAGAGGATCGCGAGAGAAATATGAACTCGGAAGAGGCTTCAACACCAAATCATCGGGCTTCGCATCCTCATTATCCATCATACTAAGCGTAGTCGAAACGCGAGGCAGCTCAAGGTCACGATAACGATACCCCCCCATAGCCTCAAGTACAAACTGATACGAATCTGAAATAGCGTCGAGCTTTTCACGAACAGCCTGCTCAAGCATAGGATTGACAATCCCGCTCTCAGCCATAAATGTATCGGTAAACTCAGCGCGAGCCGAGGGGCATGCATCCAGCGCTTCAGCAACGAGTTTCTCCATATAGAGAACCTCAACACCTTCGCTCCTCAGAAGATCCGCAAAGGCATCATGCTCCTTTTGAGCCACATCAAGATAGAAACAGTCGTGAATCCAGACATCCTCGAACTCTTCTGCCTTTACGTTCACAAGGTCACGACCGGGGCGGTGAAGCACAACTTTCTTGAGCTTACCAATCTCGCTGTGTACATTCAGTCCTTTAGACATTCCTGTTACTCCATTTCAGCTATGAAACCTACAGGGCAATAAGTCCCGAGATTGCTACGAATACGATATTGATGAGCGACACGACCAAGAAGAATTTCCAAACGGTCTTCCACCACTGGCCAAGCTTGATCTTGCACACGCCCAAACCCGCTACAAGAATGGCGCTAGTAGGACAGATCAAAGACATCGTCGCGCTACCCATGGAGAGAGCCCACACGGCAGCCTCGGGATTAAGGCCCATGAGTTCGGTCAAAGGTCCAAAAATGGGAGCGGTCAGTGCTGCAAGGCCAGATGAGCTGGGAACCAGAATCGCCAGGAGGTTCTCAACCGCATAAAGAAGCGTAGTAAAGAGAACCGCCGGGATGCCGCCCAGACCAGTGGCGAGCGCATTGAGGATGGTATCGATGATCATGCCGTCAGAGGCAATGACAAGGATGCCACGCGCAAGTCCAACGACAATTGCCGAGAAAGCAAAGTCAGCGATACCCGCAACAAATTCCTGAGCGATGACGTCCTGACTAAAGCCCGCAATAACACCAGCCAACAGGCCCATGGCCAAAAAGACCGCAGAAATCTCGTTCATATACCAGCCCTGGGTCACAAGTCCCCAGATGATAAGACACATTCCAGCGATAAATACCGCAAGCACGCCTTTTTGACGACCCGTAAATTCCGCATCAAGGGCAGATTCATCGGCAGCGAACTCGACTTTCTTGGCGATATCATCCTCAAATGTGATCGATGACTCAGGGTTCTTCTTTACCCTTCGTGCATAGAGGACAACCCAAGTAATTGCAACGGCGGTCAAAACAACCCAGGCAATCATACGCAGCCACAGCTGGGGGTTGCCCTGAATACCAAGAATACCTTGCGCAATGAGAACATTAAACGGATTAATCGTTGAGGCGATGTAACCCGTGCGCGCTCCAACGAACACGACCATGAACGCCGTCATCGAGTCGAAGCCCATAGCCATCATAATTGGCATGAAGATCGCAAAGAACGGGAGAGTTTCTTCCGCCATGCCAAAGCTCGTTCCGCCCAATGCAAAGAGAACCATCGCAATAGGAATAATTAGAATGTCTTTGTTCTTAAAGCGGCGAACGACACGACCCATTCCGCTCGTGATAGCGCCCGTTTTAGTAATAACCTGAAACGAACCGCCCACAATCAAGATGAATGCAACGACCTCAATTGCCTCTTGTATACCGCGCGTTGGAGCCTGAAGAACATCGAAGACGCCTTGTCTGAGATCTACTTCATCCCCGGTTTCCTCGTCAATATATGTCTTTTCACTCTGCTCATACGTACCTGCGACAGTGACTTCACGACCGTTCACCTCCTGACGCTGATAGGACCCAGAGGGAACAATCCACGTGAGAACAGCGAAGATGACCATAAGTGCAAAGATGATCGCATATACGTGCGGGACCTTGAACTGCTTGATGCCTTTCGAACTTTCCGCTGCCATATCTCCTCCTTCATTCCTTTTCCCATCTATCCAGCTGGCACCATAAATGTATGAGGTTGCTCAGCGGTGGTCGGCCAACCATCGCCATCGTGTCGCTTTTCACCTATGAACGGCAGCTAAAGTGACGTTATTAATCAATCTGATTATTAAAATTGATGTTATTTGTCAATTACATACGTCTTTTAACTTTTCCGCAACACAACAAGGAACCTGCCTTAGCCTTATATAAAAACCAGCAGGACAGGAGACAGACATGCAAGGCATACACGTAACAAATGAAATCGGTCATTTAAAAGCCGTACTTGTCCATCGACCAGGAGCTGAAACACAAAACTACCCTGATGCCGACTTCAGCCAAGTTTTCTCCCTGCGAAAATGGAGCGGTCGTTTTGACCTCGACAAAGCAATGTATGAGCACGATTCCATGGTTCAATTGCTTGAGAAGCATGGCGTAGAAACCATTGAAATTAGGGACCTTCTCGAAGACTCACTTGAAACTGAGCCCCAATCACTTAAATATTTTATTGATGACTACCTCCGTTGCAGCGGGGCAACAGGTAGAGAGTTCCTCGAGACAATAACCCAGTTGTTTGAGAACGCTAAGAACACCCAGGAATTGGTGAATATAGTACTTAACGGCATTCGCTTTGGAGACACTGAGCTATGTTCAAACCAGTCGGAAACACTACGGGCGCTCGTGCACGAGCAATTTGATCCCGCCTCGCTCTTGGTCAATCCCCTCAACACGCTTTTTTTCACTCGTGATCCTGCTGTGGTAGTCGGAGACGGCATCATCCTAAATCATATGTATTGGCCTGAGCGTGATCGTGAGGTCGCCTTATACCGGCAGATATTCACCCACCACAAGATCATGGGAGAAACTCCAGTATGTGATTTGAACAGGAGTAGTTACCATATCGAAGGCGGAGACATTATTGTTATCAGTGCTAAGACAATATTAGTTGGAATCTCTGACCGAACTGAACCCGCCGCCGTCGAGTCACTTGCCAAAGAGCTCCTGACCTCAAATAAATTCCAGACCACCGAGCTAATTGCGATTCGAGTCCCCTCTGACGGGCTGCGTATCCACCTCGATACGTTCATAAGTAGAATTGATCACGACGCGTTCCTCATCGATCGTGAGATATGCAATGCCGTTGATGCATACAGCATTCAACTAAAACGATCCGGAAGGGGCCTTACGATCACTCCTATCGATCGCACGATTCCGGAAATACTCTCTGCAGCCTGTTGCGAACCAATAAAAGTAATTGACTGCGGAGGCGGGAATCAAACCGCCTACGAAAGAGAACGCCGGAACAACGCAACGTCTATCCTTGCGCTCTCGCCAGGAAAACTATGCGTATATGAAGAAAACGTTTGGACCAACGAAGCGCTTGAGAAAGCAGGAATGGAATTATTCCCGCTATCCATTGACGAGCTCACCAAAGGCTATGGTGGCACAAACTGTCTATGCCTCCCTCTGTGGCGAGAGGATCTATAGCCATGGGCTTCGGGGCAAATATTCGTAAACTCCGCACCATGGAGCATCTTGGTCAGGCGCAACTTGCAGAGATGTTGGGGGTATCTAAAGAGACCGTTTGTCGTTGGGAAAAAAGTCGGTATGCCCCCCGTGAGCGCTATATTGAAAAGTTACAAGCGCTCTTCGGTTGCACCCGCGATGAACTTGTTGGCGAGGAAAACGGTTTGGCCGTAAAGCTCGCAAATAAAAGAATCGTCACCGACGAAGACCCTGCTATCCACGAAATGGAGGGCGCATTTCCCGTCATCGATATCGAATCGCAAAAGCGCCGCATCACGCACGGCCAACAAAATGCTTGCGCGCCTGTAGACGTAGCCAAACGTCACCCACATAGCGTTTTCGTTAAAATCAAAGGCGACGAAATGTCCCGCATTTACCCTCCCGGCAGCTTACTACTTGTCGATACCACCGCAAAGCCCTGGAACGGCTGTGCTGTATTGGCGCTCGCAGACGGTAAAACACCGGTAATTAGGCGATTTGCAGAAGGAAACGACATGATTGTGCTGTCGTCCCATTCATATGCAACAGCAAGTCCGGATCTGATGTTTAACAAACGGAGGATTAGAATCATAGGAGTCGTCGTTTGGTATCAAGCGAGCCACGATCACACGCTTAATTAAATCGACTTTCCCAAAAACGACCGTACCGCGCAGACAGCTCAAAGTCCCAGCCCAAAAGAACTACTTTTTGGACGCTTTGCGCTCGTCGCGGATGCGGGCGCGATCCATGGCCGCCTCGACCGCCGAGAAACGGCAGCCGCAATAGTTCTGCCGATACATGCCCAGCTCGCGTGAGCGGCGCGTAGCCTCGGGGTAGTACGGACGAAAATCGCGAATCACCGGGGTGAGCCCGCGGGCGGCGGCCAAGCGCTCAAGCACATCATTACACGTGTCGAACAGCTGATACGGCGAGACGGCGAGCGTCGTGCCCACATATTCAAACCCGCGTTCCTGGGCCGCACGGCATGCCTCGGCCAGGCGCAGGGCATAGCACGCGCGACAGCGACGGGGTCGATCGGCGCCCAGCGGGGCCACGCCGGCCTCCCAGCGCTCGCGGTCCTCCCCCGCTTCGATGAGCTCGATGTCGCCATCGGCACACCACCGGCGTAGCTCGTCCAAGCGGCGCTGCCATTCATCGCGCGGCTGAATATTGGGGTTGGTCCAGCAAATCGTGGGTTCAAACCCCTCTTCGCGCAGCAAGCGAACCGGCTCAAGTGAGCACGGCGCACAGCAAGCGTGCAACAACAACGGCCTCATCAACATCTCCTCACCCGAAAAAGCGCACGCCAAAGGACGTATCCTCGCAGGCGACAATGCGGCGGTCGCGCAGGATGGTCCGCACGTAATACCAATCGCCCACGCAGCCCGACAAGTGCAGACCAGCCGCCAGGTAGCACAGCAGCGGATAGCCCGAGAACGCAAACCCCAGGGCAAACGCCACCGTCAAAACAACCGTCGGCGCCAGGCAAACCGCCATGTACCGCCGGCGCGAATACACAACGCCCTCGGCGCAGGCATAGATCATCGCCGTCTCACGATTCGCGCCAAAGGTCACATGCGCGCCCGCAGGCGCCAGCAGCTTAAAAAACACCGCATGCACCAGCTCGTGCACGGCAAACGACGCCATTGAGACCGCAGCCAAGCCGACTATCCAGCCCACGACAGCCATCCAGCCGCCCGCGTCAGCCGCATCCAAGTCTGCAGGCCCGCCCAGCAGCATAAACACCGGCACCAGGCACACGGCAAACACGCCGACTACGACCATCCCCCACACAAAGCAGGCGTGCAGAAAATCCTCGTCCTCAAACGCATGTATGTTGGAAATCTCATTCATAGCATCTTAGGATAGCGCCCCTGCCACGTACCCGTCCGCATGTGCGATAATGTCGAACGATATGCACGAATTGACCACCGCGTCGCCAGGCCTTGCGCCCGGCTGCGCTCTTACAATATGCGAAGGAGTCCCATGGCATCCAAATACTCCATGAACGACCGTCCCAGCTGGCCTCGCCGCGCCATCGTTACCGCCGGCGAGCCCTACGGCAACAAGGGCCTTCACTTTGGCCACGTTGGCGGCGTCTTTGTCCCGGCCGACTTCTTCGCCCGCTTCCTGCGCGACCGCCTGGGCCGCGAAAACGTCATCTTCACCTCGGGCACCGACTGCTACGGCTCGCCCATCATGGAGAGCTACCGCAAGCTCAAGGAAAACGAAGGCTACGATAAGTCCATCGGCGAGTATGTCGAGTCCAATCACTCCCGCCAGGCCGCGACCCTCAAAAACTACAACATCAGCTGCGACATTTACGGCGGCTCGGGCCTTGAGCCGGCTGCGCAGATTCACAACGAGGTTACCGCCGAGATTATCAAGCGCCTGCACGAGCAGGGCACCATCTCCAAGCGCTCCACACTGCAGTTCTACGACGCCAAGGCCGGCACGTTCCTCAATGGCCGCCAGGTGATCGGCCGCTGCCCCATCCAGGGCTGCAAGTCCGAGAAGGCTTATGCCGACGAGTGCGACCTGGGCCACCAGTTTGAGCCCGAGGAGCTCATCGCGCCCAAGAGCCAGCTCACCGGCGAGGTGCCCGAGCTGCGCCCGGTCGACAACCTCTACTTCGACCTGCCGGCCTACCTCGACTTTATGAAGGCCTACACCGCCAAGCTCGCCCAGAACCCGCAGGTTCGCTCTGTGGTCTCCAAGACCATGGAGGAGTGGCTGCTGCCGGCTCAGCTCTACATCCAGAACAAGTTCCGCGAGGCCTTCAATGCCGTCGAGGACCAGCTTCCCGAGCACACCGTGCTGGAGCCCGAGGGCAACAAGAGCAGCTTTACCGTCACCTTCCCCAGCTGGAAGGAGCGCGACGACGCCCACGCGGTGCTCGCCAACGGCGGCGTGCGCTTCCGCAGCGGCAAGGCGCTCGTGCCCTTCCGCATCACCGGCAACATCGACTGGGGCGTTCCGGTGCCCGAGGTCGACGGCGTAACCGACGTCACCTGCTGGTGCTGGCCCGAGAGCCTGTGGGCGCCCATCAGCTACACGCGTACCGTACTCGCCCGCGACGCCCGTGCCGCCGGCGTAACCGAGGGTGTCGCCGCCCAGGACGCCGCCCTCATGGGCGAGCCCGCCGCCGATTCCACGCAGGTCTCCGCGCCCACCTACCAGCACAGCTCGCTCGACTGGCGCGACTGGTGGTGCTCGGACGACGCACAGATCTACCAGTTCATTGGACAGGACAACATCTACTTCTACTGCATCGCGCAGACCGCCATGTGGGAGGCCCTGGGTTGGAACCTTACGCAAAGCACCGTCAGCGCCTGCTACCACCTGCTCTACATGGGCAAAAAGGCAAGCTCGTCCTCGCAGACGCCTCCCCCGCCGGCAGACGACCTGCTCAACCACTACACCTGCGAGCAGATGCGCGCGCACTGGTTGTCGCTCGGTCTGTCCGAAAAGCCGGTGAGCTTTAGCCCCAAGGCATACGACACCCGCGTGACCGGCAAGGACAAGGACGGCAACGAGGTACACGCCTGCGACGACAAGCGCGTCATCGACCCCGCCCTTAAGGAGAGCGCCCTTTTGACCGGCGTCTTCAACCGCCTGGCCCGCAGCTGCTTCTACGGCGTCGCCGTCAAGGAAGGCGACGAGAGCCCGTACCGCAACGGTTGCATTCCCGCCGGCGCCGCCTCGGCCACCGTGGTGGAGGCCGCTGAGCAGGCCGCCCTTGCCTTTGAACGGGCCATGTACAAGTTCGAGACGCACCACGCGCTCGCCGTGTGCGACGACTACCTGCGCGCCGCCAACAAGCGCTGGAGCGACGCCTCCAAGGACGCCAACAAGCTCGAGGGCGAGCAAGCCAATGCCGCGATGACGCAGGCCCTGGTCGATGCCTTTACCGAGCTGCGCGTGGCGACCGTCCTGATGCACGGCATCGTCCCGGCCGGCTGCGAGCTCATCTGCGAGTACTTCGACATCGACCCGGTCGCCTTCTTTAGCTGGGATAACATCTTCGCCTCCACGGACGAGTTTGTGGAGAGCCTGGGCGAGAAGCCCGGCGAGCACCGCGTGAAGCCGCTGCCCCCGCGCTTCGACTTCTTCAGCAAGCACGAGAGCCAGTACTAGGCAACCGCAACGCGCCCGGAAATGATTATTCTGGGACGGGGATTAAAAAATCATTCCCGGGCGCCGCAAAGTAGTCTTTTTGGAACGGGGATCATTAAATGATTTTTTATCCCCGTCCCAGAATAATCATTTCGGTGGAAGGAAAGACGGATGTCCAAGCCGCGTCGTCGTAAGCAGAAAAAGCAGGTCAAGGCCGAGCTCAAGCTCAGGCAGTTTGCCGCCACCGAGCTTTCCGACCAGCTTGCCGCCCTTCCCTGCGCCGCCGACCTGCCGCGCTTTATGGTCGACACGATCGCCGGCGCCTATGCGCCCGCCGATGCCGAACTCATGATCGAGGGCTTCGGCGCCGCGGCCACACGCCCGGTCACGCTGCGCGCTAACACGCTCAAGGCAACCGCCGAGGACATCGCTGCGGCGCTCGATGCCGCCGGCATCGCCCACAACCCCGTCGCCTGGTACCCAGACGCCTTCATCCTGCCCGAGGCCCAGGTTTCCGATCTGTGGGATCTCGACATCTACCGCGACGGCAAGATCTACCTGCAGAGCCTGTCGTCCATGATGCCGCCGCTGGTCCTGGGCGCTCAGGCAGGCGAGGACATCCTGGACATGTGCGCAGCCCCTGGCGGCAAGACGACGCAGATCGCCGCCCTCACGCAGGGGCAGGCGCACCTTACCGCCTGCGAGATGAGCATTCCCCGCGCCGAGAAGCTCGAAGCCAACCTCCACCGCCAAGGCGCAAAAAACGTGCCCGTCATGCGCATCGACGCACGCGAGCTCGACGAGTTCTTCCGCTTTGACCGTATCCTGCTCGACGCTCCCTGCACCGGCACGGGCACCGTCGTCAGCGGCAACGAGAAGAGCCTGCGCGGCCTCACCGAGCAGTTGCTGAGCAAGTGCGCCCGCTCGCAGCGAGCACTTCTGGACCGCGCCATGGGAGCCCTCAAACCGGGCGGCACGCTCGTCTATTCGACTTGTTCGATCTTGCCGCAGGAAAACGAGGACGCCCTGCAAGAGGCCCTCGACAAGCATATGGACTGCGAGCTCATCCCCCTCGACGGCACGCCAAGCGAAAGTGAGGCACGCCGCGCCCAGGAAGCTGGCGAGAAGCCGCGCATCGAGTCCAACGCCCTGACCGAGGCCATTGCCGCGGGTCAGGTATCGGCCATCGCCAACGGCCTGCCCGGCACGCTCACCATTCCGCCCAGCCGCGAATTTGAGGGCTTCTACATTGCCCTGATCCGAAAACGCAGCTAGCGTACGGATCCAAAACTCAACAAGCTATCTCCGTGCGCGTTTGTCCTGCTGGTCGCGATGCTGTTTAAGCATCGCGCGCTCCTTGCGTTCGGCCCTTTTGCCCTTAATGGCCGTGACCACAAAGTAGATGACCGCGGCGGCAACGATTGCGCCCACGCATAGGCCAATCGAGCCCAACATTGCCGAAAATTCCATACCGCGTCACCTCTCTTTTAAACGGGACTTTCAAGATAGCACCTCGATCCCCGCCACCACAGCTCCTTCACGTTCGCCGCCCTTCGGTCTAACGGAGGACGCGGCGGGGAAAAATCAACTCGTCAAACGATTTAGCAAGCACAACGCTGCCGGCACCCTGCCGGCCGTCATCACATAGAATCGAGCCTCCATGGATACCCTCAACGATCTAAATGAGCGCGTCGACGCCTTCGTCGGCACCAGCTCCTTCGACACGCCTGCCGCGGCAAACGACCAAGCCCCCATCGATGTGCCCGCCGAGGTTCACGAGGACATTGTCGCCTCGGTCGATTTCTCCGAGGTCGAGCTCGCAGACGAGTTCACCGAACCCCAGGTAGCCGTGACCCCCAACGGACTGCTTCCCATGGAGCCGCTGCCCATCGACGGGCGCCTGCGCAAGGCGGCCCTTCGCATGCCTGACGAGATTGAGGAGGCCAGCGGCTTCACGCTCTTCGGCCGTCGTATCAAATCGCTCATCTACACCACCGACGTCGCGGTCATCCGCAACTCCAATGCCGATGCCGTCTTTGCCGTTTACCCCTTCACGCCGCAGCCGGCCATTACGCAGGCGCTGCTGACCGTCGCCGAGTGCCCGGTCTTCGTAGGCGTGGGCGGTGGCACCACCACCGGCAAGCGCTCCGTTCAGATGGCAGCCGTCTCCGAGATGCAGGGCGCGGCGGGCTGTGTGGTCAACTCCCCCGCCACCGCCGAGATGGTCGAGCACATCACCAACATCGCCGACATCCCCGTCATCGCCACGGTCGTACGTTGCGACGACGATGCTCACGCAAAGGTGCGCGCGGGCGCCAAGATTCTTAACATCGCGGCCGGCAAGAACACGCCACAGGTCCTGCGCGAGCTGCGCGAGCACTATCCCAACCTGCCGCTCATCGCACCGGGCGGCAAGACGCCCGAGAGCATCCGTGAAACCATCGCCGCCGGTGCCAACGCCATCATTTGGACGCCGCCTTCGGCCCAGCAGCTGCAGACCGACATGATGCAGCGCTACCGCAAGATGAAGGAAGACGCCACGCCCGTCATCTCGCACGACGATGTACCCATTATCGACCAGGTTGCCGCCGCCGAGGTCAGTCAGGTCGAGAACATGAATCCCGACGTGCCGATTCCCGACGAAGTCATCGAGCGCGTTGCTTCGATCCACGATCATATCGAGGAGCGTCGCGCCAACCGTGGACTCAAGCCCTCGCTGCACGGCTTCTTCTTCCGCGGAAAGAAACGCTAGCAAAACATCTTGGCCCGCCCCACAAACGTGAGGCGGGCCGTTTTCGTTTGAGCAATCATGCAGCGACGTGATGGGGCAAATTAATCCACGCGCTTGTCGCCCATAAAGAAGAGCGCCACCGTACCGGGTCCGGTATGCGAGCCAATCAGAGTACCGATGTTATTGATCTCAATCTTGCCTTTAAGCTGCGGAACCTGTTCCTCAATCAGCGCCGCAACCGCCTCGGCATCCTCGCGGCACGCCGAGTGCGACATGATGCACTTACCCGAATAATCCGCACCGTCCTGCACGTGTGCCATCATGGTCTTAGCCATCTCGGAAATCGCGCGCTTCTTAGTGCGAATCTTCTCACGTGGCGACAGCCCACCTTCGCAATCGACCGTCATAAGCGGGCAAATCTTAAGCGCCGTGCCGATGATCGCGCTCGCAGCCGAAATGCGACCGCCGCGCAGGTAGCTCGACAGATCGGTCGAAAAGAACCAGTGGTGCAGGTTGAGTTTGTGCTCCTCAATCCAGGCGGCCGTCTCGTCGAGTGAAGCCCCGCTATCGCGCACGTCGGCGGCACATTCCGCCAGCAGGCCAAAGCCCGAAGACGCTGCCAGCGAATCGATGACGCGCACCTTGCCGCCCTGGGGATAGCGATCCGCGAGCATCTGCGCCGCAACGCAGGCCGATCCATACGTGCCCGAAATACCCGACGACAACGTCACGTGCAGCACGTCTTTACCCTCGGCAACAAACGGCTCCCAAAACTCCTCGTACTCGCCCACGCTCACCTGAGACGTCTTGGGCATGGCGCCCGCGGCAATCTGGGCAAAAAACTCGTCCGGCGCAATCGACTGATACAGATCGTCCGTATAGACAACATCGTCGATCTCGTAATGAAAACACACGACAGGGATATTGCGCGATTCAAAGAACCCCCGAGTTCGGTCGGCGGCAGATTCACAGGTCAGGACAAAATCACTCATATGAGGCTCCTTACTCATTGCTACGCAAATTATCGCACAGTGAGCCTACATACGGTACATATGTCCACTATTTACCAAATCGAAGCAATAAAAGCGAACATCTTTACCACCATCGTCTCCACCGACCCCACGCATGAATATCTGAGAAAACACCCTCTGTCGTCTCCACTCAACCGCCATATCCACCTCAACTAAATCGATTTACCAAACCGTTCGGCTAACAATTCGGCCGCCCATCCCCAATCGAAACAAAAGCGGCGCATACTGATAAACGTTTGACGCTGTTTATCAGTTTTACCAGCTCCATCGGAAGGTGTTTCATGGTCGCATTCGATCGCAATCCGCAAGACTTTAAGTATCTGCGTCTGCTGTCGAGACAATTTCCCACCGAGCAATCCGCGTTTACCGAGATCATCAATCTCTCGGCCATTCTCAACCTGCCCAAAGGCACCGAGCATTTTATGAGCGACGTGCACGGCGAGTACGAAGCCTTTATGCACATCCTCAACAACTGTTCGGGCGTCGTGCGCGAACATGTCGACGAGATCTTTGGCGACACACTCACCTTTGACGAAAAGGGCGAGCTGTGCACGCTCATCTACTATCCGCGCGAGAAGATCGAGCTGGTCCGCAGCCAGCACGAGGACTCCCCCACCTGGTACAAGACCATGCTCGACCAACTCATTGTGGTTGCCCGCTCGCTTTCGAGCCGCTATACGCGCTCCAAGGTGCGTAAGGCCATCCCGCGCGATTACGCCTACATCATCGACGAGTTGCTGCACACGCATCCAGACGAGAACAACTATCGCGTGCGTTATCACGAGCGCATTATCGAATCCATCTTGGAGACCGCCAGCGCCGACGACTTTATCGAGTCGCTCGCCTCGCTCATCAAGCGCCTCGCCGTCGACCACCTGCACTTGGTGGGCGACATCTTCGACCGCGGTGGCGGCGCGGCCAAGATTATGGACCGCCTGCTCACCTACCATTCGCTCGACATTCAGTGGGGCAACCACGACCTGCTGTGGATGGGCGCCGCCGCCGGCGAGCCCGCCTGCATCGCCACGGTGCTGCGCAACAACCTGCGCTACGACAATTACGAGATCCTTGAGAACGACTACGGCATCTCGCTGCGCGAGCTTGTCGCCTTTGCCGATGCCACCTATACCGCCGGTGAGCCCATCAGCCCGCTGATTAAAGCCATCAACGTCCTGCTCTTTAAGCTCGAGGGCCAGATTATCCAGCGCCACCCCGAGTTCGACATGACCGACCGCCTGCTGCTCGACAAGATCGATCACGACGCCGGCACAGTCACGCTTGCCGACGGCAGCGTGTGGCCACTCACGACCAACGACTTCCCCACCGTCGACCCGGCGGACCCCTATACGCTCACGTCTCAGGAGCAGCACATCATCGACAAGCTCGTGTCCGAGTTTGTCACCGCCGATCACCTGCATCGACATATCGATTTCCTCTATTCCCACGGCTCGATGTACAAGGTCGCCAACGGCAACCTGCTGTTCCATGGCTGCGTGCCACTCAACGAAGACGGCACCTTTAGCAGCATGAAATGCCTGGGCACCTGGCACGCTGGCCGCGATTATCTCGATTTTTGCGACCACATCGCCCGCCGCGCCTGGCGCGTGGGCGACCGCGACGCTCTCGACTGGATGTGGTACCTGTGGATTGGCTTTAACTCACCCGCCAGCGGACGCCTGGTGCGCACCTTTGAGCGCGCCTATATCGCCGATAAGAGCACCTGGGTCGAGCCGATGGACCCGTACTTTACGCTTACCAAGTCGCCCTCGGTCTGCGACGACATCATGCGCGAGTTTGGTGTCGCGCCCATGGCATGTTCACCGACCGGCCACATCATCAACGGCCACACGCCCGTTAAAACCACCAAGGGCGAGCAGCCCATCCGCGCCGAGGGCAAGCTGCTGGTCATCGATGGCGGCTTCTGCCGCGCTTACCATCCCAAGACGGGTATCGCCGGCTATACGCTCATCTCGAGCTCGCGCGGCTGCCGCCTCAAGTCGCACCGGGCCTTTACGACGGTTGCCGAGGCACTCACGCGCAACGTGGACATCGAAAGCGAGACCAACCGTTTTGACCAAGCAGACCGTCGCCGCATGGTGAGCGACACCGATACTGGCGCCAAGATTCGCAGCCAGATCCAGGATCTGCGCCAGCTGCTCGATGCATATAGAAACGGTGCTATCGAAGAGCGCGTCTAGCCCCACCCGCGGGGATTGGCTAAACTTGCTGAGTTTGTCATCCCCACGGCGCCCCGGCGCCACCATAAGGCAGGTACCATGCAAAAGCTCCTTGCGCAGATCATGAAATTTGGCGTCGTCGGTGTCATTGCCACGGTCATCGACTTTGGCATTATGAATCTGCTCCACTACGGTCTGGGCCTCAACATCCTAATCGCCAACACCAGCGGCTTTATCATCTCACTCATCTTTAACTACCTCGCCAGCATGAAGTACGTGTTTGCGCACAAGGAGGGCATGAGCCGCCGCCGCGAGTTCATTATCTTTGTCGTGCTGTCCGTGATCGGTTTGGTGCTCAACGACGGTATCGTGCTGGCGCTCAACGCCGGTCTGGGGCTCGAAGCCAATATCGCCAAGATTTGCGCCACCGCGCTTGTCATGGTCTACAACTTTGTGACCCGAAAGATCTTCCTGGAGGGCGACGAGACCAAATAGCTCGACACCCCTGCAGCATTACGGCGCCCACGGACGACGCGCGCTCAGCGCAGTATCGTCCGTGGGTGCCGCTCGTTTACGGGCAAATTTTCAACGTTTGCGGATTAGCACTTGATAATTTGGCGAGTTCGTATAGTTCTTGGCAAAGACCTTACGTTTCCCTTGCAAAAGCTCTAAAGTATCCTCTGCTCGATTCATCAACGCATTGGATGTGATTACGTGCGCAAGGCACTGGCACAACCTCATACTAAGCAGTTCCTCAAGTTCGCTGTCGTGGGCCTTATCTCCTTTGGCATCGACTGGGGTATGCTCATTGCGCTCGTCGAGCTGTTCCACCTCGACTTTTTGATGAGCACCACGGTTTCGTTCATCACGTCCGTCGTGGTCAACTACTGGCTCAGCATGAAGTACGTGTTCGACCATCGCGAGGGCATGAGCCGCAAGCGCGAGTTCACGATCTTCACCATCCTGTCGGTGATCGGTCTGGGCCTCAACGACCTGTACATGTTTGTGGGTGTCACGTTTTTGAGTATCGGCTACCAGGCCATGAAGGCCATCGCCACGTTCTTGGTCACCTGGTACAACTACTTTAGCCGTCGCTTCTTCCTCGAAGGCGCTCGCTCGTAGTCGATTCAACATTTGCTTGAATGTATAGCCGGTTGGAATTCTCGTTCCAGCCGGTTTTTTTGTTTGCAGAGGTCCCCGGCGACCAAGTCCTCTACGCATGAAAAGCGGGCGGCCCGGATGTTTGTCCGAACCGCCCGCTTGGTGCGATATGTCGAGGTCTCTAGCCCGTTACGTAATACCAGACCACGTTGTCGCCGTTGGAGAGAACGTAGTTGCTGCACGCCGTCATGGGCGTTGTGCCGTTGACGGAGTACATCCAGCCACTCGTGCCGCCGTACTGTTTCTCGGCCAAACCACCAATCGCGGAGACATACGTGCCGTACGACGAGCCATGTGCGTTGACAGAAAGGCCCAGCGCGCACAGGGCATCGTAGACGGTAGCGCCTTCGTTAAAGGTAAAGGTGCCACCGGAGGACACAGGATTGCCCACAGCACTCGATGTGACCGAAACCGTCACTGTTACGTAGCCGGACTCCTGCGAGCCGCTCTGGCCGCCCGAGGAGGCGTTTCCACCATTAGAGCTGGAGGCTCCATCAGACGACTGGCCGCCGCCCGAAGAAGCACCGCCAGACACATTGGAAGTATCGCCGGCTCCCGTATTCTGGGCAGCGGATTTATCTCCAGACTTCTTGCCGTCCTGACCATCGGACTTCTTGCTATCCGAGTTCTTGTCCGATTCCTTGTTTGAAGACTCGGAATCGTCCTTGGACTTGGACTCATCAGAATGCTTGGACTCGTCTTTTGCGTCATTCGATGACTTGGAATCCTTGGAACTGGCCTCGCCCGAAGTCGTAGTCGAGCCAGACGCCTTGGTGTCCTTGGTGACGACGCTCTCCCCCGTCACGGTCTGAATGATCCAGTCGATGGACCAGGCGCCGCTCTCGGAAGGATGGACGAAGCCCAGCGAGACGACAATCAGAATGGTGCACGCGGCAGTCAGAACGCCAAGGAGCGCTTTACGCCGTGGGGCGGACGCCGCCGAAGCGGCGCCCTGTTGCTTTGCATCGTCGAACTGAATGAACGAGGAATCTGGTTGCTTGGGGTCAGCGTCCTTGGATTTATTGGACACAGCCCTCACCTACCGACGTTTGGTGAACACGAACACGCCGACGATGGCGAGACCGATGACGCCGGCGGCAACGCCAACAATGGCGAGCGGGTTGGTGCCAGTCTCCTGTTCGGAAGCACTAGAGGACTTCTTAGCAGTGGTCGTGGAAGCAGCACCCGTATCGGACTTGGAATCGGACTTCTTGTCAGACTTCTTCTCGTCCTTCTTATCGGACTTATCGGAGTCCTTCTTGTCGGACTTGTTGTCCTTGGTCTCGGTCTTGGTCGACACCGTCGTCTTGGTCGTCGGCTTATGACCCGGGGCGATAGCGCCGCCGGCCTGCTGGCCCTTCGTGCCGGAGCCGGAACCCGTGCCCGTGCCAGCACCGGAACCGTTGCCAGCGCCACCGTTGCCACCATTAGTGCCAGAACCACCATTGCCGCCAGGGTTAACAGCATTCTTGGTCCACTTGGCATACAGCGTCAGATCGACCGTCACCGGCATACTGAAGTCATACGCCTGCGTGCAAGTCTCATCGGTGAACCAACCGCCGAAAGTGTAGCCATCGCGCGTCGGATCGGCCGGCTTGACCAGCTTGCCGTCGGCCGTAGCCACAAACTTAGTGTCGCAAGCAGACCCGCCGTTGGAATTAAAGGCAACCGTCCAAGACTCAACAGCCCCGAGCTTGAACAGCGTGCCCGAATCATTGATGTAGTAGAGGTTGCCAGAAGCATCGGCAATGACCGGAGAGTCACAGTATTGGTAATGGCCAGCCGCATCATAAATCTGCGTCGCCTCTGCGTCGCCGAGCGTATAGCGATACACGCCACCACCAGCAGAGTAGCTGACGTAATCCTTGCTATCCGCGCTGTTAACGGTGAAGTACACATAGGTCTTGCCGCCCTGAACACTCACCAGCGGAGTAGCAGCAATACCGTTGAGGCCAGCCGGCAGCGCCTTGCCGTCGGCAGCAGCGACCATCGTGGTCTTACCCGTCTTCAGGTTATAGAGAACCAGAGCAGAGCCAGTAGCCGTCTGTCCGCCGACAATCAGATTGTCACCAGACACCGCAGGGGCGCTCAGATTATTCGTAAGGCCCAGATCAACCGTCTTCTGTTCACTCAGCACGCCCTTTGCCGAAAGCGAAATCACATGGAGCATTCCGTCGTGCGTCATCTGATAGAAGGTCGAACCATTGGACGGATCGGCAATGCAATCGGCATTTGCGACAGCGCCGAGCTTCATGGTCGAAACGACATCGCCAGTCGTCTTATCAATGCACTTAAGCGTGCCCGCGCTCGTAGGAACAATGGTGTACTTATCCGTCAGCGCAGCGCCAGTCCAATAATAGCCCTCGGAAGGGTCAATGTTCTGCCAAGAGACTTCGCCCGTGGCAATCTTGATACGCTTCAGGGAGCCGTTGCCGTAGGTCGCGTTGTAGTTCTCGTCATACGAAATATCGACCGTACCAACATAGACATACTCGCCGTCCGAAACGACGGTGCAGGAGTTCTGCGTCAAGTCCGTCAAACCAGGCGTCAGCCACTTGCAGATCAGCTTGTCTGCAGTAATCGCCTGGACCGCACCGCCGTTGAGCGGAACGATGATAAGGCCGTTGGTATAGATCGGACGAGAGGTATAGCTCACCTTGGAGGCAAGCGGCGCAGAGGCAACCTTTTTGCCCGTGGACGAATCGATCTTAATGAGCTCGTTCTCGGTCGCGATGTACACAAAGCCGTTAGCGATGACAGGTTCGCTGCAGTTGGCATACTGCTGACCAGACTCGGCCTTCCAATCGAAGGCCCACTTAAGACCGGCGGCCTGCGCAGGTGTCTTGGCATCCGTTACGGTCGAACCGTTGCCACCGTTGCCGTAGCCGGCCCACTCGGCATCCCAATCAGGAGTCGTTGCACTCGGGTCCACGACAATCTTGTCGGGATCGGGCATGGGCGATTTATCGGTGGTGTAGGCAAACGTAGCCTTGTCGCCGCTCTTGAGCGTGACCTGGTTGGCGCAGAGAGATGAGGGCTCTCCGTTGATAAACAGACGCCAATAATTCTTGGTCGCACCATCCCAGCCATACGGCTTGTGATCGAACGGCGAAGTAATGGAATTCAGGAACCAGTACTCACCACTCTGGGAGCCGTTGTACGTAACGCCCTTCGCCTTCAGAACCGTCTCAATAAGGTCCTGGGCCGTAGAGCCTTCGGGCAGGGAAACATTGCTTGCCGAGCCCCAGCGAGTATTGTTGCCGTTGACATCGGGACCGATAACATCGACGGACCCAAGAACCTGACCGGGGAGGGCATCGGCGTCAGCACCATACATAAAGGTGACGGCGTCACCCTCTTGGAGTTCGTAGTTGCCGGCCCCGACTTGGGCGAACTTGCCATTTACATAGAACTGCCAATAACTTTTGGTCGCAGGATCATACTCATAGGTCTTACCGTCAAGCGGCGAGGTAATGCCGCTGAGGTACCAACCCCAAGACTCTTCTTTAGCATCGAGGGTAAGACCAGTCTGCTCCAGCAAATCCTTAGCAGTGGAACCAGCCTTGAGACTCGTCTGGCCCGTCGAGGCCCAAACCTGCTGCTTGCCGTCCTTGTCCTTACCGAGGACCTGAACGGAGGCATGGACGGAATCAGAGGGCAACTGGTCGCCCCAGCCACCGTAGAACCACGTAACGGTATCGCCAGCATGAATGGTGACATTGTCTGCCGTGTAGTCGCTCGACTTGCCGTTAATGAACAGCTGCCAATGGGTCGAATAATCGAGCGGCGTACCCAGCTCAACGCCGTTGTACTTAAGGCTCAGAATGAAGGAGCCCGCAGCAACGGCGTCGATGTCATTCGCCTCGAGCGCGACCTTCGTAAGGTCAAGTGCGCTCGAGCCGGACGTCACCACATACTGCGCGTTATCGACCCAAGTCTGAGTCTTGCCCTGGGCATCGCGACCAATGACGGTCACATTCGCAGCAAGCTGGTCCTTAACGACAGGGGACGAGCTACCAGCCGTATAGGCAAACTCAATCTTCTGCCCCTGGGTGAGCTTGACGCTGCTCGCGCCAACCGAGGAAGACGCGCCATCAACAAAGAGCTGCCAGAAGGCACCAGTTGTCGCGTCGTAGGCAAGCGTGCGGCTATCCGTCGGGGACGTAATGCTCTTGAGGTAGAACCCGTATGCCGTGTTTGCATCGTAGTCCGCCTTGAAGCCCGTCTTCTCCTGCAGCTTAATAAAGGCATCCGCAGCCGTCGCGCCCTCGTCGAGCTTGAGTTGCGTAGGTGCCACCCAGGTCTGAGCCTTGCCGTCGGCATCGGTGCCGACAATCGAGAACGAGACCTCGACTTGCTTCTTGGCGACATCGCCGGTTTCTGTCGGGTTCTCTGTCTGGACGGCAGTCGCGGCGGCAGATCCTGCTTGGCCAGCGGATGCCATCGAAGACTGCACGCTCGTGGCAGGGCTCTCCCCCGTCGCCGAGCCTTCGTCGCCAGTTGCCGCCTCTGTAGTGGCGGCACTAGCTGCAGGCGCGCCCTCGGAATCCGAAACCTCGGCCTTACCCTGGTCGGCAGCACCATCCGCAGGCGCTGCACCCTCGCCCGGCGTCGCAGCCTGAGCCACAGCCTCGGCAATGCCCTCGGCGCCTTCGGCCCACAGCTGAGCCGGCGTGGTGCCAAAGGCCATCGCGAAGGCCAGGAATGCCACCAGGCCGCGCTTGGCTACGCCGCATGCAATCGCGCCACGGCGATGCAACGAGGCGCGCTCGCGCTCGTCCTCAAACATATCCATTTGTCCCCCATTGTCTGTACTTGGAGCGTTGCCTTGAGGCTGCCCCACGTCATCGCGCATGTTGCGCTCGAGTTCCCCCATCGGGGTCCCCCTTCCCTCCAGAGCCCTATGCACACCGGCGGCATACGCCGCAGCCGCACGCAAGATGGGAGGCGATCCGACTTAACCTTAACGACTCGCGCGCGCCGTCCGATCTGCGACGCGAACATCCCGAGCCAAGAGGAATTACGGTTACTGGTACAGCCGGGGACTTGCACCCCGATTCTCCCAAACGCGCAGGAAAACCGCGCATTCGTGCGTCTCCGCACCACCATCTAGGCCATCGATTATTACCGTCAAAATGGTATCACGCAAAAGGGCCTCGCACGCAGGCGAAGCCCAAGGTAAAAGCTATTGTTTGCGATAGGAAAATGCGGTGACGGCCGCAGCCTCTAGTGCTTGCCGCCGTGGCTGTTGAGCCAGATATTGCGACCCAGCATAAGCGCCAGCACCAGCGCGCTCACGTAGCCAAAGAAGCCGATGACCGGAATGCCGAGGACAACTGGCTCGATGCGCGCGTAGTACACCACCGACGAACCGATAAACAGACCGGCGATCACGATAGCCATCGACATGCGGTCGATAATCCCACCCAGCTGTCGCAGCGCCTTATCGCTGCTCATGATCTGCGTGTTCACCTTAAGCTGGCCGCGCGTGAGCATGCGCGAGGCCAGGCCCAGATACTCGGCCGCCTCAAGCGAACCCTTGGCAGCACGGTAACTGCTCGCCGCAAAGTCGCGGCTCATATCACGCATGCGCGCGTAAGTGCTCTTCTCGTTTTTGATGTGCGTCTGGATGATCTGGATCATGTTGACGTTGGGCATGTACTCGGTCAGCAAACCCTCGAGCGTCACCATGCCGCGGGCGAACATCGTCACCACGCTCGGCAGCTCAACGTCATTCTTACGCGCGAGGTTTAACAGCGAGGTCAAAAACTCGCCGATATCCAGATCCTTCAGGTCAAGGCCCGCAAAGTCAGCCACGATAAAGTCAAGATCGGACAAAAAGGCTGAATGATCGAGCTCGGCCGAGTCGCCACGCGTCACGGCGAAGCGCATGAGCGAATCCTTGAGCTTGGGCACATCGCCCTCGGCCACGGCAAAGATCATGTCCTTGACGATGCCGCGGTCGTGGCTCGACATGCGCCCGACCATGCCCAGGTCGATAAAGTAGACAATGCCGTCCTTGAGAATGATGTTTCCCGCATGCGGGTCGGCATGGAAAAAGCCGTCATCGAGCACCTGCGTCGAGTAGTCCTCGACAATTGCGGCGCCAATCTTTTCCAAGTCATAACCCTCGGCTACCAGGCGCTTGGGATCGGCGATCGAAATGCCGTCGACGTAATCCATGACCACCACGTGCTCGGTGCACAGGTCCAGATAGGATTTAGGGCACGTCACACCATGAACGCTCTTATGGAACTCGTAGAAGTCGTTGAGGTTTTTTGCCTCGGCCAAAAAGTTGGTCTCCTCGCGAAACGAGGTCCACAACTCCTCGACTACGCCGTGCAGGTCAACAAACTGATCCGTGTTGACGAACTTGGAAACGATACGCACCACCGAGCGGATGATATCGATGTCCTGCGCCATAACCTGCTGCGCACCGGGGCGCTGCACTTTGACGGCCACGTCCTCGCCCGTCACCAGGCGGGCACGGTGCACCTGCGCGAGCGATGCGCTACCAAGCGGGTTGGGATCGATCGCATCGAAGATCTCCCCCAGGCGCAGGCCGTATTCTTCTTCCAGACAACTGAGTACGACCTCGTACGGCACCGGTTCCACGTCGGAGCGCAGACGACGCAGCTCGTCGCAAAAGCGTTGCGGCAGAATCTCGGACCGGTTGGCCAGAATCTGCCCCATCTTAACGAACATGGGGCCGAGCTCCTCGAGCAGGTGGCGCAAACGAACCGGCGTGAGGTTATCCCACACGCGGTACTTTTTGACCAGGCGAACAATCTGCCCGATGCGCTCGCGGCGACCCGCCGGCGTGAGCTGGTATTCCTCATCCGGCGCCATCGCCTCGGGCTCCTCGGGGACCATATCGACAGCGCGCGGCTTCTTGCGAGCGCCCGAGACGGCGGCGTCGACCTCATCGACAACCGCCGCCTCGTCACCCAAGGGATCTAGATTGTTGTAATCGGTGGTGGAATCTGCCATCTGCGCTGCTACTCAGCCTCTTCGGTATCCTTCGCATCGTCGGGCTCAACGGACTCGACGGGCACCGAGGTCACGTTGTCCTCGACCGAATCGACGATGTCGCGCACATGGGCCAGGAAGGCCGTACGCTCGGGCGCGGTCATAACGCGGACGCGGGCAAGGATGAGCTCGTCGAGCACGCGTTGGGCCGCGGTCTCGCCCTGCATGCCCAAGCGCTCGGTCAGATCGGAGATGGTACCGCCGGCCTGCTCGAACATGTCGGACACGCTGCGGGCGATATCGGGGGTGGCGGTGTCCTTGCGGACCTGCTCGCCTTTGGTGTTAAGGTCGTCGAGGACCTTCTTGCCGCCTTCGACAGCAACGGCGGCAGCGCCAAAGCCCACGTTGATGGCGCCGTTAACAAGCTGATCGAGTTTCATAACCATGGTTGTCTCCAATCACAAACAACTGCATTGGCGTTCTTGTACCCAAGATTGAGTGAAAGCGACAAAGCGTTTTAGCGCTATTCGATCGACGGGAAATCCCTATCTCACGTTGTCGTTCATCGCGAAAGAGTTCTTCATGGCGCAGCTCGTGGTGTAGAGCACCTTACCCAGTAGAGCATCGGTTTCTACACGAACACGCTCGGCAAAGGCCTCATTGGCGCGTGCAAGTTCGGCAGGTACCTCGGCCTCAGGCAGAGCGGCTACGGCAGCATCGACGTCATGGATCTGCTTGTGGCCCATGCCACCGACCTTCTCCTGATAATCCTCGACCGCGCGACCGCACTCATGGAAGCGGACGTCGGCCAGCGCGCCGATCAGGCGGTTGGCCCAGTAGAAGTTTTCGGACGTCACGCGAGCCTGCGTGTCGGCATAGTACTCGGGCATGGTCTCGATGTTGGCGTACAGCGGAACCAGCGCGTTAAACGAGTTGGAGCCAAAGGCCATCCACTGCACGGCGCGGTAGGCCGGCTGCGCATAGGGGCGCAGCTGCAACACGGCGAGCTGGCTGTTGCGGTTGATGCCGATGGGGCGATAGGCGCCACGCGTAGCGGGCGTGCCCTTGCTGCCGTAGCAGTCGTACTCCGTGCCCTGGTAGTGGCTCGAAAGCACGTACTTGATGTCCTCGATGGTCACCTTGCGCTCGGGTACGCGGCTCCAGGGGATATCGTCGCTCTCGGGTGTGTAGTCGGCGTCGGGACCGTCCCACACATCGCTGGGGTTGAGGCAGCGCTGCATGTACCAGGCGCGCGGCGTGTTGTAGACGTGGTCGCTGTCGCTGTGCGAACCAAAGGCCTCGCGCGGGTTAAAGACCGTCGCCGGACCGTCGCCCTCGACGCCCAGCGTCAGGTCCAGATGCCACTCGGCCATCCAGGCGCGCAGGTCGGCAGAGCACATGTGGTCGACCTGGGCGCCCTCGGCGTCGTCCAGGTCAAAGCTGTCGATACCCAGCTGGTTGGGCATGGTCACATAGGCGTCATCGGGCACGCGCTTGGCGATCCAGTGGTGTCCGCCGATGGTCTCGAGCCACCAGATCTCGTCAACGTCACTAAAGGCGATACCGTTGTTCTCGTAGGTACCGTAGCGCTCGAGCAGGTCGCCCAGGATACGTACGCCGTCGCGGGCAGACTTGGCGTACGGCAGCACCAGGGTCACCATATCCTCCTCGCCCAAGCCGCCGGGCTGTGCCGGAACATAGCCGTCCTCGCCCTCGTTGCCCTTGGCGGGCACGTAGTCCACGAGCGGATCGGCGCCGCGGACGCGCTCGTTGGTGGTGAGTGTCTCGGTTGCGGACATGCCAACATTGAGCTCGTTGAAGCCAGCCTCGGCCCAAATGCCATGACCGGGAACGACGTCGGGGACGCTCGTGTAGCGCATGGGGTTGTCAGGCAGCTCAATGGTCAGGTGGCTTAGAACACTCGTGTAGACACGCGGCTGCTCGTCGGGATGCACCACGCGCATGCGCTTGGGCTCAAACACCCCGTTGGACGAGTCCTCATTGCGGGCAACTAACGTCGACCCGTCGTAGCTCGCGTTCTTACCAACCAAAATCGTTGTGCACGGCATGCGCATCCTCCTTGAGCGAAGAAATCAAACGATAACAGTGTATCGCTTCGGCGCAGAAAGGGCGAAACCACGGCGCTGGCAACCCCTGTGGTCAAAAAATGCCAAATATGAGTACTGTCACCAATTTAGTAACAGCAATTTTGCTACGCATGGGTGTCGGAAGTCTACATCTGTTCGAAAATTAGATGATGTAATTCCTCATAGGTCCAATAAAATAGGCTCTCTATCGATAATAAATATCGTTAGAGAGCCAAATTGACCTAAAATATATGTGACTATCTTGGCAGCAGTACTCATATTTGGCATTTTTTGTCCACGAGCTAAAGAGCTAACCCCCTAAACAGCTTCAAAACGCCTATTTCGATGCGCGCTCGGCCGCTTCGATCACGTGTTTGGCGAGGATCGCCGTCGTCACGGCGCCCACGCCGCCCGGCACGGGCGTGATGGCGTTAACGACCGGCTCCGCGGCAACAAAATCGACGTCACCCACCAGCTTGCCAGCGTCCTCATCCCAGTTAATGCCAACATCGATGATCGTCTGGTCCTCGCGAACGGCATCCACGCCAATCGTACGCGCGCGTCCAACGGCCGCAACCACAATGTCGGCAGCACGGCACTCAGCGGCCAAGTCATGCGTATGCGTATGGCACGTCGTCACGGTGGCATTGCGAGCCGTAAGCATGGCGGCAACGGGACGGCCAATCACCAGCGACCGACCAACGACCGCGACCTTGGCCCCATCCAGCTCAACGCCGTAATGATCCAGTAGCGCCAACACGGCCTCAGCCGTGCAAGGAGCAAAACCCTCGCCGCGCCCCGAAAGCGTGGTGAGCAGCGAAGCCGGCGTCATGGAGTCAACGTCCTTGGCGGGATCGAGCGCTGCGGCGACGGCGTTCTCGTCAAGGCCGGCGGGCAGCGGGCGGAACATCAAACAGCCATGAACAGCCGAATCGGTATTGATGTCCTCGATGGCCGTCAACAGCTCGTCCTGCGAAACATCGGCAGAAAGCAAAACGCGACGAGCCTCAACCCCCACTTTTTCGCAGCGCTTGAGCGCACCGCGCTCGTAGGATAGGTCGTCCTCGCGCTCACCCACACGCACGATAGCCAACGTCGGAACAACGCCCCGCTCGCGCAGGACTGCGCAGCGAGCAGCAAGTTCCTCAGTCAAAGCGCGAGCAACGGGAGCACCCTTCAGCAGTTCAGCCATGGCTATCCTCTCCTCCTTGCAGCGTCGGCGGCGCGGCGCGCCAGCGCATCGGCGCGCGGCAACCACGTGTCGAGCAGCTCATCGCACGCGGTCTCGAGCTCCTCGGCGCGCGCCCGGTCCTTCATAGACGTGGTGTTGGCAAAGAGCGTCAAGCTCGCGCCCTGCATAGCGGAACGGCAGAACACGGCGCCGCACGCCACATCGGACAGCAGCTGACGCGAACCCTTGTCGGCCATGTCCTCGAGCAGCGCCAGCGCACGCCCGCAGGCATCCATAATGCGATACGGCGGCATAGCGGCCACATGCAGCGCATCCTGAATCGCGGTCGCTCGAGCCGGATCGTCACGCGGAATACCGTACGCCGCGGACACCTGCCCATAGGCACGAACGTCCTCGGCAACCAACTCGACAAGCTCCTGGGCCAGCTCATCAGCATGGGCAAACGCACGCGTCAGGTCATCCGCACGATCAGCAAGCGCGGGATTGGTCGCACCGTAGCGGGCAACCATTCCGCACAGCGAGGCGCCCAGCGCGCCCACAAAGGCGCTCGCGCTGCCACCGCCGGGAACCGGCTCGCGCGCGGCCAGCGCCTCGGCAAACCCGCGGCAGGTCTTGTCCATCATCTCTTGGCTCATACACATGCACCTTCAAGTCATATACATCGGTCGGGTGGCAACCGCCGACCGACCGCATCGATCACGTAATGGTGCTAAGTCTAGCCCATAAGCACATGAGCGTCAGCGCACCTGGCCATCGCGGATTTCTATGGCACACGATAGGCGGCAGCGACACAAACATGGGACACATGGCCCACCTTTCGAGACTCCCGGGCAGCGGCAACTGGGGCATACATATAGGTAAGGAGCCCTATGTTGGGGCAAGCTCATCACGGCGCCGGACGACGAATGGAGGAATAACCGCACAGTAAACAAAGGCATCATGTGCATGCGTAACCGCCGCCCCAGCGATCCGCGGCGCACGATGTCCCTGGCAGACAAGGAGGACGCCACCATGAAGAAAAAGACCCTATCGATTCTTTCCCTTTGCATCGCCCTCTTTGCCGCATTTGCCCTTGTCGGCTGCGGCGGGAGCGCATCGGGCGGAAGCGGCAGCACCGCCAAGAGCGAGAGCAGGAAAAAGGCCCCCGTCGCCGAAAAGACTGACTTTATCTGGTTTAAGGTCGAGATGCCCGAGAGCGTTGGCGTGAGCGACTCCGCCGGCAAGAACGCCGACAGGGTCCAGCTCACCTTCCCCGAGAACGAGAACGCCTCGGCCGATCGCTTTATCCCCGTTTGGAAAAAAGCGCTGACGGCCGAGGAATCCCACGCCGACCAGGCGGAAAAGAAGGGGGATACGTTCCAGTGGAAGGATGGCGGGTCCGTCGAGTATAACGGCAGGACGTGGCTCGTCGGAACATACGAGGACAACAGCGGCATCTCAACCATGCTTTTTACCGACGTTGAGCCGGGAAGCGTCTACGTCCTCATCTCGAACTTCGACCAGCACAAGAAAGAAGCCGAGACGCTCCTCAACTCCATCGAGTTCCCCGATGACATGGAAGAGGCAGTTTCCGAGGCACGCGAAGTCGAGATTTCGAGCATCGAGATCAAGTAACGGGACACCCGCACGTGCCTATGCGCACCCGCGTACACGCGCCCCATTAAAACAACGGGCACCCAACCCCGGGGAGGGCCGACAGCATCGGCCCTCCCCTCTTTTGCGTCCGAGCATATTGCCACTTAACGGCGCAAATCCGGCCCTCAGAATGGGACACATGGCCCACCCTAGCGAGCCGCCCACGCGTACAGTAAAGGCAGGTAATCCATGGGCGGTTACAGATCGAGGAGGACACGACCATGAAAAAGAAGGCCTTTGCGATTCTCACCCTCTGCATGAGTCTTTTTGCCGCAGTTGCCCTGGTGGGTTGCGGTGGAAGCGGTGGCGCTGCCGGCAGTGGCGGTGGCGGCGGAGCAGAAAAGCCAGCCGTGGATATGAGGACCGACTTCATTTGGTTTAAGGTCGAGGTGCCCGAGGGCGTCGAAATCACGGACGTCGCAGGCGACACCGCCGATAGGGCCCAGTTTAAGTTCACCGAGAGCGAGCACGCCAGCGATCGCTTCATCCCTGTCTTCGACTCCGACAAGAACGCCGACGAGCTGTTCGACTACGAGGCCAAATGGAAGGCCAACTTTGAGTGGACCGAGAATGATCCCGTCAAGTACAACGGCAAGACTTGGCGCAACGCTTCCTATACACACTCGGGCGGCGTGACGACTGAGTACTTCACCGAAGCAGGCGGCGGCAGCGTCTACGTGAGCATCGACAATGTCGAGGAGCACAAGGACGCCGTCAAGACCATGATGAAGTCTCTGGAGTTTGCCGACGACATCGCCGAAGCCAAGACCGAGGCCATGGACGTCAAGCTCGACGATATCGAGATCAAGCGCTAAGCGACTGGCGAGCGCAACGGGAAACACGGTCGCAGTGCAAACAAGCGACGGTACCCCAGCGCTTCGTACCCAGGGAGGGCCGGTAAACCGACCCTCCCTTTCTTATGCCGGTAGCCGACGAACGCGAGGATGCCGGACGCCGGAACCGCCCCAAATGTGGCAATAGTACGAAAACGATAAACACCCCAACACGTCCGCCCACCGATTTATTGCGCCGCGCAGACAATTAAACCAGCATCTTTAAACATCTGGGCAGTATAGTGACCAAAACTATCGCATAACCGCACCCTGCGAATGGAGGAGTCATGGCCGAACATCATGCCATCAGTCGCCGAGCGTTTACGCTGGGCTTAGGTCTTGCGGCGCTGTCGCCGCTTGCAAGCCTGCCAGAAACCGCGGCACCGGGCATTCCCCTGCGAGCGGCATTTGCAGACGACACGCCCAAACCGGCGGAGCACCTCGGTAATTTCGTCATTCGCCTCCGCCCCGCGGGCTATTTTCGCACCGCGAGCGTCAACCAAGACGGCAACGTTCGCGGCAACGTCTGCCACCTGTTTAACGACGGCACGTCCAGCAAGCTCATCCTTGAGCACGTAGGGACCGATGCGGACGGCACAAACTGGTACGCCATCCGCACCCTGCTCAATTTCGAAGAGCACAAGAAGACGGGCTACAGCATTTGGTCGGTCGATGGCGACTCGGACAAAGATGGAAAGGTCATCCACGTATGGAGTGGCGAGTACGACCATAAGGACAGCCGCGCCTATACGTTCGACCGCCAGTTCGACGGAACTTATATTATTCGAGACCGCATATACACGAATAACGGTATTAACTACCTGGCCATAGAATCGAAAGGCAAAGACCAAGACAACAACAAGATTTGCCAAAAGAAATATTCCATTCCGTGGGAGCTCGAGCTTGTCGGCTACAGCATGGACAAGACCAATGCCACAGTTAGCAGCATCGACTGGACCACGTATAGCAGCTACGTCGACGGACCATGTTGGATGAGCCACGTCGAAGGCAACAAGTACCTCGACGAGCTGAGCATCCCGGGCACGCACGATTCGGGAACTTGCAGCGTGGACAACGACACCGAACCCCAATCCTCGCAAGCAAAGTGCCAGCAGGACTACATCCCCACGCAGTTGCTCGAAGGCATTCGCTATTTTGATATCCGACTCGGAAAAGGCAACGACCCCGGCATCGACCATGGAAGTTGCTACCTGCTCAAAAAAGACGGGCACTTCATGCATCTCTCCGATGTCATCGGTTACTTCAAAACGTTTTTGAACGAACACCCGTCAGAAGCGCTCATCATGCTTGTATCCCGAGGCAACAACGAGGCTACCGACGAAAGTGTTACGACGGCTTTCGCCAAGGTTTTGGACGACAACCCCAAACTGTTCTACACGTCGAGCCGCGTTCCCACACTGAACGAGGTGCGCGGAAAGATCGTCCTGCTGCGCCGATTTGGACTCGCCGGCGACAGCGTAAGCGGCCACACGTGGGGCCTCGACCTCACCGAATGGGACAACAAAATCGCAACACACCCCAGCAGCTCCTCTATGTGTCTCGTCCAAAACGCGCAAGGCTTTGAAGCCGCAGGGGAAACAGGCGACAAAAAAGCCTATTGCACCAAGGTATATGCCCAGGACCATTACGAATGCACCGGAACCGACAAGATCAGCTGGGTCGATATGGCCCTGCAGGAGACGGCTAAGCTCACCCGCAACGAGGTAGATGTCGAGGGCGATAACGGGGCCAAGGAGCAAGTCCTGGAGCGCTGCTGGTCTATCAACTACACCAGCTGCACGAATCACAAGCAAGGAAGTAATCCTTTTACCGCAGCACGAGTGGTCAACGAGCATCTGTACAAGAGCCCGTACATCAATCCCAGCGGCATCGAGGATACAAAGTCAGATTACCTCAAGCACATTGGCATCATCGCATCCGACTTTGTTGATGCGGCGCTGGCCCGGAGCATCTACCAGCGCAATTACGATTACGATACGAAGCACGCGCAGTCGGCTTCGTGCTGCCTCCCGACCCGCATGCGCATGACGTACGGCGACTCGCTGAGCGATGCCTCGCTCCAGGATGGCAAGACCGTTGGCGAGGGCCATTTCCGCCTCGTCGACAGCAGCAACGTACTCAACGTGGCGGCTTCGGGCCATGCGTTTACCATCGAATATGTGGATGTCGACGCCTTGGGCAACGAGACCGTTACGGAGCTGCGGGGTCATGTGTCCATCGATATCGATCCGCGCGCGTTGACGCCCCATTTTGAGGGGCTCGAAGGCCTTAAGGCCGGCGAAGACGTGCGCGCCAAGATTGCGGCATCACTCGAGGGCAAGCTCGAAAACGATCCCTGCACCGCCCAGCTCGAGTTTATGCACGATGCGAACGGCGCACCGGGCACGGCGATGGCCGAGGGCGAGGCATTTGCCGCGGGGACGTATTGGGTGCGTGCGAAAGGCCTTTTGGGCGACGCGGCACAGAACTACACGCTCGCCAGCGATGGAGCAGCAAGCTTTACCGTAGCGGCCTCGAGCAGTGCAGGCGGCACCGGCAGCGGCACGGGTTCCAACGCAGGCGGCGCCGACAAGAACGGCGGCGGCAACAAGAGCGACCAGGGCAAGAGCTCGGGCGGAAAACTCGCCGACACGGGCGACGGCTCCGGCATTGCCGCCGGGCTCGCCGCTGCCGCCGTGGCGACAACGGTCGCCGGCGCGGCAATGCTTGCCAGTGACCGCGAAGACAGCGAAGGCGCTAGCGAATAGGCAAGCCAGCCTTTTAGACACATCGACTCAATCGGGGGCGCAGAACACCGTTCTGTGCCCCCGATTTTTACCTTGGCCCGAACGCCGCTTTCGGCTACATCACCATGTTCAGCGCGTTCACAAATTCCTGGGCCTTCGCACGGCTACTCAGGCTAAAGACGCAAGCGGTCAACAGCCTGTTACGTAGGAAAACGTCGCGGCCCTTGATCCTGTTGACCCCCGTGATGTCCTTAAGATAGACAATCTCGGTGTGCTTGCCACCAAAAGTGCCCTTCTTGAGCACCTCGATGCGATTAGGGTAGATCCTGACGTCTTTAAACCTACCCGAACCCTTGTCCTGAAACAGCAAGGTGTTGTTGTCCATGCGTGCCACTCCCATGGGGTTCGTTAAAACTGTCTCTATGGCCACATTTTAGTCACCGCAAACCCTTTTCGCGGTCGTGCGCAGAGCACCAAAATCGTGTCCGCACGAGCAAATAGACTAATACAACAAGGAATATAAGCCGTTATCCAAGGATTGCGACGTAAAACAAAGGATTAACAATGGCTAAGATTTAAGTCAGAAAACCCTTAGGAAGTGCTAATATATAGTTATTGAAAGAGGCTGAGATGCAGAGACGCGAATTGATCCGTATCCTCGAAGAAGCCGGCTTCATCTCGAAAGGAGGCACTAATCACGAGAAGTTCGTCAAAGGAGATAAACTCGTGCTCGTGAAACGCCACCGAGAGATTGAGGATCAAATTGCCAAAAGAATCCTAAGGCAGGCAGGGCTTCGATAGCTCATCCTCATCACATTTCGCATCGCTTTTTAGAGGAGGTCTTGCATGGTTTACGTATGGGAATTTGAGTTCTTTGATTCGGACGGTATGGTCGATGCCGTGCCATGTGGCTCGCTGGGCGGAGGAGGAACGTTTGGCTCCGATCTAAACGACGCTGTCGAAAGCGCCGCTGATTTTCTCGCATGTATGGTCGACGATCACCTTATGGGTGGCGTCGATCTTCCCGCGCCAGACTTCGGACATGAGCCGCGACACGGCGGCAAGATTATCGCCGTAGCCGTCAGCCGCGAACTCGCCGACATCCCCGCCGTCACCGCAGCGGATGCCGCGCGCATGCTCGGTGTTAGCTCAGCACGGGTATCGCAACTGATAAATGCTGGGCTGTTGGATTCTTGGAAGGACGGCACCAAGCGCATGGTGTCCAAAGCTTCCATCGAGGCACGACTCGCCGACGCACCAAAGGCAGGGCGCCCGAAAGAGGTCCCTATTGCCGTATAAAGCAATAGCGTTGCGGGTTTTTCATTTGTTAGATTAGCTGACAAGCTCTTCCAATTCGGGACTCACTGCGTTCCGAATTGGGATGGACATATTGCCGCAGGTAGCCGCGCATCCTCAATCCAAAGTACGAGAGGTGTTTCCCATGACAGACAGACCGAAAACAACGCTGCGCGACTGCATCTATGGACTTGCCGTCGGCGACGCGTTGGGCGTTCCCTACGAGTTCAGGCCTCGTGGCACGTTCGAATGCACCGACATGATCGGCTACGGCACGCACGGGCAGCCCGCCGGCACCTGGAGCGATGACACGTCCATGACGCTTGCTACCTGCGACTCGATTAGAGAGCTTGGGCACATCGACACCGCAGACATGCGCGACAAGTTCGTAAGCTGGATTGCCCGTGGCGAGTATACAATCGACGGCGTTTTCGATTACGGCGGCACGACCGCCCGCGCCTTGCACACCGGCAAAGGAGGCTCCGGCGAACGCGACAACGGTAACGGTTCGCTCATGCGCATCGCGCCCCTGGCGCTTGTCGACGCGACTGACGACGAGATCTGCGAGGTCTCCGCGATAACGCACGCTCACAGAACATCGACCGACGCATGCGTCATATTTGTCGAGCTGATGAGGGACGTGATGAACGGTGCACTTCCCTCATGGGTGCTCCAGCTGAAAGACGTGCCCGAGCGTGGAATCAGGTCAGGTGGCTTCGTGCGCGACACGCTTAAAGCCGCCACCTGGTGCTTTGTGAACACCAACAGTTACGAAGAGTGCGTCCTTGCCGCCGTCAACCTGGGCGACGACACCGACACCACCGCAGCCGTCGCCGGCGCCCTCGCCGGCACGGCATACGGTATCGACGCAATTCCACAGGAATGGATCGATACTCTACGAGGGAAGGATCTAATTGAGAGCTGCCTGTTTTAGGGCACCATACAAGAAATAAGGCTGGAGGCACCATGGAGAGGAAGATCGCGAATATAGATGAGTTCCAAATGGACGAAAACGAGACCCCGATACTCCCAACGGAACTGAGGGAGGAAGAAAACCTTTACGTCCTCCCCGACGGGCGTTACCTCCCCTGCGGGGTCTACAGGACCGCGGACGGCGGTTCGCTCATTTATGAGCCATCCGAGCTCAGCTTCTTCGGGCAGATGCTTGCTCAATTCAAAGAGTGCTAGAGGTTTGATTGCCCGTTAGACCGACGCTGTTCCAAACTATGGGATGGGTAGGATGTCTCCCACGGCATTGCCCAGACCTCTACTCGATCTGGCGAGAATATAAGCAGTAACGGATAGCGAAGGGAGCCATGAAAAGGGCCGGTTGCAGCCGGCCCTTTAGACGATAATACCTGCGTTGCCCGCGCTTCCGAAGTGTGACTAGCTGAGGAGCGGGTTCCGCGGCACATCCTGATTTTACCCAGCGAGACGGCTCTTTTGCAGCCGCTCCACCGTTTATTTACATCCACCACCACAAGCGGATACCGCGCGAACGAGAGCAAAGAAACAACGCCGGCGCGGCCAACAGAACAGACAATCCATGCGACCAAAGAAATAGAAAAGCGCCCGCGGCCTCGGTTCTTCACCCAGGTCTAGGCGCTTTTCTTGGCACCATCGCACCACATCCGCCATCGCCTCCGGCCCGACACTCATTAAAATGCAAGCGGGAAACGACCTCAAGATCACCAACAACAGCTTCAAGCAAGCGCTTGGGCAACTGTCGCAACACGAGCGCCCATAAAAAGGGGCCAGTTTAATAAGTAAGAGAGCCTTACCACCAATTGTCATTCGGGCACGATCAGCCAATAGGTCAAATGGCAACTAACGGGTGTCAGATATACCAATATACGCAAGATTAACTGCTAGAATGCAATGGTGGACAGGCTCACCAGTGTCGAAGAAGCATAAGGTAAGGAGTGCGCATGATTGCTGTCGACTACAGCTCCTCAACGTCATTTAATGAGGATGCTTTCGAACAAGGCATCATTGACCACTTGCAAACGAGCCTGGGGTACGAGCACCTCTATGGACCTGATGTCGCTCGTTCCTCTGACGCGTTTGACGACGCCTTCCTACCTGACGTCATTGGGCCCGCTCTTGAGAGCATTAACCCCACGCTCAATCGTCGCGCGATTGATGCCTCAATAACCAGACTAAAGGAAATCGAGGGCAGTAACCTCATCGCCAAGAACAGCATCTTTATGGACATGCTCCAGAACGGTGTGGAGACAAGCTGGTTTGACGGCAAAGAAGAGCATACAGACATCGTGCGCTTGGTCGATTACGGCAATCCCGAAAAGAACAGCTTCCACGTTGTTAACCAGTGGACCTACATCGAGCGTGGTGCCAACAAACGTCCAGATGTCATCGTATTCGTCAACGGGCTTCCGCTCGTTCTCTTTGAATTGAAGTCACCCGCTCGAGCTGACGCTGACAGCGAAGACGCCTACCAACAGATTCAAAACTACAAACGACAGATTCCATCGCTTTTCGTGTACAACGCTTTCTGCGTCACCAGCGACATGCTTCACACCAAGGTTGGCACGATCACCGCCAACGAGTCACGCTTCGTTGAGTGGAAGAGCGTCGATGGAAGCTACGAGGCCACCCAGTACGCCGATTGGAAAACCCCTCTGGACGGCATGTTCCCCAAGGAGCGGCTCATCGACATCCTGAAGAACTTCATTCTGTTCTCCGAGGACGCGAAAATCCTCGCGGGATACCATCAGTACTTCGCGGTGAACAAAGCGCTCGAGAGCGTGCATGAAGCCATCGGCGGCGACGGCAAGGGCGGCGTCTTCTGGCACACGCAGGGCTCGGGCAAGTCGCTTTCGATGGTTTTCCTTGCCCATCTGCTCGAAGAGAAACTCGACAGCCCGACCATCGTGGTAATTACCGACCGCAACGACCTCGACTCGCAACTGTTCGCGCAGTTCTCCAGATGCTCAGATTTCCTGCGCCAGACGCCCGTTCAGGCGCAGAGCCGCGCCGATCTTGCGCAGCAGATCTCGAGCCGCCGCGCCAACGGCATCATTTTCACCACTATGCAGAAATTCGAGGAGGAGGCCATCGCCCTCTCCGAGCGCAAGAACGTCGTCGTGATGGTTGATGAAGCACACCGCGGGCAGTACGGGTTCGAGGAGAAATACGACCGTGACGGCAAGAAGCACACGGGCACCGCGTTGCTCATCCGCCGCGCCCTTCCGAATGCGACTTTCATCGGCTTTACCGGTACCCCTATTTCTGCCGAAGATCGATCGACTCGCGAAGTTTTCGGCGATTATATTGACGTCTACGACATGACTCAGGCAGTAGAGGACGACGCAACTCGACCCGTGTTCTACGAGAGCCGCGTCGTCGCACTCAAACTGGATCAGGGCATCCTTGCAAAAGTTGACGATGAGTACGAAAAGCTCACCGAGCAGGCTAATGCCGAAACCATTGACGCAAGCAAGCGTAACTTTGCAAATCTAGACGCCGTTCTAGGTGCACCCGAAGTCATCGATGCCCTATGTCAGGACATCGTAGAGCACTATGAGACCAACCGTGCGCACGAACTCACCGGCAAGGCAATGATCGTTGCGTATTCGCGCCCCGCCGCCATGGCTATATATCAACGTATATGCGAGCTGCGACCCTCTTGGAAGGACGAGGGCAAACTCGGCGTTGTCATGACCATGGGCAATCAGGACCCCGAGTGGTGGTTCGACGTCGTAGGCAATAAGGCCCATGTGAAGGAGATGGCAAAGCGCTTTAAGGATGATGCTGACCCGCTCAAAATCGTAATCGTCGTAGACATGTGGCTCACCGGTTTTGACGTGCCGAGCCTTGCCACCATGTATGTGTATAAACCCATGCGCGGGTATAACCTGATGCAGGCAATCGCACGCGTAAACCGAGTGTATAAAGACAAGGTTGGCGGATTGGTTGTTGACTACGTAGGCATAGCTAACGCCCTTAAACGCGCCATGAAGGACTACACCAAGCGCGACCAAAAGAAATACGGCGACATGGATATCGGGAAAACCGCCTATCCTAAGTTTTTGGAAAAACTGGCGGTCTGTCGCGACAAAATGTTTGGTTACGATTATTCGGAATTCATGAGCACCGAGTCCGCCGCACGTCGAAGCGAACTCATAACGGGTGGAGTAAATCATATCCTTGCACCCGGCGACGAAGATACCACCCGCGACTTTGTTGAGCAGGCAGGAGTCATGCTCAAAGCCTATGGACTCGCCAAAAGTCGCGCAACAGACATGCAGCGCATCGAGGCCGGCTATTTCCAGGTTGTTCGAGAGCTCATCCTTCAGCTCACCGAGCAGGGCGGCACCCGCAGCAAAAACGGAGGCAAACTTACCCTTAAGCAGGTAAATGACCGCATCAATGCACTGCTCGAACAGAACATCGTCCATACCGACGGCGTAATAGACCTGTTTAAGGTGGAAAACGAAACGGTTTCGATTTTTGATCCCAAGTTTCTGTCGAGCCTCTCGCGTATGAAAGAGAGGAACTTGGCTTACGAGTTGTTGCGAAAACTCATCGACGACCAGATCAAGGGCTACCGCAAGAAGAGCGTAACGCAGGCAAAGAAGTACTCAGAACTCATGCAAAGCATGGTAAATGGCTATCTCAACGGGCAGCTCACAAACGCTGAGGTATTCGAAGAAATGCTCAAGATGGCGAAAGAGATGCTTTCCGAAAACCAAAAGGCAAAGGCGCTTGGGCTTAGCGAAGAGGAGTTTGCGTTTTACGAGGCGCTGACACAACCGCAGGCAGTCGCCGACTACTATCGCGAAAGAAATGACGAGTTGGTCGCTATCACGCAAGAGCTCGCTGCGAAGATGCGCGAAATGCGCACGGTCGATTGGCAGAAAAAGCAAAGTGCTCGTGCTGCCATGCGTGTTGCAATCAAGCGCCTGCTCAAACATCATAAGTATCCGCCAGAGGGCATGGAATCGGCACTGGCCACCGTGATGGATCAGTGCGAACTCTGGGCCGACAATGCAGCATAGGGAGTTAAAACAGCATGGCTAAAAGCAAGGCTAAGGACACCAAGAAGAACACGGCCGACGTTGGCTTTGAGGATCAACTGTGGAACGCTGCAGATGTGCTGCGTGGCAACTTGGACGCTGCCGAGTACAAAAACGTCGTGTTAGGCCTTATTTTCCTGAAGTACCTCTCGGACCGTTTCGACGAACGCTACCTAGAGCTCGTCGCAGAGGGTTACGGCGACGAGGAGGATCGCGACTGCTACATGGAGCAGAATGTCTTCTTCGTTCCCGAAGAAGCACGTTGGGTGAATATCTCGCAGGCGGCGCATACGCCCGAAGTTGGCCAGATCATTGACAATGCCATGCGCGCCATCGAGCGCGAGAACGACAAACTCAAAGACGTGCTGCCCAAGAACTTCGCTCGTCCTGAACTAGACAAGCGGCGCTTAGGCGACGTCGTTGACTTATTCACAAACGTACAAATGACCGATAACGAGAGCGAGAAAGACCTGTTAGGGCGCGCATACGAATATTGCCTGCAGAAATTCGCATCAATGGAGGGCAAAAACGCCGGCGAGTTCTATACGCCGTCGTGCATCGTGCGCACGCTGGTTGAAATCCTCCAGCCTTTCCACGGTCGTGTGTACGACCCCTGCTGCGGCAGCGGAGGCATGTTCGTGCAATCCGCCGCCTTCGTCGAGCACCATGGCGGCAACGTGGTACAGGACATCACCATCTTTGGCCAGGAGAGCAACCCTACCACGTGGAAGCTCGCAAAGATGAACCTCGGTATTCGCGGCATCGAGGCCGATTTGGGCAACTATGCAGACACCTTCAGCGCCGACCAGCACAAGAATGAAAAGTTTGACTATGTGTTGGCAAACCCACCCTTCAACCTCAAGAACTGGGGCGGCGAAGCGCTGCAGGAAGACGTACGTTGGAAGTACGGCATGCCGCCCACGGGCAACGCTAACTTCGCTTGGATGCAGCATATGATTTGGCATCTTAACGGCACGGGCAAGATTGGCCTCGTATTGGCAAACGGGTCGCTCTCGAGCCAGACGAGCGGCGAGGGCGATATTCGACGCGCTATCGTAGAGGACGATTTGGTCGAGGGCATTGTAGCCATGCCGGGGCAGCTGTTCTACAGCACCCAAATTCCCGTGTGTCTGTGGATCCTGAACAAGAAGAAGGCTCAGTCCGGCAAGACGCTATTCATCGATGCCCGCGAAATGGGCACCATGGTCTCTCGCAAACTACGCGAGTTTACCGAAGAGGACATCAACAAAGTTGCATCCGCATTCGACTCCTTCCGCAAGGGCGAGTTCGAGCCCGTGAAGGGGTTCAGCGCTATAGCGGATTTGGATGAAATCGCCAAGCAAGATTTCATCCTGACGCCCGGTCGCTACGTAGGCATTGCCGAGGCCGAAGACGACGGCGAACCATTTGAAGAGAAGATGGCACGCCTGACTAGCGAAATATCAAAGTGCTTTGAAGAGTCCAACCGCCTGCAGGAGCAGATTAAGAAAAACTTGGAGGCGATTGGGTATGGACTTTAGCGTTGCGACTCTTGGAGAACTAAGCCTCGGCGACGGAAAATATGGCATTGCCGCTTCGGCTGTGGATTATGATGCGGAATTACCTGCATATCTTCGTATTACGGATATCAACGACGACGGCACCCTGAATTGGAACGACCGCAAATCGGTAGACGACCCCGCCGCTTACAAATACATGCTGAGAGAAGGCGATATCGTTTTCGCCAGAACGGGCAACAGTACCGGAAAGAATTATTACTACGATTCTCGCGACGGCGAGTTTGCCTTCGCGGGCTTCTTAATTCGCTTCTCGCTGGACGATAAGAAAGTTAATCCTCGCTATGTCAAATACTATGCCCAGTCGAAAGCTTATTGGGACTGGGTGGCCTCTTTTAACACCGGCAGCACCAGAGGCAATATCAACGCTAAGACTTACGCACAAATGCCAATCCCCCTGCCCGATCGCCCGACGCAAGACTCAATCGTTATGCTATGCGATTCTGTCTCGAATAAAATCCGACTCAACGCTAAGCTAAATGGCTATTTAACTGCGTGAGATCGACCTTCGAAACATCGATTTCGCCCGACATTAGCTTGGGCAAAAGGACATCACGCAACTGCGCAAAAAAGCGTGACTCTTTAGCAGTTGCCAGCAGCTGTTCGTATATCGGTTTGGTTGATAGATAGAACTCGCTGAGCTCCAAATCGCCAGGCATTGCAAAAGGCATTGCTTTGACGGTTTTGGAATTAACGGCCGTCGCGATTGAAGATGTGCTTCCCAATTTCCCATAATCAAATGAACGCAAATAAGGATAAGCGTAAGCTAGCTTTCTTTTGTCATCAGACGCAAAGCAGGCAATCGCCTCATTGGTTGTCATATTGCAACCGGCGATCTTGACTCTGCCGACCGTCAACTTAAAGCTGAGAAGTACCGAGCCTGCTGGAACTCTTCTTACGTTTTTGGCGTTTACTGCGGCGTCAGTAAGGTATTCGGAGCTATCAAGCGAATATGTCCCCGTTTCGCCCATATCCTTGATTGAAAGCCATACGTGATTATCGGCTTTGACATCAGAGAACCATTCCGGCTCTTTCCTTGGTGGGGTCTTGCCTATTCCGATTTCGTAATACGAGTCGGCTCTTCCTTCGGTCCAGTTTTCGTTTGGTGACAGTGCAGTAAATTGAGCCAACAAAAGCTCTTCTAAATAGCCATTTAGCTTAGCGTTTACCCCGATTTTGGCATCAATACTACCAATGACTTCGACGACTTGCCTTTGCTTCTCGAGCGAAGGCAAGTCGATTTCTTGCTTCGAAAGCGTTTTAACAGAAAGACCAGGTTGAGCCGATTGAGCGGACAGCCGTCCTAGGCTCATAGTTGACAGGAGATAGGCAAGATAATGCGGATCATTGGATTCGTTTGCAACGGCAACGACTGCGTGTTCGGTCATGTAAGCCTTGCCAGAATGAAAGCGGACATTACCGCAAGCGGCGCCTTGGCGACCGATAACGGCACATTCCCCATCGAAGTTGTAACGCTCTGCATATCCACGAAGACCATTGCCGCCGATTACCGGATATGTCCCCGAATCCTGAACCTCAGCGGCTTTAATGCTCTTTCCGCTGCTTAGGCGTTCACAGATCTCTCCAAGTCGTACACGCGTCATTCCAAATACTTCCTATGCGAAGCCTTTACGTTGTTCTGATTAACCATGGCGTAATGCATGGTGGTGTCTATTTTCGCATGGCCCAACAGCTTTTGCACCTGCTCTATGGGCATTCCCTTGTCGATAGCATGAGTGGCAAGCGTACGGCGAAACTTATGCGGATGAACGCGGTTGATACCGGCGCTTCTGCCTAGGTCACGTAAACGAAGTTCTATGCTCCCCACCGTAATACGTCGAGCTGAGGAATCGAGCGCGACAAATAATGCAGGACTCTTGTCAGCACGGCTCGAAAGATATTCCGTAAGATGAAGCTTAGCGCGCGCATCGAAGTAAACGGGGCGCTGCTTATTTCCCTTTCCCATTACAAGGCATTCGCGCTCGTGCAGATTGACATCCTTCCTGTCGAGTCGCACAAGTTCGCCAATACGCATGCCCGTCGAAGCGAGTAGATCAACGATGGCAAGATCTCGCTTGGACTCACAGGCGTCTCGCAATACCTCCAGTTCCTCATCGCTAAGCACCTCTTTGGTTACCTGAGCTGTTTTGACGCGACGAATGCGCCTTACAGGACTTTTCACAATGTAATCCTCATCTTCAAGCCATGAAAAGAAGCTCGACATGATACGGCGTATATTATCGATTGTGACCTTACTAGAACCGCGATTCACCTCATAATCATTGAGATAGCGGCGCAAGTCGTCACTCTCAACCTGGGTATAGGGTTTAGCAAGCGCTGTGTTCATATGCCGTAAGGTTGCCTCATAGTATGCAATGGTTTTAGGAGAGCATCCCTCGACCTCTTTAGCGGTGAGAAAGAGCGCAAGTAAATCTTGTCCTGGCTCCGCCTGTTTCGGTCCAAGTGCCCGTCTAAGCGTAATAGTTAGATGCTTGAGCTGATGTGGGTCAAGAAGGCTCTGCATTTCCGAAAGCACGGCATTGATAACGGTTTCCACGCTGCTCCTTTCGTCGAGTACGATAGCCACAGTGTGGACGGCGTGTTGCACATAGTGAAGTAAATGGCTATTTAGCTGCTTGAGGTCGACCTTCGAGACGTCGATTTCTCCTGACATTAATTTAGGGAGGAGAACGTCACGAAGAGCGGCGAGACGGTGTTTCTCTTTGCTTGAGCTCGATGCTTGGCTAAGCGCTGATTCAATAAAATCAACGGTTGCTCCACTTGGATTACTTGCAACTTTATAAGTGAGCATCTGCGTTTTGTCCCCTCTTGGCATCTTTGTGCCCTTTGCGCCCTTCATGATGTAATCGAAAAAAGCATCGCTGCGCATACATGAATAGAGGTAACCGGACTGCTCCGGTTGCTTGGCTCTAAACACTAGGACATCACCCGAGCAGGTTCCAGTTCGGTCTGCGTACCAGATTTTTTTAAAGTATGGGCGAATGTTCGAAACCAGAATGTCCCCGTCCTTGTAGACCGTAACTTTTCCGGTTTGGGGCAGGGACGACGGTGCCTGCCTGCCCTTCTTGCCAGGGAGCAGAGACTCTGTTGAAACGTAGGTATCAAAGTTAGCCTCATTGTAATCGGCTTTTTCTTTCACTAAATCGCATAGCGAGGAAAGCTCGACAGCGAGGCCTTTTTCGCGATTGGCAACCGCTTCGCACTGTTCTTCTAAATAGCCATTTAGCTAAGTCTCTACGGCAGTTCGGACGCCATGACTCGCCGCATAAAAACGGGGCGGCCCGCACTCCTGCGAGCCGCCCCGTGTCCCTAGCTATCGCGTCATAAGGCTAACCAGCACCACTCCCCTACTTCCCAAATAGCGCACCCAGTAGGCCGCGGCGTTTGGGCTTTTCTTCTCGGTAGGAACCCTCGGCTGCGGCTGCCACCTGCCGCGGCTGTTCGCCGCCTCCACGGCGCACGATCTGGTATAGGAACGGCGATTTAACGTATTTGACCTCGATGGGCGTGGCGTGCACGGTGCTTTCGCTCGACAGCATCACGTTGGGATTGAGCGGTGCCACCACATGCGTCTCGCGCTTGTCGCTAAACACCACCGCCGCCGCGCGACCCGTCTGCCCGTTCACGGCGATGCGCACTTGCTCGCCGTCGCGGCTGTCCGTCGCCGGACGATCGACAAAGTAGACCGGCACCATCACCAGGCCGTCCTTGTGCTTGCGGGCCTTGCGCGCCCAGGCGCGGATGCTCTTTTTATTGAGCCCCAGCACCGCCTCGGCATCGTTGCCGGCAATATCGAGCGCCAGCTTATCAATGACCACCTGGTCCTTGGTGGACGCATCGACGGAAACGACGCGGAAGTCGCCTTCCTGCATAGCGGGATCGAACGGCCCCACCTTGCCAAAGTCCCACGGCTCCAAAATGCCCATAAGGCGAACATCCAGGTAGTTAGCCCTGGGATATGCCCAGTCGAGAACCTCGTAGTACACCAGGGTCTCCTTGCTCAAGCCCTTGCCCGGGAAGGACGCCATCATGCGCAGGTCCGCTAGCGCCATGGGGAAATAGAAGAGCATCATGTCGTTTTGGATCGCGTCTTCCACGTCGTGCCCGGCAAAGGCCTCCGGGTACTGGCGCACCAGCTGCAGTGCGTTGGCACGTGCCTGCTGCGGCGATATCTCACAGGGGATGCCCTGTTCGGGAACGTATTCGGCACCCACACCCATGGTCAGGCGCTTACTAAACGTGCCGGGCTTGAGCAGGTCGGCCACGCCAATCTTGTTGCCGCACGACGGGCACTCAAACACGCGCTGGGTCGATGACCCCTCAAAGGACGCACCACAGAAGGGACAGGGAATGCTCACATGCGTCGCCTCTTGGAACTCCTGCGCCGTTCCGCGATCTTCCCACAGCAGATGCTCCAGAACCGACTGATTGCGCCAGTGCGAATTGAAGAAATACCAGTCCGGATCCTCTGGGCGCTCGAGCTGCGAGACGTGCGTGAGCTTGAGCAGCCCGTCAACCACCGTCAGCGGCGTATGACGGATACCCAGGGCGCTCTTGGGCTCCCCGGCGTCCGCTTGCCACGGAATAACCGTTTCGCAATAGGCGCACTCAAAGCTGCGCTTTGCCTGGTGCGAATACATGGGGCCGCCGCAGTTTTGGCATTTAATGGCAAACATCTCGTCCATGGAAACGTCCTCCTTTGCACAGGGCTGTCGACATTAAGTATGTCGAGCAAATCGGCGCGTGCCCATACCCATGTGGCCCAAAATGGAGCACTCGGTCGAACGGGAAGGCGCAGTGAACTCGAAGGCGCGCGGACGGTCCCCCCTCCGCCTCGCGTCCGTTAGCGCCGGCAGACCATTGCTGCATTTTCTGAGCATCGGTACACGTTACGTCTGTGCGAGCTACACTATCCCCTTAAACATGATTGTGAGGACGATCGTTATGCTATTTGTAAATCGGCTGGTACATACGCTTGTTCCCGGCAGCGAAAGCGAGCCGGTCGATACCTCCTGCCGCACCAACGCGGGTTTTGCCGCAGGCCTCATCTGCATCGGCCTCAACATCACGCTGTGCCTGGCCAAGGGCATAGCTGGTCTGCTCGCGGGCTCCGTCTCGCTTATCGCCGATGCCTTCAACAACCTTTCCGACGCCTCGAGCAACATCGTGAGCCTGCTCGGATTCCGCCTTGCCAGCCGCCCGGCCGATGAAGGTCACCCCTATGGCCACGGCCGCTACGAGTACCTCGCCGGCTTGTTTGTCGCCGTTCTCGTTTGCGCCGTCGGCATCAATCTGATCCTGGAGTCGGTCACCAAGATCATCAAGCCCTCCCCCACCGCGTATTCGACGCTCTCCATGGCAGCCCTTGTCCTGTCCATGCTCGTCAAGTTTTGGATGGCGGCGTTCAACCGCACGCTGGGCAACCGCATCGATTCCGAGACGCTCATCGCCACGGCGCAGGATTCCAAAAACGACGTCATCGCCTCGGCCTCGGTCCTGGCCGCAGCGCTTATTTCGCAGACGACCGGCTTTGACCTCGATGGCTGGGCAGGCCTGGGAGTGGGCATCTTCATCTGCATCAGCGGCATGGGCCTCGTGCGCGACGCCATCAGCCCGTTGCTGGGGCAAGCGCCCGACCCCAAGCTCGTCCATGCAATCCGCGACAAGATCATGTCGTATCCGCAGGTCCTAGGCACGCACGACCTCATGGTGCACGACTACGGCCCCGGTCGTCAGTTTGCCAGTGCGCACGTGGAAATGCCCGGCGAGGGCGATGCGTTTGAACATCACGAGATCCTGGACACCATCGAACACGACATCAAGCATCAGATGGGCATCGACATCACGCTGCACTGCGACCCCATCGCCACCACCGGTGACGACCTGCGCGGCTGGGTCAAGCGCGGCGTCATGCAGATCGATCCCGCGCTCTCCATCCACGACCTGCACGAGCACGACGGATTCGTTTCGTTTGACCTGGTGCGTCCCGACGGCTTTGACATATCCGACGAGGAGCTGCTGGAGCTCGTCACGCGAATCGTGCACGAGCGCCGGCCCGACGCCTCGTGCGTCGTCACATTTGACTCGGGCTTTAGTTCACCCGAGCGTCCGGCCGAGCAGCTGTAATCGACAGCAAAACGGGACGCAGGACCGCCGACCAACGCGCCTACGCGCCTGGTCACGCGATCCTGCGTCCCGTTTTTGTTTGCACTGCTAAGGCTCTAGCCGCTCGACCGCTAGTTTCCCTGTGCGCCCGAAATGCCGTTTTGCAGGGCATTCCAGGCGTTCGTTGCCATATCGCCCAGGTTCTGTGCGGTATCGCCCAGCTCTTGGGCCTTGTCTCCCAACTCCTGCGCCTTGTTGCTCAGGTCCTCCAGCGTGTTGGAGCTCGAGCTGTCCGTGGTGCCCTGGTCGCCGGACGCATTGCCCGACAAGCTGTCTTTGCGCGTGAGCTGAATCTCGAGGTTACCGTTGTCGTTATAGTAGGCAGACGTCACGACCCAGTTGGCGTCGACAACAGGCGTCGAGCCGTCATCGGTCAGAATCACGGCATTCGAAAGATCGGCCCCGCGCGACTTGAGGAGCTTCTTGGCGTTAGACCAGTACTGACCCGGGATATCGCTCAGGTCGACGACGCCGGACTGGGTCGTCTCGGTCTGCTCGGCCGTGGTATCAGTCGTGGCGCCCCGCTTGTTGAGCATGCCCGACACGATGGCAAACACAACCGACAGGGCAAAGAAGATCGCCAGCACAATCAGGATTTTTTTGATCACGCTCGACGAACGCGAAGACTTCTTCTCCTCGTCCTCGCCATACTGAGGGATAGACTTGGGATACTCACGATACGGCTCGCGCGCATATCGGTCGCGCGACTCGTAGCGCGGCTGTGCCGTGCGCGGCATATATGTCGTCTGCTGAGGTTGCGGAATGGGGTTTTGCAGCAAGTCATCATAAGGGTTTGCCGCCGCGCTTCCGTAGGGACTCTGCGACGAGGCGCCATACGGGTCCTGCGCCGCGTTCCCGTAATTCACAACGCGCGTGGGATCGGCCGACGCCTGCGTCGTATCGGGGGCAGCGTAGCCGGGATTCGGCACGACGCGGGTCTCATCGGCGCCATTGCCCGTCCGCGGGGAGCCGTAGCCACCCATTACGGTCGTCTTATCCTGGTCCATGCAACGATTCCTTTCCGTCGCCCGTAAGCATCAAGTTATCCATGCATTCTACCCGCGCAAAAGCCTATGATGGGCAAAGCCCGCCGGTATCTACAAGACAAGCGCGGCCGACGGTCACAAGCGAATCGAGGATACGTCATGGCAAAAAGCAAGTTCATCAAAGACACAACGCGTGCCGAGCGTGAGGAGGCCATTAAGCTGGCACTCGCGGGCTGCGGCAACGGCAGCTGCGACAACTGCGGCAGTTGCAGCTTGGGAGCAGGCGATCCATATGGCACCTACCAGCCCTACATTGACGGCGAGATGGAAATCGCCGACATCAACATGATGGTCGCCGAGCGCAACGCCAAACTCTTCGGCCTCCAGCGCGGCTAACGATCCCTTCTTGGGCTGTGCACCAAAAAATGCGCCCATCTACTACGTTTAACCCAAGGGTGCCAACCATAGCCATATTTGTGTTAACAAAACCGCAGGTAAACGTCTTGCCGCATTGTTAAAAAACGCTCCATGGTCGGTCCAACCCTGGCAAACATAGTAGATGGGCGCTTTTCGTGGCGCGACTGGCCCAGATAGCTTATTTCGGAGCCAATTTGCATCAAAAAGTCCCCGGCAGCGCTGCGCTTTGCGTCACCGGGGGACTTTGTAATTCGCTTCTTGCGGCTTTACTCTACTCGTTGGGTACGTACGTGGCCCTAGCCCGCTCGGGCGTTACGTCCTGACCGCAGGAATAGCTCGAATCGAAGGCATGCGCAACCAAGTCGTGGGTATCCCATGCCATGCAGTCAAACTCGCCAGTATCGAGGACGATGATATAGCCCTTGCCGTCGTAGTAGAAATGATCCTCGGTGTAGTTATCGTCGTCGTCGATGTTGTCTTCGGACACGGAGTCTATATCCGGCTTTGCCGTTCTAATTGCCTGCTTTGCCTCACTCTTGAGCGTGTCAAACGAGAGCCCGTGCTGCGCAAGCGAGTCCTCGAGCGAAACCTGCTCACCTGTCTTGAGGTTGTAGTACGCCGACCTCATCTTCTGCACCGATCGATACGGAGGCTGATAACTGTTGGTGAACGTACGCACGCAGGCGATATCGCCATCGATCGAGACGATCTCGGCAGTGTACATCATGGTCACGCGACTGTCCTCGTCGTCCATCGAGGCCTGCTTGCTCGCGTCGAGCGTATCCGCGACCAGCTGAACCATATCTTTGTTGAACTTGGCGACACCCACGCCCTGGCCCTTTACCTGAGGATAGGTCCACGTAGCCGAAATCTGGCACGTATCATCGGGGGACGGATTCAGCGGGCCTTCGCCAACCGCAGCCGTAAAGTTGACATCCTGCGTGGCAGAGACGGCCTCGCAGCTCGCCTGCGCATCGTCAGAGTCCTTCGACTTCAGCTGCTCCAGCATCGTGGCGACCGTGCCAATGGTGCTGTTAACCGAGCTCTCGTCGGCATACAAGAAACCAAAACCGCCCAAAGAGGCAGAACCGACTTCATTCGGGGCAACAAGATCGGTCATGGCTTTGAATGACTTTCCATCGTAGCCAATGAATTTAACTTGGTATTCGTGAGCAGAAGGACCACTTTCGCCAGAGAGATCGCTTTGCTTAATTGCTGTCCCATGGTCATACCACTGTGAAAAACCAATCTTGCCCTCGTATTCATCAAGCCAGACAGACACACACGCCTCCTGATGAGATACGTTTACCTCTGGCGTGTAGACCTTCTCAATCTCGCCATTCTTATACGCCCAGACCTCAAGATGCGCAGCGGCTGCGTTATCCCCACGGTCCACCGGTTCATCGGAATACTCAATCAGCAGCTCATCTTGACCATCGCCATCAAAGTCAATGAGCTTGGCGTAAGCAACACCCTGGGCTCCATACGCATATTCATCGAACCCGACAGCCTCGCCCTCGCCGTACTTTTTCTGGTACTCGAGAATCTTGTCGGTGAACAGCTCATCTGCCGTCTTGACCGCTGCCTTGGCAGAAGCCTTGGCCTCCTTCTTGGACTGCGTGAGCTCAACGTTCTTGGGGGCGTCCGAGCCTTCCTTGGCGTAGTCGACCTTCATGGTGGTCGTGCTCTTCTTTTTGCCCTTGCCCGAGGTGATGGTCATCTGGTATTTCTGGTCGGGCAGCTCGCCAAAGTCCTCCATGGCAAAGCCGTCCTCGCCATCCACTTTGATGGTGTAGCTCTTGCCCTTGCCGGACACCGGCGCCAGCTCGACGGTATAGCTCTTGAGCTTTTTTCCTTTGCTGTTCTTGGGCAGCACTTTAGTCTCGCATGCGCAGACAACGTAGCCCTTGCCACCCGAAGTTACCTCGGAAGATGCGCCGATACGCGGCACGATCACGATAGCGGCGACAATGGCGACAACGGCAACACCGCCGATAACGGCAGCGACGATACGGCCCTTGTGCTTGGGTTTCTTTGGCTGCGGCGTCGGAACAAACGGTTGAGCGACCTCGGCTGACTTGGTCATAGATTCCTCATAACGAGGCTGCACCGCCATATGAGCCGAGGCGCCCTGAGGAGCGTGCTGCCCCGCAGGAGCGGCCGCTGGCGCATCCCCTACCGGAAACGCCACAGGCTCCGCCTGGTCCTCGGCGCCACCCACGCGAGCGCCGCAGCTCGTGCAAAACGTGGAGCCATCGGGTATCTGAGCTCCGCACTTGGTGCAATACATCGCATCTCCCGTCTCTCATCGCGGCCGCAATGCACCCGCGCAGTTCTACCAACTACACCGTACGAGAGAAATCCCCATTCTTGTTGCGCAACATTGCCGCCGTCCTAAAATGATTCTTCCGTCCCCTTGGGAACAAAAAGCCCCGCCGGGCCTTGGTGGCGCGGCGGGGCGGGCAAGCGGATATGAGCAGCAGGCTTAGAACAGGCCGGTGATGTTGCCATCGTTGTCGACGTCGATGTTCTCGGCCGCGGGAACCTTGGGCAGGCCCGGCATGGTCAGAACGCTGCCGGTCAGCGCGACCACAAAGTGGGCACCGGCGGAAACCTTGAGCTCGCGCACGGTGATGCGGAAGCCCTCGGGAGCGCCCAGCGCCTTGGCGTTGTCGCTAAAGCTGTACTGCGTCTTGGCAACGCACACCGGCAGGTTGCCAAAGCCGTTCTCGCGCAGCTCGGCAAGCTGGCGCTTGGCAGCCGGCGTAAAGTCGACGCCGTCGGCGCGGTAGACCTTGGTAGCAACGGCCTCGAGGGCGTCGGCCACATCGGCACCGTCCACGTAGGCAAACTTGAGCTCGCTCGGCTGCTCGATCAGGCGCATGACCTCATCGGCCAGGTCGAGCGCGCCCTCGCCGCCCTTAGCCCAAACCTCGGACAGCTTAACGTTGACACCGAGCTTCTGGCACTCGGACTCGATGAGCTCGAGCTCGGCCTCGGTGTCCGTCGGGAAGCGGTTGATGGCGACCACACAGGGCAGACCGTAGACATTCTGAATGTTGTCGACGTGGCGCAGCAGGTTGGGCATGCCGGCCTTGAGGGCCTCGAGGTTCTCTTCGTTGAGATCGGCCTTGGCAACACCGCCGTTGTACTTAAGGGCACGAGCGGTCGCGACGACCACGACGGCGCTGGGACGAACGCCCGTCATGCGACACTTGATGTCCAGGAATTTCTCGGCGCCCAGGTCGGCACCAAAGCCGGCCTCGGTAATGGCGACATCGCCAAAACGCATAGCCATACGCGTGGCCATGATGGAGTTGCAGCCGTGGGCGATATTGGCGAAGGGACCGCCGTGGACAAACGCGGGCGTACCCTCGAGTGTCTGCACCAGATTGGGCTTGAGCGCATCCTTGAGCAGTGCGGCCATAGCTCCCTGGGCCTTAAGGTCGCGTGCACGGACGGGCTCGCCGGCATAGCTGTAGCCGACAACGATCTCGCCCAAGCGCTCCTTAAGATCGTTGATGCTCGTGGACAGGCACAGGATCGCCATGACCTCGGAGGCAACGGTAATATCGAAGCCGTCCTCGCGCGGCACGCCCTGGGCCTTGCCGCCAATACCGTCGATGACATGGCGCAGCTGACGGTCGTTCATGTCAACAACGCGCTTCCAAGTGATGCGCTTAACGTCGATACCGAGCTGGTTGCCCTGCTGAATATGGTTGTCGAGCATGGCGGCCAGCAGGTTGTTGGCGGCACCGATGGCATGGAAGTCGCCGGTAAAGTGCAGGTTGATGTCCTCCATGGGGATGACCTGGGCCCAACCGCCACCGGCGGCACCGCCCTTCACGCCAAACACGGGACCGAGCGAAGGCTCGCGCAGGGCCACGGCGCTCTTAACGCCGCGACGACGCAGACCGTCGGCCAGGCCGATGGTCGTGGTGGTCTTGCCCTCGCCGGCGGGCGTGGGGTTGATGGCGGTCACGAGGACGAGCTTGGCCTGGTGATCAGTTGGCTCGTTGAGCAGGGAATAGTCGACCTTTGCCTTGTCAAAGCCGTACGGAATCAGATGCTTAACGTCGACGCCGGCGTTCTTGGCCACCTCGGTAATAGGCAGCGGCGTAACAGAACGTGCGATTTCGATGTCAGTAGGCATGGGCGGTCCTTTCGTTACCGGATGAGAAAAAGACCAATCCAGCATAGCACGGGCGCGCAATAGTAAAACACCCGCAACCGACAAACGGCGATATGTTTACCCGATGCTCAGCGATAGCCTACAGATGCGCTAAAACAAGCCCATTCCTACAGGGTTGGCTCAATACCCAAATGCTCGAATGTGCGCAGGGTTGCCTGGCGACCCTGGGGTGTGCGAATCATCAATCCGCACTGCAGCAGATAGGGCTCGTAGACATCCTCAAGCGTGCCCGGGTCCTCGCCCACCGCGCTGGCAAGGGTCGTAAGTCCCACGGCACGACCGGAGAACGTCTTAGCGAGCGTCTCCAAGATGCGAATGTCCATCCAGTCCAGACCAAGCTCGTCGATTTCGAAGAACTCGAGAGCCTGGCGGCAGATATCGAGCTCGATGGGGCCGTTGCCGCGCACCTGCGCGTAGTCGCGCACGCGCTTGAGCAGACGGTTGGCAAGACGCGGCGTACCACGCGAACGCGAGCCGATCTCGAGTGCGCTGGGATGGTCGATCGTCACACCCAGAATGGTCGCCGAGCGTGTCACGATCTGAGCGAGCTCCTCGACCGTGTAGTAATCCAGGCGATATGAAATGCCAAAGCGGTCGCGCAATGGACCGGTCAACATGCCCGAGCGAGTCGTTGCCGCCACCAGCGTGAACTTGGGGATATCCAGGCGAATCGAGCGCGCCGCCGGGCCCTTGCCGATCACGATATCGAGCGCAAAGTCCTCCATCGCGGGATACAGAACTTCCTCGACCGAACGGTTGAGGCGGTGGATCTCGTCGATAAACAGCACGTCACCCGGCTGCAAGTTAGTTAGGATGGCCGCGAGGTCACCAGTGCGCGCGATGGCCGGACCGCTCGTCGTCTTGATCTGAGCGCCCAGCTCGTTGGCGATAACCGCAGCCAGCGTGGTCTTGCCCAGACCCGGAGGGCCCGAGAAGATCACGTGGTCGAGCGTCTCGCCGCGGCTCTGCGCGGCCTCAATCAGCACGCGAAGGCTCTGCTTGATATGCTCCTGACCGCAGTAGTCATCCAAGCGCTGGGGACGCAGGGTACGATCGACATCGAGGTCCTCGGGCGTCAGCTCCGAGCCCACCATGCGCTCACCGTGCGCCATGGATGCCGCCGGCGAGCTGCCGGGCGTCGCCCACAGGTCCTGAGAGTCATCGGCTTCCCACATCACGCATCCATTCCAAGTCGCTTAAGCGCCGCGCCGAGCAGATCCTCGACACGCATATCCTGCCCATCATACCCGCTCAGGGCGACATCGGTCTCCTGCGGGCTAAAGCCCATGGAGAGGAGCGCCGCACGGGCGTCATCAATCGCCGAGGGAGCGGCAGCGGGCACGGGCATCGCAACCTGGCCGGGAATCACATCGACCGGCATAAAGCCCTTGTCCTTGGCAAAGGTGCTCTTGAGCTCCAGGATCAGACGCTGCGCGGTCTTTTTGCCTACACCGGGAACCTTGGCCATGCCCTTGTCGTCCTCGGCCATCACCAGCGAATACAGCTGTCCCACGGTATAGGTGGAAAGCACGGCAAGCGCCAGGCGCGGACCGACGCCCGAGACGGATACGAGCCGATCGAACATCGTGCGCTCGTCCTTGGAGGTAAAGCCAAAGAGCGTCATGGCGTCCTCACGCACCTGCATACGGGTATAGAGGCGGACCTCGCCGCCGGGCGTAGGCAGCGTGGCGGCAGTGCTGCCCGAGATACCGAGCTCAAAGCCCACGCCCGATACATCGACAACGGCCGAGCTCATCGTGGCCTCGACAAGCGTTCCATGGAGCTGGGAAATCATCAGTATCCGGTTCCTCTCTGTTGATAGAACTCGCCACCGGTAAGCGCCCGGGTGCGGCTGAGGTTAACGTGGCAGATGGCGCAGGCCAGGGCATCGGCGGCATGGTCGGGATGCGGGTCATGGTCGAGCTGTGTGAGCGTACGCACCATGTAGGCGACCTGCCGTTTGTCCGCAGCGCCGGTGCCCACAACCGCCTGCTTAATCTGCATAGGCGTGTACTCGCCAATCTCGAGCGCGCATTCCGAAAGCGCCACGAGTGCAGCACCGCGGGCATGCGCCGTAGGGATGGCCGAGCGAACGTTGGCGCCAAAGTAAATGCTCTCGATAGCAGCGGTATCGGGTCGATAGCGTTCGACAACGCCCTTGAGGTCACGGGCGATATGCGACAGGCGCACCGCGAGCGGACTGCCCGCGCTGGTCTCGATACAACCGTAGGCACGGCAGCGAACCTCACCGCGCCGCTCCTCGATAATCCCCCAACCCGTGTGGGCCAAACCGGGGTCGATACCCAAAATGACCAAGCCGACCTCCCCTCGCCACAAGTACGGCGCAAGACAGGGCCCCGCGCATCATTCACGAACGTCTGTTCTAGAATAACACAACGCTAGCCCTATAAGTCAGCCGAGATAGAATTGTAGGTTGAGCATACGCAAGCGGGCACGCAGAGACCTAGTTCTGGCTAAAGAATGGGAACTGTCGGGGATCAACCGGCGGCTGCGGCATCGGCGTGCCCTGGGGTCCACCCTGCGGTCCGCCCTGGCCGCCCATCATCTTTTCGATGGCGTCCTGGACCTCGCCCTCAAACTTTTTCATGCCCTCATGCAGGCGACGCTGACCATCCTCGGAGCGCAGCTCCTCCATCTGCTCGGGCGAAATACCCAACAGGTCACCCAGTATGCCCATCATCTCGCCACGCATGCGCTCGCTTGTATCCTCGTCGGCAAAGCGGCGCACCTCGGCGCGTGCCAGCGCATCGACCGTCATGCGTTCCTTGCCGCTCAGTCCCAGGTCGGACCACGCGAGCATATACGGCCAGGCACGCTCGGCAAACGAACGGGCCGAGACGATCGGCGCCGTCGGCAGCTGGCGGCGAGCCGCCTCTCCCTGGCGCACGAGCATCAGCAGCAGCGAGCAAGCCTCGGACTTGCCGGTGGCCATCGGAATGTCGTCGAAGGGGCGATTGCGGTCGACGTGCGCCTCGAGCGCGCCATCAACCTCGCCCGGCTCAAGCCCGCCGAGCAGCTGCGCCGCGCGGTCGAGCATGTCGACCGGACCGTTAAGCGTCGAGAGCGCTTGCGCCAGCACGCGCTCCATGCAATCCTCCACCGCATTGAGCGTCACGAGCTCCTGCGGCACCACGGCAGACGTACGGTTGCGTACGCGCGCCACAAACTCGAGCGTCGACAGGTACACATCGCCAAAAGGCGCATAATCGCCCTGATAGCCGCCGCAAAGCGCCGGCGCCGCCAGCGCGTACTCGGTCTTGGACAGCGGGCTCAGAGCCATCGCGCCCAGCTCGAGCGCCGTGTCCTCCAGCATAAGGCCCAGCGTGCGAGAGCGCAGGCGCTCGGCGTCGCCCGCCGACACATCGCGGTCGAGTACGCGCGCCGCATCCGGCGCATCGCGCTCAACCGTGCGAATATGCAGGCGCTCGGCAATCGCGCGAACGGCGGCACAACGGGCGGCCTCGGCCTCTTCCTGCGCCGGCGTAAAGATGCGGTTGCGTCCCAGCACCAGGCCGACCACATTGCGCGGACCCAGGGCGTCGACGGCAAGCGCTGCCAGCAGGGACGACGGCAAGTCACCCTCGAGCGCCACCACGGCACGCGACGTACCATGGGCACGGGCGTTATCGCGCACAGCGAGCACCAGCGCCTGCCACAGCCATTCCTCGGAGCGAAACTCGGGCAGCTCGTGGTCCTCCAAGGCATCGAGCATCACACCGCGCTGGATCTCCTGAACCAGCAGGCTCTCTTCAAAACACGGCGCCTGGGCCACCACGCGCCCGCAGTCGTCGAGCACAAACGATCCGCCGGTATACACCGACTCGTCATAGGCACCGACCGGCGCCATGCAGGCAAACCACACGCTGCGCTTAGATGCGATCTTGCGGTAGGCACCGCTGCGAACGGCGGCAATGGCGGCCGTCTCGCGGTCGGTCATGTCAAACGCGTTGAACTGAAAATAGGCGATGAGGTCGACGCCGGTCGGCAGCATCTCGAGCTCGCGGTCCAAGTCGAAGATCACGGCGATACGCACGCCGTCCACGTCGAAGACCGGCGGCGCCCAACGGGCATCACCGTTCCCACCACGCTGCAGGGCAATGCTCGAACGGGCCGGCACCACATGGCCGTCCTTGAGCATCATGTAGTCGAGCAGGGGCTGGCCCTCAAACGAAACCGCCGCGGGCACGATGCAGATCATATCGAGTTCTTGGATACGCTCGGCGACACCGGTCAGGCCCGTCAGCATGTCGTGCTCAAAGTCGGCAGTGCCCACCAGGCCCCCGGGCATGGCGCCCATAAAGAGCGGAGCCGGCACGCACAGCACGCGCGCCCCGCGCTCGTGGGCCAGACGAGCCTGGTCCTCGATGCGGCCGCAAATGCCCTCAATATCACCCAGGCGCATATCGATCTGTGCAAGCGCGAGCTTCATGGCTCAGCCCTTTCCGTCGTAAACCATCGAAATCGTAGTAAAAGCGCCGGCCGCATGATGCGGTCGGCGCTCGCATGTGCATATGCTAGCTATGATACCCCGAGCGGGGACGCGCTCCTAGAACGTCGCGGACCACAGCCCATGCAGGTTGCAATAGGCATAGACGGTGCCGGTCTTGGAGCCGCCGGCAAAAAACGTCGCGGGCTTCATGCCGGGCTCAAGGTAATGGACCTCCAGACGGCCCTCGGCCTCAAGGGCGATCCACTCGATGTAGTGCTCGGGCACCATAGGATGCTCGACCGAGCCCACGCGTGCGCGGATCACGTGACCGTCGCGCTCGCTCTCAACGACGGGCACGTGCTTCTCGTGCGCGGCGTCCTCGGTGTTCGCGGTCAGCTCCATGCAGCCGGCAGGGGTTGCAACGTCGTTGCCAAGAGCGGCAATGAGCTTGCCGTCGGGGTCCTTAAAGAATTTCGCCATGATGTTCTCCTTTGTTGATGTGCCGATGTTCTCGATGCTTCTTATGCCCAAAGGCGCGCGAACCATCCACGGCATTGCAAATGAACACATAACGGGCGGGGACGATGGGGCAGCGTGCGCTATCCGCCCTGGCGGCCCCACCCGAGCGGGTTAGCGCCCGTCGCCGCCCAGCAGCGCCAGAACATCTTCGCGGGTAAACAGCGCCGACGAGATGCCGTCGCCGCCGAGCACGCTGTTGACCAGGTCGCGCTTGGACTCCTGCATCTGCATGATGCGCTCCTCGATCGTGTCCTTGGCGATGAGCTTGTACACGGTCACGGTATGTTGCTGGCCAATACGATGCGCGCGGTCGGTCGCTTGGTCCTGCGCCGCCACGTTCCACCACGGGTCGTAGTGGATGACCACGTCGGCCGCCGTCAGGTTAAGGCCCACGCCGCCCGCCTTGAGCGAAATCAAAAAGACCGGGACCTCGCCCGCTTGGAACTGCGCGACCATCTTGGCGCGGCTCTCCTTAGACGAAGCGCCCGTGAGCTTAAGGAAGGCGATGTCCTCCTTGGCCAAGCGCTTACCGATGATATCGAGCATACCCGTAAACTGGCTGAACAACAGGATGCGATGCCCGCCGTCGAGTGCGCCGTGCACGAGCTCCATACACGTATCGAGCTTTGCGCTCCCCGCCTTGTAATCCTCGTAGTGTAGACGTGGGTCGCAGCAGATCTGGCGCAGCTTGGTGAGCTCGGCGAGCACCTTGAGCTTGTCCTTCTTAAACTCCCCAGCCTCGCGGTGCTGCACCTGCTGGGCGATGCGGTCCTGGTTGGCCAGGTAGAGCTTGCGTTGCTCGCCGGTAAGCTGTGCCATGACGGTGTCCTCGATCTTCTCGGGCAGGTCGGCCACCACGTCTTCCTTAACACGGCGCAGCACAAACGGCGACACGAGCGCCTGCAGGCGAGCGGCGCTATCGCCCTCGGCATGCTCGACGGGGCTCTCAAAGCGCTTGGCAAACGACTCGCGCGTCCCCAAAAGGCCCGGCATCAAAAAGTCGAAGATGCTCCAGAGCTCGGACAGGCGGTTTTCGATGGGCGTGCCCGTCAGGGCAAAGCGCACGCCGGCAGGCAGGCGCTTGGCAGCGCGCGCCACCTGCGTGAGCGGATTTTTAATGTACTGTGCCTCATCGAGCACCACGCGGGCAAAATCCTGCTCGACGTACTCGTCGATATCGCGCCGCATAAGGTCATACGACGTTACGACCACGTTATGCTCGGCCACGCCGGCAATCTGTACACGACGTTGAGCCTTGGCGCCCACAATGGCGCACACATCGAGCGACGGGGCAAAGCGCTCCAGCTCGGCAGTCCAGTTGTACACGAGTGAGGCCGGGCATACCACGAGCGTGGGCTTGGTGTCCCCCGCCTCCACGCGCGCCAGGATATGCGCGATCATCTGGAGCGTTTTGCCCAGGCCCATGTCGTCGGCCAAGATGCCGCCAAGGCCCAGGTGTTCGAGCGAGCCGAGCCACTGGTATCCGTCGACCTGGTAGCCGCGCATCGTTGCCTTGAGCGATGCCGGCACCGTAAAGTCCATCTTGCCGAGCGTGTCCAGGCGCTCGACGGTGCGGCGGAACGCAGCGTCGCGATCGGCCTCGAGCGCCGGCGTGCGTGCGAGCATGCTATCGACAAAAAGGGTACTCGACGCGGGAAGCGACACGCCGTCGAGCAGGTCGACGGCATCGACGCCTAGGTCCTCGGCAAGACCAAACGCGGCACGCGCTCCCTCATCCAGGCGCACGATGTCGCCGGACGTCAGGCGCGCGAACGTCTGGTGGCGCTTGTACGAGTCCAGATAGATGGCAAGATCTGCCGCCGAAAGGCCGCTCGCGCCCAGTTCGACATCGAGCAGGTTACTCTTGACGGTCGCGCGCACCGAGAGCTTGGGCGCAGGGCGGACCGAAATCTGGCGCAGACGGTCGCTGAGCATGACCTCGCCCAGCTCGGACAGGGCAGACAGGCCCTCGGTCAGCAAGTGGAACAGGCTCTCGTCATCGCGCTCCTCAAACGCCAGGCCGCCCTCGTAGAAATCGAAGTACATGGCAGCCGTGTCCATAACGCGAAACTCCGCCAGCGTATCGCGGGGCGGAACGCCGGGGCGTTGCTCTTCGAAAGGACTGCCCGGAGCACCAAGACTAAAGAGATCAGCCGACCAATCGCCGTAGGTAACCGTAATTTTGCAGGTCACAAGACCATCGTCGACGCCGATTGCCATGGCAAAGCTCGCCTCGGGTGCCACAGTATCGAGCGCGGCGGGCGCGGTGAGGTCGGTATAGTCGCGCAAAATGGGCAGCGCCATACGGCAGAACTCACCCACCTGCTCGGCGGCAATATGGGCGGGCGTGCGGCACGGCAGCAAGCGCGACAAAAAAGGTGCGGCATGCTGAGCAAATGCAGCGTCGGTACGGCGCGCGCGGCGCGTGTCAACCAAGTAGGCGGCATCGCCCGACGCAAAGCAGTACATATCGGCGGGCAGGCGCAGGTCATAGCTACCACCAGCCGCCGGCGCGATTTTGGCGGCAAGAAGTGGTGGGCGCTTAGCGGACGCCTCGTCCTCCCCTTGCGGAGACAGCTCAACCGCCACGTCGTAGGTGCGACGCGTCGTCGTCCCCCGCGACCAGGCGGGCTCAAAAGAGATGGTCTGGCCGCGCAGCAGGTCCAGCACATATACGATGCTATGCTCGGACAGCGGCAACTGACGCTCGGCAACAAAACCGCTGCGGGCAAAGTCGTACGACGCCGAACGCGAGCTTGTGATGTCATCGAGATAGGCAACTGTCGTCACAACAAGGTTGAGCAGCTTTGTCGATGTTTCGTCAAAGGCCTCAGGTGAATGGACAAACGTGAGCTTCTTGCCATAGGAGAACGTGCCGCCGCGCACGTAGGCATCGGCCATGCCGTCGATGTCCTTGACCACGTAGGAGACCGATCCACAGCGAATGCGGAACTCGAGCGCCCAGCTAAAGCGGTCAGCGAACAGCGGATTGTAGTACGGCACCAACGAGGGCTCCAACGCCGCTTTGGGGGCGTCGGGATCAACGGCACCGGCAAGTTTGCGGCGCATGCTCGCCAGCTCATCCATGCGCGCGTCCGAAAGATCGGAAAGCGCCGCCACAAGGCTCGGGCTCGTGGGGACGGGCGCCGGGAAGGGAAAGTTGGGGTTGACGGCCGGCGCGGCGGACGCGGCGCGTGCGGGCTGTTTCGGCTGCGCCGTAAACGTGCGAACCGGCGTGCGCAGCCCCTCAACAGGCTCAATGCCGCTGGTGTCCAGGTACGCCAGCGCTGTGGCGATGGCGTGCTTGCACATACCGGGATAGCGGTATGCGGCGGGGCAGTCGCAGTCGTAGTCGATAACCTCGTGCTCGTCCATATCGAGCGCCACGTGCGTCTTGTACAGGTCGCCGCGCGAGCCGCGCACCGAGCCCTCAACCGTCACGTTTTTGGAGAAGCGCGAGCCGCTGTCCTCAATCGACAGCACGGCGCCGTTGAGCATGAGCGAGCGGCCCTTCATAAAGGTGCCGCTCAACGCCGCCTCTTTGCGAAGCGCCTGCACAAACGTCCCCTGCGCCATCACTTCCTCCAATCTCACCCGGGGTAGCTTAGATCACCGTCACGCGGCCCTGGTTACCCACAATGGCCTTGGCCTCGGCCAGCAGCGGAATCGAACGCGCGTTGACCTTGGCAGGTACCTCGGCACGCAGCACGCGCCCGTCCACCTGCTCGATAAAGATCTCCACGCGGTCGCCGCCCGGGTTAGCGGTGAGCACCGTGGCCAGGCGCGCCATATTGCCCTGGCTAAAGCGGCTGTTGGGCACCATGACCTCAAACACCTTGGGCTTGTTGTTCTCCTCGTTGAGCTCGAGCGGCACGATCTCCTGCGCGATGATCTGGTCGCCGCGGTCCGAGCGCTCGAGCTTGCCCTTAATGCGCACAAAGGCATCGGACAGCTGCGCGCCGGTCTCGGGATCGACCTCGCCGTACAGGTACCCCTCGGCCTCCTTGTAGGTCTTGGGGAACACGACGACGGTGGCCTCGCCTTCCATGTCCTCGAGCTGCACGATGCCCATGGGGTCACCGTTTTTGGTCACGCGCTTGGACACGCTCGAGACCATGCCGGCCCACCACAGCGCCTTGCCCTCGGGAATTTCCTGGTTGATGGTGCCGCCCGTAGGATTCTGAACTTCGTAGCCGGTGTCGATCTGCGAGAACGAGAAGTCACGCGCCTTGGCTAGTGCATACTCAAACGGGCGCAGCGGGTGGTCCGAGACATAGATGCCCAGAACCTCCTTCTCCTGACTCAACTTAAGGTGACGGTCCCATTCCTGGCCATCCGGATCGGGCACGCTCACCTCAAAGCCCGAGCCCTCAACGTCGCCAAACATATCGAAGAACGACGTCTGGCCGCTCGCGCGATCCTTCTGGCGCTTTACCGCGGCATCGATGATGTTCTCGGGGTTGTTCTTGTCCACAAAGTGCATCATCTGGCGACGCGGATACCCCGTGGAGTCGAAGGCGCCTGCCTTGATGAGCGATTCGATCACGCGGCGGTTGGCCTGGCTCGAGTCCACGCGCTCGACAAAATCGTGCAGCGTCTTAAACGGACCGCCCGCCTCGCGCTCGGCGATAATCGCCTGCGCCACGCCGGTGCCCACGCCGCGGATGCCGGCCAGACCAAAGCGCACGCCCTCCTTGGTAGCCGTGAACTCGGTACCGGACTCATTGACATCTGGCGAAAGCACGGGGATGCCGTCGTGACGGCACGCCGAGACGTAATGAACGATCTTGTCGGTCTTGCCCGTGTAGGACGTCAGAACGGCCGCCATGTACTCGTGCGGATAGTGCGCCTTGAGCCACGCCGTCTGCATAACCAGGATGGCGTAGCCGGCGGAGTGCGACTTGTTAAAGGCGTAAGATGCGAACTCGAGAACATCGTCCCAAATCTTCTGGGCGACCTCGCGCGTGTAGTTGTTCTTGATAGCGCCGTTCATCCAGTGGTCGTAGGTGGTCTCGTCCGAGCCATCCTCCCAGTGCAGCACCGTCGACGTGAGCAGCTTGATCTTTTTCTTAGCCACGGGTTTACGGATACGCGAGTCCGATTCGCCCTTGGAGAAGCCGCACATCTCGACGGAGATGAGCATAACCTGCTCCTGGTAGACCATGGTGCCGTAGGTTTCGCCCAGGATGTCGTCCAGGCGGTCGTCGTAGGAAACCGCCGGTTCCTTGCCGTTCATACGGTTGATGTAGGACGAGACCATGCCGGCGCCCAGCGGGCCCGGGCGGTACAGAGCGATCAATGCCACGACGTGCTTGTACTCGGTGGGCTTCATGTTCTTGATCGTGGCCGTCATGCCGGCGGACTCGACCTGAAAGACGCCGGCGGTGTGGCCGGAACCCATGAGCTTAAAGATCTCGGGGTCGTCAAAGGGAATCTCTTCCTCTTTGATGTCGATGCCGAAGTTCTTCTTGATGTTTGCCTTTGCCTTGGAGATAACAGTCAGCGTGCGCAGGCCCAAGAAGTCCATCTTGAGCAGGCCCATGTCGGCAACGGTATGGCCCTCGTACTGGGTAATCTCGACGCCGCCCTTGGTGTCGAGCTTGGTGGGCACGTGCTCGTTGACGGGGTCGCGGCAGATCAGAACGGCGCACGCGTGCACGCCCTCGCCACGGGTGAGGCCCTCGATTGAGAGCGCCGTGTCGATGATGCGGCGGGCGTCGTCGTCCTTTTTATATGCCTCGGCAAAATCGGGGTTAAACAGGTCCTCTTTGCCGGGTTGCTTTTCGAGCACCTGCTTGAGCTTGACCTTGGGGTCGCTCGAGACCATCTTGGACAGACGCTGGCCCATGTAGACCGGGTAGTCCAGGACGCGAGCGGCGTCGTTGATGGCCTGCTTGGCCTTAATGGTCGAGTAGGTGATGACGTGGGTGACTTTCTCGGGGCCGTAGAGCTGGCGAACGTGCTCCACGACCTCGAGGCGCCGCTCATCGTCGAAGTCCATATCGATATCGGGCATCTCGGTACGCTGCGGGGACAGGAACCTCTCGAACATCAGGCCGTTCTCGAGCGGGTCGAACGCGGTGATGTTCATAGCGTAGGCGACGATAGCGCCAGCGGCCGAACCACGGCCGGGGCCGACGCCGATGCCGTTGTCCTTGGCCCATTGCACGTACTCGGCGACGATCAAAAAGTAGGCGGCAAAGCCCTTGTCGCAAATGACCTTGTATTCGTACTCAAAGCGCTCTTTGATGTTGACGCCACCGATCTCGCGCGTGGCCCAGTCGTCGCCATAGTGCTGGCGCAGACCCTTCTCGCACTCGCGGCGGAACTGGCTCTCGTGCGTCTCGCCGGGGTCGAGCAACGGGAAGCGCGGCAGGATGATGGAGTCCCAGTCCAGCTCGACGTAGCACTTGTCGGCGATCTCGAGCGTGTTGTCGCAGGCCTCGGGGCAATACGGGAACATCGCCCGCATCTCCTCCTCGGTCTTCATGTAAAACTCCGAGCCAGTCATGCGCATGCGGTTGGGGTCGTCGACTTTGGCGTTCATGCCAATGCACATGATGACGTCCTGCACGGGCGCGTCCTCGCGGCGCAGGTAGTGGAAGTCGTTGGTGGCGATAACCTTGACGCCCACCTGTTTGGCGATGTCAATGAGCGTGCGGTCCATCTGCTCATCGGTCAGGCCGTTGTCGGTGGTGATGCCGTGTTCCTGGATCTCGATATAAAAATCGCCGGGCTCGAAGGTGTCACGGAAGGTCTCGGCCCACTTGATGGCGCCCTCCATGTCACCACGGTCGATGTATTTGGGGATGATGCCGGCGATGCAGGCGCTCGTGCAGATCATGCCCTTGGCGTGGCGGCGCAGGTTGTCGAGCGTCACGCGCGGCTTGTAGTAAAAGCCCTGCACGGCGGCCTCGGAGACCGTCTGCATCAGGTTGACGTAGCCCTCCTGGTCCTTGGCCAGAAGGATCATGTGGTAGAGCTCGGGCTTATGGTCGCGGGCGAGCGTCTCGTCCGGCGTAAAGTAGACCTCGCACCCAAAGATGGGTTTGATGACCAGGGGCGGCTTGAGCTCGTCGATGTTGCCCTTCTCGTCCCACATGGCCATGTCCTTCACATACTGGGCATGCTCGCGCGGGCTTGCCTCGGGGTCGGGCTCCACCAGCTCGTCGCGGCGATCCTTTTCCAAGAAGGCCTTGTCGTGGCTCCAGGTTTTGTACTCGGGCGTGTTGTGGTTGACGGCGTCGCAGGCCAGCGCCAGGTCGGGCACGCCATACATGTAGCCGTGGTCGGTAATGGCCACGGCGGGCATGCCAAGCTCAACGGCACGGTTGACCATATCCTGGATACGGGTTGCGCCGTCGAGCATGGAGAAAACAGTGTGATTGTGCAGATGGACGAATGCCATGTGATGAGCTCCGATGCGGGTTCGTGTTCTGACTGAACGATTTTACCCCACGGCACGGACAGCACCCGAACCTAGCCAAACCCACACGGCTACTCACGCAGTTGCGGTGAAATGCGGACTGTTTGGCGGCTTTTTTGGCCAAAACAGTCCGTATTCCACCGCAAGTTATTGAGGGCTAGAGGCTGTAGGTGACCACCTGAGGCTCGCACGGGTTGGCGAGGTCGACTTGCTCCACGCGGACGAACTTGACGGTCACGGCCTCAAAGCCCGCCTTGTGCAAAACATCAGCGTAGACGCGCGCCTGCAGGGCGTGCTTCTCCTGCAGCTGTTCCGGCGTCTCGTCCGGCGTGCCGCCCGTCTTGTAGTCGATGACCAGCGCGCATGACGAATCCGCCGGGTTCGTCGCCAAAGCATCGATGGCGCCCTCGGCATATGCACCGTAGCGAGCGATGTCTTCATCCTCGCAGCCCAGCGAAAAGAACGGCACCTCGGCGCGAACGCACGGCCAGGCAAGTAGCTCGGCACGGACCGCCGACTTGAGCCAGCGATCCAGGGCAACGTCGAAGCGTTCGCGCTGTTCCGGCGTCAGGCGCCACAGGCGAGCCAGGGCGTCGGCACGCTCGGCGGGCAGCTCATCGGCACCCATCTCGATCAGCCACTGGCAGGCGGCATGGAAGGCCGAACCCAAGGCCATGGGATTGCCGGCGGGCTCGACAGCGGCCACGTCCGCATCCGTCATTTCCGAGCCATCCGACTCGGCATCATCGCCAGCCTCGTCCATGGGCACGCGCGCCTCGGCGGCACGGTCCTCGGCCTCGGCATGCAGCGCCGCGGCAATTGACGAGTAGCTGTACGAATCGCGCACCGGATACGGGCAGGCGCCCATGCGCACGCCCACCGTCTGGGGATACACGAGCTCAAACGCATCGGGCTCGGGGTCGGCAGGGCCGGGAACGGCGGCGCGGGCATCCGCACCGGCGCCCCCCGGCTCCGCATCGCCGCGGACAAGCCTGCCCTCGGCATCCAGAGAAGCATTGGCCTCAAACGCCTGCTCGCCAAACGTAAAGTCCGCCAGCGAGATGAGCTCGTAGTCGCCCGGCTTGGAGTTGTCGAACACCAGGCGGTCGGCATCGAGCTGCGGCATGTCCAGAGCGTCGGTAGGCAGAATACGACGCAGCACGTCATAGGTCAGATCGGTCTCGACGTCGAAGGTCGGCGCACACACCTTGCCGCGGCTCACGCCGGCATCCATCGCCAGAATGACCAGCTCTCGCGCACGCGTCATGGCGACATAGAGCAAGCGAGCCCGCTCCTCGAGCGAAAGCTGCAGGTCGTCGTTACGCAGGCGGGCAAATGCCTCGGCGGGAGAGCCCGTCGCACAGACGTCCTCCATGAGCTCTGGCGGCAGCCACAGCGACGTGCCCTTGCCCTTAAACGCGTGCTCAAACTGTTTTTTGACGTCATCGCCCTTCACGAACGTGCCGTCCGCGAGTTTAACGCCGTCGAAGCGTGCCGGCAGCGCCACGACCTGCGCTCCGCCCTCGACACGCCCCATCTGAGCCGCACCGGACGATTTGCGCACGCCAAAACACTCGGCAACCGCTACGACCGGATACTCCAGACCCTTGGACGCATGCACCGTCATGATGCGCACCGCGCCGTCGCCCTCCTCGTTGAGCGCGCCCGGGGCCTCCTTGCCCGCCAAGAAGCGGTCGAAGGCGAGCGCGATGGAGCGCGGAGAATTGCCGAGCTCGGCCTCTGCCTCGGCCACGGCGTCGAGCGCCTTGAGCACGTTGGCGGCGATGGCCTTGCCCTCGGGACCACGCTGCGCCAGACGCACAAACCAGCCGGAGGCGTTGACAGTATCGCGCGCGATGGCGGCGAACGAATCGCGCCCCACGCGACGAAGTGCATAGCGCAGCACCTCACGGGCGCGCGTCAGCAGCGGCAGATCCCGCAGCCCCGGCACATCGCAATCGCTCATGATGCCCACGTCGATGTTGCGGCGCGAGGTCTCCCCCGTCTGGTCGTCCAGCTTGGTCGCCAGCGCCAGGAACTCCTGAGCGCCGAGCGCAAACATCGGCGAGGCCAGCAGCGGCATAAGACCCTGCGCCGTATCGGCCGGGTTAGCAAGCGCGCACCCCAGGGCACGCACCGTTTGGACCTCGGCAGCCTGGGCAAAGACCGAGCCGCCCGCGATGACGCAGTCGAGCCCCTGGTCGCGAAACGCCTGTGCGTAGACATCGGCATTGGTCATGCGCCCCAGTAGCAGTACCATGCTGCCCTGGGGCTGGCCCGCTTTAACGAGCGCTTGGAATCGCTCCGCAATCGCACGAGCTTTCGCCTGCGTTCGCTCCTGGGTGCTGCCGCCGGCAACGAAGACCGCCTGGCGGCGCGACGCCTTTGCCTTGAGCTTGTCCTCGCGATCGTCACTCGGCTCAAGATCCAAGAACCCCTGCATCAAACCACCGGTATCGCCGTCAAAGACGCGCGCCACATAGCGCAGCACCTCGTCGTGGCTGCGGAAGTTGCGCACGAGTTTGACGAGCTCGCCGGCGGGGGCATCGGATGCGGCAGCCGTCTCGGGCGCAGCAGAGGAGCCCACTTTGCGCTCCTGGCGGCGGAAGACCTCAACCTCGGCGCCACGGAAGCGGTAGATCGACTGCTGCGCATCGCCCACGGTACACAGCGCACGCTCACCCGCGCCGGTCAGGTAACGGATCAGGTCAACCTGCATCTGGTCGGTATCCTGGAACTCATCGATCATGACCATCTTAAAGCGGCCCTCATAGGCTGCTCGAATAGCCGGGTAGTCGCGCAGCGCCTCGTACGCCATGCGCAGCAGGTCGTTGTTATCGAGCGCGGACTGGCCGGCCTTCAGCGCGCGATACTCGGCCTCCACGGAACGGGCCAGGCCCACCAGTGCATCGAGCGCGGGGGCACCGCAGGCAAGCACGATATTGATAAATGCATCAGCAGTCTCGGCCTTGAGTAGCTCCACCTGCTCCTTAGAAAACGCCTTGCTCGCGCGCGGCATGGTGCACGACATCATAAGTCGCGCCGCATCGACCATGGTCTTGCCGCTCGCCTCGAACGCGTCGATGGCATCGAGCGCCGTCTGCGCCTTCTCGGTCGCGGCCTTGCTTGCGCCCAGCGCCGCGCGATAGGCATCGGCGAGCGCTGAGGTATCGGCCTGGCCGCGCGCCACGCACACGTCGTCCATACCGCCCGGCAACTGACTCGACAGCTCCAGCAGGTCGCGCACCAGACCCTTGATGGTCGTGCCGGCGCCAAAGGGACCGCCCTCGCCCGCCATGGGATACCAGGCGTAGAGGGCCTTGAGCGATGCCGCGAGCTCGGGGACGGCATCGGGCGCCGTCGCGCGGGCCAGCACATGCTCAACGGCCTGGTCCATAAGCTCGTCGGTATCGGTGAGCACCGTGAACTCGGGGTCGATGCCCAGCTCCAACGCGTGTGCGCGCAGGATGCGCGAGCACATGCCGTGAATGGTCGAGATCCACGCATCGTCGACGGTCAGGGCCTCCTCGTCCATACCCTCTTCGATAAGCGCGCGACGCACGCGGTCGCGAATCTCGGCCGCGGCATCTTTGGTAAAGGTAATGGCGAGCACCTGATCCAGATGCTCGACAAACGGACCGGATTCGGGCGAGAGCGCGTAGACGATGCGGCGCGTGAGGGTAAAGGTCTTGCCCGAACCGGCGCCCGCCGAGACAAACAGCGGACGGTCGAGCGTTTTGACGACTTGCAGTTGTTGCGGCATCAAAGTCGAAAGATCCATGGTCTACACGTCCCTCCTTACAAACGTTCCTTCGTGGTTATACGAGCAGCGCGCATGCGCGGCCTGAGCCGACGTCGGGTCGACGGCGGCAACGTCGCCTGCCTCGAGTTCGTGCAGGCGCTCGGCGATGCCGGCCTCCACGCGATCGAGCAGGGCGTCGAAGTCCATGCTGCCACCCTCGCCGGGAAAGCCCTTCTTAAGCCCCGGGATGCGGCCGTCACCACGCTCCTCCTCGAGCAGCTCGGCACTCGCGGCGCCGCGCAGCGCCGGTTTGCCGCCCTTGGTCGAAAAATAGAGCGCCGCACGGGCATCCAGATCCAGCGCCCGGCGCATGGCCTGCGCATAGATAAGCGTCTGGGTATGGGGCGGCAGCCACCGCGGGTCGTCGATGGCGGCCTCGCCCGATTCCTCGTCGCGCACCGTGGGGTCGGCGAGTTTAAACTCCTCAACGCCCGTGCGATGCTTGTAGTCGATTACCACGGCGCGATTCTCGGCATCCACATCCACGCGGTCGATGCGCCCGCCGAGCGGCCAACCGGCATACTCGACCTGGAGCTCGTTGAACGCAAACTCCAGGTAGCGCGGAGCAAAGGGGGTGAGCGCCTCGGACTCGTAGGCAAGCACGCCCTCCAGCTGCGGCAAGATCTCAGCCACCTGGCGCTCCTCCACTGGAGAGAGCGGCACCAGCGGGCCCTCGGTACCGCGCTTGCCCGCATGCTCGGCCAGGGTCTCGGCAAAGACCTCGCGCAACAGCCCCTGCGCGCGCGGCAGATTCATGGGCGTCACGCGCTCCATGCCCTCCTGCGGAAGACGTGCATGCAAGTGCTCCAGCACGTCATGGACAAAGTTGCCCTTCTCCATGTTGCCAAAGCCCGCATCGATGGACTGAGGTTTGACGCGATACGAGACGAACCAGCACAGCGGGCAGGTGGAATAGGCCTCGATCTGCGAGGCGGACGTCAGGCGCGGCACGAGCGGCGCGCCCTCGCCCTCGCCATCGCGACGGCGCAGGACCAAATACGGCACGGCCTCGGCACTCAGATGCTGAGGGGCTTCACAGGTCACGCGCTCGCGCTTGAGACCTTCGCCTGCCGCGGGATCGAAGTCCCTTACGATATCGCCCTCACCCACGCACTTCGCCTTGTCGGCGTCAGCGGCCTTAGCGTCACCAGTGGCCTTAGCATCGTCAGCGGCCTTAGCATCGTCAGCGGCCCTAGCATCGTCAGCGGCCTTGTCGGCGTCAGCGGCCTCGGCGTGCGCCCGCAGCTCGGTCCACACGGCAGCCGGATAGCACTCGCGCGCCTGGCGATCGTGCGTCACGCGGGCGAGCGCAACCGGACCACGCGACGCTTGCATCGCACGGCCAAAGCGCACGCGCAGCAGGGCCGCAGGCTCAAGCGTCACGCCCTCGCGACCAAGGCTCGCCGTCAGCGTAGCCAGCGGTCCCTCCTCGTGCGAGAGCGGATAGCTGTCCAGATCGACATCGGCAAACAGCACAGCATCGTAGCTGCCGGGGCGCAGAGCCGCCGCATCGGCAAGCGAAGCAAAACGAACCTGAGCACGTGGCGCACGGTCAACCTCGTAGGTCTCGTAATCGTAGGCGGTACTACGCTTGTCCACCTTGGTGCGAATGCCATCGAGCACGGGCACGATCGCGGCCTGCGACACGTCGAGCGCGCGGGCGCCATTCATAAGGATGCCGATGACGTGGCGCAGCAGGGCCACCTCCGCTTGGCGACGGGCTTGGCCATCCAAGCTGCCCAGCGAGCGATCGGGCAACGCCTCGGCAACGGCAAGCATGGCCTTGAGCGCCGTCACGGGCTTGTCACGCCACAGCGCCTGGAACACGTCCGAGACCACGCACGGCACGTTCTTAAACCAGTTCTCGTCGCTCGCCGCCTTGCGCGCGCCCCTCACCTGGCCTTGGACGCTCTGCAGCAGGCTCTTAACGCCCGCGGTAGTCTTGCTGCGCGAGAGACGCATATTCTTATCGAAGGTACGGGCATTGACAGCATCAGCGCCCGAAAGCGGACTGTAAATCCAGTCGGTAAGCTCCGGCGCGGGCCACCACTCAGTCTTAGAAGCTGCCCCTTCGTCGGCGGCCTTCATACGCTCGATCAGGTTGGCGAGCGCCGTGAACTGCCTGCCCGCAATGGATTGAGAAAACGCCGTGAACTCAACTGTCTCGGCAGCGATATGACGAGCCGCCAGACGAGAGGCGAGCTCACCGAACAGCTGGGGTGCCCGGGCAGAAACAACGAGCACGCGTACGGGGTCGGCGGGCGTTGCAGCAGCCTTATCGTCCTTGGACTCCTTGTGCGTTTTCGCCAACTTATCGATGGCGTCCGCATAAGCATGGGCACGGGCATGGGGGCCGGCGACCTCAATAAAGGCAGGCTGAGCGGCGGTCCCGCAAGCGGCATCAGACGCGACGGCGTCCTCCCTCAGCGGCGCGGCCTCGAACAGCACACCGCGGGCATCAAATGCCGCGGCAAGCTCCTCGCGCATCGCCGCCTGCTCGCAGGCAAGCAGTACGACGACCTCTCCCCCATTGTTCGCCACGGCAGACAGCAGCTCGAGCAGGCCGTGCGTAAACGACGTGATACCGCGCACGCATACGGCGCGGGTGCACGCCGGCAGGTTATCGGCCAGGGCATCGGCCATAATGTCAGCCGCCTCGCAGGGCTCGACCATATCTCGACGGTCCAAACCGCGCGCATAGGCGCACAAAAGTTCAAACACGCGAGCCTCGGCGTCGCTTTTGGGCTTGGGCTTGCAAACGTTGTCGCAGCAACGCTCGGTGCCTGTCCCTGCCACACCCGGCAGCACATCGCGAGCCATACGCGCGAGCATACGCACCGTGCCCTGGCTGCGCGAAAGCGGCTGCAGGTCGGCGTCGTCGAGGCGCGCTACCATGTCCGAAAACAGCATCTGGCGCTGCAGGTTGTCGACGAAACCGCGCCCGTCGCCCAAAAGCTCCCAAAGCGAGCGAAGCCACGATGTAGGCGTCTTGTAGTCAATACCCAGCGAAACGCCGGCTTCCGCCGCATCATGACGGCACAGGTCGAGCTCAGCAAACGTTGGCGCCAGCAGCACGGCACGCCCGTGGCGGGCAATAAGGTCGGCAAGCAGCGCCGCCTCGGCATCGCTCAAATCCGCGCCGGCGTTGGTGGTATAGATTCGAACAGGCATGGTCCTCCACTCAAACCGTTCGCAATATTCAATGTTTCCATCCTACCCGCCCGCGCGGACAGATTTGCCCCACGCCAACAGATTTGACCCCTTGGAGACGGAGGAAAATGGATCACCGAGGAGGTCAGTCTAACCCAGCGATCCGTTTTCCTCCGTCCCCAAAGGATCAAAAAACCGCCCCCGAAGGGACGGTTCTGCGCAATTCGTTTGTTGCCGCTGGCCTACTCACCATCCTCCAGTTTGATGAGGATCTTGCGATAGCCGCCGTACTCGCCGTTGAGTGCCTTTGAAACGCGGCTCACCGTAGTGGACGAAGCGCCGGTGCGGGCCTGAACCTCAACATAAGGCTCGCCCTCATCCAGATAACGCGCAACCTGCAGACGCTGCGATAGATCGCAGATCTCGCGCGGCGTGCAGATATCGGTCAAAAACGCTTGGATATCCTTCTCGTCATCCAAAAGACTAAATGCGTGGACCAGCTGCTTGACATCAGGCTTGTCAAACATGTTCTCGATATTCATCGATCACCGCCAAACCCGCCAAAAGGCATCGAAGTTGATACTGACATCGGGCATCGTTCGCCCGTTCTATGCAATAGGGCAACGCGTGTGGCTTTTGCCCGTAGCAGTTTAGCACACCACCAAACTAAAGCGACAAAACTCTCTGCCAGCGGCGCATTTTCTAGGACGAACGCCGTTTTGAAACCGAATGCGCACGTAAGCTCCACGAATATCTGAGACAATGGGCGGCCGAACAAGGCGGCACACCCGAGCGGCCGCCCAAGCTGCCGCAGCAAACCGCTTCACGCGTTACCGACGCACCCTGCGCAAGAAAGGATTCACACCATGCGCTTTATGCTTAACTGGCTCTTTACCTCGGTCGCCATCGCGATTGCCACGTTCCTCGTTCCCGGCATCCAGCCCTTCGGTTTTGCCGAGGCCTGGGTCTGCTTCGCCTTCGTGGGACTGTTCCTGAACATCGTCGATTCGTTCGTCAAGCCGTTCCTGACGGTCATCTCGCTGCCGCTCACGATCATTACGCTGGGCATTTTCCAGCTTGTCGTCAACAGCTTTATGCTCGAGCTCGCGAGTTACCTGTCGGTCAACCTGCTGGGCGTCGGCATCTCCATCGCAAACTTTGGCTCGGCCTTTATGGGCAGCATCCTGGTGTCCATCATGCGCAGCATTCTCGACAGCATCGCCGAGGACTAAAAGGCCATTCCGGCCGCGCCCGTCTCAACAGCCCAAAACGAAGGCCGCCCATCGCAAAAATGGGCGGCCTTCTTATTTGTCAGGTCTCAAAGGACGAGAGAATCTACCATTTCCGCCCCGTCCCCACATGGCAGATTTGGGTTAGATGACGTAGTCATAGCCATGGCTGGGAGCGACAAGTTGATCGAGCGTCACACCGTCGAGGTAGTCGTTGATGAGCTTGTCCAGGTTCTTCCACACGTCGAGCGTGGGGCACTCATCCGAACGCGAGCAGCCCTTGCAGTCGCCATCCAGGCAGGCGACCGGCGCCAGACTACCCTCGGTCAGGCGCAGGATCTCGCCCACCGTGTACTGCTCGGGCGGGCGCGTGAGCACGTAGCCACCGCCCTTGCCGCGCATGCCCGAAAGCATGTTGGCGCGCACGAGCGTAGCCAAGATGTTCTCGAGATATTTCTCGGAAATCCCCTGTCGCGCCGCGATCTCTTTGAGCGGGATGCGGCCGGCCGCCTGGTGCTCGGCCAGGTCGACCATAACGCGCAGGGCATATCTGCCCTTTGTGGAAACCAACATATATATAGCTGCCTTTCGGTCTTTTAATTCGTAGAAATTCTAGCCGAAAAATTGGTTTTGAAAATACCTATTCCCGTCAAGATGGTTAATCGACTCGTAATAATCTTCTATTTCCTATTGCGTTACTAGGCTTTACTGTCTACTATGCTTGCCAACAGCAAAACGAACAACCTATAAGGTTTGTGGGTTTCGCTGCCACACACACCGTAAAACCACACGGTATCCAGTCATTTGAACACTTTGGAGGTTCACCATGAGCAATGTTTACACGTCCATCGATCAGCTTATCGGCCACACCCCGCTTCTGGAGCTCACCCACTTCGAGGCCGACGAGGACCTCAAGGCCCGTGTGCTCGTCAAATTGGAATACTTCAACCCCGCCGGGTCCGTCAAAGACCGCGTCGCCAAGAACATGATTGACGAGGCCGAGAAGGCCGGCAAGCTCGTGCGCGGTGGCGACTACACCATCATCGAGCCCACGAGCGGCAACACCGGCGTCGGCATCGCCTCGGTGGCGGCGGCCCGCGGCTACAAGGTGATCATCACTATGCCCGAGACCATGTCCGTCGAGCGCCGCAAGCTCATGCAGGCATACGGCGCACAGCTCGTGCTCACCGACGGCTCCAAGGGCATGAAGGGCGCTATCGCCAAGGCGGAGGAGCTGCAGAAGGAAACTCCCAACAGCATCATCGCCGGCCAGTTTGTGAACCCCGCGAACCCGGCCATTCACAAGGCCACGACCGGCCCCGAGATCTGGGACGACACCGACGGCAAGGTCGACATCTTCGTCGCCGGCGTCGGCACCGGCGGCACCGTGACCGGCGTGGGCGAGTTCCTCAAGGAGCAGAACCCCGAGATTCAGGTCGTCGCCGTCGAGCCCGCCACCTCCCCGGTGCTCTCCAAGGGCCAGGCCGGCCCGCACAAGATCCAGGGCATCGGCGCCGGCTTTGTGCCCGACGTCCTTGACACCCAGGTCTACGACGAGATCATCCCCGTCGAGAACGACGACGCCTTTGCCACCGGCCGCGCCGTGGGCCACAAGGAAGGCGTGCTCGTGGGCATTTCGTCCGGTGCCGCCGTGTGGGCCGCGCTGCAGCTGGCCAAGCGCCCCGAGAACGAAGGCAAGACCATCGTGGCCCTACTTGCCGACACCGGCGAGCGCTACCTGTCCACGGCGCTCTTCCAGGACTAGAGCTTCTCGTTCTTAGAACGAGTCCAAGGCACGCCGGTCTCCCCTCTCTTCTGGCAGCCTGAGCTCATCCCAACAGGATGCCCCACGAGACGTCCGAACTTGCTACAATGTCTGCGGCGCGGAACCAGCCTCCCGCGCCGCTTTTCTTTTTTGGCCACATGCCACCAAGGAGAACCTCCTCATGCACAACAAGCGCGTGCTCGTCGCCATGAGCGGCGGCGTCGATTCCAGCGTGACCGCGTATCTGCTCAAAAGCCAGGGCTACGAATGTGTCGGCGCCACCATGCGCCTCACCTGCCCCGCACCCGACCCCGCCACGGGCATGAGTAAGGTCGACCGCGACATCGCCGACGCAGAGGCCGTCGCCGAGCGCATAGGCATTCCCCACCATGTGCTCGACTTGCAGCAAACCTTCGACCGTAACGTAATCGAGCGCTTTGTGAACGCCTACCAGGAGGGGCTGACGCCCAATCCGTGCATTATCTGCAACCGCCACATTAAGTTTGGCGCGTTGCTGGATGCGGCGCTGGATATGGGCTGCGACTACATCGCCACGGGCCATTACGCCAAAACAAGCCAAGCGGCAGACGGCACCCGGCAGCTGCACCGCGGCGAAGATCCCAAAAAGGACCAAAGCTACTTTTTGTATTCGCTTACGCAGGAGCGCCTGGCGCACACGATCTTTCCGCTGGCGGGCCTAGACAAAGAGCGCGACGTGCGCCGCATAGCCGCCGAGCAGGGCTTTACCAACGCCCAGAAGGCCGAGAGCGAGGATATCTGCTTTATTCCAGACGGTGACTACGCGGGCTATATCGAGCGCCGCTGCGGACATCCCGCTGCACTGGGCGATATCGTATGGCGCGACGGCAGCGTGGTCGGGCGCCACAACGGCGCGCTGCGCTACACCATCGGCCAGCGCAAAGGCTTGGGCGTCGCGATGGCGCATCCCGTGTATGTGACGGGTGTCGACGCCGTCAACAACACCGTACATCTGGGCGAGGCAGAGGACCTGACGGCCACGGCGCTCACTGCCAACGACTGGATTTGGAGCGCCCCTGCCGACCACATGGAGGCCGAGCTGGATGCCGGCGGCATTCGCGTGGGCACCAAGTACCGCTACCGTCAAAAGGACCAGGCGGCGACCCTTACACGTGGCGCCGACGGACAAATGCTGCTGGCTTTTGACGAGCCACAGCGAGCCATCGCCCCCGGCCAGGCCGTCGTCGTCTACCGCGGCGACGTCGTCCTGGGCGGCGGCACCGTGACCGGCGCACTTAAGTAGCCGCGGGTTTATCGCTGCACGTGTCGAAGTACCTCAACAGCGGCACCAACCTCGATTATGCGACGCTCGAGGCCGCGGCGGATGGCCTCGAGTCGACCCTCCGCCGTGGCCCATTCGCTCTGCGAAAGAATCTCGATCGCCTCATCAACAAATCCGTTGAGCCGCGATGAATCGAACCAATCGAGCGAATCCGCAAGCGCCAGCTGGACGGAAGGGTCGGGCCCAAACGGCTTAGCGGAAAACCCAAACTCCCCAGTTGCGAGCACGGCAGTTGGTACGTTGTACCACAGACAGTTGCCGCTATCGAACAGCGGAGCAGGTTTTATCTCCAGGGTGTCGACATTACGGATGATGCCGAAGTTTCGCCAATGGCGGTCGCTGTTGGCCAAAAGGGCATCGCAAACGATCATCTGCGACATAGACCTTCTCACAGCGGCCTCGTCTGCTCCATGCTTACCAAGAAAGCGGCAGTACCGGTCGTACGTCGAGCTTCCTCGCTGGCCACCAAGGGCGTTCTTAACGTAAAAAGCCGGAACATATTCCTCGCGGCCGTCAAGAAAGTCGTCGCACAGACACACAGGGCCATCGAACATCCGCTCAACCGTATAAGGAACAAACTCGCCCTTGGGAAGCAAACGACGATGTAGAGCCGTTGCAACCGCCTCGTTAATGGGACGCTGATCGTCCATCCCGCACCCTTTAGCCAAAACGCGAATGCCGTTTCGGATCATCCACGATTTAGGGAGCTCGCCCTCGGACGTGTTATCCGGATTTTTAAGACCGATGCCCTCCAGCCAACCCGAACGCCCCTCGGGCGTCGATCGCTCAAAATCATTCTCGAAGTAATTGAGGTTTCGCCATTCGAGCCCGTCGCATTCTGCCGGCCGCAGCCAATAGCAATCCGAAAGCGATAGGCCCAGGCACTGAACCGGCGCCTCAACGCCGTTGACAATTCCCAGCTCGCGGTAGCGCGAGATAAGCCCGGGGCGAACATCGGGCACCGACCGATGCCCCCACCACGCGTTGAGCTCCCGCTTATTCACCGCAGGAGAAGAGCTCGAGCATGTGCCAAACGGCATTCGTTGCGCATCGAGGACCTCGGCGATTTCGAAGGGAAACTCGCGCGTCGGATCAAATGAGACATGAGCGACCTCATGGTCGGCCGACATCAGCGTAAACTTGCGTCCAACATCGGCCGCAGGACGGCGTCCTCGCTTGCGGACCTTTTGGTAGGCAATCGCAGAATTGTACTCGACCATCTTCCGGCCGCCCACAATATCGCACACAAGCGTCCCCGATGCGGCAAGTTGCGATATGCGGGCTTTCGTAACGCCCAACAGGCGGGCGGCATCACCCATAGATAAGTACTCAGATGTATTCATATGCTGCATCACCTCGTTAAGTAATTTACGCGTTTATTTAACATATTACATACATCATAATACTAAACGACCTAAGGCGAAAAAAGGCCCGAGAAATCGGGCCTTAGCGATTGGTCAGCCGAGTCGCAAACTACTTCCCTAGCGCTGGACGTAGGCGCGGACGAGCTCGTAGGTGTTGCGCACACCGTCGATGTGGCTGCGCTCGTAGTTGTGGCTCGCGTACACGCCGGGGCCGATCAGGCCATGGCGAATGTCGTAGCCGGCCGAGAGCGTGGCCTCGACGTCGGAGCCGTAGTGCGGATACACGTCGATGGCGTAATCGAGCTCCAGCTCGCGCGCGATGTTGGACAGCGTGGTCACCAGGTCGTAGTTGTACGGACCGCCCGAATCCTTGGCGCAAATCGAAACCATGCGCTCGGTGCAACCCAGGTCGTCGCCCACGCAGCCCATGTCCACGCTGATCATCTCGCGCGTGTCGTCCGGCACAAAGGCACCGCCGTGGCCGACCTCCTCGTACACCGTAAAGAGCAGCGATACCTTGCGCGAAAGCGTCACCTCGCCGCCAGCAACGGCGCGGGCCAGGCCCAGCAGAATCGACGCCGACAGCTTGTCATCCAGGAAGCGGCTCTTGATGTAGCCGCTCTCCGTCACCGTGGTACGCGGATCCATAGCGATGATGTCGCCGGTCTGAATACCCAGCTCGAGCACATCGTCCTTGCTGTCAACGTTCTCGTCGAGCAGGATTTCCATGTTCTTCTCGATGGTCTTGACCGGCTCATCGGCCACATGCGCCGAAGGCTCGGTGTTGAGAACCACACCCGTGTAGACATTGCCATCGCGCGTGTAAACGGTGCAGTTCTCGCCATCGGCCGTAGACCACTGATGCCCGCCGAGCGTCGTGGGACGCAAGCGACCATTGTCCTTGATGGAGCGCACCATGGCGCCCAGGGTATCGACATGGCTCGCCAATACGAGCGGCTCGCCCTCGCCACCAAGCTCAACAAGCACATTGCCCTTATTGGAGCGCTCGGGGCCAAAGCCCATATCGCGCAGGGTCTCCATCAGATAATCAGTCGCCGCACGGGTATAGCCCGTAGGCGAAGCAATCGAGGTAAGCGCCTTCAACTGGTCAGTAATATAGGAGAGCGTAGAATCCATCTTGGACACCAAAGTCACCCTTTCATATCGAATTAAACCCACAGCAACAATACCACCGCGAAGCATCTTTTTACCTAGCGAGATGACCCATCGAGCTCCCCAGAACTGCGCCCACCACGATAAGCAGATACAAGGCGCCATCCAACAATGCGCCCCTCACATCCCGCCTTTCCGGCACCCCGGCATCTGAGAAAAGAACGCAGGCGATCCCGGGCTTCCCTCCGGGCGCATTCCGCACTGATATTGTCTGTATTGAAGACGTC
>CABJFQ010000006.1:9979-137424 GCA_902364975.1 Coriobacteriaceae bacterium | reverse complement strand
CGTCCGGCGACGGCGAGCGCGCCCCCGAACACGCTGAGCGCCACGGCCAGCGCGCCCGCGCCGAGCGCCGCAAGGGCGAGCAGCTTCGCCGCGACGGCGCGCCCTCGCGAGGGGACCGCCGTGAGGTTGGTGAGGCGCCCGGCAGCGCGCTCCTCGTCCACGGCGAGCCCGCAGACGATGGCGGACATGAGCGGCATGAGGGCGCCGAGGAACTGGGCGTAGGCGTCCGCGCCCAGCGCCGGGTCCCATCGGGTTACGGAGAAGTACTCGCCGCAGGCAAGACCGGCTGCCAGGCCGCAGGCGAGGTGCACCGCCGAGAGCGGGGAGCGCGCCAGGCGCAGGGCCTCGGAGAGCAGGGCCCGCGAGAGAGTCATGCGCGGCGTCGGGTCGGAGAGTCGTGTCATGGCCATCACCTCTCCTCGGAGCGCGCGAACCAGGCAGCGCCCGCCGCCGTGAGCGCGGCGAACGCGAGCGCGCAGACCGCAAGGCCCGCCAGCGTGAGCATGCCGTCCGCCGCGAGCGCCCCGCCGAGCGCCATGTCCGCCGCGAGCGGCTCGCCGCTCGGCAGCACGGGGATGAAGCTCGTGGGGATGACCATGTTCGCCGACGGCGGAAAGAGCTGCGGCAGCGGCACCAACGACCAGGCGAACCCACCTACGAGTTGCGCGGCGAGCGGGCAGAAGATGCCCGCGAGCATGCCGAGCCGCGCCGTGAGGAAGAGCCCTGCGGGGATCATCCACGCCGCGGTCACCGTGTTGGCGAGCGCGCAGAGGAGCATCGTGAGCGTGCCCGCGGCCGTGAGACCCTGCGAGGAGAACGCCGATCCCGCGAGGTAGATGCCAAAGACAACGAGGTTCGAGAGCGTGCAAAGAGCGAGGCACCAGAGCGCCTTGGCCCACCAGGCTCGCCCGAGCGGGAAGCCCAGGCCCAGAAGCCCCCGCATCCGCGTGCGAGCGTCCGCCCGCGCGACGCACGCCACCACAAGCGATAGAGACACGGGCAGGAAGAGCGCGTACCAGTAGTTCCACGCGCTAAAGATCTGCACGCCCCGGTAGGGCATCGCGCCGAGCAGCGGCATCGGCAGCGCCATGAGCACGGCCAGGCGAACCGGTGCCGCGTGGCGCGACTTCAGGGCCTCGGCGCGCAGGCCCGCGAGCAGGCCGCCTTTCTCGCCCGTCATGCCGCCACCTCCCCGCGCGCTCGTCGCCCTTCCCGGCAGAAGCTCATGAAGAGTTCCTCGAGGTCCTGCCCGGGACGAAGCGCATCCTCGTAGGCGAGGCGCCCCCCGCAGATGATGCCGATGGTGTCCGCCATCTGCTGCACCTCGGAGAGGATGTGGCTCGAGACGATCACCGTCGTACCCGCCGCCGCGAAGCCGCGGATCTGGTCGCGCAGCTCCTCGATGCCGATGGGGTCGAGGCCGTTGGTGGGCTCGTCGAGCACGAGCAGGCGTGGCCGGGCGATCAGCGCCAGTGCGAGCCCCAGGCGCTGCCGCATGCCCATCGAGAAGCGCCCGGCGCGCTTCTTCCCGGTGTCCGCGAGGTCCACGGCGGCGAGCACCTCATCTATGCGGCTCTCGGGAAGGCCCAGCAGCGTGGTGCGCACGCGCAGGTTCTCGCGCGCGGTGAGGTTGGGGTAGAGCGGCGCCTCCTCGATGAGGCTGCCGATTGCGTAGAGGTCCTCGCGGCGCCAGGCGTGCCCGGCAAAGAGGATCTCCCCGGCCGTCGGCCGCAGCATCCCGCAGATCATCTTGAGCGTTGTCGACTTGCCGGCGCCGTTGGGACCGAGCAGCCCGTACACCTCGCCCTCGCGGATATGAAGGCTCACATCGGCCACGGCGTCCTGCGCCTGGTCGCCGCGGCCGAAGCGCTTGGTGAGCCCACGCGTCTCGAGCATGTAACCCATGGGTTTATCCTTTCTCTTCCGGGAGCGCGGGCCGAGTCACCGTGCCCGCGCGCCTTACCTTTCGGGTTCACCATCCATGGTGGGGCGCGTTTCTAACGAAGCCATAACGGCCGTTGGGTTCTTTTGGCGCCAACCCTTCTCGACCCGCACATCATGATTAATTTGCTTAAGGCAACAACTTTCCCGATCGATGTAATCACCGAATCAAAACGTGTACATCACCCTCCAAAACCGACATTTTTCGGCATGTTTGGAGGCTGATGTACACGAATGTGAAATCCACCGCCGCCCAAAAGCGCCTTCCTCATGTCTGGACTCTCTATGCTTACGCTGGATAGACATCGCCGGAACGGGTATAGTAGCGAAAGTTTTGTCGTTAACCAGCGGGGGAGTCCTGTGGGCATCAAAAAGAAGATCAAAAAGGAGCTTATCGGCACTTCCGATTACCCGTCGAATAAGATCTTTACGATCTCCAATTTCATCACCTTTACGCGCCTGATCCTCACCCTGGTATTTCTGTACCTGTTTGTGACGGATAACAACCGCGTCATCGCCATCGTTATCTACGCCGTTGCCGCCTCCACCGATTGGATGGACGGTCAGATCGCCCGCATGACCAAGACGGTCTCGTGGCTCGGCAAGGTCATGGATCCCATTTGCGACCGTGCGCTGCTGTTCACCGGCGTACTTGGGCTGGTGGTTCGCGGAGAGCTGCCAATCTGGGTCTGCGTGCTCATTATTGGCCGCGACATCTATCTGGGCATCGGCACGCTTATCGTGCGTCATTATCACCGTCGCCCCATCGATGTCGTCTTTCCCGGAAAGATTGCCACTGCACTGCTCATGACCGGCTTCTCGCTCATGCTGCTCGGGTTCCCCGTTATTGACGGCCTGCATCTTTTACCTTTAACCCTTACGGCCTTCCCGGGCCTCAACGGAAGCTCGGTGCCCCTCGGCATCTTCTTTGTGTACGGCGGCGTGATCTTCTCCATGCTCACGGCTGTCATCTATTCCATTAAGGGCGGAGTGGCCATTAAACAGGCTCTCGCGCATCCCGAGGACGAGGACATCGACTTTCTGAACCCTGAAATCGAAGACTGATTCGTTGGGGTATGATTACGTACGGTTCATTATTTGCGGCACGTCCGCGATAAGTTAGGGGTTGTCATGGACAACATGGTTAACAATATGCCTCAGAATGATAAGACAGCTGACGCTACCTGCGTATTCCGCGTGCCTTCAAGCGACGTCACCGTTCCCGACCTCATGGCCAACGTGCGCATCACCGCCCCCGTTCTGTCCATCGTCAAGGGTCCGCAGACTGGTGCCGCCTTTGAGCTCGAGGACGACGTGACCACCATCGGCCGCGATCCTGCGAACGGCATCTTCCTCAATGACATGACCGTATCGCGCAGCCACGCGCGCATTATCCGCGAGGGCCTCGGCGCTCGCATCGAGGACTTAGGCTCGCTCAATGGCACCTGGGTCGACGGTGCCATCGTCAATGCAGCCCCGCTGCACGACGGTTCTTCCGTCCAGATCGGTACGTTTACGCTCATCTACCACGAGAGCACGCCGGAGCGCATCGAAACCGGTGAGTAGGGCATGGCCGAACGCAACTATCTGAGTATCGGCCAAGTCGTCAACCTACTTCGAGGCGCATACCCCGATCTTTCGAACTCAAAAATTAGATTTCTAGAAGATGAGGGGCTCATTACCCCTCATCGTACGCCTAAGGGATACCGTCAGTACTCTAAGGAGGACGTTGATCGCCTGGAGGTCATCCTGCACTTGCAGAAGACCCGCTACATGCCGCTCAACGTGATTAAGCAGCGCTTGGAAAACGCCACGGACCTGTCAACGCTCGCCTACGAGGTGGGCTTGCTGTCCGATGTTCCGCTTAAGACGGAGCCCAAGGAGACCAAACAAAAGCTGCATCCCATCGAGACCATTCCCGATATGCTGGGCGTCGAGATCTCGTTTATCCGCTCGCTCGCCGAGAACGACCTCATTCGCATCATCAAGAGTCCGCAGAACCGTGAGCTCGTCGATGGTCGCGATTTTCCGATCATCCGCTACTGCTCCGAGCTGTCACGCTTCCACATCGAGCCGCGCAACCTGCGTCAGTACGTGTCTTCCGCCAACCGCGAATCCTCGATGTTTGAGCAAGTGCTCGTAAGCATGCTCGGCATGGACACCTCCGATGACGAGCGCGACGCCAAGCTCGAGCGTGCGTTTAAGAAGCTTCACGACCTCACCGAGGGTGTGCATACGGCACTGCTCAAGAACCGCGTTTTTGAGTCGCTCAACGCCGTGGTCGAGGACGCCGACATCGATGCACTCGATGAGGAAATCGCTCGCTCCGAGTCCACCAAGGCCAAAAACGAAGAAACTGTCGCGCCGGCTTCGCACGAGGATTCTCTCGTAAAGCCGCTCAAGGTCGTCGCCCCTTCGCAAACCGGCACCGCCACCGCGGGCAAATAACAGCTGCCGCTTATCCGGCAACCCATTGAAAGGTCATGCAATGTACGACTTCGAATCTCAAATCGTCGACATCCCCGACTATCCCGAGCCCGGAGTCATCTTTAAAGACATCACGCCGCTCTTTGGCAATCCCGAGGCGCTCAAAGCCATGACCGATGCCCTCGCCGAGCACTTTGCCGGCATGGGAATCACCAAGGTCGTGGGTCCCGAGGCTCGCGGCTTTATGGTTGGCGTACCGGTGGCTGTGGCCCTTGGTGCCGGCTTTGTTCCCGCACGTAAACCGGGCAAGCTACCCCGCAAGACGGTGAGCCAGAGCTATGAGCTCGAATACGGCACCGACTCTATCGAGATCCATGCCGATGCCATTACCTCTAAAGATACCGTGTTGATTCTGGACGACTTGGTCGCGACGGGCGGAACCGTCGAGGCAACAGGTAAACTGGTGCGAGATATGGGCGCAAAGCTTGTGGGCTACGGGTGTATCCTTGAGCTTGCGTTTCTCAACCCGCGCGAGAAGCTCACGCCGACTGACGACGATGTTGAGCTCTTTAGCCTGGTGACGGTGGACTAGCCGTTACCCTTAGTTACTGGAAAGGAAGCTACATGCGCACAGCAAACACGCACAAAAACATGGCACGCTGCGCTGCTACGGCAACCCTCGCTTGTGTTTTGGGCTTGGGCCTCGCGGCTCCTGCCTACGCCGATACCGCATCCGACCTTGCCGCTGCTCGTACGAAGCTCGAGCAGATCGGTACCCAAACCCAGCAGATTTACGATGAGCTCGCCACGCAGACGCAGGCGCTCGATCAGACTGCTGGCGAGATCACGCAAAAGCAGCAGGAGATCGCTGACGGTCAGGCCAAGCTCTCGACCTATGTCGCCGGCGAGTACAAAACCGGCGGTCTGAGCCTGCTTCAGGTTCTGACCGGCGTCGATGACCTGAGCGATATGCTCAACCGTCTGTTCTACTACGGCAAAGTTTCCGATAAGCAGGCTCAGACCATTCAAGAGGTCAAGGAGCTTAAGCAGCAGCTCACCGATAAGCAGGCCGAGCAGGAGAAGAACGTCGCCACCACGCAAAAGAAGGTCGATGAGCTTAACGCCCAGCAGGCTGAAGCCCAGAGTGTCGTGAACTCCCTGGATTCACAGTTGCAGGCCGAGCTTGCTGCCGAGGCCCAGGCCAACGCCGCGCTGCAGGCTGGCATAAATGCTAGCACCGCCGAAAAGGCCACGGTGAGCAACGACACCGCCGGTACGAGCGAGAACACCAACAAGGGTGGCGGTACGACCAACGACGGCGGCGGAAACACGCCCGCGCCCGCTCCCACTCCGCAGCCCCCGACGCCCGCTCCGGCTCCGGCTCCGGCTCCGACGCCTTCCGCACCGAGCCAGTCCGTTGACGGCGGTTCCGTTGTTTCGCGTGCCTATAGCAAGCTCGGATACGCTTACTCTTGGGGTGGCATTGGGCCGAACAGCTTTGACTGCTCCGGTTTTGTAAGCTATTGCCTCACGGGACGCTACTGCCGTCTGGGCACCACGGTCGACTTCATGGGTTGGACCCGTGTGTCCGATCCGCAACCCGGCGATGTTGTGGTTAACTCCTACCATACCGGCATCTATATCGGTAATGGTCAGATGATCCATGCTTCCGACTACAAAACGGGCGTCATCATCAGTTCCGTCGCAGCCGGTATGAACAACAACTACATTTTCGTGCGCTACTAAGTCACTCTGTATAGCGAACGAAGGTGAACCTCGTGGCCTTTGAGCTGCGAGGTTCATTTATTTATGACCGTGCTCCATACATGATCCTAATGTGCTAGTTTTCAATACTAGATGCACGCTTCATCGGTGAGCAATATAGCTATAATGATTGAGAAGCATATAGAAAGGACCCTCTATGAGCTGGGCACTTATCTCCGATTCGAGCTGTAACCTCCGCGATTGGCAACCGACCGCACCTCATACCACCTTTGCATTTGCACCCCTTAAGATCCGAGTGGGGGAGCGTGAATTCGTTGACGACCTCTCGCTCGATGTTCACGAGCTTAATGTTGCCATTCAATCGGAAGCCGGCGCATCATCGAGCGCCTGCCCAAGCGTAGGGGAGTGGGCTGAGCTCTTTAAGCTCGCTGACAAGACGATTTGCATGCCCATCTCCGAGGGCGTCTCGGGAAGCTACAATGCCGCGGCCACCGCGCGTGACATGGTGCTTGCCGAAGAGCCCAACCGTCAGATTCATTTGGTTAACTCGCGAGCCGCAGGTGGCAAAATGGATCTGATCTTCTTGCTGTTCGACCGCTATCTTACGAGCAACCCGGATACCTCCTTTGAGGACGCCTGCGCTTACTTCGATAGCTTGGAGCAGAACAGCAAGATCCTCTTTAGTTTGTGCAATTACGAAAACCTTGCGAAGGCCGGACGTATCCCTAAGGCGGCCGGCGTTATTGCTAACAAGCTCAATATCCGCATTTTGGGCACGGCGAGCGAAGCGGGCAAAATTGAACTCGTTGGGCACACCCGCGGCGAAAAGAAGATGCTCACCAAGATTGTCGACACCATGGAGGCCGAAGGCTTTACCGGCGGCGAGGTCGTTATCGACCATGTCGAGAATGAGGCAGGCGCCCAAGCACTTGCCAGCCGAATTGTGGAGCGCTGGCCCGGCTCCAAGACCATCATCATGCCCTGCAACTGCCTGGATTCCTATTACGCCGAGATGCACGGCCTCATCATCGGCTACGGCATGGGCGTAGCTTCGGGCAAATAAAGTCCAACCAAGCAAAAATACGGGCGGGACAAAGCGACAGATGGCTCTTTGTCCCGCCCGTTTTATACGTCGGTTAGCTATTAAACCCATTGAACTTGAGATAGCTCATCAAGTAAGCCTTCGAAACAAAGGATGAAACCGCGCTGCGCACAAGCAGCGACTCACGCGTTACCTGATGCGCCGTATCGGGAACCGGCGTCGGCTCGACGGAAAACGCCGAACGAATCGATGCCTCGAGCTGATCAACCACATAGTTGAAGGCCGTCGGGGCATCGTAGCTCAATCGCTGAATGTTAAAGAGTGCCTGCACCGCAGCAATAGGTAGCACCTGCTTAAAGATGCAGATAGCGATCAGACGGGCAATCTGCTCGCGGCCATATTGCTTTTTAACCGGAGCAGGCACCAGGCCGACCTTCACGTAGTTGTTGATCATCGATGGCGTAATGACGGGCTGCTCAACGCAAATGGACAGCGGCTCCATCCACAGCGCAACATACTCAATAACCTGGTCGCGATAGAGCGTCACATTGGGCAACTGGTCATAGCGCGACAGACTCAACGTATTGAGTTTGCACACGATTTCGGACTGAATAAATGCATCGGGCAGCACAGTGGGCTGAATATCCTCGGGCTTAATACTGACCGACGAATCGGACATCGGAATAACGTGTTTAACGTGGTTCATAAAGGTCCTCCGTTCATTTTCTATATTGTATTCTAGGTTATCTAGTTTTGCATACCACATAGCCGGCAAGTAAAAGTGGTTGGACAACACATTGATGCATCGTCCAACCACTTTGTTTAAAGATAGCAACATTACATAAGATATATTATCGTACTTATCCACGGAGAAACGCGTATGCGCTCGTTGCTGCTATGGCTCCGTCCGAAACAGCGGTCACAACCTGGCGTAAACGTTTGGAACGGATATCGCCAGCGGCAAATAGACCAGGTGTACAGGTGGCCATCGAATCGTCGGTGACAATGCCGCCGTCGGGAGCCAGGTCGACTAGATGCTCAACAAGCTCGGTATGTGGCTGCGTCCCCGTAAAGACAAAGATGCCAAACGAGCCGGGCTCAAATGACTCGGCATGAGTTTCCCCAGATGCATTGTCCTTAAAGGTAATCGTCGTTGGCATGGCTTCGCCCGATAGCTCCACAATACTAGTTTGGTACCTAACTGTAATATTGTCCTTTGCGAGTACTTTCTGAACAACACCATCGGGCGCACGGAACTGGTCGCGGCGCAGCACGATGGTCACACTATTGGCAATGTCGGACAGGAACAGAGCCTCTTCGCATGCCGAATTGCCACCACCGATTACAAAAACCTGCTTGCCGCGGAAAAACATGCCGTCACATGTTGCGCAATATGAAACGCCACGACCGCGATACGTATCCTCGCCTGCGAAACCTGCCGGACGCGGCGTGGCACCCATGCAAGCGATAACGCTCGAGGCCAGCGTATCGCCCATATCGTGATGCACCGTAAACAACGCTGCATCGGCATCGTAATCGATACCCGTAACCATGCTCCATGTAACCTGTGCTCCCAGGCCCTCTGCATGCTGCTGAAAACGCTCGCCGAGTTCGGCGCCACTCAGGAGCGGGAAACCCGGATAGTTCTCGACCTCATTGGTTGTGGCGATCTGCCCTCCCGACATGCCCTGCTCAATCACGGTCGTCGTCAGGTTGGCACGCGCAGAATAAATGGCGGCAGCATAGCCCGCGGGGCCGCCACCGATAATCGCAACATCGATCGGCTTATCGGTAGTCATGAAGCGTCCTTTCGTCGAAACGTTGTCGTTCTTTGCGCTCATACCCAAATTTACGTGAACGTGACACTCATGCACTACAATGATAAATCCGTATTACAAAGCTGAAGGGGAGTTATCGATGGACCAGGCGCAGACGAGTGACGACGCTCCCCTGCTCACGCACAGCACTCCCCAATCGGAGCAAACCACGCTCCTGGCTCAGCAAAAACCTCTCGTGACCATCGTGCACGCCTCCGTTGGCTCGGGCCACAAGGCCGCCGCAAATGCGATTGCGCAGGCATTCGACCTTATCCGCGGCACCAATGGCATCCCCGAGGATATTGAGATTGAAGTGCTCGATATCCTTGATTTTGGACGTATTAAATTCGACGGCAATAAGACCGCGGCTTCTTTTACGGGAGCCACGCGCCCCATTTACGACCTGACCTGGCGATATACGCTTACGGGACATCTTCTCTGGGGTGGCGGAACGGCATGGTCGCGAATTATGTTCCCCGCCTTCAACGAATATATTCGTAGCCGCAGGCCCATAGCCGTGGTTGCAACGCACATCACGGCAGCCAATGTTGCCGTGGGCGCCCGCGTAATTACGGGTATCGATTATCCGGTCATCTGCGTACCGACCGACTACGAAGTCGAGGGATGGTGGCCCCACAAGGACACCGATTTATTCTGTGTTGCCAACGAATTTATGGCCGAAACGCTGCGTCCGCGCAAGGTGCTCGAAACAAAGATTCGCATTACCGGCATTCCCATTCGCGCCGGATTCGACACGGATTACGATCGCGAGGAAGAGCTAGCTAAGTTCAACCTCCCCACCGACAAGACCGTCGTGCTGGTAATGGCCGGTGCCAGCTTGCCTCAACCGTACGTTCGCTTTCGCGCGGAGATGGACCGCACCCTCCCCTTCCTACGCAGCTTCGAAGACATGCACTTTGTCTTTTTGCCGGGCAAGGATAAGGAATACGCCGCCCGCCTCAAGACGCTCTTCGATGCCATGAAGCTCGAAAACGTCACAGTTCTGGACTACGTGAACGACATGGCGGCCCTCATGCACGGCTGCGACCTGGCAATTCTCAAATCGGGCGGACTCACCGTCACCGAGTGCCTGTGCGCGCATCTGCCGATGATCCTGCTGGGCAAGTCCTATGGCCAGGAAAAGGCCAACACCACGATGCTCACCGGCATGGGCGCCAGTATGCATGTCACCACCGCACGAGAACTTATCGTGACGTTGCGCCACCTGCACGACCATCCCGAATCACTCAAAGCCCTACTCATCAACGGCGAAGTACTACGCCGCCCCCACGCAGCCGAAGATATCGCCATCGCAACCATGGAGCTCGTAGGCAAACCCCAAAAGCGCAAACGAGCCTTCTGCCGCTTCTACTGGGGAGGAAAGCCCGCGCATATCAGGTAGCGTCTTAAATTCCGCTTACCTGTGGGAGGCCCCTATATATCATCCCGTGCTCAAACATTCTCGCTTCGCTGCGAAACTGCGCGCGGGACGATATATAGGGGCCCCCCACAGGCAAGCTGCGTTTACGCACTAGCGGCTTCGCCAGATTCCCCTCCAGTAGAACCTGCTAAGGCGATACCAGAAAATATAAAAGCAGTAAGCCGATGCGGCAAAGGCGGCGTCCCTTTGCCGCATACTAACTAGAACCTAAAACACATTCCCGATTAGGATTTACAAGGATGTAGTCCAGCTAATAGAGAGTCAGAACAACAAGCAAGTCGTAATTATATTGATGAGGCCCACCGCGCAAGTCGAAATACATATTCAAGTATGTGGCCTCTCACCCAGGGCCCACACATATCGTCCCGCGCGCAGTTTCGCAGCGTAGCGAGAATGTTTGAGCACGGGATGATATGTGTGGGCCCTGGGTGAGAGGCCAACCCTACATCTTGAAAATGATTAAGCGACGCCGCTGGATCCGAAGCCTCCGTTGCCTCGGTCGGTTTCGTCTAGTTCTTCTACTTCTGTGAGTTTGACCGTGGGGACTTCTTGGATGACGAGTTGGGCTATGCGGTCGCCTTTGTTGATTTGGATGTCGTTGGTGGGATCCAGGTTGATGAGGATAACCTTGAGTTCTCCTCGGTAGTGGGCGTCGATGAGGCCCGGCGTATTGACTATAGACAGGCCCTGCTTGATGGCCAAGCCGCTGCGGGGCTGGACGAAGCCGGCGTAGCCATCGGGCAGGGCGATGGCCAGCCCCGTAGAGACCAGACGGCGTTCGAAGGGCTTCAGGACGCAGTCCTCGTTGGAGCGCAAATCCAAGCCGGCATCAGTGGGATGGGCGTATTTGGGAAGCTCGACGGTGGGATCGAGACGCTTTATGTTGACGGTAATGTTGGACATGGAATCACCTTAGCTTGTCGAGCTCTTGCAGAAACTCATCGACGTCTTTGAAATCGCGGTAGACCGAGGCAAAGCGGATGTACGCCACCTTGTCAATCTTGGCCAAGCGCTTGAGCACCATGTCACCCAACTCATGGGACGTGACGGCCGTCAGTGTGCGAGAGCGCAGCTCGACCTCGATGTCATCGATAATCTCATTGAGCTTCTTAGTGTCGATATCGCGCTTGATGGTGGCGCGCATCAAGCCGACGAGCAGCTTATTGCGATCGAACCGCTGCTTGGTTCCGTCTGACTTAATGACCTCGATAGGGTCCTCGCATCGCTCGAACGTTGTAAAGCGATAGTTACACGAGCAACATTCGCGACGGCGCTTAATGGTGTTATTTGACTCCTGCATACGGGAATCAACGACGCGGGTATGTGCCTTGCCGCATTTGGGACAGCGCATGGTACCTCCTCTTAAACGATAACAAGGGTACCATGCGCAGCGCGATAATGATTACGAACGAGCAGGAACCTTAAGATGCGCACCGGCGGCGAGCGAACCATGCTCCAGATGATTGACGTTACGGATCATGTCGGAAGTCTCTTGCGTGGAAAGGCCTTCGATTGGATATTCCTCGGCAAGCGACCAAAGAGAATCGCCAGTCTGAACGCGAATGGTCTCGTAAGTAATGTTGGAAACGGACTCGGCATACGCGGCGTGACGAGCGCTAAAGACCGAAGTAGCGAGGACAAAGAAGAGCGTAAGCGCAACGGCGACGGCGACAATCGTCGGAACCTTCAGGGCAACGCGGGCCGGCGCGACTACAGCCTGCTGATTGCGAGCAGGCTTTACGGTCAAAGGTTGAATGCCGGAGCGGCCACCCTGAACAACCGTAAAAGTGGGTTCTGCAGGCGTCTCGAGCTTAAGGGCGAGGTTTCCCTGGACCATATTCGTTGCGTTCATCATGTTCTCCTCTCGCGTGTTTTGCTGAGAACAGTTTTATCAAGCCGCGCGGACAAAAATGTCTAGCGCGAGAACGAATGTTCGGTTATTATTATCTTCGAACAGTTGTTCCTGTCAAGCAAAATTCGAACATTTGTTTGACATGGGTAGAGAGGATGCCCTGATGGCTCGCAAAATTACCAAGCGTCAGCAGCAAATTTACGACTTCATCAAGGAATATCAGCAGGAGAAGGGTTATCCGCCCAGCGTGCGCGAGATGGCTTCTGCCGTGGGCCTTTCCTCCCCAAGCACCGTGCACGCCCATCTCTCTGCCCTGGAGGCGCGCGGGCTGCTCAAGCGCGATGCCACCAAGCCGCGTGCCCTGGAACTCTTTAACGAGGACGGTTCCTCTGTCTCAATTTCTAAATCTGACGAGCCCACCGCACCTCGCGGAACGGTCTCGCTACCGCTCGTTGGTCGCGTCGCGGCCGGGATTCCCATTCTGGCCGAGCAGAATATCGAAGACACGTTTACTATCCCGACCGAAATCGCCACTGATCAGGGTTCCTTTATCCTTGAGGTGCATGGGAGCTCAATGATCAATGTCGGCATCTTCAATGGCGATTACATCATCGTCCGTGAACAAAAGAGTGCCATGAACGGCGAAATTGTCGTGGCCATGATTGATGGTTCGGCGACCGTCAAGACGTTCTACAAGGAGCAGGGGCGTGTGCGCTTGCAGCCCGAGAACGACACCATGGAACCTATCTATGCAACGAATCCCGTTATCCTGGGCAAAGTCGTCGGCTTGATGCGCCGGTTCTCGTAATGCAAAAACGCATAACCATATTTGATACCGTCCGCGGGTTTACGATGATTTCTATGGCAGGTTTTCACGCTTGCTATGATCTCGCCTACCTGTACGGCTGGGATATGCCCTGGTTTACCCAGTCAGTCTTTCAAGACATCTGGCGCGCCAGCATCAGCTGGGTATTTTTGTTTATCGCCGGTTGGATGTGCACCCTTTCGCGCAACAATATCAAACGTGCCGCCAAATACGCCTTAGCAGCACTCGTTGTCTGGTTGGCAACAACACTTGTCTCAGTCGACGATTCGGTTAATTTTGGCATCATCTACTGCATGGCCGCATGCACCGGCATCGTGGCGTTGACCGATCCCGTCCTTAAGAAGATAACGGCGAGATGGGGCATGCCCCTATGCCTTATGTTGTTCGCAATCACCTGGAGCATCCCCAAAACGATCTACCCTGTCCCCTACCTGGCGTGGCTGGGATTTCCGAGCCCTGGGTTTATCTCAGGTGATTACTACCCCATCATCCCGTTTATCTTTATGTATCTTGCAGGATACTTCGCCGCACACATAGCGCAGGGAATCGATAAGACCGTCCCTAGCTGGGCCTACGCCAACCCCCTGCCGGCGCTCGCCAGCCTTGGACGTCACGCTCTCCCCTTTTATCTGCTGCATCAGCCCATCATTCTGGGCATTTTGGAGCTCGTCTACTCGGTGCGATAACGCTCGAGCCGCGGTGCAATACGAGCCGGCAACTTCGCCACAATGCGAACGCCGTCCTCGAGATATTCCTCATGCAGAAGGGTTCCCTGCTCATGCACCAGCGTGATGAGAGCGCCCTCACGATACGGGATATCAGCGGAGAGCAACACATCGGTGGCAGCTGCCTCGCGAGCAATCCGGTCGACGAGATCGTCGAGCCCCTCGCCCGTTTGGGCCGAGAATAGAACGGCCTCCGGATAGCGACGACGGAAACTCAATCGATCGACGCTATCGAGAAGATCGATTTTATTGAACACCGTAAGCGTTAAACGCTCTCCGGCGCCGATCTCATCAAGCACGCGGTCGACAGCCTCCAGCTGCCGCTCATAATCCTCGTCAGACGCATCTACGACTTTGAGAATTAGATCGGCACCCAACACCTCGGAAAGCGTCGATTTAAAGGCATCGACCAGACCATGCGGCAGTTTTTGAATAAAGCCGACGGTATCGGTAATCGTCATGCCGCGACCGCCGGGCAGGCGATACGAGCGCGTCGTCGGATCGAGCGTAGCAAACAGCTTGTCCTGCGAAAGTACCGTAGAGCCGGTCAGACGATTGAGCAACGTCGATTTACCGGCATTGGTATAACCGGCTAACGCGACGCGAAACGCCGGTGACTCAATGCGGCTCTTGGATTGAACATCGCGGCGCTGTTCAACCTGCTTGAGCTCACGACGAAGCGCAGCGATCTTATTACGAATGAGGCGACGGTCGACCTCGAGCTGACTTTCGCCCTGACCAAAACGTGAGCCGATGCCGCCGCGCGTCTGCTCCTTGGCGAGATGGCTCCACATGCCACGCAGGCGAGGCAACAAATATTGAAGCTGTGCCAGCTGTACCTGCAGGCGTCCCTCACGCGTCTGAGCATGCAGGCCAAAGATATCCAGGATCAGTGCTGTACGATCGATAATCTTTACCGGCTCGCCCACGGCTTTCTCCAAATAGGATTGCTGCGAGGGGGTCAGGTCGTCGTCAAAAATAACGACATCGGCGTCCATGCGATGCACCAGGCCGCACAGCTCTTCAACCTTACCGGAACCGATAAACGATTTAGGATACGGCTTTACCAAACGCTGCGACAAACGTGCCACGCACTGGGCACCAGCTGTGTGGGCAAGACGCTCCAGCTCATCAAGCGAGCGATCGTGTGGCCATGCATTGTCGCGCCACTCAACACCAACTAAAATGGCACGCTCGGGCTCGGGTGCCGTGGGAACAAGGGGGAAACGGGCCATTAGGCAGCCTCAATACGATGCAGGATATCCTCAACGACCTCATCGATCGTACATTCATCCATATCAAACCACACGATACGGTCATCGCGCTTAAACCACGAAAGCTGACGCTTGGCATAACGACGCGAACGCATCTTAATGAGTTCGCGAGCCTCATCCATGCTCATCACACCATTGAAAGCATCGATGATCTCTTTATAGCCAATTGCCTGCATCGAAGTCAGGGCATCTCCCAGCCCCTGGTCCATCAGACCGCGAACCTCATCAACAAGACCCTGTTCAAGCATCAGATCGACACGCAGGTTAATGCGCTCGTAGAGCACCTCGCGATTACGCGTCAGACCAAACCATAGAGCATGATAATGCTCACGCGGAACACTAAACTGACTTTTTTGCTGTGCATAGGAGATACCATCATCATGCATCTCGAGCGCACGAATCACACGGCGCACATTATGGGGATGAATAACAGCAGCAGATTCTGGGTCGCGCTCGGCAAGCAGCGCGTGCAGCGCTTCCTCGCCTATGCGCTCGGCAAGTTCCTGATACCCCACGCGACGATCGTCCTCAAGCTCGCCCGAGGGAAAATCCATCTCATCCAGGGCGGCCTTGAGATACAAGCCTGTGCCCCCGCAAAACACCGGTAGGCGGCCCTCGCCAAGCAAACGCTCAACATGCACACGAGCGTCAGCCTGATAAAGCGCAGCAGAATATGCCACACCCGGCTCTACAATGTCGACGAGACGCAGCGGCGCCGTACACTCATCGGGCGCCATCTTTGCGGTACCGATGTCCATGCCGCAATAGATTTGCATCGCATCGCACGACAGCACTTCGGACGAAAGACGAGCTGCCAAACGGTCGGCAACATCACTCTTACCAACCGCCGTCGGACCGACGATCGCAACGGCGGAAAGACCTGCCCCGGGAGAAACCATTAGCGCGGCTCGCCCACAACGGAACCGGACAAATACCAGGTCTTGGCAACGTCAACGTCAATATCAACGATCTTGCCAACAAGCTGATCGATGCTGTAACCCTCGGGGATAGGCGCATGCACGGTCTGATTCTTGGGACTCTTGCCCAGCAGGACAGCGTCATTCTTTTTGCTCGTTCCCTCAATGAGAGCCGGCACCACAGTATGGAGCTCACCCTGGTTATACTCGTGTGCCGTGGTCTCGATAACCTTAACCAGGCGGTTGAAACGCTCGAGAATAACCTCATGCGGCGTAGGATCGTCAATCTCGGCGGCCGGGGTACCGGCGCGCTTGGAATAGATGAAGGTATAGGCCTGAGCATAGCGGACCGTCTCGGCAAGTGAGAGCGTCTGCTCAAAGTCTTCTTCAGTCTCACCCGGGAAGCCAACGATAATGTCGGTCGAGAGCGCGATATCGGGCATGCGGTTGCGAATGCGATCGACAAGGCCCAGATAGTCCTCGCGTGTATAACGGCGATTCATCTCTTTGAGGATCCGCGTCGAACCTGACTGGACGGCCAAGTGCAGCTGCGGCATAACGGCAGGCGTCTCGGCCATGGCGTCGATGGTCTCGGGCAACAGGTCCTTGGGATGCGAAGACGTAAAGAAGATGCGCTCCACGCCCGTATCGCCCACGGCACGCAGCAGATCGGCAAAACGCGGCTTGCCAAACAGATCGCGACCATATGAGTTAACGTTTTGGCCCAGCAGCGTAATCTCACGCACGCCCTGGCGCACCAAACCGGTCACCTCGTCGACAATCTCCTCGAAGGGGCGGCTCTTTTCGCGGCCGCGCACGTACGGCACGATGCAATAGGTGCAGAAATTATTGCAGCCCGTCATGATGGGCACCCAGGCGTGATACTGGGTCTCGCGATGCCACGGCATGCTCATGGCATCCGTATCCTCATGCTCATTGGTGCGGATATGACGCTTACCATCAAGGAACGCCTCGGCAATGAGCTCGGCCACATGTGCAATGGAATGCGTGCCAAAGACGACATTGACGTTATCGACGTTGGTGAGCAGGCCCTCGCCATCGCGCTGCGCGATGCAACCGCCAACGGCAACCACACGCTTGCCAGAAGGCGAAGGCGGCAGGCTTTTGCAGGAATTGCACTGACCGTACAGGCGAGTATCGGCGGCCTCGCGCACGCAGCACGTCATGAAGACAACGATATCGGCATGCGCGGGATCGAGCGCCATGAGGCAGCCATACGAATCAAGCAGACCGCTCACACGCTCGGAGTCGTGCTGATTCATCTGGCAGCCAAAGGTGCGGATAAAGTAGGTTTTACCGGCAAGAATATCGCGTACGGAACGCTGGTCCATGTGCATAAGTCCTAACGATGGGGAGCGAAACAAGGCAAGCAGAAGCTATGCCACAGGCTTAACATCATCCATGACGACGTTATCCATAGCAGCTCGATTGATCTGATGAACGTAGATAGAAAGGCGGATGGCCGTGCGCGACTCCCCGTTAATGAGGATGTCGGAGAACACGGGCGCGCAGGAAATATCAAAACCGGTTGGAATCAAAAAACCGCGCGCGATAGCAACGGCCTTAATGGCCTGGTTGACGGCACCGGCGCCGACACACTGGATGTTGACGGGCACACCATCCTTGACCATGCCGGCGATGGCGCCGGCAACGGACGCGGGCGATGATTTGCTTGATACCTTCAGGCAATCCATGAAGAAACTCCTGCATTTAAAAGTACGTTTTAACTGCAATAACTGTATCGTACCGAGTGGACTCGGTAAAGGCACTATTCCTCTTTGGCAAGATCAAAGGTCACGGTGATTCGATCACGCGAAACACGGATCTTTGGGTCGCCGCAAAGGTTGAGATAGTACCGGGCGGCAAGGTCATTAAAGTCGCGTTCCACAGCGCGCGAAAACTGTGCCATGTCATCCTTGGCAATACGTAGCCCGCGACGATCCTTCGCGAGATCGACAGGAGCCGGCGCATGCGAGGACGAATCACGCTCGCGCAGCAGACGCGCGGTCACACCGCGAACGGGCTTAATCTGCCCTGCCAAAATGCGATGGGCCGTGCGCTCGGACATCTCAAGACCCAAACCCGAACAAATACGGATAAAGTCCTCGGCATCAGAAGCAAGGCCTAAACGATCGACAACCGGAAGCTCGCTCTCGTCATCAATGAACAGGAGACGAGACGTATCGAGCCGACTTGACGCTTGAGCATAAAGGGTCGCGGCAATCTCAGACGGAGAACCAAGATAGACATCGCAACCACGCAACTCCTCGAGCGCAAACTCACAAGCAGCGCGAATAATATTATGTGGGCCGCGAGCGCAGACATAACGTCCGTCCTCATCCTTGACGGCCTGGGGCCAGCTGGACTGATCGGCACGCTCACTGAGGCGGTCGGCCGCAACGCTCACCTTAAAGGCTGAACCAAGATCGACGCCGGACGTGACCACACGGGCCTCGTCGGTGTTCTGCTTGATCGAAAACAATGCCATGCCACGACCGTGAACGCCCCAACGGTCCATCTTCATGCTCTCGAGCTTTGAGGTAACGCGAGCATCGAAGATTCGCTCTTGCATATCCTGCGGAACACCCGAGCCGTTATCCAGAAAGACAAGCGTGCGGACGCCATCTTCCTTGGTTGTGGCGAGATAGACCTTGTCGGCGCCGGCATCGCGAGCATTACGGAGCATTTCGATGACGATATCCTCGACATGCTGAATGTCGTGCTTTGCCTGGCGCCGCTCGGCCTCCGAAACTCGGAGGCGGACATACCCCTCGCCAAGGTTCTCCTCGACGCGAAGGTTGCCCTCCCCCGACATCGACGCGATAAATGAGATGAGCTCGTTCGCGTCGCTCATGTTATTTAGCGATATCGACAGCGCGGCTCTCGCGAATCACGACGACGCGCACCTGACCGGGATACTCCATCTCTTCCTCGATCTGATGGGCGATATCGTGGGCCAGGACCGTGGACTGGGCATCGGAGATCTTGTCCGGCTGAACCATGACGTGGACCTCGCGACCAGCCTGCATGGCATAGGTACGCTCGACGCCGTCATGGGAGTTGGCGATCTCCTCGAGCTTCTCAAGGCGCTTGATGTAGTTCTCGGCAGACTCGCGACGGGCACCGGGGCGAGAGGCGGAGACGGCATCGGCGGCCTGTACCAGGACATCGAGCACCGTGTTGGGGTCGACATCGGCATGGTGAGCCTCGATAGCGTGGACGATAACGGGCTTCTCGCCATAACGACGGGCAAGCTCGGCGCCGATGACGGCATGCGGGCCCTCGACGTCGTGGTCGATTGCCTTGCCCAGGTCGTGCAGCAGGCCGGCGCGCTTAGCGGTCACAACGTCCAGGCCAAGCTCGGAAGCCATCACGCCGCACAGGTCAGAGACCTCGAGGGAGTGCTGAAGCACGTTCTGACCAAACGAAGTACGGTAGCGCAGGGCACCAAGGGTCTTGACGATCTCGGGGTGCAGGTCGTGAATGCCGGTATCGAAGGCAGCCTGCTCGCCAGCCTCGCGCACGCGCTGCTGAACCAGGTCGGCAGCCTTGTGATACATCTCCTCAATACGGGCGGGATGAATGCGGCCGTCGGCGATTAGGTTCTCGAGGGCGACACGGGCGGTCTCACGACGGACCGGGTCGAAGCTCGAAAGAACGACGGTCTCGGGCGTGTCGTCGATCACGAGGTTGACGCCGGAAACCTGCTCGAAGGTCCGGATGTTGCGACCCTCGCGACCGATGATACGGCCCTTGAGGTCATCAGAGGGAATGTGCACGGAGGTAACGGTGACCTCGGCAGTGTGGTCGGCGGCACAGCGCTGAATCGCCAAGGACAGAATCTCCTGGGCGGTCTTGTGGCACTCGGCGCGAACCTGCTGCTCGGACTCGCGAATGATCGTGGCGGCCTCGTGGGTGACCTCGCCGCGAACCTTATCGAGGAGCTCCTTGTGGGCGTCCTCGCGGGTAAGGTCGGCGATTCGCTCGAGCTCGGAGGTCTGCTTTGCGCAGAGCTCCTCGAGCTCACGGGAGCGCTTCTCGACCTGACCGGCCTGGCTGGACAGCTGATGCTCGCGCTTGTCGAGAGCGTCGTTGCGGCGATCGAGGGATTCCTCGCGCTGCATCACGCGGTTCTCGAGCGTACGAATCTCGCTCTTACGCTGCTTGTCCTCGGCCTCGGCGGCCTGCTTGTTCTTGATGATCTCCTCTTTAGCCTCGAGCAGAGCCTCTTTTTTGAGGGTCTCGGCCTGACGCTTTGCATCGTCGATCAGGGACTCAGCCTGTGCATGTGCCGACTGGATCTTTTCGTCGGCCTCGTGAAGACTACCCTGCTTGGCGGTGCGCATGTAGGCAATGGCGGCGATGGCACCCAAAACGATGCCAACGAGCGCAGCGATGATAGGCATGCTCACTCCTTTTTATGGATTCGTTACACAACAAAGCGAACCGTCCTTACGAACGGCTCGCGACATTTGAGTAATATGGGCGCAGCTTATGCGGGTCGGATACAGATAAACATATAAACAAACTCATCACAGATGAGCACATATCACAAAGCAAATGACAGTGTTTATCGTACGTTGAACCGCAACAACTGTCAAATAAATAGCCCCAGCACGGCGGCTAAAACGCGGTGAACGGCAGGACCACAAAACGCATATGCCTAAACCGCACATTCCTCGCATTCGGCATCGAGGCGTGCCTTAACGGCATCGGCGGCAATGTGATACGAGAAGCCCTTGCCCATCAAAAACCGAACCAGTTTTTCGAATCCGCGAGTCTCTGGAACACGCCGCTTGGCAAGTAGGGCTGACGCACGCGCCAAATCGTCTTCGACGGCAAAATATTCCTCGGGATAACCGGGAATGTCATCGAGCACGACATGACGACGCTTGAGCTCGGTCTCGATTTTGCGCTGTCCCCAACCGCGCCGCTTGCGTTCCTCGATAAAGTACGAGCAAAAGCGGTTCTCGTCTAAAAAGCGATACTCGGTGGCGCGCTCGACGGCGAAATCGATCGAGGGCTGGTGAAAGCCGTAGCTAGCCAGCTTGTCACGGACCTCACCCGTCGCATGGTCGCGGCGCGATAACATCTCGGTCACCATGGTAAGTGCACATTTACGCTCGATGAACTGCACCGCCTCACGAAAGTTGTCCCAATCACAGGGAAGATCAGGGCGGTTTTTGACATACAGGCGCGCGACCCGCACGGGAATCCAAATGGACCGCTCAAAACCGTCCTCAAGCTCACAATCGATATGCGCGCAGGGCTTTTTAGACGCATACCCGCTCGAGAACGAGGAGGCCGCCTTCTTATCGGGAAAGACGACCGTGGCCTCGGTCACCGTATACGACATGAGCGTAACCGCTACTCGTCGTCATCATCGAGCATGGCGGAGCCGTCAATGGCATAGAGCTCATCGAACTCCTCAGGCGCAGGCTGATCGGTCAGCTCTACCTCGGACGGAGCATCGTCATCAAACTCAAGCCCGCAGGCAAGACGGACCTTATGCTCAATCTCGTCGGCGCAATCGGGGTGTTCGCGCAGGAACGCCTTGGCGGCCTCGCGACCGTTGCCGAGCTTGTCCTCGCCATAGGCAAACCAGGAGCCCATCTTCTTGCAAATGCCGCACTCGACAGCCATGTCCAGAATCGAGCCCTCCTTAGAGATGCCCGTACCGTACATAATGTCGAACTCAGCAGAACGGAACGGAGCTGCCACCTTGTTCTTAACGACCTTAGCGCGCACGCGGTTACCGATAACCTCGTCCTTAAGCTTAATGCTATCGATACGGCGAATGTCGATACGCACCGAAGAGAAGAATTTAAGGGCGCGGCCGCCCGTCGTGGTCTCGGGGTTGCCGAACATGACGCCGATCTTCTCACGCAGCTGGTTAATGAAGATGCACGTCGTGTTGGACTTAGACAGCGAGCCGGCGAGCTTGCGGAGCGCCTGGCTCATCAGGCGAGCCTGAAGACCGACCGTAGTGTCGCCGATTTCTCCCTCGATCTCGGCACGCGGGGTCAGCGCGGCGACGGAGTCGACGACGATGGCATCGATGGCGCCGGAACGCACGAGCATGTCAACAATCTCAAGCGCCTGCTCGCCCGTATCGGGCTGGGAAATGAGCACCTCGTCGATATCCACGCCGATGCGCGCGGCATACGTGGGATCAAGCGCGTGCTCGGCATCGATAAATGCCACAACGCCACCCATTGCCTGGGCCTCGGCCAGGATCTCGAGCGAAAGCGTCGTCTTACCGGAGGACTCAGGACCGTAAATCTCGACGATACGGCCGCGCGGCACGCCGCCGATACCCAGCGCGGCATCGAGGGCCAGGGCGCCCGTGGGAATGGCCTCGACCTCGAGCTCGGGACCACCGTCGCCGTACCTCATGATGGAACCCTGGCCGAATTTCTTCTCGATCTCGGCCTTGGTGGTGGCGATCATCTCATCGCGCTCTTTACCCGTCGTGCGAGCATGAACGGTACGTACGGGACCTGAATTCTTGGCCATGAATAGCCCTCCTCTTAACAACCTGCATCGATAATAAACGAACGGCTGTTCGTGGTCAACCGTTCAGGCCAATCATATGCAGGCGGTCTTTCCAAAACCCAACCAAACGCCGACCAAACACTGACCAAATGCTTGACCGCAGGCGAACCAAGAAAATCATGGCGAGGAAAAATACGACAACTACCTGCACAAAGATAAAATTCGCCGGAGGTCCCTATCTCCACAATTAAGGGGCCCGGAGGCCCCTTAAAACACGTCTATTCCATAGAGTTGAGCACAAGGGCAATGCGACCCAATGCCTCCGTGACCGCATGGGCACGAACACACGAACGGTCGCCCTCATAGTGGCAGCGCACAGAGTCCACGACCGGCACTCCCCCATCGGCGGAACGATGTGCCCAGCCAATATAGAAAGTGCCAGCAGGATCGTCCTCAGTACCACCGCCGGGGCCGGCATAACCCGTTGCGCTCACTGCAATATCGCTCTGGTACAGTTCCAGCGAACTCGACGCCATCTCGCGCGCAGTTTGATGCGACACCGCGGTGTAGCGGTCGAGCGTCTCCTGCTCAACACCCAGCACGCGATGCTTAATCTCATCGCAGTAGGTCACCGCACCGCCACGCAGCACCGCCGAGGCGCCCGGGATATCCGCAATCGTCGAGGCGATCATACCCGCCGTCAGCGACTCAGCCGTCGAAACCGTCACACCCCGAGCGCTCGCGCGCTCGACGATATCGCGCGCCAGCTCCTCGTTATGTGCGGAAATCTGCTCAAAAGAGTCCGTCATACCCACCAGGACCTAGACCGAAAAGACGATCTTGCGGCAGTTCCAGAAGTACTGGGCGCCCGAGATAACGGTCAAGACAACGGCAACGGCATACAGGAAGCGCGACACCGAGTAGATGCCGAGCGTCAGCGCCACCGGGCCAAGGTGCAAGCCGGCCATAGCAAAAACGCACAGGTAACCGCAGATGGAGACCATCGTGGTCGCCGTCTTGTACTTGCCGAGCTTATCGGCCGCAACGACCACACCAGCCGCACTCGCGACCATGCGAAGGGCGCTCACCAGAAGCTCACGGAACAGGATAATGAACACGGACCACACGGTCACCGCGCCAAAATCCAAGAACAGCAGCAGGGCCGAGAACACGAGCAGCTTATCGGCGATGGGGTCCAAGAATTTACCGAAGTCGGTGATCTCGTTGCGCGAACGCGCCAGATAACCGTCGACCTTATCGGTGCACGACAGGATCACATACAGAATGAAGGCAGCGGCGGCGAGCGGGCCGTCGAAGATGCTCCAATCCGTACCGGCAACACTCGTGTGAGAAAGCGCCGACACGATCATGAACACCGGGATAAAGACGATGCGAACGCACGTCACGATGTTGGCGGGCGTCCAAACACTCGTCAGTTCCTTATTGCTCTCGTTTGCCACGATGCTCTCCTACTCCACAACATGGCCGATAAGCTCATAGCAGAAGCTATCGGTAAACTCGACAGTCAGAATATCGCCCACGGACGCCTCACTGGCGTCCAAGTGGACCGCGCCATCGGAATCGGGCGCCTGGAACCAGGCATGGCCGATCAGCTCGGTGCCGTCCTCGGTTTCTTCGATACCGTCGACGATCACCTGGGCGCGCTCGCCCACATGTGCGGCGGTGGCGGCAAAACCGAGCGACTCGGCCAGGTCCATGGCCTCCTGGGCGCGCTCGAGCTTGACCTCTTCGTCGACCTGACCCTCCATCTTAGCGGCCAGGCTGCCCTCCTCCTGCGAGTAGGCAAAGACGCTCGTGTAGTCAAAGCCGACGGTGTCCATAAAATCGATAAGGTCGCGGAACTCGTCGTCGGTCTCGGTCGGGAAGCCGACCATAGCCGTGGAACGGATCACGATGCCGGGGATACGCTCACGCAGATCGCGGAACAGGTCCTCGAGCTCCTGGCGCGAACCGGAACGGCGCATAGCCTTGAGGATGCGCGCGTCGCAGTGCTGCACGGGGATATCGATATAGGGCAGCACCTCGGGCGTATCGCGAATCGTATCGATAAGCTCATCGGTCATGCCCTCGGGCTGCAGATAGAGCACGCGGACCCAGACGTTGTGCGGGCGCACGGCCTCGGCGACGGCACGCAGCAGCTGCGCCAGATTGCGCGGCGAGCCCTCGGCGACATCCTCGTCAGTAAAGTCGGTGCCCCAAATACCCGTGTCCTGGCCGATCAGCACGATCTCGCGCACACCGCCGGCAACCAGGTCGCGTACCTCGGAGATAATGCTCTCGGCATTGCGCGAATGATAGCGACCGCGAATATAGGGGATCATGCAGAAGCTGCAGAAGCGGTTGCAGCCATCGGAAATCTTGACGTAAGCAACGGCGCCCTCGACGGTACGCTTGACCTGAGGGATATAGGCCGCGATCTCACGCTCGACACCCAGTACGCCATCGATGACCGCCACGATGCCGTCCTCATCGTCGGCCTTCACAAAGGCAGCGACCTCGGGCAGCTCGTCGGGCAGGTCGTCGCCATAGCGCGACGGCACACAGCCGCACATGACGATGGGGCAAGAACGAACGCCGTCCTGAACCTCATTGGCGAGCTCGAGCGTGGTCTCGATGCTCTCGGACGTTGCGGAGGCGAGGAACGAACATGTATTGACGATGGCGATATCGGCATCCTGCGGGTCGAATGCTTCCTCGTAGCCTGCGGCGGTCAAAAGAGAACGCATGCGGTCGGTGTCAACCTCGTTCTTAGCGCACCCGAGGGTGATGTAGAGCACGGAGCCCAACGGTGTATCCATGTTGGAGAGCGGTCCTTTCGAATGATATTAGCGGTAGTTGGTGAACTGTAGCGGCTGGCCGTAGTCCTGGTCGCGCAGGAACTGGATCACGGTCTGCAACGCATCCTTCGAAGCAGAGGAAACACGCAGCTTGTCGGCCTCGATGGTCACCTTGACCTTGAGTTTTTGGTCCTTGATGTCCTTGTTGATCTTCTTGGCGGTCGCCTGGTCGATACCCTCGACGATATGGCCGAACACGCGCACGGTGCCGCCCGATGCCGCCTGAGGAGCATCCCACGAGACAGCCTTGAGGTCGATGCCGCGCTTGATGAGCTTGGAGCTCAGCACGTCGATAATCTGCTTGGAGACAAAGTCGGCCGGGGCGTTAATCGTAAAGAGCTTGTCGCCCTTCGAAAGCTCGATCGTAGCGCCGGAATCCTTAAGGTCATAGCGCTGGGAAATCTCGCGCGTGGTCTGCTGAAAGGCGTTGTCGACCTCTTGCATGTTGACCTCGGACACGACGTCGAAGCTGGAATCTTTAGCCATGATGTTTCCTTTCGCGTACGAGCGGCTTAGTAGCTATCGTACGAATAGTCGGTAGAATCGGTGGGCGTCTGACCGTCAGTTGCGGTATCGGCGCCATCCGCGGACTGGGCATCGGTACCGTCGGTGGTATCGTTACCATCGGTGGCGTCGGCACCATCAGAACTCTCACCATTCTCGGAATCAGTCGTCTCCTTCTTGGGAACGGTGATCGTCACACGCGCCACGCCGGAGGTCTTGGTATCGTAACGGACCTTTTCACCGTTCTTGGTAACGGTGACATCGGAAGGCTTGGATGTGGTGATCTCGATCGAGGACTCGGGCGTGTACTCCTGCCCAAAGGGGCCAGTCGCCTGGGCGCCATAGACCGACTTGCCGTCGACCTTGACCTCAATCCACGCGGTCTTACCCTTGGCAACGGAGACTTTGACCTTCGTGACCTCGTTCTCTTCCTTCTTGGCCGTCGTCTTGGTGGCGTCCGAATCAGTCGACTCATCCGTCGCCTCATCGGTGTCTTCGTCCTCGTCGACCGTTTCGGTCTTCTTGGAAGACTTCTTAGTCGTTGTCTTGGTAGCAGTGGGCGTCTCGGGCGTGGTCTCGGGCGCCGAAGATGCGCAGCCGCGCAGAAGCACCACGATGAGCACAATCAACAGCAGCGCAACGGCACCGATGCCGGCGTAGACGATACGCGGATCGAGCCCGTTGTTTTGAGGAGTACGTGATCCGCCGCGTCCACGATTGGAACTGCTGCGGCCGCCTCCCTGAGGCATACGACCACGATTGCTATCGGAACGGCCGCGATAGCCACCCTGGCCCTGAAGGCTGCGCTGACCCGAGCGGGGCGCAAGTTCACCGCGGCCTTGATAGCCACGCTGGCCCGAACGCGGAGCCGAAGAGCGCTGGCCATACGGCTGTGATTGAGAGCGAAGACGCGGCGTCACCTGCGTGGTATCGGCGTCCGCATAGCCTCCGCGAGAACGTCCCGTAGAGGCACCACGGTAACCGCGATCGGAATAGCCGCCGTCGCCGTAGCCGGCACGAGGGTCACGCGCCACGCCGCGGGCAGCGGGAAGTGCACGGTCCTCGGGCATCGGCGTGCTGCGGAACCGGTCACGCTGTGAGCGAATCTCCTCGCCCGAACCCGTCTCGGTAATATAACCGGCCTGCTGAGGACGCTGTCCATAGCGGGTCGAACGACCGCCCTGAACCATCAGGAAGCGCCCGTTATCGACCGAGGAACGCGAATTAACGTAGCCGGCGGCGTCCTGAAAACGACCGCCCTGCTGCGACGTCTCGCGTTCGTAAGCCATCAGGTCGTCAAAGTAGGCATTGACGACCTCGCGCGGATTGAGGCCCAAAAAGCGAGCATAGCTCGAAATCATGCCCTGCGCATAGCCGCGCGGCGGCATCGAAGCAAAGTTACCGGTCTCGAAAAACTCGATGATCTGCGGCCTGATTTTGATGGTGTTGGCGACCTGCTGAATGGAAAGGCCCATTCGGCGACGCTGCTCAAGCAGCATGTCACCAAAGCGTGCAGCCATCAGAATCCTCCAAACTCACGATCTTCACGTGCCATCTCGGCATCGACAGATTCCAGCGCGGCAAGCCCCTCCTCGTCCAACAGGACCTCACGCGGCTTGGAACCGTCGGGCGGACCGACGACACCCTTTTCTTCCAGCATGTCCATAATACGCCCGGCACGCGCATAGCCAACCTTCAGACGACGTTGCAGGCCAGATGTGGAGCCAAGCTGAGATTCCACCACAATATGGGCGGCTTCCCAAATGAGCGGATCATCGTCTTGCGGCTCGGCGACTCCGGTACGGACAATGCCGCCACCACCCGCCATGGACATGGAAGCGGGCGCCACGGCAGACAGGATCTCCTCGTGGTAGTCGGGCTCGCTCTGCGACTTGACGAACTCGACAATCTCGTTGATTTCATCATCCGAGACAAAGCAGCCCTGGATACGGCGGGGCTTGCCCCAGTCGACCTTGGAGAACAGCATGTCGCCCAAACCGGTGAGCTTTTCGGCACCCATCTGGTCGATGATGACGCGCGAGTCGATGCCCGTGGCGACGTTAAAGGCGATGCGGTTGGTGATGTTGGCCTTGATGAGGCCCGTCACCACGTTGGAACTCGGGCGCTGCGTAGCCACGATGAGGTGAATACCGGCGGCACGGCCCAGCTGGGCGATACGCACGATCGAGGCCTCGACATCCTTGCCGGCAACCATCATCAGGTCCGAGAGCTCGTCAATGATGATGACCAAGTAGGGCATCTTTTGCGGCGGGTTGTCGTAATGCTCAAACTCGCCGGCGGCCTGCTTTTCGTTGTAGGTCGAGATCTTACGCACGTTGAGACGCTCGAAGACCTTCAGGCGACGCTCCATCTCGGACACGGCCCATTGCAGAGCGCTCGCGGCCTGCTTGGGCTCGGTCACTACAGGCACGTAAAGATGCGGCAGACCGTTATAGCCCGCAAGCTCGACGCGCTTGGGGTCGACCATGATCAGGCGAACGTCCTCGGGAAGGGCGCGCATGAGCAAGGTCGTGATGATGGAGTTGATCATGACCGACTTACCGGAACCCGTGGTACCGGCGATCAGCAGGTGGGGCATCTTGGCAAGGTCGGCGACGACCGGCGTACCCTCGGCATCTCGACCGATGGCGAGCTCGAGCGGACCGCCCTTCACATAGGGAAGCACGTCGCCCAGGTTGACGTTCTGGCGCTTGCGATTGGGGATCTCGATACCCACAAGCGAGGTGCCGGGGATCGGGGCAAAGATACGCACCGACTGGGCAGCAAGCGATAGCGCGATATCGTCCTCGAGGCTCGAAATCTTGCTCACGCGCTCGCCCTCGCCAGGTTGCAGCTTAAAGGTCGTCACCGTGGGGCCGGCGATCCAGCCGACCACGCGGGCACTACGACCAAACTCCAGCAAGGTGGACTGAAGCGACTCGGCAGTCTGTTCCAGCTCCTTGTCAGAAGACGCGGAGGAAGCCGACTGCGGGTTGGCATGCAGAATCTCAAGTGGCGGAAGTTTGAGGCCGTCCTCTTCTTCGCCCTCGTTATCTGCGGCGCCGCCGTCCGCTCCCCCATCGCTAGCCGCAGCCGATTCGACAGCACTCAAGGCAGGCGCATCGGCAACCTTGGGATGCTTCAAGAAGTCGGGGATCTGAGGTGCTGCCGAGACAGGATTCACGGCAAACGGCGGCTCGGACTCGTCGATCTTATCGGGGTCGTCTTCCATCGAAAGCTGACCGGTTACCTGGTCGCGCTTTGCATGGCGACGCGGCAGCAAAGTTGTCTTTGCGGTCTCAATCGGAGCCTCGTCGTCCTCGTCATCGCCCTCGGTGAGCTCAATCTCGCTCTCGGACCAAGACGGGTCGGGCTCACTCGTATTGAGTTTGGGCGCAGCCTTGCCCTTCTTGGCATGGCGGCGCGGCAACAGCGTCGTCTTAGCGCGCTCAGCTTCCACGGCATCGGACACGTCGACAAACGGATCCTCGTCCTCGTCGTCATCGTCCAAAACCGGGTCCACATCGTTGCCCATGACCGTGGTCACGGCAGCATCGGAGCCCTTTTGACGAAGAATGCTCAGGTGAGGACGGGCAACGCCGGGCACCGACAGGGCTTCATCGTCACCCCACGGGCTCGCGTTAACATCGGCACGACGGCGCTCGGCAAAATCGGCCGCACGGTCGCGAGCAGAGCGCAAAACGCCACCCACCGAAAAGCCGATGATGACCAGGCCCACGACGACAAGGCCCAACAGGACTACCATCGCGATAGGCTTACCCAGGGCATTCTGCAGCGCACTCGCAATAAACGCACCAATGTAGCCACCCGAGGCGGACAGATTTTGCGGCGTGAACATAAGGTCGCACGAGTCGCTCGTACCTGGCACCATCAACGAAAGAATGGAGACGACGGCGATAAAGACCACGGCGCCGCCCGCAACAGAGCGCGCGTTGAGCGGCGAGTCCTCGCCTAAAAAGAGCGTGGCGGCAAACAGCAAAATGACGATCGGCAGCACGTAGGCGCCCAGACCAAAGCCCAAGTGGTAGAAACCGGCAACCGCAGCCGTAACGGGCGCAGTCGCCGGCGAAATCACGGCAATAAAGGACGCAATCGCCAAAACGGCAATGACCACGCCGGCGATATCGCGGTTGGCCGAGGGCTCGACCAAGGGCTCAAAATCGTCGAAGTCCGCCTCGTGGCCCTTATTGGCACGCAGATGGGAACCGGCACCCTTAGCAGATGCCGGTTGGTTATTGGCCTTATTGCCTTTGGCGTTTTGTGCAGATCCGCGCGCCAAACTAAACCTCCATGACGACCGGGATGATCATCGGACGGGTGCGCGTACGGCTCCAGATAAAGTTAGAGAGCGAATCGCGCACGGCCTTGCGAATGGCATCGGAACCGCTGCTCGTAAAGCTAAACTTGCCCTTCTCGATCGTCTTCATAATGGACGCGGAGGCATCCTCGGAGAACTGGTCGTCGATGGCAAACGAGACGCCGCGGCCCGAGAACTCGATGGCCTCGATCTTCTTGTGCTTGAGCGAGACGATGGCAACAGCGGTAACCATACCGTCGTTGGCGAGCTTCTGACGATCGCGCAGGACGATGGGGTCGGTATCGCCGATACGCAGGCCGTCGACGTAGACGACGCCGGACTCGACGGGCGTACCGCGTTTGACGATACCGCCGCGCATCTCGAGCGTGTCGCCGTTATCGAGGATAAAGATGTGATCATCCTTGATGCCCATCTTGCGGGCCAGCTGGGCATGGGCACGCAGATGCACGGCCTCGCCGTGAACCGGCATAAAGTAGGTGGGCTTGGCCATGGCCATCAGTAGCTTGAGTTCCTCCTGGCTACCGTGACCGGAGACGTGAACGAGAGCGCGGTTCTTATCCCACACGTCGCAGCCGAGCTTGGCTAGGCTGTTGACGACCTGCTGGACGGCTTTCTCGTTACCGGGGACCGGCGTTGCCGAGAGGATAACGGTATCGCCCTCGTGGATGGAGAGCGTCTTGTGCTCTCCGTTGGCCATGCGGGACAGGGCCGACAGCGGCTCGCCCTGCGAACCGGTGCACATGACGACGATCTTGTCGTCGGGCAGGTTATCGATGTCAAAGGCATCGATGATATCGGCGTCGTCGATGTTGAGGTAGCCAAGCTCGCGCGCCACGCGGGTGTTAGTGAGCATGGAGCGACCGGTCACAACGACCTTACGGCCGCACTTGCGGGCGGCATCGCAGATCTGCTGCAGACGATGGATGTGGCTCGAGAACGACGCGACGAACACGCGACCCGGCGCGTTCTTGATGGCGTGCAGCAGGTTGGGGCCGACTTCGGCCTCGGACTTGGTAAAGCCCGGAACCGTGGCGTTGGTGGAGTCGGAAAGCAGCAGGTCGATGCCCTGCTTGGCAAAGCGGCTGATAGCGGCGTAGTCGGGCGTGACGCCGTCGATGGGCGTCTGGTCGAGCTTAAAGTCGCCGGTGTGCATAACGGTGCCCTGATTGGTGCGGATGAACACGCCCAGAGCGCCGGGGATGGAGTGCGTCATCGAAAAGAAATCGAGCGAGATGCCGCCGAGGTTGACATGGCTGCCGCCCTTGACCTCGCGGAACTTGGGTGCGCGGATGCGGAACTCAGAAAGCTTGCCCTCGATAAAGCCAAGCGTCAGCTTGCTCGAGAAGATGGGCACCTTATTGTTGAGGTCCTGCAGCAGATACGGAAGCGAACCGGTGTGGTCCTCGTGGCCGTGGGTGACGACGATACCGCGGAGCTTCTCCTCGTTCTCCAGAACATAGGTGTAGTCGGGAAGCACCAGGTCAATACCGGGCTGGGAATCGTCGGGGAACATGAGGCCAGCGTCAACGAGCACCATGTCGTCGCCGCATTCGAAGACCGTCATGTTCTTGCCGATGCCGTCAAGGCCGCCGAGCGGAATGATCTTCAAGGGAGATGATTTTTTAGCTGCCATAGGTTAGTGTGGTTTCCTTTCTTCGAAACGGGTCTGGAACAACCGACGGGGCGCTTCTGGCAAACCGACCGCCGGGAACGTACAAACATGCATCGCAGAGTCGATGCAATAACCACAGTATGATACCCATTTGCACAACAACAGACCACCCATGCATCAAAGCCCCATCTGAACTGGTCCATCCCGCCGGTCAGGGCTCAGCGGCCCCGGCACGGGCTAAGTTTCCTGCTCTACAGTCCTGCTCACGACGGAGGCCACATTAAGTGGCCTCCTGTTCGTGCGGAACTCGCGATAAACTTCATCAGTGCCCGCCCCACGGGAAACCTGCCAAAAAGAGACAGGTTTATTTTGGTCGGTTTTATCTGGGAAGATGCTGCTGCGGCTATCTACAGATCTGAAATCTGACTACTGAATAGACTGTCTAACTAAATAGCGAGCGGCACTAACCAGCCCTTTTGCTTGCGCCCGGGAGGGGCGCATATGAAGTTTATCGCGAGTTCCGCACGCAAAGGAAAGCACTTAATGTGCTTTCCGTCTTGCGCAGGACTGTAGAGCAGGAAACTTCATATGCGGCCCTCCCGGGCGCAAGCAAAAGGGCGACCCCTGTCCGGAGTCGCCCTTGTTGAGCTGCTTATGTTTAGCTGTTACTCGGCGTCGTGGTGACGGCGGGGCTTGCGGCCTCCGTTGTCGCCGGGACGGCGCGGACGGTCGCTGCGCTCGGAGCGCTCGCGACGCGGACGCTCACGGCGCTGGAAGTGCTCGCCGTCGCCCTCGGAGGCACCCTCGGCGCGAGCCGGGGCCTCGGGCTTGTCAAGGCGATCGAGCGAGATCTTACCGCGATCGTCGACCTCGATGACGACGACCTTGACCTCGTCGCCCACGTTGAGGACGTCCTCGACCTTCTCCACGCGGCCCTTGGCAACGCGGGAGATGTGCAGCAGGCCGTCCTTGCCGGGCAGCAGATTCACGAACGCGCCGAAGGGCTGGATGGAAACCACGCGACCGGTGTACTCCTCGCCCGGCTCGGGAACCTTGATGATGAGCTTGATGCGCTCGACAGCCTGGTCGACGGACTCGCCGGTGCCGCCGACAAAGACGGTGCCGTCCTCCTGGATGTCGACCGAGGCGCCGGTCTCGTCCTGGATGCCGCGGATGACCTTGCCGCCGGAACCGATGACGTCGCGGATCTTGTCGGTCGGAACCTGGATGGAAACGATGCGCGGAGCGGTGCTGCGCGTAGTGTGGCGCGGCTCGGGGATCACATCGAGCATCTTCTGCAGGATGAAGGCGCGACCCTCCTTGGCCTGCTGCAGGGCGCGGGCCAGGATGTCGAAGGTAAGGCCGGTGGCCTTGTTGTCCATCTGCAGGGCGGTGATGCCCTCGGTGGTGCCGGTGACCTTAAAGTCCATGTCGCCCAGGAAGTCCTCGAGACCCTGGATGTCGGACAGGACCACGGTCTTGCCCTCCTCCTGGATCAGGCCCATGGCGATACCGGAGACCGGGCGCTTAATGGGCACGCCGCCGTCCATAAGGGCGAGCGTGGAGCCGCAGGTCGAAGCCATCGAAGAGGAACCGTTGGACTCCATGACCTCGGAGACGACGCGGATGGCATAAGGGAACTCGTTCTCGTCGGGGAGCACCGGAAGCAGGGCGCGCTCGGCCAGGTTGCCATGGCCGATCTCGCGGCGCTTGGGGCTGCCCATGCGGCCGGTCTCGCCGGTGCAGAACGGCGGGAAGTTGTAGTGGTGCATGTAGCGCTTGCCCTCGGTGGGCTCAATGGTATCCAGACGCTGGCCCTCGTTGAGCATACCGAGTGACAGGACGGAGAGCACCTGGGTCTGGCCGCGCTGGAACAGGCCGGAGCCGTGAACGAGCGGCAGGTAGTTATCCTTCACCATGATGGGGCGAATCTCGTCGGCGGCACGGCCGTCGACGCGCTCGCCGGTCTCGACGACCATGGTGCGCATGGCCTTCTTCTCAAGCTTCTTGAGCGCCACGGGGATCTCGCGCTCCCAAGCGGCCTGCTCCTCCTCGGTGAACTCGGCGCGGATGGACTCCTTCAGAGCCTCGACCTTGCCGATACGGGAGAGCTTGTCGGCGTCGCGCAAGGCGGCTGCCATCTCGTCGTAGTGGGCGAAGATGCGCTCCTGGACCTCCTCGACGGGCTGGTCGAGCGGGTACTCCTTCTTGACGATGGGGCCGTTGACCTGCTCCCACTCGGCGACGAACTCATCCTGAGCCTGGCAGAAGGCAGCAAGGGCCTCCTGGCCAAACTTCATGGCGGCGAGCATGTCGTCCTCAGAGATCTCCTCGGCGCCGGCCTCGACCATCGAGATGAAGTCGGCGGAGCCGCCCAGCTCCAAGTCCAGATCGGAGTTCTCGCGCTCCTCGTAGGTGGGGTTGACGATAAACTCGCCGGTCTCCACGTTACGGCCGATGCGCACGCAGGCAAGCGGGCCCTCGAAGGGCACGCCGCCGAGCGTCATGGCCAGGGAAGCACCCATGACGTTGATGACGTCAAAGGGGTTGACCTGGTCGGCGACAAGCGAGGTAGCGACGATGTGCACCTCGTTGCGGAAGCCATCCGGAAAGCTCGGGCGAATCGGACGGTCGATCATGCGCGCGGTGAGCGTGGCCTTCTCGCTGGGACGGCCCTCACGCTTGAGGTAGCCACCCGGGATGCGGCCGGCGGCGTACATCTTCTCGTTGAAGTCGACGGTCAGCGGGAAGAAGTCGTAGTTCTTGCGCTCCTTGGAGACGACCACGGTGTCGAGCATGGTGGTGTCGCCCTGCTTGACCAGGCAGGCGCCGGTGGCCTGCTTGGCAAGCTCGCCCGACTCAAAGGTGTAGGTCTTGCCGTACAGCTCAAAGGTCTTGGATACGAGTGTCATTGTTCTCCTTTACCCCACAGGCCCCTTGCCTGCGGGCTTCTCATGTGACGCGGGCCCCCTGCCCCCGCCACGCTTCAGAGCGTGATTGTTCACGCCCTTACACAAAAAGAGCGCCCCGCTGCGCAGGACGCTCTTAGCATGTACAAATCCTACTGGATGTTGTCGCGGATGCCCAGAGCCTTGATGAGCTCACGGTACTCGACGATGTCGTTCTTCTTGATGTAGGAGAGAAGACGACGACGACGACCGACGAGCATGAGCAGACCACGACGGGTGTGGAAGTCCTTCTGATGGGACTTCATGTGCTCGGTCAGCTCCTTGATGCGCTCGGACAGGATGGCGACCTGAACCTTGGGGTTGCCGGTGTCGACCGGGGTGTTACCGAACTGGGCAGTCAGCTCCGCCTTGCGCTCTTTGGAAACAGTCATTGTTTCACCTTTCTTTTTGCGTCGCCATCGGGCGACTCGATTCGCCTCGGACTGGGAAGCCGCCGGTGGAGCGAGCAACCAAGGTCGAGGTACCAACAGGTCGGTATGTTACCACAAGCAGCCCGCGCCTGCGCATCATCACCGACCCAACATGAATTCCATCGCACGGAGGCGCTGATCGGTGTGCGTCGCAGCCCAAACATGCGAAAGCCCCAGCAAAAAGGCTGCGGTATGCGGGTCGATTCGCTCGGCCATGAGCGCATCGAAGGTCATGGACATGAGGGCGCGCAGCCATGCGACCTCACCGGTCGACACCAGTTCGGCACCCGGAACGCTCGACGCGCACGACCCGCACATGAGACCGCCCGCCTGGGGCGAAAAATACGACAGCATGGGGTCTCCGCACAGCACACAGGCCGAAAAATCGGGACGATAGCCAACGTGCGATAGCAGCTTAAAGACATATGCCGCCACAAGTAGGTCCATATGTGCCGTGTCAAGCCCGCTGCCCACCAGGGCAAGCGCTCGCTGCGTTATGGCAAAGGTAAACGGGTCCTCGGCGTCCTCGAACGAGCACACGCGCGCGACCTCGGCGATCGCGCTTGCGGCGCAGGTCGTCTCGTAATCGGGCGCAGCGCCGAGCGGCGCCTCCATAAGCTCGGCCTGAGAAACCACGTCGAGTGACCGTCCATGTGCGAGCAGCATATCGACCGTACAGAACAGCTCGCAGCGCGCAGCCAGGCGTCCGCCGGGTTTGCGGGCGCCCTTTGCCACGGCACGAACCTGCCGTCCCCGCTCGTCAAGCATCGTCAAGATCAGGTCGGTCTCTTTGAGCTTCGTCTTGTCGAGAACGAGCACCTTGGTGCGATATGTCCGGGAGCCTGCCATGCGCGCCGCGCGTCCTTAGTCCTCGGCGTTGTAGCCAAAGCGGCGAATCTGGGCCTCGTCGTCACGCCAGCCGGCCTTGACCTTCACGTCCAGCTCCAAAAAGACCTGCGTGCCAAAGATGCGCTCAAGATCGCGACGGGCGTCGATACCGATATGCTTGATCATCTCGCCGCCCTTACCGATGATGATGCCCTTTTGGCCCTCGCGCTCGACGTAAATGGTGGCGTGCACGCGCAGCACCTTCTTGGTCTGCTCAAGCGCATCGCAGATCACGCCAACGGAGTGCGGAATCTCATCACGGGTGCGGCGCAAGACCTTCTCGCGCACAAACTCGGCAACGAGCGTCTCATCGGAAGCGTCGGTACCCATGTCCTCGGGGAACCAACGCGGACCCTCAGGCAAAAAGTGCGCAACGGTCTCGATAAAGGCATCGACGTTGAAGTTCTTGACCGACGACGTCACGATCTCGTCGTCATATTCCATGAGTTCGTGGGCCGCCTTAAGCTGCTCCATGACCTGTGCGGGGTCGGCCTCATCGGCCTTGGTGAGCACCAGGACCTTCTTGCAACGAGCGCATCTGACGCGCTCGGCAACCCAGGCGTCTCCCCTGCCGATCGGTTTGGTGGCATCAATCAAAAACGCGACAACATCAACATCGTTCAGCTCGAACAACGCGCTCTTGTTGAGCTCGGATCCCAAGCCGTCCTTGGGCTTATGAATACCGGGGGTATCGACAAAGACCAGCTGGTAGCCGGGGCGGTTGACGACGGCGCGCATGCGGCGGCGGGTCGTCTGGGCCACCGGCGAGGTGATGGCGACCTTTTTGCCATAGCAGGCATTAAGCAGCGTAGACTTGCCAGCGTTGGGACGACCGACCAGGGCCACAAAGCCGCTGCGGAAACCGGGCTCAACGTCACCAAAGCCCGCGAGGTTGTCGTCCTCGTCGCACAGGGCGTCGAGTTCCTCGTCGCTCATACCCTCAAACGGGTCGAACTCCTCGACATCCTCGAGCTCCTCGGTATCCACCGCGTCCAGGGACTCGTCGTCCAAAATCTCATCGGTAGGCTGCATATTGTCGGACATGGGAATCCCTTTCTAAATAAAGTCGAGCGCGTGGGCAAATACCAGTACGCCCACAATCGCGGCGGTGATGGAAAGAACGTATACAGAGGCGGCGGCGATGTCCTTCGCACGCTTGGCCAGCGGATGGAGCTCCTGGGTCGCTAGGTCGACGATAGCCTCCATAGCGGTGTTGCACAGCTCGCCGTGAATCACCAGGCCACAACAGATGATAATCGTGGCCCACTCGGCAATGTCGAGCCCCACGATACAGCCGGCAATGACAGTGCACACGCCCGCCACGAGCATGACCTTAATGTTGCGCTCGGTCTTGACAGCGGTGACGAAGCCCTCCATGGCGTAGGAAAACGACTTTAAGAAGGACGGATGGTCCTTGTTCGATCCGGGAATCATAGACGGCTCCTAGTCGTGGGCGTGGTTGGTGATGGGGCCGACGTGGACTAGCTTGGGGTCCTCGCCGCGCTCAAGCGCCAGATCGCGCAGGATGGCGTCCTCGCGGGCCTCCATGACCTCGGCCTCGTCGTCCTCGATGTGGTCATAGCCCAGCAGGTGCAGCATGCCGTGAACGAGCATCAGACGGCACTCGTCAGCGGGGCTATTGCCAAAACCGGGGGCCTGACGGGCAATAACCTGCGGGGCCAAGATAATATCGCCGAGCTCGAGCGTCTCATCGGCGGGAATGTCATCGTCAAAGGCCGAATCGCACTCAAACGAGAGTACATCGGTGGTGCGATCGATACCGCGCCACTCGTGGTTGAGCTCGTGCATCTCGTCCTCGTCGACATACGAAAGGGAAATCTCGACTTCACGTTCAACGCCCTCGGCAGCAAGCACAACCTCGCAGATGTGCTCCACCTCCTGCGCGTCAAGCAGCGTATCGAGCTCGGCATCGTTGCTGATCAATACACTCAACGGGACTCCTTTCGGTCACGTACGCGTTTCTCGCGCACATCATCATAAGTATCGTACGCCTCGACGATACGTCCCACCAAGGCATGGCGCACCACGTCGGCACGCTCGAGGTGCGAAAATGCGACATCGTCGACACGGCCCAAAATCTTCTCGACATCCGCCAAGCCACCACGACGACCCACCAGGTCGCGCTGGCTCAGGTCGCCGGTAATCACAAACTTGGAGTTAAAACCCAAGCGCGTCAGAAACATCTTCATCTGCTCAGGCGTGGTATTTTGCGCCTCGTCGAGCACCACGAAAGCATCGCTCAGCGTGCGGCCGCGCATATAGGCAAGCGGGGCGATCTCGATCACGCCGCGCTCCATAAGCTCATCGGTGCGCTCGCGATCCATCATGTCAAAAAGGGCGTCGTAGAGCGGACGCATGTAGGGATCGATCTTTTCCTCAAGGGTACCGGGCAAAAAGCCCAGATTCTCCCCCGCCTCGACAACCGGACGCGTCAAGATCAAACGACCCACCTCGTGGCGCTTGAGCGCGGCAACGGCGAGCGCCATGGCCAGATAAGTCTTACCGGTGCCGGCAGGACCCAGGCCAAACGTGATGGTATGCGAGCGGATGGCGTCAACATAGCGTTTTTGGCCGAGCGTCTTGGGACGAATAACGCGGCCGCGATACGACAGCAGCACGTCATCGCGCAGCGACGAGGCATCATGCTCTCCATCGCGCAGGACAGCCAAGCAACGCGAGACATCGTCGGCAGAAAGGGTACGGCCGGCGGCCGCCTCGCGAAAAGCATGTTCGAAAAAGCGCACCACGAGCTCGACCTCGTCCGGGTCACCGCTCACGGCGATGCTATCGCCACGGGCGACCACATGGGCGCGCACCAAGTTCTCGAGTGCACGAAGGACGCCGTCGCCGGCGCCCAAAACGCGCGAGGGGTCGATACCCTCGGGAACGGTAAGTCTAATCTTCGAGGCTTCCATGAACCTCCCTGCGCGCATGGACCAAGCCGGAATCATCGACTCCGATGATAGCAACATCGAGCAGGCACGGGGCTGTGAGTCCACAGGTATCGTCAAGACGGGCATGATGGAACGAGCCGAGCGTCAGGTTGTCACCATACTCGAGCACGGCACGCTCGACCGTGCCCACGCGACGACGAGCGTCGGCAATAGCGAGCTCCTGTGCCGCGGCCCGCATACGGCGGCTGCGCTCGGCCATAACCTCGGGCGGCACCTGGTCGGGCATGTCAGCCGCAAGGGTACCGGGACGCTTGCTGTAACGGAACACGTGCATGCGCGAAAAGCCCACACGGCGGCACAGCGCCAGCGACTCCTCGAATTCCTCGTCCGTCTCGCCGGGGAAGCCGACGATGACATCGCACGAAAGAGACACCTGGGGCAAGTTGGCGCGAATCATGCGCACCGTGTCCTCAAAGGCCTCCGCACTATAGGGACGACCCATGCGATGCAGGGTCGCCGTACAGCCGGACTGCACGGGCAGGTGCAAAAACGGGGCGATACGCTGCGGATAGCGCGCCATAACCTTAAGCAGGCGCTCAGAGATATCCATGGGCTCGACCGACGAAATGCGCACATGCGCAATAGTCGTGCGCTCCATGATGGCCTCGAGCAGCTCATCGATTTCGACATGCTCGTCGGTCGCGCTCTTGCCATCGTAGGCACCCAGGTTCACACCGGTCAGCACCACCTCGGGCACGCCGGCCTCCTGGGCCTCGCGAACTTGTTCAAGCACGGACTCGACGGGCACGGAGCGCTCGGGGCCGCGCGCCTTCCACACAATGCAATAGGTGCAGCGATGGTTGCAGCCGTCCTGGATCTTCACGCCCAGGCGAGAGCGACCGAGCGCATCGACCACCTCGCCATCGCTGCAGGCGGGAACGCTATCGGACTCAACGCCCAGCACCTCGCAGACACGTTCGGCGACATCGATCTTGGACGGCTCGGCGATCACGCGATCCGAAAGCTCCAACAGCTCCTCGGGATGCAAATTGACCACGCAACCGGTCACGAGCACATAAGGCTCGTTTGGATGGGCCAGCGCATGACGGACGGCCTTACGTGTCTTGGCCTCGGCCTCGCCCGTAACGGCACAGGTGTTAATGACGATCAGATCGGCATCCTGGGGCTCCACCATAGCAAAGCCCAGGCGCATAAGATCGGCAGTGATACGGTCAGACTCAACCCGGTTGACACGGCAGCCGAGGTTGACGACGGAAATATGGGGTGCGAGCACGCGGGCTCCTTAATCGAGGATATCGTCGAGGGCACTCTTGATACGGTCGGTCACCGACTTCTTACCGGAAGCGACGTCATCGCCCATCTCATCGGCAAAAGCACGGAGCAGCTCGCGTTGCTTATTGGAAAGATTGGTGGGAACGACCACGCGCAGTTGCACGATCAGGCGGCCACGCGAACCGCCACCGCCAATGCGCGGCATGCCGTAATTATTGACGCTCACGGTGTCGCCGTACTGGGCGCCGGCGGGAACCGTCACCTTAACGACCTCGTCGGGCATAATGCCCTCGACCTCGATCTCGCAGCCGAGCGCAGCCTGCGCAATCGAGATATCGCTCACCAAGTACAGGTCGTCACCGTTGCGCTTAAAGCGCTCATGGTCGGCAACGCGCACGTTGACAATCAGGTCACCCGAAGGCTCGCCGCGAAGGCCGGCCTCGCCAAAACCACTCACGCGCAGCTGGCGACCGGTCGAAACACCGGCGGGAATATCGATGTCGATCTTTTCGTGCGAAGGCGTGCGGCCCTGACCGTCACAGGTCTCGCAGGGATGGTCGATAACCGTGCCCTCGCCGTGGCAGTCGGGGCAAGGCGAAGAGGACTGAACCTGGCCCAGGAACGAACGCTGGACCGTCGTGACATAGCCCGTGCCGCGGCAGCGGCTGCACTGCTTTTCCTGTGCACCCTCGGCCCTGCCGGTGCCGTTGCAATCCTCGCAGGGGGCAAGGCGGTCATAGCTGATCGTCTTTTTGCAACCGAGCGCCGCCTCCTCAAGGGTCACCGAAAGGGAGATGGCCATATCGCGGCCGCGACGACGCTCACGGCGATTTCGGGCGCCACCGCTGGCACCGCCGCCAAAGAACGAGGAGAAGAGGTCGTCCATGCCCATGCCGCCAAAGATATCATTGATATCGACGTAGCCGGAGCCACCGGGGCCGTCGGCAGTGCCGTAACGGTCGTAGTTAGCACGCTTCTGCTCATCGGAAAGAACGGAATACGCCTCGTTGAGCTCCTTGAACTTGGCCTCGGCCTCGGGGTCGTCCGAAACGTCCGGGTGTACGGTACGGGCCTTCTTTAGAAACGCGCGTTTAATCGTCCGCGCGTCGGCATCCTTGTCGACGCCAAGTACCTCGTAGTAATCCCTATTTTCCGACACGACCGAATCCTTCCGACTTTCATTATTGTCACAGTGCGTCCTATACCCAAGCTGGGCCGGCCGCAAACAGAGGGTTTGATGTTATTGCATTGCGTAGGGCGAAAGCATGGCACGCTGCGAGCAGCTCGCAAACCAAACCGACACGAGCGCAAACATAAATCCGTTGGCAAAACCATTGGCAAACTGCATCGCGCCGCGCTTCCACCACAGCAGGCTGCGATGCAGTACGCCGTCCGAGAGCACCATGAACAGGCCCATGGCAAACGGAATAAAGCACATCACGGCAAAGGCCGAGAACACGCCCGAGATGGCCGACAGCACCAAAAACGGCGCCACGATGCCCATCAGGTAAAAACCGGTACGGGCCTTGCCTTCCAGGCGCTCGGCCTCAACATGGGCGCGACCGACCAAATCGCCACCCGAGGCACCGTTGGTGCCGGCGTGACCCATACCGCTAATACGGACCTCGTCGCCATCGTGCGTACCGGCAGGAAACTCAATCGTCTGCTCGGAGGTCACACGGGTTCGCCCGCTGCCGCCGCAATCGGGGCAGGGGTCGGCGACGACCTTACCGGAACCGCCGCACTCGGGGCAGACCGACTGAAACGTGCCGGCACCAAACAGGAAGGACAGGTCGACGTCGATGTGGCCGCGACCGCCGCAGCTCGGACAGGTATGTGCATGCTCGGAGGAGACAGAACCCGAGCCTCCGCAGTGACCACAGGTATCGAAGCGCGTATAGCGGACGGTCTTGCGGGCACCACCCTTGGCTTCCTTGGCGTCGAGCTTAATATCGACGACCACGTTGGCGCCGTTCTCGGGATTATAGGCAGCCTGCCCGCGACGCGGCTGGCCCCAGGCGCCACCAAAGGGAAAGCCGCCCTCAAAGGGATAGCCATAGCCCGCGCTACCGGCGTAGCCGCCGCCATAGGGAGAAGCCGCAGGAGCGCCGGCGAAGGGATTGCCCGAGCGCATGGCGTCATAGCGCGCACGCTTCTGCTCGTCCGAAAGCACGGCATAGGCCTCGGAAACCTCTTTGAACTTTTCCTCGGCATCCGGCTCTTTATTGACGTCCGGATGGAGCTTGCGGGCCTTTTGCTGGAAGGCTTTTTGTATATCACGCGAGGTGGCGTCCTTAGAGACACCCAAAATCTCGTAGTAATCTTTTTCGTTCATCGTCGCCATGCGCGGCAACCTCCTGCTCACAGCAGCGTATATATTGCGGTAATTCTACCCGAGCGGCCTAGGCTAGACCCCAAAACAGCTCGAACAGCACATTTCCATCGAGCCAGCCCAAGTGGGTGGGCGCTAAACGAGCTCGAACATGGCCCGCGACGACATCTGCCGAAGTAAAGCGTCCCTCATGGACCCCGAGCGTCTCGGGCACCCAAGTGGCAAGACCCAATTCGAGCGCGCGATCGCAGGCAGCTGCCAGCTCGCCCGTTGGGATGACGCAAGTCGCACGAACCAACAGATCGGACGCAATACCGCGCGTCATGCGACAGGCGAGCATCAGGTCTTCGGCCGAAGCCTCTCGCTGCGACAGGTATTCGGCCTCAAACGACGTCGCGTCATCGTCACGTTGCACCAGACGCACGCGGTACGCATCGCCTCGAGCAGACACGCCGGGGAACAAACCTGCAAGACTGTCGAAATCCTCGGCGTCGAGCATGCCCGCGGCAGAACGACCCAGGCCCAGGTAGCCCCGTCCGGTCCAGTAGGCAATGTTATGGGCGCACTCATGGCCGTCGAGTGCATAGCTTGCCACCTCATAGGGATGATAACCGGCCGCACCCAGGAGCTCGCGTGCCACGTCCATGCATGCGGCCTGAAAATCCTCGTCGGGCTCGAGCGACTCGTCGCGGCACGCCATGCGATAAAGGGGCGTCCCCTCCTCGAGCGTAAGCGGGTAGACCGACACATGCTGCGGAGCCGCCGCCAGCACGCCATCGAGCGTGCGCCGCCAACTCGCCGCCGTCTGCCCGGGAAGGCCACACATAAGGTCGCACGACACATCGAGGCCAGCGTCCTTCACCGTCGCGATAGCCGCAAGTGCCCGATTAGCATCGTGAATGCGGCCAATAGCAGCCAGCTCGGTATTGTCGAGGGTTTGCACGCCCAGAGAGACGCGTGTGACACCGACCTTGGCAAGCGAAGTGGCAAGCTCGGCGGTCAGCGACTCGGGATTGGCCTCGCAGGTAAACTCAACGGGGGCGCACCACGCACGAATACGCCGCGCCAGCTCCACCAGGCGCTCCCCCGCCAGCGACGGCGTACCGCCGCCAACATAGACGGTGCGGATCTGGTCGAGGGCCCCAGCCTTACCAAAAGCATCGAGGCGCGCGTACAACTGCTCAAAATAGGAATCGAGCGCGGCATCCAAATCACACGAAGCAAAGCTGCGCGAGTCGAAGTCGCAGTAGCGGCACTTTTGGGCACAGAACGGCACGTGCACGTACAGCGCTGTAACGGCCACCCTTAAGCCTCCAGCGGATGAGGGGGCACCGATTCGCCGGCGGCAAGGGCAGCCTCACAGGCCACCACATCATGCTCGATCTCATCGACCAGCGCCATAAACTCCTCATACGTGGAGCAGCGCACCACCTGCGCGCGCCAGGCTGCAGCATGGGGCATGCCTTTTAAGTACCAGCTTGCGTACGTGCGGGCACGCGACATGAGCGGCAGGAGCTCATGCGTCAGCGTTAGGTGCTCACGCAGGGCGTCCAGGCGCTCAACGGAGCTGCGAGCCGGCACCGGTATGCCATCGAGCGCAAGGGCGCGAGCATCGCCAAACACCCACGGGTTCCCATAGATACCGCGCGCAATAAACACCGCGCTGGCACCCGAGTTGCGCAGATGCTCCGCGGCATCCTCGGCCGAGAACACATCGCCCGAACCGATCACGGGAATCTCAACGGCGTCGGCAACCTCATCGACGACCGACCAATCGGCCTGGCCCGTATAGAGCTGCGTGGCGCAGCGGCCATGCACCGCCACCGCGGCGGCACCGGCGCCTTCGAGCATCTGGGCAAATGTCGCGGCATTACGGTCCTCGGCATAAAAGCCCTTGCGGATCTTTACGGTCACGGGTACATGCGCCGCGCCCACCGCCGCCTCGACGATCTTCTCGGCCAAATCGGGCGTGCGCATGAGCGCCGAGCCCTCGCCCTTGGTAACAACCTTGCGGGCCGGGCAGGCCATATTGATATCGATGAGCGACAGGCGATCGCCAACGCGCTCCTCGACGGCAGCGACGGCGCTCGCAAACTGATCGGGCTTGGAGCCAAAGAGTTGCACGCAAATCTGCTGCTCCTCGTCGGCCGGTAGCACCAGGCGCCAGGTCTTGTTGCTGGCATAGGCAAGGCCCGCCACGCTCACCATCTCGCTGTAGGCAAGGTTGGCACCGCGGCGGCGGCACATGATGCGGTAGGCAGGGTCGGTCACGCCCGCCATGGGAGCCATAAGGAACGGCTGCTCGGCATAGGCGCCCAGCAGCCGCTTGCTGTATTCAGAAAGCGCCATAGACCTACTCGTCCACCTTGAGGATCGCCATAAAGGCCTCCTGCGGGACCTCGACCGATCCGATGGCCTTCATGCGCTTCTTGCCCTCTTTCTGCTTCTCGAGCAGCTTGCGCTTACGCGAGATATCGCCGCCGTAGCACTTAGCAAGCACGTCCTTGCGACGCGCCTTGACGGTGGAGCGGGCAATGATCTTATTGCCGATAGCACCCTGGATGGGCACCTCGAACAGCTGACGCGGGATGATCTCCTTAAGCTTGTCGCACAGGCCACGGGCCAGACCATAGGCCTTGTCCTTGTGGACGATAAACGACAGCGCGTCCACCTCGTCGCCCGAAAGCAAGATATCGAGCTTAACGAGCTCGGAGGGACGGTACTCGTTGAACTCGTAGTCGAGCGAGGCATAGCCCTTGGTACGACTCTTGAGCTGATCGAAGAAGTCCAGGATGAGCTCGGCGAGCGGCATGTCAAAGCGCATCTCGACCGATTTGCTCGTGAGATGGATCATGTCGGTTGTAATGCCACGGTGCTCGATGGCGAGCTGCATGACGGCACCCGTGTACTCAGGCGGGCAGATGATCTTTGCCTTGAGGTAGGGCTCCTCGATACGATCGATACGCGTGGCCTCGGGAAGGTCCTGCGGGCTGCGGACATCGATCATCTCGCCGTCGGTCTTGTAGACGTGATAGTCAACCGAGGGGCTCGTGGCAATGAGGTCCAGATTGAACTCGCGCTCCAAGCGTTCCTTGACGACTTCCATGTGCAGCAGGCCCAGGAAGCCCACACGGAAGCCAAAGCCGAGCGCCACCGAGGTCTCGGGCTCCCACACCAACGACGGGTCGTTGACGTGCAGCTTATCGAGCGCGTCACGCAGGTTCTCGTAGTCCTTGTTATCAATCGGGAACAGGCCCGTATAGACCATGGGCTTAGCCTCGCGGTAGCCGGGAAGAGGCTCGGGGCAGGGATTCGACGCCCACGTGAGGGTATCGCCCACGCGAACGGCCTCGGGATCCTTCAGACCCGTGACCACGTATCCGACCTCGCCGACGGTCAGAGCATCGACCGGCGTCTCGGCGGGACGCTTGACGCCCACGCCATCGACCAAAAAGTCGCCCTTGGCCTGCATCATGCGCAGCGTATCGCCCTTTTTGATGGAGCCGTCAAAGACGCGCACCGTAGCCACCACACCGCGATACTCGTCAAAGTACGAATCCAAAATGAGTGCCTTGAGCGGCGCGTTCGCATCGCCCTTGGGCGGAGAGATCAAAAAGACAATGGACTCCAGCAGATCGTGGATGCCCTCGCCGGTCTTGCCCGAGACGCACACGGCATCATCGGCAGGGATCGCCAGGTCATCCTCGATCTCGGTCTTAACCTCATCGGGATGAGCCGAGGGCAAGTCGATCTTGTTGATGGCCGGCACAATGTCCAGATTGGCGTTCATGGCGAGCGTCGCGTTGGAGACGGTCTGCGCCTCGACGCCCTGCGTGGCGTCGACAACGAGCACCGCGCCCTCACAGGCTGCCAGCGAGCGCGAGACCTCATAGGTAAAGTCAACGTGGCCCGGCGTATCGATCAGATTGAACTGATACGTCTCGCCATCGTCGGCGTCATAGGACACGCGAACGGCATTGGACTTGATCGTAATGCCGCGCTCGCGCTCGATATCCATGGTGTCGAGCAGCTGCGACTCCATGTCGCGCTCGTCGACGGTATGGGTGAGCTCGAGAATGCGGTCACTGATCGTGGACTTGCCATGGTCGATGTGCGCAACGATTGAGAAGTTGCGGATGTGGGAAATGTCAATTGAAGTATTCATGCGGACTATCTTACCCGAGCGGTACAAAAAATGGAGCCTGTTCCATAAAACAGGCTCCATTTATGCGCGTAATCTGTGTGGTGTGAAATTTACAACTTAGGCGTTGATGCTGTTCACGAGCTTGGCAAGACCGGACTTGCGGTTGGAAGCCTGGTTCTTGTGGATAACATGCTTGGCGGCAGCCATGTCGAGACGCTTGGTGACGGTCTTGAGGGCAGCCTGGGCCTTCTCGGCGTCGCCCTCGGCGACGGCGGACTGGACGTGCTTGGTCAGCGTCTTGAGCTCGGACTTGACAGCCTTGTTACGCATGCGAGCTGCCTCATTGGTGCGGATACGCTTCTTCTGAGACTTGATGTTTGCCACTTCTGGAGTTCCTTTCGAGTTCCTTGCAAAAAATGTATGACACCTCTGAGACACGGTGAGGTCATGCAAGCGCCTACTATAGCACGCTCCCCCTCAAAGGGATAGAACGAATTTGTCAAATAGGCAGGTATCATCACGATTTTCTCAAGATGTTCGTAATCCAGAGCAAAAGCGAGGTCTGAGAATCGGCCGAACCCTTCAGCGCGAGCTCCACATCGACCGCGCCCTCGAGCGCGGCAACGAGCTCTGCCATCGAAAAGCGACGTGCCCAGGTCAGGTGATTCTTGACCTGCCAGGACTGGAGCTTAAGTGTTGCGGCCAACTCACGACCCTGTCCGCGCGCATCGAGCGCCTTGGCAACGATAAGCTCGCGGATGCGGCCGCACAGCAATGTGTAAGTCCACACGTAGCTCTTGGCGGGCAGTAGATTGAAGAGCTCGAGCGAGCGTCGCATGTCACGGGCCGAGACCGCATTGAGAAAGTCCCAGGGTTGAACCTCGGCCGTACGTACAATCCAGCGCTCAACGTCGGCAAGCTCAATCTGCGGCGCCTCGACCATCTGGGCAAGCTTAGCCAAGTCGTTATCGAGCATGCGAGTGTTTTCACCCGAACGCGAGACGAGTTCCTCGGCGGCCGCCGTCGAGATCGACTTGCCGTGCTGCGTCGCCATCTGCTGCACACGGCGCGGTAGCTCCCAGCGCTTGGTGCCGGAGCAATCGATCACGGCCTTCTTGTCGATCTTGGCGATCGCCTTATACAGGCGCGTGTTCTTGGCAAGCGAGTCGGCGATGATGAGGCAGACCGTTGTGGGGCTGGGACTTGCCAGATACTCAACGAGCGGCTCCGAGACCGCCTTGGCGAGCTTTGAACAGCCGTCAAGGATTACCAGGCGAAACTCGCTGCCCATCGGAAAGGTGTTAAGCGATCCGATAATGGACTCGATATCGGGGTCCTTGGTCATGTCGCGCTCGTCGAGGTTGAACTCGACCATACCCGACTTTTCCAGACGCGCTTTCATACGTGAGACGGCGTGATCGCGCTTGACTCCGTCGGTACCGACGATCAGATATGCCGGCAGCAGACCGGTTTCGGACATTGCGCTCCCCTCCCGCAGGCATTCGTATTCGCTCCGTGCCATTCTAGCCCAGGGGCCCACCACACGCCAACGACGTCGTCACGGTCGCTGGCATCGCATCGCAAAGCCATTCGCAGTCGGCGTGACGGTAATGTCGCCGTGTTCGATAGTGCACGCGAACACGCCGCCCGCTTCCTTAACGGCATCGATGCAGGCGTCGGACGGATGGCCGTATCGATTCCCCTCGCCCGCGCTCGCGAGGGAAAGCTCGGGCTTCAGGACGTCCAGCAACTCACCATCAACTGAAACCTTAGAGCCGTGATGCCCAAGTTTAAGTACGTCGATATCCCCCACCTCCTGCACGAATTCCCGTTCTTGGTCGAGCTCGGCATCACCGGTGAGGAGCATACGCAGGCCCTTGCCTTCCTGAACATAAGAGAGCAGCAGGACAAGCGAATCCTCATTTCCCTCGCCATCCACGGACTCGAATGGCCACATCACGCGGGCGCAAAATGAGCCGATATCGACCGTATCCCCACGGCGCACCTGCCGATACTCCACGCCAGGTCGGTTCAATACCTCGGCAGGAGCATCCTCCAGCGCATCCGCCGCTACGGCAATCGTTCCGACCGAAAACTGTTCGAGCACGGCAGGCAGACCACCCCAGTGGTCCTCATCCCAATGCGTCACAAAGACGGCATCGATATGGTGCACGTTATTGCGGACCAACGCCGCCACCACGCGCTCGTCGAGTCCGCAGTCGACGAGTGCTACTGCGCCGCCCTGGCGGATAAGAATCGCATCGGCCTGGCCCACATCGAGCACTGTCACCGAAGGCGGAGCGAATCGATCCCAGTAGACGTACGGAATCGCAGCCAAGAGCACCAGGCATGCAAGCCCCACCGCCATAGGACGTGCACGGGGACGCGGCCACCGGACAAGCAGAACCGCCAGCAAACACGGCACTAGGTAAATCCACATGCTATCGGGCGGCACGCTCACGGATGCACCCGGCACGGCGGCAAACAGCTGCTCGAAAAACAGCGCGCAACGGGCGGCAATCATGGGCACAACGAGCGCCAAAGTCCGCAACGGTCCCACGAGCGAAAAGGGAACCAGCACGATCGACATAGCGAGCAGTACGCTCACCACCGGACCGATGACCGCATTTGCCAGCGGAGCAATGAGCGAGAACGTTCCGAAGGCAGGAATGGTAATGGGAAGGGTCGCCAACTGCGGGCACAGCGTGACGGAAAGCATACTGGCAATGCCCGATGGCACACCTAGCTCACCCAAAGCGTAGGTGGCGTACGGGCAAAAGCACAGGATGGCAAAAACGCTGGCACATGAAAGCTGAAAGCCCATCTCGAACAGCACCGTCGGCCTCAGTAGCACAAAGATGGACATGGTAACAAAGAGTGCCGATGCGCCGTGCCGGCGACGCCCCGCGCCGTTTACGACAAGCGTCGCGAACACCATGCAGCACGCGCGCACGGCCGAGGGAGACGCGCCCGTAAAGGCAGCGTAGCCCACAAGCGTTATCGCCAGTATCGCCCGCTGAAGACCACGTGAGCACCGAGTCTTTTGCAATAAACCCTCGATTACAAACCCCACGATAGCCAAATGGCTGCCCGAGACGGCGATAAGATGCGCAGTTCCCGTCACCGAAAACCAGTCGCCCGCCGGCTGGGCGCGCAGCTCGGCCGAACGACCGCAGACGACACCGGCTATGAGCGCACGCGCCGGGTCGGTCGCAGCCGCGATGGACGCAAGCAGCCCATTTCGCAGCCGAAGCAGCGGCCCCGGAGAGCCCTCATCGACCGACACAATCCGAACGGCTTTAACCTTGCGCACCTCGCCTCGGAGCACGCGCGATCGTCCATACGCATCGTTCTCAAAACGTGAAACGCGACCGATAACACGCACGTGCGCCCCGACCTTGAGCTCGCGGTCAAACGATAGGCGAACCGTTGCCAGGTTCTTACCGTCCGCGCGTGCCTCGCAGGTATAGGAATACACGTCGTCGTTTATGGATGGATCACCCTGCACGACAAACTCGAGGCTGCTTGCCGCTCGACCATCGAGCGCCTTCGAGGCGCCTAGCGTGCCCACAGCCCACCACACCGAGACGACCGCTCCCGCCACGAGACCGACGGACGCGGCATACAGCCACCGCTTCCAAGGGGCAAGCCGCGCACAAGATTGAGCCAGCACAACGAATACCGCCGCCGCAACGGGAATGGCCCATAGCGGCCCGACCGCCGGAGCCCGCTCCCTCAGCAGCGCATCAGCGACCATGTTGAGCACCAAGACGCAGCTCATGCACATGCCGGCACACAGGGCCATCGTCCACGGCATCAGGGGCCGCGGAGGCATCACGTGCTCGCGCTCGGTCGCACTCATACGCAGATGCAATCTTTGATTTTGGCAAGCTTCTTCTCGCCGATTCCCGACACACGCATCAGATCGTCAACCGAAGAAAAAGCACCGTTCTTTGTCCGCTCATCGATAATCGACTGGGCCATGGAGGGGCCGATGCCCGAAAGCGTCTGCAGCTCTTCTGCGCTTGCCGTATTGATGTTTACTAGGCCTGTTGCGCCACCCGCGCCCGATGATGCGGAAACCCCACCATCAACACCGGCTTCCGCAATGGACGCCTGCTGCTCCCCTACCGTTGGAACATGGATTTTTTGTCCATCAGTGACCTTAGATGCCCGATTGAGCCCCGTAACGTCTGCCTCGGGCGCCAGCCCGCCGGCGGCATCAATCGCCTGAGCCACCCGCGCGCCGTCCTTGAGACGATATACGCCGGGCGACACAACGGCGCCATCAACATCGACATAGACCTCTGCCGCAGCAGACGCCTTAGGCGAAGAGCCTTCGGATGTCTTTCCGCTCGAAGCATCGCCGGATCCCGGCTCCACCAACGAGCCCGAACCATCAGTCCGCTCAAAAGACACGCCGCTAGCACCGCCGCCAAGGTTCGCCATCGCCAAGCCGCTCGCCATCGCAATGACAACCAGTATCGCCATCACCACTGCCTTATGACCGAGCAGCTTGTCCGCCAAGCGGTCCATCCGTTTGACCCGTTCGTGTTGTTCGCGCTGCGCCATAGCAAAACCTCCCAACAACATCGTGTCAGGAAAAGAGCCCTGCAACAGCCACGCTCCAAAACCGGTTTTAGCGGTCAAACCAAAAACCAACCAAAACCTTGCACAAATCTGTCCATTTATTCAGGCACACGTCAGCAAATGGACACTTAGCCGCAAAATGCCCAGATAGCAAAAGACCGACGATGCAGGCGCATCGTCGGTCTATGCACAAAATTACTCGTGATCTTGGTAAATCTCACGCGGAGCAAGCTCCGAATGTTTGCGTTTTAAGGTCTTAGGGGCCTTATACGTGTTGCTCTCGAAGTCGATGTACTCGGTCTGCTTGAGCAGGCGCTCGATCATCTCCTCATGATCGAACAACTCCCAGGCCTCATGCACGGCATCGAGTTTGGCATGCGTCTCGGGACGGCGCGGCATAAATAGCGTGCAGCAGTCGGGAGCGGCCTCAGTCGAGATATCGAACGTACCAATCTCCTCGGCGCGCGCGATGATCTCCTGCTTGTCCGAACCGATGAGAGGGCGGAACACGGGGATCTTCACGGCCTCGTTGACGGCCATGATGTTCTCAAGCGTTTGGGAGGCAACCTGCCCAAGCGATTCGCCCGTAACGATGGCCTTGGCGCCCTCGATGTGTGCAATGTGCTCGGCAACCGAATACATAATGCGGCGATACATGATCACGCGCAGATTGCTGGGGCAGGTGACCGAAATCTCACGCTGGCAGTCGCCAAACGGCACCACGTACAGGCGGCCGATCTGGACACCCGGCTCAAGCGCACGGATGATGTCCTGCACCAAATACTCGCTCGTATCGGGCGTCTGCGGACGACCAGAGAAATGTACCGGCACGCACACCGCGCCGCGACGCGCGAGCATCCAGGTCGCCACCGGAGAATCGATACCCGACGACAGCAGCGTCACGACCTTGCCGGCAGAACCCACCGGCAGACCGCCCACGCCGCGCTCGGAGCGCGCATACACGTAGACGCTACCCTGGACCACCAGTACGTGCACCATCGCATCGGGGTCGTGCATTTGAACCTTTTTATCGGGGAAGGCCTCACACAACACCTCGCCCACCTGACGATTGATGTCAATCGAGGTGAGCTCATAGTCGGTATTGGAGCGCTTGGCGTGCACCTTAAACGAATCGAAGGAACCAAACTCGCGCAGCGCCTTCACGGCGGCGGCACAGTACTCCTGAGGGTCGCGATTGGTGTGATACGCCAAAGACACGCGAGCAACGCCGGGAACGGTGCGAATGACACGCGCCGCCTCGTCGGCCTGATGCTCGTTAAAGGTCACGAGGATATAACCGGAAATTCGAGACACGGCATTCACGGAAAAGGCGGCCAAGGCCGCCTTGATGTTATCCATGAGGATATGCTCAAAATGTGCGCGGTTCTTGCCCTTCAGTCCAACCTCGTGATAGTGGACCAGGCAGACGCGAGCCGCCATTTAGGCTTCAGCAACCTTGTGGCCGAGCGCCTTCTCGTAACGGGCCTCGTCGTAAGAGATGTCGCCGTCGACAATCTCGTCCATAGCCATCGAGATGGTATCGGCACCGGAAAGCCCGATGGTGATGTCATCGACATCCTGGACGGCAAGCACGCGGTTGTGCTGGCCACGCAGCATGCTATTGATGTCGCAGGCGCGCTTGGAGGCAAGCGAAGCGAGCAGGAAGCGGTTGTGATCGGTCTTCTCCAGAAGATCGTCAATGCAAGGCTTTACAACGGACACGGACCTCAGATCCTTTCATGCATATCGAGAACGCGAACGAGCTCATCGGTCGCGCGGTCGAGATCGTCATTAACCACGACGTCGTCGTAGCGGTCGGCAAGGGCAAGCTCATCGGCGGCGTTTGCCATACGCAGCTCAATCGTCTCGGGCGTCTCGGTACCGCGACCGACTAGACGCTCGCGGAGCACCTCAAGCGAAGGCGGCTTGATAAAAATCAGCACGGCCTCGGGAAAACGCTCCTTCACCTGCAGGGCGCCCTGGACATCGATCTCCAAGATCAGGGACGAGCCAGAGGCGAGCTTGGATGTGACCTCGCTCACCAACGTGCCGTAGCAGTTACCGTGGACCTCGGCCCACTCAACAAACTCACCGTTTGCCACGCGGCGGTCGAACTCCTCGCGCGTCAGAAAAAAGTAGTTGACGCCGTCGACCTCACCTTTGCGTGGTGCTCGCGTGGTAGCCGAAACCGTCAGGCCCAGGTTCGAGCGGAGCTCGCGCACACGAGTGACGAGCGTGCCCTTGCCTGCGCCTGACGGTCCAGAAATCACAAAGAGCTTGGAATCCTGAGCGCTCACTTATTTGGTCAGCTGCTCGAGGAGCTGCTCGCGCTGACGGACGCCGAGGCCCTGGACGCGACGGGTAGCGGAGATACCGAGCTCCTCCATGATCTTGGCGGCCTTGGCCTTGCCATAACCAGGGAGAGACTCGATGAGGGTGGAAACCTTCATGCGGGAAGCGATGGGGTCATCGGAGTTAAGCACAGACTCGAGGGACTTCTCGCCCTTCTTGATCTGCTCGCGAAGCTCAGCGCGGGCGTGACGTGCGGCAGCAGCCTTCTCAAGAGCCTGCTTGCGCTGCTCATCGGTAAGCTGAGGGAGTGCCATTCGTACCTCCAAATAGTTGGGTTATATCTGATTCAATAATTGGCATTTTAGCACGTAGAACGTACAAAATGCCCAATAGCGGCTCCATAGGTTAGACGATACCCGCAAAAAGTGCAATATACTGCGCCCAAAGTTAAGCCCCTGACCTGCGATTCCACACAAAGGATGGGAAAGTTTACGCAGGCACAGGGGCTATTTTGTGCTAATGAGACCCAAAAGTGGTGACTTAGGGGAATCTTTTACGCGACGTTTTCGACCAGCTCGGCGACGATGGCGTCAAAGGCGGCAACCGGATCGTCGGCACCGGTGATGGGACGTCCCACAACAATGTGGCTTGCACCACGCTCGATAGCCTGGGAAGGCGTCGCCACGCGAGACTGGTCACCAAGGGCGGCACCCACCGGACGCACACCCGGAGTCACGATCAGGGCATCGGGACCCAGCAGCTCACGCATGTCGTGAGCCTCCATCGGCGAGCACACGATACCGTCGATGCCGTTGGCCTGAGCGAGCTTTGCCAGGCGGGCGGCCTCCTCGGCCACGGGCGACTCGACGCCGATCTCGCTCAAGGCATCCTGGTTCATGCTCGTGAGCACGGTGATGGCGACGAGCTTGGCGCGGTCCTCGCGCGCCTCCTCGGCGCCCTCGCGGCAGGCAGCGAGCATGGCGCCCGAACCCAAGCCGTGGACCGAAAGCAGATCGGCACCGGCAAGCGAGGCCGAGCGGGCGGCACCGCGAACCTGATGCGGAATATCATGGAACTTGAGGTCAAGGAAGACCTTAAAGCCCAAATCCTTGAACGTCTTGACGATCTCAGGACCCTCGGCGTAATAGAGCGTCATGCCAACCTTGAGCCAGGCGGCATGGCCCGAAAGCTCGTGGGCAAGCTCGAGCGCACGCTCACGGTCGCAGTCGAGGGCGACGATAACACGGTCGCGGGCATCGGTCTCTAGCATTCGAACGCACCTACCAGTTCGTTGATGTCCTTCACGCCCTGAGACTCGGCCCAGGCCTCGAGCTCGTGCGCGATCTTGAGCGAAGCGCACGGATCGACGAAGTTGGCCATGCCGACCGACACGCAGGTGGCGCCGGCCAGGATAAACTCGGCCGCATCTTCGCCGGTCATGACACCGCCGACACCGTTGATGGGGATATCGACGGCCTGGGCAACCTCCCAGACCATGCGCACGGCAATGTGGTGGCACAGCGGGCCCGAAAGGCCGCCCTTGGGCTTGGCCACGCGGGACTTGCGGGTATGGACGTCGATGGCCATGCCCTGGATGGAGTTGATGACTGAAAGGCCGTCGGCACCGGCAGCCTCGAGAGCCTTGGCAATCTCGGCGACGTTGACCGGCGCCATCTTCACGAACAGCGGCTTATCGGTCACCTTGCGGCAGGCAGCCATAACGGAAGAGGCGCCCTCGGGCGTGGAGCCCATGGCGGCACCGCCGGCGGCGATATTAGGGCAGCTCACGTTGATCTCGTAGCCGGCAGCCCAGGGGCACAGCTCGACATACATCTCGAGTGCGCGGACAAACTCGTCAACGGAGTGGCCGGCAACCTGACAGATGACCTGGCAGCCGTCCTTGGACAACTGTTCGAGCCACGGACCGGACTCGCGGGCAAAGGCGGCCACGCCGGGGTTCTGAAGGCCCACGGAGTTGATCATACCGCCGGGAATCTCGGCCATGCGGGGCGCGGGGTTGCCGGGCCAGGGCTCGGCAGCGCAACCCTTGGTGGTGATGGCGCCCAGCTGGGAAACATCAAAGAAGTTCTGGAACTGCCAACCGTAGCCAAAGGTACCGGCTGCGGTGTTGATGGGGTTCTGCATCTTGACGCCGCCGAAATCGACGGCCATGTTCACGGTACCCACTAGAAGACCACCACCTTGGAAGCATCGAACACGGGGCCGCACATGCAGGCGCCCTTCATACCGTCGACCGTCTCGACATTGCAGGTGTTGCAGGCGCCAAAGCCACAGCTCATCATGCGCTCGAGCGACACCTCGCAGTACGCACCGGCCTCGGCGGCAGCGGCGGCGACTTTCTTCATCATGACGGCGGGACCGCAGCTGGCCACATAGTCGTAGCCGCCCTCGCCGAGCAGCTCGGCTGCCGGGTCGGTGCAAAAACCGTGCGTGCCCAGCGAACCGTCGTCGGTGCACACGTTAACCGTGGCGCCCAACGCGCGGAACTCATCAACACCCACGGCCTTGGAAGCGGTGCCAAAGCCCAGGCACACGTCGACATCCACGCCCTGCTCGGCAAGCATACCGGCAAGACACAGCACAGGCGGAACGCCGATGCCGCCGGCGACGAGCAGAGCCTTCCTGGTGCCCTCGGGTACCATCCAGCCACGGCCGCCAGGGCCCAACAGGTTGGACTTGGAACCGGGGGCCATCTGCGACAGACGACGGGTGTCGTCGCCCACGACGGCGTACCACAGCTCGACGGTGCCGGCCTGGGCGTCGGCGCGATAGAAGCTCAGGGGCACGCGAAGCAGCGAGGACGCATCGCCGGGCACGGCAATGTTCACAAACTGACCGGGCTTGAGCGCACTTGCAAGCTTGGGGGCCGAGATGACGAGCGAGAAGATGCCTTCGGCGATCTCCTGGTTCGAGACGACCTCGAAGTCATGCATGCGTGCAGTGGAAGGTGTGGGCATAGACGCTCCAATCCCCCATGCGGTTGCATGGTCAAAACGAACAGAAAGCGCGGCACCGCAAGGGCACCGCGCACAAAAGCGATAAGGCTATGCTAGCAGATGCAGCCGTCGGCGAGCGTCTGCTTACCGCCGACAAACACATCGGTGGCACGACCGGTAAACGTGCGACCGGCAAAACCGGAGTTCTCGGCGCGCGACTCATAACCGTCCTCACCGACCGTCCAGGTGGCGGACGCGTCGAACACAGTCAGGTCGGCAACGGAGCCCGCCTTGACCTGAACCTGGTCGAGGCCCAGGATCTCACGCGGCTTGATGGCCATGAGCTCGACCATGCGGCCCACGCTCATCTTGCCCGTATTGACCAGCTCGGTGAGTACGAGCGACAGCGAGGTCTCGAGGCCGATCATACCAAAGGGCGCAAGCTCGAACTCGCGGGCCTTCTCCCACGGGGTGTGGGGAGCGTGATCGGTGACGATAACGTCGACGGTGCCGTCGATGACGCCCTGACGGATGGCCTCGGCATCTTCCTCGGTACGCAGCGGCGGATTGACCTTGAGCGAGGTGTTGTAGGTCTCGTCCAGGTCGTTCTCAGTCAGGAACATGTGGTGCGGGGTGGCCTCGCAGGTAACCTGAACGCCAGCGGCCTTACCGGCACGCACGATCTCCAGACCATGGGCGGTGGAGATGTGCTGGATGTGCAGCTTGGCACCGGTCAGCTTGGCGATCTCGATGTCGCGGGCGATCTGGAGCTCCTCGCCGGCAGCCGGCCAACCCTCGAGGGCCAGACGGGTCGAGACCTTGCCCTCGTTGATCTGGCCGTTGCCGACCAGGTCCTCGTCCTGGCAGTGGCTCATGAAGACCTTGCCGAACATCTTGCCGTAGTCCATGCAGCGACGGAGCATGCCCGCGCCCTGCACGCCGCGACCGTCATCGGTGAAGGCGACGGCGCCGTGGGCGACCATATCGCCCATCTCGGACATGGCCTCGCCCTTAAGACCGCGGGTCATGGCGCCCGACGGATAGACGCGGCAGTGGCCGACCTCGGCAGCGCGGGACTTGACGAACTCCACGACAGTGCCGTTATCGGTTACGGGATCGGTGTTGGGCATGGCGCACACGCCGGTAAAGCCGCCCTTGGCAGCTGCGCGGGTACCGCTCTCGATGTCCTCTTTGACCTCGTAGCCGGGCTCGCGAAGGTGAACGTGCATATCCACAAGGCCGGGGACGAGGTACTTGCCGGAAAGGTCGCGGACCTCGGCTCCCTCGACGGCGAGATTCTCGCCGACCTCGGCGATCTTGTCGCCGTCAATCAGGACGTCAACGACACCGTCAAGCTCGACGGACGGGTCGACGACGTGGGTATTCTTAAGAAGCAAGGCCATTATCGGCACCTCCAAGCAGCAGATACAGGATAGCCATACGCACGCAGATACCGGCGTAGACCTGCTCCAGGATGACGGAGCGTTGCGGGTGGTCGGCCATATAGGAGTCGAACTCGACGCCGCGGTTGATGGGGCCCGGGTGGCAGATGATCGCGTCGGGCTTCATGAGCTTCTCGCGGTCCTTGGTCAGGCCGAAGAGCTTGTGGTACTCGCGAATGGTCGGGAACGGGGCACCCTCGAGGCGCTCCTGCTGCACGCGCAGCATGTAGACGACGTCCAGCTCGGGCAGGACGGAATCGAGGTCGCTCGTCACGTGGTCGCAGCCCAGGACCTCGGGCGCCGGCGGCAGCAGCGTGCCGGGGGCGACGGCGTAGGTCTCGCAGCCCATGATCTTAAGGGCGGGGATCAGCGAGCCGCAAACGCGGGAGTGGGCGATATCGCCGACGACGGCGACCTTCAGACCGTGGAAGTCACCCTTGTGCTCCCAGATGGTGTACAGGTCGAGCAGGGCCTGCGTGGGATGGTTGTGCTTGCCGTCACCGGCGCAGATGACGCTTGCGGGCGAGTTCTGCGTGACGATGTAGGGAGCGCCGGCGTGCTTGTCGCGCACGACGATGCAGTCGATCTTATAAGCGTTGAGGGTCTCAACGGTGTCGACGAGGCTCTCGCCCTTGACCGTGGAGGTCGAGGAGCCGCCAAAGTTGAGGCTGTCGGCCGAAAGACGCTTCTCGGCGAGCTCGAAAGAGCTGCGGGTGCGCGTCGAGGGCTCGTTGAACATGTTGACGATGGTCTTGCCCTTGAGCGTGGGGACCTTCTTGATGGCACGCTCGTTGACCTCGGAGAACGCCTTGGCGGTCTCGAGGATGAGCTTGATATCCTCTTCGGAGTACTCGGTAATGTCGATCAGGTGCTTATGGTTGAACGCCACGGTACTACTCACCTCCCAGCGGCGCGGAGCCCACGTGGGAACCCGGCGCGACGTCGTTAATCTCGACGGCGGTGTGGCCGTCGACTTCCTTCATATATAGGTGCACGTTCTCCTCATGCGACGAGGGAACGTTCTTGCCGACAAAGTCCGGCGAGATGGGGAGCTCACGGTGGCCGCGGTCGACGAGGACTGCCAGCTCGATGCGGCTCGGACGGCCCAGGTCCATGACGGCGTCAAGAGCGGCGCGGATGGTACGGCCCGTATACAGGATGTCGTCCACCAGCACGACTCGCTTGCCGTCGACGCTGAAGGGAATGTTGGTAGCGTGGATCGCGGGAGCGAAATTGGTCGCATAGTCATCACGGTAGAAGCTGATGTCCAGGCTGCCGAGCGGAACGTCGACGCCCTCGATCTCCTTGATCTCCTCGGCGAGCTTCTTTGCCAGAAGGTCGCCGCGCGTGACGATGCCGACCAGAGCGAGGTCTTCACAGCCCTCGTTGCGCTCGAGAATCTCGTGCGCGATGCGGGTCATCGCTCGATTGACGGCGGTCTCGTCCATGATGACCGCCTTGGGGGAAGTCGTGCCCATCGATCTCCTTCCTCACATGTCTTGACTGCTGACACAGTCAAAAAAATAGATGCCCGACCGCTTAAAGCGGACCAGACACCCACAGGAAGGGCTGCTCTTTGGCAGCTATGTAATTCCATGTGGGTATCTCGTACCCCTTTAATGGTCAACGAATAGTGTAGCCAACCTCGAGCGTAATTGCGAGCATAAATACAAAGCAATCCATAAACGGGCGCAGGCGCTCCATAAACCTATATATATTTGTGGGACGAGCTTGAAAACGCACGCACGAGCTGGCATAATCCCCTCTGCTGCACGCAAATCGGATCTACGTCCAGGGCCGTGGCGTGAGCACTATCGCCAAAAGAGGAATATCTCTGTGTAGATTACGCACAGGGAGCTGCTTCTGTGCTATAGTTCAGGCTTGTTTGTTAACGCGACATGTTCGTTTGTCGCCCAAGGAGGGTCAGTTATGTCCAAAGTTTGCGAAGTTTGCGGTAAGCACCCCGTTGCCGGTCGCTCTATCAGCCACTCTCACCGCGTCACCAACCGTAAGTTCCGCCCCAACATCCAGCGCGTGTACGTCGTCGTCGATGGTCACCGTCGCAAGATGAACGTTTGCTCCACCTGCCTCAAGTCCGGCAAGGTTGCGCGCTCCTAAATAAGGTCTTACCAACAAGTACCTCGGACTCTCCGGGTCAAAGACCTCGCGTTCATATAGAACTTACCAAAGGCGCCCTCCCCTACGGAGGGCGCCTTTTTGCACTCATTGGGGACAGACTTACATGAGTGCTTTCACGAATTGGGGACAGACATTACGCATGCCGGCAGCGGTTCGGCCCCTGCCTCACGCCGCCTCGTTCCAGCCCGCGGTGGCCTTGGTTACACTTGTAGCGCCGATGCCGGTGATACGGGAAATTTGCTTGACCGTGAGATGCGCCCGCCTGAGCCTCAGCAGGCAGGCATCGCGTTCGAGACGAGGCAGGGCCTTGAGCAGCGCAGGATCTATGCTCGGCAGGACTTCGCGCGCAACGGAAAGGGCATCCTCATCGTGGATCCGTCGGCGTGGAAGAACCTCAACTGACCAGATGCGCCCGGCAACTTCCTTGAGATGCTCGCAATAGCAACGGGAGCCTCCGACAATGTCGAGCATAGGGGCCGCATCACAGATGTCAAAGGGATCGTAGCCCAGCTGGTATGCCTTGTAGCTTGACCAGCGGTATGCCTCGAGTGAGTCGAGCGCACCTTTCACGGGATTGAGATGAATATAGTCGAGCAGCTGAACCGCCTGCGTGTCCGACTCAACTGCAACACGCGAATAGCGATTGTCAAACAGATGGCCCGTTCTTCCCGTTTTCCCATTGAAATACTTAGCATACGCCGTCAGTGCGCACTGCATTGCCTTTGAAAGGTTGTCGAATGGATCATCAACCATCAAATGGAAGTGGTTGTCCATAAGACACCAAGCCAACACCGCCACTTCATGGCGCGCAAACCTTTCCGAGATATCCGATAAGAAACGATAACGGTCGGAGTCATCTTCAAAAATAATCTGCTTGGAGTTACCGCGGTCAAAGACGTGGTAATAGCCGGTGAGCGAAACGGCGCGGGCGCATCGAGGCATAATCTCTCCTTTCAAAACTGAACAGGCAACACCTAAAAGGAGAGAAGGAACGCGAAATGCTGAGCCTGTGATCTATTTATATCCAATGAGCGGCAAAAACAGGCCCAGAACGGCAAAATGGCAAATCGATGTCTGTCCCCCAATGAGTGAAAGCACTCATGTAAGTCTGTCCCCAATGAGCGGGGCGATGCACTGGCAGACAATGAGTGGAACGGTGCATTGGGCGGATAGATTTAGTTGAATCGTTTCATGTGGTTGAAGCGTTTTAGTATGCCTTTTACGGGAATCTTACCGTTCGCCGAATAATTTCTTGCTATCATGCAAGGCGTAGGGTAAATCTCCGATCGCAAGGAGACACAAATGGTGAAAAAGTCACCGGAAAACACTACTCCCGCAATTGTGGACAACGTAGAGGCGCTTGAGGCTAAGCTCGCTCAGATGCGAGAGGCCCAGGCGCTTTTTGCTACGTACACGCAGGAGCAGGTCGACAAGATCTTCTATGAGGCCGCCATGGCCGCCAACAAGGCACGTATCCCGTTGGCGAAGATGGCCATCGAGGAGACCGGCCGCGGCGTTCTTGAGGACAAGGTCATCAAGAACCACTACGCCGCAGAGTACATCTACAACGCTTACAAGAACACCAAGACCTGTGGTGTCCTGGAGCGCGACGAGGCTTACGGCATCACCAAGATCGCCGAGCCCATCGGCATCGTGGGCGCCGTCATCCCGACGACCAACCCCACCTCCACCGCGATCTTCAAGACGCTGATCAGCCTGAAGACCCGCAACGCCATCATCATCTCCCCGCACCCGGCTGCCGCCAAGTGCACCATCGCCGCCGCCAAGCTCGTGCTTGACGCCGCCGTCAAGGCCGGCGCGCCCGAGGGCATCATCGGCTGGGTCGATGTCCCCTCCATCGAGCTGACCAACATGGTCATGCGCGACGTCGACATCATCCTCGCCACCGGTGGCCCGGGCATGGTCAAGGCCGCCTACTCCTCGGGCAAGCCCGCCCTGGGCGTTGGCGCCGGTAACACCCCGGTCGTCATCGACGACACCGCCGACGTGCTGCTCGCCGTCAACTCCATCATCCACTCCAAGACCTTCGACAACGGCATGATCTGCGCTTCCGAGCAGTCCGTGACCGTCATCGACACCATCTATGACCAGGTCAAGGCCGAGTTCCAGAAGCGCGGCTGCTACTTCGTCAAGCAGGGTGCCGAGATGGAGGCCCTGCGTGCCGCCATGTTCAAGAACGGCGCCCTCGATCACCGCATCCCCGGCATGGCTGCCGCCAAGATCGCCGAGCTCGCCGGCATCGAGGTTCCCGCCAAGACCAAGATCCTGATCGCCGAGGTCACCTCCACCGACCCCGCCAAGGAGGAGTTCTCCCACGAGAAGCTCTCCCCGGTCCTGGCCATGTACCACGCCAAGGACTTCCAGGAGGCCGTCGACAAGGCCGAGCACCTGGTGCTCGCCGGTGGCCCGGGCCACACCGCCTCTCTGTACGTGCACCCCGCTCAGGCCGAGAAGATCAGCCTGTTCGAGCACGTCATGAAGGCCTGCCGTATCGTCATCAACACCCCGTCCTCGCACGGCGGCATCGGTGACCTGTACAACTTTGGCATGAAGCCGTCTCTGACCCTGGGCTGCGGCTCCTGGGGCGGCAACTCCGTCTCCGAGAACGTTGGGGTGAAGCACTTGATCAACGTTAAGACTGTGGCCGAGCGCCGTGAGAACATGCTGTGGTTCCGCGCTCCCGAGAAGGTCTACTTCAAGAAGGGTTCCACGCCCGTCGCCCTCGACGAGCTGGGCAACGTCATGGGCAAGAAGCGCGCCTTCATCGTCACCGACCAGTTCCTCTTCAAGAATGGCAACACCCGCGCCATCGAGGCCAAGCTCGATGAGATGGGCATCGCCCACGACTGCTTCTACGACGTCGAGCCCGATCCGTCGCTGCAGTGCGCACGTCGCGGCGCCAAGCAGATGGCTCTCTTTGAGCCGGACGTCATCATCGCCGTCGGCGGTGGCTCCGCTATGGACGCCGGCAAGATCATGTGGATGATGTACGAGCACCCCGAGTGCAAGTTTGAGGACATGGCCATGGACTTCATGGACATCCGCAAGCGTATCTTCACCTTCCCCGAGATGGGCAAGAAGGCCTACTTCGTCGCCGTCCCGACCTCCTCGGGTACCGGCTCCGAGTGCACGCCGTTCGCCATCATCACCGACAAGGAGACCGGCATCAAGTGGCCGCTCGCCGACTACGCGCTGCTCCCCAACATGGCTATCGTCGACGCCGACAACTGCATGACCGCCCCGCGCGGCCTGACCGCTGCCTCCGGCATCGACGTCATGACCCACGCCATCGAGTCCTACGTCTCCATCATGGCTTCCGACTACACCAAGGGCCTCTCCGAGCGCGCTGCCAAGCTCGTCTTTGAGAACCTGCCCTCCAGCTTCACGAACGGCGCCAAGGACCCGCACGCCCGCGAGGAGATGCACAACGCCTCCTGCATGGCCGGTATGGCCTTCGCCAACGCCTTCCTGGGCCTCAACCACTCCATGGCCCACAAGCTCGGCGCCTTCCATCACCTGCCCCACGGCCTCGCCAACGCCGTCATCCTGACCCGCGTCATGCGCTACAACGCCGCCGAGGCTCCCGTCAAGATGGGTACCTTCTCCCAGTATCCTTACCCCAACGCGCTGCACAACTACGCCGAGATGGCCAAGTACTGCGGCATCGAGGGCAAGGACGACAAGGAGGTCTTCGAGAACTTCATCACGAAGCTCGAGGAGCTCAAGGACTTCATCGGCGTCAAGAAGACCATCGCCGACTACGGTGTTGACGAGCAGTACTTCCTCGACACCCTCGACGAGATGACCGAGCAGGCATTCAACGACCAGTGCACCGGCGCTAACCCGCGCTACCCGCTCATGAGCGAGATCAAGGAGCTCTACCTGGACGCCTACTACGGCCGCGAGCCTCAGGACTACGCCGTCTGCTAGTTTTAGCACGGTTTTTAACGGCGGGGGTGCACGGGTGTTTCACACACCCCCGCCGTCGCTTCTATCGCATCGTTGAAAGGATGCAACCATGCTGCTACCCGATTCCAAGACCGAGCTCGTCCGCCGTGGCAACAAGGTCGTTTACGACCTGGGCGACAAGATCGTCAAGGTCTTTAACGAGACCAAGCCTGTCTCCGACGTGTTCAACGAGGCTTTGAATCTTGCCCGCATCAATGAGTGCGGCATCCGCAGCCCCAAGGCTCTCGAGGTTTCCCAGCTCGAGAACGCCAACGGCTGGGCGCTCGTGACCGAGAAGGTTCCGGGCACCACCCTTGCCGAGAAGATGACTGCCGAGCCCCAGCGCTTTGGTGAGTACCTCGAGATGTTCGTCGACCTCCAGATCGAGATCCACGGCTACACCTCCCCGCTGCTCAACCGTCAGCGCGACAAGTTCGCCCGCATGATCGACAGCCTTGATCAGCTCAATGCCACCACGCGCTACAACCTTCAGGAGCGTCTGGACGGCATGACCAAGGAGTTCAAGGTCTGCCACGGCGACTTCAACCCCTCCAACGTCATCGTCGGCGACGACGGCCAGCTGTACGTCTGCGACTGGGCACACGCCACCCAGGGCTGCCCTGCTGCCGACGTTGCCACCACCTACCTGCTCTTTGCCCTCAACAGCAAGGATCAGGCCGAGGCCTACCTGGAGCTCTACTGCGACCGCGCCGACATGCCCATGCAGGTCGTGCGTCAGTGGACGAGCATCGTAGCCGCTTCCGAGCTCGCTCGTAAGCGCAACGTGAACGATGAGTTCCTGAAGAACTGGATCGACGTCGTCGATTATCAGTAATATCTGAGCGATTTATTTCGCATCGGAGGCACAAGAAAACCCCGCAGCTCATATGGGCTGTGGGGTTTTCCTTTACCCATCGAGTTTATTCACGCAACAAAATAGACTGCTCCGCATCTCTTCCTAAGAGAGATACGGAGCAGTCCCGCAATTACATCTAATAGCAGAAACGTCGATTAACGGCGGGCCGCCTTAACAAGCTCGGCAACCTTGGCGACGACCTCGTCAATCGCCACGTCCTCGCGCTCGCCCGTGGCACGGTCCTTGAGCTCAACGGTGCCATTCTTAAGGCCACGCTTGCCAAGCACCACCTGATACGGGAATCCCATAAGGTCGTTATCGGCAAACTTAAAGCCGGGACGCTCGTCACGGTCGTCGACGACGACCTCGATACCCTCGGCGCACAAGCCCTCGACGATTTGGTCGCAGACGGTTGCGCACTCCTCCTTCTTGGGATCGAGCGGAATCACCGCGACCTCGTACGGGGCAACGGAAACCGGCCAGACGATACCGTGCTCGTCGTTGTGCTGCTCCACGACGGCAGCAAGCGAGCGGGACACGCCCACGCCGTAGCAACCCATGATAAGCGGCTTCTCCTTGCCGTCCTCGTCCATAAAGGTGGCGCCCATGGCCTCGGAATACTTGGTACCCAGCTGGAAGACCTGCGAGACCTCGATGCCGCGAGCAGCAGAGAGCGGCTTGCCGCAGTGCGGGCAGGGATCGCCGGCAACGACGGTGACCAGATCTGCCCACTCATCGACGGTAAAGTCGCGCTCGGGGCAGGCACCGGTAAAGTGATAATCGACCTCGTTGGCACCGCAGGCCCACTGCTTGGACTCGCGCAGGCTCTCGTCGCACACCAGACGGATGCCCTCGGGCAAGTTAACCGGTCCGATAAAGCCCTTGTGCAGACCGTAGGTCTGGAGCTCCTCGTCCGTCATCATGCGATAACCCTTGCCAAAGACATGCTCGGCCTTGCAGTCGTTGAGCTCATGGTCGCCCGGGACGATGGCCACGACGGGCTTGCCCTCGGCATCGATGAGCGCCAGGGACTTGCGCGTACCGTTCTCGGGGAATCCAAAGAACTTAGCAACGGCCTCAATGGTGCCCATGCCCGGAGTCTCGACCTTGGTAAGCGTACCGTCACCGGGACCCTCAGTCACGACGATCTTGGTGCTTGCAGCCTCATCATCGGCGGCAAAACCGCAGTCATCGCAATAGACGAGAGAAGCCTCGCCGGCGTCGGCCAAAGCCATGTACTCGACGGAGGTATCGCCACCGATCTCGCCGGAGTCGGCAACGACGGGTAAGGCCTTGATGTAGCAGCGCTCGCAAATGTTAGCGTAGGCCTGCTTCATCTTGTCATACTCCTCCTGCAAGCTCTCCTGCGTGGCGGAGAAGCTGTAGGCATCCTTCATGATGAACTCGCGGCCGCGCATCAGGCCAAAGCGGGGACGGAACTCATCGCGGAACTTGTCCTGGATGTGATAGAGGTTCACTGGCAGCTGCTTGTAGGAACGCAACTCATTGCGCACCAGGGCAGTCACGGTCTCCTCGTGCGTGGGTCCGAGCACAAACTCGCGGCCGTGGCGGTCATCAAAGCGCACAAGCTCCTTGCCATAGGCATCGATACGGCCGGACTCACGCCACAGCTCGGCATCGACCATGATGGGCATCATGAGCTCCTGAGCACCGGCGGCATCCATCTCGTCGCGCACGATGTTCTCGATCTTGCGGATCGAGCGCCAAGCGAGCGGCAGATAGGAATACAGGCCGGCGGCCTCCTTGCGGATCATGCCAGCGCGAAGCAGCAGACGGTGGCTCGCTAGCTCGGCATCCGCCGGATCCTCTTTGAGCGTCGGCGCATAGAGCTTAGACATATACATTGCTCGGGTCATTTATTTCTCCTCAATAAGTTTGTCGACCTCGGCCATAAGCACGTCGACAATTTGATCCTCAGCTACTTTACCAATGATCTGGCCATGCGAAAAGAGCAGGCCCTGACCACGTCCGCAGGCAACACCCAGGTCGGCGTCAGATGCCTCTCCGGGGCCATTGACCGCACATCCCATCACGGCGATCGAAAGCGGCGCGGAATAGTTCTTAAGCCGCTCGGTGACCTCCTCGGCGATGGGAATCAGGTTAACCTGGCAGCGGGCGCACGTGGGGCACGAGACAATCTCGGGACCACGGCGACGCAGGCCCAGCGACTGTAGAATTCCCCAGGCGACCGGCGGCTCCTCAACCGGATCGGCCGTGAGCGACACACGCATGGTGTCACCGATGCCTTCGGAAAGCAAGATACCCAAGCCTACAGAGCTCTTGATGGTGCCCTGAAGCTTGGTCCCCGCCTCCGTCACGCCCAGGTGGAGCGGAACATGCGGTATCTCGCGCGACAGGGCGCGATAGGTATCAAGTGTCGTCTGTACGCTATGGGCCTTGGCGGATAGCACGATGTTGGTAAACCCACGGTCCTCAAAGTGCCGCACAAAGCGTTCGCTCGACATCACGAGCTTTTCGGGCTGCGTGAGGTCGTCGCGCTCGGCAATATCTTGCTCAAGCGAGCCCGCGTTCACGCCAATGCGAATCGCGCAGCCCGCGGCACCCGCGGCATCGATGACGGCATCGACCTTAGCCCAATCGCCGATATTGCCGGGGTTGATGCGCAGCTTAGAGGCACCAGCCTCGACAGCGCCAATGGCAAGCTTATGGTTAAAATGGATATCGGCGACGATTGGCACCGGAGACTCGGCACAAATCGTGCGAAAGCCCTCGAGCGCAGCCTCGGTAGGCACGCTCACGCGCACGATATCGCAGCCAGCCTGCGCCAACGCGCACACTTGCGCAAGCGTTGCCTGGGCATCAGCAGTATCGGTGCAGGTCATAGACTGAACCACGACCGGAGCGCCACCACCGATCTGCACGCCGCCCACATGCACGGGGCGCGTCAACTCGCGAGGCAAAGGATGGGATAAAGACAATCCAAACACTCCCCTACAGAATAAATCGAAGGATGTCGGAACGAAGCATATAGACAAACAGCAGTGCAAAGAGCGCGATGCCGACATAGCTGACGATTGTCTGCACTTTGAGCGGCAGCTCGCGACCGGCGACCTTTTGGATGATCTCGATAACCAGCTTTCCCCCGTCGAGCGGCGGAATGGGCAGCAGGTTCATAAAGCCAAGCGAGAACGAAATGAGGGCGGCAAAGGAAAGGAACGTGGCAGGGCCGGCAGCAGCGGCCTGTGAGGACATAACGCTAATACCCACGATCGAAGAAGACTGATCGAGAATCTCCATCGTATGCTGCGGCTGGAGCAGGCGCATCACGCCATCCGCTGTCTGCACGACATAGGAGAACGACAGGCGAGCCGACGTGATGGGGTCTAAACGGACCACCTGCGTAGAGGCATACACACCTAGGCGCTCGTCCTCTTTGAGCGCAACCGTGGTCGAATGCTGCTTGCCGTCACGCTCGTACTCGATGGCGATATCGTCCTTACCGGCAGCCTTGCCGATGGCATTGTAGACATCCATCCAAGTGGAACATGAGACACCGTCAACCGAAAGGATCGCGTCACCGCCCTCGATACCCGCCTTGGCGGCAATAGACCCCTCGTCAACCTGACCGATCACGTTGGTATCCATCGGCACGGTGACACCCGCAATGGAATAGATGCTCATAAAGAGCAAAAAACCCGTCAAGATATTGACGATAATGCCCGCGAGCAGCATAAAGGCGCGCTTGAGAAAGCCTTGGCCAAGATAGGTGTGCGAGCGCTCTTGCGCAAGGAACTCGGCCTCGCCGCACGGCAGCTCCCACACATCGCCCTCGGCAGTCGCATGTTCGCGATCGAAACGACGACCATCAAAGGTGGTATAGCCTGCCGTGTCTCGCGGCAACGTCTGATATTTGGTGGGATAGTAGCTCGGCGAGGGCTTCTCCCCTTCCTCATACCAGGGCGCGATGGAGCCCCAGCCCAGCAAAAGGGCGCATGCCTCGAGCACATCCTCCTCGGAAAGCTCGAGCTCGACAGCAAGGTCGGCCACGGTCACGCGACCATGACGATAGATAGCCGCGAGCACGCGGTCGGCGCACGAAACATCGGTCGGATCCATACCGCAGATGGCAGCGTAGCCACCCAGCAGCAGCGGGGTCACGCCAAACTTGGTTCCAATGCGACGCGACGTGTAATGGATGTCAAAGCGGCACGGCAGACCCAAAAAGAACTCGGTCACACGGACGCCGCAGGCACGCGCCGCCAAAAAGTGGCCGCCCTCGTGCAAAAACACGAGGACGGAAAGCATCAGCAGGCCCCAAAAGACCGATGAGAGAACGCTCAGAACAGTATCCATAAAACGAAAAAGCAATCCTTATGGGTTAGGAACGAGTTGCGGCGAGCACCTGCGCAGCCTTTTCACGCGCCCACGCATCGATGTCGCGAAGCTGCTCAAACGAATCGACCACCTGCATATCGTGGGCGTCCATGCAGGATTCCACAATGCGATCGATATCGGTAAAGCTGCAGCCATCGTGCAGGAAGGCATCGACGGCGACCTCGTTGGCGGCATTGAGAACGCACGGCATGGTGCCACCCGTCTTGCCGGCACGCTCGGCCAGTGCCAGACAGCGGAAGGTATCCATGTCGGCAGCATCAAACGTGAGCTGCCCCAGCTCGCGGAAATCGATACGAGGCGCCGGAGTATCCCAACGCTCGGGATACGAGAACGCGAACTGGATGGGAATACGCATGTCGGAAGCACCGAGATGCGCCATCACAGAGCCGTCGGCGAACTCGACCATAGAGTGAATCTTGGACTGACGCTGCACGACCACGTTGATGAAATCGAGGTCGCAGTTAAACAGATGCATGGCCTCAATGCGCTCCAGGCCCTTGTTCATGAGGGTGGCGGAGTCGATGGTGATCTTGGCACCCATGGCCCACGTGGGATGTGCGAGGGCGTCGACACGCGTCACGCGATCGAGCTCGTCGCGCGTGCGGCCAAAGAACGGACCGCCCGAGCAGGTGAGCCAAATACAATGAGCCTCGCGTGGGTTCTCCCCCAGATAGCACTGGTAGATGGCGGAGTGCTCAGAGTCGACCGGAATAAGCTGGCCCGGTTGCGCCAACGGCATAAGCAAGTCGCCACCGACGACGAGGGACTCCTTGTTGGCAAGGGCAAGACGCTTATTCGAGGTCAAGGCCGCATGGCTCGCCTCGAGACCGGCGGCGCCCACAATAGCGACGAGCACGCAGTCGACATCGTCGCGACGCGCGAGCTCGCAAACCGCCTGCGCACCAACGCCGAGCTTCGTTCCCTCGGGCAACTCCTGCAGCACGGCGTCATCGCCATGAGCGACATCGGCCACGGCAACCGCCGGAACCGAGAACTCGCGGGCAGCGGCAACGAGATCCGAGGTGCTGGAATTAACGGACAGCGCCGTCACCTGTAGTCGATCGGCATGCTGACGGCACACATCGAGTGCCTGGGTGCCGATAGAGCCCGTACAACCCAGGATGGCAACACGGAGGCGTCCATCGGGGCCATACGTCGTCTGGAATGACATTACAGCACGCCTCCGATCATCAAAAGCAGCTGCGCGGTAATGCAGCCGAAGATAAGCGAATCGCTACGATCGAGCATGCCGCCGTGGCCCGGGATAAGGTTACCGGAATCCTTAACGCCCACACCGCGCTTGATGCGCGACTCGATAAGGTCGCCGATAACGCCCAAAATGGACACGACCACGCCACACAGCAGCGCATAGGGCAGGCTGAGCTTGTAGAAGTGCGTCGCCCACAGGATGAGCCAAATCAAAACCGAGCCAAGGATGCCGCCGACAAACCCCTCCCAGCTCTTTTTGGGTGAGATCTTGGGAACCATCTTGTGCTTGCCGATACGACTGCCCACGATGTAGGCAAACGAATCGGAGACCCAAAGGGACGCGCAAACGCCCACCGAAAGCAGGGCGCCGGCAAAACCGGGCACGGCATCGCGCAGCAACACGATAGCCGACAGCATAAAGCCAGTGTAGATGGGACCCATGAGCGTCACGGCCACATCAGAGATACGGGTACGCGGCGACCAGACATACCAAATGCCCACAGCGAGCATCAGGGCAAAAAGCAGGGCATTCAGCAACATCGAATCGCCCAACGCCGAAAGCGGAAAGAGTACGGCGGCAGCGATACCCATGCGCTCGTTAGCCATCTTGCCATCGAGCCTCGTCATACGGAAAAACTCATAGCAGCACAGACCGCTCATGACAGAAACAAAGATGGCCGTGGGGACGATACCCAAAACCAGGCACAGGATAAAGACAACGGCGTAGACGATACCGGCGGCGGCGCGGGTGATAAAGCCAGCCAGCCACGAACCGGTGCCGTTCTTTGCTGCAGGCGCTCCCGCAGCGGCAGCTTTGCGCGCAGGCGCCGCGGAAACTGGCGTCTTGGGAGCAGATGCCTTGGGACGATCGGACACGATTAAGCCTCCTCGGTCTTACTCAGTCCACCAAACCTACGGTCACGGCCCTGATAGGCCAAAATGGCGTCGACAAGGCCCCAACGATCAAAGTCGGGCCAATAGGTATCGGTGACGTAGAATTCGGAATAAGCCACCTGCCACAGCAGATAGTTCGAAAGGCGCAGCTCGCCAGAAGTGCGAATCACGAGCTCCGGATCGGGAAGACCGGCGGTGTACAGGTGCGAAGCAACCATATCATCGTCGATAGCGGCAAGATCGATCTTTCCAGCGGCGGCATCAAGTGCGATCTGGCGGACAGCGCGGGTGATCTCAGCACGGGCACCGTAGTTAACGGCCAGCGCCAGCGTCATACCGGTATGGTCGGCGCATTCGGCAAGGCCGCGCTCAAAGACATCGCGGGTCTTCTTGGGCAGCGCGGAAATATCGCCCAAAAAGACAACGCGAACGTTCTCGCGCTTCAGAAGCGGCAGCTCGTCGATAAACGTCTTGGCAAACAGATGCATCAAAACGTTGACCTCATGCTGCGGACGGTTCCAGTTTTCGGTAGAAAACGCATAGGCAGAAAGCACGTCGACGCCTAGGCGCACGCAGGCGGTAATGATCTCGCGCAGCGAGACGATACCTGCCTTATGACCCTCGGTGCGCGCAAGACCGCGCGACGTAGCCCAACGACCGTTGCCGTCCATGATGCACGAGATATGGTGCGGAATCTTATTGAGGTCAAGGTCGGAAAAACCGACGCCCGCAGGGGCGTCGGCAAAGTACTCGACCAGTTTATGCTCGTCGTATTGCACCTTAGATCTCCATGACCTCGGCTTCTTTTTCCTTCAGAAGCTCCTCCACCTTGGCGACATACTCATCGGTGTGCTTCTGGACCTTGGCCTGCTCGCGACGGACATCGTCCTCGGTGAGCTCCTCATCGCGCTCGAGCTTATTGTTGAAGTCGCGACGGATGTTACGGATAGACACCTTGGCCTGCTCGGCGTACTCGCGGCACTCCTTGACGAGCTCGCGACGGCGCTCCTCAGTGGGGGCCGGGAACGGCAGACGAACGACGGTGCCATCGGAGTTGGGGGTAATGCCCAGATCGGAAGCGCCGATGGCCTTGACGATAGCGTTGATGAGCGCCTTGTCCCACGGCTCGATGAGCAGCATGTGAGCCTCGGGGGTCTTGACGGCGGCAACCTGCGTGACCGGCGTGGGGACACCGTAATAATCAACGGTGATGTCGGACAGAATGTTGGCGTTGGCGCGGCCGGTACGAACCTTGGAGAAGTTATGCTTGAGGGACTCGAGCGACTTGTCCATATGGGCGGTGATGTTCTCTGCCATGCTTAATCCTCCTGATAGACGAGCGTGCCGACGGGCTCACCCGAAAGCGCGCGCTTGACGGTGTCCTCGCCATCGATGTTGAGGACCAAAATCGGCATACGGTTATCCTGACACAGTGCCGTAGCCGTGGAATCCATAACCTGCAGACCGCGGACGAGAACCTCGTGATAGGTAATCTTGTCAAAACGGACGGCATCGGCGCACTTGACGGGATCCTTGTCGTAGATGCCGTCAACCTTGGTGGCTTTAATCAGAATCTCGGCGCCAATCTCGCACGCACGAAGAGCCGCGGCGGTGTCGGTCGTAAAGTACGGATTGCCCGAACCGGCAGCGAAGATGACGACGTTGCCCTTGGACAGATGGTTGATAGCGCGGCGACGAATATAGGGCTCGCAGATCTCGTTCATCTGGATAGCGCTCATCACGCGGCAGGGAACATCGTTATGCTCGAAGGCATCCTGCAGGGCAAGCGCGTTCATAACGGTTGCCAGCATGCCCATGTAGTCGGCCTGAGCACGCTCCATGCCACCGGCAGCGCCGGCCATGCCGCGGAAAATATTGCCGCCGCCGACAACGACGCCGACCTCATGGCCAACGGCGAGCAGCTCCTTGACCTGTTTGGCAAGATGGTCGGTAACCTTGGGGTCGATGCCATAGTGGCCGTCGCCCATCAGTGCTTCGCCAGAAAGCTTCAGAAGCACGCGTTTATATCGGATGTCGGACAAAGCGATCCTCCTTTAGATTGAACTCTCAACATTCTATCAAAGGCTCTAAGAAGAGCCATGAAAAAGCAGGCTGTGAGTAAAACCCACAGCCTGCTCATTACCAGCTACAAGAGCTTATTTACTCGCCACGGACCAGACGGTCAAAGGCAACGACGGTAATGGTGTCGCCGAGCTCCTTGGAGACCTGCTCAGCGTACTTCTTGATGGTGAGGGAGCTGTCCTTGATGAACTCCTGCTCGGTGAGCACGGACTGCTTGTAGAACTTCTCCAGACGGCCGACAGCCATCTTCTCCTGGATAGCCTCGGGCTTGCCGGACTCGGCAGCCTGAGCCATGTAGATCTGCTTCTCGTGCTCGACGGTCTCGGCCGGAACCTGATCGCGGGTGGCGCAGATCGGGGCGACGGCGGCAACCTGAAGGGCAACGTCGTGAGCGAAGGTCTTGAAGGACTCAGCCTGAGCGGTCTCGGCCTTCTCGAAGGCGAACTCGACGAGGACGCCGATCTTACCACCCATGTGGATGTAAGAAGCGAGCGCGCCGTTCTCGGCCTTGCGGGCGGCGAAACGGGAAATCTTCATGTTCTCGCCCATGATGTGAATCATCTCGGTGAGCTCGGAGGAAACGGTCTCCTCGCCCATCGGCTTCTCGAGCAGGGCGTCGACGTCAGCAGGCTCGGTGGTAGCGACAACCTCGGCGACCTTGGAAGCAAAGCCGGTGAACTTGGCGTTGGAGCCAACGAAGTCGGTCTCGCAGGAAAGCTCGAGCAGAGCGCCGGTCTTGCCATCCTCGGAGACGAACGCGGCGACAGCGCCCTCGTTGGTCTCACGGCCAGCCTTCTTGGCAGCCTTGGCAAGGCCGTTCTTACGCAGAACGTCGACAGCAGCGTCCATGTCGCCGTCTGCCTCGACGAGAGCCTTCTTGCACTCCATCATCGGGGAGTCGGTCATCTCGCGGAGCTGCTTGACCATAGCGGCGGTAATCTGGGCCATTGTGGTTCCTTTCAAAGAGATGAAAAAGAATTAACTAAGACTGATTTACTCGGCCTTGGGCTCAGCGGCCATCTCGGCCTCGGAGACCTGCTCCTTGCCGGAGCCAGCGAGGCAGGCGTCAGCCATGAGCTCGCACATAAGGGTGACAGCGGAGATAGCGTCATCGTTGCAGGGGATGCCGTACTCGACCTCGTCGGGATCGGAGTTGGTGTCGATCAGAGCGACGACGGGGATGTTCAGGCGCTGGGCCTCCTTGATGGCGTTCTCCTCGCGCTTGGTGTCGATGACGAAGAGAGCCTGAGGCAGGCCCTTCATGTCGCGGGCGCCACCGAGGTTGGTCTGGAGCTTGGTGAGCTCCTTACCGAGAACAGCCTGCTCCTTCTTGGGCAGAACAGCCATGCGGCCGTCCTCGACCATGGCCTCGAGCTCCTCCATGCGGTTGATGCGAGAGCGGATGGTGACGAAGTTGGTCAGCATGCCGCCGAGCCAACGCTGGTTGATGTAGGGCATGTTGGCGCGCTCAGCAGCGTTCTTGACGGCCTCCTGAGCCTGCTTCTTGGTGCCGACGAACAGCACGTTGCCACCCTTGGCGACGTTCTTGACGAAAGTGTAGGCCTGATCGGCGTCGAGGATGGTCTGCTTGAGGTCGAGGATGTAGATGCCGTTGCGCTCACCGAAGATGAACGGCTTCATCTTGGGGTTCCAGCGACGGGTCTGGTGACCGAAGTGGCAGCCGGCCTCGAGCAGGGTGCGGATATTAATCTTGGTAGCCATGTTAAACCTCCTGTGGTTTGCCTCCGCGCGGGGTCATCCTCCAAAACCAACCCGGACATGTGCTACCAAAGCCCGGGCACCACGGTATGAAGTAGCCGCGCGTGCGTGATAAAAACATGTTGCCGTGAAGCAACCCGATGAATGATAGCAGGAATGCTTCTTCCTGCCAACCCGCAATCAAAACCACACACCTGAGTGCGGCGCGGGACGTCCCAGCCACTATTCGCCTCGGGGATGGGCTTGAGCCACGGCACGTTTGAGCCGATCGGGCGTGAGATGCGTGTAGATCTGCGTCGTGGACAGGCTCGCATGACCCAGCAGCTCTTGAACCGAGCGCAGGTCCGCGCCGCCCTCGAGCAAGTCGGTCGCAAAGGTATGGCGCATCGCATGCGGGGCGATGTCGGCCGGAATGCCGGCGAGCGTCGCCAGCATATGAAACCGCCGCCTGAGCATGGCGGCACTCATGCGATTACCGCGCGCCGATATAAGCAGCGGATGCGGCCCGGTAGCGGGGTCACGACGCTTTGCCTGAGCGAGCAACTCCGGCCTCCCCTCCTCAATATAGAGACGCGTCGCCTCGAGCGCACGACGATACAGAGGGACGATACGTTCTTTGCTCCCCTTGCCCCACAGGCGCAGCGTGCGTTCGGACCACGCAATGGACTCCACATTGAGTGCTGCGAGCTCAGAGATACGGGCGCCCGAGGCATAGAGCAGCTCGAGCATCGCCGCATCGCGCAGTCCCGCGGGTGTTGAGGTATCAGGCGTCTTGAGCAGCGCCTCCACCTGATGGGTCGTCAGCACACCGGGTAGATCGCGCGGGAGCTTGGGCGAGGAAATTGCCGAGACCACATCGCCCTCCACGACCCCCTCGGCAGCCATCCACCGATAGAGCGAGCGAATGGCAGACAGGTGTGCCGCAAGCGTTCGGGGAGTCACCTGCTCACGCGAAAGCTCGGCAAGATAGCGACGAATGGTGCGCACGTCGGCAGCGAAAGAATCTATATTCTCACGCTCGCACCAGGCAGCAAAGCGCTCCAGCCTCGAGCCATAGGCCGTCACCGTGTTGGGAGAAAGTCCCTCGACGCGTGAGATATAGGCAATAAACGAGTCGACGGTGTCGTACAGGTCAAAGGCTATGACCGGTCGCCTCCAAACAGATCGGGGCGAGTGGCCAGATAGGCATCAAGGGCCTCGAGCGCACGGTCCGCATAGGCCTGGTAGCGGTCGCGCTTGCTGCGGCGCTTACCATCCTCGAGTGGCGGCACCAGGCCAAAGTTGACATGCATAGGCTGATAGCCCACCGTGGCCGGATCGGCAGCATAGCCCACGAGCGCGCCCAAAGCACCCACGCGCGGCAGCTCGACGGGAGCAGCCCCGACAGCCTCGGCATAGGTGTTGAGTGCCGCGAGCAGACCTGTCGCCACGGCTTCCATGTACCCCTCGGTGCCGGTGATCTGACCGGCCAGGCGCACGCCGGTACCAGGCACGGCAAAGGTGCCATCGAGCACGTGCGGCGCATCGACAAAGGTATTGCGGTGCATGACACCGTAGCGGAAGAACTCGGCGTTCTCCAGACCCGGCACCATATGGAAGACGCGCTTCTGCTCGCCAAAGGTCAGGTTGGTCTGGAAGCCCACCAGGTTATAGGCGGTCTTCTCCTTGTTCTCGGCACGCAGCTGAATCGCCGCCCAGGGACGACGACCGGTTCGCGGGTCGGTGAGGCCGACGGGCTTCATGGCGCCAAAGCGAATGGCGTCCTTGCCGGTGCGCGCAACTTCCTCGGCAGGCTGGCAGGCCTGGAACAGATCGCCGCCCTCAAAGTCCTTGAGCACCACGCGGTCGGCCGTGGTAAGCGCCTCGATAAAGGCCTCGTACTCTTCCTTGTTGAGCGGAGCGTTGAGATAGTCGCCGCTCCCCTGCTCCTCGTAGCGCGACTGCGAGAACAGCACGTCCATATCGAGCGTGGAGGCATCGACGATCGGCGCCGCGGCATCGAAGAACGCAAGGGCGTCGCCACCGACGAGCTTCACGACCTCTTCGCTCAACGCCGGCGAGCACAAGGGGCCGGCGGCAATGACCACGTGACCTTCGGGAATCTGCGTGACCTCGCCGTGAACGATCTCGATATTGGGACGGGCGGCAACCTCGTCCTCGACAAGCTCGGAAAACTTGACGCGGTCGACCGCCAAGGCGCCACCGGCGGGAACAGCCGCGCGATGGGCGCAATCGAGCAGGACCGAACCCATGCGCTCAAGCTCGGCCTTCAGCAAACCAGCCGCGGAATCCGGACGGGTCGACTTAAACGAATTGGAGCAGACGAGCTCTGCCAGGTGATCGGTATGGTGGGCCGGGGAGCTCACCTGGGGGCGCATCTCGCACAGCTTTACGGCAAACCCGCGATCTGCCAGCTGGATCGCGCACTCCGATCCCGCCAGACCGCCACCGATAACCGTCACCTGATCGAACTGCATCTGCAAACACCTTTCTAATTGACACGTTTTCCATTGTGACCGAAGGGCGTCTGGGCGTGAAGGGCAAACTTGGAGGGCGCATACCTTCCATCCATCATGCGCTCGATAAGGCCCTCGAGCTCAAGCGAACCCAGGAGCTTAAGTACGCCGACGGCATCAAGCGAGACGAGCGCCGCAATGTCATCGACCTTGAGCGGAGAGGCGATGAGCGCATGCATCACGGTCTGCTGCGTTGGATCCAGGTCGGCAATGCCGGGAGCATCGGGGCGCGAGTAGCGCAGGGTGCCGTAGATGCGTGAGATAGCCATCTCGATAGATTCCTCGTCGATGATGCAGCAGGCACCGTTCGCAATGAGGTAATTCGTGCCACGCGACTCGGGCGATAGGATCGACCCCGGCACGGCAAGAAGTTCGCGCCCCAAATCCATAGCAGCCTCGGCTGTAGAAAACGTCCCGGAAGGCATACCCGCCTCGGATACAAAGAGGGCTTGCGACAGGGCCGCGATCACGCGATTGCGGCGCGGAAAGGCAAACTTGCGCGGACCCATGCCCCACGGAGAGATCGACACGATCGCGCCGCCCGTATCGAGCGTGCGAGTAATAAGCCCCGCGCTCGAACGCGGGTAAACCACGTCGGCGCCCGTCCCTAGCACCACGACGTGTTTGCCGCCGGCGTTGACCGCAGCCCAACCCGAGGCCTGGTCACAACCGACCGCGCCGCCCGAAACAACCGTCACTCCCGCCTCGACCGCCACCTTTGCCGCAAGCTCTGCCACGGCAAGACCATACGGAGAGGCCTTGCGCGCGCCGATGATGGAGAGCGCAGGCGTCGAAAGCACCTCGGGGTTGCCGCGCACAAAGAGCGTCTGGGGTACATCAGATAGCTCCAAAACGGACTCTGGATACAACGCGTCACCTGGATGCAGTTCGAAGGTCCCCTCGGCCATCATTGGTCCCTCCCTCCCTGGTACATCGCCGCCTCGAGCACGTGATCCTGCGTCACCTGCTCGCTCTCGGCGACATCGGCGATGGTACGTGCGATACGCACCAGGCGCACGATGCCGCGGCCCGTGAGATGCGTGCGCTTCGACAGGCCGAGCACACACTTCTCCGCCGCATCATCGAGCTCAAAGGTCGAAACGACGCCGTCAATGGACCGCGTCTCGTCATCCTCGACCTCGGCATCCGCATCGTCCATACGGGACTCGCGCCAGGCGCGAAAGGCGCGACCGCGCACAACGTAGTCACGCAACTCGGCCGACGACATACCCTCCGCACCCTCGATAATCACTTGGGGGTCGGGACGGGTCACATCGATCATCATGTCGATACGGTCGGCTAAAGGACCGCGCAGCTTTGCCCGATAGCGCTCCACCATCGATGCCGAGCAGCGGCATGGCACCTCGCGATCGCCCAAAAAGCCGCAGGGGCAGGGATTGCTCGCGGCCAGCAGCTGAAAGCGCGACGGGAAGGTAAAGGCCCCGTCGACGCGTACGATCCTCACATAGCCGCGTTCGATGGGCTGACGCAGCGTCTGCAGCACACCCGTGGGAAACTCGGCAAGCTCGTCCAAAAAGAGCACGCCGCCATGAGCCAGGCTGATCTCACCCGGATGCACCGGGCGTCCTCCGCCAATGAGACCCGCCGTTGAAATACTGTGATGGGGGCTTCGAAACGGCCGATGACCTGCCAATAAGCCATCGATGTTCTCGCCCAAGACCGAATGGATGCACAGCGCCTCCTGCTGATCCTCAATGGAAAGCTCGGGCAGGATGCCGGTCATACGGCGCGCAAGCATCGTCTTGCCCGATCCCGGGGACCCAATCATGAGCAAGCCGAGTTCTCCTGCCGCCGCAAGCGCCATGCCGCGTTTAGCGACTTCCTGCCCCAGTACGTCGGCATAGTCGAGCTCGGGCTCAAAGGTCGCCTCGACGCCCTCGGAATCCAGATAGTGCCGAGCCGCCTCGCCCATGCCATGGGCAAGCTGAGACAAATGATCGATGAATCCACAATCCACGCCCGCGAGCGGCACATGCTGATCGGACCTGCCGGCGATAAAGGACAGCCCCATATCACGCGCCAATAGCTGAAACGCCACCTCGCCCTTGACGGGAAGCACCGTACCGTCCAAGCCGAGCTCGCCGGCGATAAGGCAGCGATCGAGGTTGTCACGGGGAATCTGCCCATCGGCCGCCAGAACCGCGATGGCGATGGGCAGATCAAAGCCGCTACCGGTCTTGCGAATATCGCCGGGCGCTAGGTTGACCGTAATGCCCGAGCGTGGGATCTCGAACCCGGCGGAGCGCATCGCGCAGCGAATACGACCGCGTGACTCCATCACCTCCATACTCGGAATGCCAAGCATTTGGATGCCCGGAACACCACCGGCAAGCGAGACCTCGACCGTGACGTGAATCGCCTCGACGCCACGGATGCAGGCCGCGTGAACGGCAAACGTCTCGAACGCCATCACGACACCTGCCAATCGAACGCGTTGTACTGATGCTCGATCTCAGCGATATGCCCGCCACGAATGGTGACACCCACGGCATCGAAGCGAATCGCCTTGAGCGGATAATGCTGCATGAGATAGCAACTTGCGATGCGGCGGTAGCGGCGTTGCTTTTGAGCGTCCACGGCCTCCTCGGGAAAGACCCGCGTGCTGCAATCCAGTGCAACGCGTCTGGTCTTGACCTCGGCCATCACCACGACATCGTCGAGCTCATCGAGCAGCACCAGATCGGCCTCGCCCTCGGTGCAACGATAACCCTGCTCCAGCAAGGTGTAGCCGCGCTCGTTAAAGTAGTCGATGGTGATCAGCTCGCCCAGCATGCCCAGCTCGCGGGGACTGAGTCCCTTGATAAACTCGGGCGTCATCGCCCCGCAGTCGAGCTCGCCGTTTTCCCAACGCTCCTTGAGCTGCTTCGTCTTGCTCTTTTTGCTTGCGGCACTCATGGGGTCTCCTTTCCCGCACGCTGCATTGCCCCGATGATGAGGGCACCTTTCATGCGGGTAAGTACCGGAAGCAAACCAAAAGCTGACCAAATGCCGTCAAAAAACGGGCCGTACGCAGCAATGGTGTTGCATACGGCCCGCTACCAGCAGGTTTATAAAACCCCTGAGGTCCCTGTCTCCACAATTGACCTAGAAAAGGCGCTCAGTCTGCAGAAAGTTTCCGCAAAAGCTCACGCGGTGCAGTGGACAAAGTCCATGTTTGCGAATGGCCTCGATGTGCTCGGGGCTTGCGTAGCCTTTCGATTCGGCCAAATGGTACTCGGGATACTCGGCATCGTACTCGACCATCATCTCATCACGCGTGACCTTGGCCATGATGGACGCCGCGGCGATACAGGCGATCTTGGCATCGCCCTTCACCACGTCGCGCTCGTTGGGAACGGCGCCCAAGGGGTTACCGTCCATAAGCACGCAATCGGGCTCGAGCCCCGTATCGGCCACGGCGCCCGCGACAGCGGCTCGAATGGCGCGGGCCATGCCCATCTCATCGATATCCTTAGGCGCGATATGGCAAAAACCAATTGCCGTCGCCACCTCGGCAATCTTCACTGAGAGCAACTCGCGGCGCGCCGGCGTGAGCTTTTTGGAATCGTTGATGCCCCAGACGCGCGGCTCCATAGGAAGGCAGACGGCGCATACCGTCAAAGGACCGGCCACCGATCCGCGACCCACCTCGTCGACACCAACGACTACCCCATCGCCGCCAAGCTCATGCATAAGCTCGTACATGTCATTGACGCGCTCGCGCTCGGCAAGTTCCTTGGCATGGCGCTTAAGAGCACGCTCGCAAGCCTTGATCACCTGCTGGCGCGGGTCCTCGCGATAATGCTCCACGAGGGCGGGGATCTCCTCAAACGTAGCGCTCGCCAACTCACCGGCAACCTGCGATGCCGAAACCGAGCTCGTCATATTGGCCATACCAGGCCCTCCTTGCATGCAAATCAGATAAAAAGAAGGGCCACCCGAAGGTGACCCTTGTGTCCAAACGAGTGGACAGACGCTGCGATCTTCTTAGCGCTTCTCGGGGATGCGAGCAGCCTTGCCCACCTTGTCGCGGAGGTAGTACAGCTTGGCGCGACGGACGCGACCATGACGAACGACCTCGAGCTTGGCGATCTTGGGGCTGTGAAGCGGGAAGGTACGCTCAACACCGACACCGAAGGACATCTTGCGGACGGTGAAGGTCTCGCGGGCACCGGCGCCGGCCATGCGGATGACGTCGCCCTGGAAGACCTGAATGCGCTCGCGGTCGCCTTCCTTAATGCGGTAGTGAACCTTGACGTTGTCGGCGACGCGAACCTGAGGAATGTCCTCGCGGATCTGCTGACGCTCGATTGCGCGGATGTAATCCATGTGCAATTCCTTACTCTTCTAGAGGTGCCGTACCACCTTGGCCGGCACGTAGTTGAACAAACGTATTCGAGTATACACGCGCGGGTTTCTGCTGCAAGAACATTTTTTCACGCAGACAAAAAGACAAAACCCGCACATGATAACCGCCCGTCTCACGAATGAGACGGGCGGCATGAAGGGGGCTACGCTAGGCGTCTAAACCCAAAACGTTAGGCGGAACGCTTGGCCTCGAGCTTGGCCTGAGCGGCAGCCAGGCGCGCGAGGGGCACGCGATAGGGCGAGCAGGACACGTAGTCCACGTCGGCCACGTTAAACAGGCCCTTGATGGACTTGGGGTCGCCGCCGTGTTCGCCGCACACGCCAAAGTGCATGTCGGGATTGGTGGCGCGGCCCTTCTCGACGGCCAAGCGCACGAGCTCCAGCACCGCCGCGTCGATGGTCTCGAAGGGGTTGTCTTTCAGGATCTTTTTATGCATGTACAGCGGGATGAACTTGGCCTCGGCGTCATCGCGCGAGAAGCCAAAGGTCGTCTGGGTGAGGTCGTTGGTGCCAAAGCAGAAGAAGTCGGCATGATGGGCGATCTCGTCGGCGACCATGCAGGCACGCGGCAGCTCGAGCATCGTGCCCACGGGAATATTGAGCTCGACGCCTTCCTCGGCGGAAACCTCGGCGATCACGCGCTCGATAACCTCGCGGGTCTGGACATGCTCGGCCGTGATGGAAACGAGCGGAACCATGATCTCGGGGCGCGGGTCGACACCCTCCTTGATAAGGCGGGCAGCGGCCGTGGCGACGGCGCGAACCTGCATGAGCGGCAGATCGCCAAAGACGACGGACAGGCGCACGCCGCGCAAGCCCAGCATGGGGTTGGACTCGACCATGCCGTCAATGCGACGCAGGCGGGCGCGCAGGGCAGTGAGCTCCTCCTCGGGAGCGCCGGCGGCCTCCTTCTTGGTGATGGCGACCTCGAGCTCGCGAGGATTATCCAGGAACTCATGAAGCGGCGGATCGAGCAGGCGGACGACCACATCGCGACCGGACATGGTCTTGGACATCGCCAGGAAGTCCTCGGTCTGAACCTTGAGCAAGTCGGCCAGGGCCTGCTGCTTCACGGCCTCATCGTCAGACAGGATAAAGCTCTGGATGATGTTCTTGCGATCGCCCAGGAACATGTGCTCGGTGCGGCACAGACCGATGGCCTCGGCGCCAAACTCGAGCGCGAGCTCGGCATCCTCGGGGTTGTCGGCGTTGACGCGCACGTGGTTGGCGTGACCGTCGGTCTCGTCCAAACGGATCTCATCGGCCCAAGACAGGATGGTGTCCAGGTCGCCGGTGAGCTCTGCAGAGACCAGGTCGACCGCGCCGTCGACGACGATACCCTGGGTGCCGTCGATGGAGATGACATCGCCCTCGCGCAGCACGCGGTCGCTGCCCTCGATGCGCACGACCTTCTCTGCCGCGTCAATGTGGAAGCGCTCAACGCCGCAAACGCAGGGCGTACCCATGCCGCGGGCGATAACGGCGGCATGGCTCGTCTTGCCACCGTGGCTGGTCAGGATGCCCTCGGCGGCGACCATGCCCTTCAGGTCGTCGGGGTTGGTCTCCCAGCGGACCAGAATGACCTTGTGGCCCTCGGCGGAACGCGCGACGGCGTCATCACTCGAGAACACGACCTCGCCCACGGCGGCACCAGGGCTGGCGTTAAGGCCGCTGGCCAGGGCCTCGTACTTCTTGGAGGCGTCGAACTGCGGGTGCAGGAGCTGGTCGAGCTGTGCGGGGTCGATGCGGCTCACGGCCTCCTCGCGGGTGATGAGGCCCTCCTCGACCATCTCGATGGCGATGCGCAGGGCGGCGGTGGCGGTGCGCTTGCCCACGCGGGTCTGGAGCATCCAGAGCTTACCCTGCTCGATGGTGAACTCGATATCGCACATATCGCGGTAATGATCCTCGAGCGTCAGGAACACGCGCTCGAGCTCCTCGCCTGCGGACTCGAGGCCCGAGGTGGTCTTGAGGTCGGCGATGGGCTCGGTGTTTCGGATGCCGGCGACGACGTCCTCGCCCTGGGCATTCACCAAAAAGTCGCCATAGAACTCCTTGGTGCCGTCGGCCGGGTTGCGCGTAAAGGCGACGCCGGTCGCAGAGGTCTCGCCCTTGTTGCCAAAGGCCATGGCCTGGACGTTGACGGCGGTGCCGAGCTCGTCGGAAATGCCGTGCTGCTTGCGGTAGATGCAGGCGCGCTCGTTCATCCAGCTGCCAAAGACGGCCTGGATGGCAAGGCGCAGCTGGAGCTCCGGATCGTGCGGAAAAACGGGCTTACCGTCGGCGACCTCGAGCTCGGGATACAGGGTCGCCTCGACGTTCTCGGAGAAGATGCCCTTAAAGGTCTCGACGAGCTCCTGCAGGTCCTCGGCCGAAAGCTCGGAATCGACACGAACGCCGGCGACCAGGCGGGCCTGGGTCAGGGCGTTCTCGAATAGGTCGGCGTCGACGCCCATGACGACGTTGGAGAACATCTGGATAAAGCGACGGTAGCTGTCCCAGGCAAAGCGCGGGTTCTGCGTCTGGGCGATAAGGCCCTGGACGGAATCGTCGTTGAAGCCCAGGTTGAGGACCGTGTCCATCATGCCGGGCATGGAGAACGGAGCGCCCGAGCGAACCGACACGAGCAGCGGATCGGAGGCATCGCCGAGTTTCTTGCCGCAACGGGCCTCGAGGTCCGCCTCGGCGGCAACGATCTCATCGAGTGCGCCTTCGGGCCAGACGTTGCCGGCACCGGAGTACTCGACACAGGTCTGGCAGGTAATGGTAAAGCCACCGGGAACCGGCAGACCGATGCGGCTCATCTCGGCAAGGTTTGCGCCTTTGCCGCCAAGCACGAAGTTCATGGATTTGTCGCCCTCAGTGACACAGGTGCCCCGGGCGTCGGTTCCAAAACGGTAAACCCTCTTGCAATCGCTCACGATACTTCCCCTTCCATGCGCTTACGCGCACGACCGTGGTAACGAATCGACCCGCCGGATGCGGGCCGTGAGGGTACTATACGGCGGGCATTGAGCGGGCTTGCGCAGAGGGCGCGGGGGTTGGTAAACGTGATAAATATGGCGGTAAACGGTAGGTAAAGGTGGTTACCTTATGAAGATACCACTACAAGGAAAGTGCAGGTCGGATGCGATGTTTTTGCTAAATCGCTTTACCATTTATCAGCATTATTTCCAAGTATTCTCTTTGGTTAGCTAAAAGAGCCCCGTCCCAAATTAGCTACCCAAACAACCTTGTCCCAAGTGAGCTACTTTTGTTGAGCGCGGCGGGCGGCACGGCGGGCTCTTGCCTCTTGAATCTCTTCGAGGTGAGCAATGATCTCGGCAGCGCTTTCCTCGATGGCTTTGCCGTCGGTACGCACAACAAAGCAGCCTAAGCGCTTCATGAGGGCACGAGCTTCCTCAAGCTCGCTGCGCACGCTCTCAGGCTCGGCATAGGAGCCGGCAACGGCACGGGCGTAGTCATCGCCCAAGCGGCTATCGCGAATCTCAGAAATAACGTCGACGGTCGAAATCAGGCCGAACAGGTGCATCGGGTCAACCTCGTAAATCGACTTGGGCGGCTCCATGCCATGCGCCAGTGGGACATTGGCGACCTTGTAGCCCTGATAGGCTAAATACATCGACAGCGGCGTCTTGGATGTACGCGACACACCCAGCAGCACGATATCGGCACCCGACAGATCGTCGCAACCACGACCGTCATCGTGCTCAACGAAATACTCCATGGCCTCGATACGATGGAAATAGCGGTCATCGGTCTTGTGAATCACGCCCGCAACGCACTTGGGCGGCACACCGATGAGCGACGACAGCACGGCAAGCGTCGGGCCGATCAGGTCGACCGAACGGATATGCAGCATACCCAGGTAATCGAGCACGCGGGCGCGAAGCGCCGGATCGACAATGGTATGGAACACGGCGACATCGCGATGGTCGGCATCGACGCGCGGCCCCACAAATGACTTGACCTGCTCCACGGAGGTCACCTTGGGCAGGCGCAAAACGCGAAAAGCCCCTTCATCAAATTGCCCGGACGCCGCAAGCACCACCTCACAAGCGGTATCGCCGAGCGAGTCGGAGATAACGATAACGGTGGGACGAGCGGTGACCGGGCAATCCATGCGGGGCTCCTTTTGCGCTTATGCGCAGGCTGGCTTACTTTTTGCGGGCAAGCTCACCGATGTTGGCAATGCCGGAGAAAACGGCCTCGAAGCGGTTGAGCAGCTTAAGGCGATTATCGCGAAGCTGCTCGTCCTTGTCCATGACCATGACCTCATCGAAGAAACGGTCGATGGGCGCGCGCAGGGCGGCGAGGGCGGCAAATGCGGCCGGGTAGTCCTCGGCAGCAAGGGCGGCATCGACGGCGGTCTGAGCAGCCTCGGAGGCGTCGGCGAGCGCAAGCTCGACCTCGCCCATCAGGCTGCGGTCATACTCCGCACCCAGCTCGGGCTTGGAGATATGCGCGGCGCGGGCATAGGCGGTCGCCAGGTTGTCGAACGTCTCAGCGTCGTTCTTGCGGGCCTCGTCGAGGGCGGCGCAGCGGGCGAAGAAGACGGACGGGGCGATGATGTGCACCGCGGAGACGGCGGCGACGGTATCGGCCGGAATCTTTTCGTCGCGGGCCATGCTCACCAGGCGGCCATGGAAGAAGTCACGAACCTGCTGGGCGACCTCGGCGGCGTCGAACTCAATGCCCTGCTCACTGTAGAGTTCGAGGGCAAAGTCGATGAGCGACGTGGGGTCGATCGGCAGACGGTCGCGCAGAATGTTGATAATGCCGATAGCGGCACGACGCAGCGCGTAGGGGTCGGAGGAGCCGGTCGGGGGCTCGCCGATGGCAAAGATACCGGCGATGGTATCGAGCTTGTCGGCGCAGGCCACGATGCAGCCAGCGGTGCCCTCGGGCAGCTCGTCACCGGCAAAACGGGGACGATAGTGATCGCGAATAGCATGGGCGACCTCGTCGTTCTCCCCCATCGCGGTCGCGTAATAACCGCCCATCACGCCCTGCTGGCTCGTGAACTCGACGACGGCGTTGGACACCAGGTCTGCCTTGCACAGGTGTGCGGCGCGAGCAGCGTCGGCGGCAAGATGGGCGCCCAGGTGAGCCTCGCGGGCGATAGCGAGCGCGAGCTGCTCGATGCGCTCGGACTTGGCGAGCACGCTACCGAGCTTCTCCTGGAAGGCAACCTTGGACAGACGCTCACGGAACTCGTCGAGGGAGATCTTCAGGTCCTCCTCGTAGAAGAACTTAGCGTCGTCCAGACGGGCGCGCACGACGCGCTCGTTACCGTCGATCACTCGCTCGGCGTTCTCGGGCTTGCTGTTGGAGACGACCACGAACTCACGCGTCAGCTTGCCCTCGCCGTCATAGATCGGGAAGTAGCGCTGGTTGGTGAGCATGGACTCGCAGATAATCTCGTGCGGGACCTTGAGGAACTCCTCGTCGAAAGTACCGACGAGCACCGTCGGCCACTCGCAGAGGTTAATGACCTCCTCAAAGACCTTCTTGGGCGTATCGACATGGCAGCCGGGGCGAGCGGCCTCGACCTCGGCGATACCGGCGAGAATCGCCTCGCGACGGCGCTCGGCAGAAAGCACGCCGGCATCCTCGAGCACCTGCTCGTAAACAGCGGGGCTGGCGACCACATGGTCACCGGGGCCAAGCACGCGATGGCCACGCGTGGTGTTGCCACTCGTCACGTCGGCAAACGACACGGGCACAACATCCTCGCCCAGAAGGCAGCAGATCCAACGGACCGGACGAACAAAGGTCGCGTGCTCGTGGCCCCAGCGCTGAGAGCGGTAGTTGGGCCACTGCAGGCCGGCGATGGTCTTCTCGCACAGAGCGGTCAGAATCGGCGTAGCCGGTGCGGAAGGGATATTCTTCTCGGCAAAGACGTACTCGCGGCCGTCGGTGTCCTCGCGACGGACCAGATCCTCGGCAGCCACACCGCACTTGCGGGCGAAGCCCTGGGCGGCCTTGGTGGCGTTACCGTCAGCGTCGAAGGCGATGTTTGCCGCGGGGCCACGCTTGACCTCGTGAACCTCATCGGTCGCGGTGGCAACGTCGGCAACGAGCGCAGCCAGGCGACGCGGGCTCGAGATCACGCGGACCTCGCCGTGGGCCAGACCGGCCTCGTCGAGACCCTTGGCGATCATGGTACCAAGCTGCTTGACGGCATTGTTCAGCGGTGCAGAGGGCATTTCCTCCGTACCGATCTCAAACAGGAAATCCTTAGCGTCTGCCATGGCTTACGCCACCTCGCCTTCCTGGTCGGCATTCTCGTTGACTCCGGCGACCTCGGCCATGTAGGCCTCGCAGCACGCCTTGGCGACGGCGCGGACGCGCAGGATGTAGTTGGCACGCTCGACCGCGGACAGGGCGCCGCGGGCATCGAGCAGGTTGAAGGCGTGGCTGCACTTCATGACACAGTCGTACGCCGGCAACGGCAGCTTGCGCTCCAGGCAGGAATGGCACTCGGCCTCGTAGTCGTCAAACTTCTGACGCATCATCTCGACGTTGGCGACCTCAAAGTTATAGGCACTGAACTCGCGCTCGTTCTCGAGGAACACGTCGCCGTAGGTCATGGGCGTGCCGTCGGGCAGATAGCTCCACACCAGATCGTAGACCGAGTTGACGCCCTGAGCGTACATGGCGATACGCTCCAGGCCATAGGTTATCTCGACGGGCACGGGGTCGACCTCGATACCGCCCACCTGCTGGAAGTACGTGAACTGCGTGACCTCCATGCCGTTGAGCCAGACCTCCCAGCCAAGGCCCCAGGCGCCCAGCGTCGGGCTCTCCCAGTCGTCCTCGACAAAACGGACGTCATGGTCGTTGGGGTCCAGGCCAATGGCAGCAAGAGACCCCAGGTAAAGCTCCTGAGCATTAACCGGAGAGGGCTTAATGAGCACCTGGAACTGATAGTAGTGCTGCATGCGGTTAGGGTTCTCGCCGTAGCGGCCGTCGGCGGGACGGCGGCAGGGCTGCGCATAGCAGGTGCGCCATTCGGCGGGACCGAGCGAGCGCAGCGTGGTCGCGGTATGGAAGGTACCGGCACCGACCTCGGAGTCATAGGGCTGCATAATGACGCAGCCCTGCTCGCCCCAGTACTGCTGGAGGCGCAGGATGATGTCTTGGAAGGAAAGCGATGAAGCGTTCATGCCTCTAATATCCCCTCGTCGAAACGATTACACGGTTAGGTACTGTACTATAGCGGTTTTTAGTCGATAGCGCCGATGCGGTTGAGCGGCCAGTAGCGCACAAGCGCCACAGCGATCAAATCAGAGCGATCGACGGGACCAAAGTAGCGCGAGTCGGCAGAGTTTTCGCGGTTGTCGCCCATCACCCACACGCACCCGTCGGGGACGGTGTAGGGATAACTCACCTGGGCGCCAGGCGCTTGGACCGAAAGCGGCCAGCTCATGCCCGTCGTATAGTCCTCGTCGAGCGCTTGGCCGTCAACGACCACCTTGCCGTCCTGCAGGTCGACCGTCTGGCCGGCCGTGGCAATAACACGCTTGACAAGAACATCATGCTCGGAAGTGGCATCGGGGTTGTGGAACACCACGATATCACCCTGTTTGACGGGCTGACCGAGCTCGAGGCTCACCTTTTGTGCCAGGATCTGGTCGCCAATCTCGATCGTGTCCTCCATGGAGCCGGTGGGTACCACAAAGGGCTCGACCACAAAGGTGCGGATCAGGAAGGTGGCCACGAGCGCGATCGCGATGACCGCGACCCACTCAAAAGCGCCCCTCAACGCGGAATGCTGCGATGGAACCATTCTCACTCCTCGCTCTGCGAATACGAAGCGTCCAGAATCTCCTGCGCGTATGCGCGCTCCTGGGGCGTAAGCCGTGCCGTCTCGATCAGGTCGGGACGCCAGCGGCAGGTGCGCTCGATGGCATTCTTACGGCGCCAGGCGTCAACCTTGGCATGGTCACCGCTCACGAGCACCGGCGGCACGCCCTCGCCGTTGAATTCAGCAGGGCGAGTGTACTGCGCATACTCGAGCAGGCCTCCGTCCTCGGCGGTCGAGAACGACTCGTCCACGTTGCTCATCTCGTCACCAAGGGCGCCGGGAATCAGGCGTACGACGGCATCGGCAACGACCATAGCGGGAAGCTCGCCGCCCGTGAGCACGTAATCGCCGATCGACAGGCGCTCGTCGGCATACGCATAGGCACGCTCGTCGACACCCTCGTAACGGCTGCACACAAACAGCAAGCGCTCGCTTTTGAGCAGGCGCTCGGCCACATGCTGTGTAAAGGGCTCGCCACAGGGGGTAAAAAACACCACGGTGGGCTTAGGACCCTCGGAGCTAATAGCCTCGATGGCCTCGGCAATAGGCTCGACCTTCATGAGCATGCCCTGCCCGCCGCCGTACGGCTCGTCATCGACGGTACGATGGCGGTCGTGCGTCCAGTCGCGCAGGTTATACGCCTTAAAATCAAAAAGGCCGGCCTTGCGGGCGCGGCCCAAAATCGATGTGGACATGACGGGCTCAAACATCTCGGGAAAGACCGAAAGGGTCTCAATCAGCATGTTGTCCTCCCTACTTGTCCATATCGATCAGGCCGTCCATAACGTGGACGGAAATTGTTCCTGTGTCGGGAAGATCGAGCACAACCTGCTCGATCACGGGAATCAGTACCTCGCCGTACCGATCACCCTCGACAACCCAAACATCGTTAGCGGGCGTCGACATGATCTCGACGATCGTGCCGAGTGAACCGAAGCGCTCGTCGACCACCTCGCGACCCATCAGGTCGGTATAGGCGGCGTCGAGTGAATCGAGTTCAAAATCGTCACGATTTGTCAACACATAGCATCCCGTGATGCCCTCGGCGGCCGTCAAGTCGTCAATGCCCTCAAACGAGACCAGATCGCCATCGCCCGTATCGGTGACGGACACGACCGTGCAAAAGCGGTCGCGCTTGAGCGCCGGCGGCGTCAGGGCGACGCGCATACCCGGCTCTAATACAGAAGGAAGCCCCCGCAGCGGCTGCGCGAGGACCTCCCCCTTCCTTCCGTGCGGCTTGACCACACGGGCGATGTTTTTGTACTGGGACCTCAAGGTCCTAGCCCAGAACCTCTACCTCGACAGCAGTGTCGAGGCGAGCGGCCAGTGCACGGGCGAGCGTGCGAATGGCCTTGATGGTACGGCCACGACGGCCGATGACCTTAGCGACGTCATCCTCGGCGACAGAAACCTCAATCGTAGAGGCGTCGTCACCATCGATGACCTCAAGGCTCACGGAATCCGGGTCGTCGACGATCTGAACAACGAGATATTCGACGAGATCGGCGATGCGATCTGAGAGCATTGCCTCACCCTCGAGCTGTGCAGCGTCAACCTCAGGCACGATTTACTCCTCGGCGCCCTCAGCGGCCTCAGCGGCAGCCTTAGCGGCCTCAGCCTCTTTGGCGAGCTGCTTCTTGGACTTCTTGACGACGGTCTCGGTCTTCTCGCCCTCGTTGGCGGCCTTGACCAAAGCGGCGACGGCGTCGGTGAGCTGAGCGCCCTTGGACTGCCAGTCGGCGATCTTCTCGAGGTCGAGGTTGATGGTCTTGGGGGCGGTCATCGGGTTGTAGCGGCCAACCTCCTCGATGATACGACCGTCACGCGGGGCGCGGGAATCGGCGACGACGACACGGTAGTACGGACGCTTCTTAGCGCCGTGACGAGCAAGGCGAATCTTGACTGCCAAAGGAAACTCCTCCAACCAAGCAGCTTTAGGCTGCAACTACAAACAAACAGTTGAACATAATACGCCATCGACGCGGGCAGGTGAAGTCCGTGAGACCAACTTCTTCGGTGTAGTCGAGGGCAAATCCATATCTTAGACAAGAATTCGGGATTTGCAAGCACATACACGCACCCCACATGAGCTGCGCGGTATACTCATGACATGGAAATACGCGAACATACATACGGTTATGAGGATGCCATGGGCGTCACGCCGCCTCCCTGGACGGGTCCGGCGGTGGGCCTCATGGACCTCGATGCGTTTTTTGCGAGCGTGGAGATGCTCGATCATCCCGAATGGCGCGGTAAGCCGCTCATCGTGGGCGGAGACGCCGATTCGCGTGGCGTCGTGTCCACGTGTTCGTATGAGGCGCGTCGCTTTGGCGTGCACTCTGCCATGGCCTCGGCCGAGGCGCGGCGCTTGTGCCCGCAAGCCATTTGGACGCACGGGCACTTTGATCGCTACCGCGAGGTGAGCGCGCAGGTCATGGCGATTCTTGCCGAGGAAACGCCGCGCGTAGAGCGCGTATCCATCGACGAAGCCTTTATCGATATCACACCGGGTCGCTTTGCGCCCGAAGACCCGCGACTGGTTGCGCGGCGTATAAGCGACCGCGTGGCAGCGCTGGGAGTGACCTGCTCCATTGGCGTGGGCTGCAACAAGACGGTCGCAAAGATCGCAAGCGAGCGTGACAAGCCGTTTGGATTGACGATTGTGCGCCCCGGGACGGAACAGCGCTTTTTGGCCGCGCTACCAGTGTCTGCCATGAGCGGCATCGGGCGCTCGGCCGAGGAACGACTGCGCCGCATGCGCATCTACACCCTCGGCGAGCTATCACGTGCACCGGAATCCACCTTGGCCTCTATTTTTGGCGTCAACGGCGAACGCATGCGCCAGCGTGCGCTGGGACTCGAAATCTCCGAAGTCACAAGTCTCGATGAAGAGCGTGAGGTTAAATCGGTGAGCAATGAGCGCACCTTTGCGAAAGATTTGACTGAGCGCGGGGACATCGAAGCGGCGATTGCGCTGCTGGGTGAGTCGGTTGGACGCCGCCTGCGCCGTCAGGGACTGACGGGCGGCACGGTAACGCTCAAGCTTAAGTATTCGTATGGCAGCGGGCGTACGGCACAGCGCCGGCTGCCTCATCCGACCGACGATGAGAACATCTTCGTGGCGGTTGCACTCGAACTGCTCGACAACATCTGGCAGGAAGGCATGCATGTTCGCTTAGCGGGCATCGGCATGAGCGACTTCGACCACCAAGGCGGCATCCAGACCGACCTGTTCTGCGAAGTCGACGACCGCGGAGCCCAATCAAGCGACCGTCGCGACCTCTCGGTCGCTATCGACGCCGTCCGAGACAAGTTCGGCGACACCGCCCTATCTTTCGGCCGCCAATCCCGCTTCAACGATTAACCGCCTTTAGGCAAAAAGAAAGCCGGGCAGGTGCGGAAAACCGCAACTGCCCGGCGAAATGCGCGAAGCTAGCTAAAAAGCCCCGTATCAAATGAGCTACTAGAGGAGATTGAGGGGGAGCTGGGGGGCGTCACCCCAGAGCTTTTCTAGGCGGTAGAAGTCGCGGGCTTCGGGAGTGAAGACGTGGACGACAACCGAGCCGTAGTCCATGAGCATCCAGGTCTTCTGCTCGCGGCCCTCGATGGAGAACGGATGCTCGCCGCAAGCCTCGGCGACCTTCTCCTCGATCTCGTCGACGATCGAATCGACCTGGCGGTTGTTGGTACCGGTGGCAAGCACAAAGTAGTCGCACACGTCGGAAAGCTCGGTCAGGTCGAGCACCTGCACGTCCTCGCCCTTCTTGTCGTAGGCGGCCTGCGCGGCGGCGCGGGCGACATCCTCGGCGGCGACACCGCTCGCGGACAGCGAGGCGGCGGTGCGGTCGGACGTGGCAACGAAACTCTTGTGCTCCACACCTTCAAGAATCTGCTCGTCAGTCATGGTCTCGTCGGCCATGGAATACCTCTTTCTAGACACACCCGAGCTAGCGCAGCTGGGCGTAATGGTTGTAAATCGTAATAGCCGTGGGATAAAGATAGCGCCCGGACTGGATCACATAGACCAGACCCTGCGCAAAACAGGAGAAGAACAACTCGTCAAGCGTCGACTCCCCCACCATCTTGCGCAGCGCATGGGCATAGTCGCCGTGACGGTTGGGCTCGATGGCATCTGCCACAAAGACCACCATATCGAGCGGCGTCATGTCGCAGGCACCCACGGTGTGACGGTCGACAGCCTGGAAAACAGCCGGCGACAGCTCGGGAAAAAGCTGCGGAAGCTCATAGGCGGCAACAGGGCCATGCAAAAGCGGCATCGCAGCGGAAGGAGAGCCGGCAACCTTGATGCCATAGTGAAGCGCGCGGGCCACGAGCTCGTCATCGGAAAGAACCTTGTCCCAATCGTGAATTAAGCCGGCGGCAGCCGCATCAAAGCGGTCAACGCCGTAGACCTCGGCCAGATGAAGTGCGGTCTCGGCAACACCCAGCGAATGCACATAGCGCTTGCGCTTATCTTTCATGCGAACATCGAGCAGTTCTTGAATGCGCTTGAGCAGCGCGCGCTCATCGCCCTCAAACTGATCCTCTACCGACAACGTAGCCCCCATCACTCAAAATCTTCTTGGCCCAAATCGGCATATAGCCTGCGCTTGCGAATGTAGCCGAGCACGGACTCGCTCGTAAGATAGCGCACGCTCATGCCGCGGGCAACTCGCTTACGAATGTTCGTCGAGCTGATCGCCAGCGCCGGAATCTGAATATAGCGCACGTCGAACGGCAGCCCCGACTCTTTGATTCGGGCACGCGCCGTATCGATATCAAAGCCCGGTCGCGTCGCCGCAATAAAGGTAGCAAGCTCAGCGATTCGTTCGGCATCATGCCAGGTCACAATATCGATAATCGCATCGGCGCCCGTAATAAAGTAGAGCTTTACCTGCGGCGGGTAAAAGTCGCGAAGGGCATGAAGCGTATCGGCCGTATAGGTTACGCCCGGACGGTCAATCTCGAACCGGCTCGCCAAAAAGGCCGGGTTCGCGGCGGTGGCGAGGACCGTCATGGCATAACGGTCCTCGGCAGGCGTAACCGGCTTGTCAAGCTTAAAGGCGGGAGAGCCCGCCGGCATAAAGAGCACGGCGTCCAAGTCGAGCGACTCGCGCGCCTGCTCGGCAGTCACCAGGTGCCCGTAATGAATCGGGTCGAAGGTGCCGCCCATAATGCCAAGCCGAAACTCTTTGCCCTCTTTTATGGGCAGCTCGGGCAAACCGATTCCACCGCGCAGCGACATGGCTTACTCGCCCTCCGAGGTCTCGGCATCGTCCGCGGCATCAGCCGCATCGATAGCCTCGACGCCCTCATCCGCAGCATCGGCCACGTCAATGGCCTCAACGGCAACGTCCTCACCAGCGTCCTCGAGCTCCTCGTACTCCAAGAAGTCCTCGGCGCCCTCAAAGTCAAAGGCGCGCTGGCAAATGCGGACCTCGTCGCCCGCACGGCAACCGGCCTTCTCGAGCGCGTCGTCAACACCCATACGCGCAAACTTGTGCTGCAGATAAATGACAGCTTCCTCGTTTTCCCAGTCGGTCTGGATGACCATGCGCTCAATCGCGCGACCAACCACACGGAAGGCATGGGGCTCCTCCTGGACAATGCGGAAACGCTTCTCGCGCTGCAGACGGCGGCGCTCCCACTCCTCGTCGCGCAGATCGACCGGCTCAGCGGAGACCGCCAACTCGGCACGCAGCTTAGCCACCTGCTCGCCCACGGCAAGCATCAGCGTGTTGAGACCGGCGCCCGTCACGGCGGACACGGCAAAGAACATATGTCCATCGTCGAGCGCGGCGCGCTTGAGGTCGGCAATCTTGTCGGCCGTGCCCGGCGCATCGCACTTGTTGGCGACGACGATCTGCGGACGCTCCGAAAGCTCGGCGCCATACTGCTCGAGCTCACGGTTGATGATGCGGTAATCCTCAACCGGGTCGCGATCCTCAAAACCGCCCGTCATGTCGACGACATGCATGATCAGGGCCGTACGCTCAATGTGGCGCAGGAACTGGTGGCCCAGACCCTTGCCCTCGCTCGCGCCCTCGATCAAACCAGGAACGTCGGCAACAACGTAAGAATACTCACCGGCACGCACCATGCCCAGATTGGGCACGAGCGTGGTAAACGGATAATCGGCGATCTTGGGTCGGGCGGCACTCATGCGCGCGATGAGCGAGGACTTGCCCACCGAGGGGAAGCCCACGAGCGCGGCATCGGCCATAAGCTTCATCTCGAGCTCAATCCAGTGCTCCTCGGCCGGTTCGCCCAGCTGAGCGAACGCGGGCGCGCGGCGCACCGACGTCACAAAGTGCGTGTTGCCCAGGCCACCGGCACCGCCGGGCGCCACGACAACGCGCTCGCCATCATGCACCAGGTCGGCAATCTCGAACATCGGGGTCTGCGTCTCGGGGTCGAGCTCGCGCACCACGGTGCCCATAGGAACCTTCAAAATTAGGTCCTCGCCGCTCTTACCGTTACGACGGGCACCCTGCCCGTGCGTGCCGCGCTCGGCGCGGAAGTGATGCTTAAAGCGGTAATCGATCAGCGAAGACAGCTGAGCATCGGCCTGGATGACGACATTGCCGCCACGACCGCCGTCGCCGCCATCGGGGCCGCCCTTGGGGACAAATGCCTCGCGCCTAAACGACATGCATCCGGCTCCGCCGTCGCCGCCGCACACGTTAATGCGGCTGATATCGGTGAACTGTGACAACAGAATCGCCTCCTACAAAAAGAGGGAGACCCTTGAATCCTAAAACTCAAGTGCCTCCCACATATGTGCTCTATGAAGGGTGAATTACGCGTTCGCGAGCGGGCGTACGCTGACCCTGTGCTTGATACCCTTGTGGAACTCAACGGTACCGTCGACCAGCGCGAACAGCGTGTCGTCCTTGCCACGGCCAACGTTCTCACCCGGGTGGATGTGAGTGCCGTGCTGACGGACGAGAATCGTGCCCGTGGTTACCGTCTGGCCGGCATAGCGCTTCGTGCCAAGGCGCTGACCGCGGGAGTCACGGCCATTACGGGAGGAACCGAGTCCTTTTTTGTGTGCCATTGTGTATACCTACTCTTTCGTTACGAGTGTAATCTACTCGGCGACGGGAGCCTCGGCAACAGCCTCGGCCTCTGCCTTGACAGCCTTCTTGGCGCGGGACGTAGCCTGGACCTTCACGATCTTCAGCTTGGTGAGCTGCTGACGGTGACCCTTCAGACGACGATAGCGCTTGCGCTTGTGGAACTTGAAGACCAGCTGCTTCTCGCCCTTGAACTGCTCAACGATCTGAGCGGTAACCTTGGCCTTGGCCAGCTTGTCGGGATCGGTGACGATCTTCTTACCATCGTTGAGGAAGATGACCGGCAGGGTGACCTTGTCGCCCTCATTGCCCTCGATCTTCTCGACGGTGATGACATCGTCGGTGGCGACCTTGTACTGCTTGCCGCCCGTGTTAACGATTGCGTACATGTTTACTTGCCCTTCATGCATCAGTTAGTGCAACAGCCGAATATAGTAGCAGGCGAAAATACCCCCGTCAACGAGTATGTGAAGCAAATCCACAAGTTCGCACAGGTATGGGGCTGACGAGTCGGCCCTCGTCGTCCTCGCATGCTTGATTCTGACGCTCGACATCGTAGGAGCAGATGGTCACGAGGTCTTGCATACCGGTGGAAACAATAGGTGCATCCACGCCCGGGGTCAAGCCCTGCAACAAAACATCAGCAGCAGAAAGCAAAATTTCCGGACGCATGGAGCCCTCGTTATCGGCATGGGTGTCGAGCATAAGCACCAGATGGTCCGGGCGCTCCCCCGCCGTGAGCTCATAGCCCACAAGCGTGTGATCCAAATCCAAGCGCTTGCTCTTTTTGCCGCGCGCGTAGTCGATGCCATGGTCCGCGCGCAGCGTGTCGATCGCACGACGCACCTCGTCGGCGCTTACGGGCGCCTCGGGATCCAAGTGCAGGTCGATGCGATACGACAGACGCGTGAGTTGCGCCGTCAACGCCGGCGTGCGCACGTCGATATACGCCGCCTCGATGGGCGCCAGATCGGTCGGAGACGCCGCAGCCAGACGCCCAAACGCCTCGTCGAGCGCCACAAACTCGGTCATAAACAGGTCATACCACTCGCAGGTCGACGACGTACCCACCGGTAACGCCGAAGAGAAGCCCACGCGCATGTGCGGAGAGAAGCCCTGCGTGACGGCATAGGGAAGTCCCGCACGGCGCACGATGCGCTCAATGGTATGGATTACTTCGAGATGGCCCAGGTACTTAAGGCGATCGCGCTTGCCATAGCGAACGCGAAGTCTAAAGAGCGTGGGGTTGTCGGTCAGGCGCTCACTCATGCGCGATCACCCATCAATACATTCTTGGCGTGGAGCGTGGGGCAGATTCCGCAGCCGGTGCACGACGTGCGGGTGCAGTCGGGAGTCGTGACACCCTCGAGCGAGCGACGGTACTCGCGCTCGAGGAAGCCGCGCGTGCAGCCGGGGCTCACGTGCTCCCACGGCAGGCGCCAGTCCAACTCGTAGGGCAGGTGCACGAGCTCATTGAGGTCGATGCCGTTTTTGGCAGCAGCCTCCTTCCAGTTATCGAGCGTGAAATGCTCTACCCAGGCGTCAAAGCGAGAGCCCGCGCGCCAAGCATCGATGATGACGGGCGTCATGTCACGACCGGCGCGGGACAGAGCGGCCTCGATGAGCGAGGTCTCGGCATCGTGGTAATGCACGCGGACGGCACGGTTGCGAACGCTCGTGATGAGCAGCTTCTGGCGACGCTTGACGTCGTCGTAGTCGAGCTGCGGGCACCACTGGAACGGCGTGGCAGCCTTGGGAATAAAGACCGAAACCGAGATCGACACCGAGATCGAGCCGCGACGAGCCTTGGGCACCACGGAACGGCCGAGCTCCAGCACGTGATCGGCCAGATTGGCGATGGCCACGATGTCCTCGTCGCGCTCGCCGGGAAGGCCCATCATAAAGTAGAGCTTCATGCGGTTCCAGCCGGCCTCGAAGGCCGCCTTGGCCGCACGGTCCAGGTCCTCCTCGGTCACGTTCTTGTTAATGATGTCGCGCATGCGCTGGCTGCCGGCCTCGGGCGCGAACGTCAGGCCGCCCTTCTTTTCGCCGGCGACCGACTCGGCCATATCCACGCCAAACGAATCCAGGCGCTGCGACGGAATAGACACGCGAATACCCGTATCCTCCAGGCGACGGTTGAGCCTGCCGAGCACGTCACGAATGCAGGAGTGGTCGGTCGTGGAGAGCGAGGTCAGCGACACCTCGTCATAGCCGGTCTTTTCCAGACCCAGAATCACCGACGAGACGATCTGGTCGGCCGAGCGCTCGCGCACCGGGCGATACGTCATGCCGGCCTGGCAAAAACGACAGCCGCGGGCGCAGCCGCGCAGAATCTCGATAGACAGGCGATCGTGGACCAGCTGCGCATAGGGCACGCACGACTGCGACAGCGGATTCGTGGCGCCGAAATCCTCGACGACGCGTTTGTAGACCACGGTCGGCGCATCCTTGCCCTCGCGCGGCACGGTGTAGCCATGCGGCGAGCAGGGCTCGTCGTGACGAACCTCATAGAGCGACGGCACGTAGTTGCCGGCAATGGATGCAAGCTGCTCAACAATCTGCGCGCGCGGGACTCCTTCGTCGCGCAGGCGGCGATGCAGCTGGCAGGTCTCGAGCAGCGATTCCTCGCCCTCGCCGATGAGGATGGCATCGAAGAAGGCCGCGTACGGCTCGGGGTTGTACACCGAGGGGCCGCCGGCGATGATGATGGGGTCGTCTTCACCTCGGTCGGCCGCTAACAGCGGAATGCCAGCGAGGTCGAGTGCCTCGAGGAAGTTCGTCACCGCCATCTCGTGCGGCACATGCAGGCCGACGATATCAAACGAAGCGACCGGCGCTGCACCCTCGAGCGAGAGCAGCGGAATGCCTGCCTCGCGCATAGCGTCACCCATATCGGGCCACGGCACATAGCCACGCTCGCAGGAGATGCCCTCGGCCTGGTTAAGGATGTTGTAGAGGATGGCGATACCCTGGTTGGGCAGACCAACCTCGTACACATCCGGGTAGATCAGGCAGCAACGGTAGTCGGCATCGGCCTTGGAAAGCGTGCCCCACTCGTGATCGATATAGCGGCTCGGCTTTTCGACCTTGGCGAGCAGCGGCTCAATTAAATGAAAGCAGTCTTGATACGGAACGCGCAACGGAAAACCCCTAAGCAGCGAGATCGGATGCGTCTTGGTAGGACGCCATAGGACGGATAGCGCCCGCGACCGTGGTCACCAGATCGCGAACGCGGGAGAACGTGGCAGTGACCACCTCGTTGGCACGGCTGTAGTCGACATCGCGCTCGTAGAGCGAAACGAGCGCACGGCCCATGCCATAGGTGCCCGCGGCAGCAGTGAGCGCCTTGACGGCAAACCCAATATGCGGCGTCTGCTTGACGAGCGCACGGGTGACCGCGCGGATCACAAGACCGCCGGCAAGCACGCCCGCGACCTCGTAGCCGCGCTCAGGCTTAATGCCGCGTCCAAAGACGGCAGCGAGCTCAAAGAGCATTCCCACCTGAGCCAGCGCCATAACGGGATAATCGGCGCCCGGCAAAAACACCAGCGCACCGGTCGCCATATTGGTGAGCGCGCACGAGGTGATGATACGATTGGCCGCCGCGATGCGCATAAAGGCAAAGTTCGCCGCAAAAGCCGTTTCCTTGTCGGTGCGATCGAGAATCCAGCGGGCAAGCGTCTCGAGCAGAAACGTCTTATCGGTTGCCGCCACCACGCCGAGCATGGGCGTGGACTCCTCGATAAACGGCACCTCCACAGCAGACTCGGCAAGCACGCACACGGGCGCGCCGGCGATCACGAGCTCCTGCACGGCACTCTCCAGGCGGTCGGAACCACACGAGAGCACCAGTACCACATCGGTATCGGTCTTTGGAGCAATTCGCTCCTCCCCCAGACGCTCGACGCGCACAATGCCCGAGGTCGTCTGCGGCACAAAGGCGTCACGCACCGTCTCGGCCAGAAAGCGCGAGGCGGACGAATCCAGATAGACCGAGACGCGCACCGGCGTATCGGAATCCTTCTTAACGGACGCGCCCATCTTAAAAGCGCGGGTCAGCTTATCTACGGGAATTTTCATAGCAAACCCCTCCAGCGGTTACGCGGCGCCCGAACGATGCCGCCATATGGATTGTACGATACCCACTGTCAGCAGCTGAATCATCATCGAAGACGAACCGAAGCTAATAAACGGTAGCGGAATACCGGTAATCGGCATCATGCCGATGCACATGCCGATGTTTTCGAAGGTCTGGAACGCCCACATGCCAACGATGCCCACACACGAAAGACGCAAGAACAGCGACTCACACTTAAAGGCGACGCGAATCGTCGAAAAGATCAGCAGCACGTAGAGGCACAGGAGCAAAAAGGAACCGCAAAAGCCAAAGGTCTCGGATAGGAAGGCGAAGACAAAGTCGGTGTGGAACTCAGGCAGAAAGCCGCCGGCCGACTGCGTCGCATGGCCCAAACCCTTACCAAAGAAGCCGCCCGAGCCAACGGCGATAAGCGACTGCTGCAGGTTGTAGGCATCGTCCGAATCGGCATTATCGGGGTCGATAAAGACCGTCAGGCGGTTCATCTGATACTGCTTGATGAGCACATCGTGGCCGAGCAACGAATCAAAGACCGAATCGAGCGCCAGGACGAGGGCCACCAGGCCCACAAGCAGGGCCAGGGTCGACAGCACCCATTCGCGGCGCGCACCGCTCATGCAGATGACGATGGCGCCCGAGACCAGCACGACCAGGCCCGAGCCCAGGTCGCCCATGGCAACGACGGCCAAAAACGGGATGGACAGCATGCCGCAGAGCTTGACGTAGTCGCGAACGGTATCGATGCGGCCGTTATACTGCGAGCCAAGCGTGGCGATAAAGAAGATGGTGATGAGCTTGGCAAGCTCGACCGGCTGGAATGTCAAGCCGATACCGGGAATCTTGATCCAGCCCGTCATGCCCAGACCGCCCGTATAGGACAGACCCGGAATCTTGGGCGAGAAGATCACGATCAGGTCGATGACGAGCAACGCCGTCGAAAAATTGGAAATACCGCGCAGATCGGTACGCCAGACGAGCACCGCAAGCACCGCGCCAATGCCAATGCCCAGCAGGTGGCGCGAGAATGAGGCGTCGGCCTTAAACTGTGACGCCGACCAAATAATGATGGCGCCATAGGCAACGAGCGCGACGGTAGCCAGCAGCACACCGATATGCACCTTTTGGCGAAACGTACCGCGCGAGGCCGAAAGTTGCTTGTTGACGCGGTCCAGGCTGCTGCGAGAGCCGGTCTTGGTTGAACGGAACAGATCCGCCGGAGAAAAATCCATCGCAACCTCCTATCGAACCGAAGAATCGCCCGAGGCCGAAGAGGTATCGGGCTCGTCATAAATCACGCCGAGCACGTCGCGCACGACATGCATCGCGGTATCCGAACCACCGCCGCCCTGCTCCAGGACAGTAGCGATGACATACTTGGGATCATCGGCCGGTGCATAGGCGCAGAACCACGCGTATTCGTCCTCGCCGCTTTTCTCGCCCGTGCCCGACTTGCCGTACACCTGCGGCGTCAGGGTGCCAAAGTGAGCCGCCAGGGACGTCGATGCCGTGTAAATCACGTCGTGCATGCCGTTGCGAACAAGAGTCAAATCCGAATCGCTGTTGATCTTGGCCTCCAGGCGCTTCTTCTTGCCCTTGCCGTTGTACTTATAGGCATCGCCGTCGCCATCGCGCGACACGGCAGACAAAAACACGTGAGGCACGTACTGTTTGCCGCCGTTGGCAAGACCCATATAGGCGCACGCCATCTGCAGGGGCGTCACCAGGATGTCGCCTTGGCCGATGGCAATGTTGGTCATATCGCCGGCATTCCACTTGCGGTCCTCGGCAGAGGCGTCGGTAAAGTACGACTCTTTCCACTCGGCATCGGGAATACGGCCCGCGCCCTCACTCGGCAGATCGATACCGCAGGTCTTGCCTAGGCCCCAGCGACGAAAGACCTCCTGCAGGCCCTCGGAATGTTGCTCGTCATAAAAGAAGGCCTTGCCCATGTCGTAGAAGACGGGGTCGCACGAGTTGGCGATACCCGACTGCAGCGTCATGGTGCCGTGGCCAGACGTCAGCCAGCAGCGCTTGCCCCAAGCCTTGCCCAGGCCCGTCCAATAGCCCGTGCAGTTAGTTGTCTGCGTTGAAGTGTAGGTTCCAAACTCAAGACCGGCCAGTGCCGAGAGCGGCTTGATGGTCGAGGCCGACATGTACTGTCCGCTAATGGCGCGGTTGAGCAGCGGGTGCGAACCCTTGTCATCATTGAGCTCGGTCCACACGTCATTTGAGACGCCGCCGATAAAGACGGACGGATCGAACTTGGGCTCGCTCGCCATGCCCAGGATCTCGCCATTGTTGGGATCGAGACACACCACAGCGCCGTTGCCGGCATTGCTGTAGCCAGTGGTCTTGGCAAGCTCGATGGCGCTCGCCAGCGCCGTCTCACAGGCCTGTTGGATCTTAAGATCGAGCGTGAGCTTAATGTCGGAGCCGGCCTTGGCGGGCACGGCGCCGGCCTGACCGGTCACATTGCCCGAGGCATCGACCTTGACGGTCTGCTCGCCACGAATACCCTGCAGCAGGTTTTCGTAGTAGCTCTCAACACCCGCCTGGCCCACGATATCGCCCGACTGGTACGTAATCCGGCCAGCAGAAGCATCATCACCAGAGGTTTTCTTATTCTGGGCCTCGAGCTGCTCGGAGGTAATGGTGCCGGTATAGCCCAAGATATGGCATGCCGTCTCGCCATATGGATACTGGCGCTCGGTACGCTCGGCAATCTTGACGCCCGGGAACTCGCCGGCGTGCTCCTGAATATAGGCAACCGTGGAGCGACGGACGTCCGTCGCGATGGTATGCAGGCTCTGAGCGCCCTCGGAATTGTCCTGAATATTGCGCAGCACCGCCACGTAGGGCATACCGAGCACGTTGGCAAGATGGCGAACCAGAACCTCATCCTCGGCAAGGTCGCGGTAGGCCGCGACAGCAAGTGAGGGACGGTTCTGGACAAGCGCCACGCCATTGCGGTCGAGGATGCGGCCGCGCACAGCGGGTGTGGTAACGGTGCGCGTCTGATTGCTATTAGCCTGCTTTTCGTAATAGTCCGACGAGACCATCTGCATGCCCCACAGCTTGACGGCAAGCGCCGCAAAAATCGCGCCCACACCCGTGGTGAGGATGGAAAAGCGGCCCTTAAAGGCGGTCGCCGCGGTATTGCCCTCGCCCTCGGTGGCGCGCGGGGCCGTTCCATGCTGCGTATCGTAGGTAAAACGGGAATCGCCGCGACGCATGATGACCAGCGCGACCACGATGGCCACAACCAGCACGATACCGGCGATAATAACCGTCATCTGGGAAGACATCTACGGGCCTCCCCTATTTGAGCTTACGGGTCTTGGGCTTAAAGCGCATGCCCGTCTGGCGTCCGCCACGTGCGGAGAATCCATAACCGGACTGCGGCACGACGCCGGACATCAAAAACGGAATGGCAACCAGACCCGTCAGGATCGAAGACGGCAGCGCATGGCCGAAGATCGCAACGACAAAGCTCGTCTCCAAACCCATAAACAGCAAGATGATGCTGTAGATCACATTAATGACGAGCGCGAAGGCGCCCACGGTGACGCCGCGCGCACTCGGGCTACCGCCCGTCTGACCGGCGGCGCTATGCACCAGGGCAAAAGAACCCACGGTCAGCAGGAGCGACATAACGCCCACCGGCACGGCAGCGGAAAGGTCATAGAACAAGCCGCTGCAAAAACCGCACACGACGGCACGGTTCGGGTCGCCCGAGAACACGCTTAGGCACACCAAGATAATCATGAAGTTGACGCGACCGCCCGCAATGGAGATCTGCGGTGCCAGGCCTGCCTGCAGCAGCACGCACACGATGGCGGCGATTACAAACGTGCGGGAGCTCATCCCCTGCTCGTGTAGATCCATGGACATGCCCCCTATTCGCTCGAGCCGGAATCGGTCGTCTCAGACGTGTCGGAACTGTCATCCGAGCTCTCGTCCTTCGTCTTGGTCGCAGCATCGCGCGACGTTCCCTGCGGCGTGCTATTAGCGGTGTTCACGTCCTCATCCGAGGCCGACTGTTCGTCGGTCAGCGAGGTGATGACCAGCACTTCCTCGTTGTTCTCGGCCGTGGTCTGAGCGCGCACCACAATGGTGTAGTACACGTCGTTTGCCGATTTCTCAACCGACGAGACGGTGCCGAGCGGAAGGCCCTTGGGGAACACACCGCCAATGCCCGAGGTCACGATGATGTCGCCAACCTTAACGTCGGAATCGACGCTCACATACTCAAGACGCAGCGTGCCGTCAGCCTGACCCTGCAGCATGCCCTGGGCGCGCGTATCCTGCACCATGGCGGACACGCCCGAGTTCTCGTCGCCAATCAGGCGCACGGTGGACGTCTTGGCCGAGACTTCGATGATCTGGCCTATGACACCGGCAGAACTCGTCACGGGCATGTTAATGGTAAGCCCGTCGGCAGAACCCTTATCGATGGTAACGGTCGAGGTCCAGGCATCGCCCGAAGCGCCGACGATACGAGCTGCAGTGGACTTGAGGTTGTAGGTCGACTGCAGACCGACCAGACCCTCCAGTCGCTCGGCGGTCTTTTGAGCCTCGGAGAGCTCGGCGACCTTAGAGGTCAGTTCCTCGTTTTGCTTCTTAAGCTCGTCAAGCGTGTCCTGTGACGCCGTAAGGTTAGAGAACACGTTACCGATCGCATTGAAGGGAGCCGCCACAGCCGAGCCCAGAAAACGCACCGGCGAGGTAATCGTCGTCACGCCCGAACGAACGGCATGAATCGGCCCCGTCTCGCCCTCACGAATATAAAACGTGAGCAGCAACACCGAAATCAGGCTGAAAACAATCAACGGGCGCATACCCGTTGATTGTCGCTTGGTATTCAGATTTGTGGAGAAACCCGAAGATCGTGCCAAATGGAATCCACCTTTTGGAAATTAAGCATTGGTCTGGACGAAGCCGCCATCAAACGCATTGGCCTCGAGCACGCGGGCACAGCCGTTAACAACGTTATCGAGCGCCGTGGGGCTGACGTTGACCGAAACGCCGGTCTCATCGCGCAGGCGCACGTCGAGACCGCGCAGCAGCGCGCCGCCACCAGTCAGCAAAATGCCGTAGTACATAAGGTCCGAGGCAAGATCGGGAGGCGTAGCGTCGAGTGCGTCCTTGACGGCCTTGGCCATCTCGTCGAGCGGCTTGTTGAGCGCGCGACGAATCTCCTCGCTCTCGATGCGCACGGTCTTGGGCAGACCGGTGATCACGTCGCGGCCGTTGACCTCGACGTCGAGCTCGTCCTTGAGCGGCACGGCGGAGCCGACCTTGATCTTGATGTCCTCTGCCGTACGCTCGCCGATGGCCAGGTTGTAGGCATCACGAACGTGCGTAAGGATGGCCTGATCGAACTCGTCGCCGGCAATACGAATGGACTGCGAGACGACGATGCCGCCCATAGCGATAACGGCAACCTCGGTGGTACCGCCACCGATGTCGATGACCATGGAGCCGGTGGGCTCCTCGACGGGCAGGTCGGCGCCGATAGCGGCAGCCATGGGCTCCTCGATCAGATAGGCCTGGCGGGCACCGGCCTGGATCGTGGCCTCAAAGACAGCACGCTTCTCGACCGACGTGACACCGGAAGGAACGCAGACGACAACACGCGGACGCGGGGTCCACGGATAGCGCTTCTCAGACGCCTTGTCGATAAAGTAGCGAAGCATGGCCTCGGTAACATCGAAGTCGGCGATGACGCCGTCCTTCAGGGGACGAACGGCCACGATGTTGCCGGGCGTACGGCCGAGCATGCGCTTTGCCTCGATACCGACCGCCAGGATGCGCTCGTCGTTCTTGTCGATGGCGACAACAGAGGGCTCGCGAATGACGATGCCCTTGCCGCGCACGGAGACAAGCGTATTTGCGGTGCCGAGGTCGATGGCAAGATCGCCCGCATAGCTACCGAAGAACATATCCATCAAAGAAAACAACGCAACTCCTGATGTGTTGGATGATTGCTGGAAAACTACTAGCTCATCATACTAGCGCAAGCCCGGCACCTCACTTGCGGTGAAGCGCCGGGCAAAGCTAAATCCCATAAGGTCACTACTGGTTGTCAGCAGCCGAGAAATCCATATCGAGCGAGGAAACGGCCCAGCCGATATGGTTGTCGGAGCGCACGAATTTGACGGTGTACTCCTGCTCGCCGCCCTTGGACAGCGATGCCTTCACCTTGGCGGTCGTCTCGGTCATGGACTGATCCATGCCCTCGACGGACACGGTGGCACCCTGCGGAATCGAGGAGATGATCATCGACTTAGCGTCCTCGGACAGGCTCGATGCCAGGCAAGACTCGGCCTTTGCGGTGTCACCGTCGCCGGCAGCCTGGAACAGATCGGTAACGACAGACTCCTGGGACGGGAAGCCAAAGCCGCGCGTGTAGGCAAAGCCCAGACCGCCCGCGGCGATCAAAATGAGCAGAAGCAGCACGATGAAGACTTTGAGACCCGTGTGGCGATGGCGACGACGGACCTTGGCCTGCTTACGATCCTGACGGTCCTGCTGGACCATCTCGGACTCGGACAGCGTAAAGAAGCCGGTGTCCGAGGGATCGGGCATAAACTGACCGGTCGCGCCCGTAGGATCGAGCGGATCGACGGCAGGAGCGTCCATCGCGGGCGCCGGAGCCGTGGCCATAGCCGTCTGGGCAGACAGCGCGGCAAGCGAATCGTGCACGCGGGCAAGCTCATCGGCCTGCTCGGAGGTGAGCTGGTAGATGCCATCGGCAGTAGCGGCGTTAAAGGCGTCGAGTGCGTCGGAGGGACGGCCGGCGGCAGAAAGCGCCTGACCCATGCCGGCGTTGAGCGCACGCGTGTCGTCGCGGGGGCCGGCAAAGTCGATAGCCGTGCGGTAGGTCTCCACGGCATCCGCCGGACGGCCGAGCTTAATGAAGCAACGACCGAGCTCGCCGAGTGCGGCGGCAGGAGCCGGATTAGCGCCGTCGATGGCAGCCTGACGGAAAGCAGTACCCGCGTTGGCATAGTCGCCCGACTGGAACAGCGCGTTACCCAAGCCCAGATAGGCCTTGAACGGCGTGGCATAAGAAGCGTCCTGCGTAGCAGCAGAGAACGCCTGAGCGGCCGTCGTGTAGTCGCCCACGGCGGCGAGTGCCTTGCCGCGGTTGGTGAGCAGCGCGCCGCGCTTGCCGTAGGTGCCGTCGTTGAGAGCGGCGGCATAGGCCTCGGCGGCCTCGGCATACATGCCCAGGTGCATCAAGGCGTTGCCACGAAGGTGATCGGCCTCGCCCATAATCTCATCGGGAGTTTTTGCCGCCCCAAGCATCTGGGCTGCAGCGGAAAAATCACCCGCGCGGTAAGCGGCGCGGCCCTGTTGGATCAGCTGGCTATTCAAGGAAGTCCCCTTTACTCGTGAACGATCTCGACATGGACGATCTCGTCGCCGGCACGCAGCTGCGAAATCACATCGAGACCCTCGACCGTGGTGCCAAAGACGGTGTAACCGGAATCGAGGTTATGCTGGGCACCCAAGCAGAAGTAGAACTGCGAACCCGCGGAATCGGGGTCCATGGAGCGTGCCATGGCAAGGGCGCCATCGACATGGCTGTTGCGCGGATTGGTGGCAAACTCGCCCTTGATGCAGTAGCCGGGGCCACCGGTACCAGGCATGCCATCGGGGCCCTCAAGACCGGCAGCAACGTCGGCGCCGGACATATCGCGGGTATTGGGGTCGCCGCCCTGGATGACAAAACCGGGCACATAGCGATGGAACTTAAGGCCATCATAGAAGCCCATCGTGGAAAGCTCGCAGAAGTTCGCGACATGAATTGGGGCACCCTCGCCGTCAAACTTGACCTTGATGGTGCCCTTCGACGTCTCGATTACGGCGCACTCGTCGCCGACAAGCTGATACTCGGGCGTGTAGAGCTCTTTCTTAAAACCAAACATGTGGTTCCTTCCTCGTGCGTTTAAAGCATATTTGTACGAATTGTAGCAATAAGCACGGGCTTACATCAATTGCGCACGTAGGTTATGCCGACTATGGCGAACTAATTTTAGGAACGCTGCTGCGGCTTCCAGGAACCCACATTGGCATCGTACTGGTTCAGCGCGCTGTTGCCGCCCTGCGCGATGGGCGCCAGGATCTCGCTTTGGTGGGAACTCATCGGCTCGCCATCGGGAATGGCCAGCGAGATGTCCCAGCTCTGGCAGATCACGTCGACGCGCTCATACATCCACTCGGCAAGCTGCTTTAAGTGGGCGATGTCATCCGCATAGACCGTATCGTCCTGTACTTTCAGGTTGTTGAGCTCATCTTGCGTCTTTTTAATCTGGTCGCGCAGGGCGTAGGCACTCTGCGACAGCTCCTGACGGGTGGACAGCGGCGTTCGGAGATAGCCGTTGTTAAAGGAATCGATGACCTCGCCGATCTGGTCCTCGTCAGCGTAGGACACGATGGTCTGATACAGACCGTCGAGCCTGGTATAGAGTTGATCATCGGTGAGCACGGTTTCTTCCTGGACCACCTCGGCGGAATCGTCCTGCTTGGCATCGTCCTCAGTGGCCTCGCCCTTTTGGCGCGTGGGGAAGGTCGTCTGCGCGGCCTGGCCAAACTGGTCGTAGAAGCCAGGCATGACACCCATGGGATCGGTCGTCACGAACCAATAGGCACCGCCGCAAACGACGGCAAGGACCGCGATGACGATAAGCGGCTTGGGAATATGACGCTTGTGCTTGTGATAGGCATCCTCGTCGGGGTGCACCTTGCGCTTGGGTTTTTGAGCATCGTCATGCAGGGAAACGGGCGTGGGAATATCGACCTTGGGGATACCGAAATCCTTATCGAAAGCCGGCAGCACGCAGGTCTCATTGGGGTCGGCGGCGTCTGAAAGCACCGCAGCGGCAGAGGCCGGCGCATGCGGCACCTCGGTATCGATCTGCTCTTGCGTTAGGCGCGGAAAGCCCGCCGTGCGGCCCGCTGCCAGGTCGGATGCTGCCGCGTCCTCGGAGAGGATACCCGGAGCGGGGCGTCCGCATTTGGGGCACGTACGATCATGCGGAGAAAGACGGGCACCGCAGCCCTCACAGAACACGAACTCGGTGTGCTCGGGACCATCGCCCGGACCCACATAGGCGTTGCAGTAGGGGCAGAACGAGGCGCCGTCCTCGATAGTCTTAAGGCAATGCGGGCAGATCACGGCATCCTCTTTTCGAAGCAATTCAAACAATCGAGGTTAGAGCATAACATCGCCACGGCCCCACAGGAGCAAGGCACCAATTCAACATCGCCAGGGCGCGTAGTTACTTCTTCTTTTTGCTCGGCATCGAGACTTTGATGCCTTGGGCGGACTTGGTTACGCGAGAGCGCTTGGCTCCGCTACCCTTCTTTTTCTTGGGCTGGGCCTGGGCCACGCCCTCGAGTGCACGGGCCTCGGCCTCGCGGACAGTGCGCTCCTCACGGCGCTGCGCCATATCGGCGGCAACGCGCTTGGCAAAACGCTCCGCCGTCGAACCCGTCGAGCTCACCTTGCCGCCACCGCGACCCAGGCGGACGCGCACACCACGGCCAAAACCAGTTGCGGCATGACGACGACGCGGCTTGAGCGAATCCATCATCGTGGCGAGCTTAAAGAACACCGAGCAGGTAAAGACTACGATGACAGCCAAGATAACCATCTGGCCCATCGACAGGTTGGCAATAGACAGCAGCTCCGGGAATCCGATAACGCCCGTCAGGATGCCGGCGACTACAAACACAAAGAGCACCACACGTAAGGGCGTGAGGGGCTGCGAGATGCGCCAGATCAGGCTGACGCTCGCCGCGCACGACGTAAGCAGGCACATCGTAGACAGCGTGAGCTGGTTAAAGCCAAACACGCGCGCCACAAAGATATCGAGCGCCGCGGCCAAAATGACCGCAATCGACGCCGGCAGTGCCCGCTTGAGCACGTTCGTCAGGAACGACCCCTTCACGCGAGCATTGTTGGGCTCCAGGCCCAACACAAAGCCCGGCGCGCCGATACAGAAGAAGTTAATGAGCGTCATCTGAATCGGCTCGAAAGGGTACGGCGGCAACGCGATGCACAGCGCCGCCAGGCCCATCGAGAACAGCGTCTTGGTCAGGAACAGCGAGGCCGAACGCTGCAGGTTGTTGATGGAGCGACGGCCCTCGGCAACCACAGCAGGCATCGAGGCAAAGTCGTTGTCGACCAGCACAATTTCGGCCACGTTACGCGCGGCATCGGAGCCGGCCGCCATGGCGACGGAGCAGTCGGCCTCCTTGAGCGCCAGCACGTCGTTGACGCCGTCGCCCGTCATGGCCACGGTGTGCTCGCGGCGTTTGAGCGCCTGCACGAGCTCGCGCTTCTGCTGCGGGGTCACACGACCAAAGACATGGTAGCGGTCCACTGCGGCATCGAGCTTGGCCGGCGTATCGAGCGTCGTGGCGTCCACATAAGCGTCCGCCCCCGGCACGCCCACCACGCGAGCGATTGACGACACCGTACGCGGGTCGTCGCCACTGATCACGTTGAGGGTCACGCCCTGCTCGTTAAAGTAGCCGATGGTCTCGGCCGCCGAGGTACGAATCTCGTCGCGGATGGTCACAAAGCCCACGGGCTCGGCCTCGCCCGCCATATCGCCATCGGGCGTAAAGCCGTCAACGCGCGCCACCACGAGCACGCGGCAGGTATCGGCAAGCTCGGCGACACGGTTCTCGACCTGGGCAAACGCACGATCAGAGAGCACAAACTGCGCCGCACCCATCACATAGGAGCCCTGCGCAAACGACGCGCCGCTCCACTTTTTGGAGGACGAGAACGGAATGACCGACAGCGGCTCAGACACCTCGACCTGTCGATCGGCGTAATAGTTGAGCAGCGCCTGGCAGGTCTCGTTGGCATCGGCCGAAGTCGCACGTGCCACGTTAGCCAGCGCAAAATCGAGCACCGTGGTATCGACGGGAACAGATGCCTCGTTCTCCCCCACGCCCAGGGCAACACCCTCAACCGGTAGCGGATACGTGCCCTCGACCTCCATGCGGCCCGACGTGATGGTGCCCGTCTTGTCCAGACACAGCACGTCGACGCGCGCGAGCGTCTCGATGCAGTAGAGCTGCTGCGCCAGCACCTTGCGGCGGGCCAGGCGCACCGTGGCGATGGCGAGCACCGACGAGGTCAGCAGCACCAGGCCTTGCGGGATCATGCCCAGCAGGGCGCCCACCGTGGACAGCAGCGCCGACGAGGGCACGCGGCCGGCCAGCAGCTCGGAGAAGCACCACGAAAGCGCGCTATCGCCCGGGGTTCCCGCGGCATCCCACAGCTCGCTCACACTCGAGGAAAACAACGCCAAACCGAGCGGGATCATGATGATGCTCGCAAACCGCACGATGGCGTTAAGCGCGTTCATGATCTCGGAATTGACCTTTTTGACGTACTTGGCCTCGTTATTAATTTTGGCCACGTAGTTGTCGGCGCCGACATGGATCACGCGGGCGCGCAGCAGGCCCGAGTCGATAAAGCTGCCGCTCATGAGCTCGGAACCGGGCTGTTTCTTAATAAGGTCGCTCTCGCCCGTCAGCAGGCTCTCATTCACGAGAGCCTCGCCCGAAACCACTACGGCGTCAGCGGGAATCTGGTCGCCGCGCCCCAGGCGGATGATGTCGTCGAGAACGATCTGGTCCAGGTCGAGCTCCACCTCGGCGCCGTCGCGCACCGCGATGGCCTTCTTGGAGGTCAGCAGCGTGAGCTTATCGACCATCTTCTTGGAACGCATGGACTGAATGACGCCAATAGCGGTATTGAGGAACACCACGAACAGGAACGTCAGATTCTTAAACGAACCGGTCAAAATGACCAGGAACGCCAAGATCACGTTGATCAAATTGAACAGCGTGCAGAGGTTCTCGATGATGAGTTCTTTGACCGACTTGGTCTTGAGCTCCATGTTGCGATTGATCTTACCGGCGGCGATGCGCTCCTCGACCTCGGTGGTCGAGAGTCCGCGCTCGATATCCGTTGCTGCCATACCACGTCCCATCACGTCGCGTCGGTATAAGAAAAACCGCCCGGACCATGCGAGGTTCGGACGGTCTTACGTTCGATGGTGCCCCATGTTGGATTCGAACCAACGGCCTTCTGCTCCGGAGGCAGACGCTCTAATCCCCTGAGCTAATAGGGCCAACGTTTGGCATTATACCCAAGTGCACCACGGGCTATCAAAATAAAAGAAAAAGCTTTGCAATTCCGAGGAAGACGCGGCGCAACGGCTCACTTTAGAAGGCAAAAGCGAATCAGATAGTATAAACTCTCATGCACCATATATACACGGCTCGCGATGCGGGCCGTTTTTGCAAGGGTTATCCATCGATGTGAGAGGCACACCATGATTGCAATTTTAAAGCAGAGCGCCAGCGACGAGGCCGTCAGCCATATCGTCAGCTGGATTGAGAAAAAGGGCCTGAAGACCGACGTCTCGCGCGGCGAGAACGAGACGATCATCGGCCTGGTGGGCGATACGACCAAGATCGACCCGTTCCTGCTCGAGTCCATGGACGTCGTCGAGCGCGTGCAGCGCGTCTCCGAGCCGTTCAAGCGCGCCAACCGCAAGTTCCACCCCGAGGACTCCGTCATCGACTGCGGCCACGGCGTCAAGATCGGCGGCGATCAGTTCCAAGTCATCGCCGGCCCGTGCTCCGTCGAGGGCGAGAACCTCATCCGCATCGCCCGCCGCGTGAAGACCGCCGGTGCCACGATGCTGCGCGGCGGTGCCTACAAGCCCCGCACTTCCCCGTACGCCTACCAGGGCATGGGCCCCGCCGGTCTGGACCTGCTGTGCGAGGCGTCTGCCGAGCTCGACATGCCGATCGTCACCGAGATCATGGACCCGCGCGACGTGCAGGTCTTCCTGGACAAGAAGATCGACGTCATGCAGATCGGCGCCCGCAACGCCCAGAACTTCCCTCTGCTCAAAGAGGTCGGCAAGACCAAGACTCCGATCTTGCTTAAGCGCGGCATGTCCGGCACGATCGATGAGCTGCTCATGGCCGCCGAGTACATCATGAGCGAGGGCAACGACAACGTCATCCTGTGCGAGCGCGGCATCCGCACCTTCGAGACCCGCACCCGCAACACCTTCGACCTCAATGCCGTGCCGGTGCTGCACCACCTGTCGCACCTGCCCGTCGTCGCCGACCCCAGCCACGCCACCGGCTACACCCGCTACGTTGAGCCCATGGCGCTCGCCGCGACCGCCTGCGGTGCCAACGGCCTAGAGATCGAGGTCCACGACGAGCCCAGCCGCGCATGGTCCGACGGCGCTCAGGCCCTCACCCCCGATCAGTTCGACGACACCATGCGCCGCATCCGAGCCATTCGCGAGGTTGTCTGCCAAGAGACCATGGAGTAGCCCATGGGTACAGTGAGAAACGCGCGCGTTAACCAGGGCGGCCCCAAGTGCGCCGGCATCGTCGGCCTGGGCCTCATCGGCGGCAGCTTTGCCCGCGGCTATGCGCAGGCGGGCGTCCGCGTGCTGGCCTGGGACCCCGATGACGATGTCATGACGGCCGCCAGCATGGGCACTGTCGCCGGAGAGCTTAACGACAAGACGCTCGGCGAATGCGACATCATCGTCCTTGCCTGCTATCCCGAGGCATGCATCGAGTGGCTCGAGGCGCACGCCCAGGCGCTCGCCGACGCCACCGACACCGAGGCCATCATGGGCCCCGTGGTGATCGACACGGTGGGCGTCAAGGGCATCGTGTGCGAGCGCGCCTTTGAGCTAGCCCGCGAGCACGGCTTTTACTTTGTGGGCGCGCACCCCATGGCGGGCACGCAGTACTCGGGCTATGCGCACTCCCGCGCCGACCTGTTCCAGGGCGCCCCGCTCGTGCTCGTACCGCCCGCGGTGGACGATGCGCTCAAACTGGAGCTTTTGGGCCAGGTGCGCGAGATGGTACGCCCCTTGGGCTTTGGCAAGTTCAGCGTGACCAGCGCCGCCGAGCACGACCGCGTCATCGCCTTTACGAGCCAGCTCGCGCACGTCGTCTCCAACGCCTATGTTAAGAGCCCGACCGCTCAGGTCCACCACGGCTTTTCGGCCGGCAGCTACCGCGATCTCACCCGCGTGGCGCACCTCAACCCGCAAATGTGGTCCGAGCTCATGATCGACGACGCCGACGCGCTCGCCTTTGAGATCGACCATCTGATCGAATCGCTTGGCGCCTACAGCCGTGCGCTCAAGGACCGCGACCAGCGCTATCTGGAGAATCTCCTTGCCGAGGGCGACCGCATTAAGCGCGCACTCGACGACGAGGCCTCCCACTAGACAACCCATCACGCCAGGTCGAAAGGACCGAAGCTTATGGCGATTACCATCGATATCGACACTGCACGCCCCTACCAGGTGCATGTTGGCACGTTTTTGCTGGAGCAGGCGGGACCGCTCGTGCGTGCCACTGCCGGCGGCACCAAGGCCGTCATCGTGACGGACACCAACGTGGGCCCGCTCTACCAGATGCCCGTTAAGCAGAGCCTGGAGGCGTCAGGCTACGAGGTGAGCATCTGCACCTTCGAGGCCGGCGAGGCCCATAAGCGCGCCGAAACCTATGTTGCCATTTTGGAGTTTGTGGCCGAGCACGAGCTTTCGCGCTCCGACGTGATCGTGGCACTCGGCGGCGGCGTCGTGGGCGACGTGGCGGGCTTTGTGGCCGCCACCTACATGCGCGGCTGCAAGTTTGTGCAGATCCCAACGAGCCTGCTCGCCATGGTGGATTCGTCGGTGGGAGGCAAGACCGCCATCGATCTGGCTGCCGGCAAGAACTTGGCCGGCGCCTTTTGGCAGCCGAGCGTGGTTATCGCCGACGTGGGGTGTCTGGCCACACTCACGCCCGAGCAGTTCGCCGACGGCTGCGGCGAGGTCGTCAAGCACGCCGTGATCGCCGACCCGGAGCTTTTCGCCGAGCTGGAGAAGACCCCGCTCACGCTGGAGCTGCTCAACCGCGATGTGGCCCGCGTAGCACTCATCATCGCCCGCAACATCGACATCAAGCGCGCCGTGGTCGTCGCCGACGAGCGCGAAACCAACCAGCGCAAGCTCCTCAATTTTGGACACAGCGCCGGGCACGCCGTCGAGGCCTGCGAGCACTTTGAGCTCGGACACGGCAACTGCGTTTCAATCGGCATGGGCATCATCACGCGCGCCGCGGCCCTGCACGGCATTTGCGATGCTGCACTGCCCGATCGTATTGAGGAACTCTGCGCCCGCCATGGCCTCAAGACCCGCTGCGACCTAGATGCCGATACCGTCTTTGCCGAGGCGCTCCACGACAAGAAGCGCGCGGGTGACACCATCGATCTAGTGATTCCGCACGGCATTGGCCGCTGCAGCATCGACCGCACACCGCTTTCCACTTTCCACGAACTCATTGCCGAGGGCCTCGGCCAGAAGGGAGACGCATCCGCATGCTAGCCCGCATCACCCCGTCCCCGCTCAAGGGCACCGTTCCCGCCATCGCGTCCAAGTCGATGGCGCATCGCCTGATCATCTGCGCTGCGCTTGCCAACGGCGAGACACACGTCACCTGCAACACCACCTGCGCCGACATCGAGGCTACGGTGCGCTGCCTTACGGCCCTGGGGGCTCGCATCGAGACCGTCGAGGACGGCTTCCAGGTCCACCCCACCATGAAGAGTGTTGAGTTTGGCCTGCTCAAGGCCCTTGCCGGCAGCACGCTTGACTGCGGTGAAAGTGGATCCACGCTCCGCTTTATGTTGCCCGTCGCCTGCGCGCTGGGCGCAGAAGCAACTTTTGTGGGTCAGGGGCGCTTGGGCGCCCGCCCGCTCTCCCCGCTCTCGGACGAGATCATCGCCGCCGGCTGCGACCTACAGGGTCTGGGCGGTTTTCCGCTCAAGACGAGCGGCCGCATGCGCCCGGGCACCTTTGTGCTACCGGGCAACGTGAGCTCGCAGTACATCTCGGGCCTGCTGCTGGCAGCCCCGCTGCTGGCCCAGCCCTCCTGCGTGCAGGTAACCGGCCTCATCGAGAGCCGCCCCTACATCAACCTGACGATACAGGCCATGAAGGCCTTTGGCGTCGAGGTCAACGTCGAGCGCATTCCGGCCAAGGACGGCCAGCCCGAGGTCACGAACTTCCGCGTGAGCAGTGGCTCGTACCGCACGCCCGGCAGCGTGGCCGTCGAGGGCGACTGGTCCAACGCCGCCTTTTGGCTGTGCGCCGGCGCCATCGGTACCGACCCAATCACCGTCGAGGGCGTGTCGCTAAGCTCCGCACAGGGCGACCGTAACGTGCTTGCCGCGCTTTCGCGCTTTGGCGCCCGCATCGTGCGCTCCACCAACGCCGCCACCGTGCAGTCCGACAAGCTCGCCGGCTTTGAGATGAGTGCCCACGACATTCCGGACCTGGTGCCCGTCATCTCGGCCGTGGCCTCGCTGGCACAGGGCCGCACCTTTATCCGCGATTGTGCCCGTCTGCGCATCAAGGAATCCGACCGCTTGGTCACCACCACCCGCGAGCTCACCGCGCTGGGCGCGCAGGTGCGCATTGCCGGCGACGACCTCATCATCAAGGGCGTCGACGCCTTTACCGGCGGCGAGGTCGATTCGCACAACGACCATCGCATCGCCATGATGGCCGCTATCGCCGCGAGCCGCGCCACCGGCGAGGTCGTGATCCACGGTGCCGAGGCCGTCAACAAGTCCTATCCCGATTTCTTCGACCACTACCGCCTGCTGGGCGGCAAGGTCACACTCGAGGAGGAATAGCATGTCCTCGACCTTTGGCAACGTCTTGCACTTAAGCATCTTCGGCCAGTCGCACTCCCCCGCCATCGGCTGCTCCCTCGATGGCATCCCGGCGGGCATCGCTGTTGACCAGGAGCGGCTGCAGGCCTTCCTTGACCGTCGTGCCCCCGGTCGCGACGAGACCGCGACCAAACGCCGCGAGGCCGACGCCGCCCACATCATCGCCGGTGTGGTCGATGGACATACCACCGGCGCGCCCATCGCCGCGATTATCGAGAACACCAACACGCGCTCCAAGGATTACTCCGAGCTGCGCCGCAAGCCCCGCCCCGGACATGCGGACTTCCCTGCGCGCGTGAAGTATCACAACATGCACGATGTCGCCGGTGGCGGTCATTTCTCCGGCCGCCTAACGGCCCCCTTATGCATCGCCGGCGGCATTGCGCTGCAGGCACTCGAGGCCCGCGGCATTCAGGTCATGGCGCACGTCGCGCAGATCGGCGGCATCTCCGACCTGCCGATGGACGACATGGTCTATCGCGAGGCCGACCGCAAGGCGATCCTTACGAACGATCTGCCGTGCATTGACGCCGCCGCAGCCGGCCGCATGCGCGAGGAAATCCTAGCCGCGCGCGACGAACTCGACAGCATCGGCGGCATCGTGGAGTGCGGCATTTACGGGCTTCACGCGGGCATCGGCGACCCCATGTTCGACGGCATCGAGAACCGCATCGCGCAGATCGCGTTTGGCATTCCCGCCGTAAAGGGCGTGGAGTTTGGCATGGGCTTTGCCGTGGCCGCCATGCGCGGCAGCGAGAACAATGATCCGTATCGCATCGATGCCGAGACCGGCGAGATCGAGGTCGAGTCCAACAACGCCGGCGGCATCCTGGGCGGTATTTCGACCGGCGCTCCCGTCATGTGGCGCATGGCCGTAAAGCCGACGCCCTCAATTGGCCGCGAGCAGCAGACGGTGGACATGGACGCTATGGAAAATGCCGAGCTCTCGGTCCACGGCCGCCACGATCCCTGCATCGTCCCCCGAGCTGTCCCCGTAGCCGAAGCAGCCGCCGCCCTCGCCATCTGGGACGCCCTCCTCGAAGACGCCGCCCAGCGCTAACTACCCACCCCTCAACATCCCCCGACACGTGAAAGGGGTCTCCATGGACCTTGCCGATATTCGCCAGACCATCGATGGCATCGACACCACGCTCCTCAACAGCTTTGTCGAGCGCATGGACATTGCCACCGAGGTCGCCAAGTCAAAAATCGAGATGGGCAAGGCCGTCTTCGACCCCGCCCGCGAGCGCTCCAAGCTCAACAACCTCGCCAGCCGCGCGCCCGAGCGCTACGAGGCACAGACCATCGCCCTGTTCCGTCTCCTCATGAGCATGAGCAAGGCCGAGCAGCAGCGCTACATCAACGAGCTCAAGGGCATCACGGTGTCGCAAAAAGCCCATGCCACGGCCGCAGCCTTTGACACACCCTTTCCCCAGACGGCCACCGTCGCCTGCCAGGGTGTCGAAGGCGCCTACAGCCAGATCGCCGCGTGCAAACTCTTCGACGTGCCCGACATCGCGTTTTTCGAGACCTTCGAAGGCGTTATGCGCGCCGTGCGTGACGGCTTCTGCGAGTTTGGCGTGCTGCCCATCGAAAACTCAACCGCCGGCTCGGTCAACGCCGTCTACGACTTGCTCGCCCAGTTCGACTTCCACATCGTGCGTTCGCTGCGCCTCAAGATCGATCACAACCTGCTCGTCAAGCCCGGCACCAAGCTCGCAGACGTGCGCGAGGTCTACAGCCATGGCCAAGCCATTGCCCAGTGCGCCGGCTTTATCGAGGCCCACGGCCTGCACGCCACCAAGTACCCCAACACCGCCATGTCGGCCGAGATGGTCGCCAACTCCGAACGCACCGACGCCGCCGCCATCGCCTCGCGCAGCTGTGCGGCACTCTACGGCCTAGAGGTGTTGGAGCCCAACATCCAGGACTCGGACAACAACTACACGCGTTTTGTCGTCATCAGCCGCGAGCCGCGCGTCTACCCCGGCGCCAACCGTACCTCGCTCATGATCACCACGGCCAACGAACCGGGCGCGCTCTATCGCGTACTCGAGCGCTTCTATGCGCTCAATATCAACCTCATCAAGCTCGAGAGCCGCCCCATCCCCGGCCGCGACTTTGAGTTTATGTTCTACTTTGATCTGGACTGCCCCTTTGGCAGCAAGGCCCTCGACGACCTGCTCGATTCCATCGACGACGTGTGCGAGAGCTTCACCTACTTTGGCAGCTACACGGAGGTGCTCTAGATGACCGATACCGCCGCAACCCGCCCCTACGGTGTGCTGGGCCGCGTGCTGGGCCACAGCTACACCCCGACCATCTACAAAGAGCTCGCTGGGCTCGATTACGTGCGATTTGAGCGCGAGCCCGAGGACCTCGCGGCCTTTATGACGGGTAAAGAATGGGAAGGCACCAACGTGACCATCCCCTACAAACGCGCCGTCATGAACTACCTGGACGAGCTGAGCCCGCTCGCCGAGCGCATGGGCAACGTCAACACCATCACGCGCCTGCCCGACGGGCGCCTGCGCGGCGACAACACCGACTACTTTGGTTTTCAGTGCCTGGTCGAGGAGCTGGGGGTTGAGGTTACCGGCAAGAAGGTCCTCGTGCTTGGCGCTACCGGTGGTGCCGGCACCACGGCAAGCATGGTGCTCGGCGACCTTGGCGCCACCGTGGTGCCCGTGGGCCGCACGAGCGAGGTCAACTACGGCAACATCGCGCAGCAGTCCGACGCCGCCCTACTCGTCAACTGCACGCCCGCCGGCATGTTCCCCCATTGCCCCGACGCGCCTTGCACGCTCGAAGGGCTCGATGCGCTCGAAGGCGTTATCGACATTGTCTACAACCCCGCCCGCACGGGCCTGATGCTCGAGGCCGAGCGCCGCGGTATCCCCTGCATCGGCGGTCTGCTGATGCTCGTGGCCCAAGCGGCACAGGCTGTTGAGCGCTACACCGGCCAGGTCACCCCGCGCAAGCGCATCCTGGATGTAACGGAGCGCTTGTCACGCCGCGAACAGAACATCGCGCTGATCGGCATGCCGGGCTCGGGCAAGACCCGCGTGGGTGAGCAGATTGCCCTGCTCACGGGTCGCGAGCACATCGACCTGGACCGCGCCCTCGAGGAACGCCTCGACATGCCCTGCGCCGACTTTATCGTCGAGCGCGGCGAGGCGGCCTTCCGCGAACAGGAGACGGCGGCGCTGTCCGACATCTCCAAGCGCAGCGGCCTGGTGCTCTCCACCGGCGGCGGCGTGGTCACGCGCGACGAGAACTACCCGCTGCTGCACCAAAACAGCCAGATCGTGATGCTCAACCGCAAGCTCGACGAGCTCGCCCACAAGGGCCGCCCCATCACCGCGCGCGACGGCATCGATAAGCTGGCCGAACAGCGCATGCCACACTACCGCGCCTGGGCCGACTACATCATCGACTCACGCGACTGCGCCGCCAACACCGCCCAAGCCCTCCTCGACACCCTCCCACCCGCCCTCTAACCAAAACCACCACAAAGGGGACAAGCACCTTTGTGGTGGTTTTCCAACCGCAAAGGAAGCAACCATGAAAGCACTCGTCATCAACGGCCCCAACCTCAACATGCTCGGCATTCGCGAGCCGGGCATCTATGGCAGCGACAACTACGACCGCTTAGTGCAGATCTGCCAGGAGGCGGGTGCCGCACAGGGCTTCGACGAGGTCGAGGTCTTCCAGTCTAACCACGAGGGCAACATCGTCGACAAGATTCAGGAGGCCTACGGCCGGGTCGACGGCATCGTCATCAACCCGGCCGCCTACACACATACGAGCGTGGCAATCCTTGACGCCCTCAAGGCCGTCGCCATCCCTGCCGTCGAGGTGCACATCAGCGCCGTAGAGACGCGCGAGGACTTCCGCCAGGTGAGCTATGCACGCCTAGCCTGCTTCGCCACCATCACCGGCGAGGGCCTGCAAGGCTACGCCCACGCGCTGGAGCTGCTGAGGGAACGTCTCGAAAAGTAGCCTCGCGAGCAGATCCATCAACGCGATTCACACGCTAATAATGCCAGTGCCGCCAGCAGCAACCTCGCTACTGGCGGCACTTTATTACTGGCATATAATCATTGCAGTCACACAACGTCTGGAGACGCGCATGTTAAGCATCCATCTGGGGGATTACCCCGGTTCCATCTACGATACCGAAACCTATTTTAGGAACTCATACTTGGACTCATGGTTCGAAGACCCTATGGCCGCACAGATTATTAAAAGCGTGGACGGATCAGAGCTCATCGGTCCCCACAACATCGTAAGCAAACAGCTGGGCTCGATCACCCCACTCGAACTGTCCGGCGGCGTTAAGACGCTGCTGCTGGTGCGCAATCTCCCAAATATGGTGTTCAACGCATCCACCTGCGGAGACAACTGTGCCCGCTGGCTACTCAAGATCGGCAAAGAGCAGGATGTGCTGGTGACCTTATACCACATCATGAAATTCCCCTGGAAGAGCTTTGAAATCCGCATTGAAAACGATGGCCGCATCGTCAGAAACATGCAGGAGTTTGTCGGCGCCACGAATGACTTTTTGGATGTTGATGAGTAATGAAGGGAACGCATACCGTTGTCGTAGAGCGTGCAAAGGTCAAATACACACTCACGTTTAAGCGCAATATTTCCTTTATACGCGGCAACAGCGGCACGGGTAAAACGACGCTCATCTCGATGATTCGCGACTACAACGACCGAGGACCGGAAAGCGGCGTTGCACTCAGTTGCGACGTGCCTTGCGAAACGCTTTCCGGCAGACGCTGGGAGCGCGAGCTATCGATCATCGAAGATTCAATCGTCTTTCTAGATGAGGGTAACGAGTTTATCTACTCAAAGGACTTCGCCAAAGCCGTCAACGGCTCGTCCAACTATTTTGTTCTGATATCTCGTCGCGATGCCAACGAGCTCCCCTACAGCGTTGATGAAATCCTAAAGCTAGTCAACACGACAAGTAAAACAATCAATGGCCGCAAGAGCGACAGGCGCTTCTACTCGGTGACCAAGCCGCTATATGACCACACGGCAAGTATGCTGTATCAGGATCTAAATGTTGGATTCGAGGTACCCGACGCCGTAGTTGTCGAGGATAGCAAATCTGGCTATCAATTCTACGACGCTCTTTGCAACCGGCTCAGGATCCCCTGCTATACCGCCACCGGCGTAGCAAATCTAAAGCGGACAATTCACGAATGCCCCGAGCAAAACGTTCTTGCCATTGGAGACGGCGCAGCGTTTGGTCCCTACATCGAAAAGGTGCTCGGACAGCGCGTTTACAAGAACGTTCGCTTGTTCCTCCCGGAATCATTTGAGTGGACACTTCTGCAATCTGGCCTCATTCCCAGTAACGACATTCCAAAAATCCTCAAGGACCCTTCGAGCTATATCGAAAGTCGCAAGTACCTAAGTTGGGAGCGATTCTTCACCGACGTATTGATCAAGTACTCGACAGACACTCGCTACGCCTACAGAAAGGCAAAGCTCAATGAGCAGTACCTGAGGCCGCAGGCGATGAATGCAATTGCAAGCGTCTTGCCCGAGTGCCTGAAGGCAGACTAGACAGACTAGATATAGTGGGGAGGGCCAAGTTGGTCCTCCCCGTTTTTGTTACGCCTTCTTGATCACGTACGCCAACCCTATGTCGCACCCGCAGCGCACAATCGACGCAAAGAGCCATGGTACTGGCAGCGTTAAAAGCAACGGCATCGTCTGCCAAGGGATAAACCAGTCAACCGCATGAAAGGCAAAGACGGCAAGGCTTGCCTGTCCGCAGAACGCTCGCACCACCGCTTCGGCCTAAACGTATACCCGGCAAGAATAAAGAACACCGGCATGTGAAAAAGCCCAGACCACCAAGCGGTCCGGGCTTAATAAACGATGGTGCTCCATGGCGGATTCGAACCGTCGACCTTGGGATTAGAAGTCCCCTGCTCTATCCAACTGAGCTAATGGAGCAAATAACCGCACGCCCAGCCAAACAATTCGGCCAAGCGCAAGTAATTATAACCTAGTTGAACTGCTCGCGATACGCCTTGCAGACCTCACTGACCGGGCCGTCCATGCGAAGGTCACCCTTCTCAATCCAAACGGCACGCTGGCAGATGCGCTCAACCTGCTCCATGGAGTGCGAAACGAACAGAACCGTCACGTCACCGCTCTGGATAAAGTGCTGGATGCGGGCCTCGCACTTCTGCTGGAAGAACACATCACCGACGGACAGCGTCTCGTCAACGATCAGAATATCGGGCTCGGTAATCGTCGCGATTGCAAAGGCGATACGCGCCACCATGCCCGAGGAGAAGTTCTTAAGCGGCATATCGACAAAGTTCTGCAGCTCAGCGAACTCAATAATGCCGTCAAAGTTGGCGTCGATGAACTCCTTGGTATAGCCGAGCAGGGCGCCGTTCAGATAGATGTTCTCGCGGGCGGTCAGCTCGGGGTCAAAGCCGGCGCCAAGCTCAATCAGCGGCGCGATGTTACCGTGCACCTTAACGCTGCCCTCGCTAGGCTCAAGAACGCCAGCGATAATCTTGAGCATCGTAGACTTGCCGGAGCCATTGGTGCCGACCAGACCCACAACCTCGCCGCGATGAATATCAAACGAGATGTGCTTAAGCGCCCTAAACTCCTCAAAGAACAGCTCGTGCTTGGCAAGCTTAATGAAGTACTCCTTGAGGTTGGTCAGCGACTCGGACGCCATGTTAAAGATCATGGTGACGTCGTCGACCTCGACAGCCAGAGGCTGCTCGCTGTAATCAACAACAGATTCAGTCATCACAGCACTCCTTAGATGTAGAGGATAAATTTGCGCTCGGACTTATGGAACACGGTATAGCCAATAATAAGCGCAAGAACCGCCCAAGCGACGCACATACCAAACGTCATAAGCGAGGGCGTAGTCTGGAACAGGAAGATATCGCGCATAAACTGCAGGTAGTTGAACATGGGGTTCGCATACATCAAGATACGCACGAGATGCGGCATTTGCGCAATATAGTCAGTCGTCCAGAAGATGGGCGTAATGTAAGTCCACGCCGTAATGACGACGCTCCACAGATGCATAACGTCGCGGAAGAAGACCGTAAGGGCAGAGAGCATCATGCCCAGGCCCATGCAGAAGCACATAAGCAGCAGCAGGCAAACCGGCAGCAGAATAAGGTGCCAAGAAGGCATAACGCGGAACCACAGCATGACGATGGCGACGGCGACCAGCGAGAAGGCAAAGTTGACCAGCGAGAAGAGCACCTTCTGCACCGGGAAGACCCAGCGGTGCACCTTAACCTTCTTGAGCAGAGGGGCAGCGCCCACGATCGACGTCAGGGCCTGGTTAGTAGACTCGGACATGACGGCAAAGGTAATGTTACCCACGATCAAGTACAGCGGGTACATCTCGGGCGTCATTGAGCCATTGCGGCCCTGGCCAAAAATCGTCGAGAACACGATGGCCATGACGATCATCATCAGCAGCGGGTTGAGCACCGACCATGCGACGCCCAGAACGCTACGGCGATACTTGATCTTAAAATCCTTGGTAACCAGCTGACGAAGGATAAACGCGTCCTTCTCAAATTCGTTCTTAGCAAACGTCGCAGGCAGACTGCGAGCTTCTTGTTGCTTTGTCTGATCCGACACGGATGCAACTCCTTTACTCGTAATCGTTGACAAACGAACAGTATAGACCCGACGGCCATGCAAACGATTCGCGCAGCAAAACTGGAGAACTAACCCACATCTTAGGATGCCAGGCCCAAACGGCTATACTTTCTAGGATTGAATGTATAAGGAGCATTAAGTGAATTCTGAATCCATCGCCGTCATCATCCCTTGCTACAACGAAGCGCTCACGATCGGTAAGGTCATCGACGACTTTCACCGCGAGCTTCCGCAGGCGACGGTCTATGTCTATGACAACAACTCGTCGGACGATACCTCACGCATTGCCACCGAGCACGGCGCCACAGTCCGCTTTGAGCCCCGTCAGGGAAAGGGCAACGTGTGCCGCCAGATGTTTCGCGATATCGACGCCGATTGCTACCTGATGGTCGACGGAGACGACACCTACCCCGCCGAGGCGGCCAAGGCCCTCTGCGAGCCCATCCTAAACGGCACGGCCGACATGACCGTAGGCGATCGCCTTTCCAACGGCACCTACGCCGAGGAGAACAAGCGTGCCTTCCACGGCTTTGGCAATAATCTGGTCCGCGCCATGATCAAGTGGATCTATGGCTACAGCTTCGATGACGTCATGACAGGCTACCGCGCCATGAGCCGCCCGTTCGTTAAAACCTTCCCTGTGCTTTCCGAGGGCTTCCAGATCGAAACCGAGCTCTCGATCCACGCCGTCGACCACCGTTGGCGCATCAAAGACGTGCCCATCGAGTACCGCGACCGTCCGGAAGGCTCCGAGTCCAAGCTCAATACCGTGAGCGACGGCATTAAAGTCGTTGCGATGATCGGCACGCTATTCAAGGACTACCGCCCGCTGAAGTTCTTCGGCCTCGTCGCGCTTCTATTCGCGATTATCGGCCTGGTTTTGGGCATTCCTATCTTTGTTGAGTACTTTCAGACCGGTCTGGTCCCGCGTTTCCCCACTGCCATGCTTGCTGCATCGTTTATGTTCCTCTGTGGTCTGAGCCTTGCAACCGGATTCATCCTGGATTCTGTGGCAAAGGTCGAAAAAAAGCAGTGGGAGGTCAACGTGTACAGCAAATACGCCTACGATGACCAGCCCGGCAAGTCCGCCACCGAGACAAGCGAGAGGTAGATCTTCCACAGAATACTATTGGCACCACTGCGCCGATAGCCACCAACAAGAAAAGCCGCCGTTAGCAAGCGGCGGCTTTTGCTCTCGAAAAGTTAATAGCGACTAGAGCGTCTTGAGGTACTCCCCCAGCTCTTCCTCCCAGTCGGGCATGTGGAAGCCCGCGGCCTCGAGCCTGGACAGGTCGAGCGCGGAGTGGACCGGGCGCGGGGCGATGGGGCCCGCGGCGTTCGCGTAGTAGTCGGCGGTCGATACCGGCAAGACCTTCTCCCCGTTGCCGTTGGCTGCCTCGAAGACGGCGCGGGCGATGTCCGCCCAGCTCCTCACGGCCCCGGAGCCGGTGCAGTCGTAGGTGCCGTAGGGGGCCTTCACGTCCAGCACATGGAAGATGGCCGCGGCCATGTCGCGCGTGAAGGTCAGGCGGCCCAGCTGGTCGTCCACGACGGTGACCTGCTCGAGCTTGTCCTCGGGGTCGGCTACGCGGTCGGACAGTCCCCTCATGGTCTTGACGAAGTTGCGGCCCTCGCCGATGACCCAGGAGCTGCGCATGATGTAGTGGCGCGGGCAGCCGGCCACGGCGATGTCTCCGGCGGCCTTGGTCTGGCCGTAGACGGACAGCGGGCTGAGGGGCTCGTCCTCGGTATGGACCTCGGCGGTGCCGTCGAAGACGTAGTCGCTGGACACGTGGACCAGG